>NZ_JOHS01000001.1 GCF_000725625.1 Streptomyces sp. NRRL F-6676
GCCCTGTCCACCCCTCCCCACCCGTGCTGTCGTGAACGCTCCCCTCCCGAGGAGCCGCGATGCCCGCACCACCCCCGTCACCCGCACCCGCACCCGCACTGCACATCGAGAACCTGGACGTCACCTACGGCCGCACCGTCTCCGCCTTGCGGGCGGTCACCCTGACCGTCCCGCCGCACGGCATCGTCGCCCTGCTCGGCGCCAACGGCGCCGGCAAGACGACCCTGCTGCGCGCGGTCTCCGGCACGCTCCGCCACCACCGCGGCGCCCTCACCACCGGCCGCATCCGTTACGGCGACACCGTGCTCGACGGCCGCGACCCGGTCGCCGCCGTCCGCGCCGGAGTCGTCCAAGTCCCGGAGGGACGAAGGGTGTTCGCCGGGCTCACCGTCGACGAGAACCTCCGCGCCGGCGCCCTCGGCCGCCGAAGCCCCGCCGCCGCCCGCGCGGCCCGCGACCGCGTCCTGACCCTCTTCCCCCGGCTGGCCGAACGCGGCGGACAGGCCGCCGGCCTGCTCTCCGGCGGCGAGCAGCAGATGCTCGCCATCGGCCGCGCGCTGATGGCCCGCCCCCGTCTGCTCCTGCTCGACGAACCCTCCCTCGGCCTCGCCCCCCGCATGGTGGAGCGCATCGCCGACGTCCTGCGCACCATCCACGCCCAGGGCACCTCCGTACTGCTGGTCGAGCAGAACGTCGGCATGGCGCTGGCCCTCGCCGACCACGCGTACGTCCTGGAGGTGGGCGAGGTCCGCCTCTCCGGTTCCGCCGACGAGCTGGCCCGCACCGACGCCGTACGCCGCCTCTACCTGGGGGAGCCGGCGGACGGAACCCCGGATGCCGCGGCCGGCGGGCAGGGGGCCGCGTGAGCGTCCACCACCGCGGCCGGCCGGCGGCCACCCGGGCCCCCGGTCCGCCCCCGCCGCTCCGCCTGAGCGACGTCACCGTGCGGTTCGCCGGGCTGACCGCGCTCGACGGGGTCTCCCTCACCGTCGCGCCGGGCACCGTGCACGCGCTGATCGGGCCCAACGGGGCCGGGAAGTCGACCTGCTTCGACGTTCTGTCGGGACTGTGCCGGCCGGACGCCGGGCGGGTACTGCTCGGCGACACGGAACTCACCCGGCTCGCCCCGCACCGGATCGCCGCGCTCGGCCTGGCGCGCACGTTCCAGAACCTCGTCACCACCGGGACCACCGTCGCCGACAACCTCATGCTCGGCCGGCACGCGCTGACCCGCGCCGGGTACACCGCCACCGCGCTGCGGCTGCCCGCCGCCCGGCGCGAGGAGCGCGCGCACCGGGAGCGGGCCCGGGAACTCGCCGAACTCGTGGGCCTGGGGCCGCACTTCGACGCCCCCGTCGCCCACCTCTCCTACGGCGACCGCAAACGCGTCGAACTCGCCCGCGCCCTCTGCCTGGAGCCCCGCGTCCTGCTCCTCGACGAACCCGTGGCCGGCATGAACCCCGCCGAACGGGCCCGCACCGCCGACGTCGTCGCCGCGGTCCGGGCCGCGCTCGGTCTGTCCGTCCTGCTCGTCGAGCACGACATGGGCCTGGTGATGCGGCTCGCCGACGAGGTCACCGTCCTCGACTTCGGCCGGCCCCTCGCCCACGGCACCCCCGACGAGGTCCGCCGCCACCCCGAGGTGCTCCGCGCCTACCTCGGCGGCGCGGGGGAGGAGGCGGCATGACCGAACTGCTCGACATCGCGCTCGGCGGACTCGCCCTCGGCGCCGTCCACGCCCTGGTCGCCCTCGGTTTCGTCATCGTCTTCAAGGCCTCCGGCGTCCTCAACTTCGCGCACGGCTCGCTGCTGCTGCTCGGCGGCTACCTCACCGCCGTGCTCCACACCTCCCTCGGCTTCGCCGGCGCCCTCGCGGTCGCCGTCGTCGCGACCGCCCTGACGGCCGGCGCCGTCGACCGGCTGCTGCCGCGTCAGGAGGGCACCGGTCCGCACACCGCCCATGTGCGCACCATCGCCACCCTCGGCGTCGACATCCTGCTGGCCACCGAGCTGACCCGGCGCATCGGCGGCGATCTGCTCTCCCTCGGGGACCCCTGGGGCGACGCGGTCACCGCCCTCGGCCCGGTCACCGTCGCCGACAGCCGGCTCGCCGCCCTCGCGGTGTCGGCACTCGTCATCGGCGCGGTGTTCGCCCTGTTCCGGTTCACCCCCTGGGGGCTGTCGCTGCGCGCGGCGGCCGAGGACACCGAGGCGGCCGCCCTCATGGGCATCCGGCTCGCCCGCGTCCGTACCCTCGCCTGGTGCCTGGCCGGGGCGCTCGCCGCGCTCGCCGCCGTCTTCCTCGCCGCCTTCCCGGCACCCGGCCTGGAGCGCACCACCGGGCAGATCGCGCTGACGGCGTTCCCGGCCGCGGTCCTCGGCGGCATGGCCTCCCCGGGCGGCGCCCTCGCCGGCAGCGCCCTGATCGGGCTGACCGAGGCCCTCGTCACCGGTTACCAGAGCCAACTGCACGTCCTCGGCGAGGGGTTCGCCGACGTGGCGCCGTACGCGGTGATGGTCGTCGTCCTCCTGATACGGCCCACCGGGCTGTTCGGCGGGAAGGGGGCCGTCCGTGTCTGAGCCCTCCGCACCGCGGGGCCGCCGTCCGCTTCCGTCCCGCACCGTCCTCCTCGTCGCCGCGCCCCTGCTGCTCTGCGCGCTCCCCTTCTACCTGGACGCCTTCTGGCTGCGCACCGGACTGTTCTGCATGGCGGCCGCCATCGGCGCCGTCGGCCTGTCCCTGCTCACCGGCACCGCGGGCCAGCTCTCCCTGGGCCACGCCTTCTTCCTCGCCGTCGGCGCCTACGGCTACGTCTGGCTGGCCGGCGAGCCCGGTCCCGGGCTGCCGCCGTCGCTCGCCCTCGTCCTCGCCGTCCTGCTCGCCGGGCTCGCCGGGCTGCTGTTCAGCCCCGTGGCGGGGCGGGTGCGCGGGATCTACCTCGGCGTCGCCACCCTCGCGCTGGTCTTCCTCGGCCACCATCTGCTGCTCGCCGCCGACACCGTCACCGGCGGCTTCAACGGGCGCTCGGTGCCGCCGATGGCCGTCGGCGGGTTCGCGTTCACCGCCTACGACCCCGAACTCGTCGTCCTCGGCGTGCCGTTCGGCGCGGAGGAGCGGCTGTGGTACCTGGGGCTGGCACTGTTCGCCGGCACCTGGTGGAGCGCGCGGAACCTGCTGCGCGGCCGCCCCGGCCGGGCGCTGGTGGCGCTGCGCGACAGCGAGCGGGCGGCGGCGGTGCTCGGCGTGGCCGTCGCCCGGCACCGCTCGGCGGCCTTCGTCGTCTCCTCGATGTACGCGGGCCTCGCCGGAGTACTGCTCGCGCTCGCCTTCCGCCGGGTCGTGCCCGACTACTTCGGGCTCGCGCTCTCCGTCGACTACCTCGCCATGATCGTCATCGGCGGGCTCGGGTCCGTGGCGGGCGCCACCGCCGGGGCCTGCTTCGTGACCGCGCTGCCGCTGCTGATGGCCCGGTACGCCGACCACATCCCGTTCGTCGTCACCCCCGGCACCGCGGCGGGAGCCATCGGGCCCACCGAGGCCTCCCGCTACCTCTACGGCGCCGCCGTCGTCCTCGTCCTGCTGTACGCCCCCGAGGGCCCGCACCGAGCGGCCGCCCGACTGCGCCGCGCCGCCGCCCGGCTCCGGTCCCGCCGCACCCGCGCGGGCACCGGCCCGCCGGTACCCCGTCCGCCGACCTCCGCCGCCCGAACCAAGGAGCCCACCTCGTGAACGCCCCGTACACCCCGTACACCCCGCGCACCCGGCGCGCCCCGCGCCGCACCCGCCGGCTCGCCCTCGCCGCCGCCCTGGCGGCCGTCCTGCTGGCCGGCACCGCGTGCAGCTCCAAGTCGGCCGGTTCGTCGAGCGGCGACGGTGAAGGTGCCGACGGCGTCCGCACCGGACCAGGCGTCAGCGACACCGTCATCCGGCTCGGCGCCCTCACCGACCTGTCCGGCCCGTACGCCACCCTCGGCAAGAGCATCGTGCAGGCCCAGCAGCTGTGGGCGGACGAGACCAACGCCGACGGCGGCATCTGCGGCCGCAGGATCCTCATCACCGTCAAGGACCACGGCTACGACGTCCAGAAGGCCGTCAGCGCCTACGCCGACCTCTCCTCGTCCGTCGTCGCACTGCCGCAGGTGGTCGGTTCCCCGGTGGTCGCCGCCCTGCTCGACGACCTCCAGCGCGACCACATGCTCACCTTCCCGCAGGCCTGGTCGGCCGCCCTGCTCGGCAACGACGCCGTCCAGGTCCTCGGCACCACCTACGACATCGACATGCTCGCCGCCGTCGACTACCTCACCCGCACCAAGAAGCTCGGCCGGGGCGACACCATCGGCCACGTCTACTTCGAGGGCGACTACGGCGCCAACGCCCTGGAGGGCTCCACCTGGGCGGCGAAGAGGGCCGGGATGAAGGTGGTCGGGCAGAAGATCAAGGCCACCGACACCGATCTGTCCGCCCAGGTCACCGCCCTGCGCAAGGAGGGCGTCAAGGCCGTGCTGATCAGCGCGGGCCCCGCCCAGACCGCCTCGCTCGCGGGCGTCGCCGCCGCCCGCGGCCTGAAGGTGCCGATCGTCAGCAGCGCCCCCGGCTTCGCGCCCCAACTCCTCAAGACCCCCGCCGCGAAGGCGCTGGAAGGCATGCTGCACGTCGTCAGCGCGGCCCCCGCCGTCAGCGCCGGTATCCCCGGGGTCGAGCGCATGGTGAAGGCGTACGGGAAGAAGTACCCGGGTTCCGTCGTCGACTCGGGCGTGCTCTCCGGCTACAACGCCGCCCAACTCATCGGCGCGGACCTGAAGAAGGCGTGCGAGGCGGGCAGCCTGGACCGGGCGGACGTGGTGGCGGCGCACCACACGCAGAAGCACCTCGACACCGGGCTCGGCACCCCGCAGGACTTCTCCGACGAGACGCGCCCGGCGAGCCTGGAGACGTATGTGCTCGAGCCGGACGCGGATGCGGTGGGCGGTCTGGTGAACGAGGAGGACGCACACGAGGCGCCCGGTGTGGAGGCGTATCTGTCCTCCCGTCACTGAGTGACGCCTTCCGTCACTGGGCGAGGCGCGGGGCGGCGGACCGGCCGCCGTCCCCGTCCTCCGGGCCGGTGCCGTCCCGGCAGGCCAGCCACCGCGCCACCGTACGGGCGATCGGCTGCCCCGTCTCCGCCTCGACGAAGCCGAACTGGCCGGACTGGTTGCACTCCAGGAACCACCAGATGCCGTCGGCGTCCTCGGCGAAGTCGAAGGCCCCGTAGGCGAGTTCCGCCTCGCGCAGATAGGCGCGTACGGCCCCGGCGACCCTCGGCGGCGCCTCCACCGGCTTCCAGGGGGTGTCGGAGCGGGCGAAGCGGACGTCGACCTCGTCAGGACCGGCGTCGGGGGAGACCTCCTTGCGGGCGGCGAGGATCCGGTCGCCGACGGCGGTCAGCCGGATGTCGGCGCGCTTGGCGACGCGCCGCTGAAGCAGCGTCGGCCCGTGGGCGACCGCCGTGAAGTCCGTTCCCGGGGCGACCCTGCTGGTGGGCACCGCGCGGGGCGGGTGCCGCGGGTGCGTGCCCGAGACCGGCTTGACCACCAGGTCCGGGTAGCGCGTGGCGAAGTCACGGGCGGCCTGCGGGAACGTGGTGATCAGCGTGGCCGGCACCGGCAGCCCGCCGCGCTGCGCCAGCCGCAGCTGCCAGGGCTTGTAGCGGGCGCGGCGGGCCGCGTCCGGATGGTTCATCCAGCGGACGTCGGCGCTGCGCAGCATGCCGTACAGGGCCTGCCCGGACTCCTCGCTCAGCCAGTCGGACGGCCGGCCGGACCGGGCCCCGGGCGTCCCCGGTCTGCGCACCCAGACCGATCTCAGCCCGTCCATGCTCACCAGCCGCCCGCCGACGGAGAGATGACCGCGGAAACCGCCGTGCACGTACTCCCCCGAGAGGGCCACCGTCCCCGGCAGATCGGCCGGATCGAGCCGGACCACCGGAGTCCCCGCGGCATGGAGTTCGGCCACCACCAGATCCGCCGTCACGTCCTCCTCGCCGGTGAGGATCAGCACCGTCATCGTCGCGCCCCGTGTTCAGTCGTCGAAGTGGGTCTTGGACCCGGCCGTCGAGGTCGTCGCCCCCAGTTCGCGCATCAGCGCGGCGTCGTGAGCGGCGATCCGGCCGTTGGCCAACACGTTCAACTGCAACGCGGAGTCGTAGGTGTACGGAGCGCTGACCTCGAACTCCTTCACAGGGACGGCGTAGTTGAGGGCGAACAGCTGCATCGTTTCTCCTCGCTCGATGATCCTCGCGAAAGCGGTCGGTGGTGCTCCGGACGCGCCCCGTGACCGGGGGTCGGCGCCGCTTCCACGTGGATATACGAATCGAACGAGTGAATGGTTGCCTTACGCTCCGTGAGCAGTGGGGCAGCTGGGGCGGGACCGGGCGCGAGCGCGTCCGAGGGACGCCCGGGGCACGCTCGGGACGTGGGCGGAACGTGTTCGGGACCCCTTCTCAGGTGTTCCAGCTCTCGTCGTACGGATCGTGCGGCACGGGCACGACTGTGGCGAGGCTCACGTCGAGAAAGGGGATCTTCCCGCCGTTGACGGGATCCTGGGTGTGCGTCGGCGTGTAGGTGCCGACCACCGTCAGCCAGCTGTCGGGTTGCAGTACGGGAGGCACCCGCCCGCTCAGTCCCACCTTCACCGGTTGCGCGTCGGCGGCGCAGCAACTCAGCGCCATCCGCACCAGATACGGCCGTCCGGCACCGTCGAGCGCGACGAATCCGGTGATCCGGACCTTCCGGTCGCCCAGGGTGCGGCCGTGCCCGTACGCCGCCCGGCCCGCGTAGTCGACGAGGTCCAGCGGGACCGGGTCCCCGGCGGGCAGCGGAGGAAGACCGAACGGCGCCTGAAGGGCCGTACCGGTGCGCATCGCGCTGTAGGAGCCGAGGGCGGGCGGGGCGACCAGGATCAGCGCGAGCAGCGGCAGCACCAGCAGCCAGGAGACCCACGGCTCGCGGTGGACGTGTCCCGCTTGCCCCCGCTCCGCGCGGTCCCGGCGGGCGGCCCGGGCCCGCCGCAGGTCGTACCAGGCGGTGGCCGCCGCGGTGACGATCAGGACGGCACCGGCCGCGAGCAGCAGTGGGCGCAGCCCGGCCTTGACGTACCGCAGATACAGGTCCGTCAGCCCGGCGTGCAGCAGGGCCGTGCCGGTCAGGAACAGGACGACCGCCTGTGCGTGCCGGTTCACCAGAGCACCGTCCCCACCGCCACGGGCACCACCACGGCCAGGACGAACGTCGCCGGCGCGAACCGCAGCGCGAACCCGCGGCCGAACGTGCCCGCCTGCATGGCGAACAGCTTCAGGTCGATCATCGGCCCGACGACCAGGAACACCAGCCGCGCGGTGAGCGAGAACTGCGACAGCGAGGCGGCCACGAAGGCGTCCGCCTCCGAGCAGATCGACAGCAGCACCGCCAGCACCGCGAGCGCGAGCACCGCCACCGCGGGCTCACCGGCCGCGCCCTCCAGCCACCCGGCCGGCACCACCGCCTTCAGGGTCGCGGCGGCCGTCGCGCCCAGTACCAGGAACCCGCCGGCGTGCACCACGTCGTGCCGTACGGAGTCCCAGAACGCCTCGCCCCTGCTCCGGTCACCGGCCGGCGGACGGGGCGGGCGCAGCCAGTCGGCGCGGCCCAGCCGCTGCCACAGCCAGCCCATCGCGCACGCCACCAGCAGACTCGCCCCGAACCTGGCGGCCACCATCTCCGGGTGGCCCGGGAAGGCGACCGCGGTGGCGGTCAGCACGATCGGGTTGACGGCCGGCGCCGACAGCAGGAACGCCAGCGCCGCCGACGGCGCCACCCCGCGCCGCACCAGCGCCCCGGCCACCGGCACGGAGGCGCACTCGCAGCCGGGCAGCACCGCCCCCGCCATCCCGGCCACCGGCACCGCGAGGGCGGGCCGGGAGGGCAGCGCGCGGACGAAGAACGACGGCGGCACGAACACCGCGAGCGCGGCCGACAGCAGCACCCCGAGGACGAGGAAGGGCAGTGCCTGGACGACCACCGCCACGAACACGGTCATCCAGCTCTGCATCACCGGCGCGCCCAGCGCCCGCCGGACCGGGCCCTGGAGCACGACCGCCGGCAACAGCAGCAGCACCAGGCCGAGGGAGGAGTCGAGCCGCGGGCGCCGGCGCTCCGGCGGCGGTTGCGGGGTGCGCCGCCGGGGCCCGGGCGGGGCGGCGGGGTCGAGGGTCGTCACGGACGCGGTACCTCCGGCGGGCGGGCGGGGTGCGGGCGGCCTGCCCGCACCCTCCCTTACGTCGCCGTGGCCCCCGCCGCTCAGCCCTCCAGGCGGTCGATCTGCCGGATCCGGTTGGTGGCGTCCAGCGCGGCCACCTTGTACGACTCGGCGAGCGTCGGGTAGTTGAAGACCGCGTCGACGAGATAGTCCACCGTGCCGCCGCAGCCCATCACCGTCTGCCCGATGTGGATGAGCTCGGTCGCGCCGGTGCCGAAGCAGTGCACCCCGAGCAGCTTGCGGTCCTGCGGGGAGACGAGCAGCTTCAGCATGCCGTGCGAGTCACCGATGATCTGCCCCCGGGCCAGCTCCCGGTAGCGGGACATGCCCACCTCGAACGGCACGCAGTCGTCGGTGAGCTGCGCCTCGGTGCGCCCGATGAAGCTGATCTCGGGGATGGTGTAGATGCCGATGGGCTGGAGGTCGTGCATCGGGTGCACCGGCTCCCCGCAGGCGTGGTAAGCCGCCGCCCGGCCCTGCTCCATGGAGGTCGCCGCGAGTGCGGGGAAGCCGATGACGTCCCCGACGGCGTAGATGTGCGGCACCGAGGTGCGGTAGTGCTCGTCGACGGTGATCCGGCCGCGCCTGTCGGCGGTCAACCCCGCCTTCTCCAGGGCCAGTCCGTCGGTCAGGCCCTGCCGTCCCGCCGAGTACATCACCGCGTCGGCGGGGATCTTCTTGCCGCTCGCCAGCACCGTGAGCGTGCCGTTGGTGTGGCGCTCGACCGCGCTCACGGTCTCCCCGAAGCGGAAGGTGACCGCGAGGTCCCGCAGGTGGTACTTGAGCGACTCCACGACCTCCGCGTCGCAGAAGTCCAGCATGCCCGGCCGCTGTTCGACGACGGTGACCTTGCTGCCGAGGGCGGCGAACATGGAGGCGTACTCCATGCCTATGACGCCCGCGCCGACGATGACCATGGACCGCGGCACCCGCTCCAGATGCAGCACGTTGTCGGAGTCCAGGATCGTCCGCCCGTCGAACTCGACGCTCGCGGGGCGGGCCGGGCGGGTGCCGGTGGCGATGACGATGTGCTCGGCGGTGAGCACCCGTCCGTCGCCGTCGGGTTCCTCCAGGGCGACGGTGTGCTCGTCCTCGAACCGGGCGGTGCCGGCCAGTAGTGAGACATGGTTGCGGGACAACTGGCTGCGGATGACGTCGACTTCGCGGCCCACAACGTGCTCGGTGCGGGCGGTGAGGTCGGTGACGGTGATGTTCTCCTTCAGCCGGTAGCTCTGGCCGTACAGATCGCGCTGGGTGAGGCCGGTGAGGTAGAGCACGGCCTCGCGCAGGGTCTTGGAGGGGATGGTGCCGGTGTGCAGGGAGACCCCGCCGAGCCGGTCGGGACGGTCGATCACGGCGACCGTGCGGCCCAGTTTGGCCGCGGCGATGGCGGCCTTCTGGCCGCCGGGGCCGGATCCGATGACGATCATGTCGAAGTCGAACACCCTCGGAAGTCTGTCAGCCGGGGGCCGCCGCCGGAAGGGGGTGTCCGCCTGCCGCCGGTTTCGCCGAGGCTTCACCGGGCCGTCATCCGCGCCCCGTTCACGTTCCGCTCCCTGTTCCGCGCGTACCGGAAGGGTGACTTGGGCATGTCAATCCATGCCGTGTACCCGTGCCGCGTACCCATGTCGTGTGCCCATGGCCCCTGCCGTGCGCCCGTGGCTCCCAGGAGGAGACGTGAAGACCCGCTCGCGCATCCGGATCCGCAGAGCATCCCTCACCCTCGGCGCCGCCGTCACGCTGGTCGTGGCCGCGTCCGGCGTCGCGTTCGCCGCCCCGCCGGCCGCGCTGCCCGCCAATGCGGACACGCTGGAGCGGACCTTCCAGCCGGCCTACGACTACGACACCGACGGCTGCTACGCCACACCCGCGATCGGGCCCGACGGCACGCTCAATCCCGGTCTCAAGCCGACCGGGGCGCTCAACGGGAACTGCCGGGACGCCTCCGACCTGGAGAACACCAACGGGTACTCCCGGGAGAAGTGCGACAACGGGTGGTGCGCGATCCTTTACGGGAGCTACTTCGAGAAGGACCAGGCGCTGCCCGGGATCTCGCTCGGGGGGCACCGGCACGACTGGGAGCATGTGGTGGTGTGGGTGCAGGGGGGTGAGGCGAAGTACGTGGCGACCTCCGCGCACGGGAACTTCGACATCTACGCGGCCGATCAGATGCGGTGGGAGGGGACGCATCCGAAGGTGGTGTACCACAAGGACGGGATCGGGACGCACTGCTTCCGGCCGGCGACGGCGAACGACGAGCCGCCGGAGAACCATGAGCATGTCTGGCAGTATCCGGCGCTCGTGGGGTGGGACGGTTACCCGGCCGGGTTGCGGGAGAAGCTGAGCGCGGCGGACTTCGGCAGCGCGAACTTCGGCCTGAAGGACGGCAACTTCGCCTCCCACCTGGAGAAGGCCCTCCCGGCGGGGGTCCCCTTCAACCCGAACGCGTGACGGCCGGGGGCTTTCCCCGCCCCCGCCGCCCCTGCCCTTCCCATCCTGTCAAGGGGCTCCGCCCCTTGGACCCCGTTGCGCAGTTCCCCGCGCCCCTGTCAGGGGCGCGGGGAACTGCGCATCTTTTGGGGGTCCGGGGGCTTGCCCCCGGGGACGGGACGGGTAGGGGCGGCGGGGGCGAGGAAAAGCCTGGTGCGCACCCCGGAGGGTTACCGCTGCCGATCACGGAAACACGGGTCACAGTGCACCCCCGGAGAGGAGACCCCGATGCCCGCCGACCCCATGGGAGACGACGTCTACCAGCCCACCGGCAGCAATGAGGAGCAGGAGGACGCCAGCCCTCTGGACATGGAGGACGCCGTCGGCGAGCGTACCTACGACGACACGCTCGACGAGGGCTACTCACCCCCCGAGAAACCCCTCGGCGTCACCAAGACCGGCACGACCGCCGAGGAACAGCACGAGGGCGAGACGCTCGACGAACGCCTCTCCCAGGAGGTCCCGGACGTGACACCCCCGCCCGGCGACGGCATCGGCGACACCGCCGACACCGACGGCGAACCCGTCGACCCCGAGGCGGGCGACGCCCGCTCCGGCCGCCTCGTTGCCCCCGACCAGGGCGCCCACACGGACACCACCAAGGAACTCGTCGCCGAGGACGAAGGCATCGACGGCGGCGCCGCCGGCGCCGAGGAGGCGGCGATGCACACGATCGAGGACGACACGGCCCTCCCGGAGGATCGACAGGACTGAACAGGAGTGACAGGAGACAGGAGACAGGAGCGACAGGCTGACAGGAGTGACGGGACTGACCAGCGGATATCACGCGCAGTGACAGACGCGGCACGCTCGGGTGACACGAACGCGCGCCTATATGGCGAAACCGGTCATACCGACCATAACTTCGTCCTATGACGAAACCTCAACTGCGTGTCCTCGCGCTGTCCGCCGCCACCTCCGCCGTCCTCGGCCTCACCTGGGGGGCGCCCCAGGCCCACGCCGCCGGCGCCGTCCTCCGGGTGGACGCGGGGGAGTCCGTCCAGCGGGCCCTCGACGCCGCCCAGCCGGGCGACACCGTGTACCTCGGCCCCGGCACCTACCGGGAGAGCATCCAGGTCAAGAAGTCCGGCGTCACCGTGCGCGGCGCCGGTGACCGCACCGTGCTCGTCCCCGCCACCACCAAGGCCCGCGCCGCGAACGCCTGCGCCGCCGCGGGCAACGGCATCTGCGTCCAGGGCACCGCCGCCCACCCGCTGGAGGACGTCCGGATCAGCGACCTGACGGTGCGCGGGTTCAAGAAGAACGGCGTGTGGGCCAGCCGCACCGACGAGCTGGTCGTCCACCACGTGACCGCCGAGAAGAACGGCACCTGGGGCATCGCCCAGGAGCGCTCCACCGAGGGCCGCTTCGTCGACAACACCGCCCGCGCCAACGGCGACGCCGGGATCTTCCTGGCCAACACCGTCGACACCGAGGGCGGCGCCACCGACGCCAAGGGCGCCCTGGTCCGCGGCAACGACCTGTCCGGCAACCGCATCGGCCTCACCGTACGGCGGCTGCGCAACCTGATGGTCGAGGCCAACGACATCACCGCCAACTGCGCCGGCATGTTCGTCGTCGGCGACGAGAACAAGCCCCGCGTCGGCGACCTCACCGTCCGGCTCAACCACGTCCACCACAACAACAAGCGCTGTGCCGCCACCGACCGGCTGCCGGTCCTCCAGGGCTCCGGCATCGTCCTGACCGGCGCGGAGAAGGTCCACGTCGTCCGCAACACTGTCGAGGACAACAAGGGCACCTCCCCGATGTCCGGCGGCATCGTGCTGTTCAAGAGCTTCGTGGGCGCACTCAACGAGAACAACCTCATCGAGGACAACAAGCTGCGCGACAACGGCCCCGCCGACCTCGCCAACCGGGACACCCCCAAGAACAACACCTTCCGCGACAACACCTGCGGGACCTCCGAGCCCGCCGCCCTGTGCGGCAACCGCACGCTGCCCGCCGAGGGGCCCGCGGGAGGCCGTCGATGACGACCGTCGAGACCGGCTCCGGCACGCCGGTCACGGGCACCGATGAGGGACCGGCGAAGAGCGGTGTCCCCGCCCCGATGCGCCTGCGCGGGCTCGCCTTCGGCGCCGCCCGCTCCGCCGCGCTGCGCGCCGCCGTCCGGCTCGGCGTGGCCGACGCGCTCGGCCCCGCCCCCGCCACCGCCGAGGAGCTGGCCCGCTCCGTCGGGGCCGAACCCGGGCCGCTGCGACGGCTGTTGCGCGCCCTGGCCTGCCAGGACGTCTTCGCCGAACGCGTCGACGGCACCTTCACCCACACGGAGCTGTCGCTGCTGCTGCGCGAGGACGACGAGCACAGCCTGAAGGACGTCGTCCTGTGGTGCACCGAGCCCTGGACCTGGGAGGTGTGGCCGCTGCTCGACGAGGCCGTCCGCACCGGCGGCAACGTCGTCGAGGGCCTCTACGGCAAGGGCTTCTTCCAGTACCTCAACGAGGACGCGCCCGCCTCCGCCACCGTCTTCAACCGCGCCATGACCCGCTCCAGCGAGCAGTCCGCGCGGGACGTGGCGGCCGCCCTGGACCTCACCGGCGCCGAGTCGGTCGTCGACATCGGCGGCGGCCAGGGCCATGTGCTGGCCTGTCTGCTGGAGAAGTACCCGGACGTGCGCGGCGTCCTGCTGGACCTGCCCAAGGTGGTGGAGCGGGCCGACGCCCGGCTGCGCCCCGGCGGCGCGCTCGCCGACCGGGCCCGCACCGTGCCCGGCGACTGCCGCGAGGACATCCCCGTCCACGCCGACGTCTACGTCATCAAGAACGTCCTGGAGTGGGACGACGACAGCACCCGCCGCACCCTGGCCAACATCCGCGCGGTGGCCCGGCCCGGCGCCCGGGTGGTGGCGATCGAGAACCTCGTCGACGACACCCAGTCGATGCCGTTCACCAGCGCCATGGACCTGCTGCTCCTGCTCAACGTGGGCGGTGCCAAGCACACCGAGCGGAGCCTGACCGAGCGGCTGGACGCGGCGGGCCTGATCATCGACACCGTCCGCCCCGTCAACCCGTATCTGCACGCCTTCGAGTGCCGCGTCCCCGAGTGAGTCCGGGAGCACGGGACGCGTGAAGGCCGCCGGCCCCCGCCTCGACGAGGCGGGGGCCGACGGCCTTCGTGGGGGTGCGGGTCCGTCAGCCGGTGGTGGCGGCCGCCGCTCCGTCCCGCTCCGCGTCGCGCTCCCAGTGGTAGAACCGCTGGGCCATCGCGTCCTTGGGGCCGCGCCACGTCTCGGGGTCGTACGGCATGACGTACGCCTCGAGGCGGTCGCTGATGCCCCGGAACTCCGGGTGCTCGGCGAGCTTGGCGATCGCCGGGCCCGGGTCCCGCTCGCTCTCGATGAGGTGCAGGTACACCTCACCGAACTGGAACAGGCTGCGGCTCTTGACGCCCACCAGGTGCGGCAGTTCGCCCCGGTCGGACTCGGCGAACACCTTCGCGATGTCCGGGGCCGCGCCCGGCTTCATCTTCGCGACGATCATCGTGTGGTGCACAGGCTCTCTCTTCCCTTCCCGGTGTGCGTTCGGCCGTCTCACTCGGCCCGTGCCGCAGCGGGCTGGCGCGAGCGGGCGGCCTGCTCGATCCGGTCGCGGATCAGGTCGAGCTGGATGCGCGAGTTGGTGTTGATCCGGGCGGTCATCCCCGCGTCGTCCACCGGCGCCTCGGGCTTCATGGCGAAGTCCTGCGTCCAGTGCATCCGGGTGCCGTCCGGCGTCTCCTCGTACTCCCAGCGGATGTCCATGTACTGGAACGGGCCTGGCTCGACGCGGCGGGCCCGCACCGTGCGCGCGGCGCGGTCGACGGTGCGCTCGGAGACCCAGCTCCACACCGTGCCGTTCTCGTCGGGGTGCATGGTGAGCCGGAACCGGGTCCGGTCGCCGTCACGCTCCATGATCTCCACGGCCGCGTACTCGCTGAACAGGTCGGGCCAGTTCGCCAGATCGTTGGTCATGTCCCAGACCAGGTCGAACGGCGCCGCGATCGTCACCTCGTTCTCGGTGTGCCCGGCCATGTCACACCCCCGCCGCGAGCGAGCCGTTGACCATCTTCAGGAAGTCCGCCGGGGACTTGCACTTCTCGGCGTCCTCCGGCAGCGCGAGCCCGTAGCGCTTCTCCAGCTCGCCCACGATGCCCAGCAGGCCCAGGGAGTCCAGGCCGAAGGCGTCGAAGCCGGCGTCGACACGCCGCTCCAGCTCGGCGGGGTCGACCGCGACGCCGGCGGTCTGCTTCATCAGCGCCGCCAGCTCGCCCACGGTCACCTTCAGTGTCGTCTGTTCGGTCATGCTGTCTGACTCCTTCACTCGTCGGAACCGGTGGCGCCATGCCGCAGCACGAGCGCCGAGTTGGACCCCATCAGTCCCCGGCTGAGCACCAGCGCGGTGCGCAGCTCGGCCGGCCGGGCACGGCCGGCGACGAGGTCCAGGTCGTGGCAGACGTCGAAGACGTTCGGGGTGGGCGGCACCAGGCCGTGCTCCATGGCGAGCACGGCCGCCGCCGCGTCCAGCACCGCCGAGCCGCAGTAGGCCCGTCCGGTACCGGTCTTGGGGGCGGTCACCGGCACCCGGCGGGCGTGCGGGCCGAGCGCGTCGGCCAGCGCCAGCGCCTCCGCACGGTCCGCCTCGGGGGTGCCGAGGGCGTCGGCGAAGACGACATCCACGTCCCCCGGGCGGCAGCCCGCCCGGGCGAGGGCGCCCTCGATGGCGTGCGCGAGCCCCTCGCGGGACTTCTCCCACTGGGAGGCCCCGGTGAAGGTGGCCGCGTGCCCGGCGACCGTCGCCCGCAGGTCCGCGCCGCGCTCCCGGGCGGTGCCCGCCTCCTCAAGGAGCAGCACGGCACCGCCCTCGGCGGGCACGAAACCGCAGGCGGAGGGGGTGAACGGCCGGTAGGCGCGGTCGGGTTCGCTCTCCCGGCTCAGCTCGGCGTACCCGAGCTGGCAGGCCATCGAGTACGGGGCGAGCGGTGCCTCGGCCGCCCCGACGACCAGCGTGTCGGTGCCCCGGCGGACCTCGCGGTCGCCGTGCGCCAGCGCGTCCAGACCGCCCGCCTCGTCGCTCGCGACGACCCCGCAGGGGCCCTTGAACCCGCCGCGGATGGAGATCTGGCCGGTGCTGGCCGCGTAGAACCAGGCGATCGACTGGTACGGGCCCACGTGCTTGGGCCCGTTGCCCCACAGCTTCTGCAACTCGCGCTGGCCGAACTCGCCGCCGCCGGAGCCGGCCGCGGTGACCACGCCCACCGAGAACGGGTCGGTGAGGTCGCCGCGGCCGAGGCGGGCGTCGGCCAGGGCCAGTTGGGCGGCGGCCATCGCGAAGTGGCTGAACCGGTCGGTCTGCACCAGGAAGGTGTCCTCGACCATGGCCTGCGGGTCGAAGCCGCGGACCTCGCCGGCCACCCGCATGGGGAAGTTCTCGCAGCCCTCCCGGGAGATCGCGTCGAGCGCGCAGGCGCCCTCGGCGGTCGCCTTCCAGTAGGCCTCGACGCCGACGCCCGTGGGGGCGACGACCCCGATGCCGGTGACGACGGCACGTCGCTTGTCGCCTGCTGTCATGGTGTCCTCCCGGTCGGTCGGGTCAGCACGACCGCGGACTGGAAGCCGCCGAAGCCGCTGCCGACGGACAGCACCCCCCGCAGCCGCCGCTCGCGGGCCGCGCGCGGCACGTAGTCCAGGTCGCACTCGGGGTCCGGGGTGGTGTAGTTCGCGGTGGGCGGCACGACCTGGTGGGCCATGGCCAGCACGCACGCGGCGACCTCGATGGAGCCGATCGCGCCCAGCGAGTGGCCCACCATCGACTTGATGGAGCTCATCGGGGTGGCGTACGCGTGCTCGCCCAGGGAGCGCTTGACGGCGGCGGTCTCGTGCCGGTCGTTCTGCTTGGTGCCCGAGCCGTGCGCGTTGACGTAGTCGATGTCCTCCGGGGCCAGCCGGGCCTGGGCCAGCGCGGTGTCGATGGCCCGGGACATCTCCAGGCCCTCCTTGGTCAGGCCCGTCATGTGGTAGGCGTTGCCGTAGGTGGCGTAGCCGGAGATCTCGCAGTACACCTCCGCCCCGCGCGCCCGGGCCGACTCCAGCTCCTCCAGGACCAGCACCGCGCAGCCCTCGCCCATCACGAAGCCGTCCCGGTCGGCGTCGAAGGGGCGGGAGGCGTGCGCCGGGTCGTCGTTGTTCGGGGAGGTGGCCTTGATGGCGTCGAAGCAGGCCATGGTGATGGGGGAGATCGGCGAGTCGGAGGCGCCGGCCAGACAGGCGTCCATCCGGCCCTCGGCTATCGCGTGCACCGCGTAGCCCACCGCGTCCAGACCGGAGGTGCAGCCCGTCGACACCGTCTGTACCGGGCCCCGCGCGCCGAACACCTCGGCCACCGCGGAGGCCAGCGTGCTGGGCGCGAACGCGCGGTGCAGATGCGGCTCGGCCCGCTGGTGGTCGACGTCCCAGCGGGCGCCCTTCTCGCTGACCAGCACGTAGTCGTGCTCCAGCCGGGTGGTGCCGCCCACCGCGGTGCCCAGGCTCACGCCGAAGCGCCACGGGTCGTCCGGCGGCCCGTCGAGTCCCGCGTCCCGCACCGCCTCCGCGCTCGCCGCCAGCGCGAACTGCACATAGCGGTCGTTGCGTGCGACGGTGCGCGGGTCCAGGCCGTGCGCGGCCGGGTCGAAGTCGCACTCGGCGGCGATCCGGGAGCGCAGCCCGGCGGGGTCGAAGAAGGTGATGCCCCGCGTGGCCGTGCGCCCGTGCGACAGCAGGTCCCAGAAGGCGGGGACCCCGATACCGCCGGGGGCGACGACGCCTATGCCGGTGACCGCGACCCGGCGGCTCATGAGGCCGCCCCCACCGGTCGCTCGTGCTCCCCGGCGGCCGCGGCCTCCGGGGTCTCCTCGGTGTCGACGTGCCCCAGCTCCGGGCTCGGCGCCAGCGGACCCAGGTGGAACACCAGACGCGCCTCGACGCGGCCCACGTTGCGGAAGCGGTGACGCATGTACGCCGGGATCATCAGGCCCTGGTCCGGGCGGAGCGGATGCGGCTCGCCGTCCAGGTCCACCTCCAGCTCCCCGGCGACGACGTACACGAACTCCTCGGAGTACGGGTGGTAGTGCTCGCCGATCCTCTCGCCCGGCGCGACGGTGGCCAGCCCCATGAAACCGCTGGTCGCGCCGACCGCGGTGGGGGTGAGCATGGCGCGCAGGTCACCTCCCCGGCGGGTGTTGTGCGGGGTCTCGGCCAGGTCGACGATGCGGACGTGCTGTTGGCTCATGTGGTGCTCCGTGGTCTCGCGGAAGGGATCGGGTGCGGGTCCGGGCGGCGCGGTCAGCGGGGCTCGGAGGTGCGGTCGGTCAGCGGCCGCATCCGGGCCCGGGTCAGCAGCTCGGCCAGGGCCCGCTCGTCGCCGAGGGCGTCCGGCGCGTCCAGCGCGGCGGTGTCCAGGAGCTGGAGCACCTCCGCCCGGGCCGACGGCTCGGCCAGGCCCAGCACCGCGGCCGGCTCGGCGTCCGGGTCGCCGGCCACGTCCACCACGCGTACGACGATGTCGTCGCGCTGGTAGACGGCGGCGCCGAGCACCGGGCTGCGCGGGTCGTCGGCGGCCCGCTGGTCCTGCTCCGCCAGCAGCTGCGCGAGCCGCATGCCGCAGCCCGGGCGGGCCGGCAGGAACAGGCCCTCGCGCCGCGCCGAGCCCGCGTCCGGACCGGCGGCGACGTGGTGGACGGCGGGCAGCGCGGCACGGGTGAAGAAGATCCGCGCCGACTGCGGGTCCTTCATGTCGCGTTCCTGCTCCAGGTACGGGTTGATGGCCTCCTCCACCGCCCGCACCTCCGGCTGCCGGGACACGTGGCGCAGCGCGGCCATCAGGTCGCCCTCCACCTCCACCGCCCGCACGATCCGGTTGCCGTGCATGAACAGGGAGGTGCGGTGCAGCCGGGTCTTCTCGTCCACCTGGGGGCTGGGGGAGGCGTACTCCGACAGGTGCCGGGCCACCTCCGGCTCACTGCCCGGCTTCACGGTGAACGTCAGCGCGTGCCGTACGACGCCGTCGCCGACCCGGGGGGCGGCCTGGAGGGTCTCCACGCGGATGCCGGAGCCGTCGTGCGTGGTCTCGCGCAGGATGCTGTAGCGCATCGAACGCGTGTCCCGTACACAGCTGTGCAGCGGCTTCACCGTCTCGATGTGCTCCTCGCTGTTGACCCAGGCCAGGAACGGCGGGGCGCTCTCCCACTCGCTGGTGATCAGCCACTGGGAGGGGTTCTCGATGGACTGGCAGAGCTGGTCGCTGAGGTGCCCCGAGACCGACGCGACCGCGTCGCACATGCGCTCGTAGGCGGCGAGGAACTCCTGCTGGGCGCCGTCGTGGATGTCGAGCATCAGCACGACCCGCAGCCGGGAGCCGTCGAACGCCGACGTGCTGACCCGGTTCGGAGCCGTGGACACGGCGGGGGAGGCTGTCATCGGAGGAACACCCTTTCTTCGGGGGCAGCGGTGTGTGCCACGCCCCGCGGCCGTAAGCGGCCGGCGGGCGGCCGCGCGGCAGGGGCGGATACGGAGGCTGTGCGCTCGATCGTGTGCCGCGCGCCGCCCGCGCGCGATTCCGGCCGATCAACCGAGTGAATCCCCGCCGACGAGCCGCCCGCCGGGGCATGCATGCAGAGCCGGGTCCCGCCCCGGTCGGCCCGGCCCCGCACCGGACCACCCGGGTGGCACCCGGCCCCACCACGACGCCCCCGCCACCGGGGGTCGCCCGGCACGGCGCCGGCCGTCGGTCCCCACGTTCCCGGCGCGGTGCCGGCCGTCGGTCCTCACGTTTCCGGCGCGCTGCCGGTCGTCGGTCCGGACGGTTCGGCGTGGTGCCGGTCGTCGTGGGGCGGGCGGCTCGACGCGGTGCGGTCAACGGTTCGGGCGGTTCGGCACGGCGCCGGCCGCCGGTCCGGACGGGGCCGAGTCGGCGGCGGACGTCAGGGCTCACCACCCGGCGCGGTGGCCGGCGTCGGGACGGATTCCCGGGCCGCATCCGGCGGCCCGTCGGCCGGGGCGGTGCGGTGCCCCGGTACGGCGCCGGATACCGCCCCTCTCAGGGGTGGCACCCGGCACGGGCCGTGTTGTCACGTACGGCGGCCGCGCGAGCCGCGCGGCCGCCCGACAGGAAAGGCAGACATGCGCAAAGGCGCTGACACCGAAGTGCCGGTCCTTGTGGTCGGCGGCTCCCTGGTCGGGCTGTCGGCCTCGGTCTTCCTGGGCCGGCTGGGGGTGCCGCACCTCCTCGTCGAGAAGCACAAGCACACCTCGACCCACCCCAAGGGCCGCGGCAACAACGTCCGCACGATGGAACTCTTCCGGGTCGCCCGCGTGGAGCGGGCGATCCAGGACGCGGCCTCCGTCCTCGCCGGCAACCACGGCATCCTCCAGGCGCCCACCCTCGTCGGCGACGCCGGCGAGTGGCTGTTCCGGGAGATCGACCCCGGCGGCGGTCTGGCCCGGTTCAGCCCCAGCGGCTGGTGCCTGTGCAGCCAGAACGACCTCGAACCGGTCCTGCTGGAACACGCCCGGCAACTCCCCGGCGCCGACCTGAGGTTCGCCACCGAACTCATGTCGTACGAGCAGGACGCGGACGGCGTCACCGCGCTGGTCAAGAGCCGCGACACCGGCGAGCACACCACCGTGCGCGCCGAGTACCTGATCGCCGCCGACGGCCCCCGCAGCCCGATCCGGGAATCCCTCGGCATCACCCAGTCGGGCCCCGGCGACCTGTTCCACAACGTGAGCATCACGTTCCGCTCCCGCGGGCTCGCCGAGATCGTCGGCGACCGGCGCTTCATCGTCTGCTACCTGACCTCGCCCGAGGCCGACGGGGCACTGCTCCCCGTGGACAACCGCACCCAGTGGGTCTTCCACGCCCCCTGGCACCCCGAGCGCGGCGAGAGCCTGGAGTCCTTCACCGACGAGCGCTGCGCCGACCACATCCGCCGCGCGATCGGCGACCCCGGTCTCGACGTGCAGGTCACCGGCCGGGCGCCCTGGCACGCCGCCCAGCGCGTCGCCCGCGCCTACGCCTCCGGCCGGGTCCTCCTGGCCGGGGACTCCGCCCACGAGATGTCACCGACCGGCGCCTTCGGCTCCAACACCGGCATCCAGGACGCGCACAACCTCGCCTGGAAACTCGCCGCCGTCCTCAACGGCTGGGCCGGCCCCGGCCTGCTGGACAGCTACGACGCCGAGCGCCGCCCCGTCGCCGAGGCCACCGCCGCCCGCGCCGCCGACCGCTCCGGCGAGCACAGCCACCCCGGCTACGACGCACCGCCCCCGGGCGCCGGCGGCGGCCGCGGGCAGGGCGGCATCCTCAACGTCGTCCTCGGCCACCGCTATCCGCGCGGCGCGGTGATCGGCGCCGCGCCCGACGGCCCCGCCGTCCCCGAGCAGCTCCGCCTGACCGGGGAACCGGGCAGCCGCGCCCCGCACCTGTGGCTGCGGCGCGGCCCCGAACGGCTCTCCACGCTCGACCTGTACGAGCGCACCCCGGTGCTGCTCTGCGACGCCACCGCACCCGCCTGGCACGAGGCCGCGCAGCAGGTCGCCGCGATCCTGTCGATCCCGCTGCGCGCCTACCGGCTGGGCACCGCGCCCGGCGCCGACATGCGGCCCGAAGGCGACTGGGCCGAGGCCCACGGAGTCACCCCGAAGGGCGCGGTCCTGGTCCGTCCCGACGGCTTCGTCGCCTGGCGCTCCCCGGACCTGCCCGAGGACCCCGGAGGGCTGCTCCACCAGACGCTGTCGGTCCTGCTGGACCTGGCCTGAGCGGAGGGAACGACAGGAGACACCAGGGCGTGTTCCGGAAGCAGCGTCGTCCGCCCGGAGGGCGGGTCCGGCGGTACTCACGAAACACGCACTAGACCCGCGGGGCGGTGGGCGCCGCGAGCTGGCCGCTGAGCAGTCGGTCGTCGACCTCGTCGAGGGCCAGCCGCAGTGCCCCCAGTGCCACGCTCTCGTCGCCCAGCGTCGAGGTGCGCAACTCCGGAAGGCGCAGGCAGTGCTTGGTCAGCTCCTGCCGCAGCGGCGGCAGGACGACGTCGGCCGAGCGGGAGAAGCCACCGCCGAAGACGACGACCTGCGGATCGAGCGTGAGGGTGAGCGCGGCAACGCCGACGGCGAGGTCGCGGGCGTAGCGCCGGACCGCCGACCTGGCGGCCCGGTCGCCCGTGCGCGCCGCCTGGAACACCCAGGCGGCCGCCTCGCCCTGCGCGGCCGACGCGGGCACCCCGGGGCAGTTGGCGAGGTGGTCCGGCGCGTTGACCCAGCGCACCGCCTTCAGCGCGCCGATCTCGCCCGCCGCCCCGCCGTGCCCGCGGCGCAGCGTCCCGTCGATGATCAGCCCGGCACCGGTGCGGATGCCGGCCAGGATGTACACGATGTCGTCGGCGTCCTGCGCCACACCCTTCCAGCGCTCGGCGACCGCGGCGAGCTTGCAGTCGTTCTCGACCTGGACGGGGCAGCCGAAGCGGTCCCTGAGATGGGCCACCGGATCGGCCTCGTCCCAGCCCGGCAGGGGAGTGAACAGGGACGTGCGGCCGCTCGCGTCGACCGGCCCGGTCACGCCGACGGTGACCGCCCAGATGTCCGCCGCCGTCATCCCGGCGCGCTTTAGCACCTCGTCGATGGACCGGTCGACCGTGGCCATCCGCTCGTCGGGACCGGCCTCCGGATCGGCCGGGCGGCGCAGCGTCTGGACGAGGTTGCCCTCCAGGTCGCTGAGCATGACGAGGATCTTGTGCACGCCGATGTCGATGCCGAGCACATGCCCGGCGTCGGCGCGGAAGCAGTACCGCCGGGCGGGCCGCCCGACGGTACTGCTGGCCCCCGGCTCCTCGACCTCGGCCCAGCCCTCGGCCACCAGCTGCTGCACCAGCACGTCCACGGCGGGCCGGGACAGACCCGTCCGGCCGGCGAGTTCGGTGACCGTCGAGGGCGGGTTGCCGCGCAGGGCCCACACGATGGTCAACTGGTTCATCTCGCGCATCCGGGCCGGGTCCGTACCGGTCGTCGCCATGTGCTGCTCCCTGCAGTGGGTCGCGGTACTCACCGCTGGATAATGCTAGGCAGTTTACTAACTCCGGTCCCTCGCGTCCGCACTCCGGCGTGCGCCGGACGCGGTCGCCGGACGCCCTCGGCCGAGGTCAGGCGATGGGGTAGCGCTGCTCCTGGCCCGGGTTCACCACCGGGGCGAAGTCCACCTCCCGTCCGTCGAGCAGGAACCGGTAGCGGTCCACCTTCCGGATCTCCGGGCGGGCCCGCAAGTACCGTGTCATGGCCTGGAGTTCGTCCGGGTGGAGCCACCCCGGCGGGTCGGAGACGGCCCGGAACCCGCAGATGTCGGCGAGGTCGCGCAGCAGGCCCTGCTGCTGGTCGGTGAGGAGGTTCAGCCGGCTGCGGAAGTACACGACGTCCGGGTCCACCTCCAGCAGCGACGACTGCCACAGCCGGTGCACCGTGTTGACGACGGCGTTGCGCGCCAGCGCGTCCGAGGGGTCCTGGGTGGCGTAGTGCTCCCACAGCGGGGCGACGTCGGGACCGCTGCGCAGCCCGTCCGCCAGCCCGAGCGAGGGCAGCAGCGGCGCCCCGCTGGCCAGCAGGTACGCGTCCGGCCCCGCCTCCTCGCGGATGATCCGCAGCCCGGTGCGGAAGACCTCCTCGCGGCCCATGGGCTCGGCGTGCCGCCCTGGCGTGGTGGCGCCCTGGAGGAAGTCCAGCTTGAGGTAGGTGTACCCCCACTCCTTGACGACGCGGCGGATGTTGCCGCGCAGGTGGTCCTGGGCCGCGGGCAGGGTCAGGTCGAGCGCCCAGTAGGGGCTGCCCCAGTTGTGGCCGGCCACCGCGGGCCGGCCGTCCTCGTCCCGCAGCAGCAGTTCGGGGTGCTCGCGGGCGGTGCGGGAGCCGGGGAGCACGATGAAGGGCGCGATCCACAGCCCCGGGCGCAGCCCCGCGCCGGTGATGCGCTCCGCCAGGCCCCGCATCCCGGAGGGGAACTTGTCGTTGGCCTCCCAGTCGCCCACCATCCGCTCCCAGCCGTCGTCGACCTGGACGACGTCGAAGGGCAGGCCGCGCAGGGCCGCGATGTCCTTGGTGAGCTGTTCCTCGGTGATGTTCTCGTAGTAGGCGTACCAGCTGCACCACACGTTGCCCGCGCGCCGGGTGCTGTGCCCCAGCCGGGCGCCCAGGTGGCGGGCGTAGGCGGCGAAGACATCGTCCTCGGCGCCGTACGCCAGGAACCAGGGGGCCGCGGCGTGCTCGTACCAGCCGGCGAGGGTGTCGCGGTCGGCGGTGAGCCGTGGCACGTCCAGGCCGAGGGCGCCCAGCAGCAGGACCTGCCCGTCGGCGCCCTGGAGGGCGGCGACGGCGGAGGAGTGGTGCCGGGCGGGGTCGTCCCACGTGGTGTCGTCGGCGGTCAGCCGCCGCTGGGCGCTCTCGATGCGCAGCGGCGGCTCCGACAGCCGCCGCCAGCCGCAGGGGCTCCAGGAGTTGTGTCCGTGCCGGTAGAAGAGGGCGTCGCCGAGCCCGTGCAGGACGGCGAGGCGTCCGGGAGGCAGCAGCAGGCCGCCGTCGACGGCCTGCGGCGGGGCGTCGTCCTCCGGTTCGACGGCGAAGGTGCGCGCGCCGAGGGTGAGGAGCTGGGCCATGGATCTCCTTGCGTGAGCCGGGTGGGAAGTGGGCCGGGTGGAACGTGGACCGGGTGGAACGTGAACCGGGCGGAAAGTGGGCCGGGTGGGAAGTACGGTGCCGGAAGGGCTACTTGAAGAGGGCGTTGACCTTGTCGTTGGCGTCCTTCAGTGCCTTCCGCGGCTGGGCCTGGCCGAGGATGACGGACTGGATGGCGTCCTGCACCAGCGGGTTGATCTCGGTGCCGTGCTCGGTGACGGGCAGCGGGAAGGTCTCCTTCGCGGCCGTGACGTCGGTGAACACGCTGACGTCGTGCCCCTTGGCCTTGTGCGCGGCCAGCGCCTTCTGGGTGGCGGACTTCAGCGCGGGGAAGACCACGGCGTGCTCGGCCACCCGGTCCTGGCAGTCGGCGGAGCCCAGGTACTTGACCCAACTCCAGGCCTGCTCCTGGTGCTTGGTGCCGGCCCAGATGGAGTCGGCCAGCCCGTTGATGGCGCTCTTGCGTCCGGCGGGCCCGACCGGCAGCGGGGCGAAGGCCAGCTTCTCCTGGACCTTGGGGTCGGTGAAGGTGGAGATGGTCCACGAGCCGGTGACCATGAGGGCGCCCTTGCCCGCCGAGAGCAGCTCGGAGTTGGCGACCGTGGACTGCTTGTCGAAGCGGGGCGCGTACCCCTTGTCGATCAGGTGCTTGAACCAGGCGATGGTCTCGGCGAGCTTCGGGTCGTCGTAGTTGTAGTGGGTGCCCCAGGGGTTCTTGTCGAGATAGGTGAACCCGTTGGCGGCGGCCAGGTCGCCCCAGCCGTTCTGTCCCTGCGAGCCGTCGGCCCACTCGGGCAGGAACCCGTAGACCTTGATGTGGTTCTTGTCGAAGTCCGGGTCGAGTCCGTTGCGGCCCTTGGTGTCGACGGTGGACTTGGCGATCGCCTGCTCCAGCGTGCCGCCGTCGGACGGGTTCCAGGTGAGCTTGTCCAGCTCGGCCTTGGTGAGGCCCTGCTTCTTCAGCATCGTGGTGTTGTAGACCAGCGCCATGGTGTCCCAGTCCTTGGGCAGCCCGTAGCGCTTGCCGTCCTTGGCCCAGACGTCGGCCAGACCGCTCTGGTAGGCGGAGAGGTCCACCTTGTCCCGCTCGATCAGCGGTTGCAGGTCCAGGAGCTGGTTGCTGGTGGCGAACTGCGGATAGTAGGAGCTCTGGTTGGTCCACACGTCCGGGGCGTCGCCGGAGGTGAGCTGGGTGGTGAGGTTCTGCCAGTACTGGGCCCACGCCGTCTGGGTGATCTTGACGGTGATGTCCGGGTGGGCCTTGTGGAACGCGGTCGCGCACTCCTGGTAAGCGGGGAGCTGCTTGTCGTCCCACAGCCAGTAGTTGAGCGTGGTGCCGCCGGAGCCCTCGTCGGAGCTGCCGCAGGAGACGAAGGTCGAGGTCGCGGCCAGGCACAGCAGGGCCGCGGCGGCGCGCCGGTGGGTGGATCGCATGTCGGATGCCTCTCTCAGGAGCGTGCGGTGACGAAGTGGTGGGAGGGCCGGCTCACTTGATGCCGGTGAAGTTCAGCGACTCGACCAGACGGCGGCCGAGGAGGATCAGGATCACGAGGACGGGCAGCACGGAGAGGGTGGAGCCGGCCATCAGACCGGTCCAGTCCGGCTGGGTGTTGGGGGACTGCTGCTGGAAGATGCCGAGCGCGACCGTCAGTACGCGGGTCTCCTCCTCGCGGCCGGTCAGCAGCGGCCACAGATAGTCCTTCCAGGCCCACACCGCGGTCGTCAGCCCGATGGTGAGCAGGGGGCCCCGGCTCATCGGCATCACCACGCGCCAGAAGACGCCCCAGGCGCCGACCCCGTCCAGGACGGCGGCCTCCTCCACCTCACGCGGGATGGACAGGAAGAACTGGCGCAGGAAGAACACGGCGAACGGCGTCATCAGCACGCTCGGCGCGACCATGCCGGCGAAGGTGTTGAGCCAGCCGAGGTTCTTCACCAGCACGAAGTTGGGCAGCACGGTGAAGATGGGCGGGACCATCAGGGCGGCGATCAGCACCCCGAAGACCGCGTCCCGGCCGGGGAAGCGCAGCCGGGCGAAGGCGTAACCGGCCATCGCGCAGAACAGCGTTTGCAGGGAGGCGATCAGACCGCTGTAGACGACGGAGTTGAGCAGATAGCGCAGGAAGTCGACCTGTGCCCCGGAGCCGCCGGCGGCCCTGGCCTCCTCCTGGCTGGTCAGCCCGAGCACCCGCCAGAAGTTGATCATCGTGGGGTGCTGGGGGAAGGGGCCCGTGGAGTCGGAGTAGAGATCGGCCGCGGGGGTCAGGGCGGTGCGGACCATCCAGTAGAACGGGAAGAGCGTCGCCACCAGTGCGACGATCATCAGCGCCCAGGCGAGGATCCGGCCCGGCGTCGGCCGGTTGCGGGTGCGCGTGCGTGTCATGGTCGCTCCTCAGGCCAGATCCGAACGGGACGCGCGCAGCAGCCGCATCTGCACGGCGGTCAGCACACCGAGGAGCAGTGCGAGGATCACGGCGACGGCGGAGGCGTACCCCATGTGGAAGTACGTGAAGGCCTGTTCGTAGATGTAGAAGTAGATGACCCGCGTGGCGCCGACCGGGCCGCCCTTGGTGGTCACGGCGATCGTGTCGAAGATCTGGAACGAACCGATCAGGGAGACCACCAGGACCAGCGCCAGGACCGGGCGCAGCAGCGGCAGGGTGATGCGGGTGAAGGTGCGCCACTCGCCCGCGCCGTCCAACGAGGCGCTCTCGTACAGGTGTTGCGGGATCTGGAGCATCCCCGCGTAGAGCAGCAGCGCCGTGTAGCCGGTGTAGGCCCAGGCGTTGATGCCGGCGACGGTGGGCATCGCCCAGGTCGGTGAGGTGAAGAAGCCGGTGGGGCCCACGCCGAAGGCGCCCAGGAGGTGGTTGACGAGGCCGAGGTTGGCGTCGAGCATCCACATCCACAGCAGGCCCACGGTGACGTTGGGCACCAGCCAGGGCACGAGCAGCATCGCGCGCAGCGCCACCGAGCGGGTCAGCCGGTGCATCAGCGTCGCGAGCCCCAGGGCGAGGATCATCTGCGAGCCGATGTTCAGCACGACGTAGTAGCCGGTGACCTTGAGCGCGTTCCAGAACTGGTCGTCGCCGATCAGCTGCCGGTAGTTCTCCGTGCCGGTGAAGTGCGGATCGGTGAGCAGGCTGTAGTCGGTGAGCGAGTAGTAGACGCCCCGGGCGGTCGGATAGGCGTAGAACAGTGCGAATCCCGCCAGGGCCGGGGCGAGGAACAGCCAGGCCGCCTTCCTGTCGTCACGCGCTTTCCGGGGCCGCCCCGGGCTCGCGCCTTTGCCCGTGCGGCCCCCGCCGCGCTGCCGGGGCGGCGCAACTGCCGTGCTGGCGCCCATACTCACGCCTCCGAAGAAGATCTGCGCCGCACCTCTTGCCAGTGGAGCGCTGTGCCCACATATTGATGAGCAACAGCGAAACTTTGTCAATGGTGGCGCATAACTGATCGGGATTCAGCCACACTCGCCGGACCGCGCGCCGGCCCCGGACCGGACCTCCCACCGGCCCGGGGCCGGCGGCCGGGTCACCGGCCACCCCCACCGCAACCGAACCCCCGGAGGCCGACCATGCGCACGTTCTCGCCCGGACGCCGCAGAGGGCTGTGGGCCGCTCTCTGCTCGGCGGCCCTCGCCCTCGCCCTCACGGCACTGCCCGGCACCACCGCCCACGCCGCCCCCGTCACCGCCGGCACCGCGTCCGGCGCCGCCGCGGCCGCGGGCGGTGTCCCCGACCGCCCGGCGCCCGGCCCGGACCCCGACCCCACGCTCCCGGTCCACGCCCTGGCCGCCGCCGACGCGCCACTGGACAACCCGCTCAAGGGATTCGCCCGCTTCTACCAGGCGGGCAGCGACCAGAACACGGGCTATCCGCACTCGCTGACCTGGTCCTACTTCGGCCTGTCGGAGGTCATGAACGACGCCTCCGACTGCGGCCACTACGACTGGGGGGTCCTGGACGACGCGCTGGACGCCATCGCCGCGGCCGGCAACCGGGCCGCCGTCCGCTTCTACATCGAGTATCCGCACAGCACCGGCAGCCACCCCACCAACGCCATCCCGCCCTGCTTCGCCGGGCACGTGGACAACCGCGACAACGCCTACTGGGGCACCACCAGCCCCGACTACGACAGCCCCTACCTGCTGGACGCCCTCAAGCGGTTCATCGCCGCCTTCGGCGCCCGCTACGACGGCGACCCGCGCCTGGGCTTCATCCACCTGGGGCTGATCGGCCTGTGGGGCGAATGGCACACCTGGCCCTACGACACCGACACCTCCGGCGACTCGTACCCGGACTACATGCCCACCGACGCCCACGCCGCCGAGATCGTCGACGCCTACGACAAGGCCTTCACCCACACCAAGATCGAGCTGCGCTATCCCGACTCCGCGGGCGGCGCCGCCGACAGCCGGCCCTCCGTCGGCTACCACGACGATTCCTTCTGCTACCGGGAGGGTTCACCCCTGCAAGGCGTCACCCTGCCCGAGTCGATGGGCGGCGCCCCCTGGGCCCAGCTCCAGAAGGCCGTCGAACACGGCGTCGAGAACCGCTGGACCACCGCATCCATGGGCGGCGAGGTACGGCCCGAGATCCAGCCCGACGCCTTCGCGAACTGGCCCGGCGGGTCAGGCGACGTGGACAACATGAAGGCGTGCCTGGAGCTGGAGCACACCACCTGGAAGATCAACGAGGGCAGCGCCAACTACTCCGCCACCGACCCGAACGTGGCCGCCGCCGTCCGGCTGATGGGCTACGACCTCGGCGTCACCGACGCCTACTTCCACGACAGCGCACAGGGCACCACCAAGGTCGGCGTACGGATGACCAACACCGGTGTGGCGCCCTTCTACTACCCCTGGAAGGTCCGCCTCGGCCTCAAGAACGCCTCCGGCGAGGTCGTCAAGGACTGGGACACCTCCTGGGACCTGCGCACGGTCATGCCCACCCGGATCAGGGCCTTCCCGGACTGGGGAGTGGGCTCCGACCCCACGTACCTGGACTTCGGCAGCCCGCGCTACTTCGACACCTCCGTCGATCTCACCGGCGTCGGCCAGGGCGGCTACCGGCTCGTGATGAAGGCCGACAACCCCCTGGAGAAGGTGAGCTCCCGCGCCAAGAAGCTGCGCTTCGCCAACGCCGGCCAGAACAGCGACGGCTGGCTCGACCTCGGCGCGATGACCGTCGGCCCGGGCCAGGACACCGGTCCGGCGAGCTACGAGGCCGAGGCGTCCGGCAACACCCTGACCGGCGGGGCGCTCGTGGCCGACTGCGGCGGCTGCTCCGGCGGAGCCAAGGTGGGATACGTCGGCAACGGCGCCACCCTCACCTTCCGCCACGTCGACGGCGGCACCGGAGGCACCCGCACCGTCACCGTGCACTACGCCACCCAGACCGCCCGCACGGCCACCATCGAGGCCAACGACGGCACCACCCAGACCCTCACCTTCGCCCCGACCGCCGACTGGAACACCACCGCCACCACCACGGTGCGACTGGACCTGCGCGCGGGTACGGACAACACCGTCACCCTCGCCAACCCCGACGGCTGGGCACCCGACATCGACAGGATCACCGTGAGCTGACGCCCCCCGCACACCACTACAGAACACCACGCATCACCCACCAGAAAGGCGCACCTGTCATGACCGACGCCCCCCGCGAACTCCGCCTCGGTGTCCTCGGCTTCGGACTGCGCGGCTCGCTCGCGCGCACCGCCCACCGACCGGGCGACGGGTCACGGATCGCCGCGCTCGCCGACCCCGACGGCGCGGCCCGCAAGGAGGCGGAAGCGGCGTTCCCCGGGGCGCGCCTGACCCACGACCACAGGGAGGTGATCCACGCCCCCGACATCGACGCCGTCCTCGTCCTCACCCCCGACCACACCCACGCCGACCTCGCCCGCGAGGCGCTGGAGGCGGGCAAGCCGGTCTTCGTCGAGAAACCCCTCGACATCACCGTCGAACGCTGCGACGCGATCCTGCGCACGGCGTACGAGACCGGCACCCGCCTCTACGTCGGACACAACATGCGGCACATGCCGGTGATCCGGCTGATGCGCGACATCATCGCGCGCGGCGAGATCGGCGAGGTCAAGACCGTCTGGGTGCGGCACTTCGTGGGGTACGGCGGCGACTGGTACTTCAAGGACTGGCACGCGGAACGGCGCCACACCACCGGGCTGCTGCTCCAGAAGGCCGCCCACGACATCGACGTACTGCACTGGCTCGCCGGGGGCTACGCACGGCGGGTGCAGGCCCTCGGCGACCTGATGGTCTACGGGGACAACCCGCACCGCAGGTCCCCCGGCGAGCCCAAGTACGCCGACTGGCACACCGAGGACGGCCACTGGCCCCCGCACACCCAGCGCGGACTCAACCCGGTCATCGACGTCGAGGACGTGTCGCTGCTCAACATGCGCCTGGACAACGGGGTCCTCGCCGCCTACCAGCAGTGCCACTTCACCCCCGACTACTGGCGCAACTACACCGTCATCGGCGACGCCGGCCGGCTGGAGAACTTCGGCGACGAGGAGGGAGCGGTGGTCCGGGTGTGGAACTCCCGCCGCTCCACCTACCGGGCCGAGGCCGACGCGGAGTACGCCGTGCCGGCCACCGGGGAGGGCGACGACGGGGAGGAGGGGCACGGCGGCGCCGACCCGCTGCTGATCGACGAGTTCCTCCGGTTCGTGCGCGAGGGCGGCGCCACGGACACCTCGCCCGTCGCCGCGCGGATGGCCGTCGCCGCGGGGGTACGGGCCACCGCGTCCCTGCGGGACGGCGGCACACCCCGCGAGGTGCCGGAGCTGGATCCGGAACTGGTCGCCTACTTCGAACGGGGGCAGACGCGGTAGCGGTGGCGGCGGCCGCTCGGCCCCGGGCGCTCAGGAGGCCGGGGCCGAGCGGCCCTCGGCCTCCCGCGCCTCGTTGCGCAGATCCGTCCCCCGGTGCGCCAGCACCAGCACACCCGCGATGATCAGGCCCACGCCCAGCAGCTGCGGCAGCAGCCACCACCCGGCACGGAGGTGCTCCTGGTACAGCACCACCCCGAGCAGCAGGCTCACCGTCGCGTCGCCGAGGGTGAGCGCCGGCTGGGAGGCGACCAGGGGCCCGCCCTGCATCGCGTGCTCGAGGAGCAGCACCGCGCACACCCCGGCCGCCGCGAACGCGTACGTCTGCCACGCGGTGAGGAAGGCGACGATTCCGGAGCCGTCCAGGACCGCCATGGCGGACTTCATCAGCCCGGCGGTCAGCGCGTAGCAGACCGCCGTGGCCGCGCCCAGACAGCCGGCCCGCGCCTTGCCGGTGGGCCGTCTGAACCCGGCCGCCACCAGCAGCACCACGAGCCCGGCGCAGGCCACCAGCGCCGGGATCCACCGGTCGGGGGCCACATGCTCCTGGTGCCCGGAGGGCGACGCGGCCACCAGGGCGAGCCCCAGTCCGACGACCACCGAGGCCACGGCCGCCCACAGCGCACCCGGCAGCCGGTTCCGCGTCACCAGCGAGGCGATCAGCAGGGCCAGCGGCAGCTCCAGCACGAACAGCGGCTGGACCAGCGAGAGCGGGCCGGTGGCCAGCGCCGCCGCCTGCCCGATCCCGGCCACCACCACCGCGAGCATCCCGGCCATCCACACCGGCCGGTGCAGCAGGTCCAGGACGAGCCCGAAGCGGAACCCCCGCGACTCGGGCACGCTCAGCGCGGCCCGCCGCTGCAACACGGTGGCCAGCGCGTTGCTGAACGCCGCGCACAGCGCGAAGACGACCGACAGCACGAGACCCACTCCCACGCCCATTCACCGATCCTCGCGCGCCTCGGGCCCGTCCGCGCGCCGCCGCCGGGCCGTGTCGTTCCGTAAGGGATCTCCGGATCCTCTCAGAAGACCGGTGCCTTCGGCCGCGCGGGCTCCGCCGCCGGGGCCGCCACCCGGTCGCCCGGGTGGCGCGGCGCGCGCAGGTGGCGCCGGTACCCCGGAAGGCGTGGGGACGGCTCACCGGTCCAGGACGCGTCCGGACGGGTGAGCCCGCAGCCGCGCGGGGCGCCCGGTGCCTACCGCTCGCCGGGGTGGCAGCAGTGCCCCGCCCGCAGGGCCCGCCCCACCGTCCGCCAGTCGGTGCCCTCCGGCGGCGCGGGTGCGGGGCCGGCCGCGAACGTGGCGACGAGGTCGCTCTGCCGGTACGGCACGCCGTCGCGCAGGACGAGCGGGGTGTCGACGAGGGTGGCGAAATCGGTGAACGGATCGCCCCGGACGACGGTGAGGTCGGCGATCCGCCCCTCCTGGACCGTGCCGAGCTGCCCGTCGAGGCCGAACAGCCGTGCGGGCACGCTGGTGGCCAGGTGCAGGGCCTCGGCCGCGGTGAACCCGTGCGCGTGCAGGGCGCGCAGCCCGAGGTGCAGGGACAGGCCGACGGGGACCAGCGGGGAGTCGGTGCCGAGGGCCAGGACCGCGCCCCGGTCGGCCAGGCGCCGGTAGTCGGCCGTCTCGGTGGCCAGCGCCCGCAGCTGCGGCGCGGTGGGCGCGGTCCCCGCGCGTTCGCGTACGGCGGCGACGTCCCACGGCGGCATCAGGGCGCGCACCCGGGGGTCGTCGGCGAGGGCGGGGTCGGCGCCGAGGAGGAACTGCGCGCCGAACGGCGTGATGATCATGCGGAAGTCGCCGTCGCCGTACTGGGCGAGCAGGTCCTGGTGGAGATGGCCGAGCGGCGTGGTGGCGTGACCGTGGGGCAGGCGCTGGGTGGCCTGCAAATGCGTGGTCAGGTCCTGGCCCGCCGCGCGGCCGGGGGAGCAGAGGTGGCTGCCGCTCGGCACGCCCAGCCGGTGCGCCGCCTCGGCGGCCCGCGCCATGACCTCGCCCGGGGCGCGCACGTACGTCTTGACGAAGTCGACGTCCAGTGCGGCGGCCCGGCGCAGGGTGCGCTCGACGCCCTCCGGGGTGCGGTGGGCGCGGCCCATGCTGTACGCGGTGCGGGCGCCGTCGAGCAGTTCGGCGCAGGCCAGTTGGCGCGGGCCCAGGGCGCGCCCGGCGTCGGCGGACTCCCGCAGCCGCACCGTCTCGTACAGGGGCCCGCCCATGCAGACGGTGGTGGTGATGCCGTAGGCGAGGGCGGTGAGGGCCTGCCGGGCGCCGTAGGTCGCGGTGTACGGGTGGGTGTGGCTGTCGAACAGGCCGGGCAGGACGGTCCGGTCGGACAGGTCGAGGGTGCGGTGGCCCGGCCGGTGCCGGCGGTGGGGCTCGACGGCGGTGATCCGGTTGCCGTCGACGAGGATGTCGACGTCGTGGTGCGGGGCGGTGCCGGTGGCGTCCCACAACTGACCGGCGTGCACGCGCAGTCTCCCGGCGCGCGAGGGGACCGTGCGGTGGGCGGTCAGACGGAGGGGCAGGGTGCGGGTGCGGCCGGGGGAGCCGTCCGCGTCGAGGGAGAGCAGTCGCAGCCGGCCGTTCGAGAGGTACAGCAGGGTGCGTGCGTCGCCGGACCAGCTCGGGTGGTCGGCCGGTTCGTCGGTGAGCCGGCGGGCGGGGCCCGCGGGGGTGCCGTCGGCGGTGACGGGCAGCAGCCACAGCGCGGACTCCGCGACCAGCGCCATCCAGCGGCCGTCCGGGGACCAGACGGGCCCGGCGGCGTACCGGTCGGAGAGCGACTGGTGCGCGGCCGGGAGGTGGCTGCGGGCGGTGCCCGTGCGGGTGTCGACGACGCGGACGAGGTGGTAGCCCTCCCGGAAGCGCTGGTTGAGCCGGTTGCGGTCGCAGTAGGCGAGATACCGGCCGTCCGGTGACCAACTGGGGGCGCCCGGCGGGCCGTCGGCGGCGAGCGGCCGGGCCACCACCCGTTCCTCGCCGGTGGCCAGGTCGCGCACGAGGAGGTTCCCGGTGACGTCCTGGCAGGCCAGCCGGGAGCCGTCCGGCGACAGCGCGGGGTAGAGGCGGCCGCCCTCCGTGAGGGCCGTGTCGCCCGTGCCGTCGGGGCCGACGCGGTGCACGGCGGTCAGCCCGTCCCGGTCGGTGCAGTACAGCAGGGTCCGCCCGTCCGGCGCCCACGCCGGGGACTGCACGTAGTGACCGGGCGCGGCCCGCAGCACCCTGCGGGGCGCCCGGCCGGCGCGCAGCAGCCACAGTGCGTCGAGCGCGACGAACGCGGCGGTGGACCCGTCCGGGGAGAGGACGGGGCGATGGATGCCGCGTACGGGGAAGGACGAACCGGCGTCCAGATCCCGGGACTTGGGGCGCCAGGAGGGGCGGGGCGCGGTCGTGCGGGCGGTGAAGGGGAGGTCGCGGACGGCGGGTGCGCCGAGGGTACGGGTGCGGATGCGGCCGTCCGCCACGTACAGCAGCCGGTTCTCGTCGAGCCAGTGGGGCGGGGCGGCCGCCAGGTCCTCGTCCGCGGTCACCGTCTTCCCGTCCACCGTCAGCAGCGTCCTGGCGGGCGGCAGCGGAGAGGCGGCGGGCGCGCCGGACAGGTGGACGCAGGCGATCCGCCCGCCGGGGGAGACGGACGGGCCCACCAGCCGGCCCTCCGGCACGGTGCGGACGACCTCCGCCGTGCCGTCCGCGAGCGGCACGCGCACCAGGCTGCGGCCGCCGTCGTTGCCGCCGCCGGGCAGGTGGGCGGCGCGCACGCACACCAAAGAGTCGCCGTCCGGCCACCAGACCGGGTCGTAGTCGTCGAAGCCGGCGTCGGCGCCGCCCGTCACCTGTCGCAGGCGGCCGTCGGCCGTGTCGTACACCCACAGCCCGAAGGAGGCGCCGGTCACCGGGTCGCCGCCGCGCTCGGAGGAGAAGGCGATCCGCCGTCCGTCGGGGGACCAGGCGGCGCCCCGGTCGTCCCACGGACCGTCGGTGAGCCGGCGCGGATCGCCGCCGTCCGCGCGCAGCAGCCACAGGTGGAAGGTGCCGCCGCGGTAGCCGCAGACGGCGATCCGCTCGCCGTCGGGGGAGAGGGCCGGCCGGGTGGCCTCCAGGGTCCAGTCGGTGAGCGGCTCGGCCGTGCCGCCGCCGGGCGGTACCCGCCACAGGACGCCCTGCACCTCCGCGACGACGGTACGGCCGGCGCGGTCGGCGGTGACCGAACCGCCCGTCAGCTCGTGGTAGGTGACCGTGCGGCGTCCGGCCCGGTCGGGCGCGGTGAGCGCCCTGGCCGGTGCCGTCGTCGCGACGCCCGCGGCACCCGCCGCGGACACCGTCAGGAACCGTCGACGGTTCAGGTGTTCCGGGGTCATGTCCCGTCCCCTGCCTCTCGTACGCGCGTCCCGCCCGGCGCGGGTCCACCGTTCCCCCGGGGCAACGTGCACCGCGCCCGGGGGTCACGGCACCGCGGTGTCCGGTGCGCCCACGATCGGCCGTATGGATCAGCCGCAGGACCCCCTGGGGCTTCGAGGCGCCGCCCGGGACGCTGGACCCGTTCACGGATCCGGCACGCTCAAGGGCGACGGGCTCACCTTCTGCCCGGCCGAACTGGACGGCGTCCCCGTGGGCACGGGGGTGACCGCCGTCCTCGGCGGTCCGACCGGCGTCTTCGACATCGCGAGGCTCTCGGCGCACCCGTCACCCGCCGATGCCCCTTGCCACCCACCCCCCTTGGGCGCGGTGCCGGAGCCGCCGGGGCTTCGAGGAAGGAGCGCGGAAGGCCGTGCGTACGCGCGGACCCGTCGTGGCTGGTCGCGCAGTTCCCCGCGCCCCTTACGGGGCTGCGTCCCTAACGGGGCGCAGCGTGCAGGCGCTGCGCGCGGAGTGCCGAGCGCCTGACCTTGCCCGCCGCGCTGCGCAGCGGCGTGTCGACGAGTTCGATCGACCGGGGGCGCTTGTGCGGGGAGAGCCGGCCGGCGAGGAACGCGCCGATCTCGTCCGCCGTCGTCGTGCACCCCTCCTCGACCTGGACGATCGCGTGGATCCGGTTGCCGCGGTCCGCGTCCGGCAGTCCGATCACCGCGCTGGAGAGCACGTCCGGGTGCTCGGCCAGCGCGCCCTCGATCTCGGCGGGGTAGACGTTCACTCCGCCGACCAGCAGCATGTCCGACCGGCGGTCGTGCAGGTACAGATAGCCGTCCGCGTCGAACTCGCCGATGTCCCCCAGCGTCGACCACCCGTCGACCTCCTTCACCTCCGCGCCCAGGTAGCGGAAGGCCGGCGGATTGCCCGGCGGGACCCGCATGAAGACCTCGCCGCTGTGACCGGCCTCGGTGACCGGGGTCCCGTCCAGCGCCACGATCTTGATCTCGCCCCACGTCGTACGCCCCACCGAGCCGCGGTGCTCGAGCCATTCGGGACCCGAGATGGTGCACCCGGCCTGCGCCTCCGTCCCGGCGTAGAGCTCGAAGATCCGCTCGGCGCCGAGCCAGTCGATCCACGCCTGCTTGATCGCCGGGGGGCACGGTTCCGCGCAGTGCCACACCGACACCAGCGAGGAGAGGTCGTAGCGGTGCCGGGTCTCCTCGGGCAGGGCCAGGATGCGCCGCATCATCGTCGGCACCAGGTACATCCAGGTGACCGCGTGCCGCTCCACCTCGGCCAGCACCCGCTCCGCGTCGAACTTGCCGAGCAGGGTGACCGTGCCGCCGTTGAACAGGACCGTCATGGCGGTGGAGAAGGGCGCGTTGTGGTGGACCGGCGCGGTGATGAGCGCCCGCTCCCGGCTGCCGATACCCCAGGCCTCGCTGTCGAAGGCGTGGAACGTGCCCGACGAGCCCGAGAGGATGATCTTCGGGCGGCCGGTGGAGCCGCCCGAGGTGGGCGCCTTCCACGAGGGGCCGACCTCCGTCGGCAGGTCGTCGTCCGTGCCGCCGAGCCGGCGCAGCGCCGCCACCGTGGTGGCCCGCAGCCTGCCGTCGCCCACGGGCGCGCCCTCCTCCCGGCCGACGACGGCCACCGGGTCGGACAGTTCGAGGATGGCCTGCTCCTCGGGGGCGGCCAGCCGGGTCGAGAGCGGCTGCGGCACGGCGCCGATCTTCAGACAGGCGAAGGCCGCCACGACCACGTCCACACTGTTGGGCAGCATCAGCGGGACGATGCGCCCGGGCCCGACGCCGGACAGTTTCAGACCGCGCGCCACCGCGTTGCTCGCCCGGTACAGCCCGTCCCAGGTCAGCTCCTCGTCCGCCGCCCGCACCGCGACCGCGTCCGGGCGCTCCGCCGCGTACTCCTTGGGGATGTCGCCGAGCGGGAACTCGGGTTCAGGGGTGAACATATGTGCTGTCTCCTCGTCGTTCGGGAAGTGGCCGGGAAGCCGTGGGGAAAGGGCCGGACACCGCGGTTCCCGGTGCCCGGCCGTGTGTCAGCGGTACAGGTGCGCTCCGGGGAGCGCCTCGGGGTCCCGGCGCACCTCGGCGGTGTTGGTCTCCGGCAGGAACCAGGCGCAGACGAAGGTGACCGCGCCCATCAGGGCGATGAACGCCGCGACCAGGACGGTGCTGTCCGTCTCGGCGATCAGCGCGGTCATCAGGACCGGCGTGCTGCCGCTGACGACGATCGCCGAGAGCTGGTAGGCCAGCGAGGCGCCGGAGTAGCGGACGTTCGGCGCGAACAACTCACCGAAGTAGGCGGCCATCGGACCGTACGTCAGGCCCTGGAAGACGAAGCCGACGGCGACCGCGATGAAGATCATCGGCGCCGACGCCGTCCCCACCAGTGCGAAGTAGGGGAACGCCCAGGCCACCACGCCGGCTCCGCCGATGAGGATGAGGGCGCGCCGGCCGTAGCGGTCCGAGAGCTTCCCCGTGTAGGGGAGGATCGCCGTCATCAGCACCGCGGCCAGCAGCGTGGCGGTCAGCAGCGAGTTCCGGTTCATGTCCAGCGTCTTGGTGCCGTAGCTCAGCAGGCCGGTGATGCTGACGTAGAACAGGCTGTTGGTGGCGGACAGGGTGCCGCAGGCGAGCAGGATGGTGCGCCAGTTGCGGCGCACGGCCTCGGCCAGCGGCGCCCGCACCACGACCGCCTCCTGCTTGCGTGCCGCCGTCTCCTGGAGCCTGCGGAAGTCCGGGGTGTCCTCGACCTTGCGCTGGATGTACAGCACCACCGGGAACATCACCGCGCTGAGCAGGAACGGGATGCGCCAGCCCCAGTCGGTCAGGGCCTCGTCCGACAGGGAGGCGCTGACCGTGGTGAAGACCAGGGTGGAGATGATGACGGCGACGGGCACGCTGGTCTGGCCGAACGTGCCCGCGAACCCGCGGCGCTTGGGCCCGGCCGACTCCGTCAGCAGCAGCGCGATCCCGCCCCACTGCCCGCCGGCCGCGATGCCCTGCACGAAGCGCAGCAGCACCAGCAGGGTCGGGGCGAGCGCGCCGACGGTCCCGGCGCTCGGCAGACAGCCGATCAGGAACGTGGCGAGGGCCATGCCGAGGAGACAGACCACGACCGTGGGTTTGCGGCCGTACTTGTCGCCGAAGTGACCGGCGAGGAGCCCGCCGAGCGGACGGGCCACGAACCCGGCCCAGAACGTGCTGAAGGAGAGCAGGGTGCCGGTCAGGGCGGAGGAGTGGGGGAAGAACACGTCAGGGAAGACGAGCGCCGCCGCCGTGCCGTACAGGAAGAAGTCGTACCACTCGATCGAACTGCCCAGCAGCCCGGCCGCGAGCAGCTTGCGGTGCGCGCGGCGGTCGGCGACGGGCGGGGGAGCGGCGGTGCCGGGGTCGGTGCCGCCGCCGGTGCTGCTGTCGCTGTCGCTGTCGCTGTCGCTGTCGGGGAGGTGCGCGTGAGCGGAGGAAGTCATGGGTGGTGCCCCCTGGGGTGTGGAAGAGGGTGAGCGAGGGACGTTCGCCCGCCGGCCGTCGGGCGCCGCTGCTGTGACGGGCGGCTGCGACCCGCATCACAACCGTCCGCGTTGGGGTGAGAGTAGGGCTGAGCCGGGGCTCCGTAGGATGGAACGTCCGTACACTTGTCGCCGCCCTGGGGTGTGAGGGACGTCCACCCCCTGATCCGACCCCTCCCCCGCCTCGCGGGCACACCGACAGGGACCCTGATGCCGCAGAGCGATTCCGGCGCCGCCGGCGCCCACGACCCGGGCCCCCGCGACCACGGTCCGCACGACCCGGGCCCCCGCGACCACGGCGAACTCGTCTCCTACCGGCTGCGCCGCGAGCGCGAGCTCAGCAGCCTGTACGCGACGGCCCGTTCGCTGGCCGCGCTCGGCGAGGTGGGCGAGGTGCTCTCCTCGATCGTCCGGCACGCCCACGAACTGATCGGCAGCGACATCGCCTACCTCTCGCTGCTGGACGCGGAGGGCAACCTCAAGCTGAGCGCCTCGGCCGGCACGATCTCGCACGAGTTCTCCTCGGCGTGGATGCCTCCCGGCGGCGGGCTCGGCGCCCGGGTGATCGAGTCCCGGGCCCCGTTCTGGGTGAGCAACTACCGCGAGGCACAGGTCCTCAGCCACCGCCCCGTGTTCGACTCGCTCGTGCCCGACGAGGGGCTCGTGGCGCTGCTGGGCGTGCCGCTCCTGGTGGGCGAGCGGGTGGTCGGCGTCCTCTTCGCCGCCGACCGCACCGAACGCCCCTTCGAGAAGGACGAGGTGGCCCTCCTCAGTGCCTTCGCCGACCACGCCGCGATCGCCCTCAACAACGCCCGGCTGTACGAGGAGAGCCGCGTCTCCCTGCGACGGCTGCGGGAGGCGTACCGCACCATCGAGGAGCAGGTCACGTCGGTGGAGCGGGCCGCCGCCGTGCACGAGGCGCTGACCCACGTCGTCCTGACGGGCGGGGGTCCCGGCGACATCGCGCGGCTGCTGGTGGAGCATCTGAGCGGCACGGTCACCGTCCTGGACCGCGACGACCGGATCGTCGCCGTCCGGTGCGCCGCGGGACAGCCGGCCGACGAGGACCGGGAACCGGTCAGGGCGCTGCTGGAGGAGGCGCGCAGCACCGGGCGGTGCGCCTCCGCGCGCGGCGCGGACGGGGTCGTCCGCAGCGTCGCGGCCGTCCACGCCGGCGGCAGCCACCTCGGCGCGCTCTCCCTGGCCCGCGGGGCCGCGCCGGAACCGGCGGACATCCGCATGCTGGAACGGTCCGCCCAGATCATGGGGCTGCTGGTCCTCATGCGTGACGCCCGCGTCGAGGCGGAGGAGCGGGTGCGCGGCGAACTCCTCACCGAACTGCTGTCCCGCGCGCCCCTGCACCCGGCCCACCGCGACCGGGCGCTGGCCCGCGGTGTCGACGTCGACCACCTGGACGTCCTCGTCGTGGCCGACTGTCCCGGAAAACCCACCAGTGACGTCGTACGCCGGCTGAACGCCGTCTCCCCCGAGTGGTCGGGGCTGGCGGGCGAGTACCTCGGCCGGGCGACGATGCTGCTGCGCGCCGACGACGTCGAGGAGGCGGCGCGCACCCTCCACCAGGGGCTGCGCCGCACCCTCGGCGCGCCGCTGCTGCTGGTCGCCGACCGGGTCGCGGGGCAGGAGCGCTCCCGCTCGTTCTCGCTGGCCCAGCGTTGCGTGGAGGTGATGCGCGCGCTGGGGGAGGACGACCGGGGGGCGACCACCCGCCAGTACGCGATGTACGCGCTCGTCTTCGACCCCCAGCGCACCCACGACCTCGACCGGTTCCTCACCGACGAGCTCGGCGCGCTCCTCGACTACGACCGGCGGCGCGGCACCGACCTGGTCGCCACCACGGCCGCCTACTTCGCCCACTCCGGCAATCTGCGCCAGACCGCCACCGCGCTGCACGTGCACATGAACACGCTGCTCAAGCGGTTGCACCGGATCGGTGTGCTGCTCGGCGAGGACTGGCGCTCCCCGGACTCCGCACTCCGCCTCCATCTCGCGGTCCGGCTCCACCAGTTGCGGGCCTCGCTGGACCGGTCGGCCTCGGCACCCGCCGACTGACGGGACCGGTCCGTCTCGGCCCTCGCCGACCGAACGTGTCCTCCACCGCGGCCGTCAGAGGTCCACGACGAGCCGGGGCGACAGCGCCCGGGACACGCACGGGTACATCCGCCCGGCGGGGGCGCCGATCTCGTCGCGGTGCTCGGGCTCGCCGTCCACGACGGTGAGTTCGCAGCTCCCGCAGACGCCCTCGCGGCAGCCGGACGGCAGCGGGTGCCCGGCGTGCTGGAGCACGCTCAGCAGTGACTCGTCCGCCGGCACCCGGAGCGTCTGCCCGGAGCGGGCGCAGACCGCCTCGAACGGGGTGTCGGGCGCGAACTCCCGGGCGGCGGGCCGGAACCGCTCCGCGTGCAGCCGCCCGGCCGGGAACACCGCCTTGGCCGCGCGCAGCATCGCTTCGGGACCGCAGCAGTAGACCAGGGCTTCGGGGCCCAGCGCGGCGGCGTGCGCGGCGAGGCCGGGCCTGCGGTGCTCCCCGGTCTCGACGACGTGCACCCGCTCGCCGCCCCAGGAGCGCACCTCGTCCAGGAACGGCATGGACGCGGCCGACCTGCCCACGTACACGAGCGAGGCCGCGGCCCCCGCGTCGACGGCCGCCCGCAGCATCGGCAGCAGCGGGGTGATGCCGATGCCCCCGGCGAGGAAGAGGTACTCCGGCGCGGGCAGCAGCGGGAAGTTGTTCCGCGGCAGCGAGACGTGGAGCGGCCGGCCCGGGCGCAGGAACCGGTGGACGTACTCCGAGCCGCCGCGGCTCAGCCGCTCGTGCCGCACCGCGACACGGTAGGTGTCCCGGTCCGCCGGGTCCCCGCACAGCGAGTACTGCCGGGTCAGCCAGTTCGGCAGCAGGAGGTCGACGTGCGCCCCCGGCTCCCAGGGGGCGAGCGGGCCGCCGGCCCCGCGCAGGACGAGGGAGACGACGTCACGCGCGAGCGGCTCCACGCGTTCGAGGAGGGTCTGCTGCATCGGTGCTCCGCCTTGTCGGCCGGTGGGAGGGGGAACGGGGGAGGGCAGGGCCGGTGGTGTGGTCGGCGGCATGGTCAGTACAGCTTCCGGTAGGCCTCTTCGAGGCCGTCGTCGATCACCTTCGGATCGATGTCCAGCCCGAGCTGGGCGGTGAACATCTCGCCGGCCGTCGGCATCTCGTCGGCCAGGGCCCGGCTCGCCGGGTCCCACAGCCGGGACCGGATGAGCGCGCGGCCGCAGTGCCCGTACGCCTGCTCCACCCGTACGACGATCGCCAGTTGCGGCGTCCTGCCCTCGGCGTGCAGCCGGGCGAGCACCTCCGGTTCGTCGGTCGGGTAGGCGCGGCCGTTGACCCGCAGCGTCTCCCGCATGCCGGGGATGAGGAACAGCAGTCCGATGCCGTCGTTCTCGGCGAGGTTGCGGAAGGAGTCGGCGATCCTGTTGCCGGGCCGGTCCGGGATGGCGAGCGTGTGCTCGTCCAGGACCTTCACGAAGCCCGGGTAGTCGCCGCGCGGCGAGCAGTCGGCGTTGCCCGCCGCGTCCGCCGTGGCCATCGTGAGGAAGGGCGAGTGCGCGATGAAGCGGCGGAACTGCTCGTCGATGTGATCGATGATCTTGCTCGTGGCCATGGGGTCGCGGTCCCCGATCAGGGCGAGGACCTCTTCCGGCGAGAGCGGCCGGGGGCGGGTGCGGGTGTGGGCCATGAGGGCTCCTTCCACAGCGGGCGGCAACGGCGGGTGCGAGGGGCCCTGTCGTGCCGCCCCGCCCATCCGCCGACGGCGGCGCGAAACGGTGACACACCACTGCGCCGCAGGTCATGGCACTATTGTGAGCAATTGTTCAGGTCGTCCGCCACTCGCATTCCACACCCCGCCCAGGAGGTGCCGTGACCTCGGAGCGACGCCGGCTTCAGCCACGTAAACAGCCCCGCCAGGCCCGGGCCGAACTCACCCGGCAGCGCATCCTCACCGCCGCTGCTCACGTTTTCGCCGAGCAGGGCTACGCCGCCGGGACCACCAACCGGATCGCCGAGCGGGCCCGGATCTCCATCGGCTCGCTCTACCAGTACTACCCGAACAAGGACGCGATCCTGCTCGAACTGGTGGCCCGGCACCTCGACGACGGGCGGCAGGCGCTCCTGCGCCTCCAGGACGAGGCGCTGCCCGGCACCCTGGAGGGCATCTTCCGCGCCCATGTGCGCATCGTCATCGAGAACCACCGCCACGACCCGCACCTGCTCCAGGTCATGGCCGAGCAGGCGCCCCGCTCCGCCGAACTGCTCGACCGCGTCTCCCGCTACGAGCAGGAACGCGTCCGCTACGTCGAGGACCTCCTCGTCCGGCACCCCGACGCCCACGTGGAGGACACCTACGTCGCCGCCCGGCTGATCGTCGCCACGGTCGAACTCCTCGTCCACCAGCTCATCGCCGCCCCCGACCCGCTCGACGCCACCCGGCTCGAGAACGAACTCGTCGCCATGGTCACGCGCTATGCCACCGCCGACCAAACCGCGGGGGCCTCGGCTACGGATCACCCGTGTACCCCCACCACCGGGTACCCGCCCGAGCAGACACCCGCCGTCCGCCCGCCCCGAAGGACCGAAGGACCATGACGTGAGAGAGCCCGTACGGATTGGGCCCCACCCCTCCGCCCAGCCCGACCTGCAAGAACTGCTGCGCAGCGTCGCCCAGGGCGACCAGGAGGCCTTCGCCTCCGTCTACGACGCCGTCGTCGGCTCCGTGCTGGGCATCGCCCGCAGCGTGCTGCGCGACAGGGCGCAGTCCGAGGAGGTCGCCCAGGAGGTGCTGGTGGAGGTCTGGCGCACCGCCGCCAACTACCGCCCCGAGCGCGGCAGCGTCCGGAACTGGGTCCTGACCCTCGCCCACCGCCGCGCCGTCGACCGGGTGCGCTCGGTCGACGCCTCGGCCGCCCGCGAGCACAAGGCCGCCCTGCTGGAGCGCACCCCCGAGTACGACGAGGTCACCGAAGCGGTCGAGGCGAGCCTGGAGCGCGAACAGGTACGCCGCTGTCTGCGCACCCTCACCGAGGTGCAGCGCCAGGCGGTCGACCTCGCCTACTACCGGGGGCTGACCTACCGCGAGGTCGCCGAACTACTGACGCTGCCGCTCGGCACCGTCAAGACCCGGCTGCGGGACGGACTCATCCGGCTGCGCGACTGCCTGGGGGTGACCGCATGACCGCCGACACGGCCGACCTGCACACGCTGACCGGCGCCTACGCCCTGCACGCTCTCGACGGGCGGGAGCGGGACGCCTTCGAACGGCATCTGTCCGTCTGCGAGCCGTGCGCCGCGGAGGTCCGCGAACTGACCGCGACCGCCGCCCGCCTGGGCGGCGCCGCCGCCGCGCCGCCGCGCCCGCAGCTGAAGGAGGAGGTGCTGCGGCGCATCACCACCGTCCGCCAGGAGCCCCCGCGCACCACCCCCGCGGCACGCCCCACGGGCACCGGCGCCGTCCGGACGCGGCGGCTGTCCCGGTGGGCACTGGCCGCCTGCCTCGCCGCCGCGGCCGCCCTCGGCGGCACCGCGGTGTGGCAGCACCAACAGGCGGACGCCGCCCAGGAACAGGCCCGGCGGGCCGAGCACCGGGCGGACGAGATCGCGGCCGTCCTGGCCGCACCCGACGCCAGGACCCGCACCGCCGGCCTCAAGGGCGCCACCGGCACCGTCGTGGTCTCCAGGAGCGAGAACAGGGCGGTGTTCGTGGTCGCCGGGATGGACCGGCCCCCCGAGGGCAAGGTCTACCAGCTCTGGTTCGACGACGGCGGCAGCATGCGGCCGGCCGGACTGATGGACCCCGACCGCTCCACGGAGGCCGTCCTCATGAAGGGCGCCCTCGACGGCGCGTCCGGCATGGGCGTCACCCTCGAACCCGCCGGGGGCTCGCCCCGGCCGACGTCCACACCGCTCACACTGGTGCCGTTCTCGGCCTGAGAACCGAATTCGTCACCGCGTCTTCGCTTTTTCCTCACGAGCGCCGGTCGCCGCTTTCCGTGGCGGCCGGCGCTTTTTCGTATTACCTGTGCGGCGACGGCCCTCTTCCCGCTCGTGCCGCAGAGAAACGCAGCTCATGTGCGCTTTCTCGGGTATCTGGCGTGGAGTACCACAACATGATCCGTAACCGAAGCCGCCCCGGATTGGTCCGAAAAATAATTCCCCCCAATTGAGTGATCGGCCAATCCGCGCAGCCGTCGGCGCCGGATTCCCCACGTGAGCGACGAAGGAAAGAACCAGCACCGGCCGGCCGCCCGGACGCGGCATCTGCTCGCCGCGGCGAGCGGACTCCTCGCGGGGTACGCGGCACTCGCCGTGGCCGAGCTGGTGTCGGCCGCCGTCCGCCCCGAGGCGGGCCCGGTGGTCGCCGTGGGGTCCGCCGTCATCGACCGCACACCCGCCGCCGTGAAGGACTGGGCGATCCGGCACTTCGGCACCGACGACAAACTGGTGCTGCAACTCGGGATCGTCGCGGTCCTCGCCGTGATCGCGCTGCTGCTCGGCACGGCCGCGCTGCACCGCCGCCGCACCGGCTCGGCGGGCGTGCTCCTCTTCGGTGTCGTCGGCGCCGTCGCCGCCACGGGCCGCCCCGACTCGGAGGGCTGGACCGACGCCGTGCCCTCCCTGGTCGGGGGCGCCGCCGGGGCCGCCCTGCTGTACGTCCTGGTGGGCCGGCTCCTGCTCAGGACGCCCGCGCCGGATTCCCCGCCGAGCGGGGTCCGGGCCGCGGCCACCGCGGAGTCTGCGCCCGCGGTCGCCGCCGGAAGGGACGCCGGCTGGGACCGGCGCGGGTTCCTCGTCGCCGCGGGCGCCGCGGCCGCCGCCTCCACCGCGGCGGGGGTCGGCGGCCGGTACCTGAACGGGGCGAGCGGCCGGGGCGCGGTCGCCTCCCGCGACGCCGTGGTGCTCCCCGCGCCCGGCTCGACGGCGGACCCGATACCCAAGGCCGCCCGGCTGAAGATCCCCGGCCTCAGCCCCTTCGTGACGCCGAACGAGGACTTCTACCGCGTCGACACCGCCCTGGTGGTGCCGAAGGTGGACGCCTCCTCCTGGCGGCTGCGCATCCACGGCAAGGGCGTCTCCCGGGACCGCACGTTCACCTACGACGACCTGCTCCACCGGGACCTGGTCGAACGGGACATCACCCTGACCTGCGTCTCCAACGAGGTCGGCGGCCCGTACGTGGGCAACGCCCGCTGGATCGGCGTCCGCCTGGCCGACCTGCTGGCCGACTGCGGGGTGAAGCCGCCCTCCCACGGCGGCCCCGCCGACCAGCTCGTCGCCCGCTCCGTGGACGGCATGACGCTCGGCACCCCCGTCGAGGACGTCATGGACGGACGGGACGCACTCCTCGCCGTCGGCATGAACGGCGAACCGCTGCCCTTCGTCCACGGCTTCCCCGTCCGCATGGTCGTGCCCGGCCTGTACGGCTTCGTCTCGGCCTGCAAGTGGATCGAGGACATCGAACTCACCACGTTCGACTCCTACGACCCCTACTGGGTCAAGCGCGGCTGGGCCCGCAAGGCGCCCGTCAAGACCGAGTCCCGCATCGACACCCCCAAGCCCTTCGCCCGCCCCAAGGCCGGCACCGTCATGGTCGCCGGGGTGGCGTGGGCGCAGCACCGGGGCATCGACCGGGTCGAGGTCCGCGTCGACGACGGGCCCTGGGAGACCGCCGACCTGGCGGCGCAGGACACGGCCGACACCTGGCGGCAGTGGTCGCTGCCGTGGCGGGCGACCCCCGGCGGCCACACCCTGACCGTCCGGGCCACGGACCGGACCGGCGAGGTCCAGACGGACAAACGCACCCGCACCGTCCCCGACGGGGCGAGCGGATGGCACTCGGTGGTGGTCACCGTGGACTGACGACACCCCGGGCGCGCCGCCTGCCACCGACGGGCCCTCACCCCCCCCAGCCGCAGTGTCCGCACTGCCTTCCCCACCGCGCGGCGTCCGAGCCGCACGACACCGCACCACCACACTCAGGAGATCCTTCATGAAGCGCGCGATCCGTCGTACCGCCGTGGCCGTCGCCACCGCCGCCCTGCTGCCGCTGGCGCTGACCGCCTGCTCCGACGACGGCAAGAGCGACAGCGCCTCCTCCGACCCGGGCAAGGCGTCGGCGACCGCCACCGGCAAGGCGACGGGCTCGGACGACTCCGGAACCTCCGGGAACACGAGCACGACGGACGAGCCGTTCGGCCCGGCCTGTTCCTCCGTGCCGAAGTCCGGCGCCGGCTCCTTCGACGGCATGGCCCAGGACCCGGTGGCCACGGCCGCCTCGAACAACCCGGCGCTGTCCACCCTCGTCTCGGCGGTCAAGAAGGCCGGCCTCGTCGACACGCTGAACAACGCCAAGGACATCACCGTCTTCGCGCCCACCAACGACGCCTTCGCCAAGATCCCGAAGGCGACCCTGGACAAGGTCCTGGCCGACAAGGCCCAGTTGACGAAGATCCTCACCTACCACGTCGTCGGCCAGAAGCTCACGCCGAAGGACCTGGAAAAGGGCTCCTTCGCCACCCTGGAGAAGGAGAAGCTCACCACCTCCGGCTCCGGCGAGTCGTACACCGTGAACGACTCCTCGAAGGTGGTCTGCGGCAACGTCAAGACGGCCAACGCCAATGTGTACATCGTCGACACCGTGCTGATGCCTGGCAAGTGACCCGGACACCCGGCCACGGCTCCGCCGCCCCTTCGGGGCCGGCGGGGCCGTGTGGTGTCTCACAGGCGTGTGAAGCGGGTTTCGGGGGTATGTGCGAGCGCGTGACGGGGGCAACGAAGGCGGCCTGTATGGAAGCGGTACCCGGCGACGAGGACGGTACGGCGTCGGACGGCGGTCTCCCACGGACCTCCGCCGCGCTGGACGGCGACTCGGCGTCCATAGCGGACGCCCGGCGCCTCGCCGTCGACTTCCTCACCTCCGCCCGCACGGAGTACGCGCTCCCCGTCGCCGAACGGGCGGTGGAGATCACCCAGCTCGTGGTCAGCGAACTGGTCACCAACGCCAGGAAGTACGCCCCCGGACCGGTCCTGCTCAGCCTGCGGATCGTCGAGGACACGGTCGAGGTGGCCGTCTGGGACAGCGACCCGGTGCTGCCCGCGGCCAGGACGGCGGACCCCGGGCGAGTGGGCCAGCACGGTCTGGAGATCGTGAGCGCGCTCGCGCAGGACTTCCGGATCCGCCGCGAGGCCGTCGGCAAACGGGTCACCGCCCGGATCGCCTACGCCGACGAGTCGCCCGGGGCGGGACCGTACGGCGCGTTCCGGTGACGCGGGGCCGGGCGGGACGCCGGTCCCCGGGGGCGGGCCGTTCGAGGTGGGCGGCACCGCGTGGCGGGGTAGGCTCGCGGCAGGTGCTTGGGAAGCAGGCACGCCCGCGGTGTCTCCGGGACCGGCCGAGCCGGTCGCGGTGCCGCGTGGTCATGTCACCGCCTGCTGCCCCCTCTCACAGGAGCGCCCCTTCATGAGCCAGGAACCGGAGTACCCGCCGCTGCGCGACATGGGCGGCCGGGACACCGGCGCACCCGGAAGCGGTGAGGCACCCGGGTCCGGCTCCGGCTCCGGTGAGGCACCCGGTCTTGCGGCCCTGCGGCGCGAGAACGCCGAACTGCGGGAGCACACCGCGGAACTGGAGCGGCGCACCACGGAACTGCGCAACCGGCTGCACGCCCACCCCGGCATCTCCCTGGCCCAGGGAGTCCTGATGGAGCGTTACCGGCTGCCCGACCCCGCCACGGCGTTCGCGCTGCTGCGGGAGGCCTCGCAGCGCCGCAACATCAGGCTGCACACCCTCGCCGACGCGGTGGTCCGCACCCCGGCCCCCGCCGACGACGCCGCCACCTGGTTCCCGGGCCGCGCCCGCTACAGCCCGCCCCCGTTGCCCGGCGTGCCCGTGGCCCCTGCCGACCGCGACAGCCACGGCGCGGTCCTCTCCGGGGTGCTGCGCCGGGTGCTGAGCATCACCCAGGCCGGCATGGGCAACGTCCAGCTGGTCGAGGGCGGTGTGCTGCGCATGGAGAAGCACATCGGCCTCAACCGGCGGTTCACCGACTACTTCGCCTTCGTCGAGGGTCCGACCACGTCCTGCTCCGAGGCCGCGGAGTCGCGCCGCCAGGTGACCGTGGCGGACGTCGCCACCGCGGACGTCTTCGACGAGGAGTCCCGCACGACGATCCTCCAGGCCGGCAGCCGCGCCTGCCACAGTGTGCCGATGGTGAACAAAGCCGGGGCGGTGCTCGGCGTGATCTCCTCCCACCACGCCCGTCCGCTCGCCGGGTTCACCGACGCGCAGCTGCGGGCGTTGGAGGAGACCGGCGCGGCGGCGGGCCGCTGGCTGTCCTGGCACCGCCGGACCGTCGTCCTCGACGCCCTCGAACAGCTCCACACCGCGGCCCGCTCCGCCCGCTGACCGGTACGGCTCCGCGGCTCACCCGGCCCGCTCGACACACGCACCGAGCCGCTCCTGGCTGCGCCGCGGCGACTCCTCCACCTGGAAGTGGAACGACGGGGTACCCGCGAGAGCGGAGTGTCGACCGACGCGGCGCGGAAACGCGGGATACCAAGGCGCGGGGACACGGCAGGTCGGTGGGAGGGGGACACACGGACACGTACGGATACCCGGGCACGTACGGATACCCGGGTACGTACGGACGTACGAACGCATCAGTGGGTACGGCGAAGGGCGAGGCGATGGGTGGACAGGCGAGCGGGAGCGACGACGGGCGGCGCGGTACGGCGCTGGTGACGGGTGCCTCCTCCGGCATCGGCGCGGCCTACGCGGCACGGCTGGCGGCCGACGGCTGGGACACCGTCCTGGTGGCCCGGCGCGCCGACCGACTCGACGACCTGGCGGCCCGGCTCCGCGCGGAGACCGGCACCGCGGCCGAGCCCCTGGTCGCCGACCTCGCCCGACCGGACGATCTGGCCCGGGTGGCCGAACGCGTGGCACGCGGGGACATCGGCTTCCTGCTCAACAACGCGGGGATCAACGGCTACGGCCCGTTCGCCGAGCTCGAACCGGCCCTGCTGGCCAAGGTGCTGCACGTCAACGTCCTCGCCGTCACCGCCCTGACCCGCGCGGCGGTCCCCGCCATGCTGGAGCGGGGCCACGGCACGGTGGTGAACGTCGCCTCCCAGCTGGCCTTCGCCGGCGCCCTGCCGCCGCATCCGCTGCCCGAGCGGGCGGTGTACGGCGGCTCGAAGGGGTACGTGGTCACCTTCACGCGCACACTGGCGGCGGAGCTGGCGAACACGCCGTTGCGGATCCAGGTGCTGTGCCCCGGCCTGACGGCCACCGAGTTCCACCTCTCCCGGGGCGAGGCACCGGTGCCCGGGCGCGAGCAGGGGGTGCACGAGGAGGGCGGGATGCCCGTGGGCGAGGTGATCGACGCCTCGCTGCGGGACCTGGAGAAGGGCACGGTGGTCTGCGTACCGGGGCTGGCGGGCACGTCCCCGCTCGTCACCCTGGAGGCCGCCGAACTGGCCCTCCGCTCGACGGCCCGCGGGGCACAGGACTGACCCGCCCCGGCCGAACCGTGGGGCGGGCGGCAACGGATCATTGAGGGGCGCGTGCGCACGGCACGCGCCGACCGATGACCCGGCGGGCCGGGACGAGTGGGGAGCGACACGGTGACAGAGATGCCGGAGACGTCGAAGACGGCAGGGAGCGCGGGGGCTTCGGGGCCGGCCGCGGAGACCGGAGCCGGTGACGTGCCGCCCCATCCGTCTGGCGGACCGGTCCCGGGCGTGCCCTCGGGACCGGTGCCGTCGGCACTGCGACTGACCCGGGACGTGGCGGACCCGCGGGCCGCCGTGCTGTTACTGCACGGCGGCCGCGCCGACGGCCTCGAACCGGTCCCCGCCTGGGACCCGGCCGCGCTGCGCATGCGGCCCTTCGCCCGGGCGATCCGCCGCGCGACCGCCGCGCGCGGACGGCTGCTGCTCGGCAGTGTCGTCTACCGGTACCGCGGCTGGAACGGCACCCGCGCCGACCCCGCGCGGGACGCCGAGCGCGCCCTGGCGGAACTGACCCGGCTCCACCCGGAGCTGCCGGTCGTCCTCGTCGGCCACTCGATGGGCGGCCGCGCGGCGCTCCGGGCCGCGGCACACCCGCGGGTGTCGAGCGTGCTGGCACTGGCGCCCTGGTGCCCGCCGGGGGAGCCCGTCGCCCAGTTGCGCGGGCGGACCGTCCTGATCCTCCACGGCGACCGCGACCGGGTCACCGACCCGCAGGGCGCGGCCGACCTCGCCCGCCGCGCCGGAGAGGCGGGCGCCCGCGCCCGGCTGGCGCTGATCGACGGCGGCGAGCACGCGATGCTGCGCCGGGCCGCGACCTGGCACCGCCTGGCGGCGACGGCGGTCACCGCGCTCCTCGACCCGGACCCCGTCCGCCCGCTGCCCCCGCCCTTCGACAGTGAGCAGCCGACCCGCGTCTGAGCAGGTCGGACGCCCTGTGCGCGGGGGGCCGGAGATCGCATAGGGTCTCCTCCGCACACAGGGGAGGGAAAGATCCATGACAGCGAACGAAAAGCTTTCCGGGCGAAGCGGTGCCGCGGGGAGACACACGGCGCGCGGCGGCGCGGGCCGCGTCGGCGTCCGTCGCCTTCGCGCGCGCGGCGCCGCCGCCTCCGCCGGGGTCCTCGCCGCCGTCCTGCTGGCGGCCGGCTGCGACACGGGCGGCGGTACGGACGGCGGCGGGGACCGGGGGAGCGGCGACGGCAAGGCGCACGCGGAGGCGTCGCCCGGCGGCAAGGCCGTCGCCGGCTCCTTCGCCGACTCCGGGCAGCTGCCCGAACGCCTTGCCGCGGACGGCACGACCATCGTCGTCGGCTCGCCCGCGGCCGGCACCGCGGTGCACGTCTACGAGGACCTGCGCTGCCCGGTCTGCGCCGAGTTCGAGAACTCCGGCGCCGACGAGCTGCGGGACATGACGGTGTCCGGCGAGGTCAGGACCGAGTACACGCTCGCCTCGTTCCTGGACGACAACCTCGGCGGCGAGGGCTCGCGGAAGGCGGCCAACGCGCTGCGGGCCGCGCTGGAGAAGGGCCTCTTCCTGGAGTACCACGACGTCCTGTTCGACCATCAGCCCGAGGAAGCCGTCGACGGCTACACCGACGCGTTCCTGCTGCGCATGGCCGCACGGGTGGGCGGCCTGCGCGACGCCGACTTCGACGCCGCCGTCAAGGGAATGAAGTACCGCTCGTTCGTCACCGCATCCGAGAAGGCGTTCGACGACGACGGCGTGGACGGCACCCCCGGCTTCGCGGTGGACGGCCGGCTGGTCGACGCGACCGTGCGCAACGACTTCTTCGACCCCGGCACGCTGCCCTCGGCGGTCCGCCGTGGCGCCATGCGGGCGGCGGCCGCCCCGCCGTCCGAGGACAGCGCCGAGAGCTGACCGGGGCCGGGCTCAGCGGGCCAGGCCGTGCAGCAGCAGTTCCGCCAGGTGGGCGTAGGCCTGCGCGTCGGTCAGACCGGTGGTGGCGGCCACCTGGCGGCGCTGGATGCGCACCATCACCGAACTGATCACGTCCGCCGCGAAGGCCACATGCACCTCGCGGAACGCGCCCGAGGCCATGCCCTCGTCGATGAGCTGCTGGATGCGCTGCGCGGCGGCCCGGGTGTTGCGGTCGTAGACCTCTGCGGCCGGTTCGAACGCGGCCACGTCGTCGAAGAACCGCGGCGAGGCCGGTGCCAGCTCCGCCGAGACCGCGCCCAGATAGGCGGCGAGCCGTCCGGCGGGCTCGGCCTCGGCGGCGAGCGCCGCCTCCACGTGCGTCGTCGCCCGCCGGAAGAAGTGCACCACGGCCGTCCGGACGAGCTGCTCCTTGCTGCCGGCGAGGCCGTACAGGGTGCGCTTGGAGCAGTGCAGCCGGGCGGCGAGGTCGTCCAGCGTCAGATGGGCGAAGCCCTCGGCGACCAGGAGGTCCACCAGCTCGTCGAACAGCTCGGAGCGGCGGGCGGCGCCCCGCCCGGTCGGTTTCGGGCCGTCGGCGGCAGAGGTGTCGATCACCCGGCCAGTATTCCAATACCTGTGGCGGGCGCTACGTAAAGCGGTACTCTGGTACCACTAGGAGTACCGCTAGGAGTCGCCATGGACGTCGACCGACTGCTTCCCACCCCCGAAGCCGCGGATCTCATCGCCCTCACCAGGGAGATCGCCGACAAGGAACTCGCCCCGCGCGTCGAGGAGCACGAACGGGCCGAGAGCTACCCCGAGGGACTGTTCGCCACCCTCGGCCGGGCCGGGCTGCTCGGCCTGGTCTATCCCGAGGAGTACGGCGGCGGAGGCCAGCCCTACGAGGTCTACCTCCAGGTCCTGGAGGAGCTCGCCGCTCGCTGGGCCTCCGTCGCGGTGGCCACCAGCGTCCACACCCTGGCCTGCCACCCGCTGCACGCCTTCGGCACCGAGGAGCAGAAGAAGCGCTGGCTGCCCGCCATGCTCGCGGGCGAGTGGATCGGCGGCTACAGCCTCTCCGAGCCGGGCGCCGGCTCGGACGCGGCCGCCCTGACCTGCAAGGCCGAGCCCGTGGCCGACGGCTACCGGATCACCGGCACCAAGGCGTGGGTCACCCACGGCGGCAAGGCGGACTTCTACTCCCTCTTCGCCCGCACCGCGCCCGGCCCGCACGGCGTCTCCTGCTTCCTCGCCCCCGGCGCCGTCGACGGGCTGGGCTTCGACCCGCCCGAGCGCAAGATGGGGCTGCACGCGGTGCCCACCGCCGCCGCCCACTGGGACGGCGCGCTGCTCGACGCCGACCGGCTGATCGGCGCGGAGGGCCAGGGGCTCGCGATCGCCTTCAGCGCGCTGGACTGTGGCCGGCTCGGTATCGCCGCCTGCGCCACGGGGCTCGCCCAGGCCGCGCTCGACGTCGCCGTCGACTACGCCAACGAGCGCACCACCTTCGGCCGGCGCCTCGTCGACCACCAGGGGCTCGGCTTCCTCCTCGCCGACATGACCGCCGCCGTCGACTCCGCCCGCGCCACGTACCTCGACGCGGCCCGCCGCCGCGACCTCGGGCACGCGTTCGGCCGCCAGGCCAGCGTGGCCAAGCTGGTCGCCACCGACGCGGCCATGAAGGTCACCACCGACGCCGTCCAGGTGCTCGGCGGATACGGCTACACGCGTGACTTCCCCGTCGAGCGGTACATGCGGGAGGCGAAGATCATGCAGATCTTCGAGGGCACCAACCAGATCCAGCGGCTGGTCATCAGCCGCGGTCTGGCAGCCTGAACGCGTCCGCGTCCGCGTCCGCGCCGCGCGCGTGACCGCCGCTTCGTCCGTACACCTTCAGGAGTGGGAAGACCTCATGAACCTCGCAGGATCCGCCGCCCTCGTCACCGGTGCCGCCTCCGGGCTCGGTGCCGCCACCGCGGCCGCGCTCGCCGCCCGCGGCGCCACCGTCTACGGCCTCGACCTCGACAAGGCGGTGGCGGGCGCCGGGACGCTCCCCGACGGCGTCACCCTCCTCGCCGCCGACGTCACCCAGGAGGCGCCGGTACGCGAGGCACTGGACCGCATCGAGGCCGGCGGGGCGCCGCTGCGGCTCGCCGTCAACTGCGCCGGCATCGCGCCCTCCGCCCGTGTCTTCGGCCGCCGCGGCCCGCACGACCTGGAGCTGTTCCGCACGGTCGTCGACGTCAACCTCGTCGGCACGTTCAACGTGCTGCGCCTGGCCGCGGCCGCCCTCGCCGGGCAGGAGCCCGACGCCGGGGGGCAGCGCGGGCTCATCGTCAACACCGCCTCGATCGCCGCGTTCGAGGGCCAGATCGGTCAGATCGCCTACGCCGCGTCCAAGGCCGGCGTCGCCGGCATGACGGTCACCGCGGCGCGGGACCTCGCCCAGTACGGCATCCGCGTCGTCACCATCGCGCCCGGCATCGTGGACACGCCGATGATGGCCGGCTTCAGCGACGAGGTCCGCGCCGGCCTCGGCGCGAGCGTCCCCTTCCCCCCGCGCCTCGCCCACCCGGAGGAGTACGCCCGCCTGGTCACCATGATCGCCGACCACGACTACCTCAACGGCGAGACGATCCGCATGGACGGCGCGCTGCGGATGACGGCGCGGTAGGGCGCCTCAGGCGCGGGCCGGCCGAACAACTAAGCACCGCCAGCCCGTGCGCGGCCGGCAGCCCCCGCCCCGCGGGCCCCGCAGGGGCCTCCAGTGGCGCGGGGAACTGCGCGCCCAGCCACGACGAGCCCGCAGCGGGAATGCCCGGCGGGGGCCCCGCGTTACAGCCCATGTGACTGACATGGCCGGGACAACCCCCGGAGGTGTCGGTGGAAGGAGGACCCTCATGGCACGCACCACCCTGCGCCCCGTCGTCAAGCTCAGGTCGACCGCCGGGACCGGCGTCACCTACGTGACGCGCAAGAACCGCCGCAACGACCCCGACCGCCTCGTCCTGCGCAAGTACGACCCGGTGGCGGGCGAGCACGTCCTGTTCCGCGAGGAGCGCTGACCGCTCCGCGAAAGGCGCCCGACCGCTTCACCGCAAGCGCCGCGCCCCGCACAGCCGCACCGCACCACCGGCCGCCCGCCCCGGCGGACGGCCATGAGGGAGGAAACACCATGAGGCCCGGTATCCATCCCGAGACCAGGCAGGTCGTCTTCCGCGACCGCGCCGCCGACACCGCGTTCCTGACCCGCTCCACCGCACGGACGTCGAAGACGATCGAGTGGACGGACGGGAACACCTACCCGCTGGTCGACGTCGAGATCTCGTCGGCGAGCCACCCGTTCTACACCGGCGCCCGGCGTGTGGTGGACACCGCGGGCCGGGTGGAGCGCTTCGAGCGCCGCTACGGCCGCGGCGCCCGCACCTCCCGCTGAGCCGGCCGGCCGCCGGGGCCCGCGCCCCGGCGGCCACCCCACGGCCCGGCCCCGCCACAACGGGGCCGGGCCGCCGCGCGCGCCCGGCCGCACCGCAGGAGAACCGGCGGACCGTACCGACCGCCCCCACCGCCCGCCCCGGCCATGGCACAGTGGCCGTATGTGCGGCCGCTACGCCTCCACCAGGAGCCCCGAGGACCTGACCCGACTCTTCGAGGTCACCGACTGGCGCCCCGAGGAGACGCTCGCCCCCAGCTGGAACGTCGCACCGACGGACCGGGTCTGGGCCGTCCTGGAACGCGCCCCGCGCACGGACGACGCACAGCCCGTACGACGCCAACTGCGCCCCCTGCGCTGGGGACTCGTGCCCTCCTGGGCGAAGGACGTCAGGACCGGCGCCCGGATGATCAACGCCCGCGTCGAGACCGCGCACGAGAAGCCCGCCTTCCGCAGCGCCTTCGTCCGGCGCCGCTGCCTGCTGCCCGCCGACGGCTTCTACGAGTGGCAGCAGATCACCCCCGAGGGCGGCGGCAAGCCCCGCAAACAGCCGTACTTCATCCACCCCGAGGACGACCAGGTGATGGCGCTCGCCGGACTCTACGAGTACTGGCGCGACCCCGCCGTCACCCACGACGACCCCGACGCCTGGCTGACGACCTGCACGATCCTCACCACCGAGGCGACCGACGAGGCCGGCCGGGTCCACCCACGCATGCCGCTCGCCCTGACCCCCGAGCACTACGACGCCTGGCTCGACCCCGCCCACCAGGACCCCGACGCCCTGCGCGCCCTGCTCTCCCGGCCCGCCGAGGGCCGGCTCGACGCCCGCGAGGTCTCCACCGCCGTCAACAACGTCCGCAACAACGGACCGCACCTGCTGGACGCGGTGGGCCGGTGACTGGGGCCCGCCGTCAGCGCCCCCGGCGCCGCAGCGCCGCCGCCCGCAGGACCGCGGTCACCGCCAGCAGGACGCACGCGACGGAGCAGTAGCTCCACGCGGCCGTGCCGCGCACCGCGCCGACCGCGCTCCAGACCGTCCACAGCACCAGCACGGTGAACAGCGCCGTCCAGGCGATGTCGGTGAGACGGGCGCGCAGTTGCGACCGCTGCCGGGTGCCGGGCCCGAGTGTGCCGAGCCGCGCACCCCGCACCGCCGGCCCCGAACGCACCGCCGGCCCCGAACGCGCCGTTGACCTCGAAGACCCCGGGATGTCACGAGCGGGCCCCTTCCATGGAGGGAATGTCCGGCGGGCGCCGGTGCGGCGCCCTGTCGCCGGACCGGGTTCCCGCCCGCTGGTCGTACATGCGTGCGGGGCGGCGGGGTCGGGGGAGGGGTCACTGTCAGTGGTGGATGCGAAGCTGCCCGGTATGGATGAGCTGGAGTTCATGCGCGGCAGGGTCTACGGCGCCGACCCCGAGGACGGCGGGCCGCGACCGGGGCGGTCCTACGCCCAGCTGGTGGGCGGCCCGCTGGACGGCCTGCTCCTCGACGTCACCGACGTCACCGACGTCGAGGACGCCGCAGGCGGCCCCGGGGCCGGACCGGGGCGCGGCGTCGCCCTGCCCACGGAGATAGGCCGCTTCGGCCCGGGCGGCCGCGCCCAGTACGCCCCACGGACCGACGACCCGCGCCGCTTCGACTGGCACGGTGACATCCCATGAGGACCGGGCCCACGGCCCCCGGATCAGCCGGTCCCGTTCGCGCCCCCGCCCGCGCTGGCGGAAGCGGCTGCCTGCCCGGCCGTCTCCGCCGTGAGGGCCGCGAGCCGGTGGAACGAGCGCGCGGTGGACGATCCGGCGTCCGCCGTGATCAGCACGACCTCCTGGTCCTCCTCCGGCACCAGCAGCACATCGCAGTTGAGGCGCAGCCGCCCCGCCGTGGGATGGTCGAGTGTCTTCGCACGGTGCCCGGGGGCATGGACGGGCCGCTCCTCCCACAGCTGCCGGAACTCCTCGCTGCCGGCGTGCAGTTCGGCCAGCAGGGCGGCCAGCGCCGGGTCGCGGGGATACCGGTCCGCCGACCGGCGCAGCCGGGCCACCGCGATCCGCCCGAACTCCTCGGCGCCGGTGCTGAAGTGGCCCTGCCCCCGGCCGAGGAAGCGGCGCCGGGCCAGGTTGCTCTCCCGGCCGAGGTCCTCCCCGACCAGCGCGCGGGCCAGGGGGTTGCAGGCGACGACGTCGTAGGCGGCGTCGGTGACGACCGCGCCCGTGTCCGGCAGCCGGCGCAGCATGTCGGCCACGTGCGGGCGCACCCGCCGCACCGCGCGGGTGCCCGGCGGCGCGCTCGTTCCCGCGAGCCGGAACAGGTGGCTGCGCTCGGCCGGGGCCAGCCGCAGTGCCCCGGCCAGTCCGTCCAGGATGCGCGGTGACGGGCGCGGCCCGCGGGCCTGTTCGAGCCGGACGTAGTAGTCGACGGACATATGGGCGAGCTCCGCCACCTCCTCGCGGCGCAGCCCGGGGGTGCGGCGGTGGTCGTCGGCGGGCAGCCCCAGCTCCTCGGGGCGCAGTCGTGCGCGGCGGTCCCGCAGAAAGCGGGCCAGTTCCTGCCTCGGCATGCTCTCTCCTGGGGCGTTCGGCTGCCTGGTACAGGTTGTCCCTGGCGGGCCGCACGCGGTCGGGGAATCGTCGATGCCATGAACGATCGCACAGCACTGGTCACCGGTGCCAACAAGGGAATCGGCAAAGAGATCGCACGCCTTCTGGCCGCCGAGGGCTGCACCGTGTACGTGGGCTCGCGGGACGCCGAACGGGGCGAGAAGGCGGTCCAGGACATCGGCGGCACCGCCCGGCTCCTCGTCCTCGACGTCACCGACGCCGACGGCATCGCCGCCGCGGCGGAGCAGGTCGACCGGCTGGACGTCCTGGTCAACAACGCGGGTGTCGTCGTGGACGACAGCCGGCCGCCCGAGCTGAGCCTGGAGGGCATGCGCCGCACCTACGAGACCAACCTGTTCGGCGTCCTCGCCGTCACCAACGCCTTCCTGCCCGCGCTGCGCCGCTCCCCGGCGCCCCGGATCGTCAACATCTCCAGCGGCACCGGCTCCCTGGACTGGAGCGCCGACCCGGAGCGGGAGTTCGCCGCCTTCCGGGGCCAGGGCGCGGCCTACCGTTCCGGCAAGGCGGCGCTCAACGCGCTGACCCTGTACTACGGGCAGGCCCTGGCGGACGAGGGCTTCAAGGTCAACGCCATGGCCCCCGGGCTGCGGGCGACGGATCTGCACCCCCGGGCGGCCCTGGCGGCGGCCGGGGACCCGGCGGAGGCGGCGGCGGGCGCGGTCCGGCTCGCCCTGCTCCCGGAGGACGGCCCCACCGGCGGCTTCTTCTCCTGGGACGGCACGCCGATGCCGTGGTGAGCGGGGGACGGCCCTACTGATCCGCCGGCGGGTGCCGGGCCGTCCGCTTGACGTCCTCCTCGACGGAGTTGCGCGGCTTCTCCTCGTCCTTGGCGTACTGGGTCACCGCGGCCTGTACGTCCCGGGCGAGGTCCCGCCAGGCCCGCCAGGCGGTTTCGTAGGTGTCCGTCTGGACGTCGGTCCACGCGGCGTGCGCGGGCGGCCCGAAGGAGTCGCGCAACTCCTCGACGCGGTTGCGCGCCTGATCGGCGGCGCGCTGCATCGCCACGAGTTCTTCGAGCGTGTGTGCCACATTCGGATCGTAAGCAGCGAAGGAGCGGCGCGCGCGCCGAGACAAAGCCGGGACAAAAGGGGCGCGGGGCCGTGTCGGTATGCGGCTGCGCCGCCGGCGCGAAAAACCAGGCCGTCACCCCCCCGTCCGGCTCAGCCCCCACCCGCCCCGCTCAGCCCCCCACCCCGCTCAACACCTCCCGCGCCACCCCCACCGCGACCTCCCGGTCCCCGGCGACGAGCCCGACCCGGCAACGCCGGTCCAACAGATCCCCCACGTCCAGCGCCCCCTCGTGCCGCACCCCCCACCACAACTCCGCCCGCGTCACGGGATACCCGGGAACCACCGGTTCCCGCAGCTCCTCATCCGCCGCCCCCAGCGCGTGCACGGCCGCCGCCTCCGCCCCGTACCGCCGCACCAGCCGCTCCGGCACCCCGGCCTCCGCAGGCGCCACCGCACCCGCTCCCACCAACGGCACCCCCACCGTCCGGGAGGGCCCCGCCACGACCCGCCCCCCGGCCACCACCGCGTCGACCGCGTCCTGCGCCATCCGCCGGTACGTCGTCAGCTTGCCGCCGACCACCGTGACCACCCCCTCCGGCGACGTGAGCACCGCGTGCCGCCGCGAAAGATCGGCGGTGCCGCCCCCGGGGCCCGCCCCGCCGTCCAGCAACGGCCGCAGTCCCGCGAACGCCCCCACCACGTCCGCCCGCCGCACCGGCACCTCCAGCGCGCTCCCCACCACGTCCAGCAGGAACCCGATGTCGGTCTCCGGCACCTCGGGCACGTCCGGGACGGCGTCCCCCGCCACGGGTTCGTCGGTGAGGCCCACGTAGACGCGCCCGTCGCCCTGCGGCAGGACGAGCACGAACCGGTTGGTCTCGCCGGGGACCGGGATGTGCAGCCCGGCCGGCAGCGGGCCGAGGTGCTCCCCGCGCAGGACGAGATGGGTGCCGCGCGAGGGCCGGATGCGTACGCCGTCGACGAGGCCGCCCGCCCACACCCCGGCGGCGTTGACCACGGCCCGGGCCCGGATCACGCCCTCCTCGCCGGTGAGTTCGTCGCGCACCCGGGCGCCGGAGCCGTCGAGCTCCAGCGCCCTGACGCGGGTGAGGACCCGTGCGCCGTGGCCCGCCGCGGTGCGCGCGAGCGCGGTCACCAGGCGGGCGTCGTCGACCAGCCGGCCGTCCCAGGACAGCAGCCCGCCACGCAGCCCGGCAGTCCGCAGCGCGGGCGCCGCGTGCCGCGTCTCGACGGCGGTCAGCCGGCGCGGGGCCGGCAGGGTGGCGCGGGCGGTGCGCGCGGCGGCCCGCAGCGCGTCACCGGCGCGGAACCCCGCCCACGCCAGGGCGGCGCCGCCGCGCGACACCAGCGGGGTCAGCGGCAGCACGAACGGCTGGGCGCGGACCAGATGCGGCGCGGTCCGCTCCATCAGCACCCCGCGCTCCACCGCGCTCTCGTACGCCACGTCGAACTGCCCGGCGGCGAGGTAGCGCAGTCCGCCGTGGACCAGCTTGGAGCTCCAGCGGGAGGTGCCGAAGGCGAGGTCGTGGGCGTCGATCGCGGCCACCGAGAGCCCCCGGGAAGCGGCGTCCAGGGCGACCCCGGCGCCGGTGACGCCGAGGCCCACGACCAGGACGTCGACGGCCGGGCCGCCGACGGTCGCGGCCAGTTCGCGGGTACGGCGGGCGGCGGACAGGGAGGTCGGGGCGGCCGGGGGCGGGACGGTCGGGGCGGTCACGGGGCGAGGGTCCTCTCCAGCAGGGTGCGCAGCTCGGCGGTGAGGGCCACGGCGGTCAGCTCCGGGTCGTCCTCGTCGGTCATCGTGCGCAGCGACAGCGTGAACGACTGCACGACCAGCAGCAATGCCCGCGCCTGCCGTGCGGCGTGCCCGGGGCGTACGGAGCCGTCCGCGTGGCCCTCGCGCACGGCCGCGGTGAGCAGTTCGAGGAGGGCGTCCTGGCTCGCCCCGCGCCGGTCCAGTACGTAGGGCAGCAGCAGTTCCGGATCGACGTCGACGATCTTGCGGAAGAGGGGGTGCGCCCGGAAGGCGCCGACCCCGTCCACCAGCGAGGCGACGATCCGGTCGCGTGCGGAGAGGTCCGCCGCCGGTGCGGGCATCGCCGCGGTGGCCACCGCGATCCACTCCCGGGTCATCAGATCGCCGACCAGGCTCCGTACGTCGGGCCAGCGCCGGTACAGCGTCATCCGGGACACGCCCGCACGGCGGGCCACGTCGGTGAGGGTGGTGCGGCGGACCCCGACGGCCAGGACACGGTCCCGCACCGCGTCGAGCACCGGATCGCTGTCCGCACCCCCGCGACCGTCCGCGCCGGCAGTACCGTCCGAACCATTGTGACGAATAGGCGTCATGTGTCACAGTGTAACGCCGGGTGGCGGGCCGCACACAAGACGGGTCGTACGACAGGACCCCGCCTGACCGGACGACGTACGGACGACGACGCACCAACGACCGGTGAGGACACCCACGATGGACATGCTGTGGAGCGGCTGGGGCGACCCGGCCCGGGCGACCGCGCTGCCCGAGCCGGTCACCGGCCTGCTGCGCGACCTGCTCGGCGTCACCCCGCGCACCGACCCGCCGCTCACCCTGGACGACCTCACCGTCCCCGCGTCGCCGCTGACCCCGGCCGCCCGTGCCGCCCTGGCCGCCGCCGTCGGCGACGAGCCGGCGCACGTCCGCACCGACACCGAGAGCCGCGTCCGGCACACCCGCGGCAAGTCCACCCCCGACCTGCTGCGCCTCCGGCGGGGCGACACCGCCGCGGCCCCGGCCGCCGTCGTCCTCCCGGCGAGCCACGACGAGGTGCTCGCCGTCCTGCGGGCCTGCGCGGAACACGGCCTGGCCTGCGTCCCGTTCGGCGGCGGCACCTCCGTCGTCGGCGGCCTCGCCCCCGACGGCCGCGGCCCCTTCGTCGCCCTGGACCTGCGCCGCATGGACCGGCTGCTCGACCTCGACCCCGTCTCCCGCACCGCCACCCTCCAGCCCGGCCTGCGCGCCCCGGACGCCGAGGCGCTCCTCGCCGCGCACGGCTTCACCCTCGGGCACTTCCCGCAGTCCTACGAGTGGGCCACGATCGGCGGCTTCGCCGCGGCCCGCTCCAGCGGGCAGGCCTCCGCCGGGTACGGCCGCTTCGACGAGATGGTGCTTGGCCTCACCCTCGCCACCCCCGAGGGCACCCTGGAAGCAGGCCGCGCCCCCCGCTCCGCCGCCGGGCCCGACCTGCGCCAGCTCGTCCTCGGCTCCGAGGGCGCGTTCGGCGTGATCACCTCCGTGACGGTGCGGATCCGCCCCGTGCCGCCCACGCGTGTCTACGAGGGCTGGCGGTTCGCGTCCTTCGAGGAGGGCGCCGCCGCCCTGCGCCGGCTCGCCCAGGACGGGCCCCGGCCCACCGTGCTGCGGCTCTCCGACGAGACGGAGACCCTCGTCGGCCTCGCCCGGCCCGGGCACCTCGGCTCCCCGGACGCGCTCAAGGGCACCGGCTGCCTCGCCGTCACGGGATACGAGGGCACCGAGGAGGACACCGCCCACCGCCGCCAGCGCGCCGCCGCCGTCCTGCGCGACTGCGGCGGAACGTACCTCGGCGAGGAACCCGGCGCCCACTGGGCCGAGGGCCGCTACGCGGCGCCGTACCTGCGCGACTCCCTGCTCGACGCGGGCGCGTTCGCCGAGACGTTGGAGACCGCCGCGTTCTGGTCCCGGCTGCCGGGCCTCTACGCCGCCGTCCGCGAGGCGCTCACCGCCACGCTCACCGGGGCCGGGACGCCGCCGCTGGTCATGTGCCACATCTCCCACGTGTACGAGAACGGCGCCTCGCTCTACTTCACCGTCGTCTCGGCCCAGGGCGCGGACCCGGTGGCGCACTGGACGCCGGCCAAGCGGGCCGCGAGCGAGGCGATCCTCGCCGCGGGCGGCACGATCAGCCACCATCACGGGATCGGCACCGACCACCGGGACGGATACGCGCACGAGGCCGGCCCCCTCGGCATCGAGGCGCTGCGCGCCGTCAAACGCCGACTGGACCCCGGCGGGGTCCTCAACCCGGGCGTCCTGCTCCCCGGCGACCGGCCCGGCGGCGGGTTCGACGACCGGCCCGACGACCGGCCCGCCGGTTCGCCCGTCCCCCCGTCCGCCGGCTGAGGAGGCGCCCCGATGCCCCACCCCACGCGACGGTTCACCGCCGTCGTCAACCCCACCGCGGGCGGCTCCACCGCGGCCGCGGCCCTGCTGAAGCTGGCCCGCCCGCTGCGCGAGGCGGGCGCCGAGCTGGAGACCGCGTACAGCCGCAGCCTGCCGCACGCCCAGGAGCTCGCCCGGCGCGCCGGGGAGGACGGCCGGGTGGTGCTCGCCGTCGGCGGGGACGGCATCGCCGGCGGCATCGGCGGAGCCCTCAGCGGCACCGGCACCGTGCTCGGCCTGGTGCCCGCCGGCCGCGGCAACGACTTCGCCCGCGCCCTCCACCTGCCCGCCGACCCCGCCGCGCTCGCCCGGGTCCTGCTCCACCACGCACCGCGCCCCGTCGACGCCGTAGAGGTCGAGTCCGCCGTCCACCACCGCACCGTCGTCCTGGGCAGCGTCTACGCGGGCGTCGACGCGCTGGCCAACCGGCACGCCAACCACGCGGCACTGCTGCGCGGCGCCGTCTCCTACTACGCCGGGGGCCTGCGCGCGGTCACCACATGGCGGCCCGCCCGGTACCGCGTCACGGTCGACGGCGAGGAGCACGCCCACCGCGGTTACACCGTCGTCGCCGCCAACTCGCCGTACTACGGCTCCGGCCGGCTCATCGCGCCCGGCGCCCGCGTCGACGACGGCCTGCTGGAGGTGGTGCTGATCAGCCACGCACCGCGGCGGCTCTTCTTCACCCTCATGCGCGAGCTGCGGACCGGCGCCCACGTCGACCGCCGCGAGGTGCGCGTGCTGCGCGGCCGGGAGATCCGCATCGAGGCCGACCGCGTGGTTCCCTACGGGGCGGACGGCGAGGTCGAGGCCGTCCTGCCCGTCACCGCACGGGTGCTGCCGGGCGCGCTCGGCATGCTGTACTGACGCCGACGGCGCCCCGCCGGTTTCGGCGGGGGTGGCGGGGAACCCGTCGGGGCATGTTCCAGACCCTCGCGCGGGGCTGCGCAGCGGGAGCTGCCGGCACGACCGCGCTCAACGCCGTCACCTACGCCGACATGGCGCTGCGCGGCAGGCCCACCAGCAGCGCCCCGGAGGACGTGGTCGACAAGGTCACCACGGACACCGGGCACCCGGTCCCCGGCGCCGGGGACCAGCGGGACAACCGGCTCTCCGGCCTCGGCGCCCTGTCCGGCATCGCCGTCGGCGTCGCGGCCGGGGTCGCCGTCTCGCTCGTCCACCGCGCGGGCGTCCGCGTCCCGGTGTGGCTGGGCGGGCCGGTCACCGGTGCCCTGGCCATGGCCGCGACCGACCTGCCGATGGCCCGCATGGGGGTCAGCGACCCCCGCGAGTGGTCGGCCAAGGACTGGCTCTCCGACGTCGTCCCGCACGTCGCCTACGGGCTCGTCACCTACGGCATCGTGTCCGCCGACGGCCACCGGGGCTGAGCGCACCCCGCACCGCACTCCGCACAGGACCCGTACCGCACCCCGTACCGGACCTCACGCGCACCCCGTACCGGACCTCACGCCCGGGCCGCGTACCGCCAGAAGTCCCGCATGATCTCCTCCGGGACCGGGCCGCCCATGGCCCGCTGGGTCATCAGGAGGGCGACCGTGCCGGTGGCGGGGTCGAGATGGGCCGTGGTGCCCGTGCCGCCGACCCAGCCGTAGCGGCCGGGGGAGTTCCACGGGTCGCGCTCCGCGATGTCCACCGAGCCGCCGAAGCCCCAGCCCTGCCCCTGGAGGAACAGCTCGCTCGCGGCACGCTGGCCGGCGCTCGTGTGATCGGTGCGCATCAGCCGTACCGAGGCCGCCGAGAGCACCCGTCGCCCGTCGGGTGCCGCACCGTCGGCCAGCAGCATCCGGGCGAAGGCCAGATAGTCGTCCACGGTCGAGACGAGCCCGCCGGCGCCGGAGGCGAACACCGGCTCCTCGCTCCACATGCCGTCGGGACCGTCGGCCGCCGTCAGACCGCCGTCCGGAGTGGGCTGGTAGTACGTGGCGAACCGGCCACGCCTGCCCGGCGGCACGGAGAAGCCGGTGTCCGCCATGCCGAGCGGTGCGAGGATCCGCTCGGCCAGGAACTCCGGCAGCGGCCGTCCGGTCACCCGCTCGACGAGCATCCCCTGCACATCGGAGCAGGTGTTGTACAGCCAGGCGTCGCCCGGGTGGTGGAGCAGCGGCAGCGCCCCGAGGCCGGCCAGCCAGTCGTCGGGGGCGGGGTAACCGGCCGGCTCCCACCCCTTCTGGAGCGCGAACAGCCCGCGCAGCTGCGGCAGCGAGAAGTCCGCCGGGAACCCGTAGCCCGCCTGCGAGGCGAGCAGATGGAACACGGTGATCGGGCGGGCCGCCGGCACCGTGTCGTCGATCTCGCTCCCCGGCGTCCGTACGACGCGCGGCTCCGCCAGCTCCGGCAGCCAGGTGGCGACCGGGTCGTCCAGGGCGATGCGGCCGTCGTCGACCAGCAGCAGCACCGCAGCGGCGGTGACCGGCTTGGTGAGCGAGGCGAGCCGGAACAGGGTGTCCCGGGTCATCGGATCGGGACCGTCGACGGCCCGCGTGCCGACGGCCGCGGTCTCGACCCGGTCGCCCCGGGCCACCAGCGCCACCGCCCCCGGCACCCAGCCCTTGCCGACGTGCTCCGCCAGCAGGTCCTCCAGCGTCGTCATGCTCCCGCCTCCGCTTCTCTCCGGTCGTCCCGTCCGGGACACCACCGGCCGTGCGGCGGCGTCCGGACAAGTAGACCGGTTCCGCGCCCCGGACTCATCGGTCATGGCGGAGAAAAAAACCGGCGGCCGCGGGCAGGGAGACCGGCGGCCGTCCGCAAGGCAACCGGCGGCCGTCCGCAAGGCAACCGGCGACCGCCCGCAAGGCAACCGGCCGCCGTGCGCAGGGGAGCCGAACGGCCGGCCCGGGCGCGGAGCCCTCGTCCCCTCACTCGTCCAGGACGAGTTCCGGTCCGTACAGGTCCATCCACACCGCCAGGTCCAGCGTCTTCTCCAGACCGCGGCGGGCCGCCTGCGTGCCGACCGGGGTGTCACGGTGGGCCAGTTCGCGCAGCCGCTCCCGGTCCACGAGGTCGAAGACCGGGTGCGAGGGCCTGGAGAGCAGATCCTTGGCGTGGTCCTGGAGGGCGAGGCCGTACTTCGGGTCCTGCGTGGACGGATACGGGCTCTTGACCCTGTCGTACACCGACTTGGGCAGCACGTCCGCCGTCGCCTCCCGCAGCAGGCTCTTCTCGCGGCCGTCGAACGACTTCAGTGCCCAGGGCGCGTTGTACACGTACTCGACGAGCCGGTGGTCGCAGAACGGCACCCGGACCTCGAGCCCGACGGCCATGCTCATCCGGTCCTTGCGGTCGAGCAGCACCCGCACGAACCGGGTCAGGTGCAGATGGCAGATCTTCCGCATCCGCCACTCGAAGTCGCTCTCCCCGTCCAGGCGTTGGATGCCCGAGACGGCGGTGCGGTAGCTGTCGGCGACGTATCCCTCCAGATCGAGGGAGCGCGTCAGCTCCGGACGCAGGACGCCGCTGTCGTCACCGAAGTGACGGCCGAACTGCACGAGCCAGGGGAAGGCGTCCGCGCGCCGGGCCTCCTCGTCGAAGAATTGCAGATAGCCGCCGAACACCTCGTCCGCCGACTCCCCGGACAGCGCGACCGTGGACTGCGCGCGGACCGCCTTGAACAGCAGATACAGCGAGGCGTCCATGTCGCCGAAGCCCGCGGGCAGATCGCGGGCGCGCACGACCCGCGCGCGTACCTCGGGGTCGGCGAGGGTCTGCGCGTCCAGGACGATGTCCTGGTGCTCGGTGCCCGAGGTGCGGGCCACGTCGTGCACGAACGGGGTGTCGGGGGTGCCGCGCAGTTCGTCGGCGACGAAGTTGTCGGTCTGCCCGGCGAAGTCGACGGCGAAGCTGCGCACCTTCTCCCCGTGCTCGCCGAGCTGCCGGGCCGCGAGCGCCGTCATCGCGGAGGAGTCCAGGCCGCCGGAGAGCAGGGTGCAGCGGGGCACGTCGGCGACGAGCTGGCGGCGCACGATGTCGTCGAGCAGCGTGCGGACGGTGGCGATCGTGGTGTCCCGGTCGTCGGTGTGCGGGCGGGTCCGAAGCTCCCAGTAGACGCGGGTGCGCACCCCGTCGCGGTCGACGGTGACGACCGTGCCCGGCTCGACCTCGTGGATGCCGTCCCACACGGCGTGCCCCGGCGTCTTGACGAATGTGAACAGCTCGCGCAGGCCGTCCAGGCGGACCCGGCGGGAGGACAGCGGGTTGGCGAGGATCGCCTTGGGCTCCGAGCCGAACAGGACGCCGTCGGCGGTGGGGGAGTAGTAGAAGGGCTTGATGCCCATGCGGTCGCGGACCATGACGAGCCGCTGCCGGCGGCCGTCCCAGAGCGCGAAGGCGTACATGCCGTTGAGCCGCTCGGCCAGCGCGTCGCCCCACTCCAGATAGCCGCGCAGGACGACCTCGGTGTCGGAGTCGGTGGTGAACCGGTGCCCGCGGTCGGTGAGTTCGCGGCGCAGCTCGGTGAAGTTGTAGGTCTCCCCGGAGTAGACCAGCGCCACCGTCCCCTGCGGGGTCTCGGCGGTCATGGGCTGCCGGCCGCCGGGCAGGTCGATGATGGCGAGCCTGCGGTGGCCGAGGGCCGCGGGGCCCTCGGCCCAGACGCCCCGGTCGTCGGGGCCGCGGCAGGCCATCGTCTCGGTCATCGCGCGCAGCGTCGCCTCCTCGGCGCGCAGCTCGCGGTCGAAGGAGACCCAGCCGGTGATGCCGCACATGTGTTACCTCCCGCTGGCCGAACCAGTTGTATGAAGCACCTATGTGGTGTGCTCCGAGCCTGTGGCACCTCCCGGACATGGTCAACGCGACCGGCCCGGCGGGCGGCGGGGCGACCCCGCACTTTCGGCCGCACTTTGCGTACGGGAAAACTCCGGCGGCGCACGGGAGGGGCCCGGCAGCGGCCCGCGTCCGGCGGTTCCCGGGCGGGAATCGGCCAACCGCAAAGACTTCCTCAACTCGACCCGACGGCCCCGCCCGTCCCGCCACCCGAACGGCCCCCCTCACCCGACCGCACGCGTGCCCGCGCCGTCCCGGTGGCAGGGATGGAACCCATGGGAGCCACGCACACGCACGACGACGGCCCGGACCGCGCCCACCGGCGCCCCGACGGGGTCACGGACACCACCGTGGAAGCCCTGGGCGCCCTGTCCAAGGCACTGGAGACGACCGAACGGGCCCGCGGCCACCTCTACACGCTGCACCAGCTCACCGGCACCGCGGACTTCGAACTCGACCAGGCGGTGGAGCTGCTGCGCGCGGCGGGGCACGACGGATGGGCCGACCGGGTGCGGCGGGAGATCCTCGGCCGCAACGTCATCCCCGGACACTGGACCTTCCAGATCGTCGAGGCCTACAACGCCACCTACTACGAACCCTTCAAGGCCCTGGAGGCGGCGGCCCGCGACGAACTGGCGGACGGCCGCGACCACCTCTACGAGGCCGAACTCAAGGAGACCCGCCGCACCGGCGGCCACCCCGACCACACGGCCCGCCCGGACACACCGCCGCGCTGACGGGGCCCGGGGCGCGGGGGTGAGCCTGCTCCCACCCCCGTCCCCCGCCTCCCGTCAGCGCCGGCCGAGGGTGAAGCTCTGCTGGAGCACCGTGTCCGAAGAGGGGCCCACCAGTGCCGTGAACCGGCCGGACGGCGTGCGCCAGGCGTTCCGCCCGGTGTCCCAGTACTGCGTCAGATGCCGGTCGGCGACCGCCCTGCCCGTCAGCCTCACCGTGACGGTCCGGCTCTCTCCCGGCTTCAGCGTGACCCGGTCCCAGGAGACCAGCCGCGGGCTCGGCTCACCGGCCGCGTCGGGCAGCCGCAGATACACCTGCGGTACCTCGGTGCCCGTCCGCTTGCCGGTGTTGGTGACCCGGAACCGTACGGTCGTACCGGACCCGCCGCCGCGCGTCCCCGTCACGTCGAGCGTGGAGTACGCGAACTTCGTGTACGACAGCCCGTGGCCGAACTCGAACAGCGGCTTCTCGCCCTGCGCCCGGTACCACCGGTAGCCGACCTGGAGCCCCTCGCTGTAGTCGACCTGACGGATCGTCGCGCCGTCGGCGAGGACACCGGGGTACTGCTCGGCGGTGGCGGCCGGCTGCTGCGACTCCGACACCGGGAAGGTCATCGGCAGCTTGCCCGACGGGTTGACGTCACCGAACAGCAGTGCGGCGATGGCCGGTCCCTGCTGTTCACCCGGGTACCAGGTCTCCAGCACCGAGTCGACCTTCTTCAGCCACGGCATGGTGACCGCGGTCCCGGTCTCCAGCACGGCCACGGTCGAGGAATTCCGCGCGGCCACCGCGCTGATCAGCGCGTCACCGCCACCGTCCAGGGAGAGGTCCGCCGGGTCGGCGAACTCGCCGACCTGCTTGTAGCCGAACACGAGCGCGACATCCGCACCGGCGGCGACGGCCGCCGCCCGCGCCGGGTCACTGCCGTCGTCGAAGACGACCTCGGCACCTGCCTTACGAGCCCGCTCCCGGATGGCGTCCAGCGGGGCGACGACGTCCTCGCAGGCCATGGTGTTGCCCTTGGTGCCGCCGAAGTTCAGCGGCAGGCTGCACAGCGACGTGGCGCTGATCCCGTCCGTCGCCTCGCTCGACGCGGAGGCGCCGATGACGGCGATCCGCTGCCCACGGCGCGGGCTGAGCGGCAGCGTGCCGCCGCTGTTCTTCAGCAGCACCGAGCCCTCCTCGGCGATCCGCCGGGCCAGCCGCTTGTGCGCGGCGGTCGACGCGTCCGCGACCGGCGTGCTCGGTACAGGGTGGTCGAACAGCCCGCCGCGGATGTACGAGCGGACCACGCGGAACGCGGCGCCGTCGATGTCGGACTGGCTGATCTCCCCGGCGGCGAGCGCGGCGTCCAGCTTCTCGGGGGTGAAGTGGATCGGCCGGTTCAGCTCCTGGTCGAGGCCGGCCTTCAGGGCGGCGGCCGTGGAGTGCACCGCGCCGAAGTCGGACATCACATAGCCGTCCAGCCCGAGGTCGCTCTTGAGACTGGTCTTCAGCAGCGGGTTCTCGCAGGCGTAGACGCCGTTGATCTGGTTGTACGAGCACATCACGCTCTCGGGCTCGCCCTCCTTCAGGGCGATCCCGTACGGCAGCTCGTAGATCTCCTTCAGCGTGCGCGCGTCGACGTTGGAGGAACTGGTCTGCCGGTCGGTCTCCTGCTCGTTGGCCACGTAGTGCTTGAGGTCGGCCAGGACGGGCTTGTCGTCACTGCTCTCGACACCGCGCGCCATGGCGCCGGCCAGGACGCCGTTGACCACCGGGTCCTCGCCGAGGTATTCCGGCGTCCGCCCGGCCAGCGGGGTGCGTCCGCCGCTCACGCCGGGGCCGAGGATGACGTTCTTGCCCTTGTCGAAGGCTTCGCGGCCCATCGCCCGGCCCTTGTCGTACGCGGTGTCGGTGTCGAAGCCGGCCGCCAGGGCGATCTGGGCCGGGAAGGCGGTGACCCCCTCGACGGACCGCACGCCCTCCGGCCCGTCGGTGTAGACGACGGTGGGCGTGCAGGACAGCTGGGCGGGGTACGTCACCCCGCCGAACGTGGTCTGGGCGGGGCTGTTGGCGGGCTGTTCGACCAGCCAGCGGTACTTCTGGTGCGGGCTGCTGACCGCCAGCAGTGCCTCGGCCCGGGCGTCGGCGGACTTGTGGGTGTCCATCCACGGGACGGTGGAGCACTCCGAGTCGGCGGACCGGGCCGTGGCGGTGGTGGGCGCGAGGGTGAACAGCACGGCGGTGGCGATGCCGGTCGCCGCGCGGCGGACGGTGGGGCAGCGGGGTGAGCGGGGTCTCGTGCCGGGCATGAGGCCTCCTTGTAACGTTTCAATCGGAGGGGGACGTATGAGACGGCGCGGTGGCAGCGTGCGGCCGGTCCTTTGCGTGTCCGGTCGTTCTGCGGCGCCGCGTAGATCGGTCTACGTCGCGATGCGAGGCACAACGTAGACCGATCTACGCGGCGGCACAATGGACCGGATGAAAAACGCTTCAACCTCTCCCGTCAGCCCGTCGGCGCGGTTTCCACGTCCCTGCCCGGGCCGCCACCGCGTACGATCGCCCGGCGGGACGGCCCGCGCGAGGGTGAGGGAGTGGTCGTGGGGCAGGGTGGGCGTCGGCGGGGGGTCACGATCCAGGATGTCGCCCGTGTCGCCGGGGTGTCCCGGGCCGCCGTGTCCAAGGTCATCCGCGATGCCGCGGGGGTCAGTCCCGCCATGCGTGCGCGCGTCCGGGCGGCCATCGAGGAACTCGACTACCGGCCCAGCGTGGCCGCCCGCGCGTTGCGCGGTGCCAGTTACACCCTGGGCCTGGAGGTCCCGCATCCGGGCAACCGCTTCCTCACCCAGATCATCGACGGCGCCACGCAGGCGCTGGAGGGCAGTCCCTTCCAGCTCATCATCGCGCCGGCCGACGGTGGGCGCGGCTACGGCGCCATCGAGGCCCTCGCTGACCGCCAGGCCGACGGGATCGTGGTCGTCTCCCCCCGGGTGGAGCCCGCCTGGCTGGAGCGGCTCGCCGAACGGCTCCCCGTGGTGATGCTCGGTCGGCACGACCGGGCCGCGCACTACGACACCGTCGTCGGCGACGACGTCAAGGGCACCCGGGACGTGATGGACCACCTCCTCGCGCTGGGCCACCGCCGCATCACCCACCTCACCGAGGACGAGGAGCTGACCGCGCCCGGCTCGGGCACCCCCCACGCCCTCCGTCTGGAGACCTACCGGGCGTGCATGGCCGCCGCCGGACTCGCCGCGCACATCCGGGTGGCGCGCACCGGGCAGACCGAGCGGAGCGCCTACGACACCACGCGCGCCCTGCTCGACGGGCCCGACCGCCCCACGGCCCTGTTCGCCGCCCATGACCAGCTCGCCGTCGGCGCCCTGGCCGCTCTCGCCGACATGGGTCTGACCAGCGACGACGTCTCACTCGTCGGCTACGACGACACCGACTTCGCCGCCCACCCGGCCGTCTCCCTCACCTCCGTGGACCAGTCGGGCGCCGAGATGGGACGGCAGGCGGTCACCATGCTGCTGGACCGGGTCGAGGGAGGACGGACCCAGGCGCGGCAGCACCGCATCATCCCGGAACTGCGCGTACGCCGCTCGACGGCCCCGCCGCCCGCCGGGGACTGACCCCGCCCGGGCACGTCTTCACGCCTGCCCCGTCCGTGCGCGTACCCGCCCGCCCCCGCCTCCTACGTCGAGCTGCGCTCCACCAGCCGAGGCGGGAAGACCAGCCGCTGGTGGACGTGCCCGGGACCGTCCTCGTCGAGCAGCAGCCGGGCCGCGGCCTGGCCGAGGTCGTAGCCGCCGACGTGGACCGAGGTGAGCGGGACCCCGGCGGTGGCGGCCGAGTGGATGTCGTCGTAGCCGACGATCGCCAGGTCCCGCGGGACCCGCAGCCCCGCGCGGAACGCCGTCTGCATCAGGCCGAGCGCCAGCAGGTCGTTGGCGCAGAACACCGCCGACACCCGCTCCCCGGCCGTCAGCAACTGCTCACCGGCCCGCCGCCCCTGGTCCACGGTGAACGCGGAGACCTCCACCACCTCCAGTGTCTCGGCGGGACGGCCCGCCCGGGCCAGGGCCTGCCGGGAGCCGGCGAGCCGGTCCTGCGACTGGCGCATGTGCGCCGGGCCGGTCACGAACGCGATCCGCTCGTGACCGCGGGCGAGCAGGTGCGTGACGGCCGCGTCGGCGCCCGCCACGTCGTCGACGGCGACGGAGCACACGTCCGGGTAGGCGTCGGAGTTGTGCAGCAGCACCACCCGCAGCCCCCGGTCCCGCAGCCCGTCCAGCCAGGCGCGGTTGAGGTCGGCCGGGGTGATCAGCACGCCCACGGCGTTGTGCTGGGCGAGCTGCCGCAGATAGCGCTCCTCCTTGTCGGGCAGCACATCGGTGTTGCACAGGGTGACGGTCTGCCCGGTGGTGTGCAGGAAGTCCTCGGCGCCCCGCGCCAGATCGGTCAGGAAGGGGTTGCGCACGTCGAAGACGACCAGTCCGACGATGCTGCCCCGGCTCCCGCTGAGCTGCCGGGCGGCCGGATTGGGCACGTACCCCAGGACGCCGATGGCCTCCTCGACCCGCTCGCGGGTGGCCGGGGCGACCTTCTCCGGACGGTTGATCACATTGGAGACGGTGGCGATCGAGACTCCGGCGCGTGACGCGACGTCCTTGATGCCGACGGTGTTCATCTCCCGCGCCCTTCGTGCGGCCGCTCGCGAGCGGTGCTGCATCTCACGTTTCACCTTGTTGTAACGCTTCAATCGTGCACGGCGATGGTATCGGCCACCACGTGCGCGCTCGCGTGACGCGGCCGGGCGCACGTGAACTCGTGGCTCCCGCTGCCCACTTGGGTGCGCAGCCCGGGCAGATCGATCTCGGCGGTGGTGTTCGGCGGCACCGTGGCCCGCACGCTGAGCACCTCGCCGACGAGCCGCCACGCGACCCGGGCCGGCCCGTACGGCGTGTGCAGTTCGGCCTCGGCGTGGGAGAGGCCGCCGCCGGGGCGCGGGGCGATGCGCAGCCGCCGGTAGCCGGGGGCGGCGGGGGCGAGGCCGGCCACCGTGCGGTGCAGGAAGTCGGCGACCGCGCCCAGCGCGTAGTGGTTGAACGAGGTCATCTCGCCGGGGTTGACCCTGCCGTCCGGCAGCATGCTGTCCCAGCGCTCCCACACGGTGGTCGCCCCCTGGGTGACCGGGTAGAGCCAGGACGGGCAGGCCCGCTGGAGCAGCAGCCGGTAGGCGGTGGCGTGGTGGCCGCCGTCGGCCAGCGCGTCGCACACCTCCGGGGTGCCGGCGAACCCGGTGGCGATGCGGTGCCCGTCCCGGGCGACCAGCTCCGCCAGACGCCGGCCCGCCGTCGCCTCGCTCTCCGCGTCGGGCAGCAGTCCGAAGCGCAGCGCCAGCGCGTAGGCGGTCTGCGTGTCCGAGGCGAGCCGCCCGTCCGGACCGGTGTACGCGCGCCGGAACGCGTCGCGGGCCCGGTCCGCGACCCCCGTGTAGTGGGCGTGGTCCGCCGCCTCGCCCAGTTCCCGCGCGATCCGCGCGAGGATGCGAGAGGAGTGCGCGAAGTACGCCTGCGCGACCAGGTGCGGGTCGGTGCGGGACTGCCAGGGGTCGTCGGGCGGTGCCGCCGGGTCCAGCCAGTCGCCGAGCTGCTTGCCCTGCCGCCACAGCCCGTCCGGGCCGCACTGCGAGGCGACGAGGTCGATCCAGGCCCGCGCGCCGGCGTACTGGGCGCGCAGCACGCCCCGGTCGCCGAAGCGCTGGAACAGGGTCCACGGGACCAGCACCGCCGCGTCCCCCCACACCGCGGCCGCCCAGGCCGGGGTCCACTCCGGCACCGGGATCGCCGGGACGATGAAGGGGACCGTGCCGTCCTCGTACTGGTCGTGCGCGAGGTCGGCCAGCCAGGAGGTCAGCATCCCCGAGCAGTCGTAGAGGAAGGAGGCGGTGGGGGCGAAGACCTGGATGTCACCGGTCCAGCCGAGCCGCTCGTCGCGCTGCGGGCAGTCGGTGGGCACGTCGACGAAGTTGCCGCGCATGCTCCACAGCACATTGTCGTGCAGCCGGTTCAGCAGGGCGTCGGAGGAGCGGAACCAGCCGGTGCGGCGCATGTCGGTGTGCAGTACCTGCGCGGTCACGTCCGCCGGGTCGAGCGGTCCCGGCCAGCCGGTGACCTCGACGTAGCGGAAGCCGTGGATCGTGAACCGCGGCTCCCACTCCTCGGTGCCGTCGCCCTTGAGGACGTAGCTGTCGGTGGCGGTGGCGTGCCGCAGCGGGCGGGTGTACAGCTCGCCGTCCTGGAGCACTTCGGCGTGGCGCAGGGTGACGGTGCTCCCGGCGGGCCCGGAGACCCGGACGCGCACCCGGCCCGCGATGTTCTGCCCGAAGTCCAGGACCGTACGCCCGCCGGGCGTGGTGAGCACGTCCACCGGGGCCAGGCTCTCCACCCGGCGGACCGGTGGCCCGGTGGGCGCGGCCAGGACGGAGGTGTCGAACGGGACCGCGCGCACGGAGTCCCACCCGGAGGCGTCGTAGCCGGCGCGCGACCAGCCGACCCGCTCGGCGCGGGCGTCGTACCGCTCGCCCTCGTAGAGCCCGGCGGTGAGGATCGGCCCGTGCGCGGACCGCCACCGCTCGTCGGTGCCGACGGTGACCGTGCTGCCGTCGGCGCACTCCACCTCCAGTTGCAGCAGCAGCGCGGTGTCGTCGCCGTACAGCTTGGTGCGCCCGCCGTGGATGCCGAACCGGCCACTGAACCAGCCCTCGCCCAGCCATGCCCCGACCGCGTTGGCGCCCTCGGTGACCAGCTCGGTCACGTCGTGCGTGGCGTACCGAAGCCGGTGGTGATAGCTGCTCCAGCCCGGGGCCAGCACCTCGTCGCCCACCCGTACGCCGTTGAGCTCCACCTCGTACAGGCCGTGCGCGGTGACATACAGCCGGGCGCGGACGACGGGGGCGGGCAGATCGAAGGAGGTGCGCAGCAGGGCGGGGCGCTGCAATTCGGGAACCGCGGGGGCGATCATCGTCGCGCTCACGTCGTCCGGCGACAACAGACCTGCCTCGACGGTGAGTTCGGGGCTCCAGTCGGAGCGGCTGCCGTCCTCGCCCCAGACCCGGACGCTCACCGTGCGCTGCTCGCGGGAGGCGAGCGGCGGGATGTCGGGCCAGGGTACGAGCACGGAGTCGCCCCCGGTGACCCGTCCGCTGCTCCACGGGGGGCCGCCGGCCGGCTGGATCCGGATTTCGTAGGCGGCCTGCGTCCAGCCGTCGGGGGCGGATTCGACGATCCAGGACAGTCGCGGCCTGGCTTCTCCGATGCCCAGGGCGCGGCCGTGGCGCTCGGCGGTGGGGGCGGCCACCGTCACCACCGCGGGGACCGGGGGCGTTGCGGGCATGGAGTGGCTCCTGTTCGTGGAAATAAAAACGCTTCAATCGCTGAGCTGGCCACACCGTAGGAAGCGGCCGGTCGTTCCGTCAAGGAGTGACCTGTGGCAGGCGGCCGCGGGGCGTGTGGCGCACGCCTCTCGTCGGGACACCTCTGAACTGCTGTGATGCGCGCGCCAGTCGGCCTGCGGCCGGTGTCGCGGACGCCCCCGCATGCCGCCCGCCGTGGCACGCGGCGGGAAGAAATTGGTCGGGAACCTCTTGACAGTCCCGCTCGGCGATCCTAGTTTCTGGCCGAGCTTTGAAGCGTTTCATCGCATGGAGCGCACGACACCGCGGGGCCTAGGGCCGACGCGTGGATTGATGGAGAGCCGACCATGGCCACAGTGGCGACCCGCCCCTTCCGCAAGCACCGACAGCGTGCGCCGCACGACCCGGCCCCGCCCCCGACCGGCGCCCGCCGGGCCGGAAGCTGGGCCCCTTGGTGGTTCGTGCTGCCGGCGCTGGCGTTCTTCGTCTTCGCGGTTCTCGTGCCCAGCGTGCAGGGCGGCTGGTTCGCCTTCACCGACTGGGACGGCATCAGCCAGGTCAAGCACTTCGTCGGACTCGACCAGTTCCGCGCGCTGTGGAAGGACACGGCGGCCCGCGACGCGGTCGGCACCACCCTGCTGGCGGCCGCCGCCCTCACGGTCGTCCAGAACGCGATCGGCCTGCTCCTCGCGCTGGGGGTCGACTCCCGCATCAAGTCCCGCAACGTGCTGCGCGTGTTCTTCTTCGCCCCGGCGGTCATCACCCCCGTGGTCACCGCCTACCTGTGGAAGTACCTGTACGCCCCCGAGGGCGCGATCAACGCGCTGCTCGGCGCGGTCGGACTCGACGCGCTGAAGCAGGACTGGCTGGGCGATCCGGACCTCGCGCTGTGGTCGGTGGTCGCGGTCGTCGTCTGGCAGTTCTCCGGCTACTCCATGGTGATCTTCCTGGCCGGCCTCCAGTCGATCCCCCGGGAGATCCACGAGGCGGCCGCCATGGACGGGGCGGGGCCGGTGCGCCGCTTCTGGTACGTCATCCGCCCCATGCTGGCCCCGGCCATCACCATCAACCTGATGCTGTCGGTCATCGGCGGGCTGAAACTCTTCGACCAGGTCTGGGTGATGACACAGGGCGGCCCCGGCGGCGCCACGGACACCTTGTCCACCGTCATCTACAAGCAGGCGTTCCAGTTCAACCAGTACGGCTACAGCACCGCCATGGCGGTCGTCCTCACGCTCTTCGTGATCGTCATCAGCGGGGTGCAGTACCGCTACCTCAGCCGCCAGGAGAGGAAGAGCTCGTGAACCGCTACACCTGGCGCACCGGCGTACTCGAAGCGGTCATGATCGCCGCCGGGCTGCTCTTCGCCTTCCCGGTCTATGTCCTCGTCTCCATGGCACTGCGCAAGGAGGGCGACCACTCCTCGCCCATCGCGCTGCCGGACAGCCCCACCCTGGCCAACTTCGGCGACGCCTGGCGGCAGGCCGGGCTGGGGGCGGCGATCACCAACAGCGTGCTGGTCACCGTCGGCAGCGTCGTCCTGATCGTGGCACTGGCCGCGATGGCGGCCTACCCGATCGCCCGCTCCACCCGCCGCTGGTCGAAGTCGGTGTTCGCCGTCTTCATGCTGGGCCTGCTGCTGCCCTTCCAGCTCGCCCTCATCCCGCTGTACCAGACCATGCGCGACCTGGGGCTGCTGGGCAATCCGCTGGCCCTGATCATCTTCTACACCGGTCTGCAACTGCCGTTCTCGATCTTCATGTACACCGGCTTCCTGCGCTCCCTCGACCAGGGCTACGAGGAGGCCGCGCTGATGGACGGCTGCGGACCCGTCCGGGCCTTCTTCAGCGTCGTCTTCCCGCTCATGCGCCCGATCACGGGCACCGTGATCATCCTCAACGTGATCTTCGTCTGGAACGACTTCCTCACCCCGCTGCTGTACCTCAGCGGCTCGGGCCGCCAGACGATCCCCGTCGCGCTGTTCGGCTTCGTCGGGCAGTACGTCTCCCAGTGGCCGCTGGTCTTCGCCGGTCTGATCATCGGCATCGTCCCGGTCCTGGCCGCCTACTTCGTGATGCAGAAGCGCATCATCCAGGGCTTCGCCGGGGGCCTGAAGGGCTGACCCCGCGCCTTTCCCGCCGCCCTCTTCGGCACACCTTCCGCTCCTTTCCTCCGTACGCCTTCCCGTTGCCGTTCCCCCTGCCCGCACCCTCTTCTGGAGCCGTCATGAGATCCACACGCCTGCTCGCCGCCGCCCTCGCCACCGTCTCGGTGGGCACCTTCGCCGTGGCGTGCAGTTCCGACACCGCCGGCGGCGGGGGCGGTGGCGACGCCCTGCGGGTCGCCGCGAACTCCACCGACCGGGTGCCGATGGACGCCGTCGTCGCCGCCTTCCGGAAGAAGAACCCGGACACCGAGGTCGACGTCACCTACGCCGACACCGACCAGCTCCAGTCCACCCTGCGCACCCAGCTCTCCTCCGGCACCGCCCCCGACGTCTTCACCGTCTGGCCCGGCAACGGCAACCCGGCCGCGCTCCAGGTACTGCAAAAGGCCGGCTACCTCACCGACCTCAGCGACTCCTCGTTCGCCTCGAAGATCGCCGCCGGGGACAAGAGCGTCACCCAGGTCGACGGCAAGACGTACATCGTCCCCGTCACCTTCAACGGCATCGGCGCCATCTACAACAAGAAGACGCTGACCGACATCGGCGGCAGCGAGCCCAAGACCTGGGACGACGTGCTGAGCCTGTGCGAGAAGGCCAAGGACAAGGGCAAGGTCCTGCTGGCGCTCGGCAACCAGACCCCGTGGGTCACCCAGCTCGTCGACTACGCGCTCGCCGCCACCACCGTGTACACCAAGACGCCCGACTTCGACGCGCGGCTCAGCGCGGGCAAGGCCACCTTCGCCGACTCCGAGTGGAGCGAGGCCCTGCGGCAGTACCTGGACCTGAACAAGGCCGGCTGCTTCACCAAGAACCCGCTCGGCACCAGCTACGAGACGTCGATCTCCGACGTCGCCCAGGGCAAGGCCGTCGGCCTCGTCCAGGTCACGACGAGCATCCCGCAGGTGCAGAAGGAGGCCGGCGCCGACACCGAGCTGGGCATGTTCGCGCTGCCCGCCACGGACAACGCGGACGACACCCGCATCCCGGGCGCGGTCTCGGCCGCGTACGGCGTCAACGCCAAGAGCAAGCACATGGACGACGCCCGCAAGTTCGCCGACTTCCTGGGCTCGGCCGAGGGCCAGAAGATCTACGCGGAGCAGGGCGGCACCCTCCCCGCCCTGCCCAACGACTCCTTCGACGCCGATCCGGCGCTCGACGTGCTGATCTCGATGCAGAAGGACGGCAGGACCGTTCCGTTCATGGACCAGCGCTGGCCCAACCCGAAGGTCCAGCAGGCTCACTTCACGGCGGTGCAGAAACTGTTCTCCGGGGACGCGTCGATCAAGGACGCGCTGAAGAGCATGGACCAGGCGGCGCAGTCGGACTGACGGGGGCGGGGTGCCGCACCCCGCTGTGGTCCGGCCGGTGGGCGCGCGTCACCTCGCGTGCCCACCGGCCGCCGTCGTGGACGCCCCACGGTGCTCCTCGCGGTACAGGGCGGTGGCGAGCCGCACGAAGGCGCGGATCAGCGGGGTGTCGCGGCCGGTGTTCCAGGCGAGGACCAGCCGGCTGGGCTCCATGCCGTCCAGCGGGACGGCGGTGAGTCCGGCGGGGAGCGTGTGGCCGAGCGGCATCAGCCCGACGGCTCCGTCCCACAGCACGGACTGCACGCACTCGTGGACCGTCCGCACGACCGGGCCGTCATCCGCGGCCGACTGCGCGGGCCCGGCCCGGCGTGTGGCGCCGGCCGACTGCGCGGGGCCGGTCACCCGTCCGGTGCCGGACGGGCCGGGGGACTGCCCCGTGCCGGGCGACCGGTCGGTGCCGGTCGTCCGTCCGGTGCCGGACGACTGCCCCTTGCCGGCCGTTCGCCGCCTCCCGGCACCGGTCGACTGCCCCGTACCGCTCGGCCGGCCGGCGTCCGCGGGGCGGACCCAGTAGGCCCGCCATACCGGGTCCGTTCCGTCGGGGAGCCGGAACCAGCGGCGTCCGGCCAGCTCGGACGGGGTCAGACGGTCGCGGCCGGCCAGCGGATCGTCCGTGCGCAGGACCACCCCGACCGGGTCGGACCGCAGGACACGGGTGCTGACGCCGGCGTCGTCGAACGGCATCCGGGTCAGCGCCACGTCGACGCGGCCCGCGCGCAGGCCCGCCGTCGGATCGGCCAGGTCCGCCTCGCGGATGCGGACGCGCACCTCGGGCCGGCGCCGCCGGTACGCCTCGGCCAGCCGGGGGCCCATCTGCTCGACGCTGTCGGCGAGGATGCCGACGGTCAGGGCGGGGGCGCCCGCGGCCGCCGCGACCCGGGCCCGGATCCCGTCCGCCCGCGCGAGCAGCGCGCACGCCTCCTCGTACAGCACGGCACCGGCGGGCGTGAGCGAGACGCCGGCGGGGGAGCGCAGCAGCAGGGCGCACCCGAGGTCCGCCTCCAACTGCCGGATCGCCCGGCTCAACGGCGGCTGGGTCATACGCAGCCGCGCGGCCGCCCGCCCGAAGTGCAACTCCTCGGCGACGGCCACGAAGTAGCGCAGCGTACGTACCTCCATGCCGGGCACGATACCGGGACGGTACCGGGGCCCGACGAGGGCGCGGACCTGATCGTCTTCCTCCCCGGGGCCCGTCCCCGGCCGTCACCCGACGAGGGCGCGGACCTGATCGTCTTCCTTCCCGGGGCCCATCCCCGGCCGTCACCCGACGAGGAACGAGTGGCTGCGGCCGATCTCGGCGAACCCGCGCCGCACGTACCACTCGCGCGGCCGGTCGGCCCCGTCCGCGACGAGGAAGAGCCGCGGGACACCGGCAGCGGCGGCCAACGCCAGACCGGTGGCGAGAAGTGTGCCGCCGTGTCCCTGCCCCCGGTACGGCGTGGCCGTGACCAGGTCCTCGAGCTGAGCCAGTCCGGCGACCCGGTCGAGGTAGAGGTCGGCCCAGGCGGCGATCTTCCCCCGCGGCGTCCGCGTGACCAGGAACAGCACCTCCTCCGCGCCGCGCAGACGGGCGGCGCGACGGTCGGTGAGCTGCCGGGCGAGGCACTCGTCCGAGGTCCAGCTCAGCTGCTGCCGGAGCACGGCCGTCCGCAGCTCGGCCAGTCCGACCGGGCGCGCGGCTGTGCCGGGCAGCGCGCAACCGGCGGTTGCCCTGGCCAGCACCAGTTCGGTGCCGTGGTCGTGGCCGGCCGCCGCCCACACCGCAGCGGCCCGCTCGCCGAGCGCCCCGTCCAGCACCGTGATCCGGTACGGCCCGCGAGGCCCGAGGCTTCGCGCGGCCAGTCCGGGCAGCGCGACCGGATCGGCGTCCGGGGCGTCGACGATCAGTTGGTTGTGCTCCTGGGAGAGGGGGAAGTCCGGGTCGCGGACGACGAAGGCGCCGGGGAACTCGACGAGGTCGGCAGCCTGGCGCCGGGCGAAAGAGGCACGGAACGCGGTCGCGCGCTCATACAGGTCCGACACCACGCCATGATCGCCGCACTCGTCGCCCTGGGCAACAGGCTTCTCCGCTCGCGAGACCCTTCCCGCACCGCACCTTCAGGGCAGAGCGCCCGCGTCGGCCTCCGCTTCGCGGCTCGAGCCCGGGGGCCGGTGTGCCGCTCAGGCGCAGGTCCACGCCGACATGCCCTGGAGCGCGGCCAGTTTGCGGGCGACGGCGATCTGTTCGGCGCGGGTGGCGAGGTCGGCGCGGGCGGCGTACTTCAGGCCGCCGGCCGCGACCCAGCTCGACTGCTTGAACTGCAATCCGCCGTAGTGGCCATTGCCCGTGTTGGCCTGCCAGTTGCCGCTGGACTCGCAGGCGGCGATGGCGTCCCAGTCGGGGCCCCGCAGCCCGGCGGGGGCGGCTGCCGCTGCCGCCGTCGGGACGGTGAGCAGGGCCGCGGCGGTCGTCAGGAGCGTGAGCGCCGTACGGAGTCCGGCGGGGCGGAGGCCACGGCGGAGGACCGAGTCAGAGTTCTGATGACCAATCATGCACAAACTGTTACATGATACGAATAAAGGATGGGGGATTGGATGCCGCCATCCGTGGGGCGGCCCCCGGGCTCACGGCACGTCGTCGAGGCCGTGCAGTTCGTTCAGCGGCGTGCCCGCCGCCCAACGCCTCAGCCGCGGCCCGTCGATGAGATGCACTCCGCCCTGCCGGTGCGCCCACAGCGCGTCCCGCCGGCTGAAGGCGCCCCGGTGCACCACCATCAGCAACGGCTGCCGCGCGCGCGGCCCCGCCGCCGCGCACAGCGGGTCCTCGCCGGGGAGCGGTTCGGCGACGGGGCGGAACGCCACCTCCAGCAACCGGCCCCCGGCGTCCCGCGCCACCAGTCGCGGAAGATCCGGCTGTGACGGCCGCCGCACCCGCCACCCCTCCCGTCGCAGCATCCTCGCCACCGCCTTGACCAGTCCCGCCACGTCCAACTCCGCCAGTTCCTCGGGGGTGTAGTAACCGCGCCGACGGCGGGCGAGCGGACGGCGGTACAGGAAGAGCATGAGGAGCGCCAGGGCCACCACGACCGCGATCGCCGTCGGGGCGACGGCGCCGCCGGCCCGGTACAGCAGGGCGAACCCGGCCACCAGCGCGCACGCGAGCACCACCAGCGCGGCGAACGCGGGCAGCACGTCCCGCAGTTCGGGACCGTAGCGCCCCTGCGCCCGCAATGTGTCGACCGTGCGCCGGCGGCGGGCGCGCCACGGGCCGCCCGTCGTCTCCCACGGCCCCCTCCGTGTCTCCACGGCCGGCACCCCCCACCCGCGCTCACCCGAGCGGACGTTCGCATGGCTACCCGGGCGGGAGGGGCGAACCGCGGGGCAAGAGGACAACCGGCCATCAATCTGGCCGAACCGTTGCGCAGGGGCGGTGGGAGAGGGGAGCAGTCGAGGGTGCGGGCGGTGTGCGCCGGTGTCGCCCCTCCGGGCGGGGACGCCTGCTGGTATTGAACGATTCAATTCCTGGGGTGGGTCCCGGTCGCGGCTCTGGTGCGGCGTCCCGGCCGACGGATCGCCGTGCTGCGTTCTGATGCCGACAGGTCAAACAACAGGCGAGGTCAGGGGATTGGGCTCGCACAAATCGCCCCGCCGCGGACGGTGCGGCCCAACATCGTCCGCTGTGAGAAGTCTTGACGCTCGCCGTGTGCCCACTTACCGTCTCCGCCGGACGACATAAAACGATTCAACACCTCGCGGCGTCATGTCACGCCGTCGGCCGCCCCTGCCCTCGACCGCTCGCGCCCCACTCGCCCCACCCAGGTTCACCTCCGGTCCCGCGCACCGCCCGCACCACCCGCGCCCGGGCCCGGAGGCGATGCCGCACGCCCGAAAGGAGCACGGCACCTTGCCGCAACCGTCCCGCAGACAGGTCCTGTTCGCCGCCACCGCCACCACGGCCGCCGTCGCCGTGTCGGCACCCACGGCCGCAGCCGCACCCCCGTCGGCCACCGCACCCCCGTCGGCCACCGCACCCCCGTCGGCCACCGCGCCGACGGCGGCCGGGCCCGGCGTCCCGGCGCGCACCCCACCGCGCGCCGCCCTGGCCCCGTTCCCGCTCTCCTCCGTACGCCTGCTGGAGAGCCCGTTCCTCGCCAACATGCGCCGCACCTGCGCGTATCTGCTCTTCGTCGACACCGACCGGCTGCTGCACACCTTCCGTCTCAACGTCGGGCTGCCCTCGACCGCCGAGCCCTGCGGCGGCTGGGAGGCGCCCACCGTCCAGCTCCGCGGCCACACCACCGGCCATCTGCTCAGCGGGCTCGCGCAGGCGCACGCCAACACCGGCGACGACGCCTACGCGGCCAAGGGACGCGCCCTGGTCGCCGCGCTCGCCGAGTGCCAGGAGGCCGCCCCGGCCGCCGGGTTCCACCGCGGCTACCTGTCGGCGTTCCCCGAGTCGGTCTTCGACCAGCTGGAGGCCGGCGGCAAGCCCTGGGCCCCGTACTACACCCTGCACAAGATCATGGCCGGGCTGCTCGACCAGTACCGACTCAGCGGCAACAAGCAGGCGTTGGAGGTGCTCCGGGCGATGGCGGCCTGGACCGACGCCCGCACCGCCCCGCTCTCCCGCGAGCTGATGCAGACGGTGCTCAAGGTCGAGTTCGGCGGCATGAACGACGTCCTCACCCGCCTCTACCAGGTCACCGGTGACACGACTCATCTGCGCACCGCCCAGCGCTTCGACCACGAGGACCTGTACGCCCCGCTCGCCGCCGGCCGCGACGAACTCGACGGACGGCACGCCAACACCGAGATCGCCAAGGTGGTCGGCGCCGTGCCCAGTTACGAGGCCACCGGCGACGCGCGCTACCTCACCATCGCCGACACCTTCTGGACCACCGTCGTCCGCCACCACTCGTACGCCATCGGCGGCAACTCCAACAAGGAACTCTTCGGCCCGCCCGACGAGATCGTCAGCCGGCTCTCCGAGGTCACCTGCGAGAACTGCAACAGCTACAACATGCTCAAGCTCGGCCGCCACCTCTTCCAGCACCGGCCCGAGCGCACCGACTTCATGGACCACTACGAGTGGACCCTGCACAACCAGATGCTCGGCGAGCAGGACCCCGACTCCGCCCACGGCTTCGTCACCTACTACACCGGGCTGTGGGCCGGCTCGCAGCGCGAGGGCAAGGGCGGCCTCGGCGCCGCGTCCGGCAGTTACAGCAGCGACTACGACAACTTCTCCTGCGACCACGGCACCGGCCTGGAGACGCACACCAAGTTCGCCGACACCATCTACTTCCGCTCCCGCGACACCCGCCACCCGGCGCTCTACGTCAACCTGTTCATCCCCTCCCTGCTGCACTGGGACGAGCAGGACGTGACGATCCGCCAGGACGCCGGCGAGCCGAGCGGCGGCCGCACCAGGCTCACCGTCACCGACGGCGACGCACGCTTCGCGCTGAAGATCCGCATCCCCTCCTGGGTGGCCGACACCGGCCGGCAGGCCGTGCTCGAGGTCAACGGCCGCCGCGCCCCCGGCCCCCGTCCGCGCCCCGGCACGTACGCCACGGTCGAACGGCACTGGCGCACCGGCGACACCGTCGAACTGCGCCTGCCGCGCACCCCGGTGTGGCGGGCCGCGCCCGACAACCCGCAGGTGCGGTCGGTGTCGTACGGTCCCCTCGTGCTCGCCGGTGAGTACGGCGGCACCGCGCTCGCCACCGTGCCGACCATCCGCCCCGACACCCTGCGCGCCACCTCCGGCGGGAGCGGCGCCACGTTCACCGCGCTCGCCGACGGCAAGCGTGTCTCGCTGCGCCCGTTCCACGAGGTCCAGCACCAGCGCTACAACGTCTACTGGGCGGTGACCCCGGAACCCGGCCGCGTGCGGGACGTCGCCCGCTACCCGCTCGACGAGGGCACCGGCACCTCCGCCACCGACCGCACCCGCGCCTTCGGCCCGGCCCTCCTGGCGGGCGGTGCCTCGTGGTCCGCGGACGGCGGCGCCACCGCCGTGGCCCTCGACGGACGGGACGGCCATGTCGTCCTCCCCGCCGGACTGCCCAGCGGGCTCGCCGAGTTGACCGTCAGCGTCCGGGTGCGCGTCGACGCCCTCGCCAACTCCGCCCGCGTCTTCGACCTCGGCTACCACAAGGAGACCTACCTCTTCCTCGCCGCCACCACCGGCGCCGGACGCGCCCGCGCCGCCTGCAAGATCGCCGGAATGGAGGGCGAGGACGTCATCGACGCCGCCGGCCCGCTGCCCGTCGGCCGGTGGACCCATGTCGCACTCACCCTCGGCGGCGGCACCGGCGTGCTGTACCTCGACGGCGAGGAGTCCGGACGCAACACCGCCATGGTGGTGTCACCGCTGCTGCTCGGCGCCAGTACCCGCAACTACCTGGGCCGCTCCCAGAACAGCACGCACCCGTATCTGCACGGCGCGGTACGGGACTTCCGGCTCCACAACCGGGCGCTCACCGCCACCGAGGTGGCCCGGCTCGCCACCGGCTGATCCGCCGCCGTACCCCTTCCCACCCGCAGGAACGCACCCGCACCCCGCAGGAGTACCACCATGCCCGACATCCCCGACACCCCCGACAGCCCCGTCACCCCCGGGACGCACGACGGCGACGGTCTGTCCAGACGCACGTTCGTCGCCGCGACCGGCGCCACCGGCGCCCTGCTCGCCCTCGGCGTCCCCGCGACGGCCGCGCACGCCGCCCCCGCCGAGGCGGCCACCGGAACCGCCCCGGGCACCTTCCGCGCCAAGGACTTCGCCGACCCCCGCAAGGACAGCCGGCCCACCGTCTACTGGTACTGGAACGGCCCCGTCACCCCCGAGCTCGTCGACCGGCAACTCGCCGAGCTGCGGTCCAAGGGCATGTACGAGGTCATCCTCTTCTCCTTCGACAACGACCAGATGCGGCCGGTGTTCTTCACCGAGGAGTGGTTCGACATCGTCGGCCACACCCTGGAGGAGGCCAGGCGCACCGGCATGCGGGTGTGGCTGTTCAACGACGACCACTTCCCGAGCGGCCGCGCGGGCGAGTACATCGTCAAGGGCGGCACGGTCGGCTCCCGCACCTACAGGCCCCGCCCCGACCTCCGCCTCAAGGCCCTGTGGCGCTCCACCACCGTCGTCGAGGGCCCCGCCCGCGTCGACCTGCGCCGCAGTACGGGCGTCGGGGTGGAGGCCGGGCACCTGGTGGCCGACGCGGGCATCCTCGACGGGGCGGCCGTCCTGCGCGGCGGCGACACCTGGACCGACTGCACCGTCACCGCGAGCGCCAAGGCCGAGTACACCGGCGCCGGACTCCTCGTCCGCGCCTCGGCCGACGGGCGGGACGGCTACGGCGTCACCTTCGACCAGACCGGTGTCGTCACCGTCCAGCGCCTCGCCGGTGGCAAGGACCCCGTCGAACTGCTCCGCAGCACCCGCACCGACGGCTTCAACAAGACCAAGTACCACACCCTCGCCGTCACCCTGCGCGGCGACAGCCTGTCCGTCACCCTCGACGGCAGGGACAAGGGCACCGCCACCGACACCGCGTACGCCGCCGGCGGGGCGGGTGTGCGGGCGGTGTCCGCGCAGCGGTCGCTGTGGGACAGCCTCACCGTCACCGCCGCCGACGGCTCCACGCTCTACACCTCCACCTTCGACACCTCCGCCGCCGCGGGCGACTTCCCCGACCGCGCCCCCGTGGACGGCACCCCCGCCCCGGTCGCCGCCGCGGCCCGGCCGGTCGGCTCCACCGACGCGGACGACGTCGTCGACCTGACCGGCACGCTCGACGGCGGCCACATCTGGCAGGCGCCGAAGGGCCGTTGGCAGATCGACCTGTTCGGCGGCATCCCGCTCGTCGACGACTCCCAGGGCTACAGCCGCAGTTACGTCGACCTCCTCGACGACGAGCCGGTGGAGCTGTTCCTCGACATCGTGCCGGGGGAGTACCACCGCCGCTTCCACCGCTACTTCGGCACCGTCGTCCCCGGGTTCTGGGACGACGAGCCGTTCTTCGCCTCCGCCCAGGCCCACTTCAACCGTCTGCCCTGGTCGCCCACCCTGGAGCGGGCACTCACCGAGGTCGGCACCACCCCCGGCCTCGCCTACGCCAGCGCCTTCGACGACCTGGGCCGCGACGGCCGGATCGCGCGGGGCCGTTACTGGCAGGCCGTCTCCAACCGCTTCGCGAAGTACTTCGAGAGGCAGTCCCGCTGGTACGACGAGCGGGGCGTCGCCCTCATCACCAACCCGCTCTACGACGAGACCTCCCCGGCCAAGCGCATCCCCTCCACCGGCGACCTGCACAAGGTCCACCAATGGGCGCAGGTGCCCGGCGGTGACATCATCACCGCCGAGTACGTCCTCGGCGAGCAGAACATGATCGCCCGCAGCCCCTCCTCCGTCGCCCACCAGATGGGCCGGGAGCGGGCGCTGCTGGAGATGTTCGGCAACATGGGCTGGCAGGTCACCCCGTCGTTCGTGCACGCGACCGTCGGCGCGCAGGCCACCCGGGGCATCAACCTCACCGTGCTGCACGCACTGTGGACCGACGAGACCCTCGTCTACTTCCCGCCGCCGTTCGGCCCGCGCGCCCCCTGGTGGTGGGCGATGCGCCCGCTCGCCGAGTGGATCGGCCGCGTCATGGAGGTCTCGCGCGGCACCTCCGGCGTCCGCACCGCGCTGCTCCAGCCGCAGCGGGCCGCCGAGCAGACCACCGGCACCGACGCGCAGGGCCCCGTCGACTCCGCGCTCACCGACGCCGCGTACGCCCTGGAGCGCGCCCAGGTCGACTTCGACCTGCTGCACGAGGGCGCCCTCACCGGCGACAGGGCCCTGCTCGCCCATGCCAGGGTGAGCGGCGGCCGACTCGCCGTGGGCGACGCCCGCTACGACCTGGTGGTGCTGCCGACGACACCCGTCCTGGACGTCGCCGGAGTGTCCGTACTGCGCGACTTCGTGCGGGCCGGCGGTACGGTCGTCGCCGTCGGCTCCCTTCAGGACGAGGACGCGAACGGCAAGGACCGCTCCCTCACCCACGCCCTCGCCGACCTGTTCGGCGACGGCCTGCCCGGCAGCCGTACCCTCGGCCGCGGGCGCGCGGTCCGCGTCACCGGCACCGACGCGCTGGGCGCCGCCGCGCAGGCCGCCGGTGCCGCCGTCGCCGTACTGGACCCGGCGCGGGAGGCCGTACGGGCGGTGCGCGTGCACCGAGGCAAGGACACCGCGTTCCTGTTCAACAACGAGAGCGGCGAGCGCGTCGAGACCGTCGCCACACTGCCCGTCACCGGGGCACCCGAACTGTGGGACCCGGCGACCGGCGAGACCCGCCCGGCACCGGTGTACCGCGACGGCGGAAGCGGCCTGAAGGTGCCGCTCGCCCTGGAGGCGTACCAGACGGCCGTCGTGGTCGTCCCGCACACCGGGCACACCGTGCCCCACCTCACCGACTCCCCGCTGCCCGTCCTCGGCGTCCAACGGCACGGCACGATGCTGCGGGCGACCGTCGAGGCGACGGCACCGGGGGAGCACCGGCTCACCGGCACCGACGGCCACCGCACCTACCGGGGCACCGTCCGCGTATACGACACGCTCGACCCGGTCACCGTCGAGGGCGACTGGACGTTCACCTTCGAGAAGAACGGCGCCACTTCGGTCACCGCGCCGCTCGGCACCTGGACCGACCACGACCGGCTGTTCTCCGGCAGCGGCACCTACAGCAAGGACATCGACCTCACGGCCGCGCAGCTCGCCGGACGCCGGGTCCTGCTCGACCTCGGCGACGTGCGCGAGGTCGCCGCCGTCACCGTCAACGGCGAGGAACTGCCCGCGCTGCTGTGGGCGCCGTTCACCGTCGACATCACCGGCCAGGTGAAGCCGGGCCGCAACACGGTCACCGTCCGCGTCGCCAACACCCTCTCCAACGAGCGCAACAAGCCGATCCCGTCCGGACTGCTCGGCCCCGTGGCCGTCCGGTTCGCCCGCCGTGTCACGGCCGAACTGCGGCGCGACTGACCGCGGTCCACTCCCCCCAAGCCCTGCACACATCACTTCCGAGGAGCACCATGCGCAGACCACGCCGCCTGCGAGGACACCACCCCGCGGCCCTGCTCGCCGCCACCACCGCCTTCGCCACCGTGCTGGCCGGCGCGGTCACCGCCGACGCCGCGGCCGCCGGAGCCATCGCTCCGGCCGCGCTCCGCACCCAGCACCTCACCCGGGCGCTCGGCATCGACGACACGACACCCGAGCTGAGCTGGGAGACCACCGCCCGCGCCACCGGCGTCCTCCAGGGCGCCTACCGCGTCCAGGCCGCCACCTCCGAGCGGCTGCTGCGCAGCGGCCGGCCCGACCTGTGGGACTCCGGCAAGGTCCGCTCGGCCACGCCCGGGACCACGTACGCGGGCAAGAAGCTCGGCTCCCGCACCCGCGTGTACTGGCGGGTCATGCTCTGGTCGGGGCACGGCAGCGTCACCTCCGACTGGAGCGACACCGCCGTCTTCGAGACCGGTCTGACCGAGCAGTCGGACTGGGGCGCCGACTGGATCACCCACCCCGACTGGCGCTTGAGCAAGAAGACACTCCAGCCGGTCGTCGTCAAGGTCCCGCGCACCACGCACCGTTACCTCCGTCTCGACGTCACCAGGCTGGGACTGCCGCTCGCGGAGAACTTCCCCGGCCTCACCTGGCGGCTGCAACTCGGCGAGATCGACGTCCGTGACTCCGCGACCCCCGCCGCCGGACTGGCGAAGGGCGCCGCGGTCACCGCCTCCGAGACCAACACCCTGCGCAAGACATGGGAGCCCGCCCTCGCCGTCGACGGGCTGCCCAACAGCGCCCTCCAGACCGCCGCCGGCTACTCCAGCGCCGCGCACACCTCCGCCGACGTCTCCGGGGCGCCGGTCACCCTCACCCTGGACCTGAAGTCGGCCAAGACGTTCGACGAGATCGCGCTCTACCCGCGCGCCGACGTCCTCACCGACGACGGCAAGGTCCCCGACTTCCCCGTCGACTACGCGCTGTCCAGCGGCGACGCCGCCACCGGCCCGTTCACCCGACTCGCCGCCGTCACCGGGCAGCAGCCGCCCGAGCCGTATCTGCCGTCCGGACTCCCGCTGCTCACCGACGACTTCGCGCTGCCGAAGCACGTGCGCAGCGCCCGCCTCTACATCGCCGGGCTCGGCATCTACGACGCCACGATCAACGGCGAGGCGGTCGGCGACGCCGTCCTGGAACCCGCCAACACCACCTACGGCGACCGTGTCCAGTACGCCACCTACGACGTCACCGACCGGCTCCGCACCGGCGCCAACACGATCGGCGTCGCCCTCGGCAACGGCATGTCCAACGTGGTCAGCACCGCCGACCGCTACCGCAAGCTGTACGGCAACCTCAGCGACCCCAAGCTGATCGCCCGCCTGGAGGTCACCCTGGCCGACGGCACCACCCGCACCGTCACCAGCGGCGACGACTGGCGCACCACGCTCGGCCCCACCACCTCCTCCAACTGGTACGGCGGCGAGGACTACGACGCCCGCCGCGAGATCCCGCACTGGGACGAACCCAGCGGCGACCACCGGAAGTGGCAGCACGCGGTCTCCGTCGGCGCCCCCGGCAGCACCGCACAACCCGCCGAGCTGAGCGCCCGCGAGACCGAGCCGATCCGTGTCGTTCAGACCCTCACCGGCAAGGAGGTCGACGGCGCCGAGGGCAGCCGCGTCTTCGACCTCGGCCGCAACATCGCCGGCTGGCCCGAGATCACGGTGACCGCGCCCAAGGGCACCACTCTCCGCGCCTACCCGGCCGAGAGCCTCAAGGACGGCCACGCCTTCCAGTCCATCAGCAACGTGGGCGCACCGCTGTGGGACAGCTACACCAGCGGCGGCGGCCGGAACGAGACCTGGCACCCCACCTTCAGCTACCACGGCTTCCGTTACCTGGAGCTGAAGGGTGTGCCCGAGGGCGCGAAGATCACCGTACGGGGCAAGGCGCTGCGCACGGACAACACCTCCGCCGGCACCTTCGAGAGCTCGGACTCCCTCATCAACGGCATCCACTCGCTCATCCGCGGGGCGATCGAGGGCAACATGATGAGCGTCCTCACCGACTGCCCCAGCCGCGAGAAACTGGGCTGGCTCGAGCAGGACCAGCTGGTGTTCCCCGCCCTGGCCGCCAACTACGACATGCAGTCCCAACTCCGCAAGATCGTGCGGGACATGGCCGACGCGCAGACCGCGGAGGGGCTGGTCCCCTCCACCGTCCCCGAGTACACCAGCCTGCCCGGTGCCTACCGCAACGACTCCAACTGGGGCGGCGCGTTCGTCCTCGTCCCCTGGCAGCTGTACACCACGTACGGCGACAAGGAGACCCTGAAGACGTACTACCCGAAGATGAGGCAGTACGCCGACTTCCTGAAGACCCAGGTCTCCGGCGGCATCCTCGACTACGGCCTCGGCGACTGGTTCACCCCCGACCGCACCTTCCCGCGCGCGGTGGCCGGCACCTTCGGCTACTGGCGGGTGGTCGACGCGCTCAGCCGCATCGCCGGTGTGCTCGGCGACGACGACGCGGCCGCCGCGTACCGGGCGCAGGCCGACGAGAGCGCCCGGGCGCTCGCCGCGAAGTACTACGACGACGCCACCGGCACCTTCGGCGGGGGCGGCCAGGGCGCGGAGGCGCTCGCGCTGGACATGGGCGCCTACCCGGCGGGGGAGAAGGACAGGCTGCTCGCCCACTTCACCACGTCCGTCAAGGACGCGGGTTACCACCTGCAACTGGGCGAGATCTCCCTGCCGTCCGCCTTCCGGGTGCTGTCGGGCGCGGGCCGCGACGACATCGTCGAGAAGATCGCCACGCAGACGACCAGCCCCAGCTACGGCTACCAGGTACTGGCCGGCAACACCACGCTCGGCGAGTCCTGGGACGGCGGCGCGGGCCAGTCGCAGAACCACTTCATGCTCGGCGCCATCGACTCCTGGTTCACCACCCGGGTCGCCGGCCTCGACCAGACGGCGGGATCGGTGGGCTACCGGGAGTTGTTGATCGACCCGGCCGTCGAGGGCGGCCTGACGTCCGCGTCCGGCTCGTACCGCACCCCGTACGGCCTCGCCCGCACCGACTGGAAGCGCGACGCGGACGAGTTCCGGCTCACGGTGGACGTCCCGGCGGGCAGCACGGCCGAGGTCCACGTTCCGCTCCTCGGCGGTCGCGCCCATGCGCCCGAGGACGCGCACCTGGTGCGCACGGGGGACGGCGAGGCGGTGTACCGGATCGGCTCCGGGCACTGGACGTTCCGTGCGACGGGGCTGAGCTAGGAGCGAGCGCGTCCGGGGAGCGTGGGACGCGGTCGGCCTCCGGGCACGGTCGGGCTTGAGACGCGGTCGGGCCCGCTCGGCTTCTGCCGAGCGGGCCCGACCGCCATCGCCCGTACCGCTTCCGCTTCCGCGTCAGGAAACGCGGGCCACGGCCGCGTAGATACCGCTGCCCTCCGGGTCGGCCGGGGGAGTGGGGGAGCCCGTCCACTCGGTGGCGGTGACCAGGCCCGGGGGGACCATCTCGAGCCCGTCGAAGAAGCGGGCCACCTCGTCACGGGTGCGGAAGGCGAGACGGATGCCGCCCTTCGCGTACTGGTCGATCACCTGCTGCGCCAGCTCCGGGAACACGTCGATCCCGGCGTGCGAGAGGACCAGGTAGCTGCCGGAGGGCAGGACGTCCACCAGCCTGCGGATGATGCCGTGGGCGTCCTGCTCGTCGGAGATGAAGTGCATCAGGGCGATCACCGAGAGCGCGATCGGGCGGTCGAAGTCGAGGACGCCGCGCGCGTGCTCGACTATCTCCTCCGGGTTGCGCACATCGGCCTGGATGTAATCGGTCGCGCCCGCGGGGTCACTGATGAGCAGCGCCTCGGCGTGCCGGAGCACGATCGGGTCGTTGTCGGCGTAGACGATGCGGGCGGACGGTACCGTCCGCTGCACGATCTGGTGCAGGTTGGGCGCGGTGGGGATGCCGGTGCCGATGTCGAGGAACTGGTCGATGCCCTGGGCGGCGAGGTAGGCCGCCGCGCGGTGCATGAACTCACGGTTCTGCCGCGCCCCGTCCCGGGCCTCGGGCGGCAGGGTGTTGCCCACGGCCTCGTCGACGGGGTAGTTGTCCTTGCCGCCCAGCAGCCAGTCGTAGACCCGTGCCGGATGGGCCTTGCTGGTGTCGATCCGGGGCGGCTGGGGGGTGTCGCTGGTCATGGCAGGCTCCGTCGTCCGCGGGGTGGTCCCCCACCGTATCTTTTCGGTGATCGTACTCTCATCTGCCCTCTCCGAGACGTGAGTTGTCGCCGGGCCACCCAGGCCGTGGGACGGCCGGGCGACGGCACCCGGCGTCCGTCCCCACCTGCGCATACGGTGGACGAACGGCATCACGGCGGAGGGGGTGGCCGTGGCGGTCCGCCGGGCCCCGGCGAGGGCTGCGGACCACTCCGACCACGAGTGGCAGCTCATCCGCGACGAGCGGCAGTCGCCCGCTCCGCATGGCCCCGGACGAGGTTCTCATCAGGAGTTCCGACACGTACGCCGGGCGGGAGGGCGACGCATCCCACGACCGCTGAGGGAACCTGCGGGGACTCGGTGGGGCCACCGCCACCGCGGCCCGCACTCCTGCCCGTGCCCTGCCGGGGAGGCACGTGGCCATGGCGGAGGCGGGAAGTGCCGCGCAACCGCTGCCCGGTCACCGCGTCGCCCGGGTGGGACGGCCAGGACCCGCGCTGCGGCGCCTGTCTCCCCGTCATTCACGCCCTGCGCGACGACCTGACCCTGCTGCACGTCCGGGACTACGACTCGGGCCCGGTCACGGGCCTGGGCAACCAGTACCACTCCATGGGCGCAGCAGACTTCCACATCGCCATGACCGACATGCTGCTCACCGGCTTCCCGGTGGCCGGCGCCCCGGACAACGTCTTCCCGCCGCTGCGCCCCGACCAGGTCGCGAGCGGCATGCCGGCCTCCACGAACGCGGGCAACGGCTACGTCTCCCCGGCCGAGGTCACGAGGGGGACGCCGCGCTTCGGCCGTGCTCGGAGTGAAGTGCTACACGTCCCCTTCGCCGCCCACTCCGGCGCGGAAGGGAAATGCCCTGGTGAGCGTTGGCGTTCCACGAGGCGACAGCGATGGAGGCGGATACGGTGCACGGCGAGTACAAGATCCCCGGTGGCAAGCTGGTGGTCGTCGACCTGGACGTGATCGACGGGGCACTGCGCAATGTGCGGGTGGCGGGCGACTTCTTCCTCGAACCGGACGAGGCCCTGCCGGCCATCGACGCGGCGCTGGAGGGTGCCCCCGCCGAGACCGACGCCGCCGGACTCACCGCCCGAGTGAAGGGCGGGCTGCCGGAGGGCACGGTGATGTACGGCCTCACGGCGGAGGGGGTGGCGGTCGCGGTCCGCCGGGCTTTGGCGCGGGCGACGGACTGGTCGGACTACGAGTGGCAGCTCATCCGCGACGAGCCCCAGTCGCCGGCTCTCCACATGGCCCTGGACGAGATCCTGACCGCCGAGGTCGCCGCCGGCCGCCGCGCACCGACCCTGCGCGTGTGGGAGTGGGCGGCACCGTCGGTCATCATCGGCAGCTTCCAGTCCCTGCGCAACGAGGTCGACCCGGAGGGCGCCGCCCGTCATGGCGTGACGGTGGTCCGACGCATCTCGGGCGGCGGCGCCATGTTCGTCGAACCGGGCAACACGGTCACCTACTCCCTGTCGGTCCCGGCCCCGCTGGTCTCGGGCCTGTCGTTCGCCGAGTCCTACGCGTATCTCGACGAGTGGGTGATTGCCGCGCTCGGTGACATGGGTATCAAGGCGTGGTACCAGCCGCTGAACGACATCGCCACCGAGGTCGGCAAGATCGGCGGCGTCGCGCAGAAGCGCATGGTGGCCACGGACGGTGGGCCGGGTGCGGTGCTGCATCACGTGACGATGAGCTACGACATCGACGCGGACAAGATGCTGGAGGTGCTGCGGATCGGCAAGGAGAAGATGTCGGACAAGGGCACGACCAGCGCGAAGAAGCGCGTGGACCCGCTGCGCCGCCAGACGGGCCTGCCCCGCGAGACGGTCATCGACCGCATGCTCGCCTCCTTCCGCGCCCGCCACGGCCTGACATCCGGCCGGGTCATCCCGGAGGAGATGGCCCGGGCGGAGCACCTGGCCGCGACCAAGTTCAGCGATCCGGAGTGGACGGCGCGGGTGCCGTGACGGGGTCCCGCGCACTGCACGGTCGAGCAGACGTACGGTACCTACCGTCTTTGATGCCGGGAAGCGTCATCAAGGCCGCGCGGGTTCCGGATGCCGGCGGTAGGAGGCGGCCTGAAGCTGTAGCGGATCACGGTGCCGGTCCACTCGCCGCGGCCACTCGCGACCCGTGCGCCGTCACGCAGCCGGCGCGCGGCGCTCACCCCCGGGACAGGCCGTCGGCGGCCAGGGTGGCGAGGGCGTCGCCGGTCTCCTCGGGTTCGCCGACGCGGCCGAGTGCGGGCTGTCCGGCCAGGACCTGCCGTATCCCGGCGTCGTCCCGCATCGCCCCATCGTCGAAATCGGTGGTGGTCGACCGGATCCCGGCGTGCACCGCGACTCCGAGGGACGCGTGGCACGGTCGACGTCACCGAGTCGACCGCCCCCACCGTCCTGGGCCTTCGCGGCGGCACGCGCCGTTGGGCATGGTGCCCCGGCGGGGCCGGGGCCGGCCGGGGCACCATGCCCAACGGGAGCGCGGCGTCAGCCCAGAGCGGGCAGGATGTCGGCCACCGTCTCCGCCCTGATGACGTCGACCGCGCGCACCCGGAGGCCGAACTCCTCACGTATCCGGCTGATCAGCCGGGCCGTGGTGAGGGAGTTCACGCCGGCGTCGGCCAGTGAGTCGTTCAGCCCCAGATCCTGTCCCACGAGGTCGCGGACCATCGTCAGCAGCACGGCGGCGGGTGAGTGGTCCTTCTCCTCGTCGCCCCGCCCGTTCCGCAGCAGTTCGGCCAGGGCGGCACGGTCGATCTTGCCGTTGTCGTTGGTCGGCAGGTCGTCGAGGAAGAGGGCGGCCCGGGGGACGGCGGGGCCGGGCAGACGGGCCGCGGCGTGGGCCAGCAGGGCCTGCTCGGAGCGGGTCGCGCCGGCGGAGGTGGTGAGCGCCGCACCGACCTGGCGGACGCCTCCGCCGGTGGTGAAGGGAAAGGCCGCCGCGCTCACCACGCCGGGGAAGGACAGCAGCGCCGCCTCGATCTCGGCGGGCTCCAGACGGACACCGTCGATCTTGAACTGGTCGTCGAGACGGCCGTGGAACTCGAGCACTCCGTCGGGCCTCATCAGGACGCGGTCGCCGGTCCGGTAGGTCCGCTCCTCGCCGTCGGCGGCGGGGACGAAGCCCCCGAGGTGGCCGCCCGCGTAGCCGAGGGCGACCCCGGCACCGGTGACCCGCAGTTCGCCGGGCGTCCCCCGGGGCACCATCTCGCCGGCCTCGTCCGTCACCGTCACCGTACGTCCGCTCAGCGGCACACCGATGGGGATCGCCAGCGGGTCCTCGTCGGCCCCGACGACGTGGGTGGTGGTGAGGACGCCGGCCTCGGTCGGGCCGTACACGTTGAGCACCCTGGCCGGGAAGTCCGGGGCGGGGGCGGCCCTCAGACGGTCGCCGCCGACCAGGAGCCACCGCAGCGCCAGGTGCGCGGGCCGGGCCGCTCCCATCACCAGTTCACCGAGGGGGGTGGGCAGGAACATCGAGTCGATCCGCTGGTCGGCGCACCATTCGAGGAGGCCCTCGGCGGAGCTGAGAGCCCCCTCGGGGGGCACGACCAGTGTGGCCCCGGTGCCGAGGGCGAGCCAGAGGTCGAGGAGGTGCGCGTCGAAGCCGGGACTCGCCGCCATGGCGACCCGGTCCTCGTGCGTGGTGGCCAGCCGGGTCGCCAGCCAGCCGATGAGGGTGGTCAGCGATTCCTCGCTGCCGAGCACGACCTTGGGACGGCCGGTCGACCCGGAGGTGGCGATGGCGTACGGCGCCGGCCCGGCGGCTCCGGCCGTCCCTGCGGCGCGGCCGGTCACGGCCAGGGCCACCTTCGTGTCGGCGACACCGTGCCGGACGACGCGGTCGCCATGGACGTCCGGGTGGTCGTCGAAGGCGATGAGGTGGCGCGCCGCGGCGGTGTCGACGATGCTCTCGCGGCGGTGTTCCGGGGGGTTCTGACCGAGGGGCAGGTAGGTCGCGCCCACCTTCGCGAGGGCGAGTGCGGTGACGACGAGCGTGACCGAGCGCGGCAGGAGCACCCCGACGATGTCGCCGGGGGACAGGTGCTCGCGCAGGCGGGCCGCCAGTTCCGAGGACAGGCTGTCGACGGTGGCGTAGTCCCAGACGGCCTCCGGTGTGAGCACGGCGGGTGCCTGCGGGCGGACGCGCGCCCAGTGGGAGAACCAGTCGAGTACGGTCCCGCCCGGTGCCGGAGGCCGCGGGGTGGCGGGCGCGGGAAGGTGGCTGAGGAGCATGGCAGTCTCTTCCGTCGTCAGTTACAGCTGGGCGAGCGGGGCGCCGGGGTGACGCAGGTACGAGGCGAGGAGCGCGAGGTGGTCCTTGGCGAACGTCTCGACGTCGTCGTGGTCGAAGAAGGCGAGCTGGTAGTCCCACATGATCAGCATTCCCGGTGCGTGATCACGGTGGGTGAGGCTCCGGCGGTGGTCGGGCATGAGGACGGCGTCCAGTGCGAACCGTGACGTGCCGTTCGGCATGCCCTCGACGAGATCGACGCGTAGTCCGCCCAGGTCGAGTGCGGGGAGCGAGGCGTCGTGTGCGCTGAACATCAGGCTGAACAGCGGGTTGTCCAGTCCGGAGGCGGATCTGCGGCCGAGGTCGCGGGTGAGCCGCTGGATCGGTGCCTGATGGTGCGCGAGGCTGTCCATGAGCTGCTCGGTCAGGTCGTCGAGCAGGTCCCGCGCGGGCCCGGGATGCCGCAGGTCGAGCCGGAGCGGCAGGGTGTTGACGAACATGCCGACGCAGTCGGTGAACCCCTCCGGGCGGTTGCCGACCGCGGTGCCGACCGTGAAGTCCGGCCTGCCGGTCCACCGTTTGACGGTCTCTCCGAACAGGGCGAGCAGCACGGTGAACGGGGTGTGGCCGTCCCGCTTCGCCCGCTCGCGCAGCGCGGCGGCCAGGTCGGCGGGTACCGAGGTGCGCAGTTGCCCGCCGGCGATGCCTTCCGACGTGGAGGGTGCGCCGAAGGGACCGGTGAAGTCGGCTCCGTCGAGCACCGAGCGGAAGTGGCCGAGCGCCCTGGCGTAGGCGTCCTCGTCGGTGTGGGAGGGATGCCCGAGGTAGTCCACGTAGGAGCGGGAGGCGAGGCGCCGCGGCGGGTTCCCGCGCACGAGGTCGGCGTAGGTGCCGAAGAGGTCGCGCAGGGTGAGCGCGAAGGACATCCCGTCGTGCACCAGATGGTGCTCCGTTTGCAGCAGCCGGTGCCGTCCGGGGCCGAGCACGACGAGGAGCCATCGGATCAGGGGCCCCCGGTTCAGTTCGAAGGGCCTGTTGTGCAGTGCGTCCCGGAGGTTCTCCAGCGCGGCCTCCGGTTCCCGCTCCCCGCTGAGGTCGACGACCTCGATGTCGGGGTCCTCCGGTGCGCCGACCCGCTGCCGGGGCGGGAAACTCCCGGGGACGAGGTGCAGACGGAGACCGTCGTGCCCGGCGATCACGTGCCGCATGGCGGAGCGCAGTGCCTCGTGGTCGAGGGGGCCGTACAGGTCGAGCGCGGCGGTGAACGTGTAGGCACGGCTGTCGGGGAACAGGTCCTCGTGCAGCCACACGATCTGCTGCGAGGGGGTCAGCGGATGGTCGGTGGTCGAGGTTGACGAGAGGGTCACCGTTTTCTCCTCCTACTCGCCGGCGAGCGCGAGGCGGCTGAGTGCCGCGGCCGCCCCGGGGTCGCGGGGATGGTCCAGTCGGTGCGCCAGGCCGGCCAGCCTGGTGTCCGCCGCCGTGCAGTACACGTCCGCGGCGAGTTGGTCCCGCTCGGTGCCGGACTTCGCCGCCCGGCCGAGGGTGAGGGCGGCGGTGAGGAGTTCGCAGGAGAACCGGCCGGCGGCGATCGTGAGGTCCTGCCGCCTCTCCAGGTCGGCGCGCCGGGGGTGGGCGGCCACCAGGGTGCGGCAGCGTTCGGCGAACCACGCGGAGTGTGCGCCGATGTCCGCCCAGTGCCGCTCGTTGGACGGGGACAGGCCCCGCGGGGTGGCCGCTTCGGGCAGGGGCGCGGGGGTGGCGGGAGCGGAGTCCTCGTACCAGGGGCCGAACACATTGCTCACGGCGTAGAAGTGATCGACGAAGAAGTCCACGCCTCCGGAGACGCGCAGCATGCGCGCGTCCCGCCAGACCCGTTCCATCCCGTGGCCCGGCCGGCCGCGCGAGGCGAGGCCCTCGTCCGTCTCCAGTCCTCGCGCGGCCAGCAGCGACAGGGTGCGCTCGACGACACGCCAGCAGGTGAGGGAGGTGATGTTCTTGGCCGCCATCTGTTCGCGGCGCACCCGCGCCGGATCGCCCGGGGTGAGCAGGCACCAGCGGGCCACGGCCTCCTGCGCCATCATGTCCGCGGCGTTGCGGGCCACGATGTCCTGGATCCCGCCGTAGGCGGCGAGCTCGAGTCCGTCGACGCGGCGGCCACGCAGGAAGTCGCGCGCGATGTCCTGGCACAGCGCCGTCAGCGCGGCGGCGGGTGCCGCGATGGCGTACATCCGGGCACGGACGCTGACGTCGTTGAGCTGGTTCTGCAACCGCCACTCCTGTTCGGTGCTCAGGGCGGGGTCGACCACGAAGCGGAACGCGCGGGGCACCCGCACCCCGGTGAGGGACAGCGGGGCGTTGGGCACACCCCGCAGGCCCACGAAGGAGTGCGGCTCGCCGACGGCGATGCCCGGCAGGTCGGTGGGCACGAAGAAGAGGCCGACGCGTCCGTCGTCCTCGCCTCCCACGATGGTCGCGGAGACCCGCAGCAGGCCCGCCACGGGGGCGTTCTGGATGTAGACCTTCTGCCCGTCCAGGACGTAGTGCGTGCCCTGTTCGTCCAGCCGCGCGGTGGTGGCGCGCCGCCTGTTCGCCGCGCCGGTGGGTTCGGTGTCGGCGTCGCCGGAGATCATCTGCGCCGCGTCCGCTTCGGCGATGGTGTCCTTGAGCGGGCCGTCCGGCAGGAGGGGGAGGTAGGCGGAGGAACCGAAGCCCGTGTGCACGGCGACCGACACGGCGGGTGGGACGCTGTGCCGGGCGAGGGCGCTGATGACGCGGTAGGCGTTGTACGGGGACAGACCGCGGCCGCCGCGGCTCTCGGGCGTGGTGAGCGCGTAGAGTCCGGCGTCCCGCAGGGGTTTGACCCAGTCGGGGGGCAGGGAGCGCGTCCGCTCGACCTCCGCCACGTCCACGAGGCCGCGCAGCACCTCCGCGGCGTCGTGGACGGCGGCGGTGCCCCTCGCGGCGTCCTCCTCGTCCTGTTCGGGGAAGTCCGCGAGCAGGGGCCAGGCCGGCCTGCCGCGGTTCAGTTCCTCCAGCAGGCTGCTCGCGTGGTGCACGTCGGTCATCGTTTCCGTCCCTCTTGGTAGTCGTGCACTGCTTCGGTCACCAGGGCGTCGACGGCCGCGCGGTAGGCCTCGGCGTCGTCGCGGAAGGGGAAGTGGCCGCCGGGCACCTGTCGGTGGGTGAAGCGGGCGGTGTGGGCGGCCCACTGGCGGGCGTGCTCCTCGGGCACGTAGTCGTCCCGGCCGCGCAGGGCGGTGACGGGCACCGGCCACGGTGTGTCCGGGACGGGGGAGGGCATCCGTGTCTCCAGGACGGTGAGATCGGCACGGAACGCCCGCAACGACAGGCGCAGTACCTCCGGATCGGCGAGGATCTCCGCCGGCAGCGGGCTGTGCTGCCGGCCGAGCAGGGCCGCCAGTTCCCGGTCGGGCAGGTGCCGGGCGGGCTCCTTGAGAGGGGGCAGGTGGGGGGCGGGGGAGCCGGAGGCGATGAGGCGGAGGGGCGCGGGTGCGCCCCGGTCGAGGAGCCGGCCGGTCACCTCGTGGGCGGTCAGTGCCCCCAGGCTGTGCCCGAGGAACACGTACGGTGCGGTGAAGTCGTGCCCGTCCGCCACGGCGGCCGCCAGGGTCTTCATGTCGAGGAGTTCCGGCTCGTCCAGCCGCACCCCCCGGCCCGGGAGCTGGAGCACGCGGACGGCGAAGCGCGTGCGCAGTGGGTGGAACAGACGGATGTACTCGCCGGCGGAACTGCCGCTGTGCGGGAAGCAGTACAGGGTGCACGGGTGGTCCTCGCCCGTGCGTCCGGTGAACCAGGGAATGCGGGTGTCGTCACTCATCTCGTGCCTCTTCCGGCTCGGTCGCGGCGGGCACGTCGTCCACCGAGCGCAGTTTCCGTACCGGGGACAGAGCGATCGGCAGGGCGGACAGCACACTGCCCAGGGCTGCGAGCAGCAGTGTCGGGCGCAGGCCGAGGGTCTCCCCGAGCAGGCCGCCGACGAGTGTGCCGGCGGGGATCGTGCCCCACACGAGGAAGCGGATGGAAGCGTTCATCCTGCCCTGCATCGCCAGGGGGGTGACGTGTTGGCGCAGGCTGACCTGGCTGATGTTGTACACCGCGACGGCGAATCCGGAGATCGCCAGGCTCAGCACCAGCAGGGGTACGGCGCCGGACGGTGTGGCCATCGGCAGGAGCAGCAGCGCCGCTCCCGGCAGGACGGCGGCGAGCAGCAGGGACGTCCCGAAGCCCAGCCGGCGCACCAGTCCCGGGGTCAGGACCGATCCCGTCACCATCGCCAGGCTCGCCGAGCCGACCACCAGGCCGAAGGTGCCGGGGGACAGCCCGAGCTCGCGCACGGCGAACAGCACCAGGACGGCCTGGATCATGCCGAACAGGTCGAAGAAGTTGGCGATCGCGGTGCACAGCACGATGGGCCGCAGCAGCGGATGGTTCCACACGTGGCGCAGCCCCTCCAGGCCGGCGCTCCACGTCGACCGGCCGTCCAGGGCGGCGGGTTCCGGCTCGGCACCGGGCAGCCGCCGCACCAGGACCGCCGAGACCAGGAACGACACGCAGTCGGCGAGCAGGGCGAGGGGAGCGCTCAGCACCTGCACCAGCAGCCCTCCCAGGGACGGCCCGGCGAACTGTGAGGCGCTCGACGAGGCCGTGAGGGTGGAGTTGCCCTCGGTGAGCTGCGAGACCGGCAGCAGCTCGGGCAGGACGGACTGGTGGGCGACGTCGCCGAGCACCGTCAGCGCCCCGAGAGCGAAGGCGAGGAGGAGCAGGACGGCCAGGTGGGGGCGGAGCCACATGAGGAGCGGGACCAGGCCGAGGACGACCGCCCGCGCCACGTCGGTGAACACCATGACGTCGCGCCGGCGGTAGCGGTCGACCCAGACGCCGGCGGGCAGTCCGATCAGCAGGAACGGCAGGTACTGCACCGACATCAGCAGACCCAGCTCGAAGGCTCCGGCATGGAGCACCAGGACCGCCGTGAGCGGGAGGGCGATGACACTCACCTGGGAACCCACCGTCGTGACGGTGTACGCCGACCACAGCAGGCGGAAGTCCCTGTTCCGTCTGAGGGGCAGCAGGGCGGGGGCAGCGGTCATGCGGACGCCCTCGTCGTCTCGCGCAGCCGCGCGGCGAGCGCGCCGACGGTGCGCGTGCCGAAGAGGGTGCGCACGGTCAGTTCCGCGCGGGGGCCCAGTGCCTCGGTGAGCAGGGCGACCGCCCGGGTCGCGATGAGCGAATCGCCCCCCAGCTCGAAGAAGTTGTCCTCGGCCGTGAGGCCGTCGATGCCCAGCACACGCGAGAACGCCTCCGCGACGACCGCCTCGACGTCGTCCCGGCGTTTCCCGGTCGCCCTCGGGGCGGGTTCGGCACGGTGCGGGACCACGGGCGACGAGGGTCCGAACTCCCTGCCCTCGAAGGGGTAGCCGGGAAGCGGCACGCGGCGCCGGGGCGAGGAGTGCCAGGCGCTCCAGTCCACCTCGATGCCGGTGCTCCACAGGGCGGCGACGGCCTCGGCGAAATGCAGGTCGGACGGCTTGTCGTCCACGGGATGCGGGAGGCTCGTGCGCACGGTGCGCCCGTCGTAGTCCGGGTGCTGCCGGACGAGCGCGCTCGCGGTGTGGCCGGGACCGACCTCCAGTACCAGGGTGTCGGGCGAGGCCAGGAGCGTGCCCACGGCGTCGGCGAAGCGGACGGTGCCGCGGGCGTGTGCCACCCAGTACTGCGGGTCCGCCGCCTGCGCCGCCGACAGGTCGGTCCCCGTGTGGTCGGAGATCCAGCGGATGGCCGGCGGACGCGGGCTCAGGTGTGCGACGGCGGCGGCGAGTTCCCCGGCCACGGTGTCGATCTGGCGGGAGTGGGCGGGGGCGGCCACGCGCAGGGTCCTGACGTCGACACCGGCCCCGGTCAGCGCGGCCGCGGCCGCCTCGACATGGTGGGCCGGACCGGAGAGCACGCGGTTGCGCGGGGAGTTGACCACCGCGACGTCCAGTTCGCGGAGGGTCGCGGCGGGGACGGTCGCGGCGATCTCCTCGTCGTCGGCGGCCACGGCGAGCATGGTGCCGGCGGGCAGGGAGGCGAGCAGGCGCGCCCGGTCCACCACGTACCCCATGCCGTCGTCGAGGGACAGGTTGCCCGCCACGCAGGCGGCGGTGACGGCGCCGAGGCTGTGTCCGAGGACGATGTCCGGTTCCACGCCCAGCGACCGCCACAGGGAGGCGGTGGCCCACTCGACCGCGAAGAGGCCGATCTGACTGGCGACCATGTCCGAGGACAGCCCGGGCGAGGAGATCATCCGCCGCAGATCGGCGTCCGGGAGACGCCGGCGGAGCGCCGCGGCGCACTCGTCGAGCGCGGCCGTGTAGGCGGGCCGGCCGCGGTCCAGGTCCGTACCCATCCCGGGGTGCTGGCATCCCTGACCGGGGAAGACGAACGCCACCGAGGACGCGGGCGGCGGCACGGCCCCGGCCTGCCGGGAAAGGGCGGCCGAGGCCGCCTCCGCGGTCAGCGCGGCGACCGCACGGCGGTGGGGCAAGCGCGCACGGCCCGTCTGTAGCGTGAAGGCGATGTCGGCGAGCCGCCCGCCGGTGTCCTGGCGCAGGTGCTCGGCCATCCGGGAGGCGGCGGTGCGCACGGCGCTGTCGGTGGCCGCCGAGAGGACGAGCACCTCGGGTTCCGGGGAGGCGGACCCGGGCCGCTCCTCGGCGATGTGCTGTTCGACGAGGACGTGCGCGTTGGTGCCGCCCAGTCCCAGCGAGTTGACCGCGGCGCGCCGGGGTCCGTGGCCGGCGGGCCACGGCACGGCCTCGGCGTTGACCTCGAAGGGCACGGCGGTGAGGTCGAGTTCGGGGTTCGGGTCGGTGAAGTGGGCCGTGGGCGGGATCATTCCCTCCCGCACCGCCAGGATCGCGGTGATCAGTCCGGCCACGCCCGCCGCGGCGTCGGTGTGGCCGATCACGCTCTTCACCGAGCCGAGCACGCAGGGCGCCGCGCGAGGCACGTCACCGGCGTACACGCGGTTGAGCGCGGCGACCTCGATGGGGTCGCCCAGGGGTGTCGCGGTGCCGTGCGCCTGGACGTAGCCGATGTCCTGCGGCCGCAGCCCCGAGGCGCCGAACGCGGCCCGGATCGTCCGCTCCTGTCCCTGCACGCTCGGTGCCGTGAAGCCGATCTTGTCACCGCCGTCGTTGCCGATGGCGGAGCCCGTGATGACCGCGTGCACGGGGTCCCCGGCGGCGAGCGCGTCGTCGAGCATCCGCAGCACGACGAAGCCGGCGCCGTTGCCGGGCACCGTCCCCTCGGCCTTCGCGTCGAACGGACGGCACTGTCCGGAGGGGGCGACCAGGCCGGCCTCGTCCTGGCCGCTCAGCTCGGGGTCGATCCGTACGGTGGCGCCGCCCGCCAGGGCGAGGTCGCAGTCCCCGGCGAGCAGGCCCTGGATCGCGGTGTGGACGGCGACGAGCGAGGTCGAGCAGGCCGTCTGGACGGTGACGGCGGGGCCCGTCAGCCGCAGTCGGTGGCTGATGCGGCTGGTCGCGAAGTCGACGGCGGAGCCCAGCCTGATCACGTAGTCGCTGCCCAGTTCGTGCCGTGCGGGGGCGCTGTCGCGATGGGCGATCAGTTTCTCCGGATAGTCGGTCTGGCCCGTGCCCGCGTAGACACCGACCCGGCCCGGCACCGAGCGGGGGTCGTGGCCGGCGTTCTCCAGTGCGTGCCAGGCGCACTCCAGCAGGATGCGGTGCTGGGGGTCGAGGGTGGTCGCCTCGGCGGGTGAGTAGCCGAAGAACGCGGCGTCGAAGCGGGCGGGGGAGTCGAGCATGCCGAAGGCCCCGCGCCCGTCCCGGGTGATGGTGTCGGTTCCGGCCAGCAGGTTGCGCCACAGCTCGTCCACGTCCGCGGCGCCGGGGAAGCGTCCCGCCAGCCCGACGACGGCGACGGCGTCCGGTCCGGGTCCGGTCATCGCTTGCCTCCCGAGGCGCGGCGGGCACGCAGCCGGTTGGGTGCGGCGGGCCGTGCGGCGGAGGGGCCGGGGGCGGCCTCGCCCTCGTGCAGGAAGCGGGCGAGCGCCCGCGGCGTGGTGTGGGTGAAGAGGGCGACGCTCGGGACCTCGCGTCCCAGGTCGGCGCTGAGCCGGCGCCTGACCCCGGCGAGCATCAGCGAGTGGGCGCCGAGGTCGAACACGTTGTCGTCCACGCCCACGGCACCGTCCAGCTCGGCCGACCACAACCCCGCGATGTGGCCGGCGAGTTCCTCCGCGGTCATGAGCGCGCTCGGGTCCGCGGAGGTCGCCGGCGCGACGGCGGGCGTGGGCGACACCTCCCGGGGCCGGGGGAGCGACGTCTCGTCGACCTTGCCGTTGGCGGTGACGGGCAGCGCGTCCAGCACCATCACCTCGCCCGGCAGGAGATGGCCGGGCAGCAGCCCTCCCAGCCGCTCGCGCAGCGCCGGACCGTCCTGGCGCGTGGTCATGACGGCGTAGGCCGTCAGCCTGTCCTCACCACGGCCGTCGCGGCGCACGACGGTGTGGGCCGCGGACACGCCGTCCAGCCTCAGCAGCGCCGCGCTGACCTCGGACGGGTTGACCCGGTGGCCGCGGATGTTGACCTCGCCGTCGATCCTGCCGAGCACGGTGATCACACCGTCGGCGTCGCGGCGCGCCCGGTCCCGGGTCCGGTAGAGCCGCAGCGCGGGGTCCGAGGGATGCGGGACGAAGGCCGCGCCGGTGCGCTCGGCGTCGCCGAGGTACCCCTCGGCCAGGCACCAGCCGCCGATGTACAGCTCACCGGTGTCGGGCGCCGTGGCCTCCGAGCCGTCCTCGGTCAGCACGAACGCCTTCACACCGGGCAGCGGACGGCCGACGGGCAGCGCCCCGGCGCGCTCCTCCTCCCGTGTGTACTCCCACACCGCGCAGGTGACCGTCGTCTCCGACGCGCCATAGGCGTTCACCAGCCGTGCCCCGCTGTGGCCGCGCCACCGGCGGACGGTGTCCCAGTCACCCATGTCGCTGCCGATGACGACGAGCCGCACCGCTTCGGGCACCCGCCGGCCGCCGCAGTCCAGTTCCGCCACCCACTCGCGCCAGTAGGGCGTCGGCAGGTTGAGCACGGTGACCCCGTGGTGTGCGAGGAACTCCGTCAACTCCGAGGGCGCGGGCACCGGGTGGGGCGCGGCCACGACGGTCGCGCCGGCGGCCAGGGTGGGGAACACCTCCTCGATGACGACGTCGAAGGCCGGGTTCGCGAGCTGTAGGACCCGGTCCTGCGGCTTGATCCCGTAGACCTCGCCCATCGTCCGGGCATGCCGTTCCAGCGAGGAGCCGGACACCTCGACGAGCTTGGGCGCGCCGGTGGAACCGGAGGTCCGCACCAGATAGCCGGCCGGTCCTGTGCCGCCGGCAGCGGTAGCCGTCGCCCCGGGACCGGCGTCCGGGCCGGAGGCAGGGCCGGGTCCCGAGCCGGAGCGGGGCGGGACCGTGAGGAAGTCCGCGAGTTCCGCCGGAACCGGCCCCGCGGTCACCAGGGCGCGCACGCCCGCCCCGGCCAGTGCGGAACGGGTGTGCTCCGCCGGTGCCTCGGGGTCGACGGCGAGGAAGGGCACTCCGGTCGCGGTCGCCGCGAGGAGCGCGGTCACCAGGTCCGCACCGCGGCGGAGACGGATCGCCACCGGGCGGCCCCCGCAGGTGTCCCTGAGGGAGTCCGACAACGCGCCCGCCGCGGCGAGGAGTTCGCCGTAACTCAGGGACCGCCCGCCGTCGACCACGGCGGTGCGCCCGGGATCGGCGCGCGCGTGATCCGTCACGGCGTCGAGAAAGGAAAGCCTGGACGACCGGAATTGATCGTCGTACCGGTCGGGAACCACATCGGCGGAAGCAAACATGAGGAGACACACCTCGACTACTTCTTGTTCACGGTGAACGAAGTGATGGATACGTCTGTCGCGTTCAGGGGCCGCTGTCGAAAGTCGAGCCGTCGCACGCCGAGCCCATGCTCTTGTCGTCCGTTCCGTCGGACACAACTCGGCCGCGGGACCGACGGCTTCACCCTGATGCGTGATTACCCGTACGGCCTCGCGGAGGACTGTTCATGACTCCGGCTCATCTCGATGACCCGTGCCGGTGGTCCGGCACGAGTAGCGGCTGTGGAATCCGGTTCGGGCGCGGACGGGGAGAAGGAAGGGACGGGGGGCGGCGCTCCGTTCCGAGGGACCGTACGGAGCCGCGGGACGGGGGCGCGGTACTCGGAAGCGGAACGCCCGCTGCCTCTTCTACGGTACGCACGGTGCGCCGACGGCGATAAGCGGTCGATAATCGGGCCGTCGCAGAGGGTGAACGGGCGGGCGACGGGACCGCTCGGGCCGGGGGGCGAGCGGTCCCGCGAGGGCTCCGGCCGGCTGCGGGACGCGGACTCAGGCGACCAGGGGAGGGTGCGGCACGGTCTGCGGAAGGGGGTACTTGTGGTGGGCGAACTGCCGCAGCAGGGCCGAGAAGACGTAACCGCGGTGGGCTTGCCGCTCCAGCATCGAGGCGTCCGCGAGCCGTTCGAGCAGCATCTCGGCACCGGCGTGCGGCACCCCGAGGGTCCGGGCGGCCGAGGCCGCCGTGAGGCAGCCGGTGGACCAGGACAACCGGGTCCAGGCCCAGGCCAGTCCCGGGTCGAGCTGCCGGAAGTTCTTCTCGAAGCAGGCGCGCACCGTCTCGCAGTGCGACAGGAGGTAACCCGGGTCGTCGTGGATCTGGCGCACCAGCGTCTCCAATGACAGATCCGGATGGATCGCGAGCCAGTCGCCCACCGCGTGCACCACGAGCGGCAGTCGTTCGCACACCTCGACCAGCTCCGAGGCGGCGGCCCGTTCCTCGCGCAGGCGTTCATGTCCCATGACGGAGGCGAGGATGTCGAGCGACTCCTCCACCGAGACCGGCCGGAGCCGGACCCGCCGGGTCACCGGCAGCCCAGGAAACAGACGGGTGCCGGCCACCAGGACGGCGCACTGCGGGCTGCCGGGCAGCAACGGCCGCACCTGCGCCGCGTCGTGCGCGTCGTCGAGCACGATGAGCAGTCGGCGTCCGTCGGTCATCGAACGGAACAACGCGGACAGGTCGCTCAGTCCGTCGGGCAGGGCGGCCCGCGGCAGACCCAGTGACACGAGGAAGCCGTGCAGCACGGACGAGGGCGCCACCCGCTTCCCCTCGTCCATCAGATCGGCGTGGAGCACCCCGTCGGGAAAGGCGCGCTGGACCTGATGGGCGGCCCGTACCGCGAGCGAGGACTTTCCGCTGCCCGGCACACCGGTCACCGTGACGATCGCCGGGCCCGTGCGGCGGAGCTGGAGCAGGGTCTCGGTGACCCAGGAGAACGCCTGCTCGTTGCCGACGAAATCCTCGACAGCGTGCGGCAGTTGATGCGGCACCGGCCAACTGGGCAGCGCCTGGGGCGGCCAGGGCGCCGGTTTTGTCGTGGTGCCCCGGGAGGGTGCTTCCGCCAGTCCTTCCCCTGCCAGTATCCGCTGGTGCATCCGGACCAGCTCGGGTTCGGGATCGATGCCGTGCTCCTCGGCCAGCGCCCGGCGGATCCGGTCGAAGACCGCGAGTGCCTCGTGCTGCCGTCCCGTGTCGCGCAGGGCCTGCATCAGCAGGCGGTGCGCCCGCTGCCGCAGCGGATGTGCCGCGGTCAGCACCATGAGGTCCGGGACGGCGAACGAGGCCCGGCCGAGCGCCAGCCGGATGTCGCAGCGTTCCTCGCTCAGAGCCGTGGACAACTCGGTGAGCCGGGCCCGCTGGCGGGCGGCGAAGTCACCGGGGACGCGGTTGAGCGGCTCGCCGTACCAGCGGCCGAGCGCCACCTTCAGCAGGGTGTCGGCCTCTTCGAGGCACCCGCGCGTGCGGGCCTCGGCGGCCGAGGTGGAGAGCCCCTCGACCTCCTCCACGTCCGTCAGGGGCCCGGTGAGCGTCAGCCGGTAACCGTCCCCCCTGGACACCAGGGCGTCCCGTCCGACACCGGAGGTCTCGAGGAAACGGCGCCACTTCCAGGCGTGGGTGCGGACGGCGGCCACCGCGGTGTCCGGCGGCTCGTCGCCCCAGATGCCGTGGACCAGTTCGGCCAGCGTCGCGGTCCGTCCGGGCTGGAGCAGCAGGACGGCGAGGAACGCCTGCGCCTGCGGGGAGCCGACGTCCCGCACCGCGCCGTCGACGCGTACGTGAACGGGCCCGAGCAGATCGAAACGCAGTTCCTTCGCCGGGCGGGCGGACGACGGTAATCGGTGTTCGGAGTCGATGCGGGTGCTGGCGACGGACTTTGCTGTCTCCACCGAACCTCCTGTAGCGCTGGAGCTTTCGGCAGGAAGCCCGGAGGACGGTGGCGTGCGCTTCGGGTAACGATGTCCCACCGAATGGAAAGGTCCGGTCCATTGAATACGGACCTTTCCGCTCCAGCGAGCATGCATCCTGGATCCGTGGAGATCCACTGGGGTCTGATGTATGGCGAAAAATGATCACCCGCATATCCGGAAGGTGAACACCAGGGCTGAGCCGACGGCCTCGCGGTGGCAATTCTTCACATCTTTGTCACAGGATGCGGCGGATGAAGACGGCGTCCCGCTGTGTTTGCCAGTGCGGGCCGGCCGGCGGGCCGGCCGGCGCAGCGCCCGCGGTCCCGGAGGACGCGGCGCCAGGTTCCCTGTCCTGCCGCACTCGACCTGCCTGCCTCATGCGCTGGTCGAGCGGGTCACGATGCTCGTCGTCACCGACGCCGCCCGCACCCTGCCGCACACCCACGTTGACTCTCCCCCCACCGAACAGCCGGTGACCTCGATGCACGGCGCACACGCACCGGGCTCCGGCTTCACGCATCCTCCCTCCTCGACGCGGACACCGTCGTCACCGCGACGTGCCGGACCGCGCCAAGGCCTGCGGCCCGCCCACCTCCGTCGCCGGCCGGCGGCCGCGGATCCTGCGGGCCAGACCGAGGAGGACCGAGCGCAGCGCCTCGGCCCGACGGCTGGACGGGACGAACATCTGCTGCTTGAGCCGCGCGGTGCGCTGGTGCTTGGTGATGAACGGACGCAGCCCGGTCTCCCACGCGGCCAGGGCGGCGTCGAGGTCGTCGGGATGCTCCCGCAGGGCCGCGCCCAGTGCGGCGCCGCCGCGCAGCGAGGACGTGGCGCCCATGCCCGAGTAGAGGTTCATGCACCAGGCCGCGTCCCCCACCAGCACGACCCGCCCCGTGCTCCACCGCTCCATCCGCACCTGGTGCACCGAGTCGAACAGGTGGTCAGGGGCCTCTTCCAGGGAGTCCAGGACGTGGCGCACCACGGGGTCGTCCATCCCGGCGAAGACCGCGCGCAGCCGCTCGACCCGCGAGCCGCTGAACTGCTCCTGGGGGTTCCGTGTCCGGTAGGTGAGCAGCGCGGTGGGCGCGTGGTCGGCGAGCCCGAACACCCACACCGCCCGCTTGGCGCGCGCGATGATGACGCTGTCGCTCGCCTCGTACGCGGGCACCTGCTCCTTCAGCTGGAAGGCGCAGATCATCGCGTTCCACGTGGTCAGGTGGTCCTCGTGCGGACCGAACACGATCCGGCGCACGCTGGAGCGCAGCCCGTCCGCGCCGACGACCAGGTCGAAGCTCTCGCGGTACTGCGTACCGGTGTCGGCCTTTTCGAGCAGCACCTGCACCTCGTCAGAACCCTCGGTGATCTCGACCGGAGTGGTCCCGAACCGCACCTCGATGCCGCTGATGTTCTGCCACAGCGCGGCCTCGATGTCCCCGCGCAGCACCGCTGCCGGCTCCCCGGGCTGATCGAGGAATCCCAGAGCCGGCCTGCGCCTGCCCCGGCGGTCCACCGACCACGCCTTCGCGCCGGCCGCCCGTTCCGGGTTGCGGGTGTGCAGGTGGTCGGCGATCCCCAGGTCGGCCGCGGCCTGCACACCCTCCGGGAACAGTCCGACGAAGTAGCCCCCGGTGCGCCGCTCCGGCGCCCGTTCGACGATCACCGGCGTCCAGCCGGCCCGGCGCAGCCCGATCGCCGCCGACATTCCCGCGATCCCGAGCCCGACCACCAACGCCCTCTTCCGCATCGTCGTCACCGCGCCGTGACGGACGGGGCAGCGGACGTCGTCGCGGTGAACTCCGCTGCCAGCCGGCGGTGGACGACCCTTCGGGCCACATCGAGAACGCCCGAGACCACCACCTGGACCGGGCGGCTGGACGGGACGAAGCGCTGTTGCTTGACCCGTGCGGAGCGCCGCTGACTGGTGATGTAGGGACGCAGTCCGGCCTCCCACGCGGCCAGGGCGGCGTCGAGGTCGCCGGGGTGCTCCCGCAGGGCCACGCCCAGTGCGGCGCCGCCGCGCAGCGAGGACGAGGAGCCCATGGCCGAGTAGGTGTTCATGCACCAGGCCGCGTCCCCCACGAGCACGACCCGCCCCGTGCTCCACCGGTCCATCTTCACCTGGTGGATCGAGTCGAACACGTGGTCAGGGGCCTGGTCCAGGGAGTCCAGGACGTGGCGCACCACGGGTTCGTCCTCCATCCCGGAGAAGGCGGCGCGCACCTGCTCGATCGACGGCCCGGCGTTCCGGTTCGGGATGTCCTCGGTGCGGTAGGTCAGCCACGCGCAGGGCGCGTGGTCGGCGAGTCCGAACACCCACATCGCACGCTTGGGGCGCGAGACGATGATGCTGTCGCTCGTCCCGTACGTGGGCACCTGCTCCTTCATCTGGAAGGCGCAGATCATCGCCTTCCAGTTCGTCAGGTAGTCCTCGTCCGGACCGAACACCATCCGGCGCACGGTGGAGCGCATCCCGTCCGCGCCGACCACGAGATCGAAGTCCTCGTGGTACCGCTTCCCGGTGCCCGCGTCCTCGAGCAGGACCCGTACCCCGCCGGCGTCCTCGGTGATCTCGACCGGAGTGGTCGCGAACCGCACCTCGACCGGGTCCTGGGTCCCGTCGCCGGTGATGCCCTGCCACAACGCGGCCTCGATGTCGCTGCGCAGCACCGCTGCCAGCCCGCTGGGCGCGTCCAGCAATCCCAGAGCCGGCTTCCGCTTGCCCCGGCGATCCACCGACCAGGAGTTCCCGCCCGGTCGCCATTCGGGGTTGCGGGTGTGGAGGTGGTCGGCGATTCCCAGGTCGGCCGCGGCCTTCACACCCTCCGGGAACATGAAGATGAAGTAGCCCCCGGTACGTCGCTCGGGTGCCCTTTCGATGATCACCGGCGTCCAGCCGGCCTGGCGCAGCCCGATGGCCGCGGACATCCCCGCGATGCCGAGCCCTACTACTAGTGCCCTCTTCTGCATGGCTTTCCTTTTCTCGGATTACGTTCTGATGAATGGTTCAATCCGGCACAACGACGGCGCGGTTGCCGCCGGGTGTGCCCACGCCTTACCGGCCCGGCTCAACGGGAACGCGGTGCAAGGCAGTTGCAGGGACCCGTCGGCGAAGCGGGCCATGACATCGGGCGCCTCGGCGAGCATCTCCCCGGCCGACCGCGATCCGACGCCGTTGCCCGGAAGCTCCGCCCGGAGGGGAGCGACCAGCCGCTCGGCCATGCCCGGCACCAGCGGATACCTCGTCCGACTGCGGCCGTGGTGCCGTCCCGCGGCCGGCCCGCGCCCGATGTCGCGCAGCATGCATCACGGCCTCCTTAACTAAGTTCAGTGCTGTGACCAGCATGCCTGAACGCTGTTAAGGTGTCAATCGTGGCCGAGGGCATCGCCCGGGAGCAGATCGTCACGGCGGCGCTCGAACCCCTCGACGACCAGGGCACGGACGCCCTCGCCGTCCGCGCGCTCGCCTCCCGGCTGGACGTGCGCGCCTCCGCCCTCTACTCGATCGACCAGCGCGACGCGTGGCTCGGCGAAGGCGCGGCACTGGCCAAGGAGGCCGGCCGGACACTTCCAGGCGGCGACCGGCGGTTCAACCGGCTCAGAGCCAACGTCAGCAGACCGGGTTCGCCCAGCCCACGTCCGGGGCCATGCTGACGCTGCCGAGCACCGCGACCGGACCGGAAGCGAGCAGCAGCGCCCCGGCGGGGTCGACCGACCCGCCGGAGCGGCCCGGCGGCCCGAGCGCCTTCGAACAATGATCGGTTACGCTAACTATCGTCATATGACACGGTGTTCACGATCTCGGGTCGAGCCCGGGCGGTAGGAGGCGGGGCCATGGCCGCGTTTCTACGGATACCGACGCGCAACGCTAGGAATGGGTATTCATGAAACTGGCATTCAAGACCTCGGTAGTAGGAGCGGTCCTCGCCTCAACCGCCGTACTGGCGGCCCCGGGTACCGCATCGGCTGATGAGCCCCTGACCCGCTGTGACGAAGGCCAGATCTGCCTCTACGATGGCCACAACCTCACCGGTAGCAACTTGCAGCTCCAGTATCGGGTGGACATCCCCAACGTCGGCTCGGCGTGGAACGACCGAGCCAGCTCCGTGTGGAACCGTGGCGCGGGGTTCGTCTGCATCTACACCGATGCCGACTACCACGGCTACCACTACACCATCGAGCCGGGTGAGAAGCAGGAACTCCTGTTCCTCTACGACAACGCGGTGAGCTCCCTCGAGTACGGCGGCTGCGGGGGCTGAGCCGACCGGCTGACCGAACCCCTCAACCGCCCGCCACGTCAGACCGCTTGGAGGCGAGGCTTGCCTCCCTCGTACGCGAGTTGACGCATATCACGCCCCCGCCGGGTTCATTCCCCGCTGTCCTGTACGCGGCGGGGCGATGAACATTTCCACGACCGGAGCCCGTACCGCTCACACGGTGTCGCGCGTCACCGGCGCTTGTGGTTGGGGGCGTTCTCGCCGGGTTCGCTGCGCAGTTCGCGGGAGATCGCCCGTGCGCAGGTGCGGACGGCGGGTGTCATCGTCCGGTGGTCGACGGTCCCGCTCGGCAGGACCACGGACAGGGCGCCGCAGACGGTGTTGTCGGGGCCCAGGAGTGGTGCGGCCACGGAGGTCCGCGGCCACGGAGTGCTCAGTGTCACGGTGGCGAACCCGCCCCGGCGCACGTCGGCCAGGATCCGGCGCAGTTCCGTGATGTCCGGCGACTGCGGTCCGGCGGGCTGGGCGGAGAGGCCGTTCAGGATCCGCTCCTGCTCGGTGGGCGGTGCGCCGGCGAGCAGAACCAGTCCGACTCCCGTGGAGTGCAGCGGCACGCGGCCGCCGACGCGGTAGAGCACCGGATCGGCGTTGTGGGCGGACAGCCGTTCGACCAGCAGTGCCTCGTCGCCGTCGCGGACGGCCAGCAGGACGTGCTGGCCGGTGATGTGGAAGAGATCCTCCATGAACGGCATGGCGACGGCCCGCAGTCCATGGCCGCGAGGTGCCAGCGAGGCGATCTCCAGGAGTCGCAGGCCGATGGTGTACCGGCCGTCGTCGCGTCGTTCCAGTGCTCCGGTGCCGACCAGTTTCTTCGCCAGGCGCAGGGTGGTACTGCGCGGCATACCCGTGAGCCGTGTCAGCTCGGCCAGGGACAGGACCCGATGGGTCGGGTCGAAGGCGCCCAGGAGTGTGAAAGCGCGGTCGACGACCGCGTCACCCTGCGCGGGCCTGCGCCCGCGCCGCGGAGCCGGGTCACCGGGCGGGACCGCTTGAGCCATGCCGCAGTTTCCTGTTCCACTCATTGGCATCTGTACTGCCACTGTACGGCACACGTTCCTACGGTGGTCCATACCGCGGGGCGATGTCCCGCCCCGCCGGTACCGCATCTCCCACCGCATCTCCCACCCAGGAGCGATCCATGAAGATCCTTTCCAGTGACCTCACGCTGCTCGGCGGCAGGACGACCGGTATCGCCGCACTGCCGGACGAGGCCACCGACCAGCCCCTCCTGGTGTTCCTGCACGGCGGTGGTGCCACCGCGCGGTCGTTCGACATCCCGGGCCACTCACAGATCCTGCGGGCTGCGCGGAACGGATTCCCCGCCTACGCCCTCGACCGCCCCGGCTACGGCGGCAGCGAGCCTCTGGGCCTCCCCGCCGACTCCGACACCGGGGTGCTGCGGGCCGCCGCGGAACGGCTCGACCAGGCCGTCACCGAACTGTGGCAGCGGCATGCCACGACCGCGCCTGGGGTCGTCGTGATCGGTTGCTCCATCGGCGGCGCAGTCGCCATCCATCTGGCCGCCCGGTGGAGCGCCCAGGAGCGGCCGGGCTGGCCGCTGCTCGGTCTGGCCGTCGCCGACATTGGCCAACTGCCGCCGGAGAACGTGGTTGACGCCTGGCATTCCACCCCGGCCGAGGAACGCGTCGATGTGTCGGAACTCCAGGACAAGATCGCCGCGCCTCCCCGGTGGGCTCTGGCCCCTCATCAGCTCGCCCTGCACAGCATGCCGGGCATCCTGGAACCCGTCGTACGGGCCGAGGGGCTGGAGATCGTCGGCGGCTGGCCGCAGGAGTGGCGACAGGTCGCCTCGCGGATCACCGTGCCCGTCCACTACCGGCTGGCTGAGTTCGACACGCTGTGGACTGCCCGTCCCGACCTCGTCGCCGAGTTCGCCGACACACTGCGCACCCGTTCACCCTACGTCGACGCAGCCCTGTTCCCCGGCTCCGCGCACGGCCTCGCCGACAGCGTCGTCGGCCGCGAGTACTGCCTCCAGTCCCTCGGCTTCGCCGAGCGCTGCGCCGCCGCAGTGAGCACCCCGCAGCTTCTGCGAACGGACGTCTCGCGGTCATGAAGAACTGTCCGCCTCGGTTCGAGGCGGACGCGGTCGCGTTGTGTGCCGGTTGTCAGCTGCCCTCCGGTTCTGCGCGGGCTTGGGACAGCAACTCCACCACGGCATCGCCTCGTTCTGTACGGCTGATCCGTACGTGCCGCCCCTCGCGGTGACGTGCGAGGAGCCCGGCGTCCACGAGATGACGGCAGTGGTGGGTGGCGTTCGCCGGGCTGCAATTGAGCAGGACCGCGAGTTCTCCCATGGTCAGCGAGTGCGCCGTCGCGCGCAGAATCGCCGCGCGCAACTGGCCGACCACCAAGGAAAGCGCGTCCCTTTTCGATGCGGCGGCCCTCGCGGAGGTACCCCACAACCGGCCTATGCCGGGCAGCGGGTAGCCGATCCACACCAGATCCGGGCGGTCCAACGCGTACATGGAGGCACCGGGGCCGGACACGATGGGGACCAGGACCAAGCGTCGCCCCTCAAGTGCGTAGGTTCTCCCCTGTGGGTCGGGCAGTCGGAGACTGCCGTCCACCAGTCGGAAGCGCTCGCTCAGGCCCTGGAGTACTGCCTCGGCACATCCCTGCACGAGTGCGGCGCCGACTCGTTCGGTCTCCCTGCGAATGAGCCCTTCCGCGTTCTTCCAGATGGGACGGAACTCCTGCCACACGCAGCGGAGCAGACGCGCATAGGCGTTGATCCACTGCTGCGGGCGTTCCACGACCGGCCTCCACTGAGGCGGAAGGGCTCCGCCGAACTCTGTTTCGAGCTCATCCAGGAGGGTGTCGGGCGAGAGATCGGCCAACTGCGTGAACTGGGCGGCCGCGTCGCCGTCCGGCATACATGCGGTCGGGGTGATGCAGTCCGGGACGACCGAGTACCCAGGGGCGAACAGGGGTCTGAGCACCGCCGGTCCGACCGTGGACACCGCGGTGAGCAGCGACTGCCGCCAGTGCCGGGGCACACCATGGCTGCGTCCTCCGAAAACGTCGGCTGCCAACGACAGGAGGGTGGCACCCTGATGGGGCGCGAGAAGGATGCTGATTTCGTCAAGTGGGCCGAGACGCAGCTCGGTGTGCTTATACATGGAACCCCCCGGTCAAGTGCCCGCCCTTCGCTTTGCCCGGTTCTGGGAAGGTGCGGCCAGGAGCGCTGGAGCAGGATCATGCGTGGCCTGCTGTTCCCGGTCGCAGAGTGCGACCGGTGGCGACGCCGTCGGTTTTTTCCTTGGTGGATGTTCCGGTCGACGAGCGTAGGCGCGGTCCACGATGCGAGAGCACCAGTACGTGCTCACTGACCCCCCAGTTCGTGCACCAGTTTGTGCACCAAGCAGCAGTAGAGTGGCGACGCGGACGGGGATCGGGGGAGACCGGCATGACGGATGACAAGCGTTCTCGCTTGAATGGAACCGAGCCTTTCGAGGCGGCGGCCTCGTCCTTGTTCGCTCCCCTGCGGGTAACGGATCCCGGTCCGCCGGCGTTTCATGCCGTGGTCGACCACGTGGACATCGGGCCGGTGACCGTGGCCCGGATAGAGGTCGACGCCGCAACGGTGACCCGGGACCGCCGCACCATTTCCTCCCGCGACCAGGAGTTGATGCACCTGACCCTGCATCACCGTGGCCGGGTCGCGGTGATGCAGGACGGCCGGGCCGCCACCTTGAAACCCGGCGAACTGTTCGCCTGTGACAACACCCAGCCCTACCGGATCATCGGGTCCGCCCCCAGTGACATGACCGTGCTCTGTGTTCCCCGGGCGAACCTCGGCAGGCACGCGGACTCCATCGGCCGCCGCACAGCCCTTCCCCTGTCCGCGCAGGGCGGGATCGGTGGACTCCTCCGCTACGCGCTGTCCGTAGCCGACGAGGACGTTCCGGGCGGAGGACTGACGCGCACGTACCTGGCCGAGGCGCTCACCGCACTGTTACTGGCGGCTTTCGCCGACACCACCCCCGAGCGAGCCTCCGTCGCCAGTGACCTCGCCGACCGTATCCGCGTCCATGTACTGGCCCACCTCGGCGATCCCCGGCTCAGCGCCGAACGCGTCGCACGTCGGCACGGCATCTCCGTCCGCCATCTCCACGCGCTCTTCCAGGGCGCTGACCTGACCTTTGCCGCTTGGGTCCGGCACGAGCGGCTGCTGCGGATCCGCCGCGACCTGCTCGACCCGGCCTGTGCCGATCGATCCACGGCCGCGATCGCGAGGCGGTGGGGAGTACTCGACGCCAAGCACCTCGGCAGAGCACTGAAATCCGAGTTCGGCGAAACCGTGAGCGACCTGCGCCGTACGCAAAGAGCTGACTGAACAGCTGTTGTCTGTCCGACTTCTTCGGCCCGGCTTCTTCGGCAAGGACGTGTCGGGCCTTTGAACAAGCGGCTGTTTCCTGAGGACGAACGGCCACGGACCCGTTCACTCCGTGTCCGGGTTCTGTAACCGGTGCCGGTGGCTTACAACCCTGGTCGGGTCACGACAGTCAACCCTTCGAGATCGACAAGCTGTTGGAGCTGTCGATGAAACGGGGGATTCACATGAACATCATTCAGCGTGCCGCGGCGGTCGGAGCGGTCACGGCCGCCGTGGTCGGCGCCATGGGGGCCATCGCCCCGCAGGCAGGGGCGGCGACGCCCCTGGCGAAGTACAACGGTGTCTGCGGGACGGGCTACACGGTGGTCGACTCGGCACCGGTCGGTACGGCGGGCACGGTGTATCTGACGTACAACCCCGCCACGGGACAGGACTGCGTGGTGACGGTACGCACCCGTCCCGGCGCCGCCGTGTCGATGCTGGCAGCGCTCACAGACGCCCAGGACGTCGACCCCGAGTTCGACGACGGCCAGTACACGACCTACGCCGGTCCGGTGTACATCGGCCACCCGGGGCACTGTGTGAGCTACTGGGGACGGATCTCCGGCCAGAGTGGCGGAGCGGACAACGTGCACTGCACACCACTGACCGACTGAGCGGTCTCACCTCGTCGTGTGCTGTTCACGATCAACACGGTGTCCCCGCGGGGCGAGCTGCCGCGGGGTCAGGTGTGTGCGCCAGTGGGCTGACCAGGAAACGGCTTCGCGCCCCCTTGGACGGGCGTGGATGCCGGCTCGCCGGAGGGACTGAAGATGACCGACGTTGTGTTGAAGCTGTCAGCCCGTGACTTGGTCCATGCGGACCTGGCGTCGTGCGGGTGGGCAGGCTCGGACCATCACCTGGCCGGCGTCGCCGCGCAGTTGGAACGTGCCCGGGCCGGTGAGGTCGACTATCTCGCGGTCTGTCCCGCGACGAACATCCCTGTGGCGAAGGGCGGTGTCGACTACCGGGTCAAGGAGGGTGTCGGCACCTTGTGGCAGCTGGCGGTCCACCCCGCATTGCAATCGTGTGGGATCGGCACGTTCCTTGTCGGAGCCGCGGAACTGCGGATCAGGAACCGCGGTCTGCGGCAGGCCGAGCTGGGTGTGGAGGAGAACAACCCCCGGGCACGTGCACTGTACGAACGACTGGGATATGTCGCGTACGACCGTCAGCCGGACGCGTGGGACGAGCAGGCCCCCGACGGATCGCTACGCCGCTACGAAACCATGTGCACATTGATGCGGAAGGAACTCGTGTAGGCCGAGCGACAGCGTGGCCGGCGATGGTGGTACCAGGCAGGCACACCGCACGAGGTCGCGTTCGCGCCGGGGCAGAGGGGAGAAGCCCTCCAGGAGGGCGGCGGCCGGATCGTTCCAGGCGATCACTTCGTAGGTTGCGGGGAGCGCGAGCGCCGCGGTGCCCGGCAGCCGCCGCGGCCTCCGCTGACAGCCGAGCGGAATTGAACCCGTTCAAATTCCATGGCATCGTGAGTGCCCACCGATCTGGCGTGCGAGCCGATCAGGGCGTGACGTATGCAAGGGGGAGCCATGCGTGAGGAACGAGGGCGAGTCGCTGCGGTGGGGTTGCGTGGGGTGGTCCCGGCGGTCGCGGTCGCGGTCTTGATGCTGGCCACGGGGTGCGGCATGTGGGAGCAGCGGGAACTGGCTCGGGCGGACATCGCAGGCACCTGGACCGGGGGTGATGCCGGGACCCTGCGCTTCGAGGATGACGGCACCGTCGTCGTGACCGACCTTGCCGTGTACGACAACGACGGCGACCAGGTGTCGTCGTGCAGCGGCACCGGCGAGTGGGGCGTGTATCCCGACGACGAGGCGGCGAAGCTGCTGTGGACCAGCGTCTGCGACGGCAACCCGTGGGAATTCGGCGGCTCGAAGGCGCATCCGAAGATGCGGCGCAGCGTGGGCGACCCCGAGCGCGGGAAGGTCCAGACCCTCAGCCGCGAGGGGGAGGAGGCGCCCGGCGCGTCCGGGCGGTGACGCGACGCGCCCGTGGCCCGGTCGTCGGCGAGCTGCTCGCCGATCCGCATGCCGGCTTTCGGCCCCCCTGTCACACCCCTGACCCGCAACCTGACGATGCACACCGCACACCGCACACCGCACACCGCTCACCGCGCATCAGCGGCACGGGCGCGGCCGACGGCGAAGGTGTGATCCGCCGACCGCCCCCCCGCGCTGCCGACATCGAGCTTTCAGGGGGACGGGGGCGGGGTGCCGTGCGCCGCGTACGCCGCGCACGAGTCGCGAGGGGTGGACGGGCGGTGGACGGGCGGGTCACACCCTGGTCGACTCCTTCGTGTCCGCCCCAGCGGCTGCCGCCGATCCGTGGCCGGACCTCGGCTCGGGACCGCCTTCGCTGAGGCCGTACCGCGCGTGGAACCCGCGCAGGAAGCCGGGCGCGTACCAGGCCGTGTTGCCCAGCAGACGCATCGCGGCGGGTACGAGCACGCCGCGGACGGCGAGGGCGTCGATGAGGACGGCCAGTCCGCTCCCGAGGCCGAACATCTGGATGAAGCTGAGTTTGGAGGTGCCGAAGGCGAAGAAGCTCACCGCGAGCAGGAAGGCGGCCGCGCTGACGATGCGCCCGGTGTGGCCGAGGCCGCTGACCACCGCGGTCTCGTTGTCCGCTCCCTGGTCGTGGAGTTCCTTGATCCGGCTGGTGACGAAGACCTCGTAGTCCATCGAGAGGCCGAAGCCGATGCAGAACATCAGCACGGTCATCGACAGCTCCATCGGCTGGGCGGTGAAGCCGAGCAGCGACGACAGGTGGCCGTCCTGGAAGATCCAGGTCATCACACCGAGGGTGGCACCCAGGCTGAGCAGGTTGAGGAGCAGCGCGCGCAACGGCTGCACGACGCTGCCGGTGAACAGGAAGAGCAGCAGGAAGGTGCTGAGGACGACCAGGGCCACGGCCAGCGGCAGTTTGTCGGCGATGGACTCCTTGGCGTCGACGAGTACGGCGTCGTTCCCGCCGACCAGGGGGGCCGTCCCCGGGGGCGGTGTCACCGCGCGCACCCGCTCGACCAGCTTCTCGGCTGCCTCCGACTTCGGCGTCAGGCTGCTCACCACGCTGATCCGCTGTGCGTCGGGCCGGCCGAGGGCGGAGTCGGCCGGGCCGGGCACGGCGGGCCGCCCCGCGCTGTAGGTGCCCACGCTGCTCTCGACGCGCTCGACACCCTTGAGCGCGGCCAGTCGCTCCGCGTACGCGGCCAGCGGTGCCTTGGCCACGGAGGTGTCGAGGGCGATGAAGAGGGCCGCGTCCTCACTGCCGCCGAAGTCCTCCCGCAGGACCTGCGAGACCTGGCGGCTCTCGGCGTCCTTGGGCAGCACGCGCTCGTCCGTCGTGCCGAAGGTGATGTCCAGCAGGGGGCTCGCCGCCAGCAGCAGCACCGTGACGACGGGCACCGCGGTGAGCACGGGCCGCCGCATGACGGTGTGCGCCAGCCGTCCCCACCGGGATGCCCGGGCCTCGGAGCGGCGCACCTTCGCCCACGGCAGCCGGCCGCCGTTGACCCGGTGCCCCAGGGTCTTCAGCAGGGCCGGCATCACGAACAGGGTGCTCAGGGCGGCGATGGCGACGACGCCGACCCCGGCGAAGCCGAACGACCGCAGGAAGTACTGCGGGAACACCATGAGGGTCGCCAGAGCCGCCGCGACGGTCGCCGCGGAGAAGGCGATGGTGCGGCCCGCGGTGTGCACCGTCCGCCGGACGGCATCCTCCACGCTCACACCGGCCGCGAGCTGCTCCCGGAAGCGGTTGACCATCAACAGGGCGTAGTCGATGCCCAGTCCGAGCCCCAGGGCGGTGATGAGGTTGGTCGCGGTGTCGGCCACGTCGGTGACGCTGCCGAGCAGGAAGAGCTGGGCGAAGGAGCCGGTGATGGCGATGACGGCGATGACGAGCGGCAGCAGCGCCGCGACGACGCTGCCGAAGACGAACAGGAGCAGTACGAGGGTCAGCGGTACGGCGATCGCCTCGGCGAGGACCAGGTCCTCGACCACCTGGTTCGACAGGTCGGCTCCTACCGCGGCGCCTCCCCCGGCCCGGACGGTGAGGGTGTCCTTGTAGGAGCCGCTGTAGGTGTCCAGGATCGCGAGGGCGCTCTCCCGCTGCTCGGTGGTGTCTCCTTTCACGTGGGCGAGCACCAGGGCTTCACGGCGGTCCCCGGAACGCAGGTCGGGGCTCTTCGTCTCCCAGAAGGAGACGACGTTGCTGAGCCGCTCGTCCTTCTTGAGCTCGGCCACCAGGTCCTGGCCGTCCTTCTCGGCGGCAGGGGTGTCGATGCGGCCGTCGGGAGAGCGGACCAGCAGGACGAGGTTGGTCTCGCCACCGAACTTGTCGGCGATGACGTTCGCCGCGCGCGTGGAGCCGGAGGCGGGATCGTCGAAGCCGCCCCCCTTCAGCTTGTCGAAGGCGCCGGCGCCCACCACGCCCATCAGTGCCACGGCCAGGGCGGCCACGAGCAGCACCAGCCGGGACCGGCGGATCGCCAAGTCGGCCAAACGTTCGAACACGAGTGGATCTCCTTCAGGGGTCTTCGGGAAGGACGGGAGGCGGCGGCGCGGCCGGACGAGAAGCCGACGGAACGCGTCGCAGAGCCCTTCGCCCCGGCAGACGGTGCAGCGATGCCGCGCTCGTCGCCGCTGGGAACGACGCTAATGAGGGAGCGTGTTCTTGAGCAGAAGGAGATTTACCTGACACTGTCAGGTTTTCCGCACGGGGGCAGTCCTCTGATGACTCGTCCCGTCAACCGCCCTAGGATCGCCGCATGTTCGCCGACAAGCCCGCGACGGTCCTGTCGCCCCTGCGCCAGCGACGCCGAGCCGCCGCCATCCGGGAGATCGTGGACGCCGCCGAGCGCCAGATCGCCGAACACGGGCCGCACGCCCTGTCCCTGCGCGCGGTCGCCCGCGACCTCGGCATGACCGTGCAAGGGCTCTACCACTACTTCCCGAACAGGGACGCCCTCGTCACGGCGCTGGTGGCCAAGGCGTACGACGACCTGGGCGATGCCGTGACGGCGGCCGTCGACGCGGCGGCCCACGAACCGGCCGCACAGCGGTTCCTGGCCGCCGCCGAGGGCTACCGCCACTGGGCCGTCACCCACGTCGAACGGTTCCAACTGCTGTACGGCGCACCGCTGCGCCACTACGAGGCACCCGCCGAGGGCCCGACCACCCGGGCGATGCGCCGGCTGAGCGCCATCTTCCAGCGGGAGATGTTCGACGGGTTCACCACGGAACAACTCGCCGCGGCCGACACCCGGGCGCTCTCGCCGACTCTGCGGCAGCACCTGGAACCCCTGATCCCGCACGGCTCGGAAACCCTGCCGCCTCCCGCGACCGCCCTCCTCGTCGGCGCCTGGGGACACATGCACGGCATGGTCGTGCTGGAGGCCTTCGGGCACACCTCCTTCATCGGCGAACACCAGGCGGAGATCTTTCGCATGGCCATGCGTGACCTGCTGGAGGACCTTCATCGCCGCATCCACGCCGGCCAGGACCCGCCGAGCAGGTCTCCGAGAAGCACTGTCCCCGGGCCAACCTAGGGAAGCGCAGCGGTGGCGTGTCGGAGAGCAGCTTCACTTCACGCATCCGGTGATTCCTGGCGCCGGAACCCCGTCGCACCAGTCGCTCACGGCCGTTCCCGGTCCCGGCGCCGACCGGTCGGCAGCCGGACGGGCGCCGCGCCGGGGACCACGGTGTTGGTCACCGTGCCGATGCCCTCGACGGTGAGGGTGACCGTGTCGCCGGGTTTCAGGGGCGGGGGGTCCTGCCGGCCCCGTACGCCCCAGAGTTCGGCGAGGCAGCCGCCGTTGCCGCAGGTGCCGGAGCCCAGGACGTCGCCGGGGACCACCCGGGTGCCGCGGGAGGCGTAGGCGGTCATCTCCTCGAAGGTCCAGCTCATGTGGGAGAGCAGGTCCTCGCCGACCCTCTCGCCGTTCACCGAGGCGGTCAGGGCCAGGCGCAGGAAGCCGTCGGTGTCGCGGTGGGGCTCGAGTTCGTCGGCGGTGACCAGATAGGGGCCGAGGGTGGTGGCGGTGTCCTTGCCCTTGCAGGGGCCGAGGCCGACCTTCATCTCGGCGGACTGGAGGTCCCTGGCCGACCAGTCGTTGAACACGGTGTAGCCGACGATGTGGTCGCGGGCCTGCGCGGGGGTGAGGTCGCTGCCCTCGCGCCCGATGACGGCGGCCACTTCGAGCTCGAAGTCCAGCACGGCCGAACCGGGCGGCATCGGGATGTCGTCGTACGGGCCGTAGACGGCATGCGGGTTGGTGAAGTAGAACGTCGGCGCCGCGTACCACTGCTCGGGCACGCCGCCGGTGCCCTCCACGGAGCGGCGTACCCCTTCGACATGTTCCTCGAAGGTGACGAAGTCCCGCACGGAGGCGGGCCGCAGTGGTGCCAGCAGCCGGACCTGGGAGACGTGGGGGCCAGGGGGCACGTCCAGGGCCGCGGCGCCCGCGTCGAGCAGGCCCGGGAGTCCGTCGCTCTCCTGGATCAGTGCGGTGAGCGAGGTGACGCCGGGCAGCGGGAAGAGGGTGCCGTCCCCTTCCACGACCGCCACCCGGCGGCGGTGTCGGTGTTCGTAGGCGGCGAAACGCACGGTGCGGCTCCATCGGGTGCGGGGACGGGGGTGCGGGGACGGGGGAGCGGGGACGCGGCGGCGCGCGTCGGGGCAGTGCCGTACTGCCGCGTCCCCGGAGTCGACGGGTCGGGTCAGACCGGTGGGGCGACGAAGACGCCGCGGTCGGGGTCGTTGAAGGACTCCTTCGCGACGATCTCGTTCATGGCGTTCGCGGTGCCCCACTGGTCGGTGACCTCGGGCCGGGAGAAGTCGTAGACGTGCGGGTGCCAGGTGTCCTCGTCCAGGCACTCCAACTCCGTCGTGTACTCGACGGTGTTGCCGTGCGGGTCGAGGAAGTAGGTGAAGGTGTTGTCCCCGGCCATGTGCCGGCCCGGACCCCACACCTTCTTGAACCCGGCGCGCATCACTCGGCCGGAGCCGCGCATGTACTCGTCGATGCCGCGCATCTCGAAGGAGACATGGTGCAGGGAGGTGTGCGGACCGCGTGCGATCGCCATGGAGTGGTGCTGGTTGGAGATCCGCATGAAGTGCATGACCTCGCCCATGTGCGGCGAGCTGAGCGTGTCGGAGAGCGCGAAGCCGAGGTGGCGCTCGTACCACTCGCGGGTGCGGCCGAGGTCGGGGGAGTTGAGGACGACATGGGAGAGCTTGACCGGGATGGACTCCTTCTCCTCGATCCTGCGGTGCTGCCGTACCGCCACGTCGGCGGAGACCTCCAGGGTGCGGCCGTCGACGTCGAAGAACCGGAAGCCGTAGCCGCCGCCCGGGGTGTCCACCTGCCCCGGCCGTGAGATCAACCGGACGCCGCCCGACAGAAGTCGCTCGGCGAGCGTGTCCACGTCGGCCGCGCTCGCGGCGCCGTAGGAGACGAGGTCGAGGCGCTTCTCCTCGGCCCTGCGGAGCCGGACGACATACTGCTCGGGGGAGCCCTCGGCGGCCAGGAAGGAGATCCCGGAGTCCTCGGCGACCTTGGTCAGGCCCCAGACGCCGGCGTAGAAGTCGAGCTGCTTGTCGTAGTCGGGCACGGCGAGGTCGACGTGCCGCAGATGGGTGAGCAGACGCATGGTGTCAGTCCTTCCGGAGGAGGGCGCAGGCATTGCCGCCTCGGACGGCATGGAAGTCGGTGCCGGACAGGTGCGCGGCGCGCAGGGCGCCGACCGGGTCCTCGGTGCCCATGTCGAACGGGAAGTCGGAACCGAGGAGCACCCGGTCGGCCCCGGCGGCCCGGATCAACTCCCGTAGTACGTGCGGGTCGTGGACGAGGGAGTCGAAGTACAGCCGTTTGAGGTAGCTGCTGGGCGGGTGGGCGCAGCCGGCGCCCGCGTCCGGGCGTGCCGACCAGGCGTGGTCGGAGCGGCCGATGTGCGTGGGCAGATAACCGCCGCCGTGCGCCGCGATCAGCTTCAGCCCGGGGTGCCGGTCGAGGACCCCGGAGAAGATCAGGTGCGAGAGCGCGACGGCGTTCTCGGTGGGCTGGCCGACGGTGTTGGACAGGTACCACCGGTCCAGGCGCTCATCGAGCGTGCAGCCGAAGGGGTGCAGGAACAGCAGCGCGCCGGTCTCCTCGGCACGGGACCAGAAAGGTTCGTAGGCCGGGTCGGACAGCTCGCGTCCCGGGGCGTGGCTGGAGATCTCCACCCCGGCCAGGCCCTGCTCCAGGGCGTGGTCCAAGGCGCGGACCGCCTGTCCCGGGTGCTGGAGCGGGACCAGCCCGAGTCCGCGCAGCCGGTCCGGCGCGGCCGAACAGTGCGCGGCCGTCGCCTCGTTGGCCAGGCGGTACAGCTTCTCGGCCGTCTCCTCGTCCGCCCAGTAGTGGTAGTGCGAGGGGGAGGGGCTGACCACCTGCACGTCCACGCCCTGCGCGTCCATCGCGGCCAGGCGTACGGCGGCGTCGGTCAGCCGGGGGAGGCGCGCGCGGACCATGGGGCCGCTGACGGCGAGGGCGGCGGGGCCGTTGCGCCGGGCGTCCAGCGCCCTGGCCTCGGCGAGACCAGGCAGGCCGGCCACCAGCGCCTCGACCTCGGGGAGCAGGACGTGGGCGTGCACATCGACGGTCGGGGTGGTCCCGGACGCGGTGGGTGTCGTCACGGCAGCTCCCTGAGCATGGTCATGGTGCGGCCCATGAGCCCGGGGATGTCGGCGTCCCGGACTCCGTCGAGCTGCCACTGTCCGAGCTGCACGGAGGCCTCGACGGCCGGGCGGACGCGGGCGATCCGCCGCTCGTGGTACGCCTGGAACAGCGCGTCGTCCCAGGTGTCGGCGCCGGTCAGCAGCTCGGCGAGGACGAGCGCGTCCTCCAGGGACAGGGCGGCACCCTGGGCGAGGGTGGGCGGGCAGCAGTGGGCGGCGTCGCCGATCAGCACGACCCGGCCGCGGTGCCAGGAGCCCTCCACCAGCATGCGGTCGAACCAGGTGTAGTTGACCCGGGACGGGTCGTCGATGTGCGCGGTGATCTCCGGCCAGAAACCGCCGTACGCCGAGGCCAGGCGCCGCATCTCCTCGGCGTACGTCCCGGGCGGGATCGACGCCCGGTCGCGGTTGCCCTCGACGACGTAGGCGTACAGCGTCGTGTCGCTGGTGGGGCAGTAGCCGGCGATGTACGCCGGGCCGCCGTAGGCGAGGTCGGTGCGGACGACGCCCGCCGGGCGCGGGGCCGCGATGCGCCAGATCGCCATGCCGGTGGGTTCGGGCCGGTCGGTGATGCCGATGGCGGCGCGGGTCGTGGAGCCGAGGCCGTCGGCGGCGACGAGGAGGTCGTAGCGGGCCTCGGCACCGTCGCTGAGGCGTACGAAGACGCCGTCGGCGTCCTGGCCGAGGATCTCCGCGGTGGTGCCGAGGCGGACGGTGGCGCCACTGGCGCGTACGGCCTCGATGAGGATCCGCTGGAGCCGGGGGCGTTGCAGCCCCACCGTGGCCGGCAGGTCGTCGCCGCCGGTGCGCAGGTCGTCCTGGACATGCAGGACGGTGCCGTCGGGGGCGGTGATGCCGACCGAGTCGAAGCCGTACCCGGACGCCTCCACCTGTTCCCAGACGCCGAGTTCGCGCAGGACGCGCAGGGCGTTGCCCTGGAGGGTGATGCCGGAACCGGCGGTGGCGTTCCAGTCGGCCTTGGCCTCGATCAGGTCCACGGCGAGACCGGCGCGGCGCAGCAGGATCGTCACGGCGTTGCCGGCCGCGCCGCCGCCGACGACGAGGACCGTGCGGGGCTGGGTCATGAAGAACTCCTTCGTTCCTCGGTCTACTTGACCGCGATCGGGTTGACGGGCGAGCCGACCGCGCCCGTGATGGGCAGGGGGGCGGCGGTGAGCCAGAACTCGTGGCGGCCGTCGTGCGCGCAGTCGTCGGCGAGGGCGTCCAGGTCCCACATCTCGCCGATGAGCAGGCCGATGTTCGGGATGGCGACCTGGTGCAGCGGCTGGAAGGCGTGCGCGAACTCGTTCGGGCGGACCTCGAAGCCCCAGGTGTCGGTGGCGATCGCGGCGATCTCCGTGCCGTGCAGCCAGCCCGCCGTGGTGAACGACAGCCCGGGTGCGGGGCCGCCGGCGTAGTCGCCCCAGCCCTCCCGGCGGGCCCGCGCGAGCTGTCCGGTGCGCACCAGCACGAGATCGCCCCGGCCGACGGCGACCCCGTGCGCCTCGGCCGTCGCCGTCAGATGCTCCTCGGTGATCGCGAACCCGTCCGGCAGCTCACCGCCCTCGCCGACGACCCGGCCGACGTCGAGGAGCACTCCGCGTCCGGCGACGTGCGGGGCCATGTGCTCGATGCCGGTGACGAGGTCGCCGTCGGAGGTGACGACCTTCTCGGCGGGCCGTCCGTTCCATGCCTTGCCGTGGTCGAAGATGTGGCCGAGTCCGTCCCACTGGGTGGAACACTGCAACGGCATCGTGATCACGTCGTCGGCGCCGCCGATGCCGTGCGGGAAGCCCTGGTTGCCGAGGGCGGCGTCGGTGCCGGTGTCGAGCATGGTGTGCACCGGGTTGGTGCGCCGCCGCCAGCCCTTCTGCGGTCCGTCCATGTCGAAGCGCTGGGAGAGGGAGAAGCAGGCGCCGCGCCGTACCAGCGTCGCGGCCTCGCGGCGTTTCGCCTCGTCGAGGAAGTTGAGGGTGCCGAGCCGGTCGTCCTCGCCCCAACGGCCCCAGTTCGAGTACGCCTTCGCGGCCCGGGCGATGGCGCCCGCCGGGTCCGTACGGTCCGGGATCACCCGGTCACCTCCGCCACACAGCGGGTGCGCTGGGCACCGAGTCCGGTGATGGACGCGTCCATGACGTCGCCGTCGCGCAGCAGCCGGCCCCAGTGCATGCCGTTGCCGGCCGGGGAGCCGGTGAGGATCAGATCGCCGGGCAGGAGGCGGGCGGACCGCGAGGCGTAGGACACCACCCGGGCCACGTCGAAGATCATGTCCTTGGTCGACTCGTCCTGCATGGTCTTGCCGTTGAGCTTCAGCGTCAGACGCAGGTCGCCCGGGTCCGCGATCGACGTGGCGGGCACGATCCAGGGGCCGAGCGGGGTGAAGCCGGGGGCGTTCTTGCTGCGCAGCCAGTCGGTGCCGATCTGCGGCATGTCCCGGCGGAAGACGGTGGCCCGGTCGGTCAGATCGTTGGCGATCGTGTAGCCGGCGACGTGGTCCAGGGCCTCGCCGGGGGACACGTGGTACGCCGGGCGGCCGATCACCGCGGCCAGTTCCAGTTCCCAGTCGGGCTTCTCGGCCCAGGCCGGCAGCACGACGTCGTCGTAGGGGCCGGTGAGCGCGCTCGGCAGGCCGATGAACACGTACGGCAGATCCTCGGCGGCCCGCCGGTCCATGATCTCCGCCGCCTCGGCGCGGCGCTCCTCCTCCGGCCGGTCGTCCCCCGGGGCCCGGTGCGCGACGTGCAGATCGATCACGTGCTGCCGGTAGTTGGCGCCGGACTGGAACACCTGGCGCGGCTCGACGGGGGCGTGCACACGGAACTCCGCCAGCGGCCTGCGTGCCGGCGCACCGTCCTCGGCCAGTGCGGTCAGCCGCGGTGCCACCGACTCCCAGTCGTCCAGGAGCGTCCGCATGGTCAGGCCGGTGCCGCCGAGAGCGGGGCGCAGGTCGAGCGCCTGGGCGTCGGGGGTGACGAGGGCGGGGAAGGCGGGGCCCCCGGGAGCGGAGAGGGTGGCGAGTGCGAAGGGTCCGGCGAAGAGGGCGGACGCGGCTTCAGGTTTCACGGACATGTCCTCCTGATTGCGGTGGCACTAATCTGGACCCGCCACTCACGATCAGAGAAATCGATTCCATGGATGAGCGTCATCCAAGGGATGGATTCTCGCTGGTCATCGCCGTACAGCCAGGGAAAGGGCCGTGAATCTCAGTCGTCTGGACCTCAATCTCGTCGTCGCCCTGCGGGCGCTTCTCGAGGAACGCAACGTCACCCGTGCCGGGCAGCGCGTCGGCCTCAGCCAGCCCGCGATGAGCGCGGCCCTGTCCCGCCTGCGCCGCCACTTCGACGACGACCTGCTCGCGCGGGTCGGTGGCCACTACGAGCTGACCGCCCTCGGCCAGGTCCTTCTGGACCGCACCGCCACGGCGTACGACGTGCTGGAACGCCTCTTCGCCAGCCAGGCGGACTTCGATCCCGCCAGGGAGCGGCGGGAGTTCAAGCTGTTCGCGTCCGACTACGCCGTCGCGGTCTTCGGCGCCGAACTGGCCCGGGTCGTGCACGAGGAGGCCCCGGGCATCCGGCTGCGCTTCGCGCAGACCCCGGCCACGGTGGTGGACGCCACGGACGCGCTGCTGAGCACGTCCGACGGCCTGTTGATGCCGCACGGAGTCATCAGCGGCTTCCCCACCACCGACCTGTACGCGGACCGGTGGGTCTTCCTCGTCGCCGAGGACCATCCCGGCGTCGGCGACCGGCTCACCCGCCAGGACCTGGCCCGGCTGCCCTGGGTCACCTACCAGCGCACCTACGACGCCCCGGCCGTGCGCCAGCTCGGCATGCTGGGAGTCGAGCCCCGGGCCGAGGTCTCCGTCGACAGCTTCCAGAGCATCCCGCTGCTGGTCGCCGGAACCCGGCGCATCGCCCTCGTCCAGGCCCGCCTGGCCCGGCTCCTGGCCCCGCTCGCGGCCGTCCGCGTACTGGAACCGCCCTACGAGGCCGTCCCGTTGCGTGAAGCGATGTGGTGGCACCCCGTGCACACGCACGACGCGGCCCACATCTGGCTGCGCGAGACGGCCGCGCGCGTCGGCCGACGCATGGCCGACGCGCCCGAGGGGTGAGCCGACCGCGACGTCGGCGCGGGAAGGCGCGAGGGCGCGGCCGGCCGGCCCGGCACGACGTCGTCAGCGTGTCTGTGCACGTGAGCCGGGACGCAGCAGACCCACGACGGCGGTGACCATGAGGGCCAGGGCGGCGAGGCCCGAGACGAGGGGCAGCACGGCCACGTCGTCCTTCAGCTGATACGCGGCGTTGATCGCCAGGATGACGCCGACAAGCAGGTAGAGGGCGCTCATGCCCCGGCTCGTCGGGATGATCCGCCATGCGCGGTCACTCATGTCTGCCTCCAACTCGGCCGCTGTGCACTGTGGTTCGCGTGCCCAGAGGTCCGGGAGGCAATCCGGCCGGGCCGCCGCTCCGCGCCGGGGCCGGTGTCGTCGAAGCCGCTCCGCCACGGCGACGGTCATCGACCGGTGCGCCCACCGCCCGGCAGATCGGCCGCGGGTTCGGTCGCGTAGCGGCCCATCGCGTCGATGTCGGCCTGCGGTGCCAGCGGCCGCCCGTCATGGCCCGGCAGCGGTGCGTGCCCCGTCGCGCGCGATCTGGTTGGCTGGCTTCATGAGCGAGACAACCGCCCTTGGCGCGAGCGGCATTGACCCCGTAGAGCTGTTCGCCGATCCCTACGCCGTCTACGGCCGGCTCCGTGAGGAAGGGCCGGTGCACCGCATCACCGGTACGGACGGGCTGCCCGCCTGGCTGGTCACCCGCTACGACGACGTACGGCAGGCCCTCGCCGACCGGCGCCTGTCCCTGGACAAGAGCCACGGCACGCCCGGCGGGTACCGGGGCATGGCTCTGCCGCCCGCGCTGGACGCCAACCTGCTGAACATGGACCCTCCGGACCACACGCGGATCCGCAGGCTGGTCTCCCAGGCGTTCACTCCCCGCCGCATCCAGCAGCTGCGCGACCCCGTGCGACGCATCGCGGACCGGCTCCTCGACGCGCGGCGCGGGGACGAGGAGTTCGACCTGATCGCCGCCTACGCCGCCCCGCTGCCGATCGCCGTGATCTGCGACCTCCTGGGCATCCCCGAGGACAGCAGGCCCGACTTCCGTTCCTGGACCGACGCGCTGATGGCACCCGACCCCACACGCCCCGCCCGGGCGCGTGACGCCGTCGGCCGGCTGCTCGCCTTCTTCACCGGCCTCCTCGCGGACCGGCGAAGGCGCCCGGGCGACGACCTGCTCTCCGCGCTCATCGCCGTACGCGACGAGGAAGACCGCCTGAGCGAGGACGAGTTGATGTCCCTGGCCTTCCTCGTCCTCGTCGCCGGATACGAGAACACCGTCCATCTCATCGGCAACGCCGTCGCCGCGCTGCTCGCCCATCCCGCGCAACTGGCCGCGCTGCGGGCGGATCCGGAGCTGCTGGACGGGGCGGTGGAGGAACTGGCCCGCTACGACGGCCCGATGCCGCTGGCCATCCGGCGCTTCCCCGTCGAGGACCTCACCATCGGCGGCGTCACCGTGCCCGCGGGGGAGACCGTGCTGCTGTCCCTGGCCGCCGCCCACCGGGACCCGCGCCGCTTCCCCGAGCCCGACCGGCTCGACCTCACCCGCGACGCCACCGGGCACCTCGCCCTGGGACACGGCATCCACTACTGCCTCGGCGCCCCGCTCGCCCGGATGGAGACCTCGATCGCACTCACCGCGCTCTTCGACCGCTTCCCGGACCTCACCCCGGCCTGCCCACCCCAGGATCTACGGCACCGCTCGTCCATGCGCTCGCGCGGCCTCGTCGCCCTGCCCGTACGGACGGCCGCGCCCCGTGGCTGAGGAGCAGGGGCGGGCGCGGCCGTCGGGAGTGTGGGCCACGGCCGTGGGGGTCGCCAGGGTACGGGCGCTGGAGACCGAGCGGGCGAACGCGCTGTTCCGTGACCCACTGGCACGGGCCTTCGCCGCCGCGGGCGGCATGTGGCCGTCCTCGCCGGCGGCGGCGGCCGACGACGAGGCCGGGCGGCGCCGGCGGGCCGGCGTGGCGATCTCCATCGTCATCAGGACGAAGTTCCTCGACGACCTGTTGCGGCAGGCCTCCGCGTCCGGAGTACGGCAGGTCGTACTGCTCGGCGCAGGCATGGACAGCCGGGCCTTCCGGATGGACTGGCCCGAGGGCACCCGGCTCTTCGAGGTCGACACCGCTGCCCCACTGGACTTCAAGGCCTCGGTGCTGCGTCAGGAGCGGGCCGTCGCGCGCTGCGAGCGGATCACCGTCGCGACGGATCTCCGGGAGGACTGGCCGGGCGCGCTGGCCGCCGCGGGGCACGACCCGGCCGCGCCCACCGCGTGGATCGCCGAAGGGCTGCTGATCTATCTGCCGGAGGACGCGGTGGAGACGCTGCTGGCCCGGATCGGCGCGCGGTCGGCGGCGGGCAGCCGGATGGGGCTCACGCTGGGCACGCGCGGCGTGATCGAGCGCTTCGGCGCGGACGCCGTGCCGGGATCGGCGGCGTCCCTGTGGGTCTCGGAGATGCCCGACGACCCGGTGAGCTGGCTGGCCGGGCACGGCTGGGAGGCCGAGAGCCACACCTTGCGCGAGCGCGCCGCCGTCTACGGCCGTCCGCTCGGCACCCCGCCGCGGCGCGAGGAACGGCCCGGAGGGCTGATTTCGGCGGTCCGGAGGCAGAGCGCCCCGTCACTCCGGTCCTCCACCGGGCATCCGTGACGGCCCGCCGGGAAAGCCGGCGGGCCGTCACGGGCGGGTGGAATCAGGGCGCGTCACTCGATGGGAGAGGCCGAGACCACCGCCGGGACACTCCGGCTCGTCGGGCCGGAGGCCCGAACGCCCGGGAAGCTGTCACTGCCAGGTCCGAACGCCCGGGAAGTCGTCACGGCCGGGCCTGAACGCCCGGGAGGCCCTGGGCGACGGTGTCGCCCACTCGGCTCCGCCGTGCTCCTCAGCCCGTCGGCTGTGCGACCAGGTGGTCCGCGATGCCCGCCGCGTCGGGGTCGTAGTACTCCCTGATGGCCTCGGCCCAGGCCGACACCGATGCCTGCTCGGTGCCGGCCGGCTCCAGGGCGTCGAACAGGGACCTGATGTTCGGCTCGGAGAAGCCGATGGCCGTCATGACCGCCATGAAGGTCGGCCGCTCGACCATCCCGTCACCGTTCGGGTCCGAGACGGCCGTGAGCGCCTCGGCGAACTGGCCGACCGCCGCGGAGAAGCGTTCCGGGGCGAGGACGACCGCCTTGAACTCCTCGAAGTCGACCTTGTTGTCGCGGTTGGTGTCCAGCTCGTCGGCCAGGGTCTGCCAGAACGTCCGGAAAGCGGCCGTCATCGCGTCGCGCCTCGCCGCGTCCGCCTCGGGTACCGCGGCCACCACCCTCTTGGCCATCAGGTCGAAGTCGTCGGCTTCGAGGACTCCGTTGCCGTCGGCGTCGAACAGCGTGAACACGAGCCGGACCCGCTGGATCGCTTCCGTCCGCATGGGCGTTTCACCTTTTCCTGTCGGTGTACGCGCACTTCTCATCGGTATGTGCGCACTCCGCACGGTATGGAGAAAGGCTGGTCGGGTCATGAGGAATGCGCGGCGTTCATACGAAGGAGTGGCGGCGGACCGTCGGCCCGAGGTGGCCCGTGCGGGTGGCGTGACCGGACACCGGGGCGCATCTTGTTTCACGCTACATGTAAATGCATAATGCAGTGATGGACATGCGTGACGCACCGCCCGACGAGCCCCACGCGGCGACGGAGGACCTCGTCGTCGCCGTCGAGCAGGTACTCCGGCATGTGCGGCAGAGCGCCACCGCCGGAGGGCTCGGCATCGCCGCGTCCTCGCTGCTCGGGCGGCTCAGCCGCGAAGGGCCGTTGCGGCTCACCGAGTTGGCCCGGGCCGAGGGCGTCTCGCAGCCCAACGCGACCCAGCTCGTCACCCGCATGGAGCGGGCGGGGCTGGTGCGCCGCACCGCCGACCGCAGCGACGGGCGCGGGGTGCTCGTCGCGGTCACCGACGCCGGGCTGCGGGTCTTCGCGCAGCGCCGCGCCGAGCGTGCGCGGGCGCTGGGCGAACTCATGGCCGAACTGACCGCGCCCGAGCAGCGGGCGACCGAGGTCGCGCTCACCGCCCTGGCGCGGGTGATCCACGACCGGCGTCAGGAACGGGGGTGAGGCCGCCCGTGCACACCGCGGGCCCACCCGCGTCGACGTCCGGTTCCGCGCGGTCCCGCGTGCACCGGGTCCAAGGTCCCCGTGCCCGTCGCCGTCCCCGTCCCCGCTCCCTCCTCCTGCTCCTGCCCCGTTCCACCCGCCCTCGTCCGGAAGAGAACCGCACATGAGTGCACCGCACGGAAAGGCTGCCAGCCCGTTCCGGCAGCCCAAGGCCGTCTGGGCCGTCGCCTTCGCCTGCGTGATCTCGTTCATGGGCATCGGTCTGGTCGACCCGATCCTGCCCGCCCTGGCCGACAGCCTGCACGCCACGCCCAGCCAGGTCTCCCTGCTGTTCAGCAGCTATCTGATCGTCACCGCGGTCGCCATGCTGATCGTCGGCTGGGTCTCCAGCCGCATCGGCGCCAAGCGGACCCTGGTCACCGGCCTCGCCGTGATCGTCGTGTTCGCCGCGCTCGCCGGCACCACCGACTCCATCAACGGCATAGTCGGCTTCCGGGCCGGCTGGGGCCTGGGCAACGCGCTGTTCATCGCCACCTCCCTCGCCGTCATCGTGGCCTCCGCGAGCGGCGGGTTCGGCGGTGCGATCATCCTCTACGAGACCGCGCTGGGCCTCGGTATCGCCGTCGGCCCGCTGCTCGGTGGCGAACTGGGCGCCATCAGCTGGCGCGGTCCCTTCTTCGGCGTCGCCGTCCTCATGGCCATCGCCCTCGTCGCCACCATCGCCTTCGTCCCCTCCCTGCCCAAACCCGAGCGCCCCACCTCACCCGTCGCCCCGCTCAAGGCACTGCGCCACCGCGGCCTGCTCACCATGGGCATCATGGCGCTGCTCTACAACTGGGGCTTCTTCACCATGCTCGGCTACGCCCCCTACCCGATGGAGCTGAGCGCCCACCAGCTCGGGCTCGTCTTCACCGGCTGGGGACTGCTCGTCGCCGCGTTCAGCGTGTTCTTCGCCCCGCGCCTGCAAGGCCGGTACGGCACGGCGCCCGTTCTCTACGCCAACCTGCTCGGCCTCGGCATCGTCATGGCGGTCATCGCGGCGGGCGTCGACACCCCGTCCGTCGTCATCGTCGCGGTCATCGTCAGCGGCGCCTTCATCGGCATCAACAACACCCTCACCACCCAGGCCGTCATGCTCGTCTCGCCCGTCGAGCGCCCGGTCGCCTCCTCGGCGTACGGCTTCCTGCGCTTCATCGGCGGCGGCCTCGCCCCGTACGTCGCGGGCAAGCTCGCCGACGCCACCGATCTGAGCGTGCCCTTCTACCTCGGCGCCGCCACCTTCGTCCTGGCCATCCCCGTGCTCGCCAGCGGGCACCGGCTGCTGGCGCGGGCCGAGCAGCGCGACGGGGACGGCGAGAGCGTCGAACCCGCCGGAGCCGGCTCGCCCGTGTTCACACCGGTCGGCGCCGCCGCGGCCGCCGACGGTCACCCTCCGGTCGTGGTCGCCGTGGGCGCGCACGAGCGGGCCGCCGCGATCGTGGACGCCGCAGCCCGGCTCGCCCGCGACACCGGCAGCCCGCTGGAGGTCGTGCATGTGCGGCAGACCGCCGTCGTCGAGGGGCAGGCCGTCGACACCGAGACCGAGGAGGAGGCCCGGGACGCCGTCACCGCGCATCTCGCCCGGCTCGCCGGCCTCGGCGTCGCCGCCACCGGGCAGATCCTCACCAGCGTCGGCGACCACGCCGCCGCCGGACACGCCCTGGCCCGGCACGCCGCCGACGTCCACGCCCGGACCGTCGCCGTCGGCCGCTCCCCGCGTGGAGCGCTCGCCCAGTTCGCCGACGGCAGCCTCACCACCGCGCTGACGCACGCGGCCACCTGCACCGTCGTCCTCGTCGAACCCGACGACGACCCCCGGCCGCTGACCCCGGCATCGCTGACGGACCTGCGCACCGGCGGGGCCTGAGGCGCGGTGGGGCCGGGGCTGGTCGAGGACCCCGTCTTCGTCCTCGTCCCGGCCCGCTCCGGCTCCAACCCTGCTTCGGATGCTGCTCAACGGCCACGCCCGGATCCGAGCCCCGCGCGAATTGCGGCACCCGGTACGGGGACCGCGCGAGATCGCGGAGCGGTGGGGTATCGAGCCCTCCGAGGCCGGCTGTTTCCCCCATTCGGGCACGGGCACCCGGTATCCCTGCAAAAGGGATATTCGTGGCATATCGCTGCGGAACGCTCTCTCGACGCTCTAGCGACCAGGAGGAGCCTTGAGCGACTTCCAGAGCACCAGCCGCCCGGACCGGGGGACACCGGCGGCAGTGGCGAAAACAGCCCAGGACAAGGCGGGCGAGGGCGCCGGACTGGTGGGCGACAAGGCCGCCGAGGTGGCCGGCACGGCCAAGGAGCAGGCGGGGAACGTGGCCGGTGAGGCCACCGCCCAGGCCCGTGACTTCGTGGACGAGCTGCGCGAGCAGCTCCAGGACCAGGCGGACTTCCAGACCCGGCGCCTCGCCGACAACGTACGCAAGCTCTCCGACGAGCTGCGCGCCATGGGCGACAGCGGTGGGCGCGAGTCCAGCGCCGCCGGTGTCGTACGGCAGATGGCCGACGGCGGTCACAAGGTGGCCACCCGGCTGGAGGAGCGGGGGCCCGACGGCCTGCTCGGGGACCTGCGCGACTTCGCGCGGCGCCGTCCCGGTGTCTTCCTCGCCGGGGCCGCGGTGGCCGGGTTCGCCCTGGCCCGGGTGGGCAAGGGCGTCGGCGCCGCCGGACAGGGACAGGACGGCCATGCGGCCCTCACCGACGGCGCCGGCCCGGGCGGCCGCCCGGCGGGCGCGGGCGGTGCCCCGTACGCCGGCTTCGAGGACCCCGCGTACGGCTACGGGGAGGCCCGGCCGTCCTACGGCGGCCCGGGATACGGGCGGGGCTCCGGATACGGGGACGGCGGGGGCTACCGGGAGGGCGGAGGATACGGGGAGGGCTCGGCGTACGGAGAGGGGCCGGGGTACGGGGAGCCCCAGGGGTATGGGCAACGGCCGGAGTACGGGCGACGGCCGGGATACGGGGAACGGCCGGGATACGGGGAGGCTCCGCCCCGTGAGCCGCTGGGGGAGGGTGCCGAGCCGGCGCCGCCCGGGCGGCCGACGCGAAGGGACTGAGCCATGGCCACCTCCTACTGGGAACCGGGGGCGGCGCGGCCCTACGCACCGCAGGAACCGGTCATGCCCTCGGCCGACGGGGCCGAGCCGTCGCTCGGCGACCTCGTCGGCGAGATCGGCAGCGATCTGTCGCAGCTCGTCCGCGACGAGATCGAACTGGCCAAGGCGGAGATCAAACAGGAGTCGACGAAGTCCGGCAAGGCGTTCGGCATGCTGGGCGGCGCCGGATACGCGGGGCACCTGGTCCTGCTGATGGGCAGCCTCACGGTCATGTTCGCCCTCGCCAACGTCATGGACCTCGCCTGGGCGGCGCTCATCGTCACCGCCGTGTGGGCGGTGGCCGGCGCCGTGCTGTACACGACCGGCCGGGCCCGGCTGCGGGCCGTCCACGTCAAGCCCGAACAGACCGTGCAGACCCTCAAGGAGGACGCGCAATGGGCACGACACCCGACCAGCTGAGGACCGACGTGGAGTACCGGCGCGCGCATCTGGCCCGCAACGTCGATCTTCTCGCGGACCGGATGGGCCCGCGGCGGATGGCCCGGCGCCGTGCCGCCGCCACCCGGACCAGGATGACGCACATGAAGGAGCGCGTGATGGGCACTTCCCGTGACGCCGCGTCGCGCATGACGGACAGCGCGCACCACGTCGCCGGCGGCGCCGGCCAGGCGGCGGGCAGCGTCGCCGGCACGGCCCGCTCGACGGCGGGCCAGGTCGCCGGCACGACGCGGTCGGCCGCCGGCCAGGTCGCCGACACGGCGGAGCATGCCGCCGGGCAGGTCGGCGAGGCGATACAGCAGACACCGGAGCAGGTACGGCGGGGGACGGAAGGCAGTCCGCTGGCGGCGGGCGTCATCGCCTTCGGCGCCGGCATGCTCGCCGCGGCCCTGCTGCCGCCGACCAAGGCGGAGGAGCGGGCGGGACGGCAACTGCGGGAGCACTCCGACCAGTTGCTCGACCCCGTGAAGCGGGGCGCGGCGCAGGCGGCGCAGGACGTCAAGGAGGAGCTGCGCGAGCCGGCGCAGGAGGCGGTGGACGCGGTGAAGTCCACGGCGCAGGACGCGGCGCGCACGACGAAGGAATAGGCGCGGGCGGCCGGCCAGGACACGGCGCAGGGTCTGAAACAGGTGGGCGAGGACGCGGCCCACGAGGCCCGCGACAAGGCCGGCGGCGGCCCCGGCGGCCCCGGCGGCCCCGGCGGAGCCGGCTGACGGGGGCCCGTCCCAGGTTGGTCCCTCCTCCCCGCGGAGCCCGGGGGGAGGGACCGAGCGCGGGGGCGGGACACGCGGGAGTGCTCGGGGTGCGGTGGGTTGACGTCTGCGGGTGGGATGTGGCTGGTCGCGCCCGCGCGGCGGAGCCGCAGATGGGTACGGCCCCGCGCACCTGGGCTGGCCGGGGTGGGCCGGGGATTCGGAGCGCAGCCCCTGGCCTCGCCGGGCCCACCTTCCCGGGGCATGGGGCGCAGCCCGGATCTTTCCGGGGGTCCAGGAGGCGGAGCCCCTTGGGGGTTGCTTGCGGCGGGCCTCCGGGGCGTAGCCCCTTGCGTTTTTCGGGGGTGCAGGGGGGCGGAGCCCCCGCTCGGGTGCTGGGGCGGAGCCCAATGTCCCACCGCCCCAGGGCTGACGGGGCGGAGCCCCGCGTCCCAGCCACCCCGGGGTTGAGGGCGCGGATCCCCGCGTCCACCCACCCGGGGTCGAGGGGGCGGAGCCCCCTGGGGGAGGGGGCGGGCAGGGGTGGCGGGGGCGAAAGAGCCCGGGGGGACGCCGCCGTACCGGACAGGAGCGCCATGGACCCTCGCACCCCCCTCGCCGCCGGCACCGCCACCCCCCGCACCTGGGAGTACGCCGGATACGACCCCACCGCCGAACGCCTCAGGGAATCCCTGACCACCCTCGGCAACGGCCGCTTCGCCACCCGCGGCGCACTCCCCGAGTGCGACGCGGACGACGTCCACTACCCCGGCACCTACCTCGCCGGCTGCTACGACCGCCTCACCTCCGACGTCGCCGGCCGCCAGGTCGAGAACGAGGACATGGTCAACCTCCCCAACTGGCTCCCCCTCCGCTTCCGCCCCGCCGGAGGCGGCTGGATCACCCCGGACACCACCCCCGTCCTCGCCCACCACCTCACCCTCCACCTCGACTCCGGCCTGCTGGAACGCCACACCCGTTACGCCCTCGACGAGGGCCGGACAGCCCTCGACGTACGCCAGCACCGGCTCGTCTCCATGGCCGACCCTCACCTCGCCGCCCTGCACACCGAGTTCACCGTCGACGGCGCGGCCACCGGACTCGACGTCGAGTCGGCCCTCGACGGCGGCGTCACCAACGCCGGCGTCCCCCGCTACCGCGACCTCGACGGCCGCCACCTCACCCACGTCCACACCGGCACCGCCCCCACCGCCCCCGACACCGCATGGCTGCGCTGCCGCACCCGTACCTCCGACATCCGGATCGGCATGGCCGCCCGCGTCACGGCGGCCGACGCACCCGTCACCGTCCACCACGCCCACCCCCGCGCCCTGCACACCGCGCATCTGCGCCTGGAGCCCGGCCGTACGGCCGTCGTCGACAAGACCGTCGCCCTGCACACCTCCCGCGACCCCGCCATCAGCGACCCGCTATGCGCCGCCGCCGAACGGGCCGCCGCGGCGCCCGGCTTCGCGGAACTGCGGGACGACCACCGCGCCGCCTGGGAGCAGCTGTGGCGCAGGGCCCGGCTCGAGGTCCCCGGCGAACCCGGCCACATCCTGCGGCTGCACCTCTTCCACGTCCTGCAAACCCTCTCCCCGCACACCGCCGACCTCGACGTCGGCGTCCCCGCGCGCGGGCTGCACGGCGAGGCCTACCGCGGGCACGTCTTCTGGGACGAGCTGTTCGTGCTGCCGTACCTCAACCTGCACTTCCCCGAGGTCTCCCGGGCCCTGCTCACCTACCGCCACCGGCGCCTGGAACCCGCCCGCGCGGCGGCCCGCGCCCTCGGCCGGCGCGGGGCGCTGTACCCGTGGCAGAGCGGCAGCGACGGACGGGAGGAGACCCAGCGGCTGCACCTCAACCCCCGCTCGGGCCGCTGGCTGCCCGACCACTCCCACCTCCAGCACCACGTCGGATCGGCGATCGCGCACAACGTGTGGCAGTACTGCGAGGCGAGCGGCGACACCGAGTTCCTGCACACCGGCGGCGCCGAGATGCTGCTGGAGATCGCCCGGTTCTGGGCGGACTCCGCCACCTGGGACCCGGCCACGCGCCGGCACCGCATCCTCGGCGTGATGGGCCCCGACGAGTACCACGACGCCTACCCGGACGCCGGCCGCCCCGGCCTCGACGACAACGCCTACACCAACGTCACCGCCGCCTGGGTCCTCACCCGCACCCTGGAACTGCTGCGGTCGCTCCCCGAGCCCCGCCGTCGCGAACTCACCGAGGGCACCGGTCTGTCGGACACCGAACTCCAGCGCTGGGAGGAGGTCTCCCGCACCCTGCGCATCCCCTTCCACGACGGTGTCATCAGCCAGTTCGAGGGCTACGACGGCCTCGCCGAACTCGACTGGGACGGCTACCGCGCCCGCTACGGAGACATCCGCCGGCTTGACCGGATCCTGGAGGCGGAGGGCGACAGCGTCAACCGCTACAAGGCGTCCAAACAGGCCGACGTCCTCATGCTCGGCCACCTCTTCCCGCCGGACGAACTCGTCGCCCTCTTCGCGCGGTTGGGACACCGCTTCGACGACGACCTCTGGCGCCGCACCGTCGACCACTACCTGGCCCGCACCAGCCACGGGTCCACGCTCAGCGGACTGGTGCACGGCTGGGTCCTGGCCCGCTGCCGCCGCACCGAGGCGTGGACCTACGTCCAGGAGGCGCTGCGCGGCGACGTCGCCGATGTGCAGGGCGGCACCACCGGCGAGGGCATCCACCTCGGCGCCATGGCCGGCACCCTCGACCTCGTCCAGCGCGGCCTGCCCGGCCTGCGGACCCGCGGGGGCACCCTACGGCTCGACCCCGTGCCGCTCCCGGAACTCTCCTCCTACGGCTTCACCCTGCGCCACCACGACCACTGGGGCGTACGGCTGCGGCTGGAACACCGCCTCGTGGAGATCGAGGTGCCGCCCTCCGCCGCCGCCCCCCTCGACGTCCACGTCGCCGGCCAGGCGCTCCGCGTCCGCCCGGGGGAGGAACGCCGGCTGGCGCTGCCCGACTGAGGGCCCGCCGCACCGTACCCGGATGCGCGACGGAGCCGGTCCCGGGGCACCCGTACGAACGAGGACCATACGAACGCGTACGCACCCGCACGCACCGCCACGGACCGAGGAGAGCCGCCGCCCATGGGAACAGCCGTCCACGTCCCGCAGACCCGGGACATGATCGGGGAGGAACTCTCCGGAGACGAGGCGCTCACCGCACTGCGCCGGTACGGGGGCGTGCGGCTGCTGGTCCACTCCTTCGCCCGCTTCCGGTACGCCGACGGGTTCACCCACGCCCGTGCGCTCGGCTTCCAGGTCGTCCTCGGCATGGTGCCGTTCACGGTCGCCCTGGTCGGGCTCGCCACGTCGGCCCACACCGAGGGGGTGGGCCGGGTCATCGAGCTCACCCTCGGGCGGATCGTGCCGGGGGCGAGTGCGGACCTCGTCGAGGGCGCCTTCGACCGCACCCGGCAGACCGCCCACGGCAGCGTCTGGAGCGTCCTCGCCCTCTGCGCCGGCCTGGGCTTCGCCCTGCTCAACCTCGCCTCCGCGATGGGCCAGGTCGAGCGCGGCGCCAACCGCATCTACGGCATCGAACGCGACCGCCCCTTCCCGCGCAAGTACGCCCGCGCACTGCTCCTCGCCCTGGCGGCCGGCATGCCGATGGTGCTCGGCTTCGTCGTCCTCGTCGCCGGCGAGGCGGTCGGCGACGCGGTCGTGCGGGCGTTCGGGCACGGCGACCACGGGCCGGCCTGGTGGCACGTCCTGGAGGTGCCGGTCGGCCTGGTCCTGGCGTGGGTCGCCTCCGCGGTGATCTTCCGCTGGTCGCCGCGCCGCGACCAGCCGGGCTACACCTGGCTCGCGTTCGGCTCCGCCGTCCACCTCGTCCTGTGGGTCGCGGCCACCTGGCTGCTCGCCCTGTACGTCGAGAAGAGCAGCGCCTTCGGCGACCTCTACGGCCCCCTCACCGCCTTCATCGCCCTCCTCCTGTGGGCCAACCTCACCGGCATCGCCCTCTTCCTCGGCATCGCCTTCGCCGCACAGTTGGAAGCCGCGAGAGCGGGCATCACCACACCGGTACGCCCGGACCCCGGCCCGGGCGACTAGGGGCGGCGGGGGCGAGGAACCCGCCCCCGCGAAAGGTCAGCCCGCCGCCTGCCGCACCACCGCCACCCCCCGCGGCCCCAGCGTGAGCACACCCTCACCCTCGGCGGAGCCGAGCAGCACCTCGCCCGCGACCCCCGGCACGGACACCGTCTCCTCCGTCCGGTTCACCAGGAACAGGAACCGCACACCGTCCCCCCGCCGCACGACCAGCTCGACCCGCCCCCGCACACCCTCCGGCAGCTCGCTCACCACGCCCGCCGGCCCGAGCAGCCGCGGCAGCAACCCGGCCAGCCCCTCCGCCCCCAGCCGCGTGGACACGTACGCCGCCGAGCCTGCGCCCGCGACCCGCCGGGTGACCGCCGGCCGCCCCGCCTGCTCACCCGTCCGGTACCGCACCAGCACCTCGGTCCCCGGATCGGCCACATCGATCCGGTCGGTCCACAGGGTCCCGGACGTGCCGTCGTCCAGCTCCACCGCCTCCCCCGCGAGCAACGGCCCGAACTCCTCGACCCGGATACCGAGCAGCTCCCGCAGCGCGCCCGGGTAACCGCCCAGCCACACGTGGTCGTTCTCGTCGACGACACCGGAGAAGTACGTCGTGACCAGGTGACCGCCCTGCTCCGCGTACCGCGTGAGCTCCTTGGCGAGCCCGGCGGGCACGACATGCAGCACGGGCGCGATCAGCACCCCGTACCGCCCGAGGTCGGCACGCGTGGTGACGAGATCGGCGCGGACACCGAGCGCGAGCAGCGCCGAGTACCAGTCCAGCGCCTCCTGGTGGTAGTCGAGCAGCGAGGTGGGGTGCGAGTCCTGCTCGCTGGCCCACCACGAGTCCCAGTCGTAGAGGATGCCGACCCGGGCCGGTTCCCGCTCGCTGCCCGCGACCGGGGCCAGCGTCCGCAGCGCCGCGCCGAGTTCGGTCACCGACCGGAAGAGGTCGCTGTCCGCCCCGGCGTGCGGCACCATCGCCGAGTGGTACTTCTCCGCACCGGCCGCGGACTGCCGCCACTGGAAGAAGCACACCGCGTCGGCCCCGTGCGCCACGTGCGTGAGCGCGTCCCGCGCCATCTCACCGGGCCGCTTGGCGAGGTTCACCGGCTGCCAGTTGACGGCGCTGGTGGAGTGCTCCATCAGGAACCAGGGCCGGCCGCCCGCGATGCCGCTGGTGAGGTTGGCGGCGAAGGACAGCTCGTCGCGGTCCTGCGGCCCGGGCACCACGTAGTGGTCGTTGGAGACGAAGTCGACCTCCTCCGCCCAGTCCGCGTAGTCCATGCCCTTCGTGCCACCCATCACCATGAAGTTGGTGGTGACGGGGACGCCCGGGGTGAGTTCGCGCAGCAGGTCGCGCTCGGCCCGCAGATGGTCCTTGAGCGCGTCGGAGGAGAACCGCTTGAAGTCGAGCTGCTGGGTGGGGTTGGGGTGCGAGGCGGCCAGCCGGGGCGGCAGGATCTGCGCCCAGTCGCTGTAACGCTGGGACCAGAAGGCCGTGCCCCAGGCGTGGTTGAGGGCGTCGAGGGTGGTGTACCGGGCGCGCAGCCAGTCGCGGAAGGCGCGGGCCGCGTCGTCGGAGTAGTCGTAGACGTTGTGGCAGCCCAGCTCGTTGTTGACGTGCCAGGCGACCAGCGCCGGATGGTCCGCGTACCGGGTCGCCAGCTCGCGCACCAGGCGCAGCGCGTGGGTACGGAAGACGGGGGAGGTGGGACGCCAGTGCTGGCGCGCCCCCGGCCACAGCGTCTCGCCGTTCGCGGTGACGGGGAGGATCTCGGGGTGCGCGGTGGTCAGCCAGGGCGGCGGGGAGGCGGTGGCCGTGGCCAGGTCGACCCCGATGCCGCTCTCGTGCAGCAGGTCCATGACCTCGTCGAGCCAGCCGAAGTCCCAGGTGCCGGCGGTCGGCTGGAGCCGCGCCCAGGAGAAGATGCCGACGGAGACGACGGTGACTCCGGCCTCCCGCATCAGCCGGACGTCCTCCTCCCACACCTCCCGTGGCCACTGCTCGGGGTTGTAGTCGGCGCCGTAGGCGAGCCGGGGGGCGGCGGCACCGTCCGGCCCGCTCCGCGCGCGGGACTGGAGGGTGGAGATCATGGCGGTCCTTCCGGTGTGCACGGGGGCGGGCGCGGGATCACCGCGCCCGCCCCCCTGTCGTACGGTCTCGGGTGGCTGCGGGCCGGCCGGGCGACGGGCCCTACTTCTCGACGGTGAAGCCCTGCTCGTCGCCGTACTTGAGCGAGGCGTCCTGCCAGCTCTTCAGCCCCTCGGCGAGGGTGGTGTCCGAGACGTAGGCCTTGCCGACGGTGTCGTTGAAGATCGAGTTGGCGTACACCTGGTAGGGCAGGTACGACCAGTCGTCGGCGACGTCGGCGGCCGACTCGGCGAACACCTTGTTGGCCTGCTGTCCGCCGAAGTACGGGAACTTGGTGTTCTGGAACTCCGGGGAGTTCAGCTGCGCGGTGGTCGCCGGGAACGCCCCGTTGTCCACGCGGGTCTGCACGCCCTTGCCCGCGTTCGCGTACTCCAGGAACGCGTAGGCGAGCGCGTCGTTGCCGCCGAGCGAGGGCATCGCCAGCGAGCTGCCGCCGTTCTCCGCGCTGGCCTTGGCTCCCGCGGTCCACTGCGGCAGCGGGGCGACGCGCCAGTCACCGGCGGCGTCCTTCACCCCGGAGGCGAGGTTGGCGGGCATCCAGGCGCCGATGGCGAGGGTGGCGATGGTGCCGTCGCCCAGGCCCTTGTACCAGTCGTCGGTCCAGCTGTTGACCGGCGCCACCAGCTTGTCGTCGAGGAGCTGCTGCCAGGTGCCGGTGTACTTCTTGGCGCCCGCGTCGGTGAAGTCGATGCCCACCTTGGTGCCGTCGACCTTGTAGGGCCGCGAACCGGCCTGCCACAGCATGCTGGTGGTGAAGCCGGCGTCACCGGCGTCGTTGGTGATGTACGCCTTCGGGTTGGCCTTGTGCAGCTTCTTGGCGGCGTCGACGTACTCGTCCCAGGTGGTGGGCACTTTCAGCTTGTACTTGTCGAACACCTTCTTGTTGTAGAACAGCGCCATCGGACCGGAGTCCATGGGCAGCCCGTAGATGCCCTCGCCGCCCGCCTTCACCCCGTTCCAGGGGCCCGGGGAGAACGTGTCGGCGAGCTTGTCGGCACCGAAGGACTTCAGGTCGGTGAGTTCCTTGGTCAGGGCGTACTGGCCCAGCGCGTAGTACTCGATCTGGGCGACGTCCGGGACGCCCTTCTTCGCCGAGATGGCGTTCTGCAACGCCTTGTACTCCTCGTTGTTGGTGCCCGCGTTGACGAGCTTCACCTTGACCTTGGGGTGGGTCTTCTCGAAGTCGGCCGCCACCTGCTTGAGCGTGGGCTCCCACGCCCACACCGTGAGGGTGCCGCCCTTCTTCAGGGCCGCCTGGATGTCCGCGGCGGAGACCGACTTCTCGCTCGATCCCCCGTCGGCGTCGGAGCCACCGCAGGCGGTCGCCCCGAGGGCGAGGACGCAGAGGAGACCTATGCCGCGCAGCAGGCGGCCGGGGTGCTTGGGCATGGGTGTGCTTCCACTTCGTGAAGGAACGGGACAACGGGGGGTGGCGCGGGGGTGCGTGAGGGCTGCGCTATTCCTTGACGCTTCCGGCGGCGAGCCCGGACTGCCAGTACTTCTGGAGCAGCAGGAACGCGGCGATCAGCGGGAGGATCGTGAGCAGGGAACCGGTGACGACGAGGTGGAACACCGGCTGGCCGCCGGCGGTCTCGGCCTGGGCGTTCCAGCTGTTCAGGCCCAGGGTCAGCGGATACCAGTCCGGGTCCTTGAGCATGACCAGCGGCAGGAAGTAGTTGTTCCAGGTCGCGACCATGGTGAACAGCGAGACGGTGACGATGCCGGGCGCCAGCAGCGGCAGTGCCACCGTGAAGAAGGTGCGCACCTCGCCGGCGCCGTCGATGCGGGCCGCCTCCATCAGTTCGGTGGGGATCGCCTCGGAGGCGAACACCCACATCAGATACAGGCCGAACGGTGAGATCAGCGAGGGGATGATGACGGCCCACGGGGTGTTGGTGAGCCCCATGTTGCTGAACATCAGGAAGGTGGGCACCGCCAGCGCCGTACCCGGCACCGCGACCGCGCCGATCACCACGGCGAACACCGCGCGCCGGCCCGGGAACTGGAACTTGGCCAGCGCGTAGCCGCCGAGCACGGCGAGCAGGGTGGCGCCGCCGGCGCCGAGGACCACGTACAGCAGGGTGTTGAGCAGCCAGCGGGTGAAGACGCCGTCGTCGTACGTGAACGTCTGGCTGATGTTGTCCCACAGCGCGAAGTCGCTGTCGAACCACAGCCCGAACGAATGGGCCAGCCCTTCCTGTGTCTTGGTGGCGCTGATCAGCAGCCAGAGCAGCGGCACCAGGCTGTACAGCAGGACGAGGCCGGTGAGCAGGGTGAGCAGCACACTGCGCCGGGGCCTGCCGGGGGAGTGCGGGCGGCGGGGAGTGCGCAGCCGGGGCGCCGGACGTGGCGTACCGGAGGAGGCGCTGGGGGAGCGGTCGGGGACGGTGGTGACGGGGCTGGTCATCGCTGCCTCACGCTCCCTTGCGCATGCCGCGCAGCTGGACGACATAGGCGATGACCATGGTGATCAGCCCCATGACGATGGCGACCGTCGCGGAGTAGTTGTGCTGCTGTCCGGAGAAGGAGAGCGAGTACGTGTAGAAGTTCGGGGTGTAGTCGGTGGTGATCGCGTTGCGCGCCAGCGGCTTGAGGATGCTGGGCTCGTTGAAGAGCTGGAAGCTGCCGATGATGGAGAAGATCGTCGCGATGACGAGGGCGCCGCGGATGGCGGGCAGTTTGATGGCGGTGATGACCCGGATCTGCCCGGCGCCGTCGATCTGAGCCGCCTCGTACAGCGAGTGCGGGACGACGCGCAGCGCCGAGTAGAAGATCAGCATGTTGTAGCCGACGAACTCCCAGGTCACGATGTTGCCCAGCGAGGCCAGGATCAGATGCGGGGAGAACGGGTCCGGCAGCCGGACGCCGAACGCGTCGTTGATGTCACCGACCAGGCCGAAGCGGGTGCCGTAAAGGAAGCCCCACATCAGGGTGGCGACGACGGCGGGCACGGCGTACGGCAGGAAGATCGAGATGCGGAAGAAGGCACGGCCGTAGAGCCGTCCGCTGTCCAGCGCCAGGGCCACGAGCAGGGCGATGCCGAGCATGACGGGCACCTGGACGCAGAGGAAGAGCGTCACCCGGCCGAGCGCGGCCCAGAACTGGTCGTCCTGGAGGGCCTGCTGGTAGTTGTCCAGGCCGACGAAGGTGGTGCCGCCGATCAACTGGGTGCGGTAGAGGCTCAGATAGAGCGAGTACGCGATCGGGGCGAGGAAGACCAGGGCGAACACGGCCACGAAGGGGCCGAGGAAGCCCCACCCCGCCCAGGAGCGGCGGTCCCGTCGCACCGGGGGCGGGGCCGGCCGTGGCCCGGTGGCCGCCGGGGGTTGCAGCGTCGTCATGTGTCCGTTCCTCGTTCGTGCGTGCGCCGGGTGGAACCGCCTGACAGCGGATGTTTGCGTAAACATCCATGAGCCGAAAGGACCGTCCCTGCCGGTCCCTGCTGTTATGTTTACGTAAACATCCGATGGCCGAATATCTACACTGCCCGGTGACGACGGTCAAGGGTCCGCGGGCGGAGCGGAATGCGCGGGAAGGCGGCGGAGGCACGAGTGGACACGGCGGAGGGAACGCCGGAGGAAGTGGCCGTTCCGGTGCGCGATGCGGGAACGGCCGGTGGGGGCGCGGGTGTGGGCGCCGGTGCCCGTGGGCGGGGGCGCGGCGGGCGTCGGACCACCGCCTCGATGGCGGACGTGGCCCGTCTCGCGGGGGTCTCCTCGCAGACCGTCTCCCGGGTCTCCAACGGCTATGCGGGGGTGAACGAGGAGACCCGCCGGCAGGTGCTCGCCGCCATGAAGGAGCTCGGCTACCGGCCCAACAGCGCGGCCCGCGCGCTCAAGCGCGGCGAGTTCCGCACCATCGGCGTCATCACCTTCACGCTGTCCACCACGGGCAACGTGCGCACCCTGGAGGCGATCGCCCAGTCGGCGGCCCGCGAGGGGTACGCGGTGACGCTGCTGCCGGTCGCGGTGCCCACCCAGGACGAGGTGCGGGGCGCGTTCTCCCGCCTCGAGGAACTCGCGGTCGACGCGGTCATCGTCATCATGGAGGTGCACCTGCTGGACGCGGCGACGATCACCCTCCCGCCGCACGTCCAGGTGGTCGTCGTCGACTCCGACGCCGGCGAGCACTACACGGTCGTCGACACGGACCAGGCGGGCGGTACGCGCGCGGCCGTGCGGCATCTGCTCGACCTCGGGCACGACACCGTGTGGCATCTCGCCGGACCCGACGGGTCGTTCGCCGCGCAACGCCGTACGGACGCCTGGCGCGCGGAACTCACCGAGGCGGGCCGTACGGTGCCGGAGCCGGTGCGGGGCGACTGGTCGGCGGAGTCGGGCTACCGGGCGGGGCTCGCCCTCGCCGCGCGCCCGGAGTGCACGGCCGTGTTCGCGGCCAACGACCAGATGGCGCTGGGGCTGTTGCGCGCGCTGCACGAGAGCGGACGGCGGGTGCCGGAGGAGGTGAGCGTCATCGGTTTCGACGACATCCCCGAGGCGACGTCGTTCCTCCCCCCGCTCACCACGGTCCACCAGGACTTCGCGGAGGTGGGCCGGCTCTGCGTCCGGGCCGTCCTGCGCAAGATGCGCCAGGACGGGGAGGAACGGGGGACGACGCTGGTACCGACGAGACTGGTGGTACGGGGGAGCACGGCGGGGAGGCCGTAGGGGGCGCGGGGAACCGCGCGAAACGGGGCTTCGCCCCACCGCGACGCCCGGCGGTTCAGGTCGACGCTCCGATAGAATGCGTGGACGAAGGACATGGCGGAGCGGTACTTCCCGGCGAAGGCGGACATGGTGCCTGACATCGCGCCGTTGCGGGGGCGACGCGGCGAGTTGGCGGAACTGGAAGCGCTGGTGAGCCGTGCCCGCGGGGGCCGCAGTGGGGCGCTGGTCGTCTCCGGTGAGGCCGGTGTCGGCAAGACGGCGCTCCTGGACCACCTCACGGCACGGGCCGCGGCACACGTCCGCACCGAGCGCATCGTCGCCTCCCAGTCCGAGATGGAACTCGCCTACGCCGGTCTTCAGCAGCTCTGCGGGCACATGATGGGCTCGGTCGCCCGGCTGCCGACCCCGCAGCAGGAGGCGATCGAGGTGGCGTTCGGGCTGCGCAGCGCGGCCGCGCCGAGCCCGTTCCTCGTGGGGCTGGCCCTGCTGGGGCTGCTCACCGAGGCCGCCGAGGAGCAGGAACTGCTGTGCGTCGTCGACGACGCACAGTGGCTCGACCAGGCGTCCGCGCGCGCCCTCGCCTTCGCCGCCCGGCGACTGGACGCGGAGGGCATCGCCCTGGTGCTCGCCATGCGGCAGCCCGACCCGGTGTTCGCGGGCCTGCCTCACCTGGTCGTCGAAGGGCTCGGTCACGAGGACGCGTGCGAACTGCTGCGTCTGGCCGTACCCGGTGGTCTCGACCTGCGGGTACGCGACCAGTTGATCGCGGAGGCCCGCGGCAATCCCCTCGCCCTGCGTGAACTGCCCCGTGCCCTGAGCCCGGCCCAGATCGCCGGCGGATTCACCCTGACCGGTTCCCTGCCGCTGGAAAGCCGCATCGAGCAGAGCCTGGTCGTCCAGCTCGCCCCGCTGCCCGCACCCGCGCGCCTCCTGCTGCTGCTGGCGGCCGCCGAGCCCACCGGTGACCCGGGGCTGCTGTGGCGTGCCAGCGCGGTACTGGGACTGGGGCCGGAAGCCTTCGACGCGGCCAAGGACGCCGATGCGTTCGTCCTCGGCACCCGTGTCGGCTTCCGCCATCCGCTGGTGCGCTCGGCCGTGTACCGGGCCGCGTCACCGGCGGACCGGCGTCGCGTCCATGCCGCTCTGGCGGACGTCACCAGCGCCGAGCACGACCCGGACCGCAGGGCCTGGCACCGGGCCAGCGCGACCCTGCGACCGGACGAGGACGTCGCCGCCGAACTGGAGAAGTCCGCCGTGCGTGCGCGAACCCGCGGGGGCGCGGCGGCCGCCGGCGCGTTCCTGGAGCGGGCGGCGGAGCTCACGCCCTCGCCGTTCCACCGCGGGCAGCGGCTGATCGCGGCCGCCGAGGCCAAGCATGACGCGGGCGCGTCGGACGCGGCCCTGCGCCTGCTCGACTCCGCCCGCGCCCTTCCCCTCACCACGCTCCAGGAGGCGCTCGTGGTGCGGCTGCGCGCGCGGGCCGGATACGCGCTGCGGCGTGACCGCAGCGGCGTGCAGCACCTGCTCGACGCGGCACGGGGGCTCGAAGGGCTCGCCCCGGTCCTGGCCCGCGACACCTACATCGAAGCGCTCGCGGCGGCGACCTACGGCGGCCGGCTCGGTGACGCCGAGCAGGTGGCCGCCGTCGCGCACGCGATTCTCGGCGCCACGCCCGCCGCCGACGAGACCGACCGGGCTAGGGACCTGATCCTGCGCGGACAGGCGCTGCTCGCCACCGAGGGACAGACGGCCGCGCTTCCCACCCTGCGACGGGCCCAGCGCGCGTTCCTCGAACAGGCGCCGGACTTCCTCGAACTGCACTGGATGTGGTTCGCCTCCCGCGCCGCCCAGGACCTGTGGGACCCCGCCGGGCTGCGCGCGCTCGCCGACCGGCAGGTCGAGCTCGCTCGTGCCGAAGGCGTCGTCACCGTACTGCCGATCGCCCTGAGCCTGCTGATACTCGTGCAGACCATCGACGGCGACCTGGACGCCGCGGAAGCCTCCTGCGACGAGATCGACGCCATCAAGGAGGTCACCGGCAACCCGCTGCCGCCGTACGGACGGCTCCTCCTCACCGCGTACCGGGGGCAGGCCGACGAGGCGGAGCGCCTGGCCGAGCGGGTCCGGGCCGACGGGCTGGCCCGCGGCGAGGGACAGGCGCTGAGCGCGGCCAACTTCTCCGAGGCGGTCCTCTACAACGGCCTGGGCCGCTTCGCCGAGGCGGTGGCCAGCGGTCGGCGCGAACTGCCGTACACCCACGAACTGAATCTCGCGATGCGCACCCTGCTCGAACTGGTGGAAGCGGCCGCGCACACCGGTGAGCGCCCGCTCGCCGAGCAGGCACTGGAGCAGTTGGCCGGCGTCACACGGCCGGTGGGCACCAGCTACGCGCTGGCCGTGCTGGCGATGGCCGAGGCGCAACTGCGGTCGGGGGACGAGGCCGAGAAGCTCTTCCTGGACGCGATCAAGCGCTTCGAGCACGAGCGGATCCCGATCTGGGTGGGGCGTTGCCGCCTGCTGTACGGCGAGGCACTCAACCGCCAGGGGCGGTCCGCCGAAGCGCGCGAGCAGCTCCGCACCGCGCACCGGGTGCTGACGGCCTGCGGAGTGAACGGATTCGCCCAGCGCGCCGCGGACGAACTGCGCGCGAGCGGCGAGACCTTGCGGGTCCACGCACGGGGGTCGGCGGCGCGGCTCACCGAACAGGAACTGAACGTGGCGCGCCTGGCCCGCGAGGGGCTGACGAACCGGGAGATCGGCGCCCGCCTGTTCATCAGCGCGCACACCGTCGAGTACCACCTGCGCAAGGTCTTCGTGAAGCTCGGCATCAAGCGGCGCACCGAGCTGAAGCCCGCCCTCGCCGGACTCACCGCGACCGCGCCGAGCGTATGAACGCCCGGGGCCACGAGCCGGTCCCCTCTCCGGCTTCCGCCCGCGGGCGACGGCCGGCGCCATGCGCCGCGGACGTCTCCCGCCCGCTCCCTGCCCGGGCCGGTGCGTGTGCTTGACGTCGTCCCATGATTCGGGAGGGGCAGCAACATCTGGAACGTCGTCATCGGACCTTCCGGCACCACCTTCCGGCACCCTCCGGCAGCCTCCTCAGACGTGCCGAACCGTTCCGTGTCCGTCGGCGGGCGGGTGGGGGCGGTTCCACCCGTGCAGCTTGTCGGGGTTCAGGACGGCCCAGACGTGTGTGACGCGCTGGTCGGTGATGTCGAAGCTGATGACGGCGGCGACCCGGTCGTGGTGGCGCACGACGATCGCGGTGCGACCGTTGGCCGCCTGGAGGTGGAGGACGGTGCGGGGGCGGGGGGCGAGGAGTGTGAGGAGGGTCCGGGCGACGCGCTGGTCGCCGTGCACCGGCCTGGTCAGAGCACGGATCTTGCCTCCGCCGTCGAAGAACGCGATGGCGTGCCGAGACAGCAGGGACACCAGCTGCCTCGCGTCGTTGCGTACGCAGGCCTGCCGGACGGCGCGGACGATCCCGTCGTGCTGGTGCGACGGGGTGGGACGCGCGCGGTCGGCACGCAGGCCGCGGCGGGCGCTCTCGGCCGGCTCGGCGCACTCGCGCGGGGTCCGCCCGACGAAGTCGGCGACGATGCCGACGCCGGCGTCCACCTCGCCCGGGCCCGGCAGTCGGCGTGCGGGTGCGCACAGGCGCGCCAGACAGATGGTGCCCGTGCGCTCGGTCAGCCAGACACGCGGATCGCTGATGCCCGTCCGCTCGTCGTCGGTCAGGCCGTACCACCGCCGGTAGGCCTCGGTGACGGCCTCTTCGGCCGTCGGCCCGACGCCCAGCATCCAGCGAGCGACGTCGATCAGCTGCTGTCGCTCGTCCAGCAGCTCCGCGAGCGGTGTCGTGTCACCGGTCCCACCCATGAGGTGTCCTTCCTCTACCAGCACCACATCGCCACCACCGCGGTCGGCCGGCCGTGCCCTCGGCAGTGCAGACCGCACAGGCGCGGATCATGTGACAACAGGAGGCGACGCTGTCACACGGGGCGGTGCCGGCCGGTCTTGAAGGGGGAAACCAAGAGAAACAGAGGACACCGTGCGTGAGATCCTGATCGTGGGCGGCGGTTACGCGGGCTTCTACACCGCGTGGGGCCTGGAGAAGAAGTTGCGGCGGGACGAGGCGCGGATCAACGTCGTCGACCCGCGCCCCTACATGACGTACCAGCCGTTCCTGCCCGAGGTGGTCGCCGGGTCGGTGGAGGCCCGTCATGCCGCGGTCTCGCTCCGGCGGCACCTGCACCGCACCCGCCTGATCGCGGGTTCGGTCACCGAGATCCGCAACAGCGCGCACACGGCGACGGTCCGGCCGCCGTCCGGGCCGGAGTTCGACCTCCACTACGACATGCTGGTGATGACCGCGGGAGCCGTTACCCGCACCTTTCCGATCCCGGGCCTGAGCGACCAGGCGTACGGGCTCAAGCACGTCGAGGAGGCCGTGGCGATCCGCGACCGGCTGCTCACCTCCTTCGACCGCGCGGCGGCCCTGCCCCACGGGCCGGAACGCCGTCGGCTGCTCACCGCCACCGTCGTCGGTGGTGGCTTCTCCGGGGTCGAGGGTTTCGGTGAACTGCTGAGCCTGGCATCCGCGTTGCTCAAGCACTATCCCGAGATCGGGGCGGAGGAACTCGCCTTCCACCTGGTCGAGGCACGGGGGCGCATCCTGCCCGAGGTCACCGACCGGCCGGGGGAGTGGGTGGTGCGCTCGCTGGAGAAGCGTGGTGCGCGGGTGCATCTGAACACCCAGCTGGTCTCCGCGCAGGACGGCCGTGTGGTGCTCTCGGACGGATCGGAGTACGACTCGGAGCTGCTCGTGTGGACGGCGGGCAACGCCGCCAATCCCATCGTGCACAACCACACCGACCTCCCCGTCGACGCACGGGGTCTGCTGATGGTGCGCGCGGATCTCCGCGTCGGGACGGAGAGCGAGTTCGTGGCGGACGTGTGGGCGGCCGGTGACGACGCCTCCGTGCCCGATCTCGCCGCCGGCCGGCCGGACGCCCGCACGGTGCCCAACGCCCAGCACGCCGTCCGTCAGGGCAAGCGGCTGGCGAAGAACATCCTGGCGTCACTGCGCGGCCGGCCCACCAAGGACTATGTGCACCACAGCCTCGGCGTGGTGGCCACCCTCGGGCTGGGACACGGCATCTTCCAGTACCGCCGTCTGGTCATCAAGGGGTTCCCGGCCTGGCTGATGCACCGCGGCTACCACGTACTGGCCGTACCGAGCTGGGAGCGCAAGGCACGGGTGTTCGCCGTCTGGGTGACCGCCGCCTTCTTCGGCCGCGACGTCATCTCCCTCGCCTCGGTCCAGCACCCGAGGGAGGCCTTCGTCTCCAGCGGTGACCCACGGCGGAGCGAGAAGTCCCCCGACGCGGACGCCGTCGCCGGAGGAGCCGTGGTAGGCCCCGGGGGGCACGGCAGGGCGGCTCAGCGCTTGGCCGCGCGGTACAGACCGCGGCCCACCCGGCGGACACGGGACTGACCGACCAGACGGTCGAGCGTGCTCCGGACGGCGTTGATGCTGCCGCTGTCGGTGTCCCGGCCAAGAGCGGACGCCACATCCCTGGCACGGACGTCGGTGTTTCCGGCGTCCGCGAAGTAGGCCAGGATCTGTTCGGTCAGCTTGCCGTACGACTTGGAGCGGTCCCCGTCATCGGCCCCCTCGTCCGCGGACGGCACGGCTGCGGGCACGGGTGCCGCCGTCGCCGTCGCCTCCGCGACCACGTCCGCCGGACGGGCCGCCGCGGACGAGGGAACGGACTCGGGCATGAGGGCTTGCAGGGCACCGAGGGCCCGTTGCACGGAGCCGAGGTGAGCGGTGACCGCGGCCAGTTCCCGCTCCAGTGCCTGCTTCTGGATCTCCAGCCGTACCAGGTCCTCCTGGAGGCCCTCGGCGGTGATCTCGATGTTGCGAGCCTTGGGGGTCACGGAGACCATGCGTTCCTCTCGTCTCGTTCCGGCGGAGCCGCCCGACGCGGGCTCCGTCACCCGGCCCGGCACCGGGGGGCAGGATACCCGTACTGCCGGGAAACGGCCCACGTCGGGCGGCGAGCGCGGCGGACCGGCGGCGCGCCGACGACGAGGTCCGTCGCGACGCGCCACCGGGCCCGCCCGCCCGCTGTGTCAGGCACGGCCCCGCTTCGAGCGGCCGGGCCCGGCGCCGTTCTCCTGTCCCTCGGGAGCCTCGCCGTCGGTGGGGCCGGTCACCGGGCGCCGCAGTCGCCGTAGGGTCTCGGAGACGGCGTCGATACGTGCGTCCACCGAGTCGATCGCCTCTCGGAGCAGGCTCAACCGCCCCTCGAGCAGGGCGGCCTCCGCAGCCAGTGACGCGGTGGCGGCGGCGGGATCGGTCTGCCGGTCAGTGCTTCGGGACATCCCTCGTCCTTCCTCAGCTCGTGCCGTCGGCTCGTGGACCGTCGGCATCGCATTGACCGGACAGTGACGAGCCCTGTGACAGCTGCCTCGGACGCAACGTCGGTCACAGTGTGACCGTGTGAGGGTGTGCGGTGTTGTGTGGGGAGGAGATTCCCCGCGCAGCCCCGGGGACATGGATGCGGCCGTTGTGGTGCCGCCGGTAACGTGACGATGCGCGCGAGGCGGGAACCGCATCCAGGAGGACGAGAGCCGTCACAAGGACGGGTCGTTGAGCAGGAGGAGTCGGTATGGAGCCAGTGGTTGACACCATGCCGATCGGGGAGCTGCTCGACGAGCGGCGGCACCTGCTGGACGTCGCGCACTGGATGCTGGGCAGCGGCATTGCCGCCGAGCACGTCACCGACGAGGCGTACCGGGAGTGGTACGCGCTCTCCGAGCACCAGCGGGACCGCATAGGCGCGCCGCGGGCCTGGCTGACCCGGGTCGTGGGCAGCATCTCCCTCGGGCGGCTGGCCCTGTCCGATCGTGACGGGGGCCCACAGGGCCCCGTGGGTGTGGGCAGCCATGGAGCGTCCGACCCGGCTCCGGCGGACGGTCTCGACGCGCTGTGGGCCGGTGAGTTGGACGCGCTCACACCCGCCGAGCGAGCGGCTCTCGTACTCAACGACTCCTTCGGCAACGACGCCTTCGGCAACGACCCCTTCGGCAGCGCGGCCAAAGACCCCGTGAGCACGGCGGGACCGGCGGGCCGGGGCCGGCCGGGACCGGCGGACACCGAACCTTTGGACAGGGCCCGGCACAGCCTCCGGGCCAGGGCCGCACGTCCCACGCCACCGCGCGTCGAGGACGAACTGGTCGACGCCGTACGGCAGGCGTGCGCCGACGAGGACGCGGACCGTCTGGCCACCCTGCTGGACCCCGACGCCGTCGCGTTCTACGACGGCGGAGGCAAGGTCCGCACACTGACACGGCCCGTCGTCGGCGGCCCACGGGTCGCCCGGAGTCTCCTGACCCTGCTGGCCCGGCACCCGCGCACCACTCTGCACACCCGTCCCGTCAACGGGCGCACGGGTCTCGTCGCACGCTACGACGGCCAGGTCGCCGCCGTGGTCTGCCTCGACCTGGCCGGCTCACGCGTCGTACAGGTATGGGTCGTCCTCAATCCCGACAAGTTGCGCTCCTGGAACCGCCCCCGCGCCTGACCTGCCCCGTCCCGCGCCCGGCACACCGCGTCAGTGGCATGCTCAGACGCAGAGGACCGCCGCGGACCGGTGACGGGTGCGGGAGTGCAGGAAAGCGGAGATCTTGGCCGGGTTGAAGACCCACATCACCTGGTGAATGCCGCGGGACGTGGCCGCGACCGTCATGAAGGTGGCGGGCCGGCCGTCCCGGTGGATCAGGATGCCGCCGCGTCCGTTGGCCTCGACCGCTTCCGCCTCGACCGTGGGCCAGAACCGCGGATGAGCGGTGGACAGGTTCGCCACGCGGGCACGGCCCAGAACGGGCACCCGGGCCGCTCCCCTGATGCCGTTGCCGTCGGACAGACTGACCGCGTTCGGGGTGAGCAGCGCCTCCAGTCCGGCGACGTCGCCCTGCCGGGCGGCGGCGACGAACCTCTGGAGCAGCGTCCGGTGCTCGGCCGCGTCGACGCTGTCCCGCTGCTCCCCGGTGAGGTGTTTGCGGGCCCGGCTCACGATCTTGCGGACGTTGACAGGGCTGAGACCCAGGATGCGCGCGATGTCGGGGTAGGCGTAGTCGAAGGCCTCCCTCAGGACGTAGGCGGCGCGTTCGGTCGGGGAGAGCTTCTGCAACACCAGGAGCAGGGCGAGTTCCAGTGCCTCCGCCCGCTCGGCACCGACCTCCGGGTCGTTGCTGGTGTCGACGGGCTCCGGCAGCCACGGACCGATGTACGTCTCGCGGCGGACGCGGGCGGACTGGGCCACGTTGATGGCCAGCCGGGTGGTGGCGCTCGACAGGAACGCGACGGGGCTGATCACCAGGGTGCGGTCGGTCCGCTGCCAACGCAGCCACACTTCCTGGACGACGTCCTCGGCCTCCACCGCACTGCCCAGCACGCGGTAGGCGATGCCGAAGAGGCGGGGTCGAAGTGCGACGAAGACGGAAACGGCCTCGCTCAGGTCGCCTTCCACGGGGGTCGCCTCTGGATGCATGATCCCGGGTCTCCGTTTCTCTGTTGCCGGTGTCTGCGGAGGCGGCCGTACGACGCTTCGTCCGACCGCCGGAGCCCCGGCCCGGCGTACTGAGGATTCGGCAGGGCGTGGTGCTCACCTTCGCCCCGAACGACCGGCGGCGCCGACGTTTCGTTACACCTTTGTGCGGGTTTCCCCGGCGAATCCCGAGGACCGGCGCACGGCCGTTCCCGGAGCCGGTCTTGTCGCGGCGCACACGCGGCACGTCGGATGTCACATTCGCACCGACAGCGTGGTCTTCCATGGAAAGCGACCGTGCGTGACCCGAATGCTTCCCGCATTGCCCCCACTCGACGAGCTACCCCCCGAATCGGTATCCGTTTCTCATGCAGGAGACACATCATGGACTGGCGTGTAAGGGGCCTCTGCCTGACCGAGGACCCCGATCTCTTCTTCCCGATCGGCGGTCTCGGCAGTGGGCCGGCGGCGATTCAGACGGACGAGGCGAAGGCGGTCTGCCGCCATTGTCCCGTCGTCCGGCAGTGTCTGGCGTGGGCCGTCGACGCCGGACCGGTCGAGGGCATCTGGGGCGGCACCACGGAAGGGGAGCGCCGCGCCCTGCGACGGCACGTGGTGCGCGCGTCGCGCGCGACGGAGAGCGCCGCCTGATCGCCAGGTGGGCGTCGCGGTCCGCCGCACCCGTGTCCGTACTGTCGGTCCGGACACTCACGTACGCCTTGGTACTCGACGGTTCCGAGCCGTCGAGTACCAGTGGGCCCCCGAAGCGGTCGAACCGGCCGTGCACAGGGGAGGGGCCTGCCGCGCCGCGCTGCGGACGACAGGCCCCCTGTGACGGGTGCGGACCCCTCGCACGGGCCCCGCCCCCGACGACTCAGCGCTGTTGCGCGAGCCAGTCGGCGAACCGGGTCTCGGCGATGTGCGCGTCCGGACCGGGGAGCAGCGTGGTCTCCCGCAACTCCGCGCCGAAGTACGGGGCGTGCACGTCGGTCACGACCTCGCGCGGGTCCTTCTTGGCGGCCAGCCCCTTGCGGATCAGCTCGTCGAGCCGGAACTCCTCGGGGCCGGCGACCTCCACCACCCCGCCCACGGGGGCGCCGACCGCGGTACGGCCGACGACGGCGGCCACGTCGTCCGAGTAGAGGGGCCGGATCTTGACCGGCGCCAGCCGGACGGTGTCACCGTCGGTCGCCGCCTCGGCGATGCCCTTCATGAACTCGAAGAACTGCGTGGCGTGGACGATCGAGTACGGGATGCCCGAGTCCTTGATCAGACCCTCCTGCGCCTGCTTGGCGCGGAAGTAGCCGCTCTCCTGGAGCCGTTCGGTGCCGACCACGGAGAGCGCCACGTGGTGGGTCACACCGGCGTTCGCCTCCGCCTTGAGGAGGTTGGTGGTGGAGGTGCGGAAGAACTCCATGACGGCGTCGTCCTCGAAGGAGGGCGAGTTGGAGACGTCGATCACAACGGAGGCGCCGGTCAGGACCTCGGCCAGACCCTCGCCCGTGAGCGTGTCGACCCCGGTGTTGGGAGCGGCCGGCACCGCCTCGTGGCCGTGCTCGTTGAGTTTGGCGACCAGCTTGGAACCGATCAGTCCGGTACCGCCGATGACTACGATCTTCATGTGAATTTCCTTTCGGGATGCGCGATGTCGCCTGCACCAGACAAGACCGGATACTCACTCGCTCTGTGACAGGGCGAACCGCCTTTTCGGTGTTCTGGCGTTTCCGGTGCTTCTGGAGTCCGGGTGTTCGGGCTTTTCCGGTGAGTGTTCGGGCTTTTCTGGTGAGGGAGCCTGTTATTCGACGAGCTTTCCCTCGGTGGACACATCCGTCATGAGGGAAGCGATCTCGTCCGGGACGTCGGGAATGTGCTCGTGGGTGATTCCGGTCGTCGGAGACCAGACCAGGTTGACGCGGAAGGCGGGGTCCATGCCGGGGAAGTCGCTGCGGTTGTGACAACCACGGGTCTCCCGGCGTTCCAGTGCCGCTTCGAGGGTGGCGCGGGCCGCCAGGGCGGCCGACTTGAGGTCGAAGGCGTGGGCGAGGTCCTGGAAACCAGCGATGTCGGGATGGACGCCGACGTTCCGCATGCGTTTCTCGACGGCGTCCAGCTCCGCCAGGCCGGTGCGCAGACCCTGTTCGTCCCGGACGACACCGGCGTGCTCGGTCATGGTGTTGCGGATCGCGCGCTGGAGCGCCCGGACGTTCTCGGGCCCGTCCGCGGCGAGCAGCCCGTCGACCTCGGCGCGCGCCTCGGCCACGGCGGTCGCGGACCGGGGCTGCGCGGTGAGTGACTCCGAGTAGGCCGCCGCGGCCCGGCCGGTGATACGGCCGTAGACGAGGAGTTCGATCAGGCTGTTGCCGCCGAGGCGGTTGGCGCCGTGCAGACCGCTGGCCGCCTCGCCGATGGCGTACAGACCGCGGACGTCGGTGCTGTGGTCCTCGGGACGGACCCAGACGCCGCCCATCGAGTAGTGGGCCGTCGGAGCCACCTCGATGGGTTCACGGGTGATGTCGAGCATCTGGAGGTCGAGGAGCGTCTGGTAGACCCGGGGCAGCCGGTCCATGATCGTGCGCCGGGGGAGGTGGGAGACGTCGAGCCAGACCCCGCCGTTCGCGGTGCCCCGCCCCTCCTTGATCTCGGTGTACGAGGCGAGTGCCACGCGGTCGCGTGTGGACAGTTCCATGCGCTCGGGGTCGTAGCGGTTCATGTACCGCTCGCCGAGGGCGTTGCGCAGGATGCCGCCCTCACCGCGGGCGGCCTCGCTGACCAGGGTGCCCGCGGCGTTCTCCGGTTCGATGATGCCGGAGGGGTGGAACTGCACCAGCTCGGGGTCGCGCAGGCGGGCCCCGGCTTCGACGGCCAGGCGGAAGGAGTCGCCGGTGTTCTCGTCCCGGCGCGACGAGGTGCGGCGCCAGATGCGCGTGTGCCCGCCGGCCGCGAGGATCACGGCGTCCGCGTGGACGAGGTGGCGGGTGCCGTTGGTCAGGTCGAAGCCGTAGGCCCCGAAGACGGCGCCGTCGTGGACCAGCAGACGCGTGATGTAGACGCTGTCGAGTACCGGGATGTCCAGCTGGACCGCGCGCCGGATCAGGGTGCGCTGGATCTCCAGGCCGGTGTAGTCGCCCGCGAAGGCGGTACGGCGGAATGTGTGGGCGCCGAAGAAGCGCTGCGAGATGCGGCCGTCCTCTTCGCGGGCGAAGGCCATGCCGTACCGCTCCAGGTCGTCGATGCCCAGGGCCGCGCCCTGGGTGACGATCTCCGCCGTACGGGGGTCGCCGAGCAGATAGCTCTCCTTGAGGGTGTCCGCGGCGTGCTGCTGCCAGGAGTCCTCGGGGTCCATCGTGGCAAGGGCCGCGTTGATGCCGCCGGCCGCCAGGGACGTGTGGGTGTCCTCCTTGGGACGTTTGCCGACGGCGATGACGTCGACGCCGGCCTCGGCCAGTTCGATCGCCGCCCGCAGGCCGGACCCGCCGGTACCGATCACCAGCACCGTGGTGGAAAGACGTCGTTCGGTGAGAGGCACGCTTGCTCCCGTCGCTCTGAGTGGTCACTGACTAGGACCATGTCGGGCGGCGGTCTGTGACATCGGTGGCGCATACGTGTCACAACGTGCCGGGGTCCCCGGTCATCCGGGCGAACCCGACGGCCGTGCGACAAGGCGCCGGGGGAGGTCCGACGGCCGAAGAGGAGAGGACGGATGACGTACGTCATCGCACAGCCCTGCGTCGACATCAAGGACCGGGCGTGTGTCACCGAATGCCCCGTGGACTGCATCTACGAGGGCGCGCGCACGCTCTACATCAACCCGGCGGAGTGCGTCGACTGCCATGCGTGCGAACCCGTCTGCCCCGTGGAGGCGATCTTCCACGAGGACGATCTGCCGCGACACTGGGCGCACTACCTCGCCGTCAACGCGGAGTACTTCGACGAGGCGGCCTCCCCGCCGCGCGCACGGCGTGACGCGGTCGGCGATCATCCGGTGGTCGAGGCACTGCCCCCGCAGAGCGGGCCCCACAAGAAGGAGATCTCCGTCTTCACCGTCCGCAAGGAGGAAGCGGCCGACGCGGATCTGTGGTTCCCCTCCTGACCGGCCGTCGCCACCGAGCGTGCCCTGTCAGGGGGCGAGTGTGATGGTGGTGGGCGTTCCTCTCCACGCCATGCGCGCGTAGGGGCACAACGCGTCGGCCTTCCCGATCAGCTCGTCGGCCGTCGCGGGATCGACACCGGGCCACCGCACCACCAGATCGACGCGCAGCAGATAGCCGCCGTCCTCCGGGTCCCGGCCGAAGGCGACGGTCGCCACGACGGAGATCGCCGTGGGGTCCAGCGCCTCCCGCCGGGCCAGCAGGCTGAGCGCGCCGTGGAAGCAGGCGGCGAAACCGGCCGCGAAGAGCTGTTCGGGGTTGGTTCCCCGGCCGTCACCGCCCAGCTCGGCCGGCATCCGCAGGTCGAGGTCCAAGGCCCCGTCGGCCGAGCGTGCGTGACCGGAGGCCCGCCCGTGCGAGGCCGTACCACCGTGGACGGTCACCGTGGTGGTGTAGATGGGCGAGAATTCCTCCCCGTCGAAATCCTTCTCGGTCGACAGGGTGGGCAACTTGATCCGCTCGGTCACGGCAGGGCTCCGGTGTCGTCGTGGTAGGCGGTCCCGACAGGCGTCCGGGACTACTGGATGACCGACGAGCGACCGGTGTTGTGACGCCTGCCCGTCGAACGGCCGAGGACCCCCCGACAGCAGGTCAGTCGCGCAGCGAGGCCACGTAGGGCGCCAGTTTGGCGGGGTTCATCACCCACATGAGCCGGTCGATGCCGTCCGCCGAGATGTCGGCGGTCAGCAGGGCGACGGCCTCCTCGCCGGAGAGGACCAGGACGGCCGGCCGGCCGTTCGCCTCGACCCACCGGACCTGCGACCGCGGCCAGAAGCGCGGAGCGAAGGCCACGAGGTACTGCGAGACGTGGGGCAGCCCGACGACCGGGATCCTCGACGCGCCGCGCATCCCGTTGCCGTCCGTGTAGCTGACGACGTCGGCGGTGAGCACGTCCTCCAGGACCGACAGGTCGCCCGTCCGCGCCGCGGAGAGGAACACTTCGAGCAGCCGCCGATGGGCTGTCGGGGCAACGGCTTCCTTGCGTTCGGCGGCCAGGTGCTTGCGGCCGCGGCTCACCAGCTGGCGGGTGTTGGCCTCGCTGGTCTCCAGGATCTCGGAGATCCGTCCGTAGGGGTAGTCGAACGCCTCCCGGAGCACGTAGGCCGCGCGCTCCACGGGATTCAGCTTCTCCAGGAGCAGCAGGACCGCCATCTCCAGGGCCTCCGCCCGCTCCGCGCCCAGGTGCGGATCGCGCGTGGTGTCGACGGGCTCGGGAAGCCAGGGGCCGACGTAGGACTCCCGGCGCACCCGCGCGGACCGGGCCACGTTGATCGCCAGCCTGGTGGCTACCGTGGTGAGGAAGGCCGTCGGTTGGTGCACCTTCGAACGGTCGGTGCCCTGCCACCGCAGCCAGGTCTCCTGCACGATGTCCTCGGCCTCCGCCGCACTGCCCAGGATCCGATACGCGATACCGAAGAGCTGCGGGCGCGCCGAGAGGAAGTCCTCCGTCGCCTGGTCAAGGGTGCCGGGTGGGGTGCCAGCGTGCATGGAACATCCCTTCTGGCCTCGTGCACCCCATGCTACAAGCGGTCGCGGACGCTCGCGTCGGCCGAAGGACGGGCGTACGTGTGCGCCCGAATCCCACGGGTGGCACACCGTGGCAACGGCTCACCCTCGGACACGCACCGTCGTCGGCGGACCCTTGTGCCCGGCCGTCTCGCCCCCCGAGGGCGGTGCCACTGTCACGGACCGATCGCGCGCCCGGTCAGGACAGTGAACCGCCAGGGACCAGGAGGGGCACACCGTGTCGGACAGGACGCCGGCTCTCGATGCCGTGCACGGCATGCTGACGCTGTTGTTCGCCGTAGTGGCCCTGCACATGCTGTGGCGCGGTGTCCGGTCACCGGGTGCGGGCCGCCGTGACCGCCTGGATCTCCTCCTGCACTTCACCATGGCGGCGGCCATGGCGGCGATGCCCTGGAGTTCCGGCCCGTCCCTGTCCGGCCGGGCCGCGACGGTGTTCTTCACCGCCGCCGCGCTGTGGTTCCTGCTGACGGCCCGTACGGCGGCGGTGTTCGCCGACCGGCTGACGCCCGCCGTCGGCATGGCGGCGATGGCCTGGATGTCGCGGACCCCGTCCGGCGCCGGCGCCGTCTCCGCCTCCGCCCAGGAGACCGTGGCCGCCGCGGGCGTCCCGGCCGCGCACCACACCGCGGCCCACGGCCATGCCGCCGACGCCTCGACGACGGCGACCTTGGTCACCGGCGTACTGACGGTATTTCTTCTCGGCTGCGCCCTGCGGTCGTTGACGCGCCCCATGCCCGCACTGCGGACCGCCACGGCCCCCGCGCACCGCGCCGCCGCGACGGACCCGTACGGGCACGTGCGCGACGGCGCGATGGCGCTGGGGACGGCCGTGATGCTGCTGCTGCCCCACTGACCGTTGTCACCCGACTTCGAACCCGAGCCCGATCACGGCCTTGCCGCGCATCAGGAAGTCCGACAGATAGCCGTCGTGGGGCACTCCCGGAGCCATCCAGTACGTCGGGTGGTCACCGGCGTACACGTTGGCGATGGAGGGCTCCGCCACCAGCGCGTCGAGCAGCGCACGATCGCGGGAGAGGACCGAGAGCACGAGTGTCCCGCGCAGCGGGGCGATTCCGTCCGAGCGGCTCCAGGGCGCCACCCACACGCAGGGGAAAGGGAGTTCGGTCCGCAGCTGCGGGGCACCGGCGTCGGCGACCTGATGGACGGCCGGCCGCAGGGCGGCACTTCCGTCCCCGAGATCGTCGACGACGCCGTCACCGCCGAGCCAGGCGCGGGTCCCCGCCGCCACCGACCTCAGATAGGAGTCGAGGGCCCGGGCCCGGTCCAGCGGGCACACCGGGAGAACCGCCCGGGTGTCCTGAGGCGGCAGACCGGGCAGTCGGGACAGACGCGCCGCGAGGGCCTCCGCCAGCGGTGCCGGGTCGCCCTCGACGAGGACGGCGGTGGCGTTGACGCACGCGGTGCCGGCCTCGTCGGCGACCGAGGCGACGATCGTGTCCAGATGCTCCCGCCAGTCCGTGTCCGCCGTGACGAGGATCTTCGTCCGGCCGGGCCCCTGGGGCAGCACACGGGCGTCGTGGGCGTAACGGGCGACGACCTCGTCACCGCCGTACACCACCGCACGGTCGGCGCCGCGGATCAGCGCCCGCGCGGTCCGGTGGTCCGTGGGCAGCAGCGCCAGCCGGTCCCGGCCGACGCCCGCCCGGTGCAGCGCGCCGACCAGGCGGTGCGGGGTGAACGGCTCGCGCCGTGACGGCCGTACGGCCACGCGGTAGCCGAGGGCCAGCGCCTCCAGCCACAGCCGGTGGACCCCCGGATGATTGCCGGAGGCGTTGACCGCGAACACCTCGCCCCGGCGGGCCCACACGGCGTGCCCGGCCCCGAGGGAGGGATCCCGTCGGTCCCGGACCGTTCCGCGCGGCCTGCCCTGCTCGGCGGAGGCACGGGCGCGGGCGACGAACCTCGCCGTGCCGCGCGTCGCGTCGCGCACCACGGTCAGCGGGGTACCGGAGGTGCGGCTGACCAGGTACTCGTACTCGCGCACGCCCAGGCCGCCGACGGTGCCGGTGGCGAACTCCTCGGCGGCCGCCTCCAGCAGCGCGTCCAGGCCGTTCGCCGGGACCGGCCCGGCCTTGCGCAGCGCGGCCAGCGCCCGGTCGACGTACACCGGCGGCACCAGGCTCAGCCGCGCCACCTCGGCACCGGACACATCCGTCACGGTGTCCGGGACACGGGTGCGGTACGGGCCGAGGGGGCCCAGGGCGTCCAGGTACACCGGCGCGGCGGCGTCGGCGGCGGCCATCAGTACACGCCCTCGATCACGGTCTCGCCCCGCACCGTGGGAACCGGCGCCACGTCCGCCACGGCGTCGCCCGCGTGACCGCCCACGGGCCGGACGCGCACGGCCGTGTCGCGCTCGGCGTTGTGGGGGATGAGCATCGACTTGCTGACGTGGCTGACGATCACCTGGCCCCGCTCGCCGAACCCGACGCGCTCCCCGGTGGCGGGGTCGACGACCGACAGGAACACGTACGGCGACACCGGATCGAAGACGCAGGGCTGCGAGGCGTCCAGACCGGCGCGTTCGAGCAGCGCCGTGAGCATCATGGTGTTGCCGTACATGCCGATCAGCGGCACCCCGGGGAAGACCTCCGTGGCCAGCAGATGACGGGTGTCGGGGTCCATGTGGGTGCCGCCCCAGACGATGGCCCGGACCGAACCGTTGATCCGCTCCAGGAGGTCGTCCTCGCGGGCGAAGCGCTCCAGCAGGGGCGTGGTGGCGGCCAGGACACCGATTTCCTGGGTCAGCAGGATCCGCCGGCACTGTTCGACGAGGTGGTCGGTGTACGACTCCACCTCGTCGCCGCGGCCCGTGGCGATCAGCTTCCGCACCCACCGGGGATCCATGTCGATGCTCAGTCCCGGGCCGCCGAGCGAGGCCGCCGCCCGTTGCAGCACGTCCCCCACCAGATGCGGACCGGTCGGCGCCACGGTCAGCCACTGGGCACCGACGGGCAGCCCGTGCTCCCGCAGACGCCTGTCGACCTGTGCGGTGCTCTGCCGCATCCAGTCGTAGAGCTGGACGACCCGCTTGGGCGCCCCGGTCGTCCCGCCGCTGTCGAAGATGTTGAGCAGCCGGGCGTCGCCGCCGTAACCCCGGGGGATCAGGTCCGCCACCGGGACCTGGCGCAGTTCGTCGCTCAGGTCGGGGAAGAGCGCCAGGTCGTCCACGCCCTTGACGTCCCGCCGCGGATCGAAGGCGAGCCGTTCGGCCCGCTCCAGCCAGTAGCGGGAGCCGGTCTCCGGGTCGAAGTGCCAGCGCACGGCGGCGCGCACGAACTCGTCCGGATCGACGCCGTCGGACGGTCCGGCGTCCAGGACGGCGGGGGAGTCGTACGTCATGATCGGTCCTTCCTCGGCACGGGCTCGTGCGGCGCGTGCGGCGGGCGGGAATGGCGACGAGGGGCGCGCGGGGCGCCCGGTCATCGGCTGAACAGTTCGAAGGCGACGGCGGGAGCGCCGTCGAACCGTGCGCGGTGGACGCCGGTGCTCTCGCCCAGGAAGCGGCGCGCGTACGTCTCGGGGTCCTCCTCGGTCAGGGCTTCGAGGTAGGTCCGGTGCCGCAGCAGGGACTGGACGCCCTGTTCGAAGCCCGGCTCGGCGGACACGGCGTGGGACGGCAACGGTGAGTTGGCGACGGCCACCCAGCGGACACCGTTCCAGGGCGGCAGCCCCTGTCCGGCCAGTTCCGGGAAGATCCAGCGGTTGCCGGCGTCCGCCGCCGCGTCCAGCACGGCGCGCCCCACCGCCACGTGGTCCGGGGTGTTCCAGGCCCCGGCGGCCCAGGAGTCCCGGTGGTTCAGCGTGATCACCAGCTCGGGCCGGTGACGCCGTACGGCGGCGGCGATGTCGCGGCGCAGGGAGACGCTGTACTCGATCACTCCGTCCCGGTGGTCGAGGAACTCCACCGCGCGGACACCGACCGCCGCGGCGGCGGCCCGCTGCTCCGCCTCCCGCAGGGGGCCGGCCCGTCCGGGATCAAGTGTGTCGACGCCGGCCTCACCGCGGGTGGCGAGCAGGTAGGTGACCTCCTTGCCGTCGGCCACCCAGGAGGCCACGGCCGCCGAGCACCCGTACTCGAGGTCGTCGGGGTGGGCCACCACGGCCAGGGCCCGCCGCCAGTCGTCCGGCATCGGGCGCAGCGGTGCGGGAGCGGTGCCGGTCATGCCTGGTCTCCCGCCGGTCGCGCGTGCGGGGGAAGCAGGCTCTCCAGCGGGACCGAGGGGTCGGCGAGGGCGGCGTCGTCCGTCTCCGCGCCCGACTCGATCAGGGCGCGGATCGTCCCGATCACGTCCCACAGGTTGACGCTCATCCCCGCCAGCACCCGGTCGCCGGACATCCAGAACGCCAGGAACCGCCGCTCCTCCCGCGACCCGCGGAAGACGACGCGGTCGTAGCCGCCCAGTTGGGCGTACCCGGTGTACTCCATGCCGAGGTCGTACTGGTCGGTGTAGAAGTACGGCAGCCGGTCGTACACCGCGTCCTGACCGAGCATGCTCAGCGCGGCGGTACGGGGCTGGTGCAGCGCGTTGGCCCAGTGCTCCACGCGCAGATGTCGGCCGAGCCGGGGGTGGTAGGCGTTGGCGACGTCACCGGCGGCGTGGACACCGGCGGCGGAGGTCCGCAGACGGGCGTCGGTCACGATGCCGTCGCGCACGTCGAGGCCCGCCTCCTCGGCCAGGCGGACGTTGGGGGTGATGCCCACCCCCACGACCACGGCGTCGGCGGGCAGGTGGGTGCCGTCGGCGAGCCGGACCCCGTCGGCGCGGCCCCCGGTGCCGGTGACGGCCGCGATCCGGGCATGGGGACGCAGGTCCACACCGTGGTCCCGGTGCAGACCGGCGAAGACCTCGGCCGCCTCCCGGCCCAGGACCTTCAGCAGAGGCAGCTCACCGCGCTCCAGCACGATCACCTCCGCGCCGGCCGCCCGGGCCGCCGCCGCCGTCTCCAGCCCGATCCAGCCACCGCCCACCACCACGATCCGGGCGCCTTCGGTGAACGCCTCCTTGAGGCGCTCGCTGTCGCCCACGCGCCGCAGGTACAGCACGCCCTCCAGGTCCGCGCCCGGCACCGACAGGCGGCGCGGCGAGGAACCGGTGGCCAGCAGCAGACCGGCGTAGGGCACGCGCCGGCCGTCGTCGAGCGTCACCGCCCGGCCACGCGCGTCGACGGACGTCACGCTCGTGCCCAGGAGCAGATCGACGTCGTGCTCCCGGTACCAGCTCTCGGGGTGCACGTGGAGGGACTCGCGGTCCTCCTTGCCCAGCAGGTAACCCTTGGACAGCGGCGGCCGGATGTACGGCCGTTCCCGCTCGTCCCCGATCACGAGAAGCGGCCCGTCGTGGCCGTGCCCGCGCAGTTCCTCCGCGGCCTTGCCGGCGGCCAGGCCGCCCCCGACGATCACGAACGTCTTCGCACGTGGCATGAGATTCCCGTCCCAGTCTGTGAGGCGCACACGGACCGAGTGGTCCGGTCCTCCTTCAGACCGGGCGACGACATACGTTGTGACACCGTGGCACGCGTTCACCCGGCCCCGGGCTCCGGGAGTTCGCCGCCCGCCCCGCCCGCCGGTTCACCGGTGGGTCGGCCGCGTCACCGCCAGCACACGCGGATCGTCGTGCGCCGGTAGCGGGACGAAGCCGTGCCGTGCCAGGTCGTCAACGATCCGAGCGCGCGAGGCAGGCCACATCCAGAACGACTCCGTGTGCTCCCGCAGCACACGCCGTCCACCGCGCACCCAGTAGTCGACACGTGTGCGGATGCGGTATCCCGCCGCGGACATCGTCATGCGTCCGCCGTACACGTGCGCGCCCACCCGCTGCTCCGGCAGGCGGCGCACGACGTCGCGAGGAGGCAGCAGCGCGGGCGGCGGTTCCAGGAGGAGCGTGCCCCCGGGGGCCAGGGCCGCGTGGATCGCGGGCCACAGCGCGTCCCGCGCGGCCGGGGGGAGACAGGCGAGAGTGTTGTGGCACACGGCCACGTCCGCGGCCGCGTACAGCGCCGCTTCGTCCAGGGCGCACGGGTGCACGGTCACCCGCTCGCGCTGACGCGCGGGCAGGGTGGCGAGGCGGGTGAGCAGGGAGGTGCGCATGGCTCGGGCCGGCTCCACCGCGTGCACGTCGGCCGCGGACTCGGCCAGGCTCATCAGCGTGACCCGGCCGGTCCCGGCACCGATGTCCAGCACACCGAGACGGGCCCGCGCGACATGCCGGCCGTAGAGGTCGCGGACGCGTGCCGCGTCCCGGTCGGCCTGAAGGATGTCGTAGAACTCGGCGGTCACGGCGTAGGAGTCCGGGTCCGGCCGGGACACCGGTGCTGCGGTGATGACGGGGTGCATGTCCAGCTAGACAACGTGTGAGCCGGGCCTGTGACAGCGGGTGCCCCGCGAGGGGCCCGTCCCGAGCGGGCCCGGGGTGAGGCCCGTCACGGGGGCGGACTGTCGCCCGCCCGGTTCGCCGATCTCGTCGACCTGCCACCGGGACCGGAGTACGCCCGCTGGGACGGCCGTTCGGCCTTCCCGTCGGACCCGGCGGAGGTGGAGTTCCACGCCCCGCCGCTGTCGTGCCGGGGGCACCGCGCATGTCACACCCGCGTCGTCTCGCCGGTCATGGTGACGACAGCAACACACGAATCACGTCGAACAGCGCAGTGCCGGACGAGTCGGATTCGTCGCGCCATACGTGTGCCGGACGGTCTGACCGGCCGGGCGATCCGCGAGGGCGCCCCCACACCCCCGCCACGGGCGCACGGCGGCCGGAAGCCCGCGCGCCGTGCCACTGCCGCGGATCCACGGCCAGGCGCGCCTCCACGGCCAGGCCCGCCACCGCGGCGCCGGTGAGTCGCGGGTGACGCAGAGACGAAGGGTGAAGAGATGGGCCACGACAGCCGGCCGGTGGAGCCGGAGCGGGAGCGTACGGGGGAGAGGCTCGCCCGATGGGCGGACAGCCGGCTGGGCCGCCGCCGCACCGTCGCGCGCTCCGTCCGGCGCCTGGTCTTCCCCGACCACTGGTCGTTCCTGCTCGGTGAGATCGCGCTCTACAGTTTCGTGATCCTGCTGATCACCGGTGTCTATCTGAGCTTCTGCTTCCACCCCTCCTCCGACCTGGTCGTCTACCAGGGCGACTACGCCCCCTTGCGCGGGCAGTTGGTCTCGGAGGCCTTCGACTCGACCCTGCACATCTCCTTCGACGTCCGGGGCGGCCTGCTCGTCCGCCAGGCACACCACTGGGCGGCTCTGGTCTTCGTCGCCGCCGTCCTCGCCCACATGCTGCGGATCTTCTTCACCGGCGAGTTCCGCAAGCCGCGGGAGCTGAACTGGGTGCTGGGGTTCGGACTGCTCGTCCTGGCGATGTTCGCGGGCCTGACCGGCTACGACCTGCCGGGCGACCTGCTGTCCGGCACCGGCCTCCAGGTCGTGAACGGCACGATCCTCTCTATCCCCGTCGTAGGGACCTATCTGTCGTTCTTCCTCTTCGGCGGTGAGTTCCCCGGCGACGACCTGATCGCCCGCTTCAACACCCTGCACGTCCTGGTCATCCCCGCACTCATGGTCGTCCTCATCGTCGGCTACGTGGTCCTGGCCCTGCGCCACCGGCTCGCGCAGTACCCCGGACCCGGCCGTACCCGCGACAACGTCGTCGGTCTCCCGGCCAAGGTGTACGCCGTGAAGGCCGCCGGATACTTCTTCCTCGTGGCCGGCGTGATCTTCTTCATGGCCGCCGTCGCCGAGATCAACCCCGTGTGGAACTACGGCCCCTTCCGTCCCGACCAGGTCTCCGCCGGGTCCCAGCCCGACTGGTACATGGGCGTCGCCGACGGACTGCTGCGCGTCATGCCCGGCTGGGAAATCGACTTCCGGGGACACACCCTGGCTCTGGACAACCTTCTGCCGCTGCTGGCCGGGACCCTGCTCTTCCTGGCCATGGGGGCCTATCCGTTCCTGGAGGCCTGGGTCACGGACGACGACAGCGAGCACCACCTGCTGGACCGCCCCCGCAACCGCCCGGTGCGCACCGCCCTCGGCGTGGCCTGGATCAGTGTCTACTCGGTGGCCCTGATCGGTGCCGCCAACGACATCATCGCCACCAGGCTCCACGTGTCCGTCAATGACGTGACCCGGGCCGTGCGCGTCGGCCTCTTCGTCGTCCCGGTCCTGGCCTTCGTCGTCACCAGGCGCGTGGCGCTGGGACTGCAACGCAGTGACCGCGACCTGGTGCTGCACGGCCGCGAGACCGGCGTCATCAAGCGCCTGCCGCACGGCGAGTACGTCGAGGTCCACGAACCCCTCGACCCGGCGCGACTGCACACACTGACCTCGCACGAGCAGCACCGGCCCCTCGACGCCGTACCCGCGCGCGACGGGGACGGTGCCGTGGCCCGCCGCACGCAGCGCCTGCGCACCGGGCTCAGCGGCTTCCTCTACGGCCCCGGCACGCAGATCCCCAAGCCCACGGCGACCGAACACGAAGAGATCACCGGTCGACACGGGTCCTGAACCGCGAGGCGACACACACGAAAGGCGAGAAGGCGACACGACGTGCCGCGCACACCGATCATGATCCCGCCCGGAAGGCATGCGACATGAGCCGCACCTCCCGCACAAGCAGGACCCACACGACGATGACCGCCCTGGCCGGCGCCGGTGCCGCCGCCGGCCTGCTCGCCACCACGATCGCCCCGGCCTCCGCCGACAAGGGCGGCCCCGCCGACCGCGGCGACAAGCCCACAACCTCAACATCCCTCCCGCCGCCCAGGAGTTCATGGCCCGGCGGGCCGGTGCCCACACCACGGACGTGCGATCGTCCCACGCGGTGAGCGTCACGCACCCCGGAAAGGTCACCGGCGTCATAGAGGACCCAACCCCGCACCGCGTGCGGGCCGCGCACCGGTTCCCGGCCGCCCGAGGACGGACTCATGCGCCGCGAACCGCGGATCGTCCCGATAGGCCCCGGCCAACTCGCCCGCACCGTGGCGATGCACCGCTTGCTCGCCGCGGACACTGTGGAGCCGCTACCACCCGGGCGAGGGCCGACCCCCGCACGTAGGTGCCCGCTCTGCTGTCCCGCCTCGGATCTACACCTGATGGCCCGGGGCGCTGCCGGCCGAGGATTCCTGGCAGGGCCGTGGACTCGGCACCCGCCTGCTCCGACAACCTGGGCGAGCACGCGCGGGCCGGCGGCTGGACGACGCGCTACGGCCTCTGCCTGCGGCCCGCGTCGGACGACGCGGGCCGCAGGGGGCTCCTCATTCGGCGGTTCAGCGGTCGAGGCCGTACCGCGCGCGGGCCCGCGCGACGGTCTCCGGCGGGACCTGCCCCGCCCGGGCCAGCCGGTCCAGTGCGGTCGCCACGATCGACTCGGCGTCCACCCGGAAGTAGCGGCGCACGTCCTCACGGGTGTCGGACAGCCCGAAACCGTCGGTGCCCAGGGAGTAGTAGTCCTGCTCGACCCACTGGCTGATCTGGTCGGGCACCTGCCGCATCCAGTCGCTGACGGCCAGCACCGGCCCCGGCGCCCCGGACAGGGCCCGAGTGACGAAGGGGGTGCGTTCCTCGCCCCGCGTCCGGGCGTCGTCGGCACGCATCGCGTCCCGGCGCAGCTCCGTCCAGGACGTCACCGACCACACGTCGGCGTGCACGCCCCAGTCGGAGGCGAGCAGTTCCCGCGCGCGCAGGACCCAGTGGATCGCCGTACCGGAGGCGAGCAACTGGAGCCGGGGCCCGGCCGCGGGCGCCTCGGCGGCCCGGAACCGGTAGATGCCCCGCACGATGCCCTCCTCGATGCCGGGAACCGGCGGCATGGCGGGCTGGTGCTTGGGCTCGTTGTACACGGTCAGGTAGTAGAAGACGTCCTCGGGTCGCTCGCCGTACATGCGGCGCAGACCGTCCCGGACGATGACCGCGATCTCGTAGGCGAACGCCGGGTCGTAGCTGACGGCCGCCGGATTGGTGGCGGCGAGCAGGTGCGAGTGGCCGTCCCCGTGCTGCAAACCCTCGCCGGTCATCGTCGTCCGTCCGGCGGTGCCGCCGACCACGAAGCCGCGGCCCATCTGGTCGCCCAGCGCCCAGAACTGGTCGCCGGTCCGCTGAAAACCGAACATGGCGTAGAAGATGTAGAAGGGGATCATGGGTTCGCCGTGCGTGGCGTACGACGTCGCGGCGGCGGCGAACTCGGCGACGGAACCGGCCTCGGTGATGCCTTCGATGAGCAGCTGCCCGGTCGTGCTCTCCACGTAGTGGAGCAGTTGGTCCGCGTCGACCGGGTCGTAGGTCTGGCCCTGCGGCGAGTAGATGCCGGCGGTGGGGAACATCGACTCCATGCCGAAGGTGCGGGCCTCGTCGGGGACGATCGGCACCCAGCGGGCCCCGCTGCGCGGGTCGCGCATCAGGTCCTTGACCAGCCGGACCAGTGCCATCGTGGTGGCCATCTCCTGATGGCCGGACCCCTTCTCCAGGTCCTCGAAGGGCTTGGCGGGCGGTTCCGGCAGCGGCTTGGCGACCACCCGACGCACGGGCGCGGGCCCGCCCAGCGCGGCCCGGCGTTCGCGCAGGTACCGCACCTCGGGCGAGCCCTCTCCCGGATGCCAGAACGGCACCTGGTCACCGGCGAGCGCGCTGTCGGGGATGGGCAGCTCCAGCAGGTCGCGCATGGCCCGGAACTGATTCATCGTGAGCTTCTTTATCTGGTGGTTGGCGTTGCGCGACTCGAACGCCGGGCCCAGCGTGTGGCCCTTCACCGTCTGGGCGAGGACCACCGTCGGGGCGCCCCGGTGCTCGACGGCGGCCCGGTAGGCGGAGTACACCTTCAACGGCTCATGTCCGCCCCGCGAGTTCTCGAACAACTCGACCACCCGCGCGTCGCTCAGGGAGGCGGAGAGCGCCGACAGGGCGTCACCCGTGAAGAAGTGCTCGCGTATGTAGGCCGCGTCCCGCGCGGCGAGCGTCTGCATCTGGGCGTCGGGCACCTCGCCCAGGCGCCGTACCAGGTCGCCGGTGGTGTCTTGCGCCAGCAGTGGGTCCCAGGCCTCGCCCCAGAGCGTCTTGACCACGTTCCAGCCCGCTCCCCGGAACCGTGCCTCCAACTCCTGCACGATCTTCGAGTTGGACCGTACCGGGCCGTCCAGGCGCTGGAGATTGCAGTTGATGACGAAGGTCAGGTTGTCCAGGTTCTCGCGGGAGGCCAGGGTCAGGGCGGCCGTCGACTCCGGCTCGTCCATCTCCCCGTCGCCCAGGAACGCCCACACCCGTGAGGCGGAGGTGTCCTTGATGCCGCGGGCGTGCAGATAGCGGTTGAAGCGGGCCTGGTAGACGGCGCTGAGGGGGCCCAGTCCCATGGAGACCGTCGGGAACTCCCACAGCCACGGCAGCCGCCGGGGGTGCGGATAGGACGGCAGCCCATGGCCACCGGCCTCCCGACGGAAGGCGTCCAGTCGGCTCTCGCTCAGCCGCCCCTCGAGGAAGAGGCGGGCGTAGATGCCGGGGGAGGCGTGTCCCTGGACGAAGAGCTGGTCGCCGGAGCCGTCGCCGTCCTTGCCCCGGAAGAAGTGGTGGAAGCCGATCTCGTAGAGCCAGGCCGCCGAGGCGTAGGTGGAGATGTGACCGCCCAGCCCGAGGCGCGCGCCGCGGGTGACCATCGCCGCCGCGTTCCACCGGTTGAGCGCGGTGATCCTGGACTCCATCTCCAGGTCACCGTCGAACTCCGGCTGCGCGGCGGCGGGAACGGTGTTGATGTAGTCCGAGTGCAGCAGCCCCGGCAGGGACATGCCCGATCTCGCGGCGAACTCGTGCACCCGCCGCAGCAGGTACACCGCCCGCTCCGGCCCCGCGTTGCGCACGACGGCGTCGAGGGAGGCCCGCCACTCGGCGGTCTCCTCGCGGTCGCGGTCGGGCAACTGGTCCAGCTCACTGATCACGGAGGGCTCGGTCGGCCGGGAGGGTTCACTCATGGCAGCCTTCTTTTCACGGCGTGGGTGTCGGCGACACCGGCCGCGGACACGGTGGTTGTCGCGGGAACGACAGATCTGACGGGGTGATCCGGGCAGCGAGCATCGCCACCCGGCGGGGTCAGCGGCTCTTGAGCCACTGGGCGAACGTGTGAGGGCCCAGCCGGGCGTCGGGCCCGGGAAGCAGGTCCCGCTCATCGAGCACCGCGCCGAAGAACGGGGCCCGCGCGTCGGCGATCACCGGGCCGGGCCGGCCCAGGAAACCGAGCACCTCGGCCGTGACGTCCTCCAGCCGGAGCTCCTCGGGCCCGGCTGTCTCGACCACGCCGAACTGCGGCAACCCCACCGCGACATGGGCGAGGAGCGCGGCGACGTCATCGGCCGAGACGGGCCGCAGCAGCAGCGGCGGCACATGCACGCCGTCGGGCCGGGCGCCGGCCGCGGCGGCGGCCTCCACGGACTCGTGGAACGGCGTGGCACGCACCACGGAGTACGGCACGGTGGTGTGCCGGACCAGGTCCTCCTGCACCGCCTTGGCCCGGAAGTAGCCCGACCCGATCCGGTCGGCGCCCACCACCGACAGCGCCACGTAATGCTCGACGTTCGCGGCGGCGGCCGCCTTGAGGAGGTTGCCCGTCGCGGTGGTGAAGAACGCGGTGCCGGCCTCCTGCCGCCGGGAGGGCGCGTCGGTGACGTCCACGACCACCTCGGCGCCGCGCAGCGCCCGGTCCAGGCCCAGGCCGGTGCCGACGTCGACTCCTTCCCCGCGCGACACCGGCACGACCTCCACCCCGTGGTCCCGGAGCCGTGCGACGGTCCGGGAACCGATCAGTCCGGTGGCGCCTGCAACGACGACTCTCATCCGCGTCTCCTCCGTCGGGGGCCCGATGACCCCGCTGGGTGTCCTGGGCGTCCTTGGTGTCCTGGGTGTCGGGTGTCCTGGGCGGACGGTGGCGGATGCCGCAGTGCCACCGTGCCCGTCTCACCTAGACAGAACGCGAGTCCTTGGTGTGACACCGTGCGGCCGACCGACGTCCCCCGACCGGCCGTGGCACGTTGTCACAGACCCGCCCGGTGTCCGGTCAGGAGGGCGAGCGGTCATCACGACCGGAGACGACCCCGTGCCGGCGGACGATGCGCCGTCCGGACACGGCGGAACCACGGAAGGTGCGACTCGATGTCGGAGAATGCACAGCACGCCCACCACGGACACGGTCACGGAACCGGCGACGCGGACGGCCCCAGCTGGACCCGCGCGGCGAAGATGATCCAGGACGCCTCGCCGATCGTCGTCCCCGAGGGCGCCTCGGCGATGACCATCCACGTCGAGTGGGAGCCCGGCGACCCCGGCACCCCGCCGCACCGCCACTCCGGCCCGGCGTTCGGCTATGTCATCAAGGGTGCCGTCCGCTTCGAACTGGAGGGTGAGCCCGAGCGCGTGGTCGAGGCCGGCGGCACGTTCTGGGAGCCGGGCGGCGACGCCATCCACTACCAGGACGGCAACGCGCTCAGCGACGAGAAGACGGAGTTCGTCGTCACGATGATGTGCGCGCCCGGCAAGCCCATGCTCGAACTGGTCGACGAGGCGGAGCTGAAGGAGCGCGCCCACCTGCGCGCACCCCGGCCCACCGCCTGACCCCCGGACGGGCACTCACGACGGGGCCCCGCACCCGTGACACCGGCCAGGCCGGGAGGTCACGGATGCGGGGCCCCGTCGTCGTGCGGTGACGATGGCCCCGCTCCTGCCCCTGCTCCTACTCCACGAAGTACGAGTCGTGCCGGTCGAAGAACGCGGCACGCTCCTCCTCGGAAGCGTGCCCCAGCCGGGAGACCTGCTCGAAGTACTCCTCGCGCGGGGCGCCCGGGGTGAACAGCAGCAGCATGTCGGCCGGTGCGTCGGAGTCGTTGCGGAAGGCGTGCAGCCCGCCCTGGGGGACGTGCAGGAAGTCACCCTTGCGGGCGTCGACCCACCGCACACCGTCGAAGACGCGCACGGTGCCGTCCAGGATGAAGAAGGACTCCGAGATCCGCTTGTGGAAATGGGTCTTCGGGCCGCCCGCCCGGGGCCGCATCTCCACCCGGTACAGCCCGAACTCGCCCCGTGTGGTGGCGGTGGTGGCCAGATAGTGGGTGGCATCCTTTCCGGTGCCGCTCTCACCCAGGTTCGGCGGTGTGGTGGCCGGCCGGAAGACGGCGCTGACCTCACCGTCCTCACCCCAGTACTTCTGCTCCGGGTACGGGTACGACATATCTGGTTCCTTTCGTACGCTGCGTCAGCCGAACATGCCGGGCTCGTAACCGCCCGCGGGCTGCTGGTTGATGACGTTGACGCGGTCGCAGGCGTTGATGACGGCGATCAGCGAGATCAACGCGAGGGAGCTGGTCCTCGTCGTAGTGCTTCGCGGCCTCGGCCCACACTTCGTCCCGAGACACCGCCGGAGGCGTCCGCGAGGTGCCTTCCCTCCTCGGTCACCGCCAGGGCCGCGCGAATCTCCTCAAGGGGGAACGCCTACGGACCATTGACCGGGTGCCCGCGCGTTCTGTGACAACCGAATCCGCCCGCACGCACGGCATCTCCCGTTCCGTCGGCCTCGGAATCCGCAGGCATGACAACATCCCTGGCACACCGTGTGAAGAAAGACGCACCACGGCCCGCATTCGGTGTGGTCGCCGGGTGCGGGCGATAGCATCGAACGAGTGGACCGGGCCGTCGGCCCGAGTCGCGCCGCCCTCCCGGGCCCCGGCCACGGCGAGCGCACCGTCCCTCAGCGAACCCAAGGTGATCACCATGGCTACCGAGAGCGTCCTGCACCCGAGTCTCATCGTCCCGATCGGACACGTCGAGCCCGTTCCCCGCCGCATCCGGGGCATGGTCGGGGGCCGTGTCGCCTTCGACACCCGCCGCGCGCTGTACGTGTGGGAGTGGCAGGCGTACCCGCAGTTCAGCATCCCGATCGAGGACTTGGCGGAGGGTGTGCTCGACGACGACAGGCATACCGAGCAGCTCGGTGCCGGGCCCGCGCACCGCCACACCCTGCGGGTCGGCCCGGAGGTCCGTCCGGGGGCGGCGTGGGTCTGGGGGGAGGGATCCCCCGAAGCCCTGCGCGACACGGTGCGTTTCGAATGGGAGGCGCTGGACGCCTGGTTCGAGGAGGACGAGCCGGTCTTCGTCCATCCGCGGAGCCCGTACTCGCGCGTGGACGCGCTGCGTTCGCGCAGCACCGTCCGGGTCGAGGTGGACGGCGTCGTACTGGCGGAGGCATCCGGCTGCGTGAAGCTGTTCGAGACCGGTCTGCCGACCCGCTACTACCTCGACCCCATGAACATCGACTGGACCCGGCTGCGGCACTCCGACACGGTGACCCGTTGCCCCTACAAGGGGACAACGAGCGACTACTGGTCGTTCGACGGCGACACCGGCGCCCACGAGGACATCGCCTGGACGTACGACTTCCCGACCATCCACGCCAACCGCATCGCCGGACTGACCGCGTTCTACAACGAGCACGTCGATCTGTACGTCGACGGCTTCCCGCTGCCGAAGCAGGTGGACACCACCCGGGTGGCCGCCGACTAGCTGAACCGTTCGCGCGGGCCGGTAACGTCACACATCGACTCCTCATACGGTCTCATGAGGTGGAAAGCCATCCAAAAGCCTCAGCTCCCAAGGAGCGACCATGAGTGACCTCGTTCTCGAGCCCGCCGCGCAGGAATTCGCCGACGCCACCGCCAAACCGCCGCTGCTGTACGAACTCGGTGTCGAGGGAGCCCGCAAGCTGCTCGACGACGTCCAGTCCGGGCCGGTGGAGAAGCCGGACGTGGACGAGAAGTGGATCACCGTGCCGGCCGAGGTCGGTGACGTGCGGGTGCGCATCGTCAAGCCCGCCGGCACCACCGGCGTGCTGCCCGTCGTCCTCTACGTCCACGGCGGCGGCTGGATCCTCGGGAACGCCGGCACCCACGACCGTCTGGTGCGCGAACTGGCCGTGGGCGCAAAGGCGGCCGTGGTCTTCGTCGAGTACGACCGCTCCCCGGAGGCGAAGTACCCCGTCGCCATCGAGCAGGCCTACGCCACCGCCCAGTGGGTCACCACCAAGGGCGCCGAGGAAGACCTGGACGGTTCCCGCATGGTCGTCGCCGGTGACTCGGTCGGCGGCAACATGAGCGCCGCCCTCACCCACATGGCCAAGCGGCGCGGTGACGTGACCTTCCTGCACCAGTCCCTCTACTACCCCGTCACCGACGCCGGGCAGGACACGGAGAGCTACCGCGTCTTCGCGCACGGACCGCACCTGACCGCGAAGGCCATGGAGTGGTTCTGGAACGCCTACACCACGGATCCGGCGGAGCGGGACCAGATCACGGCCTCGCCGCTGCGTGCCACCCCGGAGGACCTCCGGGGACTGCCGCCGGCGTTCGTCGCGGTCGACGAGAACGACGTGCTGCGCGACGAGGGCGAGGCCTACGCCCGCAAGCTGATCCAGGCCGGGGTGCCGACCACGAGCGTCCGCTACAACGCCAGTCTGCACGACTTCATGATGCTGAACCCCGTCCGCGGAACGCAGGCATCCACCGCGGCGATCGAGCAGGCGATCCACGTTCTGCGCAAGGCCCTCGGCACCGACTGATCCACTTCGCACGGCACTTCCGGCACCCGGGTGCGCCCGATGACGCGCGTGGTGAGCCGGCTCAACGAAAGGCCACTCTCATGAGTGCACAGAAACCGACCGTCGTCCTCGTGCACGGCGCGTTCGCGGACTCGTCCAGCTGGAACGGCGTCGTCCGGGAACTCCGGTCGCACGACTACCCGGTGGTGGCCGCGAGCAATCCGCTGCGCGGACTGACCGAGGACAGCGCGTACGTCAGACAGCTCCTGGAGTCCATCGACGGGCCCGTGGTCCTCGCCGGGCACTCCTACGGCGGCTCGGTCATCAGCAACGCCGCGACGGGACTCGACCACGTCAAGGCCCTCGTGTTCGTCGCGGCGTTCCTGCCGGACGAAGGCGAGAGCGCTGTCGAACTGTCCGGCAGGTTCCCGGGCAGCACCCTCGGGGAGACGCTCCGCCCGGTGCCGGTCACGCTCCCCGGCGGCGGCCGGGCCGCGGACCTCTACATCGAGCAGAGCAGCTTCCACCAGCAGTTCGCCGCCGACGTCCCGGAGGAGACCGCGGCGGTCATGGCGGCCACCCAGCGGCCCGTGGCCGACGCCGCGCTGGCGGAGGGCGCCTCGGCGCCGGCGTGGAAGGACATCCCGTCCTGGGTCCTCGTGGCCGCCGACGACCGCAACATCCCGGCCCAGGCACAGACGTACATGGCCGAGCGCGCGAAGGCCACGGTGGTGCACGTCACCGCTTCCCACGCGGTCGGCGTGTCCCGTCCGGGCGAGGTCGCCCGGCTGATCAACGAGGCGGCGCAGGCGACCGGCTGAGCGGAGGGTGGGCCGCCGCCCCCGGGAGGCCCGGCGGCGGCCCACCGGCACCGCGCCCGCCGCGGCGCCGCGTCACATCCCCACCGGAGTGACACGGGAGTACCTCATGAACACGAGCAAACAGGCCGCTCGCGGGCTGGCCGACATACAGGCGTTTCTGTACCGCGAGGCGCACCTCAGCGCCGCTCGTCGAAGGGTGTCCGCCTTCACGGCGAGGGCCGACGGGCTGACCCACGGGCAGAGGAGGGAACTGGAGCGGTGGTACCTGGAGGAACAGAAGTACGTCGCCCGCATGGTGACCGAGCACATCGCGGAGCGCATCGGCGCGGCCGAGGCGGCGCACCGCCTCCGGTTCGGCCGCCGGCTGCGAGTCACGCTGATCGCCATGACCGCGATCGGCCTGACGATCTGCGTGTGCACGGCGGTCCTCGTGGGATCGATGACCTGACCGACCGACGCCGCACCGGGTCACCGCGGGATCCGTAGCGGCGACTTCCGGCCAGTGGACCCCGGCCGGAACGCGAGGCCGGGACGACGGGCACGCGGCGGAAGGCGGAGGCGGGCGCAGGCGGGGGCATCGGACCACCGGGTCCCGAGCGCCTGCGCGCCAGCCTCGGCAATCGGTTTGAGACAGGTCTACGGGAAGTGAAACGCCGGGGTATCGTGACAGCCGGGAGGCTGCCATGGTGAGGGACGGCGCACGGACCGAGCTCATCGGGCGGCAGGCCGAATGCGAAGTCCTCGACGACCTCCTCGCGCGGGCCAGGGCCGGCCGCAGCGGAGTGCTGGTGGTGCGCGGTGAGGCCGGCATCGGCAAGACCGAGCTGCTGAACCACCTGCTCGACCGGGCCACCGGGTGCCGCGTCGTCAGGGCGGTCGGCGTGCAGTCCGAGATGGAACTCTCCTACGCCGGGCTGCACCAGCTCTGCGCCCCTCTGCTCGCCCACCTCGACGGCATCCCCGAGCCGCAGCGCAACGCCTTGCGCACGGCTTTCGGCATGCAGGTCGGTGACGCTCCCGACCGGTTCCTGGTCGGCCTCGCCACGTTGAGCCTGCTCGCCGCCGCAGTCGGCGACGAGCCGTTGCTCTGCCTGGTCGACGACGCGCAGTGGCTGGACCGCGTCTCGGCCCAGACGCTGGAGTTCGTCGCCCGACGGCTGCTCGCCGAACCCGTCCTGCTGGTCCTGGCCGTCCGCGAGTCCGGCTCCCGCGAGGTGTTCGCCGACCTCCCGGAGCTCGCCGTGCGCGGACTCGGCGAGCGTGATTCCCGCGAGCTCCTCGACTCGGTCGTCACCGGGCCGCTCGACCGGCGGGTACGCGACCGCATCGTCGCCGAGACGCGCGGCAACCCGCTTGCCCTGGTGGAGCTGCCGCGCGGCCTGACCCTCCTCGAAATGGCCGGGGGATTCGGCGTACCGGAGAGCCGTCCCCTGTCCAGCCAGATCGAGGCGGGTTTCCTCCGCCGCATCCGGTCCCTGCCCGCGCAGACGCAGCAGTTGCTGCTCATCGCCGCCACCGAACCGGTCGGCGACGTGTCCCTGCTGCGGAGCGCCGGCGAACGCCTCGGCATCGAGGTGGACCGCGCCGCGACCGAAGCCGAGGCGTCGGGTCTGATGGCCCTCGGCACCTGGGTCCGCTTCCGCCACCCACTGGTGCGCTCCGCCGCGTACCGCGCCGCCGGGTTCGAGGAACGCCGGCGCGTGCACGCGGCCCTGGCCGAGTCGATCGACGCGACGCTCTATCCCGAACGCCGCGTCTGGCACCTCGCCAGTGCCGCGACGGGCCCGGACGAGGACGTCGCCGCCGAACTGGAGGGCTCCGCCGGGCGGGCGCAGGCGCGCGGTGGTGTCGCCGCGGCGGCGGCCTTCCTGGACCGGGCCGCCGGGCTGACACCCGATCCGGTGCGCCGCGGAGCCAGGGCACTGGCCGCGGCCCGGGCGAAGTACCAGGCGGGCGCCTTCGACGCCGCGCGGGAACTGGTCGAGGCCGCGGAGCTGAGTCACCTCGACGAGGCCGGAGCCGGACGTGCGACCCTGCTGCGCGGCCAGATCATGTCGGCGGCCAAGAGCGCCAGCGCCGGACTGCCGCTGCTGCTAGAAGCGGCGAAGCGGCTCCAGCCCTTCGACTCCGCACTCGCCGACCAGACGTACCGGGACGCCGTCTACGCGGCCCTGACCGCGGGCCGGCTGGCCACGGGCGGGGTCCGCGACGTCGCCGAGGCGCTGCTCAGCACGCCGGGCGACTCCGGTACCGAGAGCCGGGAGACCCGCCTGCTGACGGGCCTCGCCCGGGCGGTGACCGAGGGCTACGCGGTCGGCGCGCCGCTCCTCCTGGACGCCGTGGCGGCGTTCCGGGAAGGCGAACTCTCCCGGGAGGACGGCCTGGGCTGGCTGCCGTTCGCATGCCGGATGGCCCACAACACCTGGGACTTCGCCGCCTGGTCCGAGCTGTCGGCGCGGCTGGTCGACCTCGCCCGCGGCAACGGAGCGCTCGCCGTGCTGCCCTCGGCCCTCCTGCTGCGCCTGTCGAACCGGGTGTTCGCCGGCGACCTGCACGGTGCGGCCTCCCTCACCGTGGAGGCGAGCGCGATCGGCGAAGCCACCGGCAGCAGCTTCCTCGCCCACTACGGCGCACTCGTCCTGGAGCCCTTCAGGGGGCGGGAGTCGACGACCCGGCAAGCGATCGAGACCCTCACCCAGGACCGCTTCCTGCGCGGTGAGGGCAAGGTGACGACGGCCACCCAATGGGCCGCCGCCGTCCTCTACAACGGCCTCGGCAGATACGAGGAGGCCTACGCCGCGGCCGAGCGGGGCTGTGAGAACCCGCAGGAGATGGGCCTGTCGCTCCAGTCCCGGGTCGAACTCGTCGAAGCGGCCGTGCGCCTCGGGCGTACCGAGCGGGCGGCCGAGGCCGTACGGACGATCGAGGAGATGGCCCAGGTCAGCGGCACCCCCTGGGCGCTCGGCACCTCCGCGGCCGCGCGTGCCCTGGTGAGCGAGGGAGAGACGGCCGACGCCCTGCACCGGGAAGCGATCGAGCGGCTCGATGCGGCCGGGGTCCGGATGGACAGCGCCCGCGCACGGCTTCGGCACGGTGAGTGGCTGCGCCTGGAACGGCGCCGGGCGCAGGCGCGTACCCGGCTGAGCGAGGCACACGAGATGCTCGACGCCGCCGGGGCCGAGGCGTTCGCGGACCGCGCCCGACGTGAGCTGAAGGCCGCCGGCGTCACAGTGCGCGGCCGCGCCACGGCGGAGACCGCGGTGCTCACCGCGAAGGAGGTCGAGATCGCCCGGCTCGTGCAGGGAGGCTTCACCAACCCGGAGATCGGCGCGCGGCTCTTCCTCAGCCCGCACACGGTCGAATGGCATCTGCGCAAGGTCTTCGCGAAACTCGGCGTCTCCTCCCGCAAGGAGATCAGCTCGGTGCGGTTGGAGGCGATGGCGACCACGCCCTGACCCGCCCGGCGAGGACCGGCTCAGACGTGCGACGCCTCCGGTTCCGCCAGCAGCGCGGGCACCGTGACGATCTTCGACTCCCGGCTCAGCAGGCGGTGGACCGGACAGCGCCCGGCCGCCGCCAGCAACTGCTCCCGCTGCTCCGGTTCCAGGTCGCCGGTCAGCCCGACGTTCTTGACGATGTGCCCCTGCTTCCCGAACCGCACGGCCACGTCGATCCGCTCCAGTGGCCAGTCGTGCCGGTCCGCCAGAGCCCGCACGGCCATGGAGGTACAGGACCCCAGCGCGGCCAGCAGCAGCTCGCCCGGAGTGGGGCCCTCGTCGGCGCCGATGGGCTCGGGCTCGTCGGCGGTCAGGTGGTGCCTGCCGATCGAGACGGAACGGGTGAGCCGTCCGCCTTCGGCGACGGTCACGAGGCGCGTGGTCATGGGTCTTCCTCTCGGCCTGGGTAAGGGGACCGGGGCAGCGTCGACAGGTCCCTCTTCCGCAGTGACCGAGCGGCGCGGGCGTGTGTGACACCTCGGCCGGCGAGGGGGTGTCACAGACGGGGCGCGTGTCCCGTCACCAGCGCGTCCGTCCGGGCGGCCCGACAGCCGGTCGGGCGGCGCCGCTCACAGGACCGTGCTCAGGAGGCGCCGGGAGGTGATGCCCAACTTGGCGTACACCTTCCGCAGATGCCATTCCACGGTGTGCGGGCTCAGGAACAACTGGGCGCCGATCTCGGAGTTGGTGAGCCCCTCCCGGGCCAGGCGCGCGATCTGGCTCTCCTGAGGGGTGAGCGCCGCCACGGCGGCAGCGTCACGGCGGGCCACCGTCTCGCCGGTGGCCCGCAGTTCGCGGACGGCGCGCTCGGCGAACGCCTGCGCGCCGAACCGGGTGAACAGTCCGTGGGCCGTCCGCAACTGCGCACGGGCGTCGGCGCGGCGGCCCTCCCGCCGCAGCCACTCCCCGTACAGCAGACGCGCCCGGGCCGTCTCCATGGCGGCCCGGGTGCGACCGAGCCGCTCGATCGACTCCCGGTACAGCTCGTCGGCCGCCGTTCCGTCACTGAGCAGGGCGCGGCAGCGCGTCTGTACGCCCAGTGCCCAGTCCGTGGCGGCGGCGTCCGTGTCCCGGGTCAGCCGGGCCAAAGCCGCCTCGGCCATGTCGAGCCGGCCGCTGCGCGCCCCGGCCTCCACCAGCTCCACCAGCCCCCAGCCGGCCGCGACCAGGTCCTGCGGATGCGCGCTCGCCCGACGGGCGGCTTCCAGCGCCTCCTCGTACCTGCCCAGGCCGTTGAGGAGCACGGCCTCTGCCCGGCACGCGACGGCCACCCCGATGCCCTCACCGCGGCCGAGGGCGTCCTCCGCGTCGGCCTTGATCAACGGTGCGGCTTCGCTCGCGTGGCCCTGCCAGGCGGCGAGCGTCATCGCGCCGTACGGCGAGAAGCCGCTGCCGATCGCCTCCTGGACCCGGCCGGTCTCGGCGATGAGCAGCGCCGCCGCTTCCAGTTCACCGGCGGTCGTGTGGACGACCACCCGTGAATTGAGCGCGAGCGGCAACTCGGTCAGCGCCCCGACGGCACGGGCGGTGCGCACGTGGCGGGTGACCAGTTCCGTCCAGGCCTCGTGGTCCCACATGTCGGCCGCCAGTGCCGAAGCCACCCACGACCAGCGCAGTACCTCGTCGGGCTCGGTCTCCCGGCGGAACGCGCGCACCGCGTCGCGCGCGACGGTGACCGCGTCGCGATACCCGTCGAGGAAACGGGTGGTGAGTGCGTCCAGCAGCAGATCGGCGTTGCGCGGCGGTCCCGTGCGGGACGGGGCCGTCCCGCGCGCGGCCGCCGCCACCTCGCGTACACGCGCTTCGGACGCGAGGCGCCCGGCGAACATGGCGGCCGACAAGGCGTCCAGGAAGGTCTCGCGGGCCAGACCCACATCGAGCGGGACCAGGCGTCGCGCGGTGGCCGACAGCCTGGGGAGCGCTTCGTCCACGCGGCTGGAGGTGAGGGAGATCCGGGCCTCGACGAGATCCGCGCGGGCCCGGCCGAGTTCGTCGAGCGTGCCGGCCCGTGCCAGCTCCAGCAGGTCGCGCGCCGCGGCGGGCGCGCCGGCGCGCAGCTTCGCCTGAGCCGCGGCGAGGGCACGCGTCGCCTTGCGCCGCCGGTGCGGCGTCAGTACGGCAGCGTGGGCGAGGAACGCGGCCGCCGCGGCGGTGCCGCCCCGTGCCCGCGCCCGTCCGGCGGACGACTCCAGCTCCGCGGCGACGGCCTCGTCCGGCCGGACCGTGGCCCGCGCGAGGTGCCAGGCACGACGGTCGGGGTCGAGGTCGGGGTCCGTCGCTTCGGCCAGCACCCGGTGCACCTCCCGCAGCTCCGCGAGCCCGGCCGACCGGTAGATCGCGGAGCGCAGCAGCGGATGCCGGAAACGCACCAGCGTGCCGACGTCGAGCAGCCCCGCCGTCACCGCCGGCTCCACCGCGTCCGGGTCGACGCCCAGTCGCTCGACGGCGCTCCGGAGCAGCGACACGTCACCGACCGGCTCGGCGGCGGCCGCCAGCAGCAGGCGCTGCGTCGGCTCCGGGAGCGAGCGGACTCGCGCGAGATAGCTCCGCTCGATTCGGCCGGTCACCCTTCCGGGACCGTGCGGAGCGGTCCCGTCGACCGCTTCCGCGTCGACGCGGCCGTGGGGGAGTTCCAGCAGCGCCAGGGGGTTGCCGCGCGCCTCGGCCAGGACGCGGTCGCGGATCCGCTCGTCCATCGGGCCTTCGGCGTTCGCGTCCAGCAGTGCACGGGCGTCGGCGTCGTCCAGCCCGCGCAGCGTCAGCTCGGGCAGGCCGGCCAGGTCGTCGCGTCCCCGCTGCTCACGGGTGGCGAAGATCAGAGCCAGCGGTTCGGCGAGCATCCTTCGCGCCACGAACGCCAGCGTCTGCGCGGAGACCCGGTCGAGCCACTGGGCGTCGTCCACGAGGCAGAACAGCGGTCGCCGGGCGGCCACGTCGGTCAGCAGCCCGAGCACGGCCAGACCGACCAGGAACCTGTCCGGAGGCGGCCCCGCGCTCACCCCGAACGCCGTGGCCAGCGCTTCCGCCTGCGGGGGCGGCAGGGAACCGGCGTGGCCGAGGAAGGGCGCGCACAACTGGTGCAGTCCCGCGAACGGAAGCTCCATCTCCGACTCGGCACCCGCTCCCCGGGCGACCCGGTGCGCGGTGACGCGTGCCGCCAGGTGATCCAGGAGGGCGGACTTCCCGATGCCGGCGTCGCCGCGCAGCACCAGCACCGCGCTGCGACCTGCCTCCACCTCCGAGACCAGCCCGTCCAGCACTTCGTACTCACGGCGCCGGCCACGCAGCCGCTCCGGACCGTCCCCGCTCACGCAGCGCCCCACACGCGGCGAGCATAACAACACGGCGGGCGGCCGGAGCCGGGTCGGCTTACGCGGCCGTCTCCGTGACGTTGTCACAGAACGGAGATGCACGTGGTGGACGGCGCCGGCGACGTCTCCCGAGCGGTGCGTGCCGCCCTGGCGCGCGCCACCAGTGTCCAGGAGAGGCGGGCGCGGGGCGGCGGGTCCTTCACGGGGGAGGACCTGGAAGTCCGCGGGATCACGCTGGACGTCCTCGGGCACACGTGCCTCGACGCCCCCGGACACACGCGCCCGGACGGCCCCGGCGACCGGTCGGCCACGCCCTCATGGTGAGGGCCGGGAGCGGCGGGCGAAGCCTCGCGCCGCAGCCGGGACGTCCCACGGAAGTGCCACGCTCGCACGGTCCTGTGACCCGGATCATGGGCACGGGAGAGCATGGATGCCCCATGCCGCGCGATGTTCGCTGGGCGACATGAACGAAAACCCCAGGACTCCTTTCCCGACCCCTTCCCACTGGATCGACGGCCGTGCCGTCACCGGCTCCGGACCGTTGATCGACGTCGTGAACCCCGCCGACGAGTCGATCGTCGCCCACCTGCACGAGGCCACCGCCGACGAGGTGGACGCGGCAGTCGACGCCGCGGTCGCCGCCTTCCCCGGATGGGCCTCGAAGCCCCCGCGGCACCGGGCGGACGTCATGCGACGTCTGGCCGAGGGCGTGCAGAAGCGGAGCGAGGAACTGGCGGCCACCATCACCCTGGAGATGGGCGCCCCCATCGCCTTCTCCCGGCAGGCGCAGGTCGGATTCCCGGTCGCCTCCGTTCTGGCCGCGATCGCCGCGGCCGAGCGGTTCGAGTGGACGGAGACGGTCGAGAACTCGCTCGTCGTCCGCGAGCCCGTCGGAGTGGTGGGGGCCATCACCCCGTGGAACTTCCCGTTGCAGCAGTTGGTGACGAAGGTGGTCCCGGCGATGCTGGCGGGCAACAGCGTCGTCCTCAAGCCCTCGGAGATGTCTCCCCTCAGCGCCCGTATGTTCGCGGAGATCGCGACGGAGGCCGGGCTCCCGAACGGTGTGTTCAACGTGGTGCAGGGAACCGGCCCGGTGGTCGGTGAGGCCCTGTCCCGCCACCCGAAGATCGGCATGATCTCCTTCACCGGGTCCACCCGCGCCGGCAAGAGCGTCTCCAGCGCCGCTTCCGACACGGTGAAGCGGGTCGCACTCGAACTGGGCGGCAAGGCGGCCCACATCATCCTCCCCGAGGCCGACCTCGACTCCGCCGTCACCCGCGGACTCGCCTTCGCCTGGGCCAACGCCGGCCAGGCCTGCGGTGCCTACGTGCGCATGCTCGTGCCCGAGGACCTTCAGGCGACCGTGGTCGACAAGCTCCGGACCGCCGCCCAGGAGTACGTGGTCGGTGATCCCGCCGCCGAGGCCACGCGGATCGGACCACTCGCCTCGGAGACCCAGCGCCGACGCGTCGACGACTACATCCGGCGCGGCATCGCCGACGGCGCCACCCTCGTGACGGGCGGCCCCGGCCGTCCGGAGGGTTTCGGGACCGGCGCCTACGTCAGGCCCACGATCTTCTCCGACGTCGCACCGGAGTCGGTCATCGCCCAGGAGGAGATCTTCGGCCCCGTCCTGGTCGTCATCCCCTACACCGACGACGATCACGCCGTCGAGATCGCCAACGGCACGGTCTACGGCCTCAACGCCGCGGTGACCGGAGACGAGGACCACGCCATGGCGATCGCCATGCGCCTGCGTGTCGGGCAGGTCGACGTCAATGGCGGCCCGCACAACTTCCAGGCACCGTTCGGCGGATACAAGCAGTCCGGCAACGGCCGGGAGATGGGCCGTGCGGGCCTGGAGGAGTTCCTGGAGACCAAGGCGATCACACGCTGACGCACCCTGCCACCGTTTCCGAAGGGGAACACACTGTTCATCGGGAATGCGGCAACTCGGATGCGACGTTGAGTCGTTGACACGTGCTCGACATCTCGTTGATCCACTGAATCACGGCGGTGCGCCCGAACCGGGGCGGCACGGCCCCGTGCGAAAGGACGACCATGACGGACCGCGCGGCGCTGGCCGCGTTCCTGCGGGCGCGCCGCGAGGCCCTGCAACCCGAGGACGTCGGGTTGCCGCGCGGCCGCCGCAGACGAACCGGGGGACTGCGACGCGAGGAGGTCGCCACCCTGTGTGACATGTCGGTGGACTACTGCAGCCGGCTGGAGCAGCCGCGGGGCCCGCACCCCTCGGAGCAGATGCTCACCGCGATGGCCCGCGGCCTGCGCCTGTCACTGGAGGAACGCGATCTCCTGTTCCAGCTCGCCGGTCATGCCCTGCCGCGCCGTGCCCGACGCGGTGATCACGTCGCCCCCGGGATGATGCGCATCCTGGACCGGCTGGAGGACACTCCCGCCCAGGTGATGAACCACCTGGGCGAGACGCTGAGCCAGACCCGCCCCGCGGTGGCCCTGCTGGGCGACCAGACGGCCTACACAGGACTGGCCCGCAGTTCCCACTACCGCTGGTTCACGGACCCCGCCGCCCGCCTGGTCCACCCCGAGAGCGATCACGCCGAGCAGAGCCGTCTCATGGTGGCCGACCTCCACAGCGCCTACTCCCGCGACGGGGGCGACTCGGGTGCCGCCGCGCTCGTGGACGCGCTGAACAGGGAGAGTCCCGAGTTCGCCGGCCTGTGGCGGCAGCGACCCGTGCTGGGACCCTACTGCGCCTCCAAGCGCTTCGTGCACCCACAGTTCGGAACACTCGAACTGCACTGCCAGACACTGATCGACCCCGACCAGTCCCAGCGGCTCGTGGTCTACACCGCGACACCGGGGACGGAGAGCCACACCAACCTCCGACTGCTGTCCCTCCTGCCGGTCCTGTGAAGGTACGGCCCTCGCGGCTGCCGGGGTCAGGCCCAGTCGAGGGCGTGCTCGTGGGCCAGCCTCGGCAAGCGGTCGAACGCCGGAGGTCCGGCCGGGTGCCCGATGTTGACCACGAGGATGGAGTGCCAGTCGCTGTCGGCGAAGAACTCCTTGTCGATCCCGGCCCGGTCGAAGCCGGCCATCGGACCCGCGGCCAGACCGAGGGCGCGCACGGCGAGGATGAAGTAACCGGCCTGAAGCGGTCCGTTGAACGACGTGATGGCCTCGCGCCGGGCGGGCTCGCTCTCGAAGTACTCCTTCATCTCCGGACGGATGGGCAGGACGTGCGGGATGTGCTCGTGGAAGCGGTGGTCCGCGGCGAGAACCGCGACGACGGGCGCGGAAGCCGACTTCGGCCGGTTCCCCTCGTCGAGGTGCGGCAGCAGGCGCTCCTTGCCCTCGGCCGTACGGACGTACAGGACGCGCAGCGGCTGGGTGTTCGCCGCGGTCGGTGCCCAGCGGGTGAGCTCCCAGATGCTGGTGAGCGTCGCGTCGTCGACCGGGGTGTCGGCGAAGGAGTACGCGGTGCGGGCGTCGGTGAAGAGCGCGGCGCCGGCCTCTGCGGGGATGCGGGGGAGGGGTCCGGGGACGGACATGCGAAGTCTCCTGGCTCGTTGTGCTCGTACTAAGGAAGTAACTAGGAGAAAGCTGGTCGCTAGGAAAAACAGAGCGACCTTCGACAGAGTAGCACCCGGCTACCCTGGGGCCATGGAGAAGGCGAAGGGCACCCGATCGGCAGACGCGGACGGCACGGAGGCCGAGCGGCATCATCCGGCGGCTTGTGACGGCGCGCTGAGCAAAGCGTTCGGCTTTCTCGGCAAGCGATGGAACGGCGTCCTCCTGGCCACCTTGCAGCACGGCCCGCTGGGCTTCGCCGAGTTGCGGCGCGCTGTGGAGGGCATCAGCGACTCGGTCCTCTCGGAGCGGCTCTCCGAGTTGTCCGCCGCCGGTCTCGCGTACCGCGAGGTGGAGCCCGGACCGCCCGTCACGGTGCGCTACCGCCTCACCCCGGACGGGACGGCCCTGATGCCCATCCTCACCGAGCTGGCCGATTGGGCGTCCCGGCACCTCCCGGACACGCCGACTTCGCGGCGCGGCGGCCGCGGTTAGACGTCGCCGCCGTGGTGACACGGCGGGGGGGAGGGGAACGACAGCGTCGCGAGCTTCCTTGTGACAGCATTCGCCCCCTCTCTCACGTGGATTGAGTCACAAGGTGTGGGCACAAGGTGTGGTGTCTGCTCCGGGTATCGTGAAAGGGATCGTTCCGACATTCGTTGTGGGAGCTCGCCGTCCCCCGGAGCCACCTGAGGAGCCACGCGCATGATCGCCAGCCCGCTTCCGGACCTGGTCGGTCGGCGGCATGAGTGCGCGGCACTCGACGACCTGCTGGTCGGCCTGGGTGAGGGAGAGTCCCGGGTGCTGGTGGTCCGCGGCGAGGCGGGCATCGGGAAGACGGTGCTCCTGGAGTATCTGGCCGCGCGGGCGTCCCGGACGAAGGTGACCCGGGCGCAGGGCATCGAGGCGGACATGGAGCTGCCCTACGCGAGCCTGCACCAACTGTGCGCGCCGTTCCTCGACGAGCTGGACGGCCTGCCGGAACCCCAACGTGAGGCCCTGCGCGTGGCGTTCGGCATGGCGGCCGGGGATCCGCCCGACCGCTTCCTGGTCGGCCTCGCCGTGCTCACGCTGCTCACCCGGGCCTCGGAGACGCGGCCGGTGCTCGTCCTGGTCGACGACGCGCAATGGCTGGACCAAGTCTCCCTTCAGACACTGGAGTTCGTGGCCAGACGGCTGCTCGCCGAGGCGGTCGCGATGGTGTTCGCGGTACGCGACCCCGAAGGACAGCACGCCCTGACCGGTCTGCCGGCCCTCCACATCGGCGGCCTCGATGCCTCCGCCGCGGGGAACCTCCTGGAACAGGCCGTCGGAGGACGGCTGGAGAAGCGGGTCCGGGACCGGTTCGTGGCCGAGATGCACGGCAACCCCCTCGCCCTGCTGGAGTTCTCCCGAGGCCGCAGCGCCGCCGAACTGGCCTACGGCCTGGACTCGTCCGGCCACCCGATGGCCCAGGGCCCGGTCGCGACCCGCATCGAGCGGGACTTCGCCCACCGGCTCGGGTCGCTGCCGGAGGCGACGCGGACGCTGCTGCTGATCGCCGCGGCGGAACCGGTCGGTGACGCCCGCCTGTTGGCCCGCACGGCCGCCACGCTCGAGCTCACCCCCTTCGCCGCTCCGGCCAAGGTGGCCGGACTGATCGAGTTCGGCGAGTCCGTCCGGTTCCGGCATCCGCTGGTCCGTTCGGCGGTCTACCACCAGGCGGCACCCGAGGCGCGCCGAGCGGCACACCGGGCCCTGGCCGTCGCCACGGACCCGGTCCTGGACCCCGACCGGCGCGCCTGGCATGCCGCCCAGGCCGCGGACGGACCGGACGAGGAGGTCGCCGCCGGGCTGGAACGCGCGGCCGACCGCGCCCGGCAGCGCGGGGGCATCGCGGCCGAGGCGGTACTGCTGGAACGCGCGGCCGAGGTGACACCGGACCGCCGGCAACGAGGGCGCCGCGCCCTGGCGGCGGCGGAGGCGCACTTCTCCGCCGCGGCGCCCGACCGGGCCACGGAGCTCGCGACGGTGGCCGAACTGTGTCCCCTCAGCACCCTGGACCGCGCTCGCCTGGCGCGGCTGCGGGCCCGGATCCTCTTCGCCCGCAGCCGCAGCGACGAGGCCGCGCCCCTGTTCCTCGACGCGGCGGCGCAGTTCACCGCCGCCGGCTCGCCGCTGGCGCGGGAGACGTACCTGGAGGCGATCAGCGCCACCATCTTCGCGGGCCGTGTCCACGGCCCCACCGGGGCGCGCGCCGCCGCGATCGCCGCACGCGCGTCGGGCGCGCCCCCCTCCGGCTCCGAGGCCGCCGACCTCCTTCTGGACGGTGTGGCCGCGCTCCTCACCGACGGGTACGAGACCGGTGTGCCCGCGCTGCGCGGCGCCCTGGAACTGCTGGCCACCGAAGAACTGCGCACACGCGAGTCGACCGTGCGCTGGCTCTTGCTCGCACCGGTCGCGCTGGAGGCGTTCATCCACTACGCCTGGGACCTGCACGCGTGGGACACGTTGTCCGGCCGCGCGGTGCGCCTGGCCCGCGACATCGGCGCCCTCGGCGCGCTGCCACCGGCCCTCGTCTACGCCGGTGGGGTGCACATCCACTACGGCGACTTCGCCGAGGCGGCCAGGATGATCGACGAGGCCGACGCCCTCGCCGCCGCGACCGGTCACGCGCCGCACAAGTACGCGACGCTGGTGCTGGCCGCGTGGCGGGGCGAGGCGGACGTCGCCTCCAGGATCATCGAGGAGGCCCGGCAGAGGGCCGACCAGCGGGGCGAGGTGTCCCTGCTGGGTGCCACGGGCTACATCCAGGGAGTGCTGTACAACGGCCTGGCCCGGTACGAGGAGGCACTGGAGGCCGCGCGCACCGGCATCGAGCACGACGGGTTCAACTTCGTCGGCCTGTCGCTGGTCGAGCACGTCGAGGCCGCCACGCGGTGCGGTGAGCCGGACCAGGCCAGGGCCTCACTGGACCGGCTGGTCGATCTCACCCGCGCGGCCGACTCCGGCTGGGCCCGCGGCGCCAGGGCCCGCAGTCAGGCCCTTCTCGCCGACGGCGACGAGGCCGACCGGCTGTACCGGGCGGCGATCGTGGAGTTCGGGCGCGGCGGCGTCACCGTGGAGGTGGCCCGTAGCCATCTGCTGTACGGCGAGTGGCTGCGCCGTACCCACCGCCGGTCGCTGGCCCGCGAGCACCTGCGTACGGCTCACGAGATGTTCGACGGGATGCGGGCGCATGCCTTCGCCGAACGAGCCCGCCGCGAGCTGCTCGCCACCGGGGAGCACGTCAGGGCGCGGGAGACCAGGGTGACCAGCGCCCTCACCCCCCAGGAGTCACAGGTCGCCGCACTCGCCGCCGACGGCATGACGAACGCGAAGATCGGCGCGGAGCTGTTCATCAGCCCGCACACCGTGGAGTGGCACCTGCGGAAGGTGTACACGAAGCTCGGGATCAACTCGCGTCGCGCGCTGCCGGGTGCCCTGGCGAGCACCCGGCCCGTGGACAGGAAAGACCAGGGCATCGTGCGTGTCGGCTGAGAGTCCGTAGCCCCCTGGCCCCCGGGCCCCACGGACTCGACCACGGACAACAAGGGCGCGATGAGGGGGGCCGCGGACCGAGGGTGGACCCATCGCCCCTGAAGGGGCGTCCGTTCACCAGAAGGAGTCCCGATGTCCGCGCCCACTCCGGAAACCACCACGCCGGCCGGCACCTCGGCCGCCCGGCCTGCCGAGGGCGACCTGGACACCGCCCTCGACGTCTTCCTGACCCAGCGGAGACGACTGTTCCGCCTCGCCCACCGGATCGTCGGCGATGCCTCGGGAGCCGAGGACGTGGTGCAGGAGGCGTGGGTGCGCTGGCAGCTCACCGACCGCGCGGACGTCAAGAACCCGGCCGCCTTCCTGACCACGACCACCACCCGCCTGGCGCTCAACGTCGTCCGGTCGGGACGGCGCCGGCACGAGACGCCGTCCGAACCGCGGTTCACCGACGACCTCGACGACCACGCCACCTCCGACGACCCCATACTGTGCGCCGAGCGGACCGTGGCCATCGAGTCGGCTCTGGCCCTGCTCATGGCCAGGCTGACGCCCGATCGGCTGGCCGCCTACGTGCTGCGCAAGGGGTTCGACTACACCTACGCGGAGCTGGCGAAGGTGCTGCGGACCAGCGCCCCGAACGCGCGCGTGGTGGTCCATCGCGCCCAGGCCCGTCTCGACAGCGAACGCGAGCGGCCGATTCCCACCGAGTCGCACCGTCGCCTCGTCAACGCGTTCAGGACCGCCGCCGACACCGGGGAACTCGAAGGGCTCCTGCGACTGCTCGTTCCCGAGGAGCGGGTGCGCCGCTTGACGCCGTCGTCCCGCAGACCGGCCGGTGCCGCACACTTCCCGGCCCGCCACGCCGCGTGACACAGGGCGGCTGTGCGGGGGAGACCGGCCGCACCTCGGCCAGGGGCACGAGCTGCCGCACCGGTTCTCGTCGGCGGCGCTCTGCTGTCACATCCACGGCCTCCGTCCTGTCTTTCCTGTGCCGGGACACCGCCCGGCTCCAAGCAGCCATACGCCGGGGACAGCAGGGAGGCCACTGCCCATGAACGACGACGCCACGTTGATCACACAGTGGAACAGGCTGACTCGGGTCCATCGTCGGATCGAAGCCCGTATGGAGCGGCACCTCCACCGGCACCTGGGCCTGGGCGTGAGCGAGTTCTACGCCCTGCGCACCCTGAGCGACGGCGTGCGGGCCGGCACGGGACTGCTGTACCTGAGCGACCTGGCCAACGGGACGGGGCTGAGCCAGTCCGCCACCAGCCGCCTGGTCTCGCGCCTTCAGGAAAGGGGCCTGATCACCACGCACACCGCGTCCGACGACCGCCGGAGCGTCGAGATCGAGCTCACCGCCGTCGCGCATGACGTGGTGCGGAGGGGGTCGCCCCTGCTCGGCCAGGCGGTCGAGGAAGTCGTGCGACAGCTCCACGTCGAGGAGACGGACCAGGATCTCCTCCGCTACCTGCGTGGAGGTGCGGGCGACGGCGTGAGCGCCCGTGTCCCGCGAGCCGACTCCGCCGCCCGATGACAGGCGGCAGTTCGCTTCCGGCCCGTGAGGGGAGACGTCCAGGTGCGCGCCCTCCTTGTTCGACAGGCGCCGAACGTTCGGTAGCATGGCCGGTATGCCCGACCCTCACGCGTCGCCCGTCGAGAGCGAGATCTCCCTGCCGCGCCTGCTCGGAGTGCTCAGTGATCCGACGCGGTTGGGAATCGTCCGGATCCTGTCCGACGGTGCCGAGCGAGGGTGGGGGCAGTTCAGCGCTCCCGTCGCCAAGTCCACGCTCAGCCATCACCTCAAGATGTTGCGTGAGGCGGGCGTGACGCAGACCCGTCAGGAAGGCACCCGGTGCTTCGTGAAGCTGCGGGGCGACGCCCTGGAGGCTCGTTTCCCCGGCTTCCTGCCGGCGCTGCTGTCCGCCGCCGTCGCCGACCACGTCGGAGACCACGTCACCGAGCGGGCCGAGCAGGCCTGACCTCGTAGACACTCCACGCCGCACGCGTAGCGCCGGACTCGGCCCTCGATTTGACGTGTGCATGATTACCGACTGGGCGGGACGGCCGCATCACGTCCGAGGGGACGGCCGCATCGCGCCTGAGCAACTCCCGCGTGCTCAAAGAGCTTTGACTCCTCTCACGGTCGCCGTCGGCGCCCCCGCATTTGACGCCCCTGTCGGTCCTGCCCATAGTGTTCTATGTACATCGAACATCGAACAAGGAGTTCCTGATGTCCTCGAACCACCCCCACCAGACGTTCGCCGGTCACGTCGTGATCGTCACCGGCGCGGGGACCGGCATCGGCCGAGCCACCGCTGTCGCCTTCGCCGAGGCGGGAGCGCGCGTGCTGGGAGTGGGCCGTCGCCAGGAGTTGTTGAAGGAGACCGCCGCGGCCCACACCGGCATCGACGTCCTGGCGATCGACATCCGCGGCGACGACGCGCCCGGCAAGGTGGTGGACGCCGCCGTGGAGCGGTGGGGACGCCTCGACCACCTGATCAACAACGCTGGTGCGACAGCGGTCATGCCACTGGCGGAGACCGAGAAGCAGACGATCGACGATCTGCTCGCGCTCAACGTCGTCGCGCCCAGTCTTCTGGCCCGTGCAGCCCTGCCGCACCTCCGCCGGACCTCGGGGTCGATCATCAACCTCTCCAGCACCTACGGGCACCGCCCGATGGCGGGGGGCGCGCACTACTCGGCCACCAAGGCCGCCATCGAGCAGATGACACGGAGCTGGGCCCTGGAACTGGCCGGCGAGGGCGTCCGTGTCAACTCGGTCGCCCCCGGCCCCACCCGCACCGACGTCATGCTGCACGCCGGTCTGACACCGGAGGCGGCCAACGACATGTACGCCTACGAGCGCGACCGCATTCCGACCCACCACATCGCGCACGCGGACGAGGTGGCTCACTGGATCCTCCGCATGGCGGACCCGGCCGGACGTCATGCGACCGGCCAGGTGATCACCGTCGATGGCGGCCTGGAACTCGTCTGACCTCGGACGCATCCGTGACAGAACATGGAAAACGGACTCGGCGCGGGCCCGGCGAGCGGTGCACGAACGACATGGTGCACATCGTTCCCGGCTCCCACGAGTGATCGTCGGTGTCACGGATCGACGCCCGGCCCGGTCACATGTCGCAGGTGCGGTGGTGCGATCACGGCACCCGCGTGGACACCGACGGGCCGGACTTCGGAGCCGACCCGTGACAGCTTGGTCTGACGAAGGGACGACGGGACGATGACACCACCAGGGAAGCTGCCCGCACCGCAACACGGCCTCCTGCTCACGCACTTCCTCACCGTGCGCGACGTCGCCGTCTCCCGGCGCTTCTACGCCGACGTCTTCGGCGGAGAGGTGGTGATGGCGGAGAACCCGGCGATGGTGAAGGTCGCCAACAGCTGGATCATCATGAACCCCGGCGGCGGGCCCACCCCCGACAAGCCGGGGGTCACGCTGGAGCCTCCCCTAAGCGGTGAGCGGGTGTCCAGCTTCCTCAACGTGCGGGTGGCCGACCTGGCCGCCTTCTACGCGCACGCGGTCGCTCAAGGAGCCGAATTCCTCACCGAGCCCGTCGATCGCGGTGCCGAGCTGCGCTGCTATCTGCGCGACCCCGACGGCTACCTCATCGAGGTGGGCCAGTCCACCGGTCTGCTGCTGGGCGTCCACGCGGAGGCTCCGCGTGCCGCGACCGATGGCGAAGGGGTACCTGAATGAGGGTCGTTGTGCGGGACGACAGCGGGCTCATCGGTGTGGAGACCGCGCTCCGGGTCAGGGATCACGGACACGAGGTCGAACTGCTCTCCGCACCCCAGGGTCTCGACTCCTAGCCGGTCCGGAGAAGACCGGCCCGGACACCTTCGTGCGTGCCGACCTCGCGGCGAACGCGGAGTACCACCGTGTGTTCACGGACGTCCACAGCCCTTTCTTCGGCAGGTGCTTCGGGCCCTCGGACCTTTCTTCCCGACGCGAACGCCGTCATCGCGCGGACGAGTCACCGGGAATGGTTCGCCGGCCGGCCCTCGCCCGGCATCAATTCCTGACGGACCACGACGCCGTCCTCTCCAGGAGTACACATGACCAGCACCTCCCACGCGCCCGGTTCAGGAATCGGGACGGCTCGTCCCGATCATCTCGGGCACGTCATCTTCATCGCGGCGGCGGCCGCGATGGGCGGTTTCCTGTTCGGTTACGACAGTTCCGTGATCAACGGTGCGGTCGAGGCGATCCGGGACCGCTACGGCGTCGGTTCCGCGGTGCTGGCGCAGGTCATCGCGATCGCGCTGATCGGCTGTGCCATCGGTGCCGCGACCGCGGGCCGCATCGCCGACCGCATCGGCCGTATCCGCTGCATGCGGATCGCGGCGGCTCTCTTCACAGTGAGTGCCGTCGGCTCGGCGCTGCCCTTCGCGCTGTGGGACCTCGCGATGTGGCGGGTCATCGGCGGCTTCGCCATCGGCATGGCCTCGGTGATCGGTCCCGCCTACATCGCCGAGGTGTCCCCGCCCGCCTACCGCGGCCGGCTCGGTTCCTTCCAGCAGGCGGCGATCGTCGTCGGTATCGCGGTGTCGCAACTGGTCAACTGGGGGCTGCTGAACGCCGCCGGCGGTGACCAGCGCGGTGAGCTGATGGGCCTGGAGGCCTGGCAGGTCATGCTCGGCGTCATGGTGATCCCGGCCGTCCTGTACGGTCTGCTGTCTTTCGCCATCCCCGAGTCCCCCCGCTTCCTGATCTCCGTCGGCAAGCGCGAGCGGGCCAGGAAGATCCTCGAAGAGGTCGAGGGCAAGGACGTGGACTTCGACGCCCGCGTCAGCGAGATCGAGCACGCCATGCACAGCGAGGAGAAGTCCTCCTTCAAGGACCTCCTGGGCGGCAGCTTCTTCTTCAGGCCCATCGTCTGGATCGGTGTCGGCCTGTCGGTCTTCCAGCAGTTCGTCGGCATCAACGTCGCGTTCTACTACTCCTCGACGCTGTGGCAGTCGGTCGGTGTCGACTCGACGGACTCCTTCTTCTACTCGTTCACCACGTCGATCATCAACATCATCGGCACCGTGATCGCGATGATCTTCGTGGACCGGGTCGGCCGCAAGCCGCTCGCCCTGATCGGCTCCGTCGGCATGGTGATCGGTCTGGCGCTGGAGGCCTGGGCCTTCTCCTTCGACCTGGTCGACGGCAAGCTCCCGGCCACCCAGGGCTGGGTCGCCCTGATCGCCGCGCACGTGTTCGTCCTCTTCTTCGCCCTGTCGTGGGGTGTGGTCGTCTGGGTCTTCCTCGGCGAGATGTTCCCCAACCGGATCCGCGCCGCCGCCCTGGGTGTCGCCGCCTCCGCGCAGTGGATCGCCAACTGGGCCATCACCGCGAGCTTCCCGTCGCTGGCCGACTGGAACCTCTCCGGCACCTACGTGATCTACACGGTCTTCGCCGCCCTCTCCATCCCCTTCGTGCTCACGTTCGTGCGGGAGACCAAGGGCAAGGCCCTGGAGGAAATGGGCTGACCTGGGCCGGCCGACAGGCCGGTGGCCGCGCCGCAGCGGCGCGGCCACCGGCCTGCCCGGCGCGTCACGTCGGTCCCGGTCTCCTCGGCGAAGGTCGTCCTGATGACGCCGGCGCGGCGTCTCCGTCACCGGGGTCCGTCCGGATCTCCCCGCACAGAGGGGCATCGGCGGACGCCTGTACGCCCACGGCCCAGGCCCCGCCGTAACGAGCCCCGACGTCCAGGCCGCGGCCACACCTGCACGGTGACGGTCGCCCTTCTCCTCAGGAGCCCTGAGGCGGCTCCGGCTGCTCCTGTGCGGCCGAGGTGCGCGGCCTCGTCACACCGCCGGCGCCGGGTACGTCGGGTACTCCACCCCCGACACGTACTGCACCACCCGCACCACCTGACACGAGTACCCGAACTCGTTGTCGTACCAGAGGTACAGGATCGCGTTGTCGCCCTCGACCTTCGTCGCGCCCGCGTCCACGATCGAGGCGTGCCGGGAGCCGACGAAGTCGCTGGACACCGCGTCCGGCGCGGTCGTGAAGTCGATCTGCCGCTTGAGCGGCGAGGTCAGCGACACCTCGCGCAGATGGTCGAGGACCTCCTCGCGACTGGTCTCCCGCCCGAGCTGGAGATTCAGGATCGCGATCGAGACATCGGGCACCGGCACCCGGATCGAGCTCCCGGTGATCCGCGCCTTCAGACCGGGCAGCGCCTTGGCGACCGCCGACGCCGCCCCCGTCTCGGTGAGCACCATGTTCAGCGGCGCCGACCGCCCCCGCCGCTCCGACTTGTGGTAATTGTCCAGCAGATTCTGGTCGTTGGTGAACGAGTGCACCGTCTCCACGTGCCCGCGCTCCACCCCGAACTCGTCGTCCATCGCCTTCAACGGCGGCACGATCGCGTTGGTCGTGCAGGACGCGCAGGACAGGATCCGCTCGTCCGGCTTGATGGTGTCGTGGTTGACGCCGTGCACGATGTTGGGGACGTCGCCCTTGCCCGGCGCGGTGAGCACGACCTTGTCGATGCCGGGCCGCAGATGCTGCGACAGCCCCTCGCGGTCACGCCACTTGCCGGTGTTGTCGATGAGCAGGGCGTCCTTGATGCCGTACGCCGTGTAGTCCACCGAGGCCGGGTCGTCGGCGTGGATGACCTTGATGACATTGCCGTTGGCGGTGATCGTGCCGTTCGCCTCGTCGACGGTGATCGTGCCCTGGAACTGGCCGTGCACGGAGTCGCGGCGCAGCAGCGAGGCCCGCTTGACGAGGTCCTCGCCCACCCCGCCGCCACCGCCGCGCACGACGATCGCGCGCAGCCGCAGCCCGTTGCCGGAGCCGGCCTTCTCGATGAGCAGTCGCGCGACCAGGCGCCCGATGCGGCCGAACCCGTAGAGCACCACGTCACGCGGCTCACGGCGCTCGATCCTGTTGCCGCCGGTGGCCCCGGCGACGGCCGCCGCGGTGAACTCCGCCACCGACAGGCCGCGGTCGTCCTCCTTGTACGTCGCCGCGAGCATGCCGAGGTCGATCTGGGACGGGCCGAGGTCGAGCGTGGTCAGCGCCTCGAGGAAAGGCAGCGTCTCGGTGACCGACAGCTCCGCGCCGGCGATCTGCCGGGCGAACCGGTGGGTCTTGAGGATGCTGACCACCGACTTGTTCACCAGGGAGCGGCTGTGGAGGAGGACGGTGACGTCCCGCTCCCGGTGCAGCTTCCCGATCATCGGGATCATCGACTCCGCGATCTCCTCGCGGTGCTTCCAGTGGGTGAACGAACCGTCGTTGTCAGTCACAGAACTATCTCTCGATCGAGCTAGCAGGCGCTCATATGCTAACCACACGGTTCGTTTGATCGATCAAGGGGGGCGCATCCGCCCGGGCCGGCCCTGGCGCGACCCGCCCGGACCCGGCTCGGCCGGCAGCGCGAAGCGCATGAGGGGCGCACGGATTCAGACAGTGAGACCTGGACGCGCCCCCGCGGGCGTCGGGAGAATGCGCGGTGTCGGCGATCACGTGGCCGGGGTGCCGGCGGTCCGCCCGCCCATCCCCTCGCAGGAAAGCAGGTCGGCTGCCGTGCTGTTGTCTCTGCCCACCACCGTGTCCGGAATACAGCAGGCCCTGGCCGAGGGCGCGGTGCCGATCGGCGGCGCGACCCTCGTCTGGGCCACCTGGCAGCGGGACGGCTTCCCCGAGCGCGCCGTGTCGCTGCGCAAGCTGCCGGAGGCCAACGTGGTCGGGCGCGAGGAGCTCGGCGCGGCCGTCCTGCTGCACCAGGTCGACGACCGGGTGCCCGAGGTGCTGCGCCGGGCGGCCGGCTCGGTGGGGACCGGTGCCGTGCGCCGGACCGCCACGGTCGGCGGCAACATCGTCGGCAGCACGCTGCGCTGTCTGCTGCCCGCCGCACTCGTCCTGGACGCCCGGGCGCGGGTGCTGGCGACTGACCGGCCCTACGAGACCGACCTCGCCGAACTCGTCGCCAAGCGGCCGCTGTTGCTCGGCCTGCGCTGGCGCGCCCCGCTCACCAGCGGCTACCGCAAACTGCCGGGCGACGCGGGCGGACCGCCGCCCTTCGTGGTCGCCGCCGCCGTGCACACGGACGGCGAGGACGGCGGCCGCCTCCTCCGCGTCGCCGTCCGCGACGGCTACGACGTGATCAGCGAGTCCGCCGACTGCGGCGCGGGCACGCAAGCCGTGCTCGACACCCTGTGGCGGACACCCCTCGGCGCCCTTCCCGCCACGGCCCGGGAAGCGGTACGCGCACAGGTCACCGAGACCCTCGCCGATCCGGCGCTCGGCTGAGGCGGTGTCAGGGAGCGGGGCCGGCGCGCCCCGCCCGTTCCGCCCGGGCGGCGAACCCCCTGCCACCCGGGGCTGTTTGGCGCCCGGGTGAGCGGCAAGGCGGAGTGCATGACTGCATCGAACTCCAAACCGAACCACACCACACAGGCGAAGTCCGGGGCGGCCGCGGCCACCCGCGCCAAGGCCCAGGGGACCGCCGAGAAGGCGACCGCCCCCGCCTCCGGGGCCGCGAAGGCCGCCGCGGGCAAGGCGTCCGACGCCGCGTCGGCCGCCCGGGCCGGGACCGAGCGCGCGGCCACCGCGACCGCGCAGGCCGCCCAGACGGCGGCCAAGGGCGTCGAGGCGGGCCGGCAGGCGGTCGTCGCCACGACCGGGCAGGTCGCGGCCACCGCGCGGACGGCCTGGACGGTCCTCGCCCAGCGCAAGGCCGTCGCCGCGGGCGTCGGCGCCGGGCTGACCGCGCTCACCGCCGCCTCGTACGCGGTGGGCCGCCGCTCGGCGCGCCACACCCACGGCCCCCTCACCCGGCTCACCGGCGGCCGCTTCTGAGGGGCCGCCCCCGGGGAGTGCCCGGCGCTTCGCGCCCTGCCCCGGTCCCTCCGTCCGGCCGTCGGCGGGCCCTGCCCGCCGACGCCCGGCCCCACCCGCGCCACGGCCGTCGTCCGCCGCGCACGTGCACATCACCCCGGCGGGGGAAGATGAGAGCGCGAGCGAACGCACGACCGACGCGGAGGAGTGGGCGCATGCTGCACGAACGAGCCGGCAAGCCGGCCGAACCCGAGGACCTGATCGACGTCGCCCGGCTGGTGACCGCGTACTACGCGCTGCACCCCGACCCGGCCGAGCCCGGGCAGCGCGTCGCCTTCGGCACGTCCGGACACCGGGGATCGGCCCTCGCGACGGCGTTCAACGAGGACCACATCGCCGCCACCAGCCAGGCCATCTGCGAGTACCGGACGGCGCAGGGCACCGACGGCCCGCTCTTCCTCGGCGCCGACACCCACGCCCTGTCCGAGCCCGCCCGGGTCACCGCGCTGGAGGTGTTCGCGGCCAACGACGTCACCGTGCTCATCGACAGCGCCGACGGCTACACCCCCACCCCGGCGGTCTCGCACGCCATCCTCACTCACAACCGGGGCCGCACCTCCCGCCTCGCCGACGGCGTGGTCGTCACCCCCAGCCACAATCCGCCCGCCGACGGCGGCTTCAAGTACAACCCGCCCAGCGGCGGCCCGGCCGGCTCGGACGCCACCTCCTGGATCCAGGACCGCGCCAACGAGATCATCGCCGCCGGGCTGAAGGACGTACGGCGGCTGCCCTACGCCCGCGCGCTCGCCGCCCCCGGCACCGGCCGCCACGACTTCCTCGGCGCCTACGTCGCCGACCTGCCGAGCGTCCTCGACCTCGACGCGATCCGCTCGGCCGGGGTCCGCATCGGCGCCGACCCGCTGGGCGGGGCCTCCGTCGCGTACTGGGGGCGCATCGCCGAGCAGCACCGGATCGACCTCACCGTGGTCAATCCGCTCGCCGACCCCACCTGGCGGTTCATGACGCTGGACTGGGACGGCAAGATCCGCATGGACTGCTCCTCGCCGCACGCCATGGCCTCCCTCATCGCGCAGCGCGACCGGTTCCGCATCGCCACGGGCAACGACGCCGACGCCGACCGGCACGGCATCGTCACCCCGGACGCCGGGCTGATGAACCCCAACCACTACCTCGCCACCGCGATCTCCTACCTCTACGCCCACCGCCCCGACTGGCCGGGCCACGCGGGCGTGGGCAAGACGCTGGTGTCCTCCAGCATGATCGACCGGGTCGCCGCCGACCTCGGCCGCCGGCTCGTCGAGGTGCCCGTCGGGTTCAAGTGGTTCGTCGACGGGCTGGCCGACGGCTCGCTCGGCTTCGGCGGCGAGGAGTCCGCCGGGGCCTCCTTCCTGCGCCGGGACGGCTCGGTGTGGACCACCGACAAGGACGGCATCCTGCTGGCGCTGCTCGCCTCCGAGATCACCGCCGTCACCGACCGCACGCCCTCCGAGCACTACGCCGCGCTCACCGCCCGCTTCGGCGAGCCCGCCTACGCCCGTATCGACGCGCCCGCCACCCGGGAGCAGAAGGCGCGGCTCGGCAAGCTGTCCCCGGCGCAGGTCGGCGCCGACACGCTCGCCGGGGAGCCGGTCACCGACGTCCTCACCGAGGCCCCGGGCAACGGCGCCGCGCTCGGCGGCATCAAGGTCGTCACCGACAACGCGTGGTTCGCGGCGCGGCCCTCGGGCACGGAGGACGTCTACAAGGTCTACGCGGAGTCCTTCCGCGGCCCCGACCACCTGCGGCAGGTCCAGGAGGAGGCCCAGTCGGTGGTCAACCAGGCGCTGGGCGACTGACGCACCACGGGCGCCGTGCGGCCTGCGCCGCCCGTCCGGCCGGGGGTCAGCCCCGGCCGGACCGGTGGGAGCCGGTGGGCAGCGCCACGGTCAGGTCCCGGATCTCGTAGCCGTCGATCGCGGGCCGGAGCACCACCCGCGGCCGGCCGGTCATCCGTACGCCCTCCAGGGCGAACAGGCGGCTGAGGAACACGTCCGTTTCCAGCAGGGCGATAGGGGCGCCGGGGCACCGGTGCGGTCCGTCCCCGAAGGAGAGTCCGGCACGGCCGGGGCCGGACGAGAACGTCCGGTCGGGGCACACCCGCAGTGGCTCGGCGCCCACCGCCGTCGGATCGGCGTTCGCCTCGTCCAGCAGTACCTCGACGCACTCCCCGGCGCGCACGGCGACCGGACCGCCGGACGCGGGCAGCTCCAGGTCCGCCGTGGCCCGGCGGCGCAGCGAGCCGACCACCGGCTCCAGCCGCAGCAGCTCCTGGAGGACGACGAGGCGCCCGCTCTCGTCCGCCGCCCGGTACCGGGCGCGCAGCGCGTCGTCCGTGAACAGGTGCCAGGCCGCGAGGCAGACGAACTCGCGCGTGGTGACCATGCCCGCCGCCGCGAACGTCAGGCACTCGCCGAGGATCTCCACGTCCGAGCAGCCCTCCGAGAGGAGGTGAGAAATCAGGTCGTCGTGCTTCCGGCGGCGGTGCGCGCGGATCGCGGGGCGCACGTCGGCGAGGTGGATGCGCAGCCAGCTGGTGTTCTGCCGGACCAGCCAGTACAGACCCCGCGCACTCGTCAGCCCCGGCTCGCCGAACTCCTCGGGGAAGAACCGCTCCAGCCGCCGCCGGATGCCCGGCCGGCCGTACCGCAGCCCGACGACCTCGCTCACCACGCCGATCGCCAGTTCGAAGGCGAGCTCCGGCAGCGCGGCCTCACCCGCCGTGCGCAGCACCGCCAGCTGCTCCTCGGCCAGGCGTTCCATCACCGGGCGGTAGTGCGTGTCCACCCGGCGGGGAGTGAAGTAGCGGGCGGTCTGCCGCCGGTGCTCGCGGTGTTCCGGGCCGTCCCGGTAGAGCACGGGACGGCGTACGCGCCGCGGCAGCTTCTCGACGGTCTCGACACCGAGCCCGGCCTGCACGGTGCCGGGGCCGCGCAGCAGGGCCCGGGCCGCGGCGTACTCGCGCACCGGCCACGTACCGTCGTCCGCCCGCCCGACCGGGCACGCCGCGGGGGACCGGCCCCGGTCCGCCTTGCGCGTGCCACCCTGTCCGTCGCCCCGTCCGCCGTCCTGTCCGTCGCCTTGTGCGTCGTCCACCGGAACACCCCCCGAGCGGGGCCCGGCCGGCCGCCGGCCCCGTAGGCCATGTGACTCACAGGATCGGGGACGGGCGGATGCGGCGGCCAGGTCTGTTTCCGGCCGCCGTCGGCGACGGAAACCGCCTCACGAGGCCGGGGCGGGCGCGGTGACCAGTGCGCCGAGGACGAGGGACGCGTCGCGCCGCCGCGTGGCGACGAGCACCCTCTCGTCGCCGTCCCGGCACTCGATGACGATGCCGTCGAACTTGTACACCCTCGACCAGCCGGCCGGATCGTCCGGCTGGAAGGACCGTACGCCCTGGACGACGAGCGACGGCGCGAGCGGCACGAGACCGTAGCGCCCGGACGGATCCGGGGTGGCGGCCGGGCGCCCGTCGCCCACCAGCACATATCCGAGGCCGGCCACGCCGGTCATGCCGTCGGCGACGTCTCCCCGGACGCTCGCCCGTACGCACTTCCGGTGCGCGGGGACGACCGGGACGATGTCCCGCACGTCCGCCGCCCGCCGCAACCGGCGCCGCGTCCACCACACGAACAGACCGCTCACGGCCGCCGCCGGGAGAACACCCACCGCCGTGATCAGCAGCGCGTGCGGGACGTCGCCGCCGGCGGCGCCCGCGAAGAACCCGACGGGGCACAGGACCGCCGCGGTCACCCAGGCCCCGACCGGCAGCCACGGCCAGGACCGGTTCCCCCGGGCGCGGTAGCGGGGGAGGACCCAGGCGGACCACAGGGTGACGAGGCCGAGGGGGAGCACCGCGAGACCGACGCCCAGGGGGATCTGCCAGTCGTCGACCGGGGAGAGGCGGGTGTCCTGGACGGCATCCCCGGACCGCACGGCCCGGATCGCGCCGTGCCAGGAGGTGAGCGTCACCGTGTCACCGGCGCGCACCGCGTCGTACACGGGAGTGTGCCCGTCCATGTGCAGGCGCCGCTCGCCGCCGGAGCCCGGTGAGGTGACCACGAGGTAGTAGTCGGGGGTCTTCTTGTCGTGCACCTCCACCTTCTCCTCGACGGTGGCCTCGACCGCCGCCCGGCAGTCGGCGGACCGTGCGCCGGCCGGGCAGGCGGGCGCGGAGAGGTAGGCGTCCTTGTCCGCGATCTTTCCGGGCACCAGTGCGAACATCGCGGCGGACAGCAGGAGCAGCAGCACACCGAAGCCGTACCGTGCCCACGTTCCCCCGTCACGTGGCGTGCCGCTCGCCGTCCCCGCCATCCCCGTCGCCCCCTCCGCGGCCCCCTTGGCCGATGGATGCATCATGCACCCGGGGGCGGCCCGCGCTTGTTGCCGAGGTCCGGCAGTCTTCACCGCCGCCGGTTGCCGGGAGGGGCCCCGCGGTGCGGGGGACCGGTGGCGACCGCCTCAGCGGGTCACGCGGCGCCCCGAGCGGCGTCCGAGGCGGAGCCCGCCCAGGAACAGGGCGCCGATGAACACGATGATGCCGATGATCAGCAGATAGATCAGACCCTTGACGAGTGCGCCGATGAGGCCGAGGGCCACGGCGACCAGGACGAGGAAGAGGAAGACGGCCATGGCCGTGCCTTTCTTGTTCGTGTCGGGGACGGAACCCGCGGGCCCGAGCCCGTGGGCGGTCAGCGCCGTGCCAGCCGGCGTTCCCCCGTCGCGCCGGGGCGGTGTTCGAGCTCGTAGTGGGCGAACACGGCGGGCTCGTCGGTGGCGAGCAGCTCACCGTCGGTGTCGATGCTGGGCGCGCCCTTGATCTGCCTCTTGTCCCAGGCCACCCGGATGTACTCCGGCCCCACCTGCGCCTTGGCCAGCGGTACGAAGGTCAGCCGGTGCCGGGTGGGCATCCCCACGCGCACGGTGGCGAAGGCGGGCTCGTCCGTGGTGGTGTCCACGTAGATCGCCTCCAGCGTGCCGAGCTTCTTGTCGGATGCGTCGAGGACGTCACGCCCTCGCCATTCGCGGATGTCGGTGACGGTGAACACGTCCACGCCTTCCTTTCTGCTGCCGGGATGCACCTGGGTGCACCGGAACGCACCGGGGGTGCACGGAGCGCACCGGGTGCACGGGTACCGCACGACGGCGAGTACCTCGCCACCCTCCGGTTATCCCCGATCCGCCGCCGGGACCCCGCCGGACACCCGCCCGAACCCTCCGGCACGGCCGGGCCCGACGGTGCCGCCAGTAAACGCGCGCCGGACGCACGACGCATCCCGGGCGGCGCACCGCGCACATCACGGAAGCGGCCCGGAACGGTGCCCCTACGCCCCCAACTCCCTTCGGCGGGCACACCGTTGTCAGTGCCGGCCGCTAGTGTCCCCGGCGACAGGAACGACCGAGGACCACCGCCCGGGAACGGCCGGACGGCGGCCCGCACAAGCGTGAGGAACCGCAGATGGACCCTGCCTTCGCCGTATTCGCCGACTTCGGCTCCCGCCCCGCCGAGCTGACCAACGCCGTCGTGCGCCACCACCGCTGCGCGGTGGCCTCCTCGTACGTCGTGGTGACGGCCGGCGGCCACCTCAAGGCCGACTTCGTCGTGCCGGACCACCTGGACACCGCCGAGGCGGTCCTGCGGCTGGAGACGCTCGGCACCACCGCGCCGGTGGACGTCGTACTGAACGGCGAGACGGTGGCCAAGGAGGTCCGGCTGCCCGAGGCGGACACCCCCGACGCCCTGCGGGAGTACGTCCTCACCGTGCCCCGCGCGGCCCTGCTGCCCGGCGTCAACGTGCTGCACATACGCAACACCGACGGGGGCGGCGGCCTGCTGAGGCTGCGCTCGCTCGCGCTGGACCCCGTCGAGACCGCCGAGCGCGCCCAGCGGGCCCGCGCGGGCGGCGCCTCGGTGCGGACCTACGCCACCGAGCGGCGCCCGCTCGGCGCGCCCGCCTGGCACCCGGGGCCGCCCCTGCTGCTCCACCTCGACCAGGGCGAAACCCCCACCGGCGGGACCGGCCCGGCGCAGGAGCCGCCGGCCCGGCTGGCCTGGCGCGGCACCGACGGCACCGAGTCGTCCGTGGCGTTCCGCACCGACCTGTCCGGCTTCCACGGCCATGTCCGCGCGGCCGACGGCTCCCTCGGCGAGGTGCGCGGCACGCTCGCCGGGCAGCAGGCCGGCCCGGACGCCGCGCTCGCGGCCCGGTCGCGGCACTTCGTCACCGAGGAGGAGCACGACGGCGTCTGGCGCCCGGCCGGCCGTCTCGCCCTGCTGCTCGACGACGGCGGCGCCCCGGTGGAGCGCGTGACCTGGAGCGACCGCCGGGGCGGGGCCACCTCGCTCTCCCTGGTCACCGGGGCCGCCGGGGCGCCCGTGGGCGAGCGCCGCGACATCACCGGCCAGGTGCGCGAGGTGGAGGCCAGCGACGAGTTCGAGGCGGCCGGCGAGATCGCCCAGAACCTGCTGCGCGCCGCCCGCACCAAGTGGCTCGCCCACGAGGACGACCCCGAGGTGACCTTCACCTTCGGGGACCCCGTCGCGGTCACCGCCTACAGCCTGACCTCCGCCAACGACTTCACCGGGCGCGACCCCTCGGACTGGACCCTGGAGGGCTCCCACGACGGCCGGACCTGGACGACGCTCGACACCCGCGAGAACGAGCACTTCCAGCGGCGGTACGACACCAAGGAGTACGTCCTCGCCACCTCCGGCGTCTTCCGCCACTACCGGCTGAACATCAGCGACAACGCCGGTGACCATCTGACCCAGCTCAGCGCCGTGCGGTTCTTCGACGGGGGCGACGCGCCCGTCGCGCCCGGCACCTCCGACTTCCTCGGCTACCGCCAGGAGCCCGGTGCGGAACCGGTGGGCTACCGCGGCACGCGCGTCCCCGCGCCCGCCACCGGGACCCCGCTGGAGAAGACGGACGGCGAGGACGGGGAGGAACTGCTCGCCGGGGACTTCTCCGACACCGCGCAGAGCCTCCAGGAGGCCGCCCAGCTGCTGGATCGCCTGACCCGCTACCTGCGCCACTGAGCCGGGGCCGAGGCCAAAAGGGCCGTGCCGCACCCCGCACGAGGCGGGGTGCGGCACGGCCGGTTCAGCGGCTCCGCTCGGTCCTGCTCAGCACTGACGCAGACCGGGCGCCGGGTCGACCCGGGTGTGCACGTCGGCCGCCGGGACGTTGCCCCACTGGCCGTTGTCCAGCTTCGTCCAGTACCAGACGTTGTTGCCGCCGAGGTGGGTGTCGCCGGGGCCCCAGCACTGGAACCAGCTGAAGCCCGTGGTCAGCGTCCCGCGCACGTTGGAGCCGTAGGAGCGGTGCTCGTACCCCTTGGCCCCGACGCGGTTGCCGCACCACAGCTTGCCGTCGGAGCGCACCCCGCACTCGGCGGCCGGCGCGGCGTGCGCGGCCCGGGCGGCGTGGCCGGCCGGTGCGGCCGCGGCGGGGGCGGTGACGGTCAGGCCGCCGAGCAGGGCGGCTCCGGCGAGGGACAGGGCGATCTTCTTGAACGCGGACATGCTTCCTCCTGGAACGTGGCTCCCCGTGGAGCCGGGTGGGTGGTGGTGGAGCGGAAGGGCCGGGAGCGCCCGCCGTCAGCGGCAGGTGGGCACGCCGTCCAGCCAGGCGGGGCCCTTGAGGTAGATGTTGGTGATCCACGCCCGGTACTCGGGCAGATAGGACCAGGCGTCGTTGGTGTAGCCGTCCGCCGTCACGGTCTGGGCGTGCTTCTGGCACTCCACGCGCACCATGGTCGGCCCGTCGAACCGGTGCACCCGCGCACTGGTCGTGGACGCCTCCGTGTGCGTCCACACCCCCGTGCCCCACGTGCTGAAGGTGCCCGAGGGCGCCGAGCCGGTGCCGATGCGGACGGCGCCGGCGTAGTCGCCGCCCAGCCGCACATCGCTGACCATGACGTGGGTACCGGACTGCCGGGCCTCGACCATCTTCCCGGCGCCCAGGTAGATCGCGATGTGATGGATCCCGCCGCCCGAGCCCCAGGCGAGCAGGTCGCCCGGGAGCAGCGGGGCCGTGCCCTGCCCGGCGCTGAACCGCTGGGTCACCCGCGAGGAGTGGAACTGGTGGTACGAGTTGCCGTTCAGCGGGTCCCCGCCCAGAGCGCGGGCGTAGGAGTAGCGGACCAGCCCCGAGCAGTCGAAGCCGCGCCGCTCCGGGTCGTGGGCGCTGGCCGGGTCGCTCGGGTCGACCTGGCCGTACGTCGGCCCCGGCTGCGCCCCGTGACCGCCGCCCCACGTGTACCAGACGCCGATCTGCTCGCAGGCGGCCCGCACGGCGGCCTGCGCGGCGGCGGAGGCGCCGGGGGAGAGCACGGCACAGTTCCCGGCCGCCGCCGGGGCGGCGGGTGCCGCGGCGGCGGGTGCCGCCAGGGCGGCACCCCACAGGGTGAGTACCGCCGTCGCCGCGGCGGCCGCTCTGCGAAGCAGCGGCTTCCCCCGCGCCGCCGCGAAGACCTCGCGTGTCGTCATGTCCGTTCCCCGTTTCCCGCGCTCACGGCTGCCGTGAGCGTCGTGGATGTCGTCGATGTCCGGCCGGGCGCACGTGACCGGCCCGGCCGGCCACGGCCGGTAGTCACCGAAGGTGTACCGGTGACTACCGTCCGTCGGTCTCTCGAGACTGGGGCGCCGCCGGGCCGTCTGTCGAGGGATCACGGGTCGCCCACCGCGACGGGAAACGGGAAACCCCCGGGAAACCCACGGGCTGCGGGGCGCCGACGAGGGCCCGGATCGCCGCCGCGCGTGCGGCCGGGTCGAGGGACCACCGGCGGACGGCGCCGTCGGTGCCGCAGCTCACCGGCCGTTTCCCGCCCGGGGCGAACGTCACCCCCCACACCGCCCCGCCCCGCCCGACGAGCACCGCACCCGGCCGGTACCGCACGGCGTCCCACAGCCGCAGCGTGCCGTCGATCCCGCCGGAGGCCAGGGTGGAGCCGTCCGGCGAGAAAGTCACCGCGCGCACGGAACCGGTGTGCCCGGTCAGCCTCGCCACCGGGCGACCCGAGGCGGTGTCCCACACCCGGATCGTGCCGTCGTTGCCGCCGCTCGCCAGACGGCGCCCGCCGGGGGCGAACGACACGCTCCGCACGGCCCCGCGGTGCCCGCGCAGCACGGTCCGGGGCGTACGCGAGGCGACGTCCCACAGCCGTACGGTCAGATCGTCGCTGCCGGAGGCGAGCGTGCGCCCGTCCGGGCTGAACGCCACCGCGTTGACGAAGTCCTGGTGCGCGGCGAGTGTGCCCAGCTCCCGATGGCGGCGGACGTCCCACAGCCTCACGGTCCGGTCCGCGCTCGCCGAGGCCAGGGTGCGCCCGTCGGGGGAGAAAGCCACGGCGAACACCGAGCCGTCGTGGCCGCGGAGCGTGGCGACCGGCCGGCGCCGGACCGGGTCCCACAGCCGTACCGTGCGGTCCGCGCCGGCGGAGGCCAGCAGCCGCGCGCCGGGGGAGAACGCCACCGCGAACACCGCGCCCCGGTGGCCCCGCAGCACTCCGGCGGGCCGGTGCCCGCGCCGGTGCCAAAGCCGTACGGTGCCGTCCGCGCCCGCCGCCGCGAGCAGCCCGCCGCCGGGTGCGAACGCCGACTCCCGCAGCTCGGTGAACGGACGCGCCGTCCAGGCCCCGCGCCCCGGGTCCCACAGCACCGCCGAGCGGTCGAAGCTGCCGGTGGCCAGCCGGCTTCCCGGGCCGACCGCGACCGCGAGCACATAGTCGGTGTGGCCGGTGAGGGTCTCGGTGACCCGGTTGCCCGCCGTGTCCCACACCTTCGCCGTGCCGTCGCCGCTGACGCTCACCACGGCGGTGCCGTCCCGGGTGTAGGCGACCGCGTTGACGTCGTCGCTGTGCCCCCGCAGCACCGTCTCGTCGCCGTCGCCGTCGCCGTCGCCGTCGCCGTCCCGGCCGGTGACGTCCCAGATCCGTACGGTCCGGTCGGCGCCGCCCGACGCCACGCTGCGCCCGTCCGGTGCGAACGCCACCCCGAGGACCGCGTCGGCGTGGCCGCGCAGCACGGTGGAGCGCCCGTCCCGCACCCGCCACAGCCGGACGGTGCGGTCGGCCGAACCGGAGACCACCCGCCGCCCGTCCGGGCCGAAGGCCACCGCGTGCACGGCGTCGGTGTGCCCGCGCAGCACCGCCCGCACCTTCCGCGTCCGCACGTCCCACAGCCGCACGGTCCCGTCGGCGCCGCCCGAGACGAGGGTGGCGCCGTCCGGGGAGAAGGCCACCGAGCGCACCGCCCCGGCGTGCCCGTACAGCACGCCCGCCGCCCGCCGCTCGGGCAGCCGCCACAGCCGCACCGTGCCGTCCCCGCCGGCCGCCGCCAGCGTCCGGCCGTCCGGCGCGAACGCCACCGACAGCAGGGGTGCGCCGTACCCGGTGAGCGTCGCCACCGGCGAGCGCAGCCCGGGGCCGCCCCACAGCCGTACGGTCGCATCGGTACTGGCGGTCGCCAGCAGCCGTCCGCCGGGGGAGAAGGCGACCCCGTTCACCGGCCCCGTGTGCCCGGAGAGCCGGCCGGCGAAGGCACCCGACTGCGTACTGAGCAGGGCGCCGCGCGCCTGTGCGGTGGGCGCGGTCCGGTACGCCCGGGCCGCCATCAGCATCGACGCCTCGGGACGCCCTGCCGCCGTCGCCAGCGAGCGCACCGCCAGCGCCTGCGACTGCGCCACCCGCCGCTCCGCGAGCGCCCGCGACCGCTGATGGAGGGCGAGCCCGCCCGCGCCCACCGCGAGGGCCAGCAGCACGACCAGCGTGGCCAGCAGCCGGCGCTGGACGCGGGCCCGGCGCAGCGAGGCCAGCCGCCGACCGCGTTCCGCACCGCGGCTCGCCGCCAGGAACTCCTCCTCCACCGGGCCCGGCGGATCGCGGTCGCCCCGCGCACCCGCCCACTCCTCCGCCGCCGCGAGCCGGTTGCCCCGGTAGAGCAGCTCCGGGTCGCGCCCGGCGCGCACCCAGACCGCCGCCGCGTCGGCGAGCTGCTGGCGCAGCAGCAGCCCGGCACGGTCGGCGTCGATCCACTCCCGCAGCCGGGGCCAGGCGCGCAGCAGCACCTCGTGGGTGATCCGCACCGCGGACTCCCCGGCCGTCACCAGCCGGGCGCGCACCAGCGCGTCCAGTGCCGCGGCCGCCGCGGGTCGCTCCCGCACCTCCGCGAGCAGCCGCTCCGGGGCGACGGCCCTGCGGGTGGCCGCCTCGCCCTCGCGGACGTGCACCAGACGCAGCAGCACCCGGCGGGCCGCCTCCCGGCCGGCCCGGTCGAGCCCGGTGAAGACCTCCTCGGCCGTCCGGGCCACCGCTCCGTGCAGCCCGCCGGTCGCCGCGTACCCGGCCACCGTGAGCGTGCGGCCGGCGCGCGCGTCCCAGGTGGCGAGCAGGGCGTGCGAGAGCAGCGGCAGCGCCCCGGCGGAGCCGGCCGCGGTGCCGTCCTCGGCGTTCTCCTCAGCGCCCGCGTCGCGCGCCAGCAGTTCCAGCAGCCCGGGCTCCAGGAGCAGCCCGGCCCGCTCGGCGGGAGCGGCGACGGCGGTACGCAGTTCCTCGGGGGTCATCGGACCCAGGACGAAGAGCCCGCCGGTGAACACGGAGGCCAGTTCGGGACGGGCCAGACAGTGCCCGCTGAAGTCGGCGCGGAGCCCCAGCACCACGCGCGCCGGGGCCTCCGGTCCCGTGCACAGCGCGGTCAGTTCGCGCAGATAGGCCCGGCGCTCGGCGTCGTCGCGGCACAGCGTGAAGAGTTCCTCGAACTGGTCGACCACGAGCACGAGGCGGTCCGGTTCCGCTCCCGGCGTCCCGACCAGGGCGCGAAGATGGGCCAGGGGGCGCGCGGTCGGTGTGCACACCACCACGCGGACCGGCGCGGGCGCCCCCTCCGCGCCGGTCCGCGTGAGCGCCGGTACCAGACCGGCCCGCAGCAGCGACGACTTCCCCGCCCCCGAGGGCGCCACCACCGCCAGCGGCCCCCTGCCCGCCTGCCGCCCGAGCCGTTCGAGCAGGGCGGCGGTGGCCCGCTCCCGCCCGAAGAACCAGTCCGCGTCCTCGGGTCCGAAAGCCGCCAGGCCCCGGTAGGGGCACACCGTGGACGGCGGCTCGGGGCCGCGTGCCCGCGGCACCCCCGGGACCAGCCGGGAGAGCGCCCCGCCCGCCCGCAGCGCCTCGTCGCAGCGCCGCGCCAGGTCGGCCGTGGGCGGCTTGCCCCCGTTCTCGATCTTGCTGAGGTAGCCCTTGCTGTAGTGCACGAGCCGCGCCAGCGCCGACAGCGACAGCCCCCGCTCGGTCCGCGCCCGCCGCAGCGCCGCCCCGAACGCCTCGGCGCCCGCCGACGGCTTCCGTCCCCCGCTCATGGGTGCCCTCCCCCGGATGCGGGCGCTCACGCTAGCGGGGCCGGGCCCGCAACCGCGCGGGTCAATCACTCGTTGGGCTGAGGTGACCACCCTGTGGCGTGAACGGAGAGCCCCTTGCGCATGACCGACATCCAGCATTGCGAGATCCGTCCCGGACGGCTCGTGGAGTGGGCGCTGCACCCGGAGACGGTCGAGGCGGCGGCGGCTCTCCCGGAGGACTCCCGTCCACCGGCCTACGTCCAGGAGTCGCACGTACGGACGGCGCGAGCGGTGCGCGAGGACGGCCTCTACGTGCCGACCTGGACCGGCACCGCGTTCGACCTCCCCGGACCGGTCGACCTCGACGCGCTCGGGCGGGCCCTGCGCGCCTGGACCCTGCGGCACGAGACGCTGCGCAGCGGCTTCCGCTGGGCCGGCGACGAGATGCGGCGCTTCACCCTGGACGCCGACGCCGTCACCCTGCACCGCGAGGACATCGGCGACTTCCCCGACGCCGCCGCGCTCACCCGCCACCTGGAGCGCCGTTTCGACGCCGCGGCGGACGCGCTCGTCTGGCCCAACTTCCTGTACACGGCGGTCCTCCGGCCGGACGGCGCGAGCCTCTACCTCGCCTTCGACCACAGCAACGTGGACGCCTACTCCCTCTACCGCATCCCCGCCGAGATCCACGAGCTCTACGCCGCGGCCCGCACGGGCACGACCGTGCCCGAGCCCCCCGTCTCCAGCTATGTCGACTTCTGCGCCCTGGAACGCGCCAACGCCGACCTCATCGACGACACCCACGCGATCGTCGCCCGCTGGCGGGAGTTCGTCGCCCAGTGCGACGGCAGGCTGCCCAACTTCCCCGTCGACCTCGGCCTCGAACCCGGCGGTCCGCTGCCGGAGCAGAAGCTGATGCGCGACATACTCGTCGACGACGCGGACGCGGCCGGGTTCGAGGCGTACTGCCGGCCGTACGGCGGGAGCCTCGTCGGCATCCTCGCCGCCACCGCGCTCCTCGTCCACGAGATCGGCGGGCAGTCGGTTTACCGCACGGTCGTGCCGTTCCACACCCGGGCGAAGTCGCAGTGGCGAGAGTCGGTCGGCTGGTACGTGGGCGGGGCGCCGATCGAGGTCCCGGTGGCGCGGGCGCCCGACTTCGACAGCGCGCTGGCGATGGTCCGGGCCGAACTGCGCAGGAACCGCGCCCTGTCGTGGATGCCGCTGGCCCGCGTCCTGCACCTGCTCGGCGACGACTTCCGCCCCACGTCACCGGACCGCTACTCGATCGTCTCCTTCGTCGACACCCGCGGCTTCCCCGGCGCGGACCGCTGGCGTGAGATGCGTGCCCACGGCCTGATCCGCGTCTCCTACGGCGACCAGGTCTGCGCGTGGATCTCCCGCTTCCACGACGGCCTCCACTTCGCCGCGCGCTACCCCGACACGGAGATCGCACAGAAGAACATGCGCCGCTACGCGGAGGGCCTGCGGGAACACATCGTGGCGGCGGCCCGGGCCGGAAGGGGCGCGGGGAACGGCGCGAGGAGTCCCCACCCACCCGCACTCCCCAGTCAGCCCCACCCACCCGAGTTCTCCCGGGGCTCAAGGGGCGGAGCCCGTTGTCAAGGACGGGAAGGGTAGGGCGGCGGGGGCGGAAAAACAGGGTGCCGGTCGCCGAGCGAGGTCAGCCCTCGGACGCCCGCTCCGCATCGCGCGCCTTCAGACGGGCCGCCTCCCGGCGAACCTCCGCCTGCGTCGCCCGCTCCTTCTCCAACCACTCCGGCCGCTCGGCCTTCAGCGCCTCGATCTGCTCCGTGGTGAGCGCCTCCGTCACCCCGCCCCGGGCCAACCCCGCGATGGACACCCCGAGCCTCGCCGCCACCACCGGCCGGGGATGCGGCCCCTCGCGCCGCAACGTCCGCAGCCACTGGGGCGGCTCGGCCTGGAGCGCGTCGAGCTCGGCGCGCGTGACGACACCGTCCTGGAACTCCGCGGGGGTGGCGGGGAGGTACACACCCAGCTTCTTCGCCGCGGTGGCGGGCTTCATCGTCTGGGCGGTCTGCTGCGACTTCATGCCCTCCAGACTATCGGCCCCCCGCCGGGCCCCCGACCACGGTGGGTAACCTGGCGGCGTGACAGGCTCGGAAGAAACACCCCCCACGTTCCGTCTCGCGTACGTGCCGGGGGTGACACCGGCGAAGTGGGCGCGGATCTGGGCCGAGCGGCTGCCCGGCACCCCGCTCACCCTCCTCCAGGTGCCCGCCGCCGAAGCCCCCGGCACCCTGCGTGACGGTACGGCCGACGCGGGCTTCGTACGGCTCCCGGTGGACCGCGAGGTCTTCAGCGCGATCCCTCTCTACACGGAGGCGACGGTGGTCGTCGTCCCGAAGGACCACGTCGTCACGGCGGCCGAGGAAGTGACCCTCGACGATCTCGCCGACGAGGTCGTCCTCCACCCCCTCGACGACGTCCTCGGCTGGGACACCCCGCCCGGGGAGCCCGCCTTCGAGCGCCCCGCGACCACCGAGGACGCCGTCGAACTGGTGGCGGCCGGCATCGGCGTCCTCGTCGTGCCGCAGTCGCTGGCCCGGCTGTACCACCGCCGGGACCTCACCTACCGTCCGGTCACCGACGCACCGCAGTCCGGTGTCGCCCTGTGCTGGCCGGAGGAGGCCACCACCGGCCTCGTCGAGGACCTGATCGGCATCGTCCGCGGCCGGACCGTCAACAGCACCCGGGGCAGACAACGGCCGCAGGAGGAGCAGCAAGGCGAGCGCCGAGGGGAACAGACACGGCGCAAGCCGGCCACCGGCGGAACCAAGTCCGGCGGCAGCGGAGCGAAGTCGGGCGGGGCGAAGACCGGCGGCGCGAGGTCCGGCGGCACGAAGGCGGGCGGGAAGTCCGGCGGCGGCCCCCGCACAGGCCGCACCGGCGGCGGCAGACGCGGCGGCCGCCCACGCCGCGGCTGAGGCGTCCGCAGGACATTCCGCCCGTACCCCACCGGCCCCGGCCGACCCCCGCGCACATCACAGCGACCGCAGCCACTCCGCCGTCGCCCCCGGCCGGGGGAAGCGCAGCGTCCGCAGGGGTGCGAAGCGCGGGTCGCGCGTGCGCCGTTCGATCTCCCGGCGCCGGCCCGCGTGCTGCGACCACGCCCACCAGGCGGGATGCGCACGGCTGAACCACCCCGCCCAGGTCTCCCGGTTGCCGCCGAAGAGGGACTCGCGGGTGACCGTGCGGCGCAGTGAGCGGCGCAGCACGCGGGGCATGACGACGTGCCGGGGGTAGTCGAGCCAGAGCACGGTGTCGGCCCGCTCCCAGAGCAGGTCGCGGACCTCGGGGTAGCCGAGCGAGTCGACGATCCAGCACGGCCCGGCCGCCAGCCGCGCCACCGTCTCGGCCAGCTCCCCGTTGACGGCCCAGCCGGGGCCCGTGAAGTACAGCGCGTCCATCTCGTGGTACGGCACGTCCAGGCGCCGCCCCACGGCCCGGGCGAGCGTCGACTTGCCCGCACCCGTGACCCCCACCACCAGTATCCGCCGCACGCGCACACCCTACGGGGCAGGCCATCACCCGCCGTACGCGGTGGCACTAGTCTGAGTGCCGCCGAACAGACGTATGAGTCACGTGGGGCGCGAGTGCAGTGCAAGGGGAGAGGCGACCGGCGATGCCGTTGAGCACCGGGGAATCGGATTCCGTCGGGTCCGTGGGCGGCTACGAGCTGGTCGAACGGCTCGGCAGCGGCGGCATGGGCGTCGTGTACCTGGCGCGTGCGGCGTCGGGGCGGCTCGTGGCCGTCAAGGTGGTGCACGCGCAGTACGCGCAGGACGAGGAGTTCCGGGCCCGGTTCCGGCAGGAGGTCGCGGCGGTCCGCCGGGTGAGCGGGGCGTTCACCGCGCCCGTCGTGGACGCCGACCCGGACGCCGAGCAGCCCTGGATGGCGACGATGTACGTGCCGGGCCGTACGCTCGCCGGCATCGTCGCCGAGGACGGGCCGCTCGGCGGGCGGGCGCTGCGGGCGCTGGCGCTGGGGCTCGTCGAGGCGCTGCGGGACATCCACCAGGCCGGTGTGGTGCACCGCGACCTCAAGCCGAGCAATGTGCTGATGGCCGAGGACGGCCCGCGCGTCATCGACTTCGGCATCTCGCGCGCCGCCGACAACCAGGCGCTCACCGTGACCGGACGGCTGATCGGCACCCCGCCGTTCATGTCCCCGGAGCAGTTCGCCACGCCCCGGGACGTCACCGCCGCCTCCGACGTGTTCTCGCTGGGCTCGCTGCTCGTGTTCGCGGCCACGGGCAAGGGCCCCTTCGACGCCGACAGTCCGTATCTGACGGGGTATCAGGTGATGCACGAGCAGCCGACCCTGGAGGGGGTCGCCGAGCCGCTGCGTTCCCTCGCCGAGCGCTGCCTGGCCAAGGACCCGGCGTCGCGGCCCCCACTGGCCGAACTGCACGAGCTGTTCCGCTCCCTGCCGGACACGCCCGCTGCCCCCGGCACTCCGGCTCCTGCCCCGCGGCCCGCGCCCCGCACGGGCAGGGGCCGCCGTCTCGCCGTCCTCGGCGCGGCCCTGGTCACCGTCGTGGCGGCCGTGACGGCGTACCGGCTGGTGTCCGGCCCGGAGGACGACGACAAGGCGCCCGCCGCCTCCGCCACCCACCCCGCCGCCGTGCTGCCCGCCGGCTGGCAGCCCTGGCGGACCGGCCTCACCCGTCCCGCGACCAACGAGTCCCCGAGCCACGACGTGGACGCGGTGGACGCCGGCTGCGTGGCGAGCGGCGCCGCGCTGTACTGCGCGGGAACCGGCTTCACGGTCGCGCGCGTCGACGCCGCCACGGGCCGCGTCGGCTGGTCGTACGGCAGCAGCGCGGAGGCCGCCGAACGCCCCCTCGGCGTGCGCGACGGGCTCGTCTACACCTACGAGCAGCCCGACGAGACCGAGGTGTACGCGGCCCGGACACTGGTCGCCCTCGACGCCGGCACCGGCAAGCGGGTCTGGAGCCGCGACATCGACGCGAGCCACCCCGCCGCCCTGTTCAACGGCGGCATCCTGGCGGTGCCGCGGGGATCGTCCGACCTCATGGCCCTGGACGCCAGGACCGGCAAGCCGAAGTGGCGGACCCCGGCCAAGTCGTCGGCCGGCACCGGGTGCGGTCCTCTGGTGCTCGGCGGTGCCCCCTACGCCGTCTGCGTGGACGCCGAGAACCCCGCCGAGGGCCCGGCCGCCCTCGTCCGCCTGGACCCGGGCGACGGCAGGGCACACGAACTCACGCACCTCTCGCGGCGGGCGGTGCCGCTCGGCGCCGTCAGCGCACAGCCCCTGTTCGCCCTGCGCAAGCACCAGGACACCGAGTCGGAGGGCGGGCGGGACGAGGAGTACGACGACCTGATCCGGGTCGACCCGATCAGCGGCGCCCTCATCCACGTCCGCCTCCCCGACACCCCGCGCGGCACCCCGGCCCTCCTCAACGGCATGGTCTACTTCGTCCGCCCGGACGGCACCGTCACCGCCTACTCCTCCAACGGGCCGCGGCTCTGGCAGCGCGACACCGGGATCGAGAACCTGTCCGCCCCGGCCCGGTCGACGACCCGCGACGCCCTCTACTTCGCCAACCGCTACGGGCGTCTGGTCGCCCTCGACCGCACCACGGGCGCCGTCCGCTGGACCACGGCCAAGCTCGACGGCCTCGGCACCGCGGCCGCGAACACGCTCCCGAACGTGCTGACGGTGAAGGACGCGCTCGTCGCGGTGGCGGGCGACACGGCCTTCTCCGTCGACCCGGACCACCCCTCGCGCACCGCCGCGAGGAACTGATTCCCCGGTGGTCCCCGGCCCGGTTCAGCCGAGCAGCGCGGCCGCCAGCCGGCGCCACTCGGCGCGCGGCAGGGCGGCGAGCGGGTCCTCGGTGACGACCTGGAGCGCGAGGTGGTCCGCGCCGGCCGCGAAGAACTCCTCCGCCTTGCCGACGACCGCCTCCTCGTCGCCGAGCGCGAACACCGCGTCCACCAGCCGGTCGCTGCCGCCGTCCCGCACGTCGTCCTCGGTGAAGCCCGAACGCAGCAGATTGCCGGTGTAGTTGGGCAGCGCCAGATAGCGCCCGAGATACGCGCGGGCGGTGGCGCGGGCGCGGCCGGGGTCCGTGTCCAGGACGACCTTCAGCTCCGGTGCGAGGAGCGGCCCGGGGCCGAGCGCCGCGCGGGCGGACGCCGTGTGCCCGGCGGTGACGAGGTACGGGTGCGCGCCGGCGGCCCGGTCGCGGGCCAGCTCCAGCATCCGCGGGCCCAGCGCCGCCAGTACCCGCCCGTCCGCCGGCACCGGCTCGGCGGCGTCGTCCAGCGCGGTCAGGTAGTCCCGCATCGCGGAGTACGGGCGCGCGTACCGCGGGGCGAGCGCGCTGTGGCTCACGCCGAGCCCGAGCAGGAAACGCCCGGGGTGCGCGCGCTCGACCTCCGCGCGTTGCGCGGCCACGTCCGCCGCCTCGTGCTGCCAGATGCTCAGGATGCCGGTCGCCACGGTGATGCGGCGCGTCGCCCCGAGGACCCGTGCCGCGTACCCGACGGACGGGTTCCCGCCCAGCCAGAGCGTGCCGAAGCCGAGCGCGTCGAGTTCGGCGGCGGCCTCGTCGTAGGCGGCGGTGTACGCCTGGCCGTCGCCGCCGAGCGCACTGCTCCAGGCGCCGCTCCACACGCCGATCCTGCCGGTACGGTCACGCTGTGCCATGGAGGTTCTCCTTGTCGGTGTCCCGGTCGGGGAGGCGGCACCCGCCCCTCCTCCCTCCGCAACCTCCGTGTCCCCCGATTTGTGCCGGCGACGCCGGAGGTGCGCGCCCGCGCGGGGGCCCTCAGGCTGGGTACCGGGGAGCCGGGGGGCCGACACCGAGGGAACGGAGCAGGGCCATGGCCAAGAGCCGGGACCAGGGCAAGAAGCTGAAGAAGGGCGACAAGGTCGCCTGGAAGAGCCACGGCAGCGAGGCCGAGGGCACGGTGGAGAAGAAGATCACCGAACGCACCGAGGCGGCCGGACGCACGGTCGACGCCTCCTCCGACGATCCGCAGTACCAGGTGCGCAGCGAGAAGTCCGGCAAGTCCGCGGTGCACAGGCCGTCCGCGCTGAAGACGCCGAAGAAGGAGTGAGCCGGACATGGACGACAAGGAGCGCGAGGCGAGCCGCGAGGAGTTCCACGAGCTGGTGAACATGAAGCCGGCCGAGTTGGAGAAGTGGCTCGCCTCCGAGCCGTCCCGCGGCGCCGGGCAGCACAAGGACGGCGGCGAATCCACCGGCCACGCCTCCGGCCGCCGCATCGTGGACCTCCTCCGTACGAAGAAGGGGGACCTGTCGGACGACGACTACCAGCACATGCGCAAGGTCGTGGGCTACATCCGCCGCCATCTCGCCCAGCGGCCCGACGGCGACGTGCGCGAGACGCGCTGGCGGTACTCGCTGATGAACTGGGGGCACGACCCTCTGGAGTGACGGTCACGGCTTGGGTACCCGGCGGTATGCGGGCTCGTCGCGGTCACTAGGATCGGAGCCCGAAACAACCGATCGACCGGCAACGGGGTGAGTGCCGTGGGTGCCGGTCGGGGTCGCCGATGCCAGGGACCGCTCCCCGGGCTGCGGTGATCTTCCTGCCTCTGGGAGGACCTTCCGCATGTTCCGACGCATTGGGAACACTGTCGTCCGACATCCTGTCTGGACGATCGTGGCATGGCTGATCGCGGCGGTGGCGATCGTCGCCACCGCGCCGAGCCTGCCATCGAACAGTGACGAGAGCAGCTTTCTGCCCAAGAGCTACGAGTCGATCAAAGCCGCCGACCTCCAGGAGAAGGCGTTCCCCAGCGCCTTCACCCCGTCCGCGATCGCGCTCTACCAGCGCACCGACGGCGGCAAGCTGACCGCCGCCGACACGAAGGACGTCGCCCGCATCACCAAGGAGCTGGGCGCGAAGCACATCGACCAGGTGCAGAAGGTCGTCCCCGGCCAGCCGTCCAAGGACGGCAAATACACCATGACCCTGGTCCAGATGGACAGCAAGAGCGCCGGCCAGCCCAAACAGGCCGACGCCGCCAAGGAGCTCCGCGACTCGGTCAAGTCCCTGACCAAGGGCACCGATCTGGAGGCCAAGCTCGGCGGTTCCGCCGCGCAGGCCCTCGACCAGCAGGAGTCGTCCACCCGGGGCGAGGCGCTGATCGGCATCGGCACCTTCGTGATCATCCTGGTGACGCTGCTGATCATCTTCCGGGCGCCGATCCTGGCCGTGCTGCCGCTGATCCTGATAGGCGTGGTGTCCGCGATCGCCAACGGGCTCATCGCGTACGCCACCAAACTCTTCGATCTCCAGGCCAACAGCTCGATCTCGTCGATCCTCATCGTCGTGCTCTTCGGCGTGGGCACCGACTACTTCCTGTTCCTGATGTTCCGCTACCGAGAACGTCTGCGCGCCGGTGACGAACCCAAGCAGGCCATGGTCAACGCGGTCGCCCGGGTCGGCGAGGCCATCGCCTCGGCGGCGGGGGCGGTCATCATCGCCTTCCTCGCGCTGGTGCTCTCCACGCTGGGCTTCCTCAAGCAGATGGGCCCGGCGCTCGCCATCGCGGTCGCCGTCACCCTGGTCGCCGGCCTGACCCTGATCCCGGCCGTGGTCTCGCTGATCGGACCGAAGGTCTTCTGGCCGTCCAAGTCCTGGCAGACCGAGCCGGAGAACGCCCGCTTCGCCGCGCTCGGGCGCGGAGTGCGCCGCCGGCCCGGGCTGACCGCCGCGGTGTCCGGGCTGATCCTGGTCGCGCTGTCCCTCGGCACGCTCGGGTTCAACGCCACGTTCGACCTGGCCTCGGGCTCCATGCCCAAGGACAAGGAGTCCATGGTCGTCCAGGACGAGATGCAGAAGGCGTACTCGGCCGGCGCCGCCGCGCCCACCGACGTCTACCTCTCCAGCACCGACGGCAAGCCGCTGGACAAGGGCTCCTTCGACGCGTACGCCAAGAAGCTCGGCGCCGTGGACGGCGTCAGCAGCGCCACGATGAGCCAGATCAGCAAGGACGGCGCCACCGCCGACTTCACCGTCACCCTCAAGTACGAGGCCTCCGCGGACAAGGCGATCGACGCCGTCGGCGATGTGCGCGACGTCGCGCACTCCGCCGCGCCCGAGGGCACCGAGGCCCTCGTCGGAGGCATGTCCTCGATCTACAAGGACATCGACACCGCGGTCAACCACGACTACCGCACGGTCTTCCCGGTCGCCGCGCTCCTCATCATGGTGATCCTCGGACTGCTGCTGCGCAGTGTGGTCGCGCCCTGGTACCTGATGGCGTCGGTGGGTCTCGGCTTCGGCGCCACGCTCGGTGCCACCGTGTGGATCTTCCAGAACGGCCAGGGTCACTCGGGGCTGATGTTCATGCTCCCCGTGATCATGTATCTGTTCGTGGTCGCCATCGGCACCGACTACAACATCCTCATGATCGCCCGGCTCCGCGAGGAGGCCCGCGAGGGCCGCGATCCGCGCGAGGCCGCCGGCATGGCACTGCGGCACGCCGGCCCGACCGTGGCCGCGGCCGGCTTCATCCTGGCGGCGACCTTCGCCACGATGATGCTCGCGGGCAACGCGCTGCTCACGGAGATGGGCTTCGCGGTGTCGTTCGGCATCGCGATCGCCGCGTTCGTGATGTCGATGTTCTTCACCCCGAGCCTCACCGCGCTCATCGGCCACGCCGCGTGGTGGCCGGGCCACGGTGACCGGGTCGAGGGCACACCCGACACCACGGCCCCGGCCGTCGACACGGACCGCACCACACCCGCCCCGGACCCGTCGGGACGCGCCCACTGACCCTCCGACCCGCACCGCACCGCCGGCCCGCTCCCTCCCGGAGCGGGCCGGCTTTGCGTCGTACCGCTCGACCGGCAGGTCACGCCGCACCCCGCACCTGGACATCGAGGTGGACGACCTGACCGCCGGCCGAGGGCGCCCGGGGCCCTCAGATCCTGCTCGTCGTCGAGGTGTCGGCGGAGAGGCGCTGGGCGGCGTAGATCGGGAGGACCGACAGCAGGACCAGGACGGCGGCGACCACGTTGACCACGGGGGCCTGTTGGGGGCGGGTCATGTTGTCGTAGATCCACAGGGGCAGCGTCTGCACGCCGGGGCCCGCGGTGAACGTGGTGACCACGATCTCGTCGAAGGAGAGGGCGAAGGCGAGGAGCGCGCCCGCCAGCAACGCCGGGCGCAGCTGCGGGAAGGTGATGTCCAGGAAGGCGCGGAAGGTGTGCGCCCCGAGGTCCATGGCGGCCTCCTCCTGGGAGGCGGTGGTGCGGCGCAGCCGCGCGGCGACGTTGTTGAAGACCACCACGACGCAGAACGTGGCGTGACCGACGACGACGGTGAACAGCCCGAGCCCCACCCCGAGCGGCTCGAGGACCGTCCCGAACGCCGAGTTGAGGGCGATGCCGGTGACGATGCCGGGCAGCGCGATCGGCAGCACGACCACGAAGGACAGGGTGTTCCGGCCGAGGAACCGGTGCCGGGCGACCGCGAGGGCGAGCAGCGTGCCGAGCACCAGCGCGATCGCCGTGGCGCCCAGGCCGGCCTTCACCGACGTCCACAGCGCGTGCACCGCACCGTCGTTGCGGGCGGCCACCGACCACCAGTGGAGCGTCAGCCCGGACGGCGGCCAGCTCGCGCTGCGGTCGGGGTTGAGCGAGTTGACGAGGACCAGCAGCAACGGCACGTAGATCACGGCGAAGCCGATCCCCGCCCCGAGGCGCAGCAGGATCCGCGCGGTACGGCCCAGTCGCATCCGGCGACTCCCCTCCACGGGCGCCCGCGGGCGCGGTGGTCACAGACTGTTCAGCGCACCCGTACGGCGCACCGCGAACAGGTACAGCACGATCACGACGACGGGCACGGTGCCAAGGGCCGCCGCCATGGGCAGGTCCAGATCGATGTGGGAGTACACGACATTGCCGATCAGCTGCGTCTTGCCGCCGACGATTCCCACGGTGATGTAGTCACCGAGGCTGAGCGAGAAGGTGAACACCGACCCGGCGGCCACCGACGGCAGCACCATCGGCAGCACCACCGAACGGAACGTGCGCCAGGACCGCGCCCCGAGGTCGGCCGAGGCCTCCAGCAGACTGTCGGGCAGCTGGGCCAGCGCGGTGTGGATCGGGAGGATCATGTACGGCAGCCACAGATACGTCAGGGTGAGGACGACCGCGGGCAGCCCGTACCCGGGCCCGTGCGGGCCGAACGGCCGGAGCAGCCAGTCGGCGAGCCCGTCCCGGGACAGGATCAGCCGCCAGGCGTACGCCTTGACCAGGTAACTCGCCCACAGCGGGGTGAGGATGGCGACCACCAGGAAGGGCCGCCACCGGGGCCGGGCGACCCGCGCGGTGTAGAACGCGAGCGGAAAGGCGAGCACCGCGCACAGCACGGTGACCGCGAGCGCCACCCCGATGCTGCGCAGCACCACCTGGCGGTAGACGGGCTCGGTGAACAGCTCGCGGAAGTTGTCCGTCGACCACACCTTCACCACCTCGGAGGTGAAGGTGTCGGTGGTCCAGAACGCGGAGACGAACAGCACGGCCAGCGAGCCCAGATACAGCACGGCCAGCCACAGCAGCGGAGCGGTCAGCAGCAGGCCGAGGCGGAGCCGGGGCCTGCGGTGCAGCGCCCCGGCCAGCCACCGGACCGGGCCCGGGCCGGGCCGCCGGGCGGCCCGCGGCATGGTGGTCATCTCAGCCCTTGATCTCGGTCCAGGCCCGCACCCACTTCGCGTACGGCACGCACTTCACGTCCGTACGGCCGTCCAGGCACTGCTCGATGGGCGTGTTCCAGAAGGCGACGCGCTTCCAGTAGCCCTCGTCGTCGGCGTGGTAGGTCGCGCAGAAGTCCTTGTCACTGGTCCGCGCGCATGCCTTGGAGTTGGCCGGCGCCTCGCCGAAGTACTCGGCGACCTGGGCGTTGACCTTCGGCGAGACGATCCAGTCGAGCCACTTGTAGGCGCAGTTGGGGTGCTTCGCCTTCGCCGAGACCATCCAGGTGTCCGACCACCCGGTGGAACCCTCCTTCGGCACGGCCGCCTTGACGGGCGCGCCCTCGTCGGCGGCGAGATTGGCGATGACCTGCCAGGTGGTGCCGATGACGGAGTCACCGCTCTTGAAGGCGGAGACCTCCTTGAGGTAGTCGCTCCAGTACTCGCCGATGTCGGCGTTCTGCCGCTTCAGCAGACCGACGGCCGCTTCGAACTGCCTCTGGTCCAGGGCGTAGGGGTTCTCGATGCCCAACTCCGGCTTCGTGGCCTTGAGATACAGAGCGGCGTCGGCGAGGTAGATGGGGGAGTCGTAGGCGGTGACACGGCCCTTGTACCGGGCGGCGTCGTCGAAGACGGCCGACCAGGAGGTGGGCGCGGGCTTCACCCTCTCGGTGTTGTACATCAGCAGATTGGCGCCCCGGCCGTGCGGGATGCCGTACATCTGCCCGCCGACGGAGTTCCAGGCGCCGTTCTTGAGTCCGGCGAAGACGTCCCTGTAGTTCGGTACGAGGCCGGTGTTGACGGGCGCCGCGTCACCGGAGGCGATCAGCCGCAGGGAGGCGTCGCCCGAGGCGGAGACGGCGTCGTACTCGCCCGTCTTCATCAGCTTGACCATCTCGTCGGAACTGGCGGCCGTCCGCGCGTGCACCTGGCAGCCGGTGCGCTTCTCGAAGCCGCTGACCCAGTCGGCCTTCGGGTCGTTGGAGCCGTCCTCGACATAGCCGGCCCAGGCGATGAGGTTCACCTCGCCCTCGGTCTTCCCCAGCGAGGCGAGGGGCTTGAGGTCGGGCGGATCGAAGCCGGCCGAGGAGCCGCCGCCGGAACCGGAGTCGGCGGAGCCGCAGGCGGTCGCGGCGAGGAGCAGGACGGCGGCGGAGGTGACCTGGAGGGTACGGGCGAGGTGCACGACGGTCTCCTGGGTGGGGGAGGGAGGTGCGGGTCAGCCGGTGGAGCGGGTGGGGCCGGTGGTGGGATCGGCGGGAGTGGTGGACGGTACGGGGACGCAGTGACCGCGGTGCCACTGGAGACGGACCCGGGTGCCGAGCGTGGCGTCGACGTCCGCCGAGGAGGTCTCCAGGTTCTGCCGCAGCGCGGTGAGACGGCCGCCGCCGTCCAGGTCGACGACGAACCGTGTCGCGTCCCCGAGATAGACGGCCTCGGCGACGGTGCCGGTCACGGAGGCATGCTCCGGGAGGCCGGGGTCCTCGCCCTCCTTGGACAGGCGGATCTTCTCCGGGCGGATGCTGTACGTGCCCGCGGCGCCCACGATCCGCCGCGCGCCCTCGCCCGTGAGCATGTTGGAGGTGCCGACGAAGGACGCCACGAACGGGGTCGCGGGCCGCTCGTACACGTCGGCCGGGCTGCCCACCTGCAACAGCCGCCCCCGGTCGAGGACGGCGACACGGTCGCTCATCGTCAGTGCCTCGCCCTGGTCGTGGGTGACGCACACGAAGGTGATGCCGACCTCGCGCTGCAACGCCTTGAGTTCGCCCCGCATCGTCTCGCGCAGCTTGAGATCGAGGGCGCCGAGCGGTTCGTCCAGGAGCAGCACCCGCGGCCGGCCGACGAGGGCGCGGGCGAGCGCGACGCGCTGGCGCTGACCGCCGGACAGCTGCGCGGGGCGCCGCCGTCCGTGGTCCGCGAGGCGGACCGCGGCGAGCGCCTCCCCGGTGCGGCGCACCCGCTCGGCGCGGGGCACCTTGCGCACCCTGAGCCCGTAGGCGACGTTCTGCTCCACCGTCATGTGCGGGAACAGGGCGTAGTCCTGGAAGACGGTGTGCACCTCGCGGGCGAAGGGCGCCAGGTCGGTGACGTCCCGCCCGGCGAGCTCGATCCGGCCGCCGTCGGGCCGCTCGAACCCCGCGATCAGCCGCAGCAGGGTGGTCTTGCCCGAACCGGAGGGCCCGAGCAGGGAGAAGAACTCGCCGTCCCTGATCTCCAGGTCGACACCGGCCACCGCGGCCGTGTGCCCGAAGGACTTCCGTACCTCCCGCAGCCGGATCGCATTCCCCTCCATGGTCCGCAGCCCTTCCAGGCGCCCGCTGGGTCGAGTCGTGAGGATAGGAACGCCCGGTTCGTGCGGCAAGACCCCCGTGTGCTCCCCGTGTGACGATCGTGTGCCGGTGTCCGGTCCCATCGTGCCGGTGTGCGGCCGGAGTTGGCGGAGGGACGAGAGGGGTGCCGGGGCGGCGGTCTCCTGGAGGGGGGTGGCCCGCCGGCACCCGGCGCGGCCGGCCGCGCCGTGGGACGTGCCGTGCCGCGGTCGGCGGCGCCGCGACTAGGCGGGCTGCTTCTCCTCCGCGGGCTTGTCCGCCTCGGCGGTGACGGCGGTGTAGAAGACGGACGAGCCCTGCTTGGAGCGGTGCGCCTGGTCCTTGGCGACCAGCGCCTCCAGGGTGTTGCGCACGACGGTCGTCTTGACGGCGCGCTCGGGGTGGAGCTGCTCCAGCGCGGAGGCGATCTCGGCCGCGGACCGCGGTTCGCTCTGCCCGGCCAGGTGGTCCCGGACGAGGGTGACGAGCGTGGGCTGGGCGGGCTTGTCCGCCTTCGCGGCGCCGGCCGACTTCGCCGACGTCCTGGTGGCCGACTTGGCGGGCGACTTGGCCGACGCCTTCTTCGCGGTGCTCCTGCGGGCGGCCGGCTTGTCGGTCACCTTCGGCGCAGCCTTCTCGGCGGGCTTCTCCGTCGCCTTCTCGGCAGGCTTCTCCGCCTTCTTGGCGGGCTTGGCGGCGGTCTTCGCGGGCTTGCCCGTCGTCGCGCCCGACTTCTTGCGCGGCGCGGGCACCGGCGCTCCGGGCGTGACCGCGGGCGCGGGCGCCGCGGGCACGGGCGCGGTGGGCGCCACGGGCGCCGGCGCGAGACCGAGCGCCTGACGCAGGCTGACCAGCACCGCGTGGTCCTGCTGAAGTGCCGTCAACTGCTCCTGGAGAGCGGCGATCTCCGCTCCGATGCGTTCCTGTTCCTTGGCGTTGCGCTCGAGGTCGTCGGCGACCTGGGCGGTGTACTGCGAGGTCAACCCGGCCGCCGTGGTGGTGGTTTCGGACATGGATTCCTCCGACTTCCCTGCGGATCCGCACACCGGGGACGTGAGGTGTGCGGGCTGTGCGATGTCACATGCCGCTGCGTTGCGAGCCGGTGCGCCCTGGGCAGCACCGATGACCGCTGCACAGCAGTGTGGCAGTGATACTACGGAAGTGGGATGTGTGGCGCGCTTTTCCCCATGTCCGAGAACAGCCCGCACACATGTCCGGGCAGGTGCACCGGCGTGTGTGCGGGCTGTGAGCGGGTCCGTGTGAGGGGTGGGACGGGTGTCCCGGGCGGTCGGTGGGAGGTGGGTGGAAGGTCAGTTCTCCCGCGGCGGCTTGGCCGCGACGTCCAGGTAGAAGGAGTCGATGCTGCGCACGGCCTCCTCGAACTCCGCGAGGTTCACCGGCTTGGTGACATACGCGTTGGCGTGCTGGCGGTACGCACCCGCCACGTCGTCCGGCGCCGAGGAGGTGGTGAGCACCACGATGGGGATGGTGCGCAGCTCCGGGTCCTCCTTGACGATGGCCAGGAACTCGCGGCCGTTCATGCGGGGCATGTTCAGGTCGAGGACGATGAGGTCGGGCCGCGGGGTGCCGGGGGCGCGCAGGTGGTCGAGGGCGGCCATGCCGTCCTCGACCTGGGTGAGGTTGCGGGCCCCGCGCTCGGCCAGGGCGTCCTGGATGAGCATGGCGTCGGCGAGGTCGTCCTCGACCAGCAGCACGTCGTGAGGGTGGGTCGAGGCGGACGCGATCATGATGACGAGCTCCGGGTGATGGTGCGGGTGGGGGACTGGGGCATGGCGTTGGTCACAAGGCCCGGCCAGCGGCGGCGCGCGCCCTGGCGGCTCATGTTGGTGGCATCACCGATCTGGGGATAGCCGGCCCCGGCCGCGGCGGCCGCCTGTGCCGCGCCGTACTGGAGATGGTGCACGGCCTGCTCCAGATTGGCCAGCACGTGCAGGCGGGCCAGGGCCCGCGCGCGGGCGACGCCCGCCTCGTCGTCCGGGCCCGGCAGGGGGCGCAGCATCCGGTCGGCGAGGGTGCGGACGAGGGCGTCCGCGGCGTCGGTGACCAGAGCAGAGGTCTCCGCCGGGTTCATGCGGGAGGAGAAGGGGGTGCCGGTCATGGCGCCACTCTAGGCGGCTGCGACGCTGATCGACAACAAGCGTTGTCGTCCGCCCGGTAGAGTTGCCCTGCCGTACATTCGACGCGGCGTTCGAGTGGCGGTGTTCGAATGAGGGAGCAGTCAGGCGTGAGGGACAAGCAGGCGGCGGACGCCGGTGTGAGGCTGTCCGGCTGGACGACCCGGCGCTGGCTGCGGGTCGGGGTCGGCGTCACCCTGGCGGTACTGGCCGTCCTCGGCGGGCTCGGCGCGTGGAGCATGTCCCGCGCCTCGCAGCTCACCACCCAGGTCGTGGACACCAGCTCCCCGGCGCTCATCGACGCGGTGCGGCTGGAGGCGGCCCTGGTCAACCAGGAGACCGGCATCCGCGGTTACGGCCTCTCCGGCCAGCGGGACTTCCTCGACCCCTACCACCAGGGGGTCACCGACGAGAAGGACGCCCTGCGCCGGCTCCGCCCGCTGATCAAGGGCGACGAACTGGCCGGCAAGGACCTCGCCGAGGTCGAGAAGCTGGCCGGGCAGTGGCAGCGCCGCATCGCCCGCCCGGTGGCCGCCTCACCCGCCGGCGCCGCGGTGCCGCTGGCCACGGAGCGGGCGGACGAGGGCAAGACCACCTTCGACTCCCTGCGGCGTGCGCTGGACCGGCAGCAGACCCATCTGCGGGACACCCGCGCGGCCGCGAGCGCGGACCTCAGCCGCGCGGTCACCCTGCGCAACTGGGTGTTCGGCGTGATCGCCCTGAGCATCCTGGTCGTCGCCGCACTGATCTTCGAGGGGCTGCGCCGGGGGGTGACCACCCCGCTGACCCGGATCGCCGCCTCGGCCCGTGAGGTCGCCCGCGGCCGCTTCGACCGGCCGATCACGGCGGAGGGCCCCGCCGATCTGCGCCGGCTCGGCACGGACGTCGAGGAGATGCGCCGCCGCCTGGTGGACGAACTCGCCCTCGCCGAGCGCTCCCGGCAGCAGCTCGACGAGCAGGCGGCCGACCTCCGGCGTTCCAACGCCGAACTCGAACAGTTCGCCTACGTCGCCTCGCACGACCTCCAGGAGCCCCTGCGCAAGGTCTCCAGCTTCACCCAGCTCCTCCAGCGGCGCTACGGCGAGCAACTGGACGAGCGCGCCGACCAGTACATCGCCTTCGCCGTCGACGGCGCCAACCGCATGCAGGTGCTCATCAACGACCTGCTGGCCTTCTCCCGCGTGGGCCGGGTGCACAACGAGAGCCGCGAGGTCGACCTGGACGCGCTCGTCGAGCGCACCATCGGCACTCTCAGCATGGCCGCCGAGGAGACCGGCGCGGAGATCACCCACGACGAGCTGCCCACCGTGGTCGGCGACACCACCCAGCTCGGCATGCTCTGGCAGAACCTCCTCTCCAACGCCCTGAAGTTCCGCGAGCCCGAGCGTCCCCCGCGCATCCACATCGAGGCCCGCCAGGAGGGCGACATGTGGCACTTCGCCGTGCGTGACAACGGCATCGGTATCGCCCCCGAGTTCCGCGAGAAGGTCTTCGTCATCTTCCAGCGGCTGCACACCAAGGACGCCTACCCCGGCACCGGGATCGGCCTGGCCATGTGCAAGAAGGTCGTCGAGTTCCACGGTGGCACCATCGGCATCGACCCCGAGTACAGCCCCGGTACCCGGGTCTTCTTCACCCTTCCCGTCCTGCGTGCCGTTCCCCCGGCCACGACCGAGGAGCCGACCGCGTGACTCCCCTCCCACCCGGTGTCCGGGACACCGGCGATCTGCGCATTCTGCTGGTCGAGGACGACGCGGGCGACGCGCTGCTGGTCGAGGAACTGCTCTTCGACACCGATCTCGGCCACACCCTCGTGCAGTGCCGCACCATCGCCGAGGCGCGCGCCGAACTCACCGCCCGCCCGGCCGACTGCGTCCTGCTCGACCTGCACCTGCCCGACGTGTCCGGACTCGAGACCATCGACGCGGTCCGTGACACCGGCACCCAGGCGGCCGTCATCGTGCTGACCGGCCTGGCCGAGTCGCACGCCGGGGTCGAGGCCCTGGCCGCGGGGGCGCAGGACTACCTCGTCAAGGGCAAGGTGGACCCCGAGCTGTTGCAGCGCGCGGTCCGGTACGCCGTCCAGCGCAAGCAGTCCGAGCTCGCCGGGGTCGCCCTGCACGAGGGCCGGCTGCGCGCCCAGGAGAACGCGCGCCTGGAGCGGGGCCTGCTGCCCCTGCCGCTGCTCACCTCGTCCCGGGTGACCACCACGACCCGGTACTTCCCCGGCCGGGAACAGGCCCTGCTCGGCGGTGACTTCCTCGACGTCGTCCAGACCGAGGACGGACTCGTGCACGCCGTCGTCGGTGACGTCAGCGGCCACGGCCCCGACGCGGCGGCCCTCGGCGTCTGCCTGCGCATCGCCTGGCGCGCGCTGACCCTCGGCGGCCACCGCGGGCACGGACTGCTGCACCTGCTGGAACAGATCCACCTCGCCGAACGCGCCCACCACGACCTGTTCACCACCTGCACGCTCATCACCGCCGACCTGACCGCGGGCACCGCCACCATCCACCTGGCCGGGCACCACGAGCCCCTGCTCCTCGACCGGGACGGCCCCCAGGTGGTGAAGGCCGCCCACGGCCTCGCCCTGGGCATCCTGCCCGGCACCGAGCACTGGCCCGCCACCACCGTCGCCCTGCCGCCCACCGGAGCCCTGCTCGTCTACACCGACGGCCTCATCGAGGGGTACGCGGACGGCGGCACCGGCGAGGACGGCGCGGCCCCGGGCAGCGGGGGCGGCGCGGGCGGGGCCGAACGGCTGGGCACCGAGGGGCTGCTGCGCATCCTCGCCCGGACCGCCGCGGACGACCCCGGCACCCATCTGGACCGCCTGATCAGCACCGTGCGGAGGCTCAACGCCGACCGGCACACCGACGACATCGCCGTCCTCCGCCTGGACTGGTCCACACCGGGACAGACCGGCTGAACGGCGCGGCCGGGCGGCCGAGTTGAACGACGCGACCGATCCGACGGCGGAAAAGATTCCACGTCGCGAGGGTTGCCCCGGCGCTCAACTCATCAGTTAAATCAAGACGTGAACTAAGCGGACAGGGCGGCGTTCGCTCCTCTTCGGCGTGCCCGTTCGCGCTGCTGACCCCACGTACCCCACCGCAGGGAACCAGATGAGACTCAGAGTCCTGGGTGTCGTGCTCGCCGCTGCGGCGGCGCTCGTCACCCTCCCCGCGCACGCGTCGGCCGCCGCGGCCGACACCCCTCTCTCCCAGGGCAGAACGGCCACCTCCTCCTCCGACGAGACCGGCGCCACCACGGCAGGCAAGGCCGTCGACGGCGACATCGGCACCCGCTGGTCCTCCGCCGCCACCGACGACCAGTGGCTCCGGGTCGACCTCGGCGCCACCGCCTCCGTCAGCAAGGTCGTCCTCAACTGGGAGGCCGCCTACGGCAAGGACTACAAGGTCCAGATCTCCGCCGACGGCAGCTCCTGGAACGACCTGAAGTCCGTCACCGGCGGCGACGGCGGCACCGACACCCTCGACGTCTCCGGACAGGGCCGCTACGTCCGGATGCTCGGCGTCCACCGCGCCACCCCATGGGGCTACTCCCTCTACGAGTTCCAGGTCTTCGGCACCAGCGGCGGCACCTCGGCCGGCTGCGACACGGCCGACGCCGCCAAGGGCCGGCCCGCCTCCGCCTCCTCCACCGAGAACGCCGGCACCCCCGCCTCCGCCGCCTTCGACGGCGACACCGGCACCCGCTGGGCCAGCCAGTTCGCCGACCCGCAGTGGGTCCAGGTCGACCTCGGCTCGGTCCGCGACCTGTGCAAGGTGGACCTCAACTGGGAGGCCGCCTACGGCAAGGACTTCCAGATCCAGGCCTCCGACAACGGCACGACCTGGAACACCCTGCGCAGCGTCACCGGTGCCACCGGCGGCCAGGCCTCCTACGACGTCAGCGGCTCGGGCCGCTACGTCCGCATCAACGGCACGGCCCGCGGCACCGCCTACGGCTACTCGCTGTGGGAGGTCGCGGTCCACACCGGCACCACCGGCACCCCGCCCGTCGAGGGCGGCGGCGACCTCGGGCCGAACGTGATCGTCGTCGACCCCTCCACGCAGAACCTGCAACAGAAGTTCGACCAGGTCTTCGCGCAGCAGGAGACCGCCCAGTTCGGCTCCGGCCGCTACCAGTTCCTGCTCAAGCCGGGCACGTACAACGGCATCAACGCCCAACTCGGCTTCTACACCTCGATCTCCGGTCTCGGCCTCAACCCCGACGACACGCAGATCAACGGTGACGTCACGGTCGATGCCGGCTGGTTCAACGGCAACGCCACCCAGAACTTCTGGCGTTCGGCGGAGAACTTCGCCATCACGCCGTCCAACGGCACCGACCGCTGGGCCGTCGCCCAGGCGGCACCCTTCCGTCGCATCCACGTCAAGGGCGGCCTCAACCTGGCCCCCAACGGCTACGGCTGGGCCTCCGGCGGCTACATCGCCGACTCCAAGATCGACGGCACCGTCGGCCCGTACTCCCAGCAGCAGTGGTACACCCGCGACAGCTCGGTGGGCGGCTGGACCAACGGCGTGTGGAACATGACGTTCACCGGTGTCCAGGGCGCCCCGGCGACCAACTTCGACAGCGGCCCGTACACCACGCTCGACACCACCCCCGTCTCGCGTGAGAAGCCCTTCCTCTACCAGGACGGCGGCGCCTACAAGGTGTTCGTGCCTGCCAAGCGCACAGGCGCACGGGGCGTGTCCTGGCCGGCCAACGCCGGCACCTCGCTCCCGCTCGACCGCTTCTACGTGGTCAAGCCCGGCGCCACCGCCGCCACCATCAACCAGGCCCTCGACCAGGGCCTCAACCTGCTGTTCACCCCGGGGGTCTACCACCTCGACCAGACCCTGAACGTCACCCGCGCCGACACCGTCGTCCTCGGCCTCGGCTACGCCACGCTCGTTCCCGACCACGGGGTCGACGCGATGCACGTGGCGGACGTCGACGGCGTGCGGCTGGCCGGCTTCCTCATCGACGCCGGAGCCACCAACTCCGACACACTGCTCCAGATCGGCCCGGCCGGCTCGAGCGCGGACCACGCCGCGAACCCGACCACCATGCAGGACGTGTTCGTCCGCATCGGCGGCGCGGGACCCGGCCTGGCCACCAACTCGGTCGTCGTCAACAGCGACGACGTCGTCATCGACCACACCTGGCTGTGGCGCGCGGACCACGGCGACGGCGTCGGCTGGGACACCAACCGAGCCGACTACGGTCTGCGCGTCAACGGCGACGACGTTCTCGCCACGGGCCTCTTCGTGGAGCACTTCAACAAGTACGACGTGCTCTGGAGCGGTGAGCGGGGGCGCACGATCTTCTTCCAGAACGAGAAGGCGTACGACGTCCCGAACGCCGCCGCCGTCACCCACGACGGCATCGTCGGCTACGCGGCCTACAAGGTCGCCGACTCCGTCACCCAGCACGAGGCGTGGGGCCTGGGCAGCTACTGCAACTTCACGTCCGATCCGTCGATCGTCCAGCACCACGGCTTCCAGGTGCCCGTCACCGCGGGCGTGAAGCTGCACGACATCCAGGTGATCTCCCTGGGCGGCAAGGGCCAGTACGCCCATGTCGTCAACGACACGGGATCGCCCACGTCGGGAACGGACACGATTCCCTCCAAGGTCACGTCGTTCCCGTGACCTTGGCCGGGAGGGGATGAGTGCGCCCCTCCACGGCAGGTGCCCCGGGCGGAGCCGACTTCGCCCGGGGCACCTGCGTGTGCCTCAGCCCGTGACCTCCGTCGACCTGCCCAGGTAGGTGAGCGGGCCCGGGTCCGGGACCGGGATGACGTGGAAGCCGAGGCGGTCGTAGAAGGCGCGGGCCGGGGTGTTGGCGGTGACCATGCCGAGGTGCACCGCCGGGACGTCGCGGTGGTGCAGTGCGGTCAGGAAGGTGTGCATCAACCGGCGTCCCCAGCCGCGTCGTTGCCAGGCGGGGAGCAGGTCGATGTGCAGATGGGCCGGGTAGTCGCCGAGGTCGGGCAGGATCATCCGTTCGGGCGTGTGGAGCAGGGCCACCATGTGCTCGGTGGGCGTGGTGGGTGAGCCCTGGGGCCTCGGATAGCGGTCGGCGACCAGTGGCAGCCAGCGGTCGCGGAAGTCGGTCACGAACCGCTCGGTGTCCGCGGTGCCCACGACGTAGCCGCCGACCCGGCCGTGTCCGTCGTCGAGGACGAAGGCGAGCTCCGGGTCGAAGTGGCAGTACGGGTGGGCGAACAGGGTCGGCATCAGCGCGAGGTCGGGGTACAGGTGCCGCGAGTCGCCGCCGTTGTCGGCCGTGCGCACGCACACGTCGGCGACTCCGTCGCGGTCCGAACGGCGGTAGGGGCGCACCCTTGGCAGTGGGTCCATATGCCGTAGTCTCCTGCATATGGGAGCGCTCCCACAAGGGCGGTGCCCGCCCCTGCCGGCCGCCGGCGGGCGTGCGCCGGACGGAGACCGCCGACGTGGTGCGTGCCGACGTGGAACGGCCGGGGCCGTCCCGCCGGGCAGATGGACCAGCGCGAACTCGCCCGGCGTCCGGACCAGTGCCATGTCGCCCCGCGTCACCGCGACGGCGTCGCCGCCGGGCCTGCGCCGCAGCTCCCGCACCATGTGCGCGGACAGCTCGATCCCGGCGACGTCCAACCGCGTTCCCGCAGCGGCAGCGCCACCCGCCCGGTCCCGATCGCGAACTCCAGAACCGGGCCGCCCTCGGCGCGTTCGGCCAGGAAGGCGACCGTCGGCTCCAGGACCTCGGGGGCGGACATGAAGGCGGACGACTCGTCGCAGGACCGTGCCACCCGCTCGCCCCACGGCTCGGGTTCGCCGCTCGCGCGGGTGTCGTGCTCCTCGTCCCGTCCCACGGCAGGACAGGCGGACAGCCGGGCGGCTGCCTTCGCCGGCGCATTACGTTCCGCCCGGCACCGTCCGTTCAGGCGCGGGCGCCGCCGTCGACGCGCAGGACCGTGCCGGTCACGTACGAGGCGCGGTCGCTGAGCAGCCAGGCGGCGGCCTGGGCGATCTCCTCCGGGTCCGCCGCGCGCCCCAGCGGGTGGTGCGCCGTCAGCCGGTCCTGGAGGCCCGGCGAGTGCGTCTCCCAGGTGCGGATCATCTCGGTGAGCGTATTGCCGGGAGCGATGGCGTTGATCCGTATGCCCTCGGGCCCGTACGTCACGGCCGCCGACTCCGTGAGGCTGTTCACCGCCCGCTTCATCGCCCCGTACGCGGGCAGCTCGGGGTTGGCCATGAGGCTGCCGACGCTGGAGTTGTTGACCAGCGCGCCCACCTTCGCGGTGGCCCGGATCGCGGCGACCTCGGCGGCCATGGCGAGCCAGACCCCCTTGAGGTTGACGGTGTAGACATGGTCGAAGTCGGCCTCGCTCATCCGGTCCAGCGGGCCCGGCGGCACGAAGGTCGCGCCGTTGTTGAAGGCGACGTCGAGCCGGCCGTACAGCTCCACGGCACGGTCGACGGCGGCGCGCACGCTCGCCCCGTCGGCCAGGTCGCACACCATGTACGCGGCGGTTCCGCCCGCCGCCCCGATCTCCTCCGTCACCGCTTTCAGCTGCGCCTCCGTACGGGCGGCCAGCAGCACCTCGGCGCCCTCGCGGGCGAACAGCCGGGCCGCCGCGGCGCCGATGCCCCGCCCGGCGCCGGTCACGAAGGCGACCTTGCCGGCCAGCAGCCCGGAGCCCGGTGTGTCGTTCCCGCGGTCGGTCGTGTTGTTGCTCTTGTCGTCCATGGCAGCGAGCCTGCGCCCGGCCCCGGGGCTCAGCCAGGCACCAGCGGTACCTGGATGACGTGCCGGGACCCGCGCACACTGGGGGAGTGGACCGACGAGAACTGGGCGAGTTCCTGCGCAGCAGACGCGCGCGCATCACCCCCGCCGACGTGGGCCTGCCCGCCGGGCGGCGGCGCCGCACCCCGGGGCTGCGCCGCGAGGAGGCCGCGCAGCTGGCGTACATCTCGACCGAGTACTACACGCGGCTCGAACAGGCCCGCGCCCCCCGCCCGTCACGGGAGGTGCTGGCCGGACTGGCCCGCGCCCTGCGCCTGGACGACGCCGAGCGCGCCCACCTCCACCACCTCGCCGGCGCCTCACCGAGCCCGCCGCCCGGGCCCTGCCGCGAGGTGCGGCAGAGCATCCTGGAGCTGCTGAACCGGCTGCCGGGCACCGCCGCCCACGTGGTCTCCGCGACGTACGAGGTGCTCGCCTGGAACCCGCTCGCGGCCGCCCTGATGGAGGACTTCTCGGCCCTGCCGCCCAAGGAGCGCAACCTGCTGCGCAAGGTCTTCCTCGGCCCCCAGGGCCCGGGGGAGCGGCTGTACGGCGTGTCCGATGCCGACACCTTCGCCCGCTGCTCGGCCCAGCAACTGCGCGCCACCGCCGCCCGCTACCCGGACGACCCGGAGGTGCGGGAGCTCGTCGCCGAACTGCGCGCGGGCAGTGAGGAGTTCGCCAGGCTGTGGGACTCGCACGACGTACGGACGCAGCGCAGCCTGCGCAAGACGTTCCCGCACACGGTGGTCGGCCCGGTCACCGTCGACTGCGACGTCCTCGACGTCACCGACCGGGACCAGCGGGTCGTGCTGTACACCGCGCCGCCCGGGTCCCGCTCGGAGGAGGCCCTGCGGCTGCTGTCGGTCGTGGGCACCCAGAACCTGGACGTGAGCGAGGCGTAGGGGCTCCTCACGCCCCGAGGCGGTCGGCCAGACCGGTCAGGGTCCGCCCCAGCGGGAGGTCCAGCCGTACGGCGGCCAGGTCGTCGCCGCGGGTCGGGCCCTGGTTGACGACGGCGACGGGCTTGCCCGTCTTCGCGGCGTGGCGCACGAAGCGCAGACCGGACATCACCGTCAGGGAGGACCCGGTGACCAGCAGCGCGGACGCCGCGTCGACCAGGTCGAAGCAGTGCGCGACGCGCGGCTTGGGCACGCTCTCGCCGAAGAACACCACGTCCGGCTTGAGCGTCCCCGTGCCGCACACCTGACAGGACACCGTACGGAACGCCGCCTCCCGGTCGCGGGCCAGCTCCGCGTCGCCGTCGGGGTTGACCCGGGCGGCGAGGTCGCGGAACTCCGGGTTGGCCTCGTCCAGGCGCTGGTGCAGCTGCCGGCGCGAGACGATGTTCTCGCAGGTCAGACAGATCACCCGGTGCAGACTGCCGTGCAGTTCGACCGCCTGGGGCGTGCCCGCCGCGGCGTGCAGACCGTCCACGTTCTGGGTGATGACACCGGAGACCAGACCGGCCGCGACCAGCCGGGTCACCGCCCGGTGCCCCGCGTTCGGCCGCGCCCGCCCGATCGACTCCCAGCCGAGGTGACTGCGCGCCCAGTAGCGGCGCCGGTTCTCCTCGCTGCCGGTGAACTCCTGGTACGTCATCGGCGTGTGCCGGCGCCGGCTGCCCGAGGGGCCGCGGTAGTCGGGGATCCCCGACTCAGTGGAGATCCCGGCGCCGCTCAGCACGAGGACGCCCCCGCCCGCGAGCATCCGCTCCACCACCGCGAGCCCGTCGGCGGACTCGGTGCGGAGCGGGGGATCCGGAGTCACGGCTGTGTCCATGCAGGCAGGGTACGTCGCCGCCCGCCGCAGCGGCGGGGGCCCGGCCCCGGGGCCGCCGCCTCACTCCCAGACGACGACGTTCCGCCGCACGGGCACCGCGTCCGAGTTGGACGCGAACAGCTCCGGGGAACGGCTGCGAAGCTGCTCGATGTCCTCGAAGACCGCCCGCAGATGCCCGCGCATGGTCGTGCGGGCGCGCTCGATGTCGTGGTCGAGAACGGCGCGGAGGATGTCCTCGTGCTGGTCGGCGAAGAACCGCGGCGAGCCCACCTCGTACAGCCCGAGGCGCCGCGCCCGGTCGAGATGGCCCTTGGCGGAGACCACCGTGGACCACGCGCTGCCGTGGCTGCTGAGCCGCAGCAGCCCGCGGTGGAACTCCTCGTCGAGCCCGAAGAACTCCTCCACGTCGATCCCGGGCCGCTGCTGCCGGGCGATGTTCTCGCGCAGCTCCGCGACGAGCCCGGGGTCCGGGTCGGCGGGCAGGTCGTCGAGGGCCGCCAGCTCCACCGCCTCGCGCAGGAACTGGGCGTCGGCGACCCGCGCCGGGTCGACGCGCGAGACGAACGAGCCCACCTGCGGGAAGACCTGGACGAGCCCCTCCTCGGCGAGCAGGATCAGGCTCTCGCGCACCGGGGTGCGGCTCACGCCGAGGGCGGCGGCCAGCTCGTTCTCCGACAGCGCGCTGCCGGGCGGCAGCTCCAGCGTCAGCACCCTGCGCCTGAGCGTCTCGTAGACGACGCGGCGACTGGTGCGCCGCCTGTCGGATCCAGCCATGCCGTCACTGTAGTCGACAGCCCTGGTGCACTAGTACTCCACTCTTGACCACCCCGTCGGCCAGTGCTTGTATACAAGCACTGTTATGCCACTGCGACGGGAGTAGGACCATGAGCCGGATCGAACGTGCCGAGGTGTTCGTGGCGTCACCCGGACGCAACTTCGTCACCCTGCGGCTGACGACCTCGGACGGCGTCACCGGCCTGGGCGACGCCACCCTGAACGGCCGCGAACTCGCCGTCGCCAGCTACCTCCGCGACCACGTCGCCCCCCTGCTGATCGGCCGCGACCCGGCCCGCATCGAGGACATCTGGCAGTACCTCTACCGGGGCGCGTACTGGCGCCGGGGCCCGGTCACCATGACCGCGATCTCCGCCGTCGACACCGCCCTGTGGGACATCAAGGGCAAGGTCGCCGGACTGCCCGTCTACCAGCTCCTCGGCGGCCGCTCCCGCGACGGCGTCCTCGTCTACTCCCACGCCAGCGGCACCGACGTACCCTCCCTCCTCGACGACGTCGCCCGCTTCCGCGAGCTGGGCTACAAGGCGATCCGCGCCCAGGCCGCCGTGCCCGGCGTCCCCGGCAGCTACGGCGTCCGCGTCGGCCCCGTCTACGAGCCCGCCGCCCACTCCCTGCCCGAGGAGCAGCCCTGGTCCACCGAGGCCTACCTGGACTTCGCGCCCACCTACCTGGAGGCCGTCCGCGACCGCTTCGGGTTCGACTTCCACCTCCTGCACGACGTGCACCACCGGCTCACCCCGATCGAGGCCGCCCGGTTCGGCAAGCGGGTGGAGGACTGCCGGCTGTTCTGGATGGAGGACCCGACCCCGGTCGAGAACCAGGAGTCCTTCCGCCTCATCCGGCAGCACACCACGACCCCCCTCGCCGTCGGCGAGGTGCTCAGCTCCATCTGGGACGTCCAGCACCTCATCACCGAACAGCTCATCGACTACGTCCGCACCACCGTCGTGCACGCCGGCGGCATCACCCACCTGCGGCGCATCTTCGACCTGGCCGCGCTCTACCAGGTCCGCACCGGCTCCCACGGCGCCGCCGACCTGTCACCCGTCACCCTCGCCGCGGCCGTCCACCTCGACACCGCCGTCCCCAACTTCGGCATCCAGGAGTACATGCCGCACGTCGAGGAGACCGGGGAGGTCTTCCGCAGCGAGGTGCGCTACGCCGACGGCATGCTGCACGTCGGAGAGGCCCCCGGGCTCGGCGTCGAGTACGACGAGAAGGCCGCCGAGCGCTTCCCCTACGACCCCCGCTATCTGCCCGTCGCCCGCCGCCTCGACGGCTCGGTCCACGACTGGTGAGGACCCCGTGACCCAGCAGCACACCCCGAGCGACCTGAGCCGGGACAGCCTCTCCCGGCTCGCCCCCGCACACCGCCCGCTCGTCGACCCCCGCGAACTGCGGCCGCGCACCGTCCACTTCGGTCCCGGCGCCTTCCACCGGGCCCACCAGGCCCTCTACACCGAGACGGCCGCCGCGCGCTCCGGCGAACCCTGGGGCATCGTCGCCGTCGCCCCGCGCTCCGCGGAGACGACCGCCGCCCTGCGCGCGCAGGACTGCCTGTACTCGGTCACCGAGCGCGCGCCGGGAGGGGCCCGTACGCGCGTGGTCGGCGCCCTGGTCGGTGCGCTGACGATGCGCCCCGACGCCGGCCGCGTCGATGCGCTGCTCGCCTCGGCCGAGGTCACCACGGTCACCCTCACCGTGACCGAGAAGGGCTACGCCCGGGACGCCGAGACCGGCGGACTGGACGCGGCGGCGCCCGGCATCGACGCCGACCTCGCGGCCACGGCCGGGAGGGGCACGGCCGGCATGGTCACCGTCGTCGGCCGGCTCGCCGCGTCCCTCGCCGTCCGTTTCCGCGGCTCGGCGGCCCCGCTCTCCGTCGTCTCCTGCGACAACGCGGCGGGGAACGGGAGGGCACTGGCCCGTGTCCTGCGCGAGTTCGTCGAACGCTCCGCCTGGCCCGACCGGCGGCCGCTGCTGGACTGGCTCGCCGCCGAGGTCGCCTTCCCCGACACCGTCGTCGACCGCATCGTCCCCGCCACGACGGACGAGGACCGCGAGGGCGCGTCCGCGGCGCTCGGCGTGCGCGACGCGCTGCCCGTCGCCGGGGAGCCCTACCGGCAGTGGGTGCTCCAGGACTCCTTCCGCGCGGAGCGCCCGCCCTGGGAACACGGCGGTGCGCTCCTCGTGCCGGACGTCGCCCCGTACCAGCTCACCAAGCTGCGCCTGCTCAACGGGGCGCACTCCGCCATGGCCTATGTCGGCGCGGCCGCCGGCTGCCGGACCGTGGCCGAGGTGATGGAGACGGAGTGGGGGGAGCGGCTGGTCCGCGCCTTCTGCGCGGAGGTGGCCCCCACGCTGCCCCCGGGCGGTCCCGACCCGGCGCGCTACACCGACGACCTCGTCGAACGGTTCCGCAACCCGGCGATGCGGCACCTGTTGCGGCAGATCGGGTCCGACGGGTCCCTGAAGATTCCGGAGCGGTGGGTGGGGCCGTTGCGCACGCTTCGCGCGGCGGGGGCCGGCACGCCGGTACTCGAACTGGCGCTGGCGGCATGGGCGGACGCCACCCGCCCGGGCGCGGACGGCCGTCAGCTCCACGGCACGACCGATCCGGCGGCGGAGGCGCTCGCGCGGTGCGGGGAGGCCGGTGATCCGGCCTCAGTCGTCGGCCGGCTGCTGACGACGATCGGCGCGGCGGATCTGGCGGGCGCGCCGGATCTCGTCGCGGCCGTGGCCGACCGCCTTCCCGCGCTGCGCGCGGGGCGCGTCGAGCTCTGACGCGGAGCGTCGGGGGCGGGTGGGTTCGGCGGGTGCGGGTGCGGCGTGGCTGGTCGCGCAGTTCCCCGCGCCCCTGAAAGGCGCCTGCGGGGCCATAGGAGCGCGGGGAACCGCGCGAGCGACCACGACCTACCCGCACCCGCCCACCTGCCGTACCCCCCCACCCGCCGTACCCCCCACCCCCTTTGGCGATTCAAGGAGGCACACGATGACGCACACCACCCAGGCCCCGCCCGGCAGGGCGAGCCGTAGTACCCGGGACCTCACCCGCGCCGCCGTGTCCGGGTGGCTCGGTACGGCGATGGAGTTCATGGACTTCCAGCTCTACTCGCTCGCCGCGGCCGTCGTCTTCAACCAGATCTTCTTCCCGGACGTCAGCCCCGCCATCGGCCTGATCGCCGCGATGGCGACCTACGGCGTCGGGTACGTCGCCCGTCTCGCCGGCGCCGTCTACTTCGGTCGCCTCGGCGACCGGATCGGCCGCAAGAAGGTGCTGTTCGTCACCATCGTGCTGATGGGCGCGTCCACCACCCTCATCGGCGCCCTGCCGTCGTACGCCACCATCGGCATCGCCGCCCCGGTCCTGCTCGTCGCGTTCCGCCTGATCCAGGGCTTCGGCGCCGGCGCGGAGATCGCGGGCGCCACCGCGATGCTGACCGAGTACGCCCCGTCCGGCCGCCGGGGACTGATCTCCTCCCTGGTCTCGCTGGGTACCAACTCCGGCACACTGGCCGCCTCCGGGCTGTGGGCCGTGCTCCTCGCCACCCTCTCCGAGGACCAGATGCTCGCCTGGGGCTGGCGCCTGCCGTTCCTGTGCAGCTTCCTGCTGCTGCTCTTCGCCGTGTGGCTGCGCACCCACCTCAAGGAGAGCCCGGTCTTCGAGCAACGCCCCGACGTGGTCGACGGCGTCGCGCTCTCCCGCGAAGAGCTGAAGGCCGACGGCGGTGCCGGGACGGAGTCCGGCGCGCACGCCCTGGAGGCCGGGCTGCGCCAGCGCAAGGGCCGGGCCTTCTTCCTCGCGCTCGGTCTGCGCTTCGGCCAGGCCGGCAACTCGGGGCTCATCCAGACCTTCCTGGTCGGCTACCTCGCCACCACCCTCATGGTGGACCGCTCCGTGCCCACCACCGCCATCGTCTACGGCTCACTGCTCGGTTTCGTCACCGTGCCGGTCGTCGGGCTGCTCGGCGACCGCTTCGGCCGCCGGCCCGTCTACCTCGCGCTGACCGCGCTCACCATGGTCGTCGCCGTGCCCCTGATGTACGTGATCGCCAACGGCGGCACCGTGGCGCTCACGATCGCGGTCGTCCTCGCCCTCAACATCGGTGTCCTCGGACTGTTCTCGCTGGAGAGCGTCACCATGGCCGAACTCTTCGGCTCCCGCACCCGGTTCACCCAGCTCGCCGTCGCCAAGGAGATCGGCGGCATGCTGGCCACCGCCGTCGGACCCGTCATCGCGGCGTCGCTGACCGCCGCCACCCACCACTGGTGGCCGATCGCCGCGATGCTCGTCGGCTACTCCCTCATCACGCTCGTCTCCGCCTGGCTCTCACCCGAGACGAAGGGGCGCGACCTCGTCGGACTGGAGGACGCGGCATGAAGGCCGTCGTCGTACACGGTGCCGGTGATCTGCGCATCGACCAGCTGCCCGATCCGGTCCCCGGCCCCGGCGAGGTGCTCGTCGCCATGGAGTGGGGCGGGATCTGCGGCTCCGACCTGGCGTACTGGCGGCACGGTGGCTCCGGTACGGCCGTGCTCAAGCACCCCATGGTGCTCGGGCACGAGGTCGCCGGGCGGGTCGTCCGCACGGGGCCCGGTGTGCGCGGCTTCGAGGGCGGGCAGCCGGTCGCCGTCCATCCGGCCCGGGTGGTCGGGGACGAGGTGCTGCCGGAGCGGATCGCCGGACGCACCAACCTCCATGCCCGGGTACGGTACTTCGGCTCCGCTGCCTTCGATCCGCACACCGACGGCGGGTTCAGCGAGCTCAAGGCCGTGCCCGCCGAGCAGCTCAGGGTGCTGCCGGACGGGGTGAGCACGCGTGACGGGGCGCTGGCCGAGCCGTTGGCGGTCGCGCTGCATGCCGTGCGCCGTGCCGGCGATCTGCGGGGGCGGACCGTTCTGGTCAACGGGGTGGGGCCCATCGGGTCGTTGGTCGTCGCCGCGGCGAGGCTGCGGGGAGCGGGCGTCGTGGTCGCCGCCGACATCGCGGAACCCTCGCTCGGTATTGCCCGGGCGTTGGGTGCGGAGGAGGTGCGGAACACCGGGCGGGGCGAGCGGCTGCCGGAAGACGTGGAGGTGGTGTTCGAGGCGTCGGGGGCACCGGCCGCGCTCGGGCACGTGCTGCGGGCCACCGCGCGTGGGGGGACGGTGGTGCAGGTGGGAAATTTGCCGGGGACCGAGGTGCCCGCGGTGCTGGGGGAGTTGGTGACGCGGGAGATCACATGGGTGGGGTCGTACCGGTTCGTCGAGGAGATCGGTGAGGCGTTGCGGGCGTTGGGGGAGGGGCTGGATCTGTCGCCGTTGGTGACGCACGAGTTCGGCATCGAGCGGGCGGGGGAGGCGTTGGCGGTCGCGGGGGACCGGGGGAGTGGGAGCGGGAAGGTGATGCTGCGGCTCGGAGGTGGCGCGGGGGCTGTGGGGAGTGGGGTAGAGTAGATCTTGGAAGTGCCGCCGGGGTAACCGGGCGGTGGATTCCAGGCGTTGGTCGTCCAAGGAAAGACGCCCCGCTTCCTGCGGGGAGATGCAGGTGCAAGGCCTGCCCAGCGCTCGGGTGAGGCCCGCTCCGACTGGTGTCGGGGCGGGCCTCTTTGTGTCCCGCGTCCGCGCGGCGGAGGCGCGGCTTCGATACGGTTCCGCTCCCCAGCGACGGGCCCCGAGGGCGGTCTTGTACGCTGCGGGGGCCAGTCGTGCCGCACCATGGCCAGGGAATCCGGTGGGAATCCGGAGCTGACGCGCAGCGGTGAGGGGGACGGGCGGGGCATCTCTACGCCACTGGGAGTGGGCGGGTGCCGGCGGTGGCGCCGCCGGTGTCGACCTCTCCTCGGGAAGGCGCCTCGTCCGGACGAACCCGAGTCCGAAGACCTGCTGGCACCTCCGCGTCCGTGCGCGGCGGAAGTCCACCGGCCAGGCTCCGCGTTCGAGCCCCGACAATCGAGGCGTTCCATGTTCCGTCGTGCCGTGCTGTTCGTCGCCCCCGTGCTTCTCGTCACCGCATGCGCCGGCTCCGGCGTCCCGGGCGGCGGGGACACCGAGGGCTCCGTCACCCTCACCAACTGCGGGCACAAGGTGACCCTGAAGTCGCCGCCGCGGCGTGCCGTCTCCCTCAACCAGGGCACCACCGAGATCCTGCTCGCCCTCGGTCTCGCCGACCGCATGGCCGGGACCGCCACCTGGACCGACCCCGTGATGAAGGGGCTGGAGAAGGAGAACGCCACCGTGTCGCGGCTGGCCGACAACAACCCCTCCTTCGAGAAGGTGCTGGACGCCGAACCCGACTTCGTCACCGCCTCGTTCGTCTCCACCCTCGGCAAGGGCGGCGTCGCCACCCGCGGCCAGTTCGAGGAACTCGGTGTGCCCACCTACGTCTCGCCCTCCGACTGCGCCGCCGGCAAGGACAACGACAGCGGCGGCGACGGCTCCCGCAGCACACCGCTCACCCTCGGCACCGTGTACGGGGAAATACGCGACCTGGCCCGTGCCTTCGGCGTCGACGAGCGTGGGGAGAAGCTCGTCGCACGGCTCGAGAAGCGGGTCACGGACGCCACCGACGGGCTCGACGCCTCCGGGGTCTCCCTCATGTACTGGTTCGCCAACTCCCAGTCGCCCTACCTGGCCGGCTGCTGCGGCGCCCCCGGCATCATCACCCGTGCCGTCGGCGCGGAGAACGCCTTCGACGACACGCACGACGAGTGGCCGCAGATCAACTGGGAGACCGTCGCCGACCGCGACCCGGACGTCCTGGTCATCGGTGACCTGACGCGCACGTCGCAGACGGCGGAGTCCGCGCGGGCCAAGATCCGGTTCCTGGAGAGCAACCCCGCCACCCGCAATCTCACCGCCGTCCGCGAGAAGCGCTACGTCCGGCTCAGCGGGCAGGCGATGAACCCCTCGCTGCGCACCGTCGAGGGCATCGAGCAGGTCGCCGCCGGGCTGCGCGACTTCGGGCTCGTGAAGTGAGCGCGCGCGTCACGCTGTTGACGGGCGGCGGGCTGCTCGCGCTGGCCGTGTCGGTCGCGCTCGCCGTGACCATCGGGCCCGCCGACATCTCGACGGGGGACGTGTGGGCGTCGGTCGCCTCGCACGTCGGCCTGGGGGAGAGCGGGCTCGCGCCGCTGCGGGACGGCATCGTGTGGAATCTGCGGATGCCGCGCACGCTGCTGGCCGCGGTGTGCGGGGCGGGGCTCGCGCTGTGCGGGGCGGTGATGCAGTCGCTGCTGCGCAATCCACTGGCCGACCCGTTCGTCCTCGGTGTGTCCTCCGGTGCCTCCACCGGGGCGGTCGCCGTGGTCGTCCTCGGGGTGGGCGGGGGAGCGGTGTCGCTGTCGGCGGGCGCGTTCGTCGGGGCGCTGCTGTCGTTCGGCCTGGTGCTGCTGCTCAGCCACAGCCTGGGCGGCAGCACGGACCGGGTGGTGCTCTCCGGGGTCGCCGCCATGCAGCTGTTCTCCGCGCTGACCTCCTTCGTCGTGCTGACGTCGGCGGACGCCGAGACCACCCGGGGTGTGCTGTTCTGGCTGCTCGGCTCGCTGACGGGCGCGGGCTGGTCCGAGGTACTGCTGTGCTCCGGCGTCCTCGGCGTCGTCCTGCTGGTCTGCCTCGGTCACGCCCGCACCCTGGACGCGTTCGCCTTCGGCGAGGAGGCCGCCGCCGGGCTCGGCGTACGGGTGGCCCGCGCCCGCCTCGTCCTGCTGTGCGCGACCGCGCTCCTCACCGCCGCCCTGGTGAGCTGTGCCGGGGCGATCGGCTTCGTCGGCCTGGTGCTGCCGCACGCCACCCGGGTGCTCACCGGCTCCGGGCACGCCCGGCTGCTGCCCGTCACCGCGCTGGCGGGCGCCGTCTTCCTGGTGTGGGTGGACACCGCGGCCCGTACGGTGCTCGACCCGCAGGAGGTGCCGGTCGGCGTGGTCACCTCCCTCCTCGGCGTCCCGGCCTTCGTGGCCGTGCTGTACCGGGACCGGAGGAAGGCATGAGCGGGCGGGCGGGGGAGCGTACGGAGGGCCTGGCCGCCGAGCGGGCCACGCGCCGCACCGACGGCCGGCTCCTGGTCGACGGTGTCACGCTCACCCTGCGCCCCGCGGAGACCGTCGGCCTGCTCGGCCCCAACGGTTCCGGGAAGTCCACCCTGCTGCGGCTGCTCGCCGGGGTCCTCGCGCCGACCGCCGGTGTCGTCACCCTCGACGGACGGGAGCTGTCCCGGGCCGGCCGCCGTGCCGTCGCCCGCCGGATCGCCACCGTCGAACAGCACGCGCACACCCAGACCGAGCTGACCGTCCGCGAGGTCGTCGCCCTGGGCCGCATCCCGCACCGCCGCGCCTGGACGACGCCGACGGCCGCCGACGCCCGGGCCGTCACCGAGGCCCTGGAACGCACCGGACTGACCGGCCGGGCCGCCCAGTCCTGGCACACCCTGTCCGGCGGCGAACGCCAGCGCGCCCAGATCGCCCGGGCGCTGGCCCAGGAGCCGCGCGAACTCCTGCTCGACGAGCCCACCAACCACCTCGACATCCAGCACCAGCTCGACCTGCTCGACCTCGTCGCCGGGCTGCCCGTCACCACGGTGATCGCCCTGCACGACCTCAACCTCGCCGCGATGTACTGCGACCGGCTGCTGGTGCTGGAGGAGGGCCGCGCGGTCGCGGAGGGGACCCCCGGCGAGGTGCTCACCCCCGCACTCATCGAGCGGGTGTACGGGGTGCGTGCCGAGGTGCGGGAAGGGCCCGGGCACCCCGTCGTCCGCTTCCTGCGGCGGGAGGGCGGTGCCCGGAGTCAGCCCTGACCGGGGTGGGTGTGACTGTGGGACACCTCGGGCGCGCAGGGGTCGCGCTTCTCCGCCCGGCGGTCCCGCAGCCAGTCGAGCACGGCCAGGACCAGCGCGCCCAGCATCGGCAGCAGGCCGGACCCGATGGCGACCGCGACGGCGGTGCGGTAGTGATGGCCGGCGTGCCCCAGCACCATGTAGAACAGCCCGGGCAGGGCCGCCGTACCGACGGCTCCGCCCAGTCGCTGCCCGGTCTGGAGCGCGCCCCCGGCGGCGCCCGCCATCCGCACCGGCACGTCCCGCAGCGTCATGGTGATGTTGGGCGAGATGACGCAGCCACTGCCCAGGCCGCCGACGAGGAGCGCCGGGGCCGCCCACCACACCGCGGCCCCGCCGGACACCAGCCGCAGCACGGCGACCGCCGTCCCCAGGCCCGCCACCACACCGACGAGCCCGCACACCGTCAGCAGCCGGCCGAGCCGCTCCACCAGCCGCCCGGACACCACCGCGCCGAGCGCCGAACCGAGGGCGAACGGGGTCACCGCGAGCCCGGAGCGCAGCGGCGAGTAGCCCTCGCCGTTCTGGAAGAACAGCGCGAACACCAGCCACACCCCGCTGAAGCCCACGAAGTACAGGGTGGCGATGGCCGCCCCCGCCGCGTACCCGCGGGTGGAGGTGACCAGCCGGGGATCGAGCAGCGGCTGCCCGTCACGGGCGCCGACCCGCCGCTCCCAGCGGGCGAAGGCCACCAGCAGCGCCACACCGACGAGGAACAGCCACCACAGCCGCCGTACGCCGCCGGACTCGGCCATCACCAGCGGCAGCATCACGGCCAGGACGCCCGCGCCGAGCAGCGCGATCCCGGGCAGGTCGAGCCGTTCGCGCCGGCCGGGCTTCACATGGGGCAGCAGGCGCAGGCCGAGCACGAGCGCGAGGGCGCCGACCGGCACATTGAGGTAGAACAGCCAGCGCCAGCCGTCCTCCCCGCCGGCCAGGGTGAGGACCAGTCCGCCGACCACGGGGCCGATCGCGCTGGAGATGCCGACGGTCGCCCCGAACAGGCCGAACGCCCGGCCGCGTTCGGCGCCCCGGAACAACTGCTGGATGAGCGCCGAGTTCTGCGGCGCCAGACAGCCGGCGGCGGCGCCCTGCGCCAGCCGGGCCACCACCAGGAGCGTCACGCTGGGGGCCGCGCCCGCGGCCGCGCTGCACAGCACGAAGGCGGTGAGGGCCAGCAGGAAGATGCGGCGCCGGCCGAGGGCGTCCCCGAGCCGGCCGGCGGCGACCAGGACCAGGGCGAACGTCAGCGCGTAGCCGGAGACCACCCACTGGATGGCCGGGGCCGAGGTGTGCAGCTCGCGCTGCATGGAGGGCAGGGCGACGGCGACGATGGTGACGTCCAGCAGGCTCATGAAGCCGGCCACCAGGGTCACCGACAGGGCCTTCCACCGCCTGGGGTCTGCCCCCTCGGCCGTGTCCGCGGGGTGTCCGCCCCGTTCCTCCGCCTGCGCGCGCACGCCCACCCGAGCTCCCTTTCGCCGTCGCGGCACCGGCCGCGGGGTGTCCGTACCCCGCGGCCGGTGGGCCGCGCTCCACATTCCGCGACGGGTATCCCGTGACCACGTCCTACACTCCCGTCCACCGCGGTCACGGGCCAGGGCGGGCGGTCAGCCGGCCTCGGCGTGCTCCTCGGAGCGGGACTCCTCGGCGGCCCGCCCGTCCGCCGCGCGGGCCTTGCGGCCCGGCAGCACCGCGAGGACGATCAGCGCACCGGCGGCCATGATGATCCCGCCGACCAGGCTGGTGTGCGCCACGCCGTGGGCGAAGGCCTCGTGCACCGCGTCGACCAGGGCCTGGGCCTGCTGGGGGCCGCCGCTCGGGTCCTTGGCGACCTGTCCGGCGACCGCGAGCCCGCCGCCCACCGACTCCCCGGCGGCGTCCAGCGCGGCGGCCGGCAGCCGTCCGCCGATCAGCTCGCCCAGCCGGTCCTGGTACGCCGTGCCGAGGAGCGAACCGAGGACGGCGATGCCGAGCGCGCCGCCCAGCTCCAGCGAGGTGTCGTTGGCGCCGCCGCCCACGCCCAGCTCCGACTCCGGGAACGAGCCCATGATCGTGTCGGTGGCGGGGGAGACGCTCAGTCCGATGGCGAAGCCGAGCAGCAGCAGCGACGGCACGAAGTCGGCGTAGGTGGCGTCCGCGCCGATCGTGGTGAGCAGGAAGACGCTCACCGTGCCGATGACCATGCCGGGCACCACCGTCGCCTTCACCCCGAGCCGCGGGGTGAGCCGGCCGGTCACGGCGGCCCCGACGAACACCGCGCCGGCCAGCGGCAGCAGCCGGACGCCGGTCTCCAGGGGGCCGTAGCCGAGGACGAATTGCAGGAACTGCGTGAGGTAGTAGATCGAGCCGTAGGCGCCGAAGAAGAAGAACAGCACCGCGATCATCGAGCCCGCGAAGGGGCGCCGGGTGAACCGGCGGACGTCCAGCATGGGGTGCGGGTGCCGCAGCTCCCACAGGGCGAAGGCGACGAGACCCACGCCCGCGACCGCGGCCGCCGTGACCGGTCCGGCGCCCCAGCCGAAGTGCGGGCCCTCGATGATGGCGTACACCAGGGCGCCGACGGAGACGATGGACAGCAGACCGCCCACGTAGTCGATCCGGCCCATGTCCCGCGCCCGGGACGGCGGGACGAGGACGAGCGCGCCGAGCACGGCGACGACGGCTATGGGCACGTTGACCAGGAACGTCGAGCCCCAGGCGTGGCTCTCCAGGAGCCGTCCCGCGACCAGCGGGCCGACCGCGATGGCCAGCCCCGAGGTGGCGGTCCAGGCGGTGATCGCCCGGGTCCGCTCCCCCTTGGGGAAGACCGCGACCAGCAGCGAGAGCGTGGCCGGCATGACCACGGCCGCGCCCACACCCATGACCGCGCGGGCGGCGATGACCAGTCCGGTCTCGTGCACCAGGCTGCCCATCACCGAGCCGCCCGCGAAGATCAGCAGCCCGGTGACGAGCGCGCCCCGGCGGCTGTACTTGTCACCGATCGCGCCGAGCACCAGCATCAGCGCGGCGTACGGGACGGTGTAGCCGTCGATGACCCATTGCAGGTCGCTGCTGCTGAGATGCAGATCGGCGGTCATGTCCGGGGCGGCGACGATCAACGACGTGTTGGCCATGACCACGAGCAGCAGGCTCAGGCACAGCACGAGCAGTGCCCACCAGCGCCGTGGGTAGGGCCCGGTCATCTTCTCCACCGGTGTGTTCGCCATGAGCGGCATCGAGGGCTCCAGAAGCAACGTGAGCGTCGGGCAATTAATTACCCATCGATGTGCAGATTAGTTTGTTGCTCATGGGTGTGCAAATAGAGCGGGCCGACGAGAGCGCCGGACGTCGGCACCTGGGTCGGGGCATGGGCTTCGTGCGCGTCGGAGCTGTGCGCCGAAGGGGAGAGCGGCGGGCCCGGCTTCCAAGGCGGTGACGGCTTCCTCGGCCCGCTTCCGGCTGCCGCGCGGGGAGACGCGGGGGGCGAGGTCCGCCGCGGCGACGCCGTCCGCGGGCATGTCCTCAGCGGGAGCGGAGGGTCCGGTAGGCGAACTCCACCAGGTAGTCGTTGAGGCGCAGTGAGGCCGAAGCGGCCTTCTCCTCGTCCCCTTCGCGGATGGCGTGCAGCACGGCGCCGTGCAGGCTCGCCGCCGTGGCCAGTTCTTCGGCCGGGTCCTGGATGTGGGCGAACCAGAAGCGCCGGGAGAGTCCCTGCAACGGGGTCATGGCCACCAGCAGGTATTCGTTGTGCGCGGCGGTGGCTATCAGCTCGTGGATCTCCTTCAGGGCCCGGTCGAACGCCCTGAGGTCGGTGCCGGGAAGCGCGTCCAGGCGGTCGGCCAGGCGCAGCATGGCCTCTTTCTGCTCCGCGCCCGCCCGGTGCGCCGCCAGGCGGACGGCGAGTTCCTCCACCGAGCGGCGCAGTTCGAGGAGCTTGAGCTGCGCCTCGACCGAGGTGCCGGCCACGAAGACGCCGCGGTTCGGGTGGATCTCCACCATCCGCTCGCGCGCCAGCCGCTGGAGTGCCTCGCGGACCGGAGTGCGCCCGAGACCGGTCAGTTCCATGAGGGCCGCCTCGGACAGCATCGCTCCGGGCGGCAGCTCCTGGAACGTGATCATGCTTTGCAGTGCGTCATACGCCTGGTCGGCCTTGTTGACGCTCTTCTCCACGCGGCTGCTCCCGTCTTCTCACCCGCGGGCCGGGGCCGGAATCGCCCGCCGTCTCACCTCTGGACATGAGGCAGTCTACCGTTGTACGACTAGTACATGACCAATATATCGGCTGCGGGGGGTCATCTCCCGCAGCACGAATGGAAACTGTCCGCGGTGTTTCCGGCCGATGTGGACCTGCCGGTGCTGGCCGACGTGGACGTGCTCGTCGTCGGCGGCGGGGCGGCCGGAGTGGCCGCGGCCACCGTCGCGGCCGAGAGCGGACGCAGTGTCGTCCTGATCGAGAAGTACGGGTTCTGCGGCGGCGCCGCCGTGGCGGGGCTCTCCGGAACGCTCTGCGGCCTCTACCTCGCCACCGATCGCGATGCCCGGCCCGAGCAGGTGGTCTTCGGCTTCACCGAACGCTTCCGGTCCGCACTGGCCTCTCGTCATGGCCTGACCGAACCGCAGAAGTACGGCAAGACATGGACCAGCGCCCATGACCCCCTCGTATGGCGGGAGACCGCCGACTCACTGCTCGGACACGCCGGCGTGCGCGTCCTGTTGCACACCGCCGTCACCGGCGTCCTCATGGACGGGGACGTGCACCTGGGCGTCGTCGTCGAGTCCAATGCCGGCCGCGCCGTCATCAGGGCGGCCCGCACCATCGACGCGTCGGGAGACGCGGCGGTCGTGGCCCGTGCCGGGCACGGCTACACCTTCGGCGACGACGGTGTGATCCAGAACCCGACCATGTTCTTCCGTATCGGCAATGTCGACATGGACCGCTACCTGGACTACTACGGCACCGACACCATCTGCCCGCCCAAGGTCACCGAGGCGATCATGGCGGCGCGGTCCGCCGGTGAGGAGCTGCCCCGGCAGAAGATCTGGATCTTCCGCACCACCCGTCCCGGCGAACTCATGGTCAACGCCACCCGTCTGACGGCCCGGGACGGCAGGATGCTCAACGTCATCGACCCGGAGGACTTCACCGAGGCCGAGATCTCCGGCCGCCGGCAGGTGCGCGCCTACGCCCGTTTCCTCGCGCGGTACGTCCCGGGGTGCGAGGACAGCTATGTCGTCGACACGGGCGTCGAGGCGGGCATACGGCAGACCCGGACCGTCACCGGCTGCGAAACCCTCCGCAACGACGATGTGCTCGTGGGCCGCAAACGCCCCGACGGCATCTGCCGGGTGCCCTGGCCCATCGAACTGCACAGCGGTGACCGTCCCAGGCTGCACTGGCTGCTCGACGACTACTACGAGGTGCCCTACGGCACCCTCGTGCCCGCGACGGGCGAGAACGTCATCGTCGCCGGCCGCTGCCTGAGCGCCGAGCACGAGGCACTCGCCTCCGCACGCGTCACCGCCCAGTGCTTCGAGTACGGGCACGCGGCCGCCGTGGCCGCGGTCCTCTCCCTCGATCACGACATCCGATTCCGCGACATCAAGGGCGAAGCCGTCCGCGCCGTCATGGCCGCGAACGGAAGTGCCCTGTGAACCACCACCCCCAGGAGATTTCCGTGCCCGAGTCCGGCCCCACCCCCGGTCCCCTGTCCGATCCGACGCCGCTGCGCAGCAACTTCGAGCCGGGTACCACCCGTTGGGCCGTCCGGCGTGCCCAGTGGTCCGCCATGGGGCTGACCCAGGAGGAACAGCGGCGGCCGAAGATCGCCGTTGTCAACACCTCCTCCCGGCTGTCGGTCTGCTTCGCCCACCTCGACGACGTGGTCGGCGTCGTCTCCGAAGCGGTCCGCGAGGCGGGCGGGCTGCCGCTGGAGATCCGTACGACCGCACCCAGCGATTTCGTCACCAGCGCCGGCCGCAAGGCGCGTTACCTCATGCCCACCCGCGACCTGATCGTCAACGACATCGAAGCGGCCGTCGAAGGCGCCCAGCTCGACGCCATGGTCCTGCTCTCCTCCTGCGACAAGACCACCCCGGCCCATCTGATGGCGGCGGCCCGCCTCGACCTGCCCGCCGTCGTGGTGATCGGCGGCTACCAGCAGGGCGGCACCTTCGCGGGCTGCTCCGTGGACATCGACACCGTGTACGAGTCCGTGGGTGCGCTCGCCTCCGGGCGGATGAGCGTCGACGAACTGGGCCGCATGGCCGACTGCGCCATCAAGGGCCCCGGCGTCTGCGCGGGACTGGCCACCGCCAACACCATGCACATCCTCGCCGAGGCACTCGGTATGACCATGCCCGGCTCCGCCCCCGTGCGGGCCAACTCCGAAGCCATGCTCGCCCGTGCCGCGGAAGCCGGCCGCCGCATCGTGGAACTGGTCCACGAAGGCGTGACCGCCCGCCGCGTCCTGACCGCCGAGGCGATCGAGAACGCGGTCGAGGCCGCCCTCGCCCTGGGCGGCTCGGTCAACTGCATCCGCCATCTGACGGCGGTGGCGCAGGAGGCCGACCTCGGCCTGGACGTCGTGGCGATGTTCGAGGAGAAGGGCAGGGACGCGGTCCAGCTGGCGGCCATCAGACCCAATGGCACACACCAGGTCTGGGACCTGGAACGGGTCGGCGGCGCCCAGGCCGCGCTGCGGGCGCTGCTTCCCCGCCTGAACGGTGACGCCCTGACCGTCTCCGGCCGTACGGTGGCCGAACTCGCCCAGCGGGCACCCGCCCCGGACGGAGAGGTGCTGCGTCCCCTGACGGACCCGGTGAACACGGAGCCCGGCCTGCTGATCCTGCGGGGCAGCCTCGCGCCCGACGGCGCCATCGTCAAGGTCGCCGGAGTCGGCGCCGCCCGCAGGCAGTTCTCCGGACCGGCCCGCGTCTTCGCCGGGGAGGACGAGGCGATCGCCGCCCTGGGCGAGTCCGCCATCCGCCCCGGCGACGTGATCGTCCTGCGGGGCATGGGACCCCGCGGCGGCCCGGGCACCGTGTTCGCGGCGAGCTTCGTGGCCGCGCTCAACGGCGCCGGGCTGGGCGGACAGGTCGCCGTGGTCACCGACGGCGAGCTCTCCGGCCTCAACCACGGCCTGGTCGTCGGCCAGGTCATGCCCGAGGCCGCGGACGGCGGACCGCTCGCCGGTGTGCGGGACGGCGACCGCATCTCCGTCGACCTCGACGCACGGCTCCTCGACACCGGCACCCCGCGGAACGGCGCTCCGGTCACCGCCGGCGATCCCCGGGCCGAGCGGGGCTGGCTCGGCCAGTACGCCGCGCTCGTGAGTCCCATCCAGCAAGGCGCCGTACTGCGCCGTCCCCTCCAGACCGGGCAGGCCGGTCCGACCACCGGAGGAACCGAGTGATGGCGACGGCGTCCCAGTCGCGGCGAGCGGGTGTGGCGGCACTCGTCGGCACGGCCCTCGAATGGTACGACTTCCTGATCTACGGCACCGCGGCCGCGCTCGTCCTCAACGAGCTGTTCTTCCCCGCCGCGAACCCCCTCGTCGGCACCCTGGCGGCCTTCGCCACCTACGCGGTGGGCTTCCTCGCCCGGCCTCTCGGGGGCCTGGTCCTGGGCGCGCTCGGCGACCGGTGGGGACGCAGGGCCGTCCTCGTCCTCACCCTGCTCATCATGGGCTCCGCCACCGCCCTGATCGGTGTGCTGCCGACGTACGGCCAGGCGGGGGCCGCGGCCCCGGTCCTGCTCATCCTGCTCCGGCTCGTGCAGGGCTTCGGCGCGGGAGGAGAGTACGCCGGGGCGGTCGTCCTCTCCGTCGAACACGCCGACCAGCAGCGTCGCGGAGCTGCCGGGGCCTGGGCACCCCTCGGGTACGCCGCGGCCACGCTGCTGGCCGCGGGGGTGTTCCAGCTGTTCCTGCTCATGCCCGACGACCAGTTCCGCGCATGGGGCTGGCGCCTGCCCTTCCTGCTCAGTCTTGTCGTTGTCGCCGTCGGTTACCTGATCCGACGGCGGATCGGCGAGACACCGGCCTTCGAGAACGCGCAGGAGCCGGAGACGCCTCGGCGGCTGGAGCTGTTCGCGGCGCTGCGCAAGGAGCCCAGGAGCTTCCTGGTGGTCATCGGCGCCCGCTTCGCCGAGAACGGCTTCGCCTACCTGTTCCCGGTCTTCGGCGTCGCCTTCGTCACCACGGAGCTCGGCGTCGGCGAGGACGTGGCCCTGGGCTCCGTCGTCGCGGCGGCCGCGGTGGAGATGATCACTATTCCCTTCTACGCACGGCTGTCCGACCGGATCGGACGACGCCCCGTGTACACGGTCGGAGCGATCGCCTCCGCACTGTGGGTCGTCCCCTTCTTCCTGCTCGTCGGCACCGGCTCGACCTGGACGGTCGTGTGCGCCTTCGTCGTGGGGCTGGGGCTGGCCTACCCCGCGATGCTGGCTCCGCAGGCCGCGTGGTTCGCCGAACTCTTCGGCACGCGCACCCGGTTGTCCGGATTCGCGTTCGCCCGCGAGATCGGCTCCGTCCTCGCCGGCGGCCTCGCCCCCTTCGTCGCCACGGCGTTGTACGCGTGGGCCGGGCACTGGTGGCCCGTCGCCCTGTACATGGGGTTCATGACGATCATCACGCTGACGGCTCTCGCGGTCGGATCCGAGACCGTCCACCGGGACATCGAAACACCGGTGTCCGGTGAGACCCCGGCAGGCGGGGTCCGGCAGGATGCCGTTCCCGAGGCGGCGCCTCCATCGGTCGTGAACACCGAGCGGTGACCAGGCGACCGGCCGCCCCCGTGACGGGGACGGCCGGTCGGGAGAGGGACCGGGCGTCAGGCGCCGACGTACGCCGCGAGGTGCTCGCCGGTGACGGTGGAGCGGGCCGCGACCAGGTCGGCCGGGGTGCCCTCGAACACGATCCGGCCGCCGTCGTGACCGGCCCCGGGGCCCAGGTCGATGATCCAGTCGGCGTGCGCCATCACCGCCTGGTGGTGCTCCACGACGATCACCGACTTGCCCGAGTCGACCAGCCGGTCCAGCAGACCCAGCAACTGCTCGACATCGGCGAGGTGCAGCCCGGCGGTCGGCTCGTCCAGGACGTACACACCGCCCTTGTCGCCCATGTGCGTGGCCAGCTTGAGCCGCTGCCGCTCGCCCCCGGAGAGCGTGGTCAGCGGCTGGCCCAGGGTGAGGTAACCGAGCCCGACGTCGGACAGCCGCTGAAGGATCCGGTGCGCCGCCGGGGTGCGCGCCTCGCCCGCCGCGAAGAACTCCAGCGCCTCGGTCACCGGCATCGCCAGCACCTCGCTGATGTCCCGGCCGCCGAGCCGGTACTCGAGGACCGACGCGTCGAACCGCTTCCCGTCGCACTCCTCGCAGGTGGTCGCCACCCCGGCCATCATCGCCAGGTCCGTGTAGACGACACCGGCGCCGTTGCAGGTCGGGCAGGCGCCCTCCGAGTTGGCGCTGAACAGCGCCGGCTTCACGCCGTTGGCCTTGGCGAACGCCTTGCGGACCGGCTCGAGCAGCCCGGTGTACGTCGCCGGGTTGCTGCGCCGCGAGCCGCGGATCGCGCCCTGGTCCACCGAGACCACGTCCGCGCCGGCCGGGATCGACCCGTGGACGAGGGAACTCTTGCCGGACCCGGCCACACCGGTGACGACGGTGAGCACACCGAGCGGGATGTCCACGTCCACGTTCCGCAGGTTGTGCGCGTCGGCCCCGCGGACCGGGAGCGTGCCGGTCGGCGTGCGCACGCTCTTCTTCACGGACGCCCGGTCGCCGAGATGGCGCCCGGTGAGCGTGCCGCTCGCCCGCAGCCCCTCGACGGTGCCCTCGAAGCACACGGTGCCGCCGGCCGCGCCGGCGCCCGGGCCGAGGTCGACGACGTGGTCGGCGATCGCCACGACCTCCGGCTTGTGCTCCACGACGAGCACCGTGTTCCCCTTGTCCCGCAGCCGCAGCAGCAGGGTGTTCATCCGCTGGATGTCGTGCGGGTGCAGCCCGGTGGTGGGCTCGTCGAAGACATAGGTGACATCGGTGAGCGAGGAGCCGAGGTGGCGGATCATCTTGGTGCGCTGCGCCTCGCCGCCCGACAGCGTGCCCGCAGGCCGGTCCAGGGAGAGATAGCCGAGGCCGATCTCGACGAACGAGTCGAGGGTGTGCCGCAGCGAGTCGAGCAGCGGGGCCACCGACGGCTCCTCGAGACCGCCCACCCAGGTGGCGAGATCGCTGATCTGCATCGCGCAGGCGTCCGCGATGCTCACACCGTCGATCGTCGACGACCGGGCCTCGGGGCTCAGCCGGGTGCCCTCGCACTCGGGACAGGTGGCGAAGGTGACCGCCCGGTCCACGAACGCCCGGATGTGCGGCTGCATGCCCTCGCGGTCCTTGGCCAGCATCGACTTGCGGATGCGCGGCAGCAGACCCTCGTAGGTCATGTTGATGCCCGCGATCTTCATCCTGGTCGGCTCGCGGTGCAGGAAGTCGGCCAGCTCCCGCTCGGTGTACGCGCGGATCGGCTTGTCCGGGTCGACCAGGCCCGACTCGCTGTACAGCCGGTGGTTCCAGCCGCCCGACTTGTAGCCGGGCACCTCCAGGGCGCCCTCGTTGAGAGACTTGGTGTCGTCGTAGAGCTGGGTCAGGTCGAAGTCCTGGACCGTGCCCCGGCCCTCGCAGCGCGGACACATGCCGCCGGTGATGCGGAAGCTGCGGCGCTCCTTCACCTTCTGCCCGCCGCGCTCGATCGTGACCGCGCCCGCGCCGCTGATCGAGGCGACGTTGAAGGAGTACGCCTTGGGCGAGCCGATGTGCGGCCGCGCGAGGCGGCTGAAGAGGATGCGCAGCATCGCGTTGGCGTCGGTGGCGGTGCCGACGGTGGAGCGGGGGTCGGCGCCCATCCGCTGCTGGTCGACGATGATCGCGGTGGTCAGCCCGTCGAGGACGTCGACCTCGGGGCGGGCGAGGGTCGGCATGAAGCCCTGCACGAAGGCGCTGTACGTCTCGTTGATCATCCGCTGCGACTCCGCGGCGATCGTGTCGAACACCAGCGAGCTCTTGCCCGAGCCGGAGACACCGGTGAACACGGTCAGCCGGCGCTTGGGGATCTCGACGGCGATGTCCTTGAGGTTGTTCTCGCGCGCCCCGTGCACGCGGATCAGATCATGGCTGTCGGCGACGTGCGGCGTGGGCACCTGGTTCTGCGCGCTCGTGTCGATGCTCAACGTCTCTCCCTGTTTCCGTCCGCGGTCCCGGGGCCCCCGTCCCGGCCCCCGGCAGCCACACTATGCGGGCGCGGGCGGCCGGGGCTTCTCGAATACTGACCGATCGGGGCGGGCGGCACGGACGGCGTGGACGGCGGCACGGTGCCTGCCGCACGAGGCCGCCCGCCGTCCCCGGGGTGCGCCGGGGACGGCGGGCGGCTGCGGGGGTCAGGTCAGCAGGAGCCCTCGTCCTCCCAGGGGCCCCATTCGGCGGCTCCGGGCTTCTCGTTCTGGGTCCACCACTTGGCCTTCCAGTTGTGCTTGTCGTACGACACCTCGTCGCCCTTGACGTAGACCGCCGACGCGCTCCACGCCGACGTGCAGGCGGTGCCCGGCTGCGACGGCGTCGGGGTGGGCGTGGTCGTGGGCGGGGTGACCCCGGCGAACTTCACCGAGTACTTGGCGAAGTCCCATGCGTTCTGCGCCACGCTGGAGCAGGTGCCCGACGTGCGGCCCCCGTTGTCCGGCGGGCTGCACTGCCGGTCGCGGTTGAGCGACCAGAACGTGAAGCGGTCCATGTGGTGATTGGTGGCGTAGTCCAGCACCGTCTGGAAGTCGGACTGCGCGAAGTACTCGCCGGTGTCGCTGCGGCCGTTCATGCCGGAGAAGCCCTCGTGGGCGTAGGCGGTCGCCTCGTCCCAGCCGAACGTCGACTGAAGGATCTTGTTGAACTTGGTCAGCGCGTCGGTCTGGGCGGCGGCGCCGTTGAAGCCGCCGTCGAACGGCATGATGGAGAAGTTGTTCGGGGTGAACCCCTGGGACTTCGCCTCCAGCAGCATCTGCTTGCCGAACCAGCCGGTGCCGTCCGCCGTCGTGCCCGCGGTGGTGACGGAGACGTAGAGGCCGGGGTTGTTCTGCTGAAGGATCTTGGCCGCGCCGATCTCGTTCCTGATCGCGGCCGTGTTCTCGTACTCCGGCTCCTCCAGATCGAAGTCGATGGCGTGCAGCCCGTACTTGGTGATGACCTGCTGGTACGCGGCGGCGGTCGAGGCCGCGTCGGAGCAGGTCTGGCCGAGCTTGGTGCCGCCGTAGCCGCCGATGGAGACGGAGACGTCGCCGCCCTTGGAGCGGATCTTGTTGATCACCGCCTGCACGGCGGTGTCCGAGGAGACCGCGGAGGTGCCGCCCCAGGTGGGGGAGCAGCCGCCGCCGTTGGGCGCGAGGACGAACGCGAGCTGGAAGGCCTTCAGGCCGGTGGCGTCCATGATCGCCGCGGCGTCCGGCGGGTCGTTGTCCAGCGGCATCAGATAGGGGGCGGCCGCGTACCAACGGTTGCTCAGCGCGTTCGTCGCGCCCGAGGCGTTGCCCGCGAGCAGTGCGGTCGAGCCGGCCGCGGCGATTCCGACGGCGGCGGCCGCGCCCAGACATGCGCGAAGACGTCTCACTGTGTGCCTCCAGGTGGGGCTGTGGGGAGTCGTCCCAGCTTGCTGAGCCTGTTGGGGTCACGTCAATAGATTGGACTAGACCAAGTTCGTTTCGCTTTCCCCCGGGTGACCGTCTGTCAGCCCCGGCCACCACGCCGGAGGCCGCCGGCCGCGTCCGGCTGCCCGGCCGCTCCTGCCCTGCCGTCCGGCCGCCCGCAGGGGCCGGAAACGGCCGCGGTGCCCGGCGCCACGCCTGCGCGTGGGCCGGGCACCGCGACGGTGCTCACGGACGGGAACCGGCGGAGCGCCGGGGCCGTACGGAGGAGGACGGGGCGGTCAGCCCCGCGTGATGTTCTGCGCCTGCGGTCCCTTCTGCCCCTGCCCGATGTCGAAGGTGACGCTCTCCCCCTCGATCAGCTCGCGGTACCCGCTGCCGTTGATCTCGGAGTAGTGCGCGAAGACGTCCGGGCCCCCGTCGTTCTGGGAGATGAAGCCGAAGCCCTTCTCGGAGTTGAACCACTTCACGGTACCGCTGGCCATACGTTTGGTCCTTCGTTGGTGTCCTGGGGCGAGCCCGTCATGGGCGCGCCCCGGCCTCTGCGACGGCAGGAGCCCTGAGCTTTTTTACCCCTCGGCGCCGCGTTTATCCGACCGGCGACACGCCTTCCTGCCGGGGTGGTCCCATTCGGACGCGGTCCGGCGGCCGGACCGGGCGGCGTCAGCGCGGCGGCCGGGCCAGCCCCGACCGGTAGGCGATGGCGACCAGTTGGGCCCGGCTGCGGGCGTCCAGCTTGGTCTTGGCGCGCTGGACGTGCGTCCGGACGGTCAGCGGGCTCAGGAACAGCTGTTCGGCGATCTCGGCGTCGGATTTGCCGTCCGCGACCAGCGCCGTCACCTCGCGCTCGCGGGCGGTCAGGGCCCCCGCGTCCCTCGTCGTGCCGGCGTCGGCCTCGGGCGTGGCCAGGAAGCGGGTGATGAGGCTGCGGGTGGCCACCGGCGAGAGCAGCGCGTCGCCGGCGGCCACGGTGCGGATGCCGTCGAGCAGGGCCTCGGCGGAGACGTCCTTGCCGAGGAAGCCGCTCGCGCCCACCCGCAGCGCCCGGGCCACGTACTCGTCGGTCTGGAACGTGGTGAGGACGAGGACGCGGGTCTCCGCCAGCTCCGGGTCGGCGCAGATCTCGGAGGCCGCGGCGAGACCGTCGGTGCCGGGCATCCGGATGTCCATCAGCACCACGTCGGGGCGGTGGACGCGGGTCAGCTCGACCGCCCGCGCGCCGTCCGCGGCCTCGTCGACCACCTCCATGTCCGGGCAGGAGTCGATCAGGATGCGGAAGGTGGCCCGCAGCAGGGTCTGGTCGTCGGCGAGCAGCACGCGGATGGTCATGGGCACCCTTCCAGGGGGCTCAGGGGTCAGGAAGCCAGAGGGAGTTCGGCGGAGACGGCGAAACCGCCCCCGGGGCGGTGCCCCGCCCGGAGGCTGCCGCCGGCGGTCCGGGCACGCTCGCGCATGCCGATCAGCCCGAACCCGCCGCCGGGCGCCGGGCTGTGCGGGACGGCCCCACCGTCGTCGCTGACGGTGAGGGTCAGCCGGTCGTGGGAGTAGGCGAGGCGCACCTCCGCGGCACCGGCGGCGGTGTGCTTGGTGACGTTGGTCAGCGCCTCCTGCACGATCCGGAAGGCGGTCAGGTCCGCCCCCGGCGACAGCGGCCGTTCCTCCCCGTCGACCGCGATGCCGACCCGGAGCCCGGCGGCGGCGAACGCGGCGGCCAGCTCCGGGAGCCGGGCCAGTCCGGGGGACGGCTCCAGGGAGTCGTCCGGGTCGTCGGACTGGCGCAACAGGCCGACCGTGGACTGTAGTTCACGCAGCGCCGAGGAGGTGGTGGTGCCCAGCTCGGTGAGGATTCTCGCCGCCTGCTCGGGGCGCGTGCGCACGAGATGGGCGGCGGTGCCGGCCTGGGCGTTGGCCAGGGCCATGTGGTGGGCGACGACGTCGTGCAGTTCGCGGGCGATGCGCACGCGCTCCTCGGTGACGCGCCTGCGCGCCTCCTCCTCCCGGGTGCGTTCGGCGTGCTCGGCACGGGTGCGCACCGCCTCCAGATAGGCCCGCCGCGCCCGGACCGCCGAGCCCTGGACGACCGGCAGCGCGGTCCAGAAGGCGGTGAGGACCGCCGTCTGGGCCCACGGCTGGTCGTCGGGCCCCCGCGGCAGCGTCGGCAGCACGATCAGCGCGAAGGCGGCCAGCCAGAACGCGCGGGCGACCCGTTCGGGGCTGCGCACGGCCAGTTCGTACAGGGCGACGATGACGGGGATCAGCAGGAGCGCGGAGACCTCCGTGCTCAGTGCGGCCGCCACGCCGGTGCAGAGCGCGGCGACGAGCACGACCGGCCGCGGGTGTCCGCGCCGCCACAGCAGGGCGCAGCACGCGGCGGTGCTCGCGGAGACCGCCCCGGGCCACCGGCCGTGACCGGACCCGGCGCCCTGGGCCGCGGTGACGACGAGCAACAGCAGCAGGAAGGCCGACTCGACGAGGCGGGGGTGGCGGTCGGCGAACCGTCGCCAGCTGGTGAGCATGGTTCTCTCCGGAGGGGTGAGGTGGGGCCATGGTGAGTCACCCGGCGGCCCGCGCGCCAGCCGCCGCCCTGGCGGACGAGGCCGCCGGACACGGGAGCGGGCCGTCCGTGCCGAGGCACGGACGGCCCTGCACCCGGGCGCGCGGCGGGTTACGGCCCGGTCAGACGCGTACGGTGTCCCGCGCGCCGTCCTCCGCGGCCGGGGGAGCGGCGGGCAGGCGGGACAGGGCCTCGCCCTCCACGTCGACGCGCGGCAGCAGCCGGGCCAGCGGGCGCGGCAGCCACCATGCCGCCTTCCCCAGCAGCGCGAGCACCGCCGGCACGAACGCCATGCGCACCACGAACGCGTCGAACAGGACGGCGATCGCCAGGCCGAAGCCGACCATCTTGACCAGGGTCTCGCCGCCGGTCATGAACCCGGCGAACACCGCCATCATGATGATCCCGGCCGCCACCACCACCCGGCCGCTGTGCCGGAACCCGCTGACCACGGCCTGCGCGGGCCGCTCCCCGTGGAGGTACGCCTCACGCATCCGGGAGACCAGGAAGACCTGGTAGTCCATGGCGAGACCGAAGACGATGCCCACCAGGAAGATCGGCATCGTGCTCATGATCGGCCCGGTCTGGTCGATGCCGAGGAGCGAGGCGCCGTGGCCGTTCTGGAAGACCGTGACGAGCGCGCCGAACGAGGCGAGCACCGACAGCAGGAAGCCCAGGGCCGCCTTGAGTGGCACCAGCACCGAGCGGAAGACGAGCATCAGCAGCAGGAAGGCCAGACCCACCACGATCACCAGGTACGGGATCAGCGCGCTCATCATCTTGTCCGCGACGTCGATGTTGAGCGCTGTGGTGCCGGTGACCTCGAAGGTCGCGCCGGTGGCCGACTCGGTCGCGGGGCGCTGGTGGCGGATGGTCTCGACGAGGTCCTTCGTGCGTTCGCTGGTGGGCGCGGTGGCCGGGGTGGCCCGCAGCACCGCGGTGTCCTTCGCCTCGTTGAACTGAGGCGGGGTCACCGAGACGATGCCGTCGGTGCCGGCGATCCGCTTGGCCACCGTCGCCACCGCGCCCTGGGCGTCGTCGGCGTGCCGGGCGTCCACGACGATGGTCAGCGGACCGTTGAAACCGGGGCCGAAGCCGTCGGCGAGGGCGTCGTAGGCGCGGCGCTCCGTGGTCGTCGTGGGCTTGGCCTCGTCGCCGGGCATACCGAGCCGGAGGTCCATCGCCGGCACGGCCAGCGCTCCGAGGAAGGCGACCGAGGCGACCAGCACGAGCACGGGGCGCCGCACGACGAACCGGCCCCAACGGGCGCTCCACGCGCCCGTCCTGTCCGCCTCGCGGGTGCTCCGTCCGTCGGCCCCCGCGGCCGTCCCGCCGACGACCGTCACGCCGCTCGCGGAGGCGGCGTGCGCCTCGCTCCCGCCGGACCGGCGGACGAGCCCGCGGATCCGGCCCGCGCCACGGGCGGCCTTGGCGCCCTTGGCACCCTTCGCGCCCCGGCGGGAGAGGACCGCGTTCGGCCAGAAACCGAGGAGGGACGGGACCAGCGTCAGCGCGACCAGGACGCCGACCACCACCGTGCCCGCCGCCGTCAGCCCCATCTTCGTCAGCTCCGGCACCCCCACCACCGACAGCCCCGCCAGCGCGATGAACACCGTGAGCCCGGCGAAGACGACGGCGGAACCCGCGGTGCCCACGGCCCGCCCGGTCGCCTCCTCGGGGGCGTGCCCGTGCGCCCGCTCCTCCCGGTAGCGGGAGACCACGAACAGGGCGTAGTCGATCCCGATGGCGATGCCGATCATCATGGCCAGCTCGACATTGTTCGAGGACAGGCCGAGCGCGCTGCCCAGCGCCATGATCGAGGCGATGCTGACGCCCACGCCGACCACCGCGGTGATCAGCGGCAGCCCGGCCGCGGCCAGGGAACCGAAGGTGAGCAGCAGCACCACGGCGGCGACGACGAGGCCGAGGACCTCCCCGATCCCGTCCGACGGATCGCTCGCCACCGCGCCGCCGCCGGCCTCGACGGTCAGCCCCGTCTCCCGGGCCTCGTCGACGGCGGCCAGGAGGTCGTCCTTGCTCGCCTGGCTGACGTCGTCGTCCTTCACCTTGTAGGTGACCGTGGCGTACGCCGTGGACCCGTCCTCGCTCACTGCCCCTCCGTCGAAGGGGCTCGCCACGTCCGCCACCTGCGGCCCGTCGGACACCTGGGTCACGAGCGCGTCGACGGCGGCACGGTTCGGGGCGGCGGTGATCTTCTGCCCGCCGGGTGCCACGAAGACGATCCGGGCGCTCGCCCCGTCGGCCTCGGCGCCGGGGAACCGTTCGTTGATGAGGTCGAACGCCTTCTGCGACTCGATCCCCGGCATCCCGGAGGAGTCGTCGGACGCGTCGGACGCGTTGAGGGCGCCGAGGCCGACGACGGCCAGGACCGCCACCCACACCAGCGTCACCCACCGCCGCCGTCGGAAGGCGCCACGGCCCAGCCGGTACAAGAAGGTCGCCATGGAAAGGGTCTCCGTATCTCTCTCGGGAACCCCTCAAGGCTTTCCGGGCGGACCCCCTCCCGTCGTCGTCACCGCTGCGGCAATCCGGCTACTGAAGAACGAGTACCTCCGCGCCCCGCACACCGTCCTCAGGCATGACACACGGGGCCGGTGACAGTGCTCGCACACCGCCACCGGCCCTCCGCCTCACGGGAGCAGCCGTGCGTCCCCCCAGTCGGCGTGGTCGGAGTCGACGCCGTCCCCGCCGTCCGTGACCCGCAGCGTCAGCCGCCGCACCCCGCTCACGTCGACATCGAGGGCGCGGGCCGCGTCGGCAGAGGTCAGCACCGGTGTGGTGGCCAGCGTCCGGCCGTCACCGAGCACCTCGAAGACGACGCTGCCCTTGCCGCCCACCTCGTCGTCCACGCCCACGGCCGCGGTGAACCGCCGGTAGGCGCCGCCCAGATCGACCACGACCTCGCTCGCGGCGTGCACCCCGAGCCCCTTGTCGTGGACGGTGCCCCGGAGGGTGAGCGGGCCGCCGTCGCCCGCGGCCGTCTCCCCGTTGGACAGGTCACGCTCGACGGGCCCCCAGCCGTTGCTCTGCGACACGAACGGCAGATCGCTGACATGGTCGACGCCCGGCGGGGAGACGTACGCGCGGACGGTGCGCTCCACCGTCAGCACCCGGCCCCCCGCCCGGTACTTCGCGGTGACCACCAGATCACGGCCGCCCTCCGCGGCGTCCGCCGGGACCTCGACGGTCCAGTGCCCTGCCAGTTCCCCGCCGGTGCTCACCCGGTCGGCGCGCGCCTGGTCCCCCTGGACGGACCAGCCGTCCGGCGCGCGGAGGGTGACGGTGACGTCCTGCGCCGGTCCGGCCTGCTCCACCGCGAAGCGCGCGTCCACGCCGACCGAGGCGCCCGCGTCGACGTCCGCCTTCCCCGGCGACACGGTGAGCGTGGTCAGCGGCAGCCGGGAGACCGGCCGGTCGCAGGTGTCCTGGCCCGGGGCGGCACGGCACACCAGCGCGGCGAACCCGCCGTGTTCCCGCGTGGGCACGCGCAGGGTGTCGCGCCGGGTGAGGACGTGCCGCTCGCGGACCAGCCCGTCGTCGCCGTCCCGCACCACCTCCACCAGCCACTTCCCGCCGCCCAGGAAGTCCAGCGGCACCTCCCGCTGCCCGGCGGGACCGGCACCGATACTGCCCAGGAACCACCGGGCGCCCCGCCGCCGGGCGAACGTCGCGTCCTGCCCCGGCTCCCCGGACAGCAGCCGCGACTCGTCCCAGACGGTCGGCACCTGCTCCAGGAACCGCTCCAGCTCCGGCCGTTCCCGGTACGCCTCCACCGACCCGGCGAAGTTCTGGAACCCGGACTCGTACACCACCGACAGCGCCAGCTCGGCCGCGTCCGAGACGGTACGGGTGCCGAACTGGAAGCCCATCGGGGTGTAGTCCATCGACCCCACGGCGTTGCGGGTGTACGGCAGCGTCGCGAGGTCGGCGGCCGGAACGTCGCCCTGCTCGGCGCCGTAGACCGCCTCCATCGACATCACCTGCGGCCAGGTCCGCTGGACGCCCTTGGGCAGCGTGGCGCCGTGGAAGTTGACCAGCAGCTTCTCCCGGGCGGTGTCCCGCAGGATGTCGTCGTACCAGGCGAACCGCTCCTGGGAGTCGGAATCCATGAAGTCGATCTTCAGCCCGGCCGCGCCCCACTTCTTCACCTTCGGCAGCAACGCGGCGCGCTCGGCGGCCGTGTCCAGGTCGGTGTAGTGCACCCACAGCAGGATGCCGACGCCCCGTGCCCTGGCGTAGTCGATGAGTCGCGGCATCCAGTCGGTGGTCTTCCAGCCGTCGTCCACCAGCGTGTACGGCCAGCCGTGGGCCGCGCTGTAGTCGACGAAGCGTTCCTGGGTGGCGAGGCTGCGCTGGGCGGCGCCGAAGCCGGCCAGCCAGGACCAGGCCACCTTGCCGGGCCGGATCCAGGAGGTGTCGGCGATGCGGGAGGACGGCGCCAGGTCGTCCACCAGGGTCGACTCCGTGACGGTGGCCAGGTCGCCGATCACCGCGGTCCGCCAGGGCGTGGCGAGCGGCCCGGTGGAGGTGACGGAGGCGTCGGCCAGGGCGACCGTGTACTCCGCGCTGCCCTGTCGGTGGACGAGATGGCTGCCGTCGTAGCGGCCGTCCACGTCGGACTCGGTGAGCAGCGCGTACGTGCCGCCCACCCGGAAGAGCGCGGGGTAGGCGTAGGAGCCGTCCGGGGCGTCGGCCGCGCCCGACGGGGCGAAGGTGCGCTCGTAGTTCGGAGTGTAGGACGACAGCCAGGCCCGCGCGGCGGCGGGCGGCCGGAACGCGGACGCCTCGCGCACCACGGTGACGGCGCCCCGGGCGGGCAGCACGTACCGGTAGGCGACGCCGTCGTCGGAGACACGGACGAGGAGATCGAGGCGGGCCTTCCCGGCGCCGGTGAAGGAGAACCGGGTCTCGGTCGCGCGCACACTGCGGCGCAGTCGCTTGCCGGTGGTCATGGTGTAGTGGCCGGTCACCTGCCGGGTACGGCGGGAGGTGAGCCGCAGCCCCGAGGTCAGGTCGGCGGACCCGGTGACGAGGCCGACGGGGGCGGGCTCGAGCACGGTGGTGGCGCCCTTGCGGGCGGCGAGGGTCACCGTGCCGTCGGCGGGGTCGAGGCGGACGGCGGCCGAGACGCCGTCGCGCGCCCTCCCGGGCTGTCTCACGGTCCAACTGTCCCCGTCGCCGCGCCCGTTGCCGGCGGCGGCCGCGTGGGCCGGCGGGGCGAGCGGGCCGAGGGCGAGCAGAAAGCCGAGAACGAGAACGGTCCAGGCGGGCAGGAAGGGATGACGCGAACCGGGCGATGCTCTGCGCACCGAGGCCTCCGTCCAGAGACTGACATCGTTGTCCTGTCTGGTTCCGCGAGTACCCTTCCCCTCTCCCACACCCCGTCAACCCCCGCGCCCCCACGGGCACATGGCCCCGGAGGCGCGGGTGGACGTGACGGGGGGCGTCTCAGTGATCGGTGCCGGTCTGCCAGAGCACGTCGGCGCCCTGCTGGATGGTCACGTTGCCGTTCTCCAGGAACAGCAGGACCGAGTTCTCGTGCCCCGAGGTGTTGCTGGCCCACACCGGCTTGTGCTCGGCCGTGTAGACCACGAGGTTCCCGTCCTGCTGGAACTCGGCGGTGTAGTTCTCGCCCGAGGTCCGGCTCGCCCAACGGGCCCTGCCGTTCTCGTCGTACACGACGAGGTTGCCGTCCGCCTGCATGATCAGCTTCCGGTTCATGTTCTCCAGGAACTCGCCGACGGCCAGCTTGTGCGGGGCGTTGACGGAGAGGTTCATGGGCGCGTCCGGGGCCGGGGCGCTCGTCGGCCTGCTGGTGTCCGGGGAGGCCTCCGCGCCGGAGTCGCCGGCCGCCGGGTCCTTCGAGGCGTCGGCCGCCGGTGCCTTCGACCCGCCGGCGGCCTCGCCGGAGCCACGGCCGGCGGCCGCGGACGGCTTTTGCTGCCCGGAGTCGTCCCGCGAGGCCTGGTAGACCAGTGTGCCGGCCACTGCGGCCACCACCACGACCGCCGCGACGGCACCGGCGACGAGGAACCGGGTCCGGCTCCTGCGCGGCGGGGCCGGATACCCGGCGACGTCCGGTGCGGGTCCGAAGCCGGGGGGCACCGGGGTGCCCGCATCCGGGCCGTGCCCGGGCTCGAACCGGGTGGCCACGACCGTCGGCGCGGCGGCCACGCCCTGGGCGAGGTCCTGGCGGACGGCGGCGGTGGCCGCCCCGTTCTCCACCGGCGTCGCCGCCCCGCTCGCGACCAGCGCGCTCTGGTAGGCCGGATGCTGCACGAGGTCGAGACCCGACGCGCTCATCTCGATGATCCGCTGCGGTGTGGGCCGCTGGGCCGGGTCCCGGTGCATGCACGCCGCGATCAGCTCGGCGATCCCCGGGTCCACCCCGCTCAGATCGACGTCCTCGTGCACCGTCCGGTACGAGACCGTCGCCATCGAACCGTCACCGTAGGGCGGACGGCCCGTCACGGCGAAGAGCAGGGTGGCACCGAGGGCGAAGACGTCGGCGGCGGAACCGGTGTCACCGCTCGTGATGCTCTCCGGCGCCATGTAGCCCGGGGTGCCCAGCCAGCTGCCGGTCTGGGTGAGTTCGGAGGCGCCGATGGTCCGGGCGATGCCGAAGTCGATCAACTGCGGGCCGGTGGCGGAGAGGATGACGTTGTGCGGCTTGATGTCACGGTGCCACACACCGTGACCCTGGAGGTCGGCCAGCCCCTCGGCCAGCGCCGCCAGCACGGCCCGGCCCACTTCCGCCGGGAAGGGGCCGCCGTCCACGACCGCCGCGTGCAGCGTCGGCCCCGGCACGTACTCGGTGGCGAGCCAGTACGGGGGCGTCTCCAGCTCGGCGTCGATCAGGGCGGCGGTGAACGCGCTGCGCACGGTGGCCAGCGTCTCCACCTCGCGGCGGAACCGGCTCATCACCTGCGCGTCGGACTGCAAATGGTCGTTGATGACCTTCACGGCGGCGGGGCGCCCACCCGGTGAACGCGCCAGGTACACCCGACCCATGCCGCCCTGGCCGAGCCTGCGTATCACGCGGTAGCGGCCTATCTGCGCCGGATCCGTCTCATGGTGTGGATGCACCGGGTTCGCCTTCCCTTTGAGCATGTCCCGGAGCCGGCGGGGCCCGTGTGGCATCGGCTCGGCTGCGCGTCGACAACGTTCTCCATCGGTTCGGCCGTGCCCATGGGCTTTCGGCACCGAGCGGCTGCCTGGGCCCCTCGTCCACCCTGATGGAGGCAGCGTCATGATAGGCCACCAGCAGGTGCCGGTATGACAGACCAGTGGATAGGCGGGGGTCGTGTCGGGGGCTCAACGGGGTTGTAGGTAAAGGGCGTTGAGGTGCGAGGGCGTATCCGTTCGGGCGCGGTGGGTGACGCGTGCGCCCGCGGCGTTTGACGGCCGCTTTCGCGTTGTGTGAGCAACGGATGACAACGGGGCCGAGGGGGCGCTCGGCCTGGTGGGCTTTCCGGCATGCGCAACGAGACGAACTCCACTCAGACCGACGTGACTTCCCGCCCCGGCACGTTCACCTCCCGTACCTGGCGACGCCCTCGGGTCCTGCCGGCGGCCGTGCTGCTGGCCGTCGCGGGCGCCGTCGCCCTGGCCGGCTGCGGCGACGACGACGCGACGGGGAGCAGGGCCGCCGCCTCCTCCACCGCCTCCGCCCCGGCCTCGGGGGCCGGGACGGACAAGAGGGTGCTGTGGGTGGGTGACTCCATCGCGGGCGTCGAGGCCCCGCCGCTCGGTGCGGCACTCAAGGCGAGCGGCGCCGCCTTCAAGGACGACTCCTCCGACGGCGGCGGCACCGTCGTCGAGGGCGGGAGGATGAGCCGCGCGCTCGCCCGGTCGACGTGGAAGCGGCTGCGTGAGGACATCGCGTCCTTCCACCCCGACGTGCTCGCGTACCAGATCACCACGTACGACTGGGGCACCCCCGCGCAGCAGCGGGCCTCGTACCGGAAGCTCGCGAAGGCGGTGGGGGACGCGGGCGCGGACCTCGTGCTCGTGTCCGCGCCGCCGTACAGGATCGACGACTTCTACGCTCCGCACGCCGATGCCATCAAGAGCGCGCCCGAGGCCGCGCGGGCGGTGGCGAGGTCCGGCGCGGGCAACGCGCACTTCGTCGACGCGTCGAAGCTGTGGGGTACCGACGGCGCCGTCGACAGGGCGCAGCGGTCCTCGGACGGGATCCATTCGTGCCAGCAGGGGTCCGCCGCGTTCGCGACGTGGTTCGTCGAACGGCTCGGTGAGCTGTACGACTTCACGCCTGCCGCGCCGGGCCGGTGGGCCAAGGGGGCGTGGGTCGAGGACCGGGGGTACGCCGAGCTGGGGTGTGGGTGAGGCGCGCGCTCACGCGGCGGAGCCGCATATCGACACAGCCCCGCGCCCCTTACGGGAGGGGCGCGGCCCCCCTCTGACGAAGGAACCCCAATGGCTCATCAGCGTCTGGCTGACCGGCCCGTCCGCCTTTCCGGTACCGAACGCCGCGTGCACCTTGCTTCCCTGGACGGGTTGCGGGGGCTGGCCGTGGTGGCTGTGCTGCTCTTCCACGCGGGGCGGTTGCGTGGTGGGTTTCTCGGTGTCGATCTGTTCTTCGTGCTGTCCGGCTTTCTGATCACCGGGCTTCTGATGGGTGAGATCACGCGGTACGGGCGGGTTCGGGTGGTCGCCTTCTGGGGGCGGCGGGCACGGCGGCTGCTGCCCGCGCTGGTCGTCATGGGTGTCGGCGGGCTGTTGCTGGTGCGGGCCTTCGGTACCCCCGCCCAGCTCGCGTTCGCGCTCGACGACGCGCCCTGGGCGGCGGCGCAGGCGGTGAACTGGCACTTCATCAGCGAGCGGGTCGGCTACTGGAAAGCCTCGGACACCCGGCTCTTCTCCCACCTGTGGAGCATCGCGGTGGAGTGGCAGTTCTATCTGGTCTGGCCGCTGCTGGTCGCGTGCGTCGGGCGTGGCCGTGCGGGGCAGTGGCGGGTGGCCGGGGTGGCCGTCACGGGCGCGCTCGTCTCCCTCGTCCTGATGGTCCGCCTGGGGCAGGCCGTGGACACCACACGCGCCTACGAGGGCACCGACACCCGGGCGTTCGCGCTGCTGCTCGGCGCCGCGGCCGCCACCCGGCCGGTGACGCGAGTGACCGCCCGCATCCCCGCGGCCGTCTCGGACGCGCTGTCCGCGCTGCTGCTCTGCGGGCTCGTGGCCGCCTGGGCGCTGACCGACGGACAGCACGCCCCCGGGCTGTTCCGGGGCGGGATGTTCCTGCACTCGCTCGGCGCGGCGCTGCTCGTCGCGCTGCTGGCCGGCAGGCCGCGGGGGCGCACCGGACGGGCGGTGGGCAGCGCGGTGCCGGTCCGGCTGGGGGAGCTCTCCTACAGCCTGTACCTGTGGCACTGGCCGGTGTATCTGCTGCTGCCCGCGAGCGTGCTCGGTTTCGACGGGTGGTCCCGGACCGTCGTACTGATCGGGCTGTCGCTGGTGGCGGCCGTCCTGTCCACACGCCTGGTGGAGGATCCGGTACGGTTCCGGGCGCGCTGGGCCACCGGACGCCGGGGCACGGCGGCGCTCGTCGTCGCGGCCGTCGTCGCGGTGGGGGTGTGGGCGGTGATCCCGCGGCCCCACCCGGGCGCCGGGACGGTGGACGTGGACCGGCTCGACCGGCTGCTGGCACCGTAGGGACGTGCGGGGTGCGCGGAGACACGGGTGCGCGGAGACATGGATGCGCGGAGACACGGGTGCGGAGGGAGGCGGGCGGATGCGGAGAGGGCGAACTCTCGCGGGTCTGCTCCTCGCGGCTGCCCTGCTCGCCGGGTCCGGGTGCGGTGTCACGGACACCGGTCCGACCGCCGCCGGCGCGCCGGCCCGGGGCCGGCGGACCACGGACGGCAACGGGCTGCTCCGGGTCTACTTCCTCACCCCGCACGGCAGTTGGCCCGTCGCCCGCCCGGCGCCGGACGGGGCCGGGCCCCAGACAGCGCTCGACGCCCTGCTGGACGGTCCCACGCACGCGGAACGCGCGCGCGGACTCGTCACCGCCGTGCCCGCCGGTGCCCACGTGGTGCGCGCGCGGGCCTCGGCGGGGACCGTCGACCTGTATCTGCCGTGGGTGGTGGCGGAACTGGACCGGACGGCGGTCAACCAGCTGGTGTGCACGGCCGCCGCCGCGCCGGGCGTACCCGGCGGCGGGAGACCGGCCGACGTGGCCGTCCGCGTCCACGAGTCGGGCATCTCCGGCAGCCCGTGGTCCGTCCGGTGCGACGAGAACGGCGCCGCCGCCCCCGTCGGGACGGCGGACCCGGACCGCTGACGCCCGCCGCCCCCGGGCCCCGTGGCGACATGAAGACACCGCAGACGAAACGGAGATGCGCGCTCCCATGACACGAGTCCTGCTGATCGAGGACGATCCCGCCGTCCGTCGCGGTGTCACCCTGGGCCTGCGCCGGCGCGGCCACGAGACCGAGGCGGTCGGCACCGGCGAGGAGGGCCTTGAGGCGCTGGTCGACTGCCCTCCCGACCTCGTCCTGCTCGACCTGATGCTGCCCGGCATGAGCGGCCTGGAGGTGTGCCGGCGCATCCGCGAGACCAGCCAGGTGCCCCTCGTCATCCTCTCCGCGCGCGGCGACGACATCGACGTGGTCGTGGGCCTGGAGGCCGGCGCCGACGACTACATCGTCAAGCCCTCCAGCGACGGGGTCATCGAGGCCCGCATGCGCGCGGTGCTGCGCCGCCTCGCCCCGTCCCAGCCCGGCCCCCGGCGGGCGGCGAGCGCACCACGTACGGGGACCTGGAGATCGACCGGGTCGCCCTGCGGGTGCGCAAGCGGGGTGCGGACGTGCTGCTCGCGCCCTCCGAGCTCAAGCTGCTGCTGTTCCTGTCGGCCTCCCCGGACCAGACCTTCAGCCGTCAGCAACTGCTGGAGAAGGTGTGGGAGCACAGTTACTACGGCGACGCACGGCTGGTGGACGCGTGTGTGATGCGGGTGCGGTCCAAGACCGAGGACGACCCCCGCCATCCCCGCTACCTCCAGACCGTGCGCGGCTTCGGCTACCGGTTCGGCCCGCTGTGAGACGCCGTCCGGCCGTGCCGGGCGGGCGGGCCGTGCGGCGCCGCCGCCTCCCGGCCGGGCTGCGCACCCGGCTCGTCGTCACCTTCGTCCTGGTCTCCGCGCTCAGCGCGCTGACCACCGCCGCGCTCACCTTCCAGCAGGCGCGCACCGCGATCCTCCAGCGCGCCCAGGACAACGCCGTGCGCGAGCTGCGCGCCCAGGTCGACTCCCTCGCCCCGGACCTGCCCGCCCGGCCCGCCGCGGCCGACCTGCGCACCCTGACCCTGCAACTCGACCGCGCGGGCGGCGCGCGCGACTGGCGGGTCGCCGCCGCCTACCGGGACGGCGCCCTCGTCACCGCCCGGCGGCCCGCTCCCGCCCTTCCCGCGGGCCTGACGGACCGTGCCGCCCGCGCCACCACCGCCCTCGTGCAGCGCTACCACCGACGGGGCGAACCCCGGCTCGCCGTCGCCCTGCCCGTCACCGTCGCGGGCCACCCCGCGCGCTCCTCCGGGCTCGTCGTCTACGCCACCTTCTCCCTGACCGCCCAGGAGCAGGACGTCGGTTCACTGGTCCGCGCGGCCCGCGCCGGGGCGCTGCCCGTCGTCCTCGCCTCGCTGATCCCCGCACTGCTGGCCGCCCGCCGGGTGCTGCGCCCGGTACGGCGGCTGCGGTCGGCCGCCGAGTCCATGGCCACCGGTGACCTCGACACCCGTATCCGGGTCACCGGGCACGACGAACTCGCCGACCTGGGCGGCGCGTTCAACACCATGGCCGCCACCCTCCAGGCGGACGCCGCCACCCTGCGCTCCATGGAGGCGAAGGCCCGCCGGTTCGCCGCCGACGTCTCCCACGAACTGCGCACCCCGCTCGCCGCGATGACCGCCGTCACGGGACTCCTCGACGGCGACGCCGCCCTGGGCCACCTCGGCCCCGAGACCTCCGAGGCCCTCACCCTCGTCGCCGACGAGACCCGCAAACTCGCACACCTGGTGGAGGACCTGATGGAGATCTCACGGTTCGACGCCGGGGCCGCCCGGCTCGACCTCGACGAGATCGACGTCGGTGAACTCCTGCGCAAGACACTGACGTTGCGCCACTGGCAGGACCGGGTGGCGGTCGACGCGCCCGAGGGTCTGCGCGCCCGCCTCGACCCGCGCCGCATCGACGTCGTCCTCGCCAACCTCACCGGCAACGCCCTGCGCCACGGCGGGCCGAAGGCGGTCGTGCGCATCCGGGCCCGCGCCGACTCCGCCCGTCTCGTCCTCACCGTGCACGACGGCGGACCCGGCATCCCCGGGGAACTGCTTCCGCACGTCTTCGACCGCTTCACCAAGGGCGACACCGCCCGCACCCGCAGCGAGGGCAGCGGCCTCGGCCTGGCCATCGCCGCCGAGAACGCCCGGCTGCACGGCGGCACCCTCACCGCCGCCAACGCCCCGGAGGGAGGAGCGGTGTTCACCCTCACCCTGCCGCGCGACCCCGGATGAGACGGCCGTACCGCGCACTCGCGCCGGCCCTGCTGCTGGCGCTGACCGGCTGCGGTGTCACCGACACCGCGCCCGGACCGGCCGGCTCCCCGGCCGCCGGACTGCCCGGCCGCACCTCCGGGACCACGGCCGCCGTGCACGTCTACTTCTACTCCGCCCAGGGCCTCGAACGCGTCTCCCGCCTCTACCGCGGCCCCGACCCGCTCGGCGCCGCCCTGCGCCATCTCGTCCAGGGTCCCGACCCCGCCGAACGCGCCCGCGGCCTCGTCAGCTACGCACCCGGCCAGGCGCCCACCCCCGTCGGCGCCGCGGACGGGCCGGGCACCGTACGGCTCCACGCGCCCCGGGGCTGGGAGTCCCGCAGCGCCCTGCGCCAACTGGTGTGCACGGCCGCCGACGCGGTGGCCCCGGCCGGCGGGACGGGCCTCGGGAACGTACGGGTGACGGTGGAACGGACGGCGACCGGGGACACCGTCACCCAGGTGTGCCTGCCATAGGCCCCACCGCGCCGCCGGTCAGCGCGACCGTGGCCCGTAAGTGCCCGCCGCCCGGAACGCCTCGTCGAGGGGGGCGAGCAGCGCGGCGAGGCGGCGGGCGCCCGCGTCGCCGACCGGGGCCCACAGCGGGGCGCAGTGCGCGTCGGTCTCGGCCTCGATCCGCTCGCGCGCCGCCGTTCCGGCCTCGGTCACCGTGCCGTCGGGGGTGAGCCAGCCGCGGGCGGCGAGCCGGGCCGTCGCCGCGGCCCACTCCTCGTCGTCCCAGCGGCGGGTCGCCCGCGCGAGCGCCGTCGGCAGGCGGCCCGTGGCGGTCTGGAGGACCGTGCAGTCGCACGGGCCGAGGCGGTTGTCGGCGAGAACGACGAGATGGGCGTCGCCGCGCCATTCGCGCACCACCGTGAGCTGCTGCCAGAGCGCGACGAGCGGATCGTCCGGCAGCGCCACCGCCGCGTTGGCGGCGGCCAGCACCTTGCCGGAGTGGTCGGCCGCGGCGACGACCGGGTCGATCAGCGCCCGCGCCTTTGCGACCTGCTCGTCCGACAGCGGCACACCGACGCGCCGCAGCGCGCGCCCGACGGCCGTGAAGCGGGCCTCCTGCCACCGCTCCGGGGGTGCGACGTCCCAGACCCCGGTCATGGTCCGCACCGCCCGCGGGCTGAAGTTGTAGAAGGCGGCGTACGTCACCTGCCACGGGACGGCGCCCAGCGGGGCCGAGCGGAACGCGAAGTACGCGGGGCCGCGCTCGCTCACGCCGAGGGCGGCGGCCTCCTCGGCGGTCTCGGGGACGAAGTAGACGAAGGTGTGGGCGGCGCTGACGGCAGCGCTCACCTCACGTACTGCACTGGTGTCACGCACGGCGGTCGTCCTCCTCGCGGGCCGGTGAACCGTCGTCCGGGGCGAGGGCGGCGGCAGTCAGGGTCAGATGGCGGTCGAGGACGGCGGCGGCCCGGTCGGCGTCCCGGGCCAGCGCCGCCTCCTCCAGCAGGGCGTGCTCGCGGACGTGGTCGCGGCCGGGCGTGCGGTGCCCGGCCCAGCGGCGCATCAGCTCGCTCGCCGTCCACAGCCGGTCGAACGTGTCCAGCAGGACCGGGTTGCCGCAGCCGTCCAGCAGGGTGCGGTGGAAGAGGCGGTGCGCCTCGGCCCAGTCGGCGCTGTAGAACTCGCCCTCCCCGGGCACGAACGCGGGCGTGCGCGCCAGCCGGTGGTGGGCCGCGCGTACCCGCGCCTCCCAGTCGACGTCACCACGCGCGACGGCCATGCGCAGCAGCACCGGCTCGATGGTCCGCCGGGCCTCGCCGATCTCCTGCCAGCGCCGGTCGGAGAAGGCGGGCACCGCGAAGCCGCGGTTGGGCAGCCGGTCGGCGAGCCCGTCCCCGACCACCCGGACCAGCGCCTCGCGCACCACCGCCAGGCTGACCTCGTACGTTCCCGCCAGCTCCTGCGGTTTCAGGGCCTGCCCGGGCGTGTAGTCGCCGCGCAGGATCGCGTCGCGCAGGCGGGCGTACACCTGCTCGGAAAGCATGCGCTTCCCCGTGGGGGCCGGTGGGCCGGCCGTCGTTCCAGTCATGCGCTCATCATAGACGATCGCGCTGATAATCGATTATTGCTGTTATGGTCGATGACGTGGCCGACGCCGAACCGGCCCGCAGGGGCAGAACACTGCCCATTTCCTGAACTCTTGGAAGGAACGCACACGATGACCGGCAACGATCCCTTCGCCCGCCTCCCCGAGGCGGCCTCCTTCACCGTCACCAGCACCACCGTCGCCGACGGCGCCGCCTGGCCGATCGAGCAGTTCTCCGGCCTGTCCGGCGTCCCGGGCGGCAAGGACCTCTCCCCGCAGCTGTCCTGGAGCGGCGCGCCCGAGGGCACCCGCAGCTACGCGGTGACGGTCTACGACCCCGACGCCCCGACCGGGTCCGGCTTCTGGCACTGGGCCGTCGCCGACATCCCGGCCTCCGTGACCGCACTGCCGGAAGGCGCGGGCGACGACACCGGCTCGGGGCTGCCCGAGGGCGCCTACCAGCTGCCGGGCGACTCCCGCGCGGCCCGCTTCATCGGCGCGGCCCCGCCGGCCGGGCACGGCCCGCACCGTTACTTCGTGGTGGTGCACGCGCTCGACGTGGCGTCGATCGGAGTCCCGGCCGACGCCACCCCGGCCGTCCTCGGCTTCACCATGGCCGGTCACATCCTGGGCCGCGCGGTCCTGACCGCCACCGCCGAGACGCCCGCCGCCTGACCTTCCCGACGGCGAACGGCCGCGAGCGGCGCACCCGTGGAGACGGTTGAAGTCCCCACCCGGTGCGCCACTCGCGGCCGTTCGTCCCTCAGGCCTGCTCCACCACCGGCTGCTGCGCGGCGGCCGCGCCCGGCACCGGGTCCTCCGGGCCGCCGGAGACCGCGGCGACGACGGCGTCCGCCTCGGCGTTCGGCTCCGGCAGGACCAGGCCGAGCACCATGTAGACGACGAGCGAGGTGACCAGCGGGGTGACGACGACCGTGGTCTGCGAGGCCCCGTCGAGCCCGTACTTCACGAAGAAGTAGCCGCCGAGCCCGAGCGCCCAGGACGCGAGGGCCGCACGCGGCCCGCAGCGGCGGAAGGCGGGCAGCAGCCCGAGCAGCATCGGGATGGAGATCGGGCCCATGACGGCCGCGACCATGCCCACGATGATGCCGAGGACACCGCCGAAGTGGTCGGCCTCGATGGCCACGATCATGGAGCCGGCGATGAAGACGACGGTGAACACCCGCCCCGCCAGCAGACCGCGCTCGCCGCTCGCGTTGCGGAAACTCGGGAAGAGGGCGGGCAGGATGTCCCGGGTGACCACCGCGGAGACGGCGTTGGCGTCGGAGGAGGCCATCGCCATGGTGTGCGAGAACATGCCGGCCAGGGTCAGGCCCACCAGACCCATCGGCAGATAGGACTGCGCCATCAGCGCGTACGTCTGCTGCGGGTCCGCGATGTGCGGCATGAGCACCGGCGCGGCCACCGCGGGCAGCAGCAGGATCGCGGGCCAGACCAGGTAGAGCCCCGCCGACAGACCGGCCGAACGCCGGGCGGACTTGGGGGAGTCGGTGGCCATGTACCGCTGGGCCAGGTTCCACATGCCGCCGTTGTACTCGAAGAGCTTGACGACGATGTACGCGGTGAGGAAGCCGGCCGTGTAGGGGCCGACGAGCGGGTCGGTGTGGTGGGCGGGCAGCCGGTGCCACAGGGTGCCGAGCCCGGAGATGCCGCCGAGCCGGTCGAGGACCACCCACATCATGGACAGCGCGGCCACACCCTGGATGATGAACTGGCCGAACTCGGTGAGGGCGTCCGCCCACAGTCCGCCGACCGTGCAGTACAGCAGGGTGATGACGCCGGTCAGCAGGATGCCGTTGGTCATGGACATACCGGTGAAGACCTTCAGCAGCACCGCCACCGAGGCCCACTTGGCGGCCACGTCGAACACCTTGAGCAGGGCACCGCTCCACGCCAGCGCCTGCTGGGTGGGCACGTTGTACCGGCGCTTGAGGTACTCCAGCGGAGAGGCCACCTTGAACCGCTTCTGAAGCCGGTTCCAGCGGGGTGCGAAGAGGAAGGCGCCGACGCCGGTGCCGAGCGCGAGCGGCAGGAACGCCCAGACGTAGACGGTGATGCCGTAGTTGTAGGCGACCGCGGCGTAGGCCACGAACACGGCGGCGCTGTAACCCGACATGTGGTGCGAGATGCCGGTCAGCCACCAGGGCATTCTGCCGCCGCCGGTGAAGTAGTCGGAGACGTCGCTGACGCGCCGGTGCGACCACACGCCGATGAGGAGCATCACCACGAAGTAGGCGCCGAGGGTGGTCCAGTCCAGCCAATGCATAAGAGGACCTTCTTGTCGTGAGGGAGCGGGAGTCGGTCGAACTGCCGAAGGGGGGTGGGGCCTTGGGGCGGAGACCGCCCGGTGTCACCAGCGCGGCGACTTCTTCTCGTAGCTCGGGTCGAGGCGGCGCATGTACCCGGTGTCGTCCCGGTTGCGCAGGCCGCAGCGCAGGTACTGCTCGTGCAGTACGGCCAGCGCGTCACGGTCCAGCTCCACGCCGAGGCCCGGGGTGCGGGGGACGGCGACCGAGCCGTCGCGGAAGCCGAGCGCGCCGGGGGCGATCACATCCTCCGCCGGGTCCTTCCACGGCCAGTGGGTGTCACAGGCGTAGGTCAGGTTCTCGGTGGCGGCGGCCAGGTGCGTCATGGCCGCGAGGCTGATGCCGAGGTGGGAGTTGGAGTGCATGGACAGCCCCAGCCCGAAGGTGTCGCAGATCCCGGCCAGCAGCTTGGAGCGCTGGAGACCGCCCCAGTAGTGGTGGTCGGAGAGGACGACCTGCACGGCGTCGCCGCGCACCGCGGAGGGCAGTTCGTCGAAGGCGACCACGCACATGTTGGTGGCCAGCGGCATCGAGGCCTCGCGCGCCACCCGTGCCATGCCCTCCTGACCGGGGGTGGGATCCTCCAGGTATTCCAGGACGCCGTCCAGGTCCCGGGCCACCTTCAGCGAGGTCTCCACCGTCCAGGCGGCGTTGGGGTCCAGGCGCAGCGGCACCTCGGGGAACGCCTCGCGCAGGGCGAGGACCGCCTCCACCTCCTGCTCGGGCGGGAAGACACCGCCCTTGAGCTTGATCGCCGTGAAGCCGTACTCCGTCACCATGCGCCGGGCCTGCGCGACGATGCCCTCCGGGTCCAGGGCGGGACCGAAGGCGTCGGGCTCGTGCTCCGGGTGGCCGGCCCACTTGTAGAACAGGTAGGCGCTGAAGGGCACCGTGTCGCGGACGGCGCCGCCGAGCAGATCGCTGACGGGGCGGCCGGTGGCGCGGCCCCGGATGTCCAGGCAGGCCACCTCGAACGGGGAGAAGACCCGGTCCACCGTGGAGCTGGTGGTGATCATGCCGGTCAGGCCGTGGCCGTCGCTGCCGCTGTCCCCGCCGAGCACCTCGGCGACGCGCCGGCGCATCGGGCCGAGGTCGTGCACGTCCATGCCGGTGAGGGCGTCGGCGGCCGTGCGCAGCCGGCGCAGATGGCCCTCGTCGGCGTAGGTCTCGCCCAGTCCGGTGAGGCCCTGATCGGTGCTCACCTCGATGACCGCGCGCAGGGCGTAGGGCTCGTGGACGCCGACGGCGTTCAGCAGGGCCGGGTCCTTGAACGCCACGGGGGTGATGTCGACGCGGGTGATCCGCAGTGCCTCGCTCATCGGATGTCGTCCCCCTCGGCGATGATGCGCTCCAGCTCGGCGAGATCCTCGGGGGCCGGGTCGGTGAGCGGCGGCCGTACCCCGCCGACGTCGAGGCCGCGCAGCCGGACGGCCGCCTTGACCAGGGAGACCGAGTAGCCGGGCACGCGCTCGCGCAGGGCGATCAGCGGGTGGTAGAAGCCGGCCAGCAGCCGCTGCACCTTCTCGTCGTCCCCGGCCGTGACCGCCCGGTGGAAGGCGAGGGCGATCTCGGGGGCGAAGCAGAACACCGCCGAGGAGTACAGGTCCACGCCGATGCCCCGGTAGGCGAGCTGGGTGCCCTCGGCGGTCGGCATGCCGTTGAAGAACTGGAACTCCGCGCCGCCGGTGGCCGGGTCCGCCCGGACCGCGGTCACGATCCGCGACAGCAGATCGAGGTCGCCGGTGCCGTCCTTCAGGCCCACGACCCGCGGCATCCGGGCCACCTCCAGGGCGGAGGGCACGTCCAGGCGGGCGTTGGCCCGCTGGTAGACGATGACCCGCAGCGAGGTGGCGGCGACGACCTCACGGACGTACGCGACCAGTCCGGCCGGCGGGCCCGCCACCAGGTACGGCGGCATCAGCAGCAGACCGTCCGCACCGGCCTCCTCCGCCGCCCGCGCGTACTCCCGGGCCAGCGGGAGCGCGCCGCCGGCACCCGCGAAGACGGGCACCCGGCCGTCCGCCATCCGCACCGCGGTGCGCACCACCTCGGCGTACTCCGCCACCCCCAGGGCGTGGAACTCGCCGGTGCCGCAGGCCACGAAGACGCCGCCCGGGCCGGACTCGATCCCGGCCTTGAGATGGTCCGAAAGTTTCGACACGTCGACCGAACCGTCGACCCCGAACGGGGTGACGGGAAAGAACAGGATGCCCTGGAGCACGGAGACCTCATCCACTTGCTGACCGCATATGTGAACACTCATCACGATGACGAATGACTCGGGGAATGTAAGGTCGGCGGATCGCCAGGGTCAAGGCGTTTGCGCGGCTCCGTTTTCACCCTTCGGACACGATGCGGCAACGGAGACGGGGGACAAGGAGGTGTCCGGGGGCCGCGGCGGAGGGGGCCTGGGTGCGGCAGGAAAGGTTTCGAACGGCCGCGCCCGCGGAGTGAGTTGCGCACAGCACGGCGGCCCGGCACGGGTACTCCGTGCCGGGCCGCCGGGATGTTGCCGGGGTGTCGCCGGGTGTCCTCAGTCCTCCGGGCGCAGCAGTCCGCGCCGGTACGCCGGGACGAGGTGCTGCGGCACCAGACGGGAGACGCCGTCCACCGTCACCGGTACGAGACGGGGAGCGGCCGCCCTCCACCGGGCGCGGCGGTTGCGGGTGTTGCTGCGGGACAGTTTGCGCTTGGGCACGGCCATGAGGAGTTCCTCCGTCGGGCGGGAGCCGGGTGGGGCGGGAGTGGTCAGGAAACGGGGTCGAGGAGCGCGTCGAAGGCGGACGGCAGGCGCTTCCATGCCTCGGCGCCGCCCGCCAGCTCCTCGTCGGTGAGCAGGCAGGACGCGAGGACGGTGGACAGCTCGTCCCCGTCGAGCCCGGGGGAGGTGAACACAAGGTGCTGGCCGCGGTCCCCGTGCTCGGGGTGCCAGTCGAGCGCGGCGGCGGCGCGGCGGGCCGGCGGCACCAGGTCCCAGGCCGCGTCGGGCAGCGAGGCGAGCCAGGGGCCGGTGTCCTCCACGCACAGGGCGCCGCCCGCCGCGTCCCAGGACAGCAGGGTGTCGGGCCGGTCGGCGAGCCAGAACCGGCCCCGGCTGCGGACCGCCGCGCAGCACAGCTCCTCCAGCGCGGCGTACAGACGCTCCGGGTGGAAGGGCCGCCGGCCGCGCCAGACCAGGGTGGCGACGCCCGCCTCGTCCGCGTTCTGCGGGAGCCGGGCGCACGCGGGGTGCTGCGCCACCGCCGCGGCCTCCACGTCGAACCCGCTGAACGCCAGCCGGGCCGGCTCCGGGGAGTCGAGCGGGACGCGCAGGGCCGTCGGGTGGAGCTGGGTGAGCAGCGCGAGGTCGTCCGGGTCCGCCGCGCCGGGGTCGGCCAGGACGTGCACGGCCGGGTACTCCAGCTGGCGGGCGAAGGTGTCGCCCACGGTCCGCCGGTCCGTCGATGCCGCCGCCAGCCCCGCCTCGGCGAGATCGTCCCCGTTGCCGAGGGTGGGCAGCACCAGCGCGGGGTCGACCACCGTCATGACGTTGGCCAGGCGCAGGACGTCGGCGCCGTGCGCGGCCACCAGCTCGGCGACCGCGCGCGGCTCGACGGAGTCCCACAGCTCGACCACCGCCAGCCGGGTCGTGCCGTCCTCCGCGAGCCGTCGCAGCTCCGGCAGCAGGTCCTCGCGCAGGGCGCAGCACGCGCAGCCGCCGGCCAGCGGGATCTCGTCGTACGCGCGCGGGCCCGAGAGGTCGCGGACGGTGCGCCGTACGGTGCCGGACGCGGCCGCCGACAGGTCGTGGTGAACGGCGACGCCGCCGGGCACGTCGCGCAGCAGCCGGTCCACGGTGCGCCGGCGCGCGTCGGCGTGCAGACCGGCGACGAGCAGGACGGGGAGCGGGCGGGCAGCGGACATCAGCGGGCCCCGCGGCCGTAGCGGCGCTCGAAGCGCTCGACGCGCCCGGCGGTGTCGACCACCCGGGCGGTGCCCGTGTAGAAGGGGTGGCTCGCCGAGGAGATCTCGACGTCGACCACGGGGTACACCTCGCCGTCCTCCCACTCCACGGTGCGGTCGCTGGTCAGGGTGGAGCGGGTGAGGAAGGCGAACCCCGCCGCCCGGTCACGGAAGACGACGGGGCCGTAGGGCGGATGGATGCCGGATTTCATGGTGGGTCCTCGGAGGGGTCGGAACGGGGGCTGTGATGTCGCGGCCGGGCGTCAGCGTTCCTCGCGGAAGTCGACGTGCCGGCCCGCGACCGGGTCGTACTTGCGCAGGACCAGGCGGTCGGGATCGTTCCGCCGGTTCTTGCGGGTCACGTACGTGTAGCCGGTGCCGGCGGTGGAACGGAGCTTGACGATCGGACGGATCTCGTTGCGAGCCATGGGGGTAGCATACGACAATGATTTTCATTATCAACAGGGGTCTGTCGCCCCGGAGAGGACCAGGACACCCATGTCCGCGCACTGCCAACTGACCGGGGCGCGACCCGGCTTCGGCAACAAGATCTCCCACTCGCACCGGCGCACCCCGCGCCGCTTCGACCCCAACATCCAGCGCAAGCGCTACTGGCTGCCGAGCGAGGGCCGGTACGTCCGGCTGGTGCTGAGCGCCAAGGGCATCAAGACGGTGGACGCCCTCGGCATCGAAGCCGCCGTGGCGCGCATCAGGGCGCGAGGGGAGCGCGTCTGATGGCCAAGAAGAGCAAGATCGCGAAGAATGAACGGCGCAAGGCGGTCGTCCAGCGCTACGCCGCCCGCCGCGCCGAACTGAAGGACATCATCCGCAGGCCGGACTCCAGCGAGACCGAACGGGCCGAAGCGCTGCGGGAGTTGCGCCGCCAGCCGCGCGACGCCAGCGCCACGCGGGTACGCAACCGCGACGCCGTCGACGGCCGGCCGCGCGGACATCTGCGCACGTTCGGCCTCTCCCGGGTCCGAATGCGCGAACAGGCACACGCGGGGTTCCTGCCGGGGGTGACGAAGTCGTCCTGGTGAGGTGACGGCCCTCGGCGGACGGCGGGGCCGGCCGCTGTCTGCCGGGGGTACGGCTGTCCGCCGGGGGGGCGCCTGCCGGGGGTTCGGTTGTCTGCTGGGGGGGCGTCTGTCGGTGGCGGGTTCGGCTGCTCGCCGAGGGCCTGGCGCTTGGCGAGACCTGGCGCCGGCCGAGGATCCGGCGCCTGCCGAGGATCCGGCGCCTGCCGGGGGCCGGTGCCTGCCGGGGGTTCGGTTGTCTGCTGGGGGGCGTCTGTCGGTGGCGGGTCCGGCTGCTTGGCGAGGACCCGGCGCTTGCCGAGACCGGGCGCCTGCTGAGGACCGGGTGCCTGCCGGGGGACCGGTGCCCACTGGGGACCGGTTGTGGCAGGCGGACCGCTGCGTGTCGCGGGACCGGGTCGTCCTTTCGGCCGGGTACGGGGGTGTCGGTGCGAGCAGGTCGCGGGCCGGCGCTCCCGGCCGTGCGCCGTCGCCTCCGCTGCCGTCGAAAACCCGGCTGCCGATGGCGGGTTCGGCTGCCCGCCCGGGTCCGGCGCCTGCCGGGAGACCGGCGTCGGAGACGGGTTCGGCCGCGCGTCGAGGGCTCGGCGCCAGCCGGGGCCCGGCGCCCATTGAGGGTCTGGTTGCGCGTCACGGGACCGGGTCGCCCCTTCGGTCGGGCGCAGGGGGTTCGGTCCGGGCAGGCCGCAGATCGGCGCCCGGCCGGGCGCCGTCGCGCCCGCTGCCCGTCGACGACCCGGCTGACTGCCGGGGGCTTCGACTGTGGGCGGCGGACCCGGCTGCGCGCCGAGGGGCCGGCGTCCGCCGGAAACCGGCTGTCGCGGGCGGGCCCGGCTGCGCACCGAGGGCCTGGCCTGCCGGTGGCGGGACCGGCTACCCGTCGAGCGCCCGGGCCGCGCGCATCCGGCCCTGGTCGGGTGGGGGCGCGGGGAGCAGGTCGGTCTTGGGGGCGGGCAGGTCGTAGAGCGCGTAGAGCCGGCGCCGGATCCGTTCGGCCGGGTACTGGCCGCCGTACACCGCCGTTTTGAAGATCACGCCCTCCAGGACGCTGCGCAGCAGTACCTCCTCCAGGGCGGGGTCCGCCGCGCCCCGGGCGGCGAACATCTCCCGCAGTGTGTCCTCCAGCGCCGCCAGCCGCTCCTCCTTGCGCGCCTCGGCCGCCGCGAACAGCGGATGCGTGGCCGGGTTGACCACGAGGCTCAGCGTGATGCGCTGCACCGGCACCGTCGCGGCGGCGGTGACGAGGACCCCGTCGATGATGGCGGCCAGCCGTTCGTCGGGCGTGCCCCGCACCTCGACGAGCGTGGCCACGCCGTCCAGATAGCGGTCCAGGAGTTCGTCGACGAGGCTCTGCTTGCCCGGGAAGTAGTACGTCAGCAGGCCGCGCGAGACGCCGGCCCGGGCGGTGATGTCGGAGACCGTGGCGTCGTGGTACCCCTTCTCGGCGAAGACCTCCAGGGCCGCACCGAGGATCTTCTCCCGCGACTGGGCCCGCAACTCCTCGTTCGCCTCCGGCCTTCGCGGCGACACCGCCACCCCACCTTCTCTCGACTCGCGCTGCACGCCGGGAGCGGCCCCCAGCAGGACCATTGTCCCTTCCCCGGCCCCGGGCGCCCTTCCGGGGCGGCGTCCGGTCCGAACTCGGCTGTACTCAAAGGTAATTGGGATTCGGCATTTCGACTGGCTGGCTGTACAGTCAACCGCGTTCGAAACCGCCCGGGGCCGCGCGGCACCGCACGCCCCGGCCCCGCGGGCACGCGCGCACACGGCCGTACGCACAGACGCGGACAGCACCGACAGACACGAACAGCACGGACACCGAGAGGGACGAACCACAGTGGCGAGCAAGGAAGAACTCAAGGCGGCGCTCCACGCGGCCTTCGACGCCGCCGTACCGAACGGGGCGGGGTACACCAAGGTCTACGCCTCGGACATGAAGCAGCGGAACTACGTCGTGTACCGCAGCACCACGGTCTACAACTACGCCGTCGGCTTCAGACCCGGCAGCACGGAACTGGTCGTCGTACCGGTCGAGGAGAACAACGGGGTGATCACCCCGGGCACGCCGGTCACCATCACCGACACCAACCGCGCCGCCGTGAAGAAGCGCGACCTCCAGGGCCGCTTCCACCTCTCCACCACCGACGGCCAGAAGTTCCGTCTGACGGTCATCCCGTCGGTGCCGCGGATAACCGCCGGCTTCTACCAGCTCCCCGTCGATCAGAAGGAGGAGTACGAGGCGTTCCAGACGGTCAGGGACCTCATCTGCGCCTGAGTGCTCGTCCGAGTGCTCATCCGAGTGCTCGTCGATACGGGTCCTCCGGGGGCGGAAGGAGCGAGGCTCCGGAGGGGAGCCCCCGGGGGACCGGACGGCCGGGCCCTCCGCCGGCGGACGGGGCGCCGGCGGAGGACCGGGGCCGTCACGCGATCAGTGCCACGTACTTCTCCTCCAGGAACTCCAGGATGCCCGCGGAGCCGCCCTCCCGGCCCAGGCCGCTCTGCTTGACCCCGCCGAACGGCGCCGCCGGATCGCTCACCACGCCCCGGTTGACCGCGACCATCCCGGCCTCCAGCCGGCGGGCGACGGCCATCGCCTCCCGTTCCTCGCCGAACACGTACGCCATCAGCCCGTGCACCGTGTCGTTGGCCATCCGCACCGCCTCGTCGACGTCCTCGTACCGGACGACGGCGGTCACCGGCCCGAAGATCTCCGTCCTGGTGAGCGGCGAACCGTGCACGACCCCGGTGAGCAGCGTCGCGTTGTAGAACGCGCCGCCGGCCCGGGCGCCCCCGCCCCGTACGAGGGTCGCCCCCCGCGCGACCGCGGCCTCGACGAGGGCGGCGACCTTGTCCCGCTCGGCGACCGACACCAGCGCGCCGAGCGTGTGCGCACGCTCCAGACCGGGGCCGACCGTGACCTCGGCGAGCGCGGCGTCCATGTCGGCACGTTCGGGCCGATCGCCGCGTACCTGACCGAGCGGTTCCCGTCGGGCGTGCGCTCCACCGGGTACGGCGTCGGGTACAGCCTCGCGCTGATCGCGCCGGCCTTCTACCAGTTCTCTCTGCGGCAGTTCGACGGCGTCATGTCGGCGCACCTCGCCCCGGCGGTGCTGCTCGCGCCGGCCGGCGTGCTGATCAGCGTCGGCGGCCTCCTCGGCCCGGAGACGAAGGACGTCGACATGGCCGACGACAGCACGATCCCGGCCCTGTCCTGACGGCACCGCCCCGGCGGGGCGCGATCTCCTGTACGTGTGTGCGCGGGCACCCGGTTCCGGGCCCGCGCACACGCATGTGTCCAGGGCCGCCCGGGACGGGGTGTTCTAGACCGCTTGCCGGCCGAGGTCGTCGGGTCGGTAGTGGCCGCCCAGTTCGCGTGTGAGTTCGCGCGCGGTGTCGACGACGATGCACAGTTCGGGGGCGTCGTCGGACATCGCCAGGGTGTTGTCCGGGCCGACCACGGCGATGCTGGCGCAGATGCCGTACTCGTCGAACACGGGCGCCGCCACCGCGACCACGCCGGGGGTGCTCATCGCCGAGCAGTGCCCGACGGCACGCACCTGCTCCACGCCCGCGCGCAGTTCGTCACGCGTCTGATGCGGCAGGTCGGCCATCAGCCGCTCCATGGAGAGCTGGTCGGCGTGGTAGGCGAGGAAGATCTTGCTCTGCGCGGTGTCCAGCGGCAGATGGCTGCCGACCCGACCGCGTCGATCTGGTCACGAGAGCCTCCGCCGGTGGTGTTCGAGGGTTGTGTCATCCTGCCCAATCGCCTCTACGGGACCGGGGCCGGTCCGGGCACGCGCGGCGGGTTTCCGGGCACGCACGGGGGGCGTCCCTTCCGTCAGGCGTCGAGTTGTTCCTTGCGCTGCTCCGGGGCGGCCGGGCGGTGGGTCGCGTTCGCGCCGGTGGTGGTGCGGGCCGCGGCGCGGGCGGGGCCGTCGGGGAGGGTGAAGGCGAAGACCGCGGTGAGTGCGGCGAGGGCCGCGAGCGCGAGGTAGGCGTGCTGGTAGGCGGCGATGGGCGGGTCCGCGACGGCCGCCGCCCGCGGGGTGCCCAGGACGAGCGCCGTGGTCACCGCGGCCGGCGCGAGCGCGCCGCCGGTCTGGCGCACGACGGTGTTCAGCGTGGAGGCGTGGGCGAGGTCCCGCCGGTCCACGGTGGCGAGCGAGGCCACCGTCGTCGGCACGAAGAAGCAGCCGATGGCGATGCCGAAGAGGAACATGTAGGCGCGGAACGTCCACAGGCCGGTGTCCGCGTCGCAGGTCGCGAAGAGCAGCAGCACCCCGGCCACCCCGGCCGTGCCGCAGCCGATGATGAGACGGGGCCCGATCCTGGCGTAGAGGACGCCCACGAGCTGGACGGTCAGCAGCACGCCGAACGCCTCGGGGAACGTGGTCAGCCCGGATTCCAGGGCCGAGCGGTGCTGGGCCTGCTGGAGGAAGAGCGGGCCGATGTACAGGGCGCCCATGATGGGTATCAGGCCCACCAGATTGAGCAGGTTGGTGTCCCGGAACAGCCGGTCGCCGAACAGACGCAGCTTCAGCAGCGGATGCCGTACACGCAGTTCGAACAGCGCGGCGGCGACCAGCAGCAGCGCGCCGAGCACGAGCGAGACCAGCACGGCAGGTGACGACCAGCCGCGGTTGGGCCCCTCCGAGACGCCGAACATCACACTGCCCAGCGCCGAGGCGCTCAGCAGCAGACCAGGCAGGTCGAAACGGCCGGGGCGGGCGGAGCGGTGGGCGGCCAGGAAGACCGCGCCGAACAGCAGGGCGGGCAGCCCCACCGGGAGGTTGACGTAGAAGACCCACCGCCAGCTCAGCCGGTCCACCAGCAGCCCGCCGAGCACGGGTGCCGCCGCCGGAGCGATCTGCTGCGGAATGATCATGTACCGCGAGATGCGCACCTGTTCCGAGGTGCTGAACGTGTGGAACAGCAGAGCGGCCGAGGCGGGGAACAGCACACCGGCCGACAACCCCTGCACCGCCCGGTAGCCGACGAGCTGGCCGAGCGTGGCGGCGGTGCCGCACAGCAGCGAGGAGGCGAGGAAGCCGGCCAGTGCGGTCAGCAGCACCTGCTTGCCGCCGAACCGCTCGACCAGCCAGGCGGACGCGGGGATGGCCATGGCCAGACAGACCGGATAGATGACGACGACGCCGTCCAGCGCGGCCGTCGTCAGCTGGAACTGACGGGCGATCGAGGGCAGTGCCACGGTGGTGATGGCGCCGTCGACGATCGCGATGAACGTCACGCTGACGCACATGACGGGAACGACGAGGCGCTGGTTCAGGTGCGCGCGGGGACGGAGGCGATTACGGAGACGGGGGCTCTTGCGCGGGCGCGGGAGGGGCGGTCCGGGGCGACGTGAAAGCACTTGCTGAGCATACACACTATGTGTGTGCTCATAGAATCGTTCCTAGAATGGTTTCCGCGGAGGGTCGCTTCGCATGGTTTCTTCGCGAACGAGGTGGCGCATGGCAGTGCAGGGCAGCAGTGACGTCCTGGTCGACGAGCTCTACGAGACGACGAACGGACTGCGGCAGTTCGTGGAGGCCCGGCTGCGGGAGAAGGGGGCGTCGGTCGCCCGGCTGCGCGCGCTGCGGATGCTGGCGTCGGCGGAGGAACCACTGCGGATGCGGGACCTGAGCGAACGGGCGGGCATCGCGGCCCGGACGGCGACGACCATCGTCGACAGCCTGGAGCGCGACGCACTGGTGGAGCGGGTACGGCACCCCCGGGACCGGCGGGCCTTCCTGCTGCGCCTCACGGACGAGGGCCGCCGCTGCCACAGCGAGGCCGAGGACGTCGACCGCCTCGCCCTGGCGGAGGCGACGGCACGCCTCGGCGCGTCCGACCGCGAGCAACTGCGCGCGCTCCTGGCACGCATCCGGGAGGCGACGGGGTGACGCGGGGGCGGCGCGCTCGCCGTGACCGGTCCGGAGCAACGGGCGGTCCGCAGGCGTTTCCCGCCGGGGCGATGTTCGTTGAGGTCGGCATGATCAAGAAAATGCTCGTGCGCGCGTCCTGCCTCTCCGCCCTGACCGCCGCGCTCCTCGCGTCCGCCCCCGCGTCCCACGCCGCCGCCGTCGCCGCCCCGCTTCCCGCCCCGTCCGCCGGGGCGCCGGGGGCGCCCCTGGTCGGCGGGCTCCTCGGCTCGCTGGAGGTGGGACACCCCGTCACCTCGCTGCGGACGCTGGTTCCGGCGGGCGTGCTGGGGCGGTAGCCCCACGCGAACGGGAACCGGGAATCCGGGCGCGTCCGCCGGCGGGCCTCGGGAGCGTCGGCTCACAGGCTTCCGAGCAGCCCGTCGAGCGGCGCCGGCACGCACCCCTCCTCCAGCGCCTCCACGAGGAGCCGGCCGTAGCGGATCTTGCGCCCCTTCTTCGTGCCGAGGAAGCGCCGCAGCAACTGTTCCCGGGGCCGGCCGTGCTGGGCCGGCTGGCGCAGGAACGTCTGCCAGGCGCGGAGTTCGCCCTCACCGCGGACGATCTCCTCGACCCGGTCCGCGCCCAGCGCCCGGATCAACTCGTCCTCCAGATCGCGTACGCACACGAACACCTGACCGGACGGCGCCCCGGCCCGCCGCAGACCGCGGTCGAAGAAGGGCCGCTCGCGTTCGTCGCACAACCCCGACAGCCGCAGACCGAGTCCGGCCGGCCCGAGGAGCCCGGCGTACCGCCCGACGCTCATCGCCCCGCCCATCGGCACCACGCACACCCCCTCGGCGGCCAGGTCCCGCCCGCACCGGGCGGCCAGCGCCTCCACGGCCGCGAGATCACTGGCCCCCTCCACCAGAACGGCTGTCCGCACCCCCACCCGCCCGGCCAGCTCCGCCGCGATCCCACCGGCACCCCCGGCCGCCCAACGCCCCACCTCGTCCCGGAACGCACCCATGCCCACCATGCCGCGAGTCTGCACCCCGGCCCCCGGCCCCCGGCCCCCGGCACGGCACACGGTTTTACGTCCGGACGGTCCCGGACGCCCCGGACGGCATCCGGTGGCGCGCGACCGGATCAGCGGGAGCGCAGGGCCGCCTTCAGGACCTGCTGGACGGTGCGCGCGGGGTGGCCGATGACGGATTCCAGGGTGGGATCGGTGACGTCGAACTCGCCTTCGCGGGCGGCGGTGAACATCGTCAGAAGGAACTCCGCGGCCGGACGCGGCATGCCGTTGGCGACCGCGGCCGACAGCCACTCCTCGTCGTCCATGGTGACGTGGGTGAGGGTCCGGCCGGTGAGGCGGCCGAGGATCCCGGCGACGTCGGCGAAGTCCAGCGCCTGGGGTGCGGTCAGCGGCGGTGTGATGCCGTCGAGCGTTCCGTGGCCGTCGTCGGTCAGGGCGGCGGCCGCGGCTTCCGCGAGGTCCTCGTGGGCTGTCCAGGAGAACGGGCCGTCCTGCGGCACGGCGAGCGTGCCGGTCTCCAGGGCCGCGCCGATGTAGTGCTCCAGGGCGGCGGCGTAGAACCCGTTGCGCAGCGCGGTGTACGGGACCCCCTGCCGCTGGAGGTGCGCCTCGGTCGCCGCGTGGACCGGCTGCGGCAGAAAGCGGGAGGTGGCCGAGGAGGCCTGGTGGCTGGTGTAGAGGATGCGCCCGGCGCCCGCCTCCCGCGCCGCGTCGATGGCGGCGGTGTTCGCGGCCACCGCGCCGTCACCCCGTATGGACGCCGAGACGACGAGGACGCGCTCGGCGCCCTCGAAGGCGTGCTTGAGCCCGCCGGGCTCGGTGAAGTCGCCCGCCCGCACCCGGACCCCGCGCGCGGCGAGACCGGCGGCCTTGTCCACGTCCCGCACGCTGACGCCGATCCTCTCGGCCGGTACGCGTTCCAGCAGGCGGTCGACGATCAGCGCTCCGAGGCGACCGGTGGCTCCTGTGACGATCAGCATGGGTGACTCCCGTTCGTATGTCGTGTCCAGCGGAGTCGACGATATCACTGATATTTCCATTGGCTCGAACGAGTGGTGCCGGAGACGCGCAACAGGGCGCTGAAGAGGAGAAGTGCTGCTGCCTCCGGCGAAGTTTCGCGGCAGTATCAATGGAAACATCAGCTGTCGCGTATCGGCGATATCATCGTGTTCATGGCTTCGAACACGCAGCGGCGAGACACCACCCGGGAGCGCATCGTGAAGGTCGCGGCGGACCTGTTGCGCGAGCAGGGGCCCGCCGCGGTGACCACGCGCCGGGTGGCGCAGGAGGCCGGGCTCCAGCCCCCCGCCCTGTACCGCTTCTTCCAGGGCAAGGACGACCTGGTGGACGCGGCGGCGGAGCATGTCTTCGCCGAACACGTGGCGCGCAAGCAGACCGCCGCGCCCTCGGACGACCCCGTCGAGGACCTCCGCGCCGGATGGCGGACACAGATCGAGTTCGGGCTGGACAACCCGCACGTCTTCGCGCTGCTGCTCGATCCGGTCCGCGCGCGCGACACCCCGGCGGAGGCCAAGGGGGTGCGGATCCTGGCCGAGCGGGTGCACCGGATCGCCGCCGCCGGGCTGCTCCGGGTGAGCGAGGAGCGCGCCGTCAATCTCATCCGCGCCGCCGGGACCGGCACCGTCCAGACCCTGCTGACCCTGCCGCCGGGGCAGAGCGATCCGCAACTGGCCGACGCCGCCTTCGACGCGGTCGCCCGCGCCGTCCTCGTCGACGAGCCCGCCGTCCCCACCCGCGACCCGGCGGCCGTCGTCGCGGCGTTCCGCACTCTTCTGCCCGAACTGTCCACCCTGAGCAGGCCCGAGGCCGCGCTGCTCGACGAGTGGCTGCGGCGCTGACGGCGCGGCACGACCGCACTCGGGCGGTCGGTCAGACCATGGGCGAGAGGTGGGCGCGGGCCCAGGTCTCGAAGTCCGTTGTGGGCAGGCCGAGTTCCCGGGCGTGGCTCGGGTCGGCCGGCTGGGGGTGGTCGTTGAGGGCCGCCTGGCCGTGGCCCGCGCCGGAGAGACCGGCCGCGACCGCCTCCTCCTCCGTCATGTCGGGTGCGGTCAGCGTGGTGCCGAGGACGCGGGAGAGGATGTCCGCGATCTCCGCCATCGTGCGCCGGTCGCCCGCCAGCTCCAGTTCCACGCCGTCGAACCGCTCGGGGTCGGCGATCGCCGCGGCCGCCGCGCTGCCGATGTCGTCGAGGGCGACGAGTGAGAGGCGCGTAGCGGGCTTGAGGAGGCTGACGAGCCCGCCCTCGACGCCGCGCGGGAAGACGTCGCGCTCCGAGGGCAGGAAGTTCTCCATGGAGTAGCTCGGCTTGAGCAGCGTCCAGTGCGCGAACCCGGCCCCGCGCACCCGGTCCTGGATCTCCGCCTTCGTGGCGTAGTACGGCTCCAGGGCGGCCCAGCGTCCCTTCACCCAGGTGACGTGCTGTCCCGTGCCGGAGGTCGTGGTCTGGACGAAGTGCGGTACCCCGGCGGCCCTGGCGGCCTCGATGAGGTTGACGGCCTGGGCGAGTTCGCCCTCGAAGCCGCGGCCGGCGAGGTCGGGCATCTGGACGGAGAAGACCGCGCGGGCGCCCTCGGCCGCCGCGCGGAGGGAGTCGCGGTCGTCGAGGTCCCCGGTGACCAGCTCCGCGCCCAGTGCTTCGACGGCCCGGGACCGGTCGGTCGTCGCGTCGCGGACCAGGGCGCGGACGGGTGTGCCCGACGCGAGCAGGGCGCGGGCGGTGGCGCCGCCCTGACGTCCGGTGGCGCCGGTGACCAGGACGGGGGCGGGGGTGGGGGCGGGTGCTGTGGTCATGGGGGTCCTCGGAGTCGTGGCGATGCGGCTAAGTGGCGGGGGCCGCCACTTACGTTCCGGGTACGATACGGAGGCCCCCGCCACTTGGCAACCCGGAGAGGACGCCATGCCCGACCGTCAGCGTGCGGACGCCCGGCGCAACTACGCGCGCATCCTGGCCATCGCCGAGAAGGAGGTCGCCGCCCATGGCGCGGACGCCTCCCTCGAACGGATCGCCCGCCTCGCCGGAGTCGGCTCGGCGACCGTGCGCCGGCACTTCCCCGGCCGGCGGGCGCTGCTCCAAGCGGTGTTCGGCGAGCGGATCGAGGCGCTGTGCGTCCACGCCGCATCGCTGGCCGGGGCCGCCGACGCCCGCGCCGCGCTGCTCGAATGGCTGGGCGCGCTCACCGACTACAGCGCCTCGGCACGCGGCATGGGCGAGGCCCTGGCGCAGGACGGGCTGGACGATCCGTCCCACGTGAACGTCTGTGCGGCGGTGCTCGGCCGGGGGCTGGAACCGCTGCTGCGGCGCGCGGCCGAGGCGGGCGCGGTGGCGCCGGACGTCACCGCCGCGGATCTGCTCGCCCTGGTCACGGGCATCGCACTGGCCACGGAGGGCCGTCCGGACGCCGCCGCGGAGGCGCGTCGGCTGCTCGATCTGACGGTACGGGGGGTGAGCCCCGAGCGGTCGGTGCCGGCCGTCACGGAGGGGGCCCGGTAGGCGAGGCCGGCGCGGTCGGCGTCGGCGGTCGCGGGGGAGCGCCCCTGACGGTGGCCGGGTGAACGCCCGCCGGGTCCCGGGCCGGTGGGTCCCGGGCCGGCGGGTCAGTCCGCGAAGGCGGCCACGTACGACGCCACGCAGGACTCGGGCGTCGCGCGCGAGGTGACGACATGTCCGTCGACCGTCACCGGCGGGGTGAGCGGGAGCTGGAGCAGCCGCTCGGAGCGGGCGGCGGCGAGCTGTTCGGCCGGCAGCAGCGTCCAGGCCTCGGGGTCCCGGCCCACCTCGAACAGCACGTGGAGCATGTCCCCGGCGGGCGGCCGTACCGGCGCCAGGGGCAGCGCGGCGAGGATCGCGTCGTGCAGCGGCGGGTCGCTGTCGCGGGCCGGGAGCCGCAGGCCGCGCGGGGCGAGGTCGGCGAGGCCGACCGCGGGCTTCCCGGCGGCGGGGTGCGCGTGGCCGAGCACCGCGTGCAGCGGCTCGGACCAGGCCCGTACGACCGTCAGCGCCGTGGACGCGACCGTGCCGCGGACCAGCGCGAGGTCCAGTTCGCCCCCCAGGACCGCGTCGAGGCGGGCGGCCACCGGCAGATCGACCAGCTCCGGCTCGGCGGGGCGGTCGCCGTCGCCCAGGCGGGACAGTGCGCGGTCGAGCCGCCCGGTGACGCAGGACGCCACGCCGATGCGCAGCACGGCCGCCGGTTCCCCGGCCACCACCCGGACCCGGGCCGCCGCGGCCAGGGTCTCGCGGGCCGCGGCGAGCACCCGCTCGCCGGCCGGGGTGAGCCGCACCCGCCGTGACGTGCGGTCGAGCAGCCGTACGCCGAGCTCCCGTTCGAGCCGGACGATCTGCTGGCTCACCGCCGGCTGCACGATGCGCAGCCGCTGGGCGGCGCGTCCGAAGTGCAGCTCCTCGGCGACGGTCACGAAGTACTGCAACGCCCTCAGTTCCACTCCTCTGATCTATCACGGAATGTGATCGCTGCCGGGCGGATCCGGTCATTGTTCGTCCGGGCCGCGTCGACTGTGATGGGTGCCGGGCCCGCCACCCGGACCCGTCACCCGGGTCCGCGGCCCGGGCTCGACACCGAACGGAGAAAACAGACAGTGAGCACTGCAACCCTGGGCATCATCGGCACCGGCATGGTCGGCGCCGGGGTCGCCCGCCGCGCCGTCGACGCCGGCCTGGACGTCGTCGTCAGCAACTCGCGCGGCCCCGGCACGCTGGACGACCTGGTCGACCGGCTCGGCCGGCGGGCCCGCGCGGCGACGCCCGCCGAGGCGGCGCGCGCCGGCGAGGTGGTCCTCGCGGCCGTACCACTGGCGGCCCGTGGGCGACTGCCCCTTACGGAGCTGGAGGGCCGGATCGTGATCGACCCGATGAACTACGCGCCGGGGTTCGGCTGGAACATCCCCGAGCTCGACAGCGACGCCCTCACCTCCAGCGAGCTGGTCCAGCGCGACCTTCCCGGCGCCCGGGTGGTCAAGGCCCTGCACAACATCGGGCCCAGGCAGCTCCTGGACCTCTTCCGCCCGGCCGGAGCCGCCGACCGCACCGCGCTGCCGCTGTCCGGCGACGACCCGGACGCCAAGAAGGAGGTGACCGCGCTGCTGGACGTCCTCGGCTTCGACACCGTGGACCTGGGCACGCTCGCGGAAAGCTGGCGCAGCGAACCCAACACACCGCTGTACGCCCTGCCGTACGTGGACCGTCCGCCGACGGGTCTTCCCACGCAGGAGCTGGTCGCCTGGATCCAGCAGGCCCCCGGCACACCGGCACCCGCCGCCCGCATCGAGGAACTCGCCGCCGCGGCGGTACGCGGCCCGGCGGGCTTCCGGATGGACTAGCGGCCGTCCGGGGCGAGGGCGGTCATCCGGACCGGACCCGTCCGGTCCGGGCGAGGGCGGTCAACCAACCGGAGCCGTCCGAACCGGACCCGGCGGCCGTCCGAACCGGACCCGGGCGGCCGCTCGCCCGGGCCGAGCCGCCCCCGACCCGGTCCGCTACCGGTCGCCCGGTCCCCCGAGGTCCTGTGCCACCCAGCCCGGCGCGTCCAGCCGTACCGGGTCCGTGCCGACGAGTTCTCTCAACCGGGCTTCCAGCCGCGCGAGTTCGGCGGAGCCGATGCGCCGTTCCCACTGCGCGCGCAGTTCGTCGAAGACCTCCTCGCCCTGCCGCATCACCTCGAAGCCGAGCGGGGTGACCCGGAGCCGCTTGCGGCGGGCGTCGAGAGGGTCGGCGTCGCGGGTCACATAGCCGCGCTCCTGAAGCACCGCGATGGTCTTGGCCGCCGCCTGCTTGGTGACCGACAGACGGCGGCCCAGTTCCGAGGCATTGTCGGCCCCGGCGGCGATGGCCCGCATGGCGAAGTCGTGGGCGGGGCGCACCCCGTCGTACCCGCGGCGGTCCAGCTCGGCCGTCGCGGCGTCCACCAGCGAGCGGAAGCCCCCCAGCAGGAGCAGGGCGAGGTCGGCGCCGGATCGTGACATGGCAGCAGCGTACGTCGTGGCGCTCGGCCGCCCTCGACAAAGACAACTTCGTTGTCTAATGTGGGAGAGGTAATGGACAACGAGGTTGTCCAACGGAAGCGGTGACCACACCAAGCTCACCCGGGACCACGAGGACCACCATGAACATCCCACCCGCGGGCGCCACCCTCCCCGGCCTCACGCACCACCGCGCGGACGTCAACGGCACACGGCTCCACTACACGGCGGCCGGTACCGGCGGCTCCCCGGTGCTCCTCGTGCACGGCTTTCCCGAGACCTGGTGGACGTTCCACCGGCTCATCCCGCTGCTTGCCCGCGACCACCGGGTCTTCGCCGTCGACCTGCGGGGCTTCGGCGACTCCGGCGACGGGCCGGGCCCCTGTGACAGCGGAACGGCGGCCGAGGACCTGCGCCTGCTCATCGAGCGGCTCGACGTGGGCCCGGTGCACCTCACCGGCCAGGACATCGCGGGAGCGACCGTCTTCCGCCTGGCGGTCACCCACCCCGGGAGCGTGCGCAGCCTCACCGGGATCGAGATGGGGCTGCCCGGGTTCGGCCTGGAGGCACTGGCCGACGTCACCAGCGGCGGCACCTGGCACATCGGTGTGCTCGCCGCCCCCGGCATCCCCGAACTGCTGCTCGCCGGACGGGAGAGGGAGTTCCTGGGCAGGTTCGCCTTCCCGGCGCTGAGCGCGAGGCCGGACGCGGTCACCGACGCCGACCTCGCGGAGTTCGCCCGCGCCTACGCACGCCCCGACGGCTGGCGGGGCGCGAGCGGCCTCTACCGGTCGATGCTGGACGAGGGGCCCGAGATCAGGAAGCTGGCCGACGATCCCGGGCTGACCGTGCCCGTCCTCGCGGTCGACGCGGGCGGGGCCCCGTTCACGACCGACACCCTGTCCCGCGCCGTGGCGGCCGGGAGGGGACCGGCGCCGCGTGCCGTCGAGTCGGTGAGACTCGACGGCGTCGGCCACTACGCCGCGCTCGAGGACCCTGACGCACTGGCGAAGGCCTTGCTGCCCTTCTTCGCCCGCGTCGATGCCACCGCCCACGCCGTGTGAAACCCGGCCGTTCCCGGGGCCGGGCCGCCACGGTCGCCCGGGCCGGTCACGCACTCCGGCCGGTGGGAAGAGCGTCCCCCGCCGCTCGCCGCTCGCCGCTCGCCGCTCGCCGTTCGCCGTCCGTGGTCAGCGGTTTCCGGCCGCGCAGCCCTCCGCGGCGGTGAGGTAGCGCCGCACGGGGCCGAGGGTGAGCATGCCGGTGGCCGCGCCGGCGTGTTCGGTGCGGGCGTCGCGCAGGGCGGTCGCCGCGCGGGCGGCGGGTGCGGGCTCGCCGAGGAGTACGGCGGCGTGTGCGGTGAGGCACCACAGGGCCTCCTGAAGGTGGTCGTGCGGCGGCTCCGGCGTCGCGGCCAGCGCGGCGCGGGCCTCCTCGGTCCGGTGCCGGGCGAGGAGAACGAGCGGTGCCGCCCAGGGACGGTACGGGCCCCAGTCGAGCGCGGTGTCGACGGGGGCGGGGCGGCCGTGCAGCAGCCGCAGGCCGAGCAGGGCGAGCGGGAGCAGACCGCGGCGCAGCCCCGGCATCCCGGCCGCCGCGAGGGCGTCGTCGGCCTCCCGGTAGGCCGCGGCGGCCGACGCCGCGGACGGGCCGCCGGGCCCCGCGCTGCGGGCGGCGGCGACCCGGGCCCGGAACCAGCCGGTCAGCACCGGCACGAGACGGGACTCGTGCACGGCGGCGAGCCGCTCCGCCGCCCGCGCGTGCGCTTCGGCGGCGTCGAGGTCGCCGAGCGCCGACGCGGACTGGAGGCGTACGAGCCGGCCCAGGATGCCGTGGGCCGGCAGCCCGTGCCGGGCGTCGAGCGCGACCAGCTCCGCACCGATCGCGTCCCGTCGCGGGGCGAGGCCGGGACGCGCGAAGGACTGGAGGAACACACCGTTGAGCGCGAAGGCCAGCAGCGCGGGGTCGTCCAGACGGCGTGCCAGGGCCTCCGACTCGCGTGCCGCCGTCCGCGCCCGCTCCAGGGCGGGCTCCGCGAGACCGGCGGGGCGGCTCTCGACGGCGATCGTGGCCAGCAGACGGACACGCAGGTCGGCGGGGGCGTCCGGGCCGAGCGCGGCGAGCGTGCGCGCGGCGGCCGCCACGACCGCGCCGGCCTGGACGTCGTCGTCGGCCCGGCTCCAGATCGCGGGCACGTCGTAGGCGCCGACGACCCGGGCGGTCAGTACCGGATCGCCCGTCCGCTCGGCCGCCTCGACGGCGGCCAGCCGGTCGCGGCGCGAGAGGACCAGCGCGTCCCCGCCCGCCAGCGCGAGGGTCCGGGCCAGGTCCACCGTGGTGCGGGGACCCAGCCGGGCGCCCGCCGGCCCCAGCAGGGACCCCGCGTACGGGGCGGGCGCGCGGGGCGGCTCCAGCGACGCGGACCGGTTCAGGACGTCCTGCTCCAACCGCCGCAGCGCCGGGCCGGGATCGAGCCCGAGCCGGTCCACGAGCAGCGTGCGGGCCCGGCGCAGCGTGGCCAGCGCGTCGGCCGGCCGCCCGTCGCGGTAGAGCGCACGGGCGAGCAGCGCCCAGGCGTCCTCGCGCCACGGATGTTCGCCCGCGTGCGCGGCGAGATCGGCGACGAGCTCCGCCCCCGCACCCGAGTCGAGCAGCATCCCGGCGCGCAACTCCACGGCCTGCAACCGCAGTTCCTCCAGCCGTGTCCGCTCCCGCTGCGCCCATCCGGCATCGGGCAGATCCGCGTAGGGCACGCCGCGCCACGCGGCGAGGGCGTCCCCGAGCGCGCCGACGAGGTCGGGGGAGCGGCGGGTGGCGGCCGGCGCGTCGGGGGAGCGGCGGGCCGCGGCCAGCGCGTCCTCGAAGCGGTACACGTCCACGGCCCGGCGCGGCAGCCGCAGCGCGTACCCCGGGCCCTCCGTGACGAGGAGGCGCGCCGGGGTGCGGGGTGCCCGGTCCGGCTCGAGGGTACGGCGCAGCGCGGCGACGAACGTCCGCAGCGCACCTACCGCACGGGCCGGCGGCTCGGTCCACAGGTCGCCGACGAGGGCGTCCGTGGTGACCATCCGCCCCTCGGCCGCGACGAGCCGCGCGAGCACCTCCCGGTGCCGGGGCCCGCCCAGGTTGACCACGCCGCCGTCCTCGCGCAGCGCCCGCACGGCACCCAGTACATCGATCCGCATGCGCCCCATCATCCGCGCCCGCCCCACCGGCCGCGCCCCGCACACCCCCTGGCCGCCTTCCCGCCGCCCGCTTACTGATCGGTTGCTGATCGGCGCCGCGCACGGTGGTCCGGTCAGCGCACCCACGGCAGGAAGGCCCCCCGATGAAGACGTCCACGACACCCGAGACCCCCACGGCACCCACGATCCCCGGCTTCGACTACGTACGCCTGCCCGGCGAGGGCGGTGTGGAACTGTCCGCCGCGCTCGCCGGGAGCGGCAGCCCGGTGGTCCTGCTGCACGGCTTCCCCCAGACCCACCTCATGTGGCGGCACGTCGCCCCCCGGCTCGCCAAGGAGCACACGGTCGTCTGCCCCGACCTGCGCGGCTACGGCGCCACCGACAAACCCCGGGCCGCCGCCGCGCACACGTACGCCAAGCGCACCATGGCCGCCGACATCGTCTCGGCCATGGCCTCGCTGGGCCACGACCGGTTCGCCCTGGTCGGCCACGACCGCGGCGCCCTGGTCGCCTTCCGGGCCGGCCTCGACCACCCGGAGACCATCACCCACCTGGGCATCCTCGACGTCGTACCGACCCTGGACATGTGGAACGTGCTGCACGGCGTCTCGGCCGCCGTCGCCCACCACCTGTACCTCATGGCACAGCCGCCCGGCCTGCCGGAGACGATGATCGCCAACAGCGCCGACGCGTTCTTCGGCTCCTTCCTCGACGCCTGGGCGGCCGACCCGGCCACGCTCCCCGACGAGATCCGCGCCGAGTACCTGCGGGCGAGCGCCGCAGCCGTCGACTCGATCGTCGCCGACTACCGCGCCTCCGCCGGCGTCGACGTCACCCACGACCAGGCCGATCTGGACGCCGGCTCCCAGCTCGCCATGCCCGTCACGGTCGTCCAGCAGGACTGGGGCTCCCACCTCGGCTACGACGCCGCCGAGGTCTGGCGGGCCTGGGCCCCCGACCTCGACCACCGCCTCACCACAGCGGGCCACTTCATGGCCGAAGCGGATCCGGACGGGATCACCGCGACGATCCGCGGCCTCCTCGGTCGCTGAACCATCGGTGGACGCCCCCGTGCCCGGCACGGGGGCGTCCACCGGAGCGGGCTCAGGCCCGCAGTGTCGCCGCCGGGCCGTTGTACGGTTCCGCCGTCAGGACCGGGTGACGGCCGGAGGCCGCCGTGGACGGCCAGGACAGGTGGACCGTGCGGGACTCGCCCGGGAGGAGCCACAGGTAGTTGTCGCTGTACAGGGTGGGCAGGACCCGGTGACCGTGGGCGCCCGTCAGCAGGGAGAGGCGGACCATGGCGGCCACCGCCGAGCCCCGGTTGTGCAGGGTCGCGGTCAGCTCGTGGCGGTCGCCGGAGCGGGACACCTTGGTGACCGCGCCGGTCAGCCGGGCCTGCTTCGCCTTGTTCAGGGCCTTCAGGGACGCGGCCTCGCGGTAGCGCCAGTAGGTGTTCCGCGACACCTCCCTGCCCCTGGCGTCCTCCAGGGTGAGCCGCAGGAGGTGCAGGTCCGGGAGGTCGTCCGTCCAGTCCGCGGTGAACGCCTTCGCGGTGTCCGCCCGCGGTACGTCGACACGGGCGGTCCGGCGCCCGCCCAGCTCCTTGCCGGACAGGTCGTACAGTCTCGCGGTGACGGTGGCGCCGTCCAGGTCGGCCGCGGTGTGATTGACCGCGAGGACCTGCCACTTGACCGGGTCGGCCTGTACGTGCAGCGGCTCGCAGCCCGAACGGGCGCCGAAATAGGTGCCGTTGACGTCGAAGTCGTAGTCGTACGTCTGCCAGACCGTGCTGTGCCAGGCCGGGTGCGACATCCACAGCATCAGACCGGAGGCGTTGTCCCACAGATGGGCGTTCCACGCCTCGAACATGGCGCGCGTGTTCTCGTAGTTGACGAACTGCGCCTTGCGGGCGAAGTCGTCGAGACCGGCGGACTCGCCGAGCCGGGCCTCGATGCCCGCCTTGTAGTTCGGCGCCCCCTGGTTCCCGTGCTCGCTCCAGTCGTGGTAGAACCACGCCCCGCGAATCGGCCACTCCGGTTCGTCGCCCGTCATGTTGCGCACGCTCGCGGCGGTGGAGACCACCGGCATGCCGATCTCGGTGTGGAACCCGAAGTCCTTGCTGGCGTAGGTCGACGGGTCGAAGTACCGCTCCGGGTCCACGAAGCCGTAGGGGCCGCCGCCGGTGACGATCCCGCCCGCCGAGTTGTTCTGGTAGAGCACGCCCGGCACCTGCCGCTCCACCGCCTCACGCATCCCCTTGTCGATCGCGGCCGGGGGATTGCCCTCGTTGGCGCCGCACCACACCACCACACTGGGGTGGATCCGGTAGCGCAGCACGGTGTCGCGGGCGATCGCGTTGAACGCGTCGTGGTCCGGCGGGTCCATGCCCCACGCGTTGGGGAAGTCGTTCCACACCAGGATGCCGTACCGGTCGCAGGCGGCGAAGAACTCCTCCCGGTCGCTGCTGCCGACCCAGTTGCGGATCATCGTGAAGTTCATGTCGCGGTGCATGCGCACCGCCGCGTCCATGCGCTCCGCCGGCATCCGGCGCAGCAACTCGTCCCAGCCCCAGTTGCCGCCGCGGGCCAGCACACGCACCCCGTTGACACTGATCCGCAGTGGATCGGGCGCGTTCGAGACGGACTTCACGTCCCGCCAGGTCTCGTCGTCGTCGGACACCTGGATCACATACGTCTTCGCGTACGCGGTCTCCCAGACCACGGCGATCCGGTCGAGGGACCGGGTGGAGCCGAGGTCCACCCGGATCCACTGGTCGTCCTCGTAGGCGGAGGACCAGCGAGTGCCCGGGTCGCCGTCGGTGGCGTGCGAGGCCGGATGGCCGGACTCCGCGGTGGAGGCCTTCGCCTCCCGGCGCAGGGCGAGGTCGGTGCCGGGATCCTCGCTGTCGATCACCCCGAGGGACCACAACGAGGTGCCCCAACTGGTCGCGCGGACACCGCACTTGAGACGGACGTACCGTGCGCTCTGCCGGTCGAGGTTCTCGATCTGGAGGCTCGCGTCACCGTTGCTGAAGGGCAGCGGCACCGCACCGTTGTCGACCGACTTCACGTCCGTCCAGTCCGAGCCGTCCGGCGAGACCTGCACGACGAACGTCTTCGCGTACCCCCGCTCCCAGGTCAGGTCCACCCGGTCGAAGGCCTGCGTGGAGCCGAGGTCCACCCGGATCCACTGGTCGTCCTCGTAGGCCGAGGACCAGCGGGTGCCCGGGTCGCCGTCGGTGGCGTTGGCCGCCCCGTGGTCGTCCTGGTCGGTGCTGGAGGCCTCGGCGGGCGCGTGCAGCGCGAGGTCGGTGCCCGGCCGTGCGCTGTCGCCGACGGCGAGCGTCCACAGCGAGCTGCCCCAGGAGGTCGCCCGGGTCAGGCACTTGATGCGGACGTGCCGGGCCTGCTGCCGCGCGAAGGTCACCGTCTGTGTGAAGGAGTCGTCGCTCGCGGTGAACGGCAGCGGCACGCCGTACTCGTAGCCGAACTGGCGCATGCCGAAGCGGACGGTGCGCCGGTCGCTCTCCCGGCCGCCCGCCGACGCGGTGAGCGTCAGGTCGTACAGGTGCGCCTCGCCCAGGCCGTTGGGCCACCACAGCTTCGGGTCGCGCAGCCGCAGCTGGTGGAAGGCGTCCGGCGCGAAGACGACGTCCAGGCTCTCGCCGGCCTTCACGGTGACCGTCTTCGACACCCGCACTCCCTGGAAGGCCGCGGTCACCGTCGTCCGCTGGTCGGCGGAGTCGGCGTTGCGGACCGGGACGACCACGGTCACCTCGGCGACCGACAGGTCCGGCAGGCCGGGCAGCACGGTGTCCACGCGCGGGTCGCCGAGGACGAGGTGCCCGGTCGCCCGCAGCCGGACGTGGTTCCAGATGCCCGCCGCGCGGTCGCGGACCGCCGGCATCCAGTCCCAGCCCGAAGCCGCCAGGTAGGTGGGCGAGTTGAGGTTCATCTGGGCCGCGCCCGCGTCGACCCAGGCGCTCCCGTCGGGGCCCTTGTCGCCGGGGCTGCCGGGAACGGGCATGGGCGTGATCTTCACCGCGAGGGCGTTCTCACCGTGCGCCGCGAGCAGCGAGGTGACGTCGAACGTGGCGCGGGCGAAGGGGTAGGTCAGATCGCCGGCCCGCTTGCCGTTGAGCCAGACGTCGGCCTTGTGGTTGACGCCGTCGAACTCCAGCCACACATGCCGGCCGGAGCCGGTGCGCAGGCCCTGCGGCAGCGCGAAGTCCCGCTTGTACCACCAGGAGTGGCGCGACAGCGCCTCCGGGACGTGCAGGTTGTTCAGTCCCGACACCGGGTCGGGGAGCTTGCCCTGCTCGACGAGGGAGGCCAGCACGGTGCCGGGGACGGTGGCCGGCAGCCAGCCGCTGGTGTCGACGGACGTCTTCGACAGCGCCGCGCCCTCGCCGTCGGCCCAGTCGTCCATGGTGAGCCGCCAGCCCGACTCCAGGGGCACGCTGCCGTCGTGGGCGACCTCGAGACGCGGCGCCTTCCCGTGGTGGGTGCCCCAGTCGGTCCAGCCGGTGGCCGCCGGACGGTGGCCCTCGGCGGTGCCGTACACCTCGAAGCCGTTGAGGCCGAGCGGCAGCGGGCTGGAGCGCTTCTGCGAGGTCATGCGCACCCAGCGCGCCCGCGTCGGCCGCGGCAGCTGGATGTTCACCACACCGCCGGTGCCCGCCGTGGTGCGGTACGCGGTGGTCCAGGACTTGTTGTCGAGCGAGGTCTCCACCGCGAAGACCAGCGCGTAGCTGGACTGCACCTCCTTGCCGGTGGTGCCGCTGTGCGGGTTGCCCTCGGCGGGCGGTGTGAACACCGGCGTCGAGGCGTCCGCCTCGAAGGTCAGCCGGACATCGGTGACCTCGCAGGCGGACTGGAGGTCGACGGCGATCCACTGCGGGTCGCCGTCCTCGGCACGCCAGCCGCTGCCCCCGACGCCGGGGGAGGAGAGCCGGTCGACGACGAAGGAGCCGACGGTGGGGGCGTAGGCCGTCGAGGAGGCGGTGACGGGCCGGTAGAGCGCCAGCTCACCGGGGGAGGAGGAACCACGGGAGGGGGAGCCCTCGGGAGCGCCGGTGGGGGCGGCGGCAGCGGTCGACACGGGGAGAACGGCTCCGAGGCCGAAGCCGGCCAGCAGGGTGGTGCCCGTGGTGACGACGGTCCGTCGCGAGGGAAGGCGCGACGGACCCGACTGATCTGTCATGGATGTGACGTCCCATCGAAAAAACGGCGCAGGCCGGACCGGCTCCGCACCTGTGCCGTGCGGGTCGGTATGACAACGTTGCCAAAGGCTGTGTCGTGCGGCGACTTCTGTCAACCCCCGGTGCGGAGAACGCTTCTCGGGGCGTGGGTGCCGTGCCCGGGACGGGAGAGGGGACGTGGTTGCGGGAGCGAAGGGTGAGCGCCGTGGGCGGAGCGCCCGGGCCGGGCGATCGGGGCGGGCCGTGCCTCCGTGGCGCGACTCGTCGCGCGTCCCGGCGGCGCGCACGGCGGGACGGGGCGCGGCCGGTATGCCCTCGCGCCCCTGTCGCGCTTCCTCGCGCCGGGTCCGTCGGGGACGTCCCCGCCCGGCGGTCCGTTCCTCCAGTACGGGCACCGACGCGGGCACGGGGGGCGGGTCATGGGGACATCACCAGGCGGAACAGGGGCGCGGCGGCGCCGCGGGCCGGTCGCGGCCCCGGCGACGCCGTGCGTGCTGACGGTCGTCCTGATGGCTCGGGCCTGGCTCGGCGTGCGTCGGCCGCGGCTCTCCGGGCTCCGCGCCCGCGGCTTTGTCCTGGCCGCCGTGACCGGCCTGTCGTGGGGACCCGCGGCTGACCCCGGGGGCGTCGCCGAGCGCCCGCGGCGGACGGCGGACGAGCGTGTCGACACGGTGCGGGTGCAATGGCCCCGGGCGGGGCCTGCGGGTGCTGCCGTACGCCCCTTCGGCGGCGGCTCACGGCACCCGCCGGCGCGGGTCTGCCGGCCGGGCCGGACGCCGCTACCGCTGCCGGCGCGGCCGTCGTGCCGGGTCGGGGTCCGGGCCGGTGGCCGGCTGGATGACGCGGGAGCGTACGTGCTCGTACGCGAGGGTCGTCTGTACGTCGGCCACCTCGCGCCGTTCCGTGAGCCGGTCGATGACGAAGGCGTACACGCTGTTCACGTCCGGGACGGCGATGTGCAGGAGGAAGTCGTGGGGACCGGAGGTGACGAACATGGCGATGACCTCCGGCAGTTGGTGCGCCCACTCCCGGAAGCCCTCGATGACGGCCCGGGCCGGCGGGCGGATGCGCACGGAGATCAGCGCCTGCACGGGCCGGCCCACCGCCTCGAGGTCCAGCGCGGCGTGATAGCCGGTGATCAGGCCGCGCTCCCGCAGCAGCCGTACCCGCTCCAGCGACGTCGACGGCGAGATGCCCGTCTTCGCGGCCAGGTCCCGGTTGGTCTGCCGTGCATCGTTCTGTAGCTCCCGCAAAAGCGCCAGGTCGACCGCATCAAGTCCCGCATTCATATGCTTGTGCCTCACGAAGTTCGGTGGTGCGTCACTCTTCTCAAACCAATATCTAGCCTACGGGGCATGAGGCAACAGAAGTACGGATTCTCCGGCGGCGCCGGACTGGTGCTCGGGGCGGCGCTGCTGTGGGGCACGGTCGGCCCCGCGCAGGCCCTGGCGGGCGCCGTCATGAGCCCCGCCGCGCTCGGCGGCTGGCGGCTCGTGGTCGGCGGCACGGTGCTCGCGCTGTTCTGCCGGCGTCACCTGCGCGGGCTCCGCCCGGCGCTGCGGCAGGGGCTGGTCCGCCCGCTGCTGGTGTGCGCGCTGGCGACCGGCGTCTTCCAGGCGGCCTTCCTCTACGCCGCCGCCCGCACCGGCGCCGCACTCGCCACGGTCGTCGCGCTGGGCGTCGGCCCCGTCGCCACCGGGCTGATCGCCCGGTTCGTGACCGGTGAGCTCCTCACCCGCACCTGGCTGATCTCCACCAGTGCGGCGGTACTGGGCTGCGCGCTGCTGTTCGTGCCGGACGGCGCCGGGCCCGACGTGCTGGGGCTGCTGACCGCCGCGGCGTCGGGTGTCTGCTACGGCCTGTACACCGTGTACGCCCGGCGGCTCGCCACCGACCATCCGGGCATGCATCTGCCGACGGTGTCCGCGCTCGCCCTGCTGCTGGGGTCCGTGCCGCTGCTGCCCTGGATGGCCGGCTCGGTGTCCGCCCTCGCACAGCCGGCCGCGCTGGGCCTGATCGCCTGGCTGGGGCTGGCCGCCACCGCCCTGGCGTACTGGCTGTTCTCCGCCGGACTGCGCTCCACCACCGCGGCCGCCGTCGGCACGCTGAGCCTCGCCGAACCCCTCGCGGCGTCCGTCCTGGGCGTCTTCGCCCTGCACGAACACCTGACGGCGCCGGCCGCGGCCGGAAGCCTGCTGATACTGGGCGGCCTGGTCGCGGCGTGCGTCCCCACCGGGGCGCCGGCGACGCCGAAGCGGCGGGATCCGGTGACGGTCCGGGCACGCCGGGACCCGCAGGCCCGGACCCCCGTCGCGACGCGCCGCGCCTCGCGGCGGATTGAGGCTCCGGCCGCGCCACGCCCGGAGTCCGGGACGCCCCGGCTCCCGGCTCCGAGCCACCCGGAGCCCCAGAGGCCGCGGCTCCCCGATGCGGTGCCCCCGGCACCGCAGGAGAGCGGCGCACACTGAGCCCACCGTCATGTGGGGCGCGGCGCACGTGACGGTGGGGCCCGGGTGGCGGCCCCCCAGGGAGTCCGGGCGGCCCCCGGAGGCCCGGACGGCCTCGGAGGGCCAGGCGGCCTCGGAGGGCCAGGCGGCCTCGGAGGGCCAGGCGGCCTCGGAGGGCCAGGCGGCCTCGGAGGGCCAGGCGCAGCCCACCCGGCCGCCTGGCCGCCTGGCCGCTCGGCCGCCCGGCTGCCCGGCTGCCCGGAGGCTCCGGGGCGGTCCGGCCGTCCGGAGCCCCTGGGGGAGCAGCTCGCGCGCCCGATCAGCCGGAGGCCGGCCCCGTCAGCCCGTCGGCGTGCCGAACCGGTTGCGTTCGAGGGTGGCGCGGAGTCCCGCGAAGGCCTGTGCCGTGGCTGCCGCCCCGGGGCCGTCGAACGCGGTTCCGATCAGTTCGGCCAGGCTTTCGGTGACCGTCCGTTCCGCCGCGTCGACGAGCCGCGCGCCCTCGTCGGTCAGCACCAGCAGGGAGGAGCGACGGTCGGCCGGGTTCGGCTGTCGGACCACCCACCCCTGCTTCTCCAGCCGGTCCACGCTCTTGCTGGTCGCACCGATCCCGACGGCGAACGCGGCGGCGATGTCCGCCACCCGTGCCCCGGAGCGGTCGCGCAGAAACCGCAGGGTCTCGTACTGCGACGTCACGAGGGAGTGCGCGGTGCGGAGCCGGTCGTTGAGCTCGTTGTACAACCGCGTCTCGCAGCGGACCAGGTCGTCGAAGAAGCTGACCGGGTCGAACGGGCCGCTTGATTTATATGCCATGGCATATAGTGTACTGGCAGCTACTTACGCAGGGGAGCACACCAGTATGAGCAAGGAACAGCGTGTCCGGGTCGATGCCATGATGCGGCAGCCGCATCCCGAGGGCCCCGTCACGATCGAGGAGTTGCGGGCGGGGTTCCGGGCACTGATGGCCCGCATGAAGGTGCCCGACGCCATCCGCACGGAGCCCACGGAACTCGGCGGCCGGCCCGCACTGCGCGTCGAGCCGGACGAGGGGCCGCGCGCCGGAACGATTCTGTACTTCCACGGCGGCGCCTGGGTGTTCGGATCCCCGGAGACCGCGCTGTCGTTGACCGGGCACCTCGTCACCAAGACCGGCTTCGGGGCGTACTCGCTGGACTACCGGCTCGCCCCCGAACATCCGTTCCCGGCCGCGATCGAGGACACCCTGAGCGCCTACCGCGCCCTCCTCGACCGCGGCGAGGACCCCGCGGCGATCGTGTTCGCCGGGGACTCCGCGGGCGGCGGGCTCGCCGTCACCACGTGCCTCGCCGCCCGCGACGCGGGCCTGCCGATGCCCGCCGCCCTCCTCGCCTTCTCCCCGGGCCTGGACGCCACCCGGTCCGGCGAGAGCATGGACAGCAAGGCCGGCATCGACCCGGTCTTCACCCGCGCGGACTTCCAGCGCACCGGGGCCATGTACTTCGGCGACACCGACCCGCACCAGCCGCTGCTCAGCCCGGCCGTCCATGCCGACCTGACCGGCTTCCCGCCGATGCTGCTCCAGGTCGGCACCAACGAACTCCTGCTGGACGACTCCACGCGCCTGGCCTCCCGCGCGCGGGAGGCCGGAGTGGACGTCGTCCTGGACGTCACCGCCGACGTGCCGCACGTGTTCCAGTCGCTCGTCGGCGAACTGGACGAGGCGGAGGAGGCGTTGGACCGCGCGGCCCTCTTCCTCACCCAGCGCATCCGCGCCGGGGCACGCGCGTGAGCGCCTGCGCCGGCCGGCGTCACGCCACATCCGGGGAGTGACGCGGCGTCACTCCGCGAAGGGCGCCGCGAGCACCAGGTCCTCCACCGTCGGCACCGCGAAGCCGGGTATATGACGGCGGCCGACCTCGGCGAAGGGGTGCATGAGCACCGACATGGGCTTGGTGCGGCACAGCGACAGCATGGTGTCGACCGCGTCCTGCTTGAAGCCCGCCCGGGGGAACGCGGCGAGGATCTCCTCCAGGGTGCCGGCCGGAATCCGGTCGATGCCGTTGCCGGAGAAGTCCGCCCCGGAACCGACCGAGACCATGGCGATCTCGGGCCGCTTCCGGGCCGCGATGGCGACGTTCGTGTGCAGGGCGATCGCGTCCCACACCACCGCGACGCGGTCCTCCGGGACGCGCTGCCTCTCGAGGAACCGCTGCGCGGCGTCGGCGCCGTCGAGTTCGAAGCGCTCGGCCGGGGTCCGGTACGCCTCGACCAGCCCCAGGTCGTGCAGGACCGCGGCGAGAAAGGCGAGTTCGCGGTCGTAGTGGACACCGCGCTGGTCGAACAGCACGCAACTGAACAGATACGTACGCATGACGTGGTTGAAGAGGGTCTCGGAGGACGCCTCACGCGCGAACGCCGTCGCCCGCCGGGCCACTTCGCCACCGGGGATGCGAATCCCCGCCACGGACCTGGGCAGGGACCCGCCGCTCCCGGCGTCCGCCCACCGCGCCCGCCCCGGAACCGCGGCGGCGGCCGGGGCGGACACGGCGGTGGCGAGCGCGGAGGTCACGCCGATCGCCGCGACGCCGACGCCACGCCCCAGCGCGGTGCGCCGGCTGACGGTCTTCTCCTCGGCGCCCTCGTTGCACTTGTCCTCGTGGAACACTCGAATGACCTCTTCCTCGGTGGCCGGGCGGTTGATGCCAGGAGCCTATGAACGGCACCGGGGACCCGACAGTGGCGAAAACGCCGAGGAACCACGCCTTCTCGCCAGCGCGTCGAGGTCATCGCGTGCGCCGGGACGGGGGACGTCAGCGCGGTACGTCGATGTGCCTGGCCAGGGCGGTCACGTGCAGGTCGCCGTTGTCGACCCACTCGGGGAACGCGAGCGTCCTGTGCGTGGTCGCGGCGGGCGGGGTGATCTCCAGGTACGACGCGTGCACGGCGTCGGGGGTCCCGGTGTTGAGGTGGGTCCAGGCGACGACCGCCTCCGCGCTCTCGCCGTCCTTCAGGACGAGGGTCTTGGTGCCGGGGTTGCCGGCGTACCAGGTGTCGCCCCAGTGGGTGTGCGTCGGCAGCGTGCGGTGGTGCGCGTCCTCGAGGCCGAGGCCGGGGAAGCCGCGCAGTGCGCACGTCGTGCCGCTGAGGTTGCGGAACGTGAGGTAGACGCCCTCGTGGTTCATGCCGCCGGCCAGTTGCCGGCCGAAGGTCGTCTTGAGGGCGGCGGGGGAGCAGGTCGGTATGGACGCCGTGCCGCTCCCGCTGCCGGCCGCCTCAGCGGCGCCCGCGCCGGCGAGCCCCAGTCCGGCGACGGCGGCCGCGGCGAGCAGCGCGCCGCCGAACCGGCGGCCGGTGCGGTGTGCCGCGGTGGGGTGGACGGCAGGGGTCTGGTCGGTGGTGGTCAGGTGCTCGGTCACAGCGATCGCTCTCCACTCGTGCTCGTGCCTGTGCTCGTGCGCGGCGGCAGGTGGGCCGAGTGCCCGCCCACGCGCCGTCCACGTGTGCCGTACATGAGGTTCGATGAGGGGACGCGGCAGAAAGTTCGCGGAAAAGCGGGACGCATTCTCCGCCGCCACGATCGGGGCCGGTGAGCCGGGAGGAGCCGGTGAGCCGGGAGGGCCGTACGCAGACCCCTGGGCCGCCTGGGACGCCTGGTCCGGCATACGCCGGTGCCCCGCGGTCAGCCCGTGGGGCGGCCGTGCGCGGCGATGCCGGTGAGGATGAGGTCGATGCCGGTGAGGAACTCGGCCCGGTCGTCGTGCTCCCGCAGTTGGCCGGCGACGCCGCGCGTGAACGCGTACTCCTCGGGGTCGAGGGCCGCCCAGTCGTCCGCGACGGAGGCCAGGTACGCCGTCCTGTCCGTCTCCTGCCGGGGCGCCCGGGCGTTGGCGGCGTTCTGGCCCGCCACGCCGAGGATGTAGTTCCACAGCGCGGAGACGGCGGAGAACTGGGAGGCCGACGGCACCCCGAGCGCCCGCACCTGGCGGCCGAGCTGCTCGAAGACCGGCAGCATCGGTGACTGCGACGGCGTGCCGACGAGCTGCGTGCCGACCCACGGGTGGTCGTCGATCGCGTCGAACAGGCCGAGCGCCAGCGCGCGTACCGCCTCCTGCGGCGTCGCGCCGGGATCGGCACGGACGGAACCGGCGGCGAGCACGGCGTCGGTGGCGGCGGCGAGCAGTTCGGACTTGCCCGCGACGTGCCAGTAGATCGCCCCGGGCCCCGTCGCCAGCCGCTCGGCCAGCGCGCGGAACGTCAGTCCGCTCTCGCCCACCGTGTCCAGGAGCTCGACCGCGGCGGCGACGATGCGCTCCCGGGAGAGCGGTTCCTGCCGGCGTTCCGGACGACGCGTTCTGCTTGCCATGCGGCTCATCCTAAACGGCCGCCGCCGACATCGATGGAACGCCATTCCAGCTTGACAGTGCCTGGAACGACGTTCCATCCTAGGTGACTGGAACGCCGTTCCAGAGTCTTCGGTCGGCAGGAAGGAAGAACGCCATGACCACCCCCGTCACGATCATCGGCGCGGGGCTCGGCGGGCTGACGCTCGCCCGGGTCCTGCACGTCCACGGCATACCGGCCACGGTCTACGAGGCGGAGGCCTCGCCCACCGCCCGTACGCAGGGCGGCATGCTCGACATCCACCACCACAACGGGCAGCTCGCCCTGAAGGACGCCGGTCTCTACGACCAGTTCCTCGGTCTCGTCCACGAGGGCGGCGAGGCGCTGCGCGTGCTCGACAGGCACGGCACCCTGGTCTTCGAGCGGCCCGACGACGGCCATGGCCGGCGGCCCGAGGTGCTCCGCGGCGCGCTGCGGCAGTTGCTGCTGGACTCGCTGCCCGCCGGCACCGTCCGGTGGGGGCACAAGGTCACCGGGGCCCGCACCCTCGGCGACGGCCGCCACGAGGTCACCTTCGCCGACGGCACGGCCGTCACCACCGGACTGCTGGTCGGCGCGGACGGCGCCTGGTCACGCGTTCGCCCGCTGCTGTCCGGGGCGCGGCCCGAGTACGCCGGCGCCGTCTTCGTCGAGACCTATCTTTTCGACAGCGACGAGCGCCATCCCGCGAGCGCCGAGGCGGTCGGCGGCGGCTCCCTGTTCGCGCTCGCTCCCGGAAAGGGGATCACCGCCCACCGGGAGCCCGGCGGGGTCCTGCACACCTACGTCCAACTGGCCCGGGAACGGGAGTGGATCGACGCCGTCGACCTCACCGACACCGGCGCGGCAACGGCCCGGATCGCCAAGGAGTTCGAGGGCTGGGCGCCGGAGCTCACGGCGCTGCTCACCGACGGCGAGACCGCACCGGTCGTACGGATCCTGCACACGCTGCCCGACGAGCACCGCTGGGAGCGGGTCCCGGGCGTCACCCTGCTCGGCGACGCCGCCCACCTCATGCCGCCCTCGGGCGAGGGCGCCAACCTCGCCATGTTCGACGGCGCGGAACTCGGCAAGGCCCTCGCCGCCCACCCCGACGACCCCGAGGCCGCGCTCGCCGCCTACGAGGGAGCCCTGTTCCCCCGCAGCGCCGCCCACGCCGCCGAGGCGGCCGAACTGCTCCCCCTGCTCCTCGACGACAACGCCCCGTACAGCCTCGTCGAGATGTTCACCGGCGCCCCAGGCGAGGCCGACCGCCCGGAATCCGGCTCACCGCGCGGCTGAGCCGGGGCCGTTCCCGGGCGTGGGGCGGGACGGGCCGTCGCTCGCCCACCGGCCCGGCGCACGGTGATTCGCCGGGCCGCCGTCGGGACGCACAGCGGCCCGGTGACCCAGGCCCTGCGGCACCACGCCGCCTCCCCGGTGGCGGTCGTCCCTAGCGCCGAACGACCCGCCCATGAAGGGACGTTCAGCCCGTCGCCAGGACCATCGGCACCCTGCGCGGCCCGGCACGCCCCGGGAGAGTGAGCGGTGTCAGGAACGAACGGAACGTCACCGGCGTAACCAAGGAGTCACCACCATGGCCGTCCACCAGCACACGAACCCGAAGGCCGGGTTCCACCTGCCGTCCCTGCACAGGAACCGGACCACCTCCGCCCCCGAGTCCGCCGCGTCGGCACACACGGACACGCACACCGTCCGGGCCCACGTGTTCGCCTCGGCCCGGGTGCTGATGGGCTTCGTCTTCCTGTGGGCCTTCCTCGACAAGACCTTCGGCCTCGGCTACGCCACCCAGTCCGGCAAGGGCTGGATCGACGGCGGCTCGCCCACCAAGGGATTCCTCGGTTCGGTCGCCGTCGGACCGATGCAGTCCACGTTCCACTCCTGGGCCGGAGCCGGCTGGGCGGACTGGCTGTTCATGCTCGGCCTGCTCGGTATCGGACTCGCCCTGACCGCCGGGGTGGCGCTGCGCCTGACGGCCCTCGCGGGCACCGTGATGATGGCGCTGATGTGGATGGCCGAGTGGCCACCCGCCCAGCACCTGTCGAACGGCGCGCCGAGCATGTCGACGAATCCGTTCGCCGACTACCACCTCGTCTACGCCGTGGTGCTCATCGCCCTCGCGGCGGTCTCCGCCGGCGACGCCCTGGGCCTGGGACGGCTGTGGACCAAGCTCCCCCTCGTCCGCGACCACAAGTGGCTGCGCTGAACGTCCCCGATGCGGTGGGCCCGCCGACGGGCCCACCGCATCCGTCCGTTCCAGGGTCCCGCGTCCCCGTCGGGGACCGGGACCACCGGTCCCCGACGGGGACCATCGGCCCTGCCCCGGCCGGCCGCCGCCCGACATGCTTGAAGTGCGGCAAGGAGCACGACGCACAGACCGCGGAGACACAGGACTCGAGCACGCAGGAGGTGGGCTCCATGCCCGGAACGATCGCCGTGGGACTCGACGGATCGCCCGAAAGCCGTGCCGCGGCGGAATGGGCCGTCCGTGAGGCGGCGCTGCGCGGTGCGGCGGTGAAGCTGGTCCACGTGTGGCAGCAGGTACCGGAGCCGATCGCGCAGGCACCGCTCCTCGGAGCCGAGACGCACCAGCACTGGACCGAGCGGATCCCCCGTGAGGCGGCCGAGGAGCTGGCGCTGCTCCACCCCGGGGTCGAGGTGACCACCGAGCAGCGCGGGGGCCATCCGGCCGAGGTACTGCCGGACCTGGCCGAGGGAGCTGAACTGCTCGTCCTCGGCTCCCGCGCGTTGAGCGGCATCGGCGGCTTCCTGGTCGGTTCCGTCGGCCAGGCCGTGGTCGCCCGTACCGACGTGCCCGTCGTGCTGGTCCGGGCGGGTGAGCAGGCCGTCGACGAGCACCTCAAGGACCCGGTCGGCATCCCCTCCGCGGCCACCGCCTTCCGGCCCGTCGTGCTGGGCCTGGACACCGGGAGCCCCGACGACGAGGTGCTCGCCTTCGCCTTCGAGGAGGCCCTGCGGCGCGCGGCCACGCTGACCGTCGTCCAGGGCTGGAACCTGCCGTCCTCCTACGCCTACACCATGGCCGGCGGCTACGACCCCCGTGAGGATCTCGCCCGTGCGCAGGCCGAGGCACTCACCGAGGCACTGCTGCCCTGGCGGAAGAAGTACCCGGACGTCGAGGTGACCGAGCTGTCCCGCATCGGCAGCCCCGCGAGTCACCTGATCGACGCCTCCCACGACGCCTCGCTCGTCGTCGTCGGCCGCCGCATCCGCCGCGGCACGTTCGGCGTGCACATCGGAGCCGTCACCCACGCGGTCATGCACCACGCCACCGCCCCCGTCGCCGTCGTCGCCCACCACTGACCCGTCCGGACCGGACAAGAAGGGAAGAGAGCCATGAAGGCAGCGGTCGTGAAGGAGTTCGGGGCACCTCTGGTCGTCGAGGAGCGCCCCGACCCCGAGCCGGGTCCGGGGCAGGTGCGCGTCCGTCTCGAGGCCTCCGGGCTGTGCCACACGGACATCCACGCCGCACACGGGGATTGGCCGGTCAGGCCGACACCGCCGTTCGTGCCGGGGCACGAGGGTGTCGGTCTGGTGGAGAAGCTCGGCGACGGCGTCAGCCACCTGTCGGTGGGACAGCGTGTCGCCGTGCCGTGGCTGGGCAGTGCCTGCGGGCGGTGCGAGCACTGCCTCTCCGGCTGGGAGACGCTGTGCGAGAGCCAGGTCAACACCGGCTACGGCTGCGACGGCGGGTACGCCGAGAAGATGCTCGCCCGCGCCGACTTCGCCCAGCTCGTGCCCGAGGGCGTCAGCGCCCTCGACGCCGCCCCGCTGACCTGTGCGGGCGTCACCACGTACAAGGCGCTGAAGGTCGCGGGCGTCGGCCCCGCGCAGCTTGTCGCCATCTCGGGGGTGGGCGGACTCGGCCACCTGGCGGTGCAGTACGCGAAGATCGCCGGCGCCACCGTCGCCGCCATCGACGTCACCGACGACAAGCTCGAACTCGCCCGGGAACTGGGCGCGGACATCCTCATCGACGCCCGCACACAGGACGCCGGCGCCGAGCTGAAGCGGCACGGCGGCGCGCATGCCGCGCTCGCCCTGGCGGTGAACCCCGCCGCCTTCGCGGCCGTCAACGCCGGTCTCCGACGCGGCGGCAAGCTGGTCATGGTGGCCCTGCCCGCGCACGGCACCCTCGAGGTACCGATCTTCGACACGGTGCTGAACGGCACCTCCGTGATCGGCTCCATCGTCGGCACCCGGCAGGACCTCGCCGAGGTCTTCCGGCTGCACGCCGCCGGCCGTACGAGGGTCATCCGCGAGACCCGCCCGCTCACCGCGGTCAACGACTCCATCGCCGAGGTCCTGCGCGGTGAGATCAAGGCCCGCATCGTCTTCGACCTCGGCGCGGAGGGCTGAGGACGGCGCCGCCGACCCCGGTGGTCGGCGGCGACGGCTCCGCGCCCGGCCTGCGGGCCGTCGACCGGGCGGCCGACGAGGCCGCCCTGCGGCGCCTCCCGCGAGGCGCCCTGCGGGGCATCCCGCCGCGGACCTCCTCCGCGCCGCCGCCGCGCTACGGGCCGGGCGCCGCCGGACCGGCCTCCGCCGCACCACCGCGGTCGTGCCCGAGGAACCCGCGTACACCCTGATCCACGAGAGCCGCGACGCCGCGGCCGTCGTCGTCGGCACGGCCGACACACCGACACCCGCGCTGCGCTTCGCCTACGAGGAGGCGCGACTGCGGCAGGCACTGCGCACCGCGGTACGTGCCCGGCGGTGCCCCTCGCACGGCACTGCCGACCACCCGCCGCTCGCGGGCGGGCCCGAGCGGCTGCACGCGGAGCGGGCGGCCCGTCTGTTCCCGCGTCAGGGCCTCGTAGTCGGCAAGCGCCTTCAGCCCGGCCGTGACCAGGCGGTCCATGGCGACGTGGGAGCGGCTTGGCCGGCGGAGCCTGCGTCCCCGTCCGCTCTCACGCGGACTCCGCGGACTCCGCAGGCACCGGAGGACCCCTCCCTGCCCCCCCGGCCCGGGCCGGACAGGGACCCCCGGTCCTCCTCAGTCGTCGACGTCGAAGGTCAGGCCGTTCACCACCCCGACCACCCCCTCCAGCAGCCACACCGCGTGGACGGCCTCCGGTATGCGGCTCCGCAGCTCCACGCGGCCGTCGAGGGCGACCACTCCGTCGCGGACCGAGACGGACACGTCTCCGCGCCTCAGCCCCAGGCGGCCGACGAGCACTTCCTCGGTCACCTGGCGTCCGATGTCGTCGTCCGTCCGCAGGAAGATCCGCAGCAGGTCCCGGCGGGTCGCGATGCCTATGAGACGGTCCTCCTCGTCGATCACGAGGAGCCGCTCGACACCACGGCGTTCCATCAGCCGTGCCGCGTCCGCAACGGTCCCTTCGGGGTGCACGGTGACGGCCGGTGTGGACATCAGGTCCTGCGCGGTGACGGCGTCGGCCGGGTCCTCTCTCGGCCGGCTCGCCCGGGCGCGCGCCAGATCGGTGCCCGAGAGCACACCGACCACTTTGTCGTCCTCGTCGACCACGGGAAGTCCGCCGACGCGGTGGCGGTCGAGCAGTCGGACGAGCTCCTCGAAGGGCGTCGTCCGCCGGGCCTGGACGACGTCAGTGGTCATCACCTGACCGACGATGTGGGAAGTCATGACGGGCCGGTGACCTCTCTACTGCTCGGGGCCGCCGCGCCAGGGCGGGGGCGTGGCGGCCCCGCGCGCCTCCTGGGCGTGGTGCGCGGTGCGCCGGGTCCGCTCCCGCAGGCGGTCGTGGAGGCGGTCGGCGAGTTCCCGGGCGCTCGCCCCGCGCACGCGGACGACGACGAGGTCGCCACCCATCCGGATCTCGGCGCCGGCCGACCACGGCAGCTCCCCGTGGTGCGCCGCGGCCCTGACGATCCGCACCTCACCGCTCGCGGGCGGCAGCCCCGGCCGGTCCAGCGCGGTGCCGACCTTCTCGCGGAGGTACGCCAGCGCCTCCTCGTCCACCTCGCCGTCGGCCCGTACCCGCACAGTGCCGGCGCCGCCGCGGATGCCGATGTCCTTGGCAGTCATGTGCTCCACTCCTTGTGGTCGTTCCGTGTCACCGCAAGCCTTGCCGTCGGGGCGGCACCGGTCGCGGGCCGGACGGCCCCCGCCCGGTGCCGAGGGTCCCCTTCACCTGAAGTCGCCGCCGTCCGCCCGTTCCAGGGCGGCCCGCCCGGCCTCCGGGCGGGCGACCGGCACCCGCGGCGGCGAGCAGGAGACGTAGTCCGGACCGGTGGCGTGGCTGGAAGAGGTGCGCGGAGTCGGGATCGCCGCCGTGCCCGCCCTGGTGCACGCGGCACGGGGCGCCGGCCTCCTGGTGGTGGGCCGTCGCACGACCGGCCGCGGCACCGGGGGCCACACACGGGCCCGGTCACGCACGCCGCCCTGCACCACGCCGGCTGCCCCGGGGCAGTGGTCCCAAAGAGGGCCGAACGTCCCGCCCGGCCGGGACCACAGGGACGGGGGGATGCCCTGTCCGGCACTCCTCCCCTCCCGTGCGCGGGACGAGCATCGAAGGAGAAGGGCAGGACCCTACGAGAGGACATGTGATGACCGCGACGGTGACGGCCGGCCCCCGCACGGCCGACGCATGGCGGCAGTTCGGCGGAGAGGGATGGCGCGAGCGGGTCGACGTGCGCGACTTCGTCCAGGCCAACTACACGCCCTACGAAGACGACGCCTCCTTCCTGGCCGGTCCCACGGACCGCACCCGCGCGGTGTGGGAGAAGGTGAGCGCGCTCTTCCCGGAGGAGCGGCGCAGGGGTGTTCTCGACGTGGACACCGCGACGCCCTCCACGATCACCTCGCACGCCCCCGGATACATCGACCGGGACCGTGAACTGATCGTCGGTCTGCAGACCGACGCCCCGCTGAAGCGGGCGATCATGCCCAACGGCGGCATCCGCATGGTGGAGAACAGCCTCAAGGCATACGGCTACGCACCCGACCCGTTCGTCACCCGGGTCTTCGGCACCTACCGCAAGACCCACAACGACGGAGTCTTCGACGCCTACACGCCCGCGATGCGCGCCGCCCGCAGGGCCGGCATCATCACCGGGCTGCCCGACGCCTACGGCCGCGGCCGGATCATCGGCGACTACCGGCGCGTCGCCCTCTACGGCACCGACCGCCTCGTGGCGGCCAAACGCGCCGAACGCGCACGGCTGGACACCCTGCCCTCCACCGCGGACGTCATCCGCGACCGCGAGGAACTGGCCGAGCAGATCAAGGCCCTGGGCGAGCTGACCACCATGGCCGCCGGCTACGGCTGCGACGTCACCCGCCCGGCCGCGACCGCCCACGAGGCCGTGCAGTGGCTCTACCTCGGCTACCTGGCCGCCGTGAAGGAGCAGAACGGTGCCGCCATGTCACTCGGCCGCACCTCCACCTTCCTCGACGTCTACCTGCACCGGGACCTGGCCGAGGGCCTCCTCGACGAGAGGCGCGCACAGGAGCTGATCGACGACTTCGTGATCAAGCTGCGGATCGTGCGGTTCCTGCGCACCCCCGAGTACGACGCGCTGTTCTCCGGCGACCCGACCTGGGTGACGGAGTCCATCGGCGGCATCGGGGCCGACGGCCGGCCGTTGGTCACCCGCACCTCCTTCCGGTTCCTGCAAACCCTGTACAACCTCGGACCGGCTCCGGAGCCCAACCTGACGGTGCTGTGGTCGCCCCGGCTGCCGGACGGCTTCAAGAAGTTCTGCGCGCAGGTCTCCATCGACACCAGCGCCGTCCAGTACGAGTCCGACGATCTGATGCGCCCGCGCACCGGCGACGACACGGCGATCGCCTGCTGTGTCTCCGCCATGGCGGTGGGGAAGCAGATGCAGTTCTTCGGCGCCCGCGTCAACCTCGCCAAGGCCCTGCTGTACGCGGTCAACGGCGGCCGGGACGAGATGACCGGGGATCGGATCACGCCCGAGATGCCGCCGCTGACCGGCGAGTACCTCGACCACGAGGAGCTGTCGGCCGCCTACGACCGCGTCCTGGACTGGCTGGCGGAGACCTACGTCGACGCGCTCAACGTCATCCACTACATGCACGACAAGTACGCCTACGAGCGCATCGAGATGGCCCTGCACGACTACCCCGTGCACCGGTTCATGGCCTGCGGCATCGCCGGCCTGTCCGTCGCCGCCGACAGCCTGTCCGCCGTCAAGCACGCACGCGTGAAGGTGATCCGCGACGCGACGGGGCTCGCCGTGGACTTCGAGACCGAGGGCGAGTTCCCGGCGTACGGCAACAACGACGACCGGGCCGACTCCCTCGCCGTCGGCCTGATGGAGTCGTTCATGGCCAAGGTCCGTCGGCACCCCACCTACCGCGACGCCGAGCACACCCAGTCCGTTGCTGACCATCACCTCCAACGTCGTCTACGGCGAGCACACCGGCAACACCCCCGACGGCCGCCGCGCCGGACAGCCCTTCGCGCCCGGTGCCAACCCGATGAACGGCCGCGACCGGCACGGCGTCGTCGCCTCCGCCCTGTCGGTGGCCAAACTGCCCTACGAGGCGGCCCGCGACGGGATCTCCCTCACGACGACGATCACCCCCGAGGGACTCGGGCACGCCCCCCGGGAGCGGGCCGGCAACCTGGTGGGCATCCTCGACGGCTACATGTCCGCGGGCGGCTTCCACATGAACGTCAACGTCCTTGACCGGGCCACCCTGGAGGACGCCATGGAACACCCGGAGAAGTACCCGGAGCTGACGATCAGGGTCTCCGGCTACGCCGTCAACTTCGTCCGCCTGACCCGTGAGCAGCAGCTCGACGTGATCAGCCGCACCTTCCACGGATCGCTGTGAGCACCGTGGCCGCGCGGCCGGTCACCTGCCGGATCCACTCCTGGGACCTGTCCACCGGCGTGGACGGTCCCGGGACCCGGTTCGTCCTCTTCGTCAGCGGCTGCCCGCTGCGCTGCCTGTACTGCGCCAACCCCGACACCTGGCATCTGCGCGACGGACGCACGGCCACCGTCGACGAGATCATGAGCGAGATCGAGAAATACCGGTCCTTCCTCACCACCTCCGGCGGCGGAGTGACCCTCACCGGCGGGGAGGCACTGCTCCAGCCGGCCTTCACCGGCGCCCTGCTGCGCCGCTGCAAGGAGGCCGGCCTGCACACCGCCCTCGACACCTCCGGCTTCCTCGGCGCCCGCGCGAGCGACGCGCTCCTCGCGGACACCGACCTTGTCCTGCTGGACATCAAGTCCTTCGACATCCGTACGTACCGCAGGCTGACCGGCAGGGACCTCGCCCCGACGCTGGCCTTCGCCACCCGGCTCAACCGGCTCGGCGTGCCGATGTGGATCCGATACGTGCTGGTCCCCGGCTGGACCGACGACCTCGCGGCCGTGGACGGCCTCGCCGAGTTCGTCGCCGGCCTGGACACCGTCGACCGCGTGGACGTCCTGCCGTTCCACAAGCTCGGCGCGCCCAAGTACGAGGCCCTCGGCATCCCGTTCCCCCTGAAGGACACCCCCACCCCCGACCCCGCCCTCACGGAGCGGGTCCGCGCCCGGTTCCGCGCGCACGGAACGGCGGCCTACTGACGCGCGCACCCACTCGGTCGGCGTCGCGTGTTCGACACCGGACACGCCTGGTCGGCGGTGAGCGGCCCGGTCCCCGACGCGGGCGCCGCGCGGGCGCATCAGGCATCTGGGCGAAGCCGTCGCTCCCGGCCCGGCGGTACGGGGGCCGACCGGCCCCCGTACCGCCCCCGGTCGGCCCATGGGCGCCAGGAGCGCCGCGCCGGATGCTCGAAGTGCAGGAAGGACACCAACGCGGAGGAGACCGTCATGAAGGACGTCATGCCGCCCCGCCCCCCAGCACACGCGCTGCTCGCGGACGGCACCACCGTCGGCATCCGCGCCGTGGCGCCCGCCACGAAGGGAGCGGCCGTCGTGGTGATCGGAACCCGCCCCCGCACCGGCCCGGTACCCCGGCCGGGCGGACTCGTGCATGCGCTGCTGCGCCGTTCCCACTGCCCCGTACTCGTCGTCCCGGGACGCTGACCGGCGGGGACGGCGCGCCCGTGCCCCACCGTCGTCGGCACGTGGCGGGGGTACGGACCGGATGATCCGGCCGCACCGCGAGGGCGGCGTGCGCCGTCACCAGCCCGACGACGGCTCCTGCGACCATCGTCGGTGACCTGTTCAGCCATGCGTCGTCACCAGCCGTCGGGGTCTCGCTCAGCTGCTCCGGAGGAGGGATCACGGCCCGGGGGCAGGAGCCGCAACTGCACCATGGCCGCGAAGCGTTGGTCCGGGTCGGTCAGGTCGAGGCGGGCGACCTCGGTCAGGCGGCGCAGGCGGTAGCGGAAGGTGTTGGGGTGGACGTGGGCCCTCGCCGACGCGGCCGGCACGTCGCCGAACGCGTCGAGCCAGCACCGCAGGGTGTGGAGCAGATGCGCACCGTGCCGTGCGTCGTAGTCGAGGAGGCGGGCGATCGCGGCCGTCGGACGGTCGCCGCGGGCCGCCGCGAGGTCCCCGAGTTCCAGCAGGAGGGCGTCGACGTGGACGTCCTCCAGGGTGGCCACCCGGCGCCCCCGGCCGGCCGTGCGCAGGACGCGCAGCGCCCGGTCCGCGCCCTCGCGCGAGCGCCGTATCCCGGCGCCGTCCCCGGCCGGCGGTCCGATGCCGATCGCCGCCGCCTCCGTGCCGCGTCCGGCGCGCTCCAGGAATGCCGAGGCGAGGCGCGGCGCGCGCTCCGCGCCGTCCGGCTGCCCGCCCGGCAGCGGGACGAGCCCGTAGGCCACGTCCCCCAGCAGCGCGACCGCCGAACGCGGCTGCACCGTGGTGAGATGCGTGGCCAGCGCGTCGGCGAGCCGCTGCCGGCCGGCGGCCCGGCTGACGTCCTCCTCCGGGGTCGTCGGCCCGGAGGCGTCGGCCGTTCCCATCGCCAGGACGGTCAGCGGCCGGCCGAGCAGACCGAGCCGGGCGAGCGCCTCGGGCGCCGCCGTGCCGCCCTCCAGGACCGTGCTCACCAGGTCGGCCCGCAGCCGCCGTTCGACGTCGGCGCCCGCCCGCAGCCGGAGCATGTGCAGCGCCACCACCTTGGCGGCGTCCCGGAGCGACTGCGCGCGCTCCGCGCCGAGCGGGCCCGGGACCGCCGCCCACACCGAACCGAGGATCTCGTCGCCCGCACGGACCGCGATCGCCACCCGCGGCATGCCCATCTCGAAGTCCTGCGACCGCGGATCGACAAAGAGCGGCCCCGGCTCGCGGTACAGCCGCTCGAAGACGCCGTTGGCCTCGAGATGGCGGGTGAAGTGCTCGGGCACCTGCCGGCCCAGGATGGTCCGCGCCCGGGGCTGATCGGCCTCGTCCTGCCGGCCGGAGAACGCGAGCACCCGCGAGGCCCGGTCCTCGATGGTCACCGGGGCGTCGAGGAGCGCCGCCACCGCGTTGGCCACGGCGAACAGATCCCCGGCCGGCACCCCGTCCAGGGTCCCCGGCGAGGCGTCGCCGAGATCCTCCTCGGCCAGCACGGTGCGGAGCATCGCGGCGAGCTGCGCCCATGAGGCGCCGGGGGCCAGGCCCAGCAGGGCGACGCCCGACTCCTCGGCGGCGCGCAGTACCTCGGGCGTGGTGTCCACCGGCTGTCTGACGACGAGCGCGGTCGCGCCCCGGCGGCCGTACCCGCGCAGCAGCCGGACGAGGTCGTCCGCCGCGCGCACCCCCACGCACAGCACGACCGCCCGGGCGAGCGGTTCGGCCGCGTCCGGGGCGCCGGTTGCCCGCGGACCCTGTACGTCCATGTCCGGGGAACCGTGCGCGTCCGTGTCCGGCGAGCCGTGCACGTCCGTGTGCGACGGCCCCGGTACGTCCTGGTCCAGCGGGTCGTGGATGACGACCTGGTCGAGCCGGGCGCCCCGGTGACCGGCCCCCGCGACCGGCTCCAGCAGGACGCCGCCGAGATCGTCGAGCACCCGGCTCAGCCGCGTACGGGGCCTTCCGGGCATCGGCGCCACCACCACCTGAACCTCGTGCGCGCACCCGGCTCTATCCGTCCGGGGTGACGAAATCTAACACCCGTTTCGTCGGCTGCCACGAACTACGCGGTCAGCCAGGCCTTGCCCGTGGTCACCTCCGCCAGTGCCTCCGGGAGCGGGGTCACGCCGAGGCCCGCCCCGGACGGCACCCGCAGGTGCCCGGCGTCCAGGACGAACGGCTCGGTGATGTCCGTGCGGTAGTAGCGGTCGGAGGCCGAGGTGTCGCCGGGCAGCGTGAACCCCGGCAGCGCGGCCAGCGCCACGTTCGCCGCCCTGCCGAGCCCCGTCTCCAGCATGCCGCCGCACCACACCGGCACCCCGTGCGCCGCGCACACGTCGTGCACCCGCCGGGCCTCCAGATAGCCGCCGACCCGCCCGGGCTTGATGTTCACGATCCGGCAGGCGCCCAGCGCGATCGCGTCGGCGGCCGAACGGGCCGAGACGATCGACTCGTCCAGACAGATCGGCGTGGTCAGCTGCCGGGCCAGCTCGGCATGGCCGCGGACGTCCTCCTCCTCCAGCGGCTGCTCGATCAGCAGCAGGCCGAACGGGTCGAGCCGGCGCAGCTGGGGGACGTCCGCCAGCGTGTACGCGGTGTTGGCGTCGACCTGGAGCAGCAGCTCGTCGCCGAAGCGTTCGCGCACGGCACGGACCGGCTCCACGTCCCAGCCGGGCTCGATCTTCAGCTTGATGCGCGCGTACCCCTGGGCCACGTATCCCTCGACGGCGTCCAGGAGTTGGGGGACCGAGTCCATGATGCCGACCGAGACCCCGCACGGCACCGCGTCCCTGGTGGAGCCCAGCGCGGTGGCGAACGACGCCCCCTGGGAGCGCAGTTCGGCGTCGAGCACCGCCATCTCCAGCGCCGCCTTGGCCATCCGGTGCCCCTTGACCGGGGCGAGTAGCGGCGCCACCCGGTGCGCGCTCACCTCGCCCGCCCGCAGCAGCACGGGGACCAGATGCTCGCGCAGCACGTGTTCGGCGCCGTCGACGTACTCCGACGAGTAGAGCGGGTCGGCCATCGCCACGCACTCGCCCCACCCCTCGCCGGCCGGCGTCACCACCCGCACCAGCAGCAGTTCGCGGACGTGCTGCGTTCCGAACGAGGTCCGGAACGGTGCCCGCAGCGGCATCCGCACCCGGAGGAGTTCCACACCGTCGAGCTTCACGAGTCCTGCTTCCTCTCCACCACGTACCACCCGGCCCGGTCGAAGCCGGTGACCTCCGCGCCCTCGGCCATCAGGCCGCCGAGCACCTCCCGCAGCGCGAGCCGCCACGACCGGCCGAGCGCCGGGTCGGTGCGCCGCAGCTCCTCGATGTCGGGCGGCACCGCGACCAGCAGCACCGGCCCGTCGCCCGCCCCACCGTCCGCCCCGGTCACCGGCCTGCCGTCCGCGTCGGCCGACAGCGCGGGCACGGCGCCCCGCGCCCGCGACAGCGCCGCCGCGTCGACGGGCGCGCGTCCCTCCGGCACCGCCGCACCGACGAGGTCCCAGGTGAGGAGGAGCCGGTCGGTGGCGCCCGTGCCGTTGATGCCGTCGTGCAGCGGGCCGTAGAAGTCGGGCAGGTACCGGGCCGGACGGGCGCCCAGTTTCGTCAGGTTGAAGTGCGCGTTGCGGCGCACCAGCGGGTCGAACGTCCAGGAGATCGTCTCCGCGCCCCGGCGCAGCGCCCAGGCCCGCTGGTGCAGCTTGAGCGCGAGTCCCAGGCCGCGCCCGAGCCCGGCGGGCAGGACGCCGGTGATGTGGCTGTGCAGCGCGCCGTGCGCGGGGGCGCCGAAGAACCCGACGCAGGCGCCCAGGAGTTCCTCCCCGTCGAACGCGCCGGACACGTAGTTCCCCGCCACGGCCATCGCCCGCAGCAGCTCCGTCGGCACGGGGCCGCCCCCCGGCTCCGCGTGCCAGACCCGCCGCAGGAGCAGCGAGACGGCGGCCAGGTCCTCGACCTCGGTCAGCTCACGGACGGCCACCTCGGCCTCCGAGGCGGCCCGGGCGGCGGCGAGTTCGGCCCCGGCGGCCACCGACGGCGAAGGCCCGGGCGGCGCGTACGGTATGTGCCCGGTCATCGCGGTGCCCCTTTCTCCAGTACCGCCTCCACGAGCGCGGTCAACAGCGCCGTACGGCCCGGCAGTTCCGCGACGACGACATGCTCGTCGTCGGCGTGCGCACCGCCGCCCACCGCGCCGAGGCCGTCGAGCGTCGGAACGCCCAGCCCGGCGGTGAAGTTGCCGTCCGAGGCGCCCCCGACCGCCGCGGCGGTGAGCGGCCCCAGGCCCAGGTCCCGCGCCAGGGAGTCGGCGAGGGTGAACAGGCCGTCGGACGCGGCGGCCTCCAGCGGCGGCCGGTTCACCCCGCCCGTCACGCGCACCCGCGCCCCGGGCAGCACCGGACGCAGCGCGCGCAGGGAGGCGTCGACGCGTTCCTGCTCCGCCAGGTCCCAGGCCCGTACATCGAGCGCCACGCGGGCGGCGGCCGGGACGGTGTTGGTGGTCGTACCGGCCGACGAGAGGGTCGGCACCACGGTCGTCCCGCGCGCGGGGTCGGCCAGCCCCGCCACGGCGAGGATCTGGTGCGCGAGTTCGACGCCCGCGTTCACGCCCTTCTCCGGTTCGAGCCCGGAGTGCGCGGCCCGGCCCTCGACCTCGATCCGGTACAGCGAGACGCCCTTGCGGCGGCACTTCAACGCGCCCCCGTCGGCCGACGCCTCCAGCACGAACACGGCCTCGCAGCCGCGCGCCTCCGCCTCGATCAGCTCCCTCGACCGGGGCGAGCCGATCTCCTCGTCCCCGGTGACCAGGATCGTCAGCCCGGCGCGACGGGGGAGGGCCGCGGCGGCGTGCAGGGCCATCACCAGGCCCGCCTTCATGTCGAAGCAGCCGGGGCCGCGCAGCACGCCGTCGCGGATGCCGAACGGGTGGGTGCGCAGCGAGCCCAGGGGCCAGACCGTGTCGTGGTGCCCGAGCAGCAGTACCCGGGCCGGTCCGTCGCCGAACCGCCAGCGCAGATGGGGGCAGCCCTCGGTGACCAGGTACTCCGGGTCCGCGCCGAGCAGTCGCCGGCCGAGCGTGGCGACCTCGGCCGCGCCGCGGGCGAGCGCCTCGTGGTCCGTCGACGGGGACTCGCAGGTCACCAGGGTCTCGATGTCGGCGAGCAGTGCGCCGAGGTCCGGCGCCGTCACCGCGACTCCCCGCGCAGCGGCCGCCCCGGGAACGCGTCGGTGCGCAGGGCACCGTCCGCGACCACCGGCACCCCGCCCACGTACAGGTGCCGTACGCCGTGGGAGGGCCGCGTGGGATCGGCGTAGGTGGCGGCGTCGGTGACCGTCTCCGGGTCGAGGACCACCAGGTCGGCGTCGGCGCCGACCCCGAGGTGTCCCTTGGCGCGGGCGGCCGGGGCGACGTCGTCCAGGACGCGGGCGGGCAGGTAGGAGCAGCGCCGGAACGCCTCCGGCCAGCTCCAGGCGCCGGACTCGCGCACCATCAGGCGCAGTGTCTTGGCGAAGGTGCCCGCGGTACGCGGATGGGTCGTCCCGCCGGGCGGCAGTGGCCACTCGGTGCTCTCGTCGCTGCCGTCCGGCCAGAACACCGGCATCGCGTCGCTGGCCACGACGGCGTCCGGGAAGGCCAGCGCCCGCCGCAGCAGCGTCCGGTCGCCGGGGTCGTCCTCGTCGAGGAACTCCAGGAGGCAGGGTGCCCCCGGGTTCCGCGCGCGCAGCTGGCGCAGCCGCGCCTCGTCGGCGATCCGCTCGTCCGTCTCGACCATGATGACGCTCCCAGGGCCTGTTGCGAGAGTCCCGTCTGCCCCGCGACGCCATGCACGCTCCCCCAAGCTCTCGACTTCGCTCGAGCAGGGGGGACCCCCACTCGCCGCACCGGGCCCAGACCCAAGTACATCCAGTACGAAGGTCCGGGCCCGGCACGCCGAGAGCACGCACCTGACGCCGCAGGGCCCGCCCTCCGGTCGGACGACGGGACTCTCGCAACAGGCCCTGGGCCCGAGCCCCTTGGCGCGCAGCCGCTCCGGGTCGATGAACGCCGCACCGACCGCCGTGCTGCCCGCCCCGTACGGATACGCCTCCACCGTCACCCGCGAACCCGCCCGCCGCGACTCCGCCAGAGCCCCCAGGACCCGGTCGAGGTGGCGGCCGGAGGTGCTGTTCACATGGCAGTGGTGCATCGCCGCCCCGGTCTCGGCCGCCGCGCGCACGACCTCCGCCGACCCGTCGACGGGCGTCGCCGGATCCACCTCGACCAGCTCGCGGACGTGGGTGAACGTCGGCACTCCGGCCCGCGCCGCCAGGCGGGCGACGGCGCGGAACTCCGCCGGGTCGCTGGCCGGCGCGTACCCCATGAGGATGCCGATGCCGAGGGCGCCGCCGGCCAGCTCGTCCTCCAGCAGGGAGAGCCAGGCGGCCAGCTCGCGCGGGGTGGAGGAGCGCTGCCAGCGCGGGTCGCCCAGCACCTCCATGCTCGACGCGAACCGGGCGTCCGGCGTGCGGCCGGTCAGGACCTGGGCCCGCGCGCCGCCCCAGGAGGCGGAGAAGCCGTAGTGCAGCGGGCGCCCCGCGGCGGCCGCCTCGGCGTAGGCGCGGGCGACCGGCATCAGCCCGGCCTCCAGGTCGAGCGCCGTGGTCACCCCGTCCATCGCCTGGAGCCGCTGCCCGGCGACGGAGTGCACATGACTGTGCAGATCGACGAAGCCGGGTCCGACGATCAGCCCGGCGGCCTCGACGACCGCCGCGCCGGGCGGCGCCTCGATGCCGGGGCCCACGGCGGCGATCCGGCCGCCGTCGACGAGCACGTCGGCCGGCCCGTCGAACCCCGTGCCCGGGTCGACGACCCGGCCACCGCGCAACAGCGTCTGCATGGTCGCCTCCTCGGATACGCCCGTGGGTCCCGACCCTAGGAGCACGACCACCGCCTCGGTTCGTACGCACGAACGAATCGGCGCACCTCTGTCCGTGGTCCCGCACGAAGCGGATCGGCCGTGCGGCGGTGCGGGCGGGACGCTAGAGCGAGGGCGGGGTACGGGCCATCGCCTGGGTGGGGGTCTCCCCGTACTGCCGTCTGAAGGCGCGGGTGAAGTGGCTGCCGTCCGCGAAGTGCCAGCGGGCGGCGGCCTCCGTGACGCTGGGCCGGCCCCAGCGGGCGAGCAGCTCCCGCCGTGCGCGCTCCAGCCGTCTGCGCCGGATGTACGCCGCCACCGGCTCCCCGGTGCCGGCGAACGCGCGGTGCAGTGTGCGCGGGGAGACGTTGAGCCGGCGGGCGAGCGAGGCGGGGGTGAGGCCGGGGTCCGCCAGGTGTGCGTCGGCGAGGAGCATCGCGGCCCGGGCGAGCGCGGGGGCCAGCCGCGGCTCGGCGTCGTCGAACTCCTGCCGCAGCGCCCCCCGGGCGAGCTCCACCAGGGCGTCGCGCGAGGCGAGGATGGCAGGCCCGCCCAGTTCGCGCACCGTCTCGCGGACCATGCGGGCGTGCGCCCGCAGCACGCGCATCGCCGCGGAGTCGTTGGAGCCGAGGATCTGCCGGGTGTCGCGGGCGCCGTCGAGGACCGAGGTGGGCAGGATCAGCACCGTCGCGCGCGAGCCGGGCGCCACGTCGAACAGCGCGGGCGCGCCGTTGCGGCGGGCGAGGAACGACCCGGCCGCGACGGTGGCGCTCCCGCCGCGCCGGTCGAGCCCGACGAATCGCCAGGAACCCTCCGACATCAGATGCACGAGCACCCGGTCGCCGGGCTCCCGGGCCCCGGAGGGGCGCCCGACGAAGCGGGTGAAGCGCACCTCCGCGACGACCGCGTCATGGACCTTGGCCGCCCGGGCACCGATCCGGAAGGCACCGGACTCACCGGTGTCGAAGGACGGCAACGGCAGCGCCTCGCCCGTCTGCGCCTCCCACGCGCGCCGGAAGACGTCGAAGCCGCGGGCGCCGGATGCCGGTCCCGTGACGTCCGCGGTGAACGTCCGCCCCGCTCCGGGTACGGACCCCGACGCCGCTCCCGCATCCGGTCGTTGTGCTGTCATCGCCGTCCCGCCGTCGTTCCCCGCCGCCGACGCGGAAGTCCCGGCCACCCGGCACGCAGATGCATGCGTCCCCGCCCCAGCCGCGTCGACACTACAGACCTCTTTTTGTTGACACCATCCGAGCCAACGAGGTTGCGCGCCATGCCCGAGACCACCACACCCGAGACCACCACGCCCGAGACGGCACCCGAACCGCCCGCGGATGTCGTGCAGTTGATGAACATGCTCACCGGTGGCGCGGTCGTTCAGATCCTGCACGCCGTCGTCCGGCTCAACATCGTCGACCACCTCGCCGACGAGCCGCGGACGGCGAAGGAGGTGGCCGGACGCGAGAACAGCCACGAAGGCGCCACCTACCGACTGATGCGCGCGGCCGCCTCGCTGGGCGTGCTCAGCTACGAGGGGGACGGCCGCTTCGGCCTGACCGGGCGCGGACAGCTGCTGCGCGCCGGAGTGCCGGGCTCCCTGCGCTCCCTGCTGCTGATCCAGGCCGGACCGTCGCACTGGGGCGCCTGGGGCCTGTTCCCCGAGGCGGTGCGGGAAGGCGCGAGCCAGGTGAGGAAGGTGCTCGGCGAGGACATCTTCGACTACTACGGGCGGCCGGAGAACGCCGAGACGGCACGGGTGTTCGCCGACGCCATGAGCGACATGTCCGCCCTGGTGACCCACGGCGTGGCGGCCCGGGCCGACGTCAAGGGCGCCACCACGGCGGTCGACGTCGGCGGCGCCGACGGACACCTCGTCCTGACGCTGATGGAGACGGACCCGGCGCTGCGCGGTCAGGTGCTCGACCTGCCGCACGCCGTCGGGGGCGCGGTGCGGGAGGCCGGACGACGGGGCCTGTCCGACCGGTTCACCGGCGTGGGCGGCGACTTCTTCACCGAGGTGCCCACCGGGGACCTCCACCTGCTGAAGACGGTCCTGCACGACTGGGACGACGAGCGCTGTACGCGCATCCTGAGCAACTGCCGCGCCGCGAGCCGAGCGGGCGGACGTGCCCTGGTCGTCGAGACGATCGTCGGCGAACTCGGCAAGCCCGACTTCGCCGCCATCTCCGACATGGCCATGCTCTGCGTCACGGGCGGCGTCGAGCGGGACCTCGACGAGTTCGACGCCCTCTTCACCGCCACCGGGTGGCGGCGCGGCCGGACGTACCCGGTGGGCGGCGGCTACTCCTGCATGGAGGTGGAGGCGGTCTGACCGTCCCGGCCCACGGCGCTGGCGCTCATCGGGTGGCGGGTGCCGGCGCCCCGGTCATCGGGTGGCGGGCGCCGCCGCCGCGGTCATGAGGTGGTGGGTGCGTTCGCGCAGCAACCGGTGGGTGCGGTCGTGGTGGTTGCGCGGGTGCCAGGCCATGCCGATCGTCAGCGGCGGCAGCTCCAGCGGGATCGGGAAGGTGCGCAGCCCGAGCGCGTCGAGCATCCGCCGCCCCAGTCCGGCCGGGGCGACGCAGACGACGTCGGTCTCGCGGGCCATGAACAGCGCGCTCGCGAAGGTGGGCACCACGGCGACCACGCGCCGGCTCAGGCCGAGGTCCGCGAGCCGGTCGTCGATCGGCCCGTGGGTCCGGCCGCGCCGGGACACGGCGATGTGGTCGGCGGCGGCGAACCGCCGTGCCGTCACGGTCCGCGCCGCAGCCAGCGGATGCTCCGGCCGTACCGCGCCGACCAGCGTCTCCGTGACCAGCGCCGCCGAGCGGATCTCGGGGTCGCCGGGCCGGATGATGCCGATCTCCAGATCCACCAGCCCCTCCCGCAGGGCGGGGGTGTCCTCGACGCTCTCCGGCCGCAGCCGCAGCGAGATACCGGGGGCCTGGACCCGCAGATCGTCGATGAGGGACGGCAGGAACGTCGTGGACAGCATGTCCGTGACCTGTAGATCGAACATGCGGACGGCGGTACGGGGGTCGGCGACGGCCGACGGCGCGAACAGTGCCCGTGCCCGGGCGGCGACCGCGTGCACCTCACCGCGCAGCTCCAACGCCCGGGGTGTGGGCACGAGTTCCCGTCCCGCGCGGACGAGGAGCGGGTCGCCGAAGGCGCGCCGCAACCGGCCCAGGGCGCGGCTGACGGCCGGCGGCGAGGTGTGCAGCCGTTCCGCGGCCCGCGTCACGCTGTTCTCGGCGAGCAGCGCGTCCAGCACCTCGACGAGGTTCAGATCGACGTGATCCATGCGCCGATTGTCGTGGCCGGTTGCCGTATCCGCAATCATCCCTGGGCACGGTTGCTCCATGGTCAATCGGCAGCCGGCGGCCCGGGGCCCGGACGGGTCGTGCCGTCAGGACCCGGGACCGCCGGCGCGACGGTCAGGCCACCGTCACGTCGGCCAGCAGGGAGCGGTGGATCTCCTCCGCCCTGATCGCGACCGTCGACAGCAGGGTGCTGGTCAGGCCGTGGGTGTGCTCGGTGCCGCCCTGGAGGTAGATGCCGGCGGTGAGTTCCGGCACCGTCTCCACCCGGTGGTCCCGGCCCACGCGTACCGCGTCCCCGTCGTCGCGGAGGCAGAACTTGGCCGCCGGGCCGAGCAGGGTGGCGAGGTCGCGGGGCCGGTAGCCGGTGGCGAGCACCAGCACATCGGCGGGGAGCACCTGGTGCTCGCCGGTGGGCAGGAACTCCACGGCCACGTCCAGTCCGCCCGCGTCGCCGGGACGCACCTCGCGGACACGGGAGACGTTGAGGAAGCGCAGCCGCTCCCGTCCGGCCACCTTCTCCCGGTACGAGGCGGCGTACAGCGACTCGATCAACTCCATGTCGACGACGGAGTAGTTGGTGGAGCGGTGGTAGTCGAGCAGGGACTGCTTCACCTCGGGCGGCGAGGAGAAGTAGACGTCCACCGCCTCCGGGTCGAAGATCCGGTTGGCGAACGGGCTGTCGTCGGCGGGCGTGTAGCCGTACTTCGCGAAGACCGAGCACACCTCCGCCTCGGGGAAGGTGCGGTGCAGATAGTCCACCGCCTCGGCGGCGCTCTGCCCGGCGCCGAGCACGACGGCCCTGCGCACCGGCCGTCCCTCGGCGGCGAGTTGAGCCGCGCGAGGCAGCAACTGACTGGTGTGCCAGACGTGTTCGGACAGCTCCAGACCCGGTGGCACGTGCGGTTCCAGGCCCATGGCGACGCTGATGTTGCGGGCCCGGTACGTCACGGTCGCGTCCGGATCCGTGGCGTCACGGCAGGTGATCTCGAAGAGGTCCATCCGGCCGGCGGCGTCGCGCACCGGGGTGACGGTGACGGCCTCGCTGCCGTAGGAGACCAGGTGGGAGACGCGCGTGGCGGCCCACTCGAAGTACTCGTGGAACTCCATCCGCAGCGGGAACAGCGTCTTCTGGTTCAAGAAGTCGATCAGTCTGCCGCGTTCGCGCAGGAAGCACAGGAAGCTGTAGTCGCTCGCCGGATTGCGCAGGGTCACCAGGTCCTTGAGGAACGACACCTGCATCGTGGCGTCGTCGATCAGCATGCCCCGGTGCCAGCCGAAGCGCGGCTGGCGTTCCAGGAACAGGGCGCTCAGACGGCGGCCGGCGCCGGCGTTCGCGTTGTGCTCCTCGACTGCCACGGACAGGGCGAGATTTGACGGGCCGAAACCGATCCCGACGATGTCGTGGACGTCGTGGACGGCATCGGAACCCATGACCGGTGATTTCACCTATGCATCGCCTCCCTCAGGCACCCACATGCTAGATAAGGTAAGGCTAACCTTGCAATGGAGTCGTGGGAGAGGAAGGTTCGCCATGAGGGTCGTCATGCTCGGCTACCAGACCTGGGGGCACCGCACGCTGGGGGCCCTGCTCGACTCGGAGCACGAGGTCGTCCTCGTCCTCACCCATCCGAGGAGCGAGCACGCGTACGAGAAGATCTGGGACGACAACGTCGCCGAACTCGCCGAGAAGCACGGCGTGCCCGTCCTGCTGCGGAACCGCCCCGACGACGCCGAACTCCTCGCCGCGGTACGGGAGGCACGGCCGGACATCATCGTCGCCAACAACTGGCGCACCTGGCTCCCGCCGGAGCTGTTCGACCTGCCGCCGCACGGCACGCTCAACATCCACGACTCGCTGCTGCCGGCGTACGCCGGCTTCTCGCCGATCATCTGGGCGCTGCTCAACGGGGAGGAGCGGGTGGGGGTGACGGCGCACCGGATGAACGCGGAACTCGACGCGGGGGATGTGCTGGTGCAGCGGTCGGTGCCGGTGGGGCCGACGGACACCGCCACCGATCTGTTCCACCGCACGGTCGACCTCATCGCGCCCCTCGTGCGCGAGTCCCTCGACCTGATCGCCTCCGGCCGGGACGCCGGGCGGTGGCTGCCGCAGGACCGGGCCAGGGCCAGCTTCTTCCACAAACGCTCGGCCGAGGACAGCCGGATCGACTGGAGCTGGCCCGCGGAGCGCCTGGAGCGGCTCGTACGGGCCCAGTCGGACCCGTACCCGAACGCGTACGCCTTCCATCGCGGGGAGCGGCTGCGGATCGTCTCCGCGGGGGTCTCCGAGGGGCGCTACGGGGGCACGCCGGGCCGCATCTTCATCCGCGAGGGCGACGGCGTGGTCGTCGTCGCGGGCGCGGACGCGTACACCGGCCGGTGCCGGGGGCTGTTGGTGCGGCGGGTGCGCACGGACGACGGTGCGGAGTACTCGGCGGCCGAGTACTTCCCCACGATGGGGGGCTACCTGACGTCGCACCCCTGAGCTGGCGCGGAACCCTCGCCGACGGGGGGCGCCCTCCCGGGGGCGCCTTCCCGGGCGGGGAGTCCGCCTGACGGCGGGAAGCGCCCTCCGGGCGGGGAGTGCGCCTGACGGCGGGAAGCGCCCTCCGGGCGGGGTGGTACGGCTCGTGGGCGGCTGCGGGCCGTCCCTGGCTGGTCGCGCAGTTCCCCGCGCCCCTGAAAGACACGGGTCACCCCCCGCCAGAAACGCGAGGAATCCCACACCCCACCACGATCCACCCGCACTCACTCACGCACGGAACCTCCCACCCCCTCAGGGGCGCGGGGAACTGCGCGGGCAACCACGACTCACCCGTACTCACCGACGCACCGAACCCCCACCCCCCTAGGGGCGCGGGGAACTGCGCGAGTGACCACGATGCGCCTGCACGTGCTAACGCGCAGGACCACCCCCGGGGGCGCGAGGAACCGCGCGGGTGGTGTGGGGGGCGTCGGTCCCGGTGGGGCGTCAGGTGGCGGGGGCCAAGTCCCCGCCGTCGTGGTGGCGGCCCAGGGGGATGACCAGGGGGGTGCCACTGACCGGGTCGGTGGAGACGCGGCAGCGGAGGCCGAACACGTCCTCCACCATCCCCTCCGTGACGACCTCCCCCGGCACTCCCTCGGCCACGATCCGCCCCGCCTTCATCGCGATGACATGGTCGGCGTACCGACACGCCTGGTTGAGATCGTGCAGCACCATCACCACCGTGCGCCCCTCGCCCCGGTTGAGGTCGGTGATGAGGTCCAGCACATCGATCTGGTGGGCGAGGTCGAGATACGTCGTCGGCTCGTCCAGGAGCAGGATCGGCGTGCCCTGGGCGACGGCCATGGCGATCCACGCCCGCTGCCGCTGACCGCCGGACAGCTCGTCGACGGGACGGTCGGCGAGCTCCGTCAGCCCGGTGGCCGTCAGAGCCCCCCGCACCGCCTCCTCGTCGGCGGCCGACCACTGCCGCCACCAGGTCTGGTGCGGCGAGCGCCCCCGGCCCACCAGATCACCGACCGTCAGCCCCTCGGGCGCCACCGGCGACTGCGGCAGGATGCCGAGCTTGCGGGCCAGCTCACGGCTCGGCACGGTCCTGAGCGCGGCCCCGTCCAGCTCCACCACGCCCCGCCGCGGCGCCAGCAGCCGGGCCAGCGCCCGCAACAGGGTCGACTTGCCGCACGCGTTGGCCCCGACGATCGCCGTGATCCGCCCCGTCGGCACGGTGAGGTCCAGGCCCTCCACCACCGTCCGCCCGTCGTAGGCGAGATGGAGGTCCTCGGCCCGCAACTCGGGCCCGGAGGCGGCCTTCCCGGGAGCCGGCTCCGCGAGCGGCGGCCGCGTCCGGTGAGCGGTGGTCGACATGCGGTCAGCCTCCAGACCCCGCGCGATTGGCGCGGATGAGCAGCCAGAGCAGTACCGGCGCACCGAGGGCGCCGGTGACGATCCCGACCGGCAGTTCCGTCCCGGGGATCGCCTCGCGCGCGACGAGGTCGGAACCGAGGACGACGAACGCACCGGCGAGACCGGAGACCAGCGGCGGCGGCGCCGACGTGCCCGCCAGCCGCTGGGCGATCTGCGGGCAGGCCAGTGCCACGAAGGCCACCGGCCCCGCGGCCGCCGTACCGAAGGCGACCAGCCCCACCCCCGTCAGCAGCAGCGCCAGCCGCACCGCCCGGACGGGCGTACCGAGCCCGGTGGCCACGTCGTCGCCGAGCTGGAGCGTGCGCATCCAGCGGCCCATGCCGAGGGTGACGGGCAGCAGCACGGCCAGGGCGACGGCGAGGGCGTCCACCTGTTCCCAGGTACGGCCGTTGAGGTTGCCGACCAGCCAGCCGACGGCCTGCTGCGCCTCGAACCGGTCGCCGCGCGCCACCAGGAAGTCGGTGGCGCTGGTGCACATCCAGGACACGCCGATGCCGACGAGGACGATCCGGTACCCGGTGGCCCCGCCCTTCCAGGCCAGCGCGTACACCAGCAGCGCGGTCGCGAGCGCGCCGAGCAGCCCGAGCGTCGACAGGCCGAGGCCGCCGGTCCGGCCGAGGACGAGGGCGGCGACGACGGCCGTACCGGCGCCCTGGGTCAGCCCGATCATGTCGGGGCTGGCGAGCGGATTGCGGGTCATCGTCTGGAACACGGCCCCCGAGACGCCGAACGCGACCCCGACCAGGAGCCCGGTCAGGGCCCGGGGCAGCCGCAGATCCCGCATGACGGTGACGGTGGCGGCGTCGCCCGCCCCGCCCAGCGCCTTGACGACGTCGGGGAACGCGACCGGATAGTCACCGATCGTCAGACCCCAGCAGAACAGCAGGAAGGCACCGGCCGCCAGGAGCGCCCCGGTGAGCACCAGCCGCGGCCGCAGCACCCCGGACACGGGCGGCACGGCCAGCCGGAAGGGCCGGCCGCGCAGTGGCGACGGCGCGGGCACGCGGCGAGCCGGTACGGGTGGGGACTGTGCGGGCACGCTCACACCTCCGCGAGCTTACGGCGGCGGACCAGGGCGACGAAGAACGGGCCGCCGAGGAAGGCGACCAGCACGCCTGCCTGGATCTCGGTGGGCCGGGCCACCACGCGGCCCAGGATGTCGGCGGCCAGCAGCAGTACCGGTGCGAGCGCCGCGGACAGCGGCAGCAGCCAGCGGTGATCGGGGCCGAGCCCCGCGTACTGCGCCAGGATGCGGGCGATGTGCGGCACGACCAGGCCGAGGAAGACCACGGGCCCGATGACGGCGACCGAGGCACCGGTCAGCAGCATGATCGCGGTGACCCCCTGGAGCCGTACGAGACCGAGCCGTCGGCCGAGCGAGGCGGCCACGTCGTCGCCGAGCGCGAGACTGTTGAGCGCGGGCGCGCAGGACAGCGCGAGGACGGCGCCGACCGCCAGGAAGGGCAGAATGCGCAGCAGGTCCCCGGAGTCCTGGTCGGCCAGGCTGCCGGCGGACCAGTAGCGGTAACGGTCCAGCGCGTCCTGGTCGGTGAGGACGACGGCGCTGGTCAGCGACGACAGCATCGCGGTGACGGCGACCCCGGCGAGCGCCAGCTTCACCGGTGTGGCACCGGACCGGCCGAGCCGCCCCAGGAAGAAGACCAGCACACTGGCGGCCATCGCCCCGGCGAACGCGAACCACACGTACCCGTACAGCGATCCGACCCCGAACACGCCCACCGCCAGGACGATCGCGAACGAGGCCCCGGCGCTCACTCCGAGGATCCCGGGGTCGGCGAGCGGATTGCGGGTCAACGCCTGCATCAGTGCCCCGGAGAGGCCGAGCGCGGCGCCGGTCGTCAGTCCGAGCAGCGTACGGGGGACGCGCACCGACCACACGATGTTGTCGACGAGACGGCTCGGCGGACGGCCGAGGACCGAGCGGACGACCTGGTCGGGCGGCACGTTCAACGCGCCCAGCGCGACGGAGAGCAGGGACAGGACGAGGAGGGACGCGACGACGGAGGTCACCAGCACCGTGGTGCGGAGTTTTCTGCGTGAAGCCACGTGCCGGTCTCCCTGTCGTCGTCCGGGTGCCGGACGGTCCCTCAGCAGGTTAGGTGAGGATAACCTCAGAATCCATGCCGCCCTCGAAGCCCGTGGTCGCGGGCGGTTCCGCGACGCCGGTCCACGCGGTCCGTCCCGAAGTCGGGCTATCAAGTAAGGCAATGCTTACCTTACTATGCGAGCGGTCGCGGCTCCGCTGAGCCGTTCCACACCGCGATGGGGAGGCACGGGCCGCTGTGTCGGGCAACAAGGGTTTCGGGAACAAGGGTTCCGGCAACGAAGGTTTCTCTGCGTCCGCTTCGGACTCCGGGAACACCCCGGGTGCCGCGGAGCCCGTCTCCGCCGCACCGGCGAAGACGGCGGACTTCTGGCGGCGCGCCTTCGCCGCACCGGCCCCCGAGCCGGTACTGCCGCTGGACTTCCCCCACCCGGCCCGGCCGGCCGGGCCCGCCCCGTACGCCCGGCGCGTGACGCCGCTGGACCTCACGGCGGACGCGGACACCCGACTCGCCGCCTTCGTCGCCCTGTTGCACCGCTACGGCGGCGCCGCCACCACCGACCTCACGGTCGCGCACGACGGACTCCCGCTGCGCCTCACGGTCGACGGCGACACCCCGTTCACCGAACTGAGCGCCCAGGTCGCCGCCGTCCGCGCCGAGGCCGAGGCCCACCGCCTGCCCACCGCCGAGCTGCTGCGGCTGCTCGCCCCCGAACCCGCCCGCGGCGGCGGCCAGCTGTGCACCACCGGCTTCGGCGCCGCCCCCTGGGACGGCGGCGGCCCACTGGACCTGGCGCTCTCCGTGGCCGACGGCGAACTCCGCGCCGACTACCGTGGCGACCTCTTCGAGGAGGCCACCGCCGACCGCGTCCTGTTCCACTACCGCACGCTCCTCGCCGACGCGCTCGCCCGCCCGGCCACCCCGCTCGCCGACCTCGCCCTCCTCGACAGCGGCGAACGGCACCGCCTCCTCACCGAGTGGAACGACACCGCGCACGACGTCCCCGCACACACCTGGCCGCGCATGTTCGCCGACCAGGTCGCCGCCCGCCCCGACGAGACCGCCCTGATCCATGAGGACGTCCGGCTCACCTACGCCGAACTCGACGCCCGCGCCGCCCGGCTGGCGCACGCCCTGGTGGCCCGGGGCGCCGGCCCCGAGAAGATCGTCGCCCTGGCCGTACCCCGCTCCGCCGACATGATCGTCGCCGAGGTCGCCGTCCTGAAGGCGGGCGCCGCCTATCTGCCCGTCGACACCGACTACCCGGCCGACCGCATCGCCCACATGCTCGCCGACGCGCGGCCTGTCTGCCTGGTCACCACCGAAGAGATCGCCCCCGGCCTCCCCGCCCTCCCCGACGGCACCGACCCGCTCGTCCTGGACGCCCCCGGGACGGTGGCCGAACTCGCCGGACACCCTGCCCAGGACCCTTCCACGGCCGATGAGTTGACCGTCGCCCACGCCGCCTACGTCATCTACACCTCCGGCTCCACCGGCCGCCCCAAGGGTGTGGTCCTCTCCCACGCGGGCGTCGCCAAGCTGGTCGCCACCCAGGTCGAGCGGTTCGGCATCGGCCCGCACAGCCGTGTCCTCCAGTTCGCCTCGCCCAGCTTCGACGTGGCGTTCTGGGACCTGTGCCTCGGCCTGCTCTCCGGGGGCCGCCTCGTCGTCGTCCCGGCCGACCGCCGCGTGCCCGGCGCCCCGCTCGCCGAGTACGCCCGCGCCCACGGCGTCACCTTCATGATCCTGCCGCCCGCGCTGCTCGCCGCGATGCCCGAGGACGTCGAACTCCCGCCCACCGCGACCCTGTTGGCGGGCACCGAACGGGTCTCGCCGGAGCTGGTCGGGCGGTACGCGCGCGGCCGGGCCATGTTCAACGCCTACGGCCCCACCGAGGCCACCACCAACTCCACCCTCGGCCTGTGCGACCCCGACACCCCGCCCGGCACGATCGTCCCCATCGGCGTCCCCGACCCCGGAACCCGCGCCTACGTCCTCGACGACCGCCTGCGCCCCGTCCCCGCCGGGGTCACCGGCGAGCTGTACCTCGGCGGCGCCGGACTGGCCCGCGGCTACCTCGGCCGCCCCGCCCTCACCGCCGAACGCTTCGTCGCCGACCCCTTCGGCGCCCCCGGGGAGCGTCTGTACCGCACCGGCGACCTGGTCCGCTGGAAGGCCGACGGGCGGCTGGAGTTCCACGGCCGCGTCGACAGCCAGGTCAAGATCCGCGGCTTCCGCATCGAACCCGGCGAGATCGAGTCCGTGCTGCGCGCCCATCCGGCCGTCCACCAGGCAGCCGTCGTCGTCCGCGAGGACCGCCCCGGCACCCGCCGCCTCGCCGCCTACGTCGTACCGTCCCTCGACGGCGGCGACACGGGGGGAGACGGGGACGGCGAGGCCGCACCGACGCCCGAGGAGAGCGTCGCCGACTGGAAGGACCTGCACGAACTGCTCTACTCGGCCGCCGGTTCCGACGGTTTCGAGGAGAACTTCGCGGGCTGGAACAGCATGTACGACGGGCTGCCCCTCCCGCTCGCGGACATGCGGGAGTGGCGCGAGGCCACCCTCGGCCGCATCCGCGCCCTGAAGCCCCGCCGCGTCCTGGAGATCGGCGTCGGCAGCGGCCTGCTGCTCTCCCGGCTCGCCCCCGACTGCGAGACGTACCTGGGCACCGACCTCTCCGAGGAGGCCGTACGCGCACTGGAGACCCAGGTCGCCGCCGTGCCCGCACTCGCCGGCAAGGTCACCCTGCTGGCCCGCCCCGCGCACGACCTCACCGGGCTCCCCGAGGGCCACTTCGACACCGTCGTGATCAACTCGGTCGTCCAGTACTTCCCCGGCGCCGACTACCTGACCACCGTCCTGCGCGCCGCCACCGCGCTGCTGGCGCCCGGCGGCGCCCTCTTCGTGGGCGACGTGCGCAATCTGCGGCTGCTGCGCACCCTGAGCGCGGCCATCGAGACCGGGCGGGCGCGGGAGCGCGCGGAGGACACCGGCAAGGAGGCGCTGCGGGCCGCCGTGGACCGCGCCGTCGCCTGGGAGGGCGAACTCCTCGTCGACCCCGACTACTTCGCCGCACTCGACGGCCTCAGCGCCGACATCCGCGTCAAGCGCGGCACGCACCACAACGAGCTCACCCGGTACCGGTACGACGTCGTCCTGCGGCCCGCCGAGAACCGTACGTCCACCGACGTGCCCGAGCGGCCGTGGTCCGCCCTCGGCTCGGTGCCCGCGCTCGGCGAACTGCTCGCCGCCCGCCCCGGCCGCCTCCGCGTCACCGGCATCCCCAACGCCCGCCTCGCCGACGACCTCGCCGCACTCGACGCCCTCGGCGACAGCAGCAGGTCCGCCACCGCATCCCGCGGCGTGGACCCCGAGTCCCTGCACGAGGCCGCCGCCCGGCACGGCCACCACGCCGTGCTCACCTGGAGCGGCGACGCCGAGGACGGCAGCCTGGACGCCGAGTTCGCCCCCGCCGACGAGCCGCTGCCGCCCGCCCCGTACCGGCCCGGCGGCCACCACCCGCACACCAACCGCCCGGCGCCCTTCCGCAACGTCACCGCGCTGATGGCGGCCCTGCGCACGCACACGGCCGCCCGACTGCCCGACTACATGGTCCCCTCCGCCTTCGTCCCGCTCGACCGGCTCCCGGTCACCCCCAGCGGCAAACTGGACGCCGCCGCCCTGCCGGTACCCGACCACGCGCCCACCGGCACCGGGCGGGCCCCGGAGACCGCACGCGAACGACTGCTGTGCGAGCTGTACGCACGCGTCCTCGACGTGCCCTCGGCCGGCGTCGACGACGACTTCTTCGCACTCGGCGGCGACAGCATCGTCGCCGTGCGGCTCCTCGTCCTGGCCCGCCGCGCCGGACTCGAACTCACCCCGCGGGACGTCTTCCGCCACCGCACCGTCGCCGAACTGGCCGCCGTCGCCCGCACGAGCCGGACGGACGGCACCGACGAACTCCCCTGGGAACCCCCGACACCGGCCGAACTCGCCGCGCTCCAGGGCGAGGACCCCCTCACCGTCGAGGAGGCGCTGCCGCTCGGCCCGCTCCAGGAGGGCTTCTTCTTCCACGCCCTGGTGGACGGCGCCGCACACGACGCCTATGTGGTCCAGCAGGTCATCGACCTCACCGGACCCGTCGACGGCGACCTGCTGCACACCGCCGCGCAGCGGCTCCTCGACCGGCACGCCCCGCTGCGCGCCGGCTTCCGCCGGACCCGCGAAGGCCGCCCCGTCCAGCTCATCGCCACCGGACTCCGGCTGCCCTGGCGCGAGATCGACCTGACCGCGCAGGACGACACCGTCCGCGACGCCCTCGCCGAAGCCGTGGCCGCCGACGAACGCGCCCACCGCTTCGACCTCGCCCACCCGCCGCTGCTGCGCTGCGCGCTGATCCGGCTCGACGGCGCGCGCTGCCGTCTGGTGCTCACCTTCCACCACATCGTCGCCGACGGCTGGTCGCTGCCGGTCCTGCACCGCGAACTCCTCGCCCTGTACGGTCAGGACCCGGCCCCGCTGCCCGAGGTCGCCCCCTACCGCGCCTATCTGCGCCGTATCGCGGGAGCCGACCGCGACGCCGCCCGCACCGCCTGGCGCACCGCGCTGGCCGGCGTGGAGGAGCCCACCCGGCTGGTGGACACCCCGGCGGTCCCCGGACCGGTCGAACCCGCCCAGGTCCGCCTGGAGCTGTCCGAACGGACCACCGCCCGGCTCGCCGCCCGCGCCCGGGAGCGCGGTGTCACCCTCGGCACCCTTGTCCAGGGCGCCTGGGGACTGCTGCTCGGCAGGCTCACCGGGCGCCAGGACGTGCTCTTCGGCACGAGTGTCGCGGGCCGGGACGCCGCCGTGGACGGCATCGAGTCGATGATCGGCCTGTTCATCAACACCCTGCCCACCCGTCTGCGCTGGACGCCCGCCGACACCTTCGGCGCGCTGCTGGACCGGCTCCAGGAGGAGCAGAGCGCCCTCCTCGACCACCAGCACCTCGGCCTCGCCGAGATCCAGCGGGCGGCGGGACACGCCGGCTCCGGTGAACTCTTCGACACCCTCGTGGTGTTCGAGAACTACCCGGCCAACACCACCGGCGTCACCGACCCCACCGGCACGATCACCCTGGCCGGGCACGCCTTCAACGACGCCGTGCACTACCCCCTGGCGCTGATCGTCAAGCCCGGCCGACGGCTCGACCTCCGCCTCAAGCACCACACCCAGCGCCTGGACACCGACGCCGTACGGCTGCTCGCCGACCGGCTGGCACTCGTCCTCGACGCCCTCGCCGGCGACCCGGCCGCCCGCGTCGCCGACCTCGACCTCCTCACCCCGGCCGAGCGGTCCGGCGCCCACCCTGCGGGGGAGACCCGCCCCGTCCCGCCCACCACACTGGCCGCCGCGTTCACCGCGCAGGCCGCCCGCACGCCCGACGCCACCGCCGTGGTCTTCGAGGGCACCACCCTCACCTACGCCGCACTCGACGCCCGCGCCGAGACGCTGGCCGTACGGCTGCGGAACAGGGGAGTGGGCCGGGAGCGGTTCGTCGCCGTGGCCGTGCCGCGCTCGGCGGAGCTGATGGTGGCGCTGCTCGGCGTCCTGAAGGCGGGCGCCGCCTATCTCCCCCTCGACCTCGACTATCCGGCCGACCGGCTCGCGTACATGCTCACCGACTCCGGCGCGACCACCGTCGTCACCACGGAACAGGACGCGGCCCGGCTGCCGTCGGCCGGGGGACTCGACGTACTGACCGTGGACGGAGACGACGCGGAGAGCGCCCCGAGCGATCACCCGGACCAGGACCCCGCCCGCCCCGACGACCCCGCCTACCTCATCTACACCTCCGGCTCCACCGGCCGCCCCAAGGGCGTCGTCGTCACCCACCGGGCCATCGGCAACCGGCTCGCCTGGATGCAGGGCGCGTACGGGCTCACCCCCGACGACCGGGTGCTGCAAAAGACGCCCTCCAGCTTCGACGTGAGCGTCTGGGAGTTCTTCTGGGCGCTGCGCGAGGGCGCCGCCGTCGTCCTCGCCGCCCCCGACGGCCACCGCGACCCCGCCTACCTGGCCCGCCTGATCGCGGCCGAGCACGTGACGACGACGCACTTCGTGCCGTCGATGCTGGCTGCGTTCCTGGCGACCGACGAGGTCACCGCCGACCCCGCGTGGGCCGGCTCGCTGCGCCGCGTCTTCAGCAGCGGCGAGGCACTGCCGGGCGCCGCCGCCCGCCGCTGGCGGGAGCTGACCGGCGTGCCCCTGCACAACCTGTACGGCCCCACCGAGGCCGCCGTCGACGTCACCCACCACGCCTACGACGGCGCCGCCGACACCACCGTGCCCCTCGGCCGGCCCGTGTGGAACACCGGGCTGCGCGTGCTCGACGCCTGTCTGCGCCCCGTCCCCGACGGGGTCCCCGGCGAGCTGTACCTCACCGGCGTCCAGCTCGCCCGCGGCTACCACCGGCGGCCCGCGCTCACCGCCGAACGGTTCGTCGCCGACCCCTGCGCGGCCACGCCCGGCGCCCGCATGTACCGCACCGGCGACCTGGTGCGCCGCCGCCCCGACGGCACGCTCGACTACCTCGGCCGCACCGACCGGCAGGTCAAACTGCGCGGCAACCGCGTCGAACTCGGCGAGATCGAGGCCGCCTTGACCGCCCACCCGGCCATCGCGCGCGGGGCGGTCCTGGTCACCGGGGAGCGCCTGGTGGCCTACGCGGTCCCCGCCTCCGGTGCCGCCGTCGACCCCGGCGAACTGCGCGCCGCCCTCGCCGGGGCGCTGCCCGCGCCCCTGGTCCCGGAGGCGTACGTCGTCCTCGACGACCTCCCGCTCACCCCCAGCGGCAAGCTCGACCAGGCCGCGCTGCCCGCCCCGGAGGCCGGGCGCGCCGCCCGGCGGGAGCCGGAAGGACCGGTGGAGCGGCAGCTGACCGGCATCTTCGCGGCCGTCCTCGGTATCGAGGACGTCGGCCCGGACGACGACTTCTTCCGGCTCGGCGGCGACAGCATCAGCTCCATCGGCGTCGCCGGCCGCGCCCGCGCGGCCGGTCTCGACCTCAGCCCCCGGGACGTCTTCACCCACCGCACCCCCGCCGCGCTGGCCGCCGTCGCCGTACCGGCCATTGCCGGTGACGGCGGCCACTCCGCCTTCACCCTCACCGACGCCCAGCACGCCCACGTCCGGGCGCTCGCCGCCCCGGCGACGGTCGCCGACGTCTGGCCGCTCGCGCCCCTCCAGGAAGGGCTGTTCTTCCACTCCGCGTACGACGAGGGCGCCCTGGACGTCTACACCGTCCACGAGACGTTCGACTTCGCCGAGCGGATCGACACCGCCCGGCTGCGCGCCGCCGTCCGCACCCTCCTCGCCCGCAACCCGGGCCTGCGCGCCGGCTTCACCAGCGAGGGCCTGGACCGGCCGGTGCAGTTCCTCGTCGCCGACCCGGAGATCCCCCTCGAAGAGGCCGACCTGTCCGGTCTCCCGCCTGCCGAACAGGACGCGCGGCTGCGCGAGATGACCGACGCCGAGCGCCACCGCCGGTTCGACCTCGCCGCGCCCCCGCTGTTCCGGCTGCTCCTGCTGCGCCTCGGCGCGGAACGCGGCGACCGGCTGATCATCGGCCGGCACCTCATCCTCTGGGACGGCTGGTCGGCCTGGCTGCTGCTCGACGAGCTGTTCGCGCTCTACGAGACCGGCGGCGACGCCACCGCCCTGCCCACGCCCGGCAGTTACCGCGACTACCTCACCTGGCTGGAACGGCAGGACGACGCGGCGGCCACCGCCGCCTGGCGCACCGCGCTGGCCGGCCTGGAGGAGCCCACCCTCCTGGCCCCGGCCGCCCCCGACGGCCTCGAACCCGTCGTCCCCGACCAGCTCGACGCGCTCCTGTCCACCGAACTCGGCGACCGGCTGCGGGCGTTGGGACGCGCACACGGGCTCACCCTCAACACCGTCCTCAACGCGGCCTGGGGCCTCACCCTCGCCTCCGCCACCGGCCGCACCGACGTCGTCTTCGGCACCACGGTCGCCGGCCGGCCCAGCGAGGTCCCGGGCGTCGACGGCATCATCGGTCTGTTCCTCAACACCGTGCCGACCCGGATCGCCCTCGACCCCGCCGAGACCGCCCTCGGCCTGCTCCGCCGCATCCAGGGCGAACGCCTGGACCTGATGCCGTACGAGCACCTCAGCCTCGGCGTCCTCCAGGCCGAGACCGGGCACCGCAGACTCTTCGACACCCTCTTCGTGCTGCGCAACAACGACACCGAGGAGCGGCTGGAGCGGCTGCGCACCCGGCACGGCGCCACCGCCGTCGCCAACGTGGACGCCACCCACTACCCGGCCAACCTCGTCGTCACCCCCGGCCGCCGGATCACCGTCACCCTCGCCCACCGTCCCGACCTCGTCCCCGCCGACCGCGCGCAGGCCCTCCTGGACCGCTTCACCCTGCTCCTGGACCGCCTCACCGCCGCCCCGGACGCCCCCGTCGGCTCCCTGAACCCCCTGCTGCCCGCCGAGCACGCCGCACTGCGCGAGGAATGGGCCGCGAGCCGGGTCCCCGACCCCGAGGAGACCATCGCCGACCTGCTGGCCGCGCAGGCCGCCCGTACGCCCGACGCGCGCGCCCTCGTCTTCGGCGCCCGCACCCTGACGTACGCCGAACTCGACGCAGCCGTCAACCGCACCGCCCGGCTGCTCATCGCGCGGGGCGCGGGCCCGGAGCGGATCGTCGCCCTCGGCCTGCCGCGCTCCCTGGAGACGGTCGTCGCCCTGTTCGCGGTGCTGCGCACCGGCGCCGCCTACCTCCCGCTGGAACTGGACCACCCGGCCGACCGGCTCTCCGCCATGCTGGCCGACGCCCGCCCGCTCCTGCTGCTCACCACCACCGCCGTCTCCGCCACGCTGGACGGCGACATGGACCGGGTCCTGCTCGACGACCCCGCCGTGCGGGCCGAACTGGCCGCACTGCCGGACACCCCCGTCCACCGACGGTTCAGCCTCGAACACCCCGCCTACGTCATCTACACCTCGGGCTCCACCGGCCGCCCCAAGGGCGTCGTCACCCCCTACCGGGGGCTGACCAACATGCGGCTCAACCACCAGAAGGAGATCTTCGCCCCCGCCGTCGCCTCGGCGGGCGGACGCCGGCTGCGCATCGCGCACACCGTGTCCTTCGCCTTCGACATGTCGTGGGAGGAACTGCTCTGGCTGGTCGAGGGCCACGAAGTGCACGTCTGTGACGAGGAGTTGCGCCGCGACGCCGAAGCCCTCGTCGCCCACTGCGAACGCCACCGCATCGACGTCGTCAACGTCACCCCCACCTACGCCCGGCTGCTGTTCGAACAGGGGCTGCTCGAAGGGCATGTCCCGCCGCTGGTGCTGCTCGGCGGCGAAGCCGTCCCCGAGGCGGTGTGGACGGCGCTGCGCGACACCGAGGGCACCTACGGCTACAACCTGTACGGACCCACCGAGTACACCATCAACACCCTCGGCGGCGGCACCCGCGACAGCGACACCCCCACCGTGGGCCGCCCCGTCCGCGGCACCCGCGCCCACCTCCTCGACGCCTGGCTGCGCCCGGTGCCCGACGGCGTGCCCGGCGAGCTGTACATCGCCGGAACGGGCCTCGCGCGCGGCTATCTGGACCGTCCGGGACTGACCGCCGAACGGTTCGTCGCCGACCCGTTCGGACGGCCCGGGGAGCGCATGTACCGCACCGGCGACCTGGTCCGCCGGGGCCCCGACGGCAATCTGGACTTCCTCGGCCGCACCGACGACCAGGTGAAGATCCGCGGCTACCGCGTCGAGCCCGGCGAGATCGAGAGCGCGCTCGGCCGCCACCCGCTGGTCTCCCAGGCCGCCGTCGTGGTGCGCGACGAACGCCTCGTCGGCTATGTCGTGCCCGCCGAGGCCGGTTCCGCCGAGCGGTCGGCCGCCGAGGCCGCGCAGGTGGGGGAGTGGCAGGAGGTCTACTCCGACGAGTACGAGGAGATCCCCACCGCCGTGTTCACCGAGCGCTACGACGGCTGGGACAGCTCCTACGACGGCCGGCCCCTCCCCTTCGAGGAGATGCACGAGTGGCGTGAGGCCACCCTCGCCCGCATCCGCTCGCTCCGTCCCCGCCGCGTCCTGGAGATCGGCGTCGGCTCCGGACTGCTCCTGTCCGGGCTGGCCCCGCAGGCGGAGGAGTACTGGGCGACCGACTTCGCCGCCCCCGTCCTCCGCAAGATCGGCGAGGAACTGCGCGCGCGGGACCCGGAGCTGGCCGCCAGGGTCGAGCTGCGCTGCCGGCCGGCCGACGACCTGTCCGGGCTGCCCGTCGGCCACTTCGACACGATCGTCCTCAACTCCGTCGTCCAGTACTTCCCCAGCGTCGACTACCTCACCGCCGTCCTGCACGGCGCCATGGAGCTGCTGGCACCGGGCGGCGCCCTCTATGTCGGTGACGTGCGCAACCTGCGGCTCGCCCGCACCTTCCACACTGAGATCCAGCGCGCCCGGGGCACGGCGGACGAGGACCTGGAGCGGGCGGTGGAGCGGGCCCTGCGGCTGGAGAAGGAACTCCTCGTCGACCCCGACTACTTCACCACCCTCGGCTACGGCGTCGATCTGCGCACCAAGCGCGGACGCCACCACAACGAGCTGACCCGCCACCGCTACGACGTCGTCCTGCACGCCGCCGCACCGGACCTCACGCTCGCGGACGTTCCGGCCGTGCCCTGGTCCACCGCACAGGGCATCGGCCGTCTGGCGAGCGGCGACCTGTCCGCCGTCGGGACCCTGCACGAGTTCCTGCACGGCGAACGGCGCACGCCGGGGCCCGAGGCACCCTCCGGAACCCTGCGTGTGACCGGCATCCCCGACGGACGGACCGACGAGGACGGCGTCGACCCGGAGGACCTGCACGCCCTCGCCGCCCGGGCCGGGCTCCGGGTGCTGACCACCTGGGCGCCGGAGACCGGGACGTACGACGCCGTGTTCCTCCCCGCTTCCGAGGACGAACCGCGCCTGACCGGCGGGCTGTTCCGCCCCGGCGGCGGCACGTCCCCGTACGCCAACGACCCCACCGCCGCCCGCGAGGCGAGCGCGCTGGTGCGGCGGCTGCGCGAGGACCTGGGCCGTGAGCTGCCCGCGTACATGGTCCCGGCCGCCTTCGTCACCGTCGACGGCCTGCCCATGAACGCCAACGGCAAGCTCGACCTGCGCGCCCTGCCCGACGCCGAGCCCGTCGTCGCCCTCGGCGGCGGACGCGGCCCGCGCACCCCGCGCGAGGAAGTGCTGTGCCGGCTGTTCGCCGAGGTGCTGGGCCTGCCCGAGGCCGGCGCCGAGGACAACTTCTTCGACCTGGGCGGACACTCGCTGCTCGCCACCCGGCTGGTCAGTCGCGCCCGTACCGAACTGGGCGCCGAACTCGCCATCCGTGACCTCTTCGAGGCCCCCACCCCGGCCCGCCTCGCCGTCCGCGCCGAAGGGGCGGACACGGCCCGGCCGCCCGTCACCGCCGTCACCGACCGCCCCGCCCGCATCCCGCTCTCCCCGGCCCAGCGCCGGCTGCTGCTGGTCGAGGGCATCACCGGCAGCGGTGTCGCCTACAACTTCCCGCTCGTCTTCCGGCTGCGCGGAGACCTGGACACCGAGGCCCTCACCCACGCGCTGCGGGACGTGGCCGGCCGCCACGAGGCCCTGCGCACGGTGTTCCCCACGTACGACGACGGCGAGCCGTACCAGCGGATCGTCCCCGCCGAGGAGGCACATCCGGCCCTCACCGTCACCGACGCCACCGAGGAACGGCTTGCCGGGCTGATCGAGGCCGCCCAGCGCCGCCCCTTCGACCTCGCCGCCGAACTTCCCCTGCGCGGCGAGGTGTTCAGGATCGGGGCCGACGACCACGTGGTGGCCGTCGTACTGCACCACATCACCACCGACGAGTGGTCCGACCGGCCCTTCCTCGCCGACCTGAACACCGCCTACGCGGCCCGCCGGGCGGGCGGCGCTCCCGACTGGGCGCCGCTGCCGGTGCAGTACGCCGACCACACCCTCTGGCAGCGGCAGTTGCTCGCCACCGAGGGGGACGCCCAGCTCGCCCACTGGACCGAGGCCCTGCGCGGCCTTCCCGAGGAACTGCCCCTCCCCGCCGACCGGCCCCGTCCCGCCGCGCCCACCGGACGCGGCGGCAAGGTGCGGCTGGAGGTCCCCGCCGCCACCGGCAGTGCCCTGCGCGACCTCGCGGCCGCCACCGGCACCAGCATGTTCATGCTCTTCCAGGCGGCCACCGCCGCCCTGCTCAACCGGCTCGGCGCGGGCGAGGACATCCCCCTGGGCGCCCCCATCGCGGGCCGCACGGACGAGGCACTGGGCGAGCTGGTCGGCTTCTTCGTCAACACGCTCGTGCTGCGCGCCGACCTGTCCGGCGAGGAGCTGACCTTCCGGGAACTCCTCGGCCGGGTCCGCGAGTCGTCCCTGTCCGCCTTCGCGCACCAGGATCTGCCCTTCGACAGCGTGGTGGAGGCCCTGAACCCGCCCCGGGTGGCCGGGCGCAACCCGCTCTTCCAGGTCATGCTCGGTTACCACCACCGGCCCGACGGCGACCCGGACGTGCTCGGGCTGTCCACCGAATGGTTCGACATGGACACCGGGCAGGCCAAGTTCGACCTGCACTTCACCTACGTCGACGAGTCCGACCGCGTGGTGCTGCTGCTGGAGTACGCGACCGACCTGTTCGACCACGCCACGGCCGAGGGCCTGGCCGCCCGTGCGCTCGTGCTCCTGGAACAGGTCGCGGCCGACGCGGACGTGCTCGTCGGCGACCTCGACGTGCTGGGCGACGACGAGCGGGCCCGCGTCCTGACCGACTGGAACGCCACCGCCCACCCGGTCCCGGCCGTCACCCTGCCCGAGCTGTTCCGCGCCCAGGCGGCCTGCACCCCCGACGCCACCGCGCTCGTCTTCGAAGGGGAGCGGCTGACCTACGCCGAACTCGACGCCCGCGTCGAGCACACCGCGCGCGTCCTGGCGGGCCTGGGCGCCGGACCCGAGCGGACCGTCGCCGTCGCCCTGCCGCGCTCGGTCGACCTCGTCGTGGCGCTCCTGGCCACGCACCGCGCCGGCGCCGCGTATCTGCCGCTGGACCCCGACTACCCGGAGGAACGGCTCGCGCTGATGGTCGAGGACGCCCGCCCGGTGCACGTCGTCCGCGACGGCCTGCCCACCGGGGCGGAGGGCGAACTGCCCGCCTCCTACGACCCCCGCCACCCCGCCTACGTCCTCTACACCTCCGGCTCCACCGGCCGGCCCAAGGGTGTCGTCGTCCCGCACGCCGGCATCGCCAACCGGCTGCTGTGGATGCAGGACACCTACCGGCTCACCGCCGAGGACCGCGTGCTCCAGAAGACGCCGTCCAGCTTCGACGTGTCGGTGTGGGAGTTCTTCTGGCCGCTGATCACCGGCGCGGCCCTGGTGCTCGCCCGGCCCGGCGGCCACCGCGATCCGGCCTACCTGGCCGGACTGATCCGCGAACAGGGCGTCACCACCGTCCACTTCGTGCCCTCGATGCTGCGGCTCTATCTGGAGGAGCCCACCGCCGCCGGCCGCACCACACTGCGCCGGGTGCTGTGCAGTGGCGAGGCCCTGCCCGCCGATCTGGCCCGCCGCTTCCACGGGACGCTGGACGCCGAACTCCACAACCTCTACGGCCCCACCGAGGCGTCCGTCGACGTGACGGCCGCCGCGATCGCGCCCGGCGCCACCCGCGTCCCGATCGGCGGCCCGGTCTGGAACACCCGGCTGTACGTCCTCGATGCCCGGCTGCGCCCCGTGCCCGTCGGCGTCCCCGGCGAGCTGTACCTGGCGGGCGCGCAGCTGGCGCGCGGCTACCTGGACCGGCCGGGACTGACGGCCGAGCGGTTCGTCGCCGACCCGTACGCGACCGGGCCGGGGGAGCGCATGTACCGCACCGGCGACCTCGCCCGCTGGACGGCGGACGGCACGGTCGAGTACCTGGGCCGCACCGACGACCAGGTGAAGGTGCGCGGCTTCCGCGTGGAGCCCGGCGAGATCGAGGCCGTGCTCACCGCCCACCCGGCCGTCGCGCAGGCCACGGTCACCGTCCGCGCACAGGCACTGATCGCGTATGTCGTCCCGGCCCCGGACCGGCTCGTGGACGCCACGGCACTGCGGGCCCACGCCGCCGCCGTGCTCCCCGCCCACATGGTCCCCGCCGCGTACGTCCCGCTGGACGCCCTGCCGCTGACCCCGAACGGCAAGCTCGACCGCAGGGCGCTGCCCGACCCCGCGTTCACCGGCACCGGGGGCACCCGGCCGCGCACCCCCCGCGAGGAGGTGCTCGCCGCCCTCTTCGCCGACGTCCTGGGTCTCGAACGGGTGGGCGTCGACGACGACTTCTTCGCCCTCGGCGGTCACTCGCTGCTCGCCATGCGGCTGGCCGGCCGGGTGCGCACCGCGCTGGGCGCGGAGCTGACGGTCCGGTCGGTCTTCGAGGCGTCGACGGTCGCACGGCTCGCCGCCCGGCTCGACGCGGGCCGCGTGCCCGGCCGCCCCGCCCTCGGCACCGGCCGCCCGCGCCCCGAGCGGCTGCCCCTGTCCCCGGCCCAGCACCGGCTGTGGCTGCTGCACCAGGTGGAAGGGGCGAGCGCGGCGTACCACCTCCCGGCCGCGTGGCGGCTCACCGGCGACCTCGACCGGGCCGCGCTTGAAGCCGCCCTGAACGACGTCGTCGCCCGGCACGCACCGCTGCGTACCGTGTTCCCGGCGGCGGACGGGGTGCCGTACCAGCACGTCCTGGACCCGGCCGAGGCCCGCGTCCCCCTGAGCACCCCACCCGGCACGGACCTCGCCGCGGAGACCGCCCGCCCCTTCGACCTCGCGCGTGAACTCCCGCTGCGGGCGGCCCTGTTCGAGACGGACGTGCCGCGGGAGCACGTCCTCCTGCTCGTCCTGCACCACATCGCCACCGACGAATGGTCCGACCGGCCGCTGCTCGCCGACCTCTCCGCCGCCTACGCGGCCCGCACGGCCGGCCGCGCCCCCGAGTGGGCGCCGCTGCCCGCCGACTACGCCGACTACACCCTCTGGCAGCACGAGGTGCTGGAGGAGACCGGTGACGCGCTGCTGGCCCACTGGACCGACGCCCTCGCCGGCCTCCCGGCCGAACTGGACCTGCCCACCGACCGGCCGCGCCCCGCCGAGTCGAGCGGGCGCGGCGGCACCGTCGGCTTCACCGTCCCGCCCCGCCTGGAGGGCGCCCTGCGCGCCCTCGCCCGCGACCACGGCGTCAGCATGTTCATGGTCGCCCAGGCCGCCGTGGCCGCCCTGCTGCACCGGCTCGGCGCCGGCGAGGACATCCCCCTCGGCGCCCCCGTCTCCGGACGCGGCGACGAGGCCCTGGAGGACCTGGTCGGCTTCTTCGTCAACTCCCTCGTACTGCGCACCGATCTGTCCGGCGACCCCACCTTCGCCGAACTGCTCGCCCGCGTCCGGGACACCGACCTGGCCGCCTACGAGCACCAGGAGCTGCCCTTCGAGCGGCTGGTGGAGGCGCTGGGCCCCGAACGCTCCCTGGCCCGGCACCCGTTGTTCCAGGTGATGGTCGTCCACCTCGCCGGACCGGGCGAGGAGCCCACCCTGCCGGGGCTCACCGCCCGCCGCGAGACCGTGGGGCAGGACACCGCCAAGTTCGACCTCGGCTTCGACTTCGTCGAGCAGGGCACGGGCGCCGGCATCCAGGGGTGGATCGAGTACAGCGCCGACCTCTTCGACCGCCCGACCGTCGAGGCACTCGCCGCGCGGCTGGAAGCGCTGCTGGAACAGGTCGCCGCCGATCCCGGACGCCGTGTCGGCACCCTCGACGTGCTGCGCGACGACGAACGCGCCCGGGTCCTCACCGAGTTCAACGACACGAGCCGTGCCGTGTCCGCGTCCACCCTGCCCGAACTGTTCCGCGCCCAGGCCGGGCGCACCCCCACCGCCACGGCCGTCGTCTTCGAGGACACCTCGCTCACCTACGCCGAACTCGACCTGCGCGTCGAGCGGCTGGCCCACGCACTGGCCGCGCGCGGCGCCCGGGCGGAGGCCACCGCCGCCGTCGCCCTGCCGCGCTCGCTCGCCCTCGTGGTGACCCTGCTCGCCGTACACCGCGCGGGCGCCGCGTACCTGCCGCTCGACACCGGCCACCCGGCCGAGCGACTGCGCCACACGCTCACCGACGCCGCCCCGGTCGTCGTGGTCGCCACCGAGGACGTCACCCTCCCCGACACCGGCGTGCCCCGCCTCACGGTCGACGCCGACGGGACCCCCGACGACACCGCGCACGCCCCGCTGCCCGCCTCCTACGACCCGCGCCATCCCGCCTACGTCCTCTACACCTCCGGCTCCACCGGCCGGCCCAAGGGTGTCGTCGTCCCGCACGCCGGCATCGTCAACCGGCTGCTGTGGATGCAGGACACCTACCGGCTCACCGCCGGGGACCGGGTGCTCCAGAAGACGCCGGCCGGGTTCGACGTGTCGGTGTGGGAGTTCTTCTGGCCGCTGATCAGCGGCGCCACCCTGGTCGTCGCCCGGCCCGAGGGCCACCAGGACCCGGCGTACCTCGCCGGCCTGATCCGGCGCCGGCACATCACCACGGCCCACTTCGTGCCGTCGATGCTCCGTGCCTTCCTCGACGAACTCGACGAACTCGACGAACCCGACGGAGCCGGAGCCGCCGCCGGCATCCCGCTGCGCCAGGTGATGTGCAGCGGCGAGGCGCTGCCCGCCCCACTCGCCGCCCGCTTCCACCGGGTCCTGCCCGGCGTCCGGCTGCACAACCTGTACGGCCCCACGGAGGCGTCCGTCGACGTCACCGCCCACGAGGTGCCCGCCGACCCGGCCACCGTGCCGATCGGCCGCCCGGTGTGGAACACCCGCACCTACGTCCTCGACGGCGCCCTGAGCCCGGTACCGCCCGGTGTGACCGGCGAACTGTATCTGGCGGGCGCGCAGTTGGCGCGCGGCTACCTGAACCGTCCCGGGCTGACCGCCGAACGGTTCGTCGCCGATCCGTACGCGACCGCGCCCGGCGCGCGCATGTACCGCACCGGCGACCTCGCCCGCTGGACGGTCGACGGCGAGCTGGAGTACCTCGGCCGCGTCGACGACCAGGTCAAGCTGCGCGGCTTCCGCATCGAGCCCGGCGAGATCGAGACCGCGCTCGCCACCCACCCGGACGTCGCCCACGCCACCGTCGTCCTGCGCGAGGAACGCCTCGTCGCGTACGTGGTCCCGGCCGGGCCCGAAGCGGACCCCGCCGCGCTGCGCGCCCACACCGCCCGCTCGCTGCCCGGCCACATGGTCCCGGCCGCCGTCCTCCTCCTCGACGCCCTCCCGCTCACCCCCAACGGCAAGCTCGACCGCCGGGCCCTGCCCGCGCCCGACTTCGCCGCCGAAGTGGGCGACGACCGGGCCCGCACCCCGCTGGAGGAGACCGTGTGCACCCTCGTCGCCGAGGTGCTGGGCCTCGAACGGGTCGGCGTCCAGGACGACTTCTTCTCCCTCGGCGGGGACAGCATCGTCGCCATGCAGCTGGTCGCCCGGGCCCGCGCCGCCGGGCTCGCGTTCAGCCCGCGCGACGTGTTCCGCCACAAGTCGCCCGCCGGGCTCGCCACCGTGACCACCGAGGCCACCGACGGGCGCCGGGACGACACCGTGCTGCTCGACCTCACCGACGCCGAGCGCGCCGAACTCGCCGCCCTGCCCGCCGGCACCGACGTCCTGCCCGTCTCCCCGCTCCAGGCCGGACTGCTCTTCCATGCCGCCCTCGACTCCGGCGAGGAGGGGCCGGACGTCTACACCGTCCAGGTCTCCTACGACCTCGACGGGCCCCTCGACCCCGACCGGCTGCGCGCCGCCGCGCAGGCCGTGCTCGACGCGCACGAGAACCTGCGCGGCGGCTTCCGGCACCTGTCCTCCGGGCGCCCCGTCGCCGTCGTCCCGCGCACGGCCGTGCTGCCCTGGCGGCAGCTCGACCTCACCGACCGGCCGCAGGACTGGACGCCGCTCCTGGCACAGGAGCGCCGCCGCTTCGACCCGCGACGGCCGCCCCTGCTGCGGCTGCTGCTGGCCCGCACCGGCCCCGACCGGCACCGGCTCGTCCTCTCCCACCAGCATCTGCTCCTCGACGGCTGGTCGCTGCCGCTGCTCACCGCCGAGCTGTGGGCCCGCTACAAGGGCCGCACCCCGGCCGCGCCCGCCCCCTACCGGGAGCACCTGCGGCTGCTCGCCGCCCAGGACCCGGCCCGCTCCACCGCAGCCTGGACCGAGGCCCTGGCCCAGCTGGCGGAGCCCACCCGGCTCGCGCCCGCCGACCCCGACCGTGCCGCCGCCGTCCCCGACACCCACACCGTGGAACTGGACACCGCGCGCACGGCGGAACTGGAGGCGTTCGCACGGGCCCGGGGCGTCACCGTCAACACCCTCGTGCAGGCCGCCTGGGGCATCCTGCTGGGCCGGCTCACCGGCCGCGACGACGTGGTGTTCGGTGCCACCGTCGCCGGACGCTCACCCGAACTGCCCGGCTCCGAGACGATGATCGGCCTGTTCATCAACACCGTGCCGGTACGGGTGCGGATCCGCCCGCAGGAGAGCACCGGTGCCCTCCTGGACCGGCTCCAGGACGAGCAGTCCCGGCTCATGGCCCACCAGCACCTCGGCCTCGCCGACATCCAGCGCGCCGCCGGGCTCGGCGAACTCTTCGACACGCTCGTGGTGTTCGAGTCCTACCCCGTCGCCGAGCCGGTGGCGGACGGCAGCGGTCCGCGCGTCACGGTCCTGGACCACGCGGACTCCACCCACTACCCGCTGGCCTGGGCCGTCGAGCCCGCCGAACGGCTGCGGCTGACCGCCGAGTTCCGCCCCGACCTGTTCGACCGGGCCACCGTACGGCGGCTCACCGACGCCCTGGCCCGGCTGCTCACCGCCCTGGCCGCCGACCCCGCCCGGCCCGTCGGCTGGCTCGACCTGCTCGGCACCGAGGACCGGCACACCGTCCTGGAGACGTGGAACGACACCGCCCTCCCGGCCGCCGGACGCCCCGGCACCGTACCGGCGCTGTTCGCCGCCCAGGCCGCCGCCACCCCCGACGCCCTCGCCGTCACCGACGGCACCACCACCCTCACCTTCGCCCAACTCGACGCCCGCGCCGAGCGGTGGGCGCGGGTCCTGGCCGGGCACGGAGCCGGGCCCGAGCGGATCGTCGCCCTCGCCCTGCCGCGCACCGCCGACCACATCACCGCGATCCTCGCCGTGATGAGGGCGGGCGCCGCCTATCTGCCCCTCGACCCCGACCTGCCCCCCTCCCGCCTCACCGCCATGCTCGACGACGCCCGCCCCGTACTGATCCTGGCCACACGGACCACGGCCGCCGCCCTGCCCGACACCACCGGCGTCCCCGTCCTGCGTCTGGACGCCCCGACGGACGGCCTGCCCGACGCGGAGCCGACGCCGCCCCGTCCCGACCACCCCGCCTACGTCATCCACACCTCCGGTTCCACCGGCCGCCCCAAGGGCGTCGTCGTCACCCAGCGCGGCCTCGCCAACCTCTTCCACAGCCACCGGCACGACCTGTACGACCTCGCCAAGGCACGCACCGGGCGCCGGCACCTGCGGGTCGCGCACGCCTGGTCGTTCTCCTTCGACGCCTCCTGGCAGCCGCAGCTCTGGCTGCTCGACGGACACGCCCTGCACCTCGTGGACGACGAGACCCGCCGCGACCCGGAACTGCTGGCCTCCTTCCTCCGCGACCGGGCGATCGACTTCATCGAGGTCACCCCGTCCCTGCTCGCCCAGCTCGCGGACAGCGGACTGATCGGCCCCGACGGGCACTGCCCGCTCGCGGTGGTCGGCTTCGGCGGGGAGGCCGTGCCCGAATCGCTGTGGACCCGGCTGGCCGGGGTCCGGGGTCTGGAGGCGGTCAACCTGTACGGGCCCACCGAGGCCACCGTGGACGCGCTCGTCGGACGGGTCCGCGACAGCGCCCGCCCGGTCGTCGGCCGCGCCGTGCACCACGGCCGGGCCTACGTCCTGGACACCGCCCTGCGCCCGGTCCCGCCCGGCGTCACCGGCGAGCTGTACCTGTCCGGACCTGGCCTGGCCCGCGGCTACCTCGGCCGCCCGGACCTCACCGCCGAGCGCTTCGTCGCCGATCCGTACGGCGCCCCCGGGAAGCGCATGTACCGCACCGGCGACCTCGCCCGCTGGACCGAGGACGGGTTCCTGGAGTTCGCCGGGCGCACCGACGACCAGGTCAAGGTGCGCGGCTACCGCGTCGAACTCGCCGAGATCGAGGCCGCGCTGGACACCCACCCGGCCGTCACGCAGAGCGTGGTCGTCGCCCGCGAGCACCGGCCGGGGACACGGCAGCTCGTCGCCTACGCGGTCGCCCCGGACGCGAACACGGACGCGGCCGCCCTGCGCGCCCACTGCGCCGCCGCGCTGCCCGACTACATGGTCCCGGCGGCCGTCGTCGTCCTCGACCGGCTGCCGCTGCTGCCCAACGGCAAGCTGGACCGGGCCGCCCTGCCCGCCCCCGACTTCACCGCGGCGGGCGGTGGCCGGGCACCGGAGAACGACACCGAGCGCGCGCTGCGCGACCTGTTCGCCGACACCCTCGGGCTGCCCGCCGAGGCCGTCGGCACGGACGACGACTTCTTCGCCTTCGGCGGCGACAGCATCATCGCCATGCAGCTCGTCGCCCGGGCCCGCGCCGGTGGCCTGCGGATCACCCCCCGCCAGGTCTTCCGGCAGCGCACCGTCGCCGCCCTCGCGGCCGTCGCCGTCCCGCTGGACGCCGCCGAGCGGCACGCCGTGCACGACGACGGCACCGGAACCGTCCCGCTCACCCCGATCATGCGGTCCCTGCTGGAGCGCGGCGGCCCGTTCGCCGCGTACCACCAGGCCGCCCTGCTCCGCACCCCGGCCGGCCTCACCGAACCCGGACTGCTGGCCGTGCTCGGCGCGCTCGCCGCGCGGCACGACATGCTCCGCGCCCGCCTCGTCCGCGAGAAGGGAGCGGAGGCGGTGCTGCGGATCCCGGCCGCCACCGAAACCGACGTCCGCGCCTGGCTCGCCCGGGCCGACGTGCGCGGCGCGGACGAGGCCGCCCTGCGCGCGGCGATCTCCCGGCACGCCGGGGCCGCCCGGGCCGGGCTCGACCCCGACGCGGGCGCGATGGTGCGGGCGGTGTGGTTCGACGCCGGGCCCGACCGCCCCGGACGGCTGCTGCTCCTCGTCCACCACCTGGTGATCGACGGCGTGTCCTGGCGGGTGCTGCTGCCCGACCTGGCCACCGCCTGGGCGGCCGTCCGGGACGGCCGCGGCCCCGAACTCGCCCCGGTGGAGGTGTCGTTCGCCCGCTGGTCGCGGCTGCTCGGCGCCCGTGCCACCGATCCGGCCGTCGAGGACGAACTCCCGTGGTGGACCTCCGCACTCGCCGAGGGTGCCGGACTGCCGCTCGCCCGCCCCCTGGACCCGGCCCGGGACACCGTCGCCACCACCCGGTACCTCTCCCTGACGCTGCCCGCCGAGGTCACCGGGCCGCTGCTGAGCCGGGTCCCGGCCGCCTTCGGCGCGAGCGTCAACGACGTCCTGCTCACCGCGTTCGCGCTCGCCGTCGGGGACTGGCGGGCGCGCCTCGGGGGCGCGGACCGGCCGGAGGGTGGGCCGGTCCTGGTCGACCTGGAGGGCCACGGCCGCGAGGAGGAAATCGCGGGCGCCGACCTCTCCCGAACCGTCGGCTGGTTCACCAGCGTCGTCCCGGTACGGCTCGACCCGGGCACCGCCGACCCGTCGGACGCCCTCGCGGGCGGCCCCGCCCTGGACGACGCCGTGGCCCGGATCCGGGCACATCTCACCGCGCTGCCCGCGGCGGGCATCGGCCATGGCCTGCTGCGCCGGCTCAACCCGGAGACCGGCCCGCGCCTCGCCCAACTGGGCGAGCCGCAGATCGAGTTCAACTACATGGGCCGCTTCGACCGCCCCGAGGCCGCCGACTGGTCCTACGCCGCCGAGGAGGACGCGGCCGACCTCGACGCCGACCCGGACATGCCGCTGTCCCACGCCCTGACCCTCAACGCCCTCACCGAGGACCGCCCCGAGGGACCGCACCTCACCGCCCACTGGGCCTACGCCGCCGGACTCCTCACCGAGGACGAGGTCCAGGACTTGGGCCTGACCTGGTTCCGGGCGCTGCGGGCGGTGGTGCGGCGCGCGCAGACCCTCTCCTGACCACCCGTACCCGCCTGACCACGACCACCCGTACCCGCCTGACCACCCGTACCCGCAGTCACGCACAGAACGAGGAGACTCCCCGCATGAGCAATCCCTTCGAGAACCCCGACGGCGTCTACTCCGTCCTCGTCAACGACGAGGGCCAGTACAGCCTGTGGCCCGAGTTCGCCGAGGTCCCGGCGGGCTGGGCGGTCGCCCACGGCCCGGCCGGCCGCCAGGAGTGCCTGGACCACATCGAGACCCACTGGACGGACATGCGGCCCAAGAGCCTGGTCGAGGGCGCCTGAGACACACGACGGAGGGGGCGGGCCCGGTGTGCGGGCCCGCCCCCTCCGTCTTCCCCGCGTGCGTCACGACGCCGGCTGCTCCACCTTCGTCGACGCCTTGCCGTCCACCGCCGCCGCGAGCTGCGGCACCATGCGGTCCAGGACGTACGGGATGCTCAGCACGGTCGACAGCGACACGGCGTTGCCGTAGTCACCGCCCTCCTCGACGAAGACCTCGCGGCCCTCCTTCACCACCTTCAGGTCCCCGTACACCTTGTCCTTGTGCAGCTTGGTGACGGCCGAGGTGGTGTCCGGCACGATCCACACGTCGACGTCCTGGTCGACCAGGTCGAAGCGCTCCTTGCTGATGTTGGCGCCGAACTTGTCCCCGATCACCTTGTCGAGATTCTCCGGCAGCGAGAAGCCGAGGCCGGACAGGAGCCGGGAGCGCGGGTCCTCGCTGCCGTAGACGAACGTGCCGTCGTACGGCGTCGCCATGACCGCCGAGGCCCCGGCGAAGGACGGGTTGGCCTTCTTGGCCGCGTCGAACTTCTCCTCGACGCCCGCCACCAGCTTCTTCGCCTTGTCGGCCCGGCCGAGCGCCTTGCCGATCTCCTCGGTCTGCTCCTGCCACGGCACGCCGTAGTCGTTGTACTCCTTCGGCTGGGCGACGACCGGGGCGAACTTCGACAGGCTCTCGTACTGGGACTTGGTGAGCCCCGAGTAGACGGCGAGGATCAGGTCCGGCTTCAGCGCGGCGATCCGCTCCACCTGGGGTCCGGTGCCGGTGTCCTTCAGCACGGTGGGCGCGGCGGCGGAGCCGAGCGCGTCCTTGGCCCACGGGCCGATCGCGCCCTTGTAGCCGCCCAGCCACTCGGTCGTCCCGACCGGCACCTTGCCGAGCGCGAGGACCGCGTCCTGGTCGGTGAGGCCGACCGTCACGATCCGCTTCGGCTCGGACTTGATCGTCGTACTGCCGTACTTGTGCGCGAGGGTCACCGGGTAGGCGCCGGCCGCGGCGGACGCGCCCGAGTCCCCGGACGCGGCCGCACCGGAGTCGGAGTCGTCGGAACCGCAGGCGACCGCCGTTCCGGCGAGCAGGAGGACGGAGGCGAGCAGACCGGTCAGCCGGAAGGCTCTGGTGGTACGGGACATCGGGCGTTCCTTCTGTTGTCGGTGACACGGGGTGGAAACGACGGGGGGCGGCGTGCGGGGGGAGAAAGAAGTGGGCGGGAGGTCAGCCGGGTTCATGGACGTCGTCAGGGGAGCGGCTGCCGGACCAGGCGGCCCAGAGGTCCGCGTACGGCCCCTCGGTGGCGCGGAGCCGGTCGTGGGTGCCGTTCTGCACGACCCGGCCCTCGCTCAGGACGACGACCCGGTCGGCGGTGGCGGCCTGGCTGAGCCGGTGCGCCACGACCAGGGCGGTGCGTCCGCGCAGGGTCCGCTCCGCGGCCTCGTCGAGCAGCCGTGCGCCGGAGCTGCCCGCCTCCGCGGTGGCCTCGTCGAGGACCACGACCGGCGGGTCGGCCAGCAGCAGCCGGGCCAGCGCGAGTTGCTGGGCGCGGTCGGCGGTGAGCCGGTGGCCGCCGTCGCCGACGACCGTGGCGATGCCCTCCGGCAGGGACTCCACCCAGCCCAGGGCACCCACCGCGGCCAGCGCCTCCCGCAGCTCCTCCTCGCTCGCCTCCGGGCGGGCCAGCCGCAGATCGTCGGCGAGCGGCCCGGCGAACACGTGCACCTCCTGGGTGACGAGCCCCACCGTGCGCCCGGACTCGTCCGGTGCGACGCCCGCGACCTCGACCTTCCCCTCCTGCGGCCGGTGCAGCCCCGCCACCAGCTTGGCCAGGGTGGTCTTGCCCGAGCCCGTGGTGCCGACCAGCGCGACCCGCTCCTTGGGCCGCACCTCCAGATCGACCCCGTGCAGCACGGGCCGGCCGGGCACGTAGGCGTGCACGACACCGGACAGCGCGACGGAGGGCTCGCCCGCGTCCTGGTCGTCCGAGCGCGTGACCGGCGCCGGCGGTTCGTCGACCACGCCCACCAGCCGGGCCAGTCCCGCCGTCGCCGACTGGGCGTCGTCGAGGAGGACCAGCGCGGTGTTGACCGGGCCGAAGAGACTGTGGAAGTACAGCGCGGCGGCCGTGGCCGTGCCCACCGAGGCGGATCCGGAGCGCACCAGCCAGAACCCGGTGACCAGGACGGCGGCGAGCCCCACGTACTCCGCGATGTGCAGCCGGCCGTAGAAGCGCAGCACCAGCCGCACTCCGCGCATGGTCAGCTCCACGGCGGCGCGCGAGCGTGCGGTGACCCGGCCGAGGTGGGCGTCCTGGAGGCGGTGGGCCCGTACGGTCCGGGCCCCGCCGATGCTGTCCAGGAGCTGCTGCTGCTGGGCGCCGGTGGCGATCCGCTCCTTCGCGTACAGCGGCACGGCGTTGCGCACGTACCAGCGCGCGGTGTGCGCCTGCACGGGCACGGCGAGCAGCGCGGCCGGCAGGAACCGCCAGTCCAGCACGGCCAGTGCGACCAGGGTCAGGACGATCGACAGCCCGGAGCGGACGAGTTCGGGCAGCGCCGTGCGCACCGCCTCGGCGACCCGGGAGACGTCCCGGGTGACCCGGGCGTTGAGATCGCCGGAGCCGGCCCGCTCCAGCCGATCCAGGGGCAGGGACAGCGCCCGTTCCACGAACAGTTCGCGCAGCCGGGCAAGGACGGTCTCGCCGAGCCGGGACACCAGGGACATGCCCAGCGCCGTGGTGACTCCCTGCACGGCCGCGACGGCGGCGAGGGCGACCACGGGGGTGGTGAGCGCGTCGGGGGAGCGGTGCTCGGTGACCACGTCGACGACGCGGCCCAGCAACGGCTGGGTGAGCAGCCCGACGGCCGTGGCGGCCACCATCAGCCCGAGCCCGGCCGCCGCCGATCCCCGGTGCGGGCGCAGCAGTTCGCGTACGGCGGCCCGGGTACGTGCGGGGGTCGCGGTGGGGAGCAGTTCGGCGGAGGAGGGGGAGGGGGCCGGTGTGGTCATGCGAGCACCGCCGTCCGGTAGGCCGGGTGGGTCCGTACGAGGTCCGCGTGCCGGCCCTCGGCGCCGATCCGGCCGCCGTCGAGCAGGACGACCCGGTCGGCGACGGCGAGCAGGGCCGGGCTGTTGGTCACCACGACCGTGGTGCGCCCCCGCCGGTACGCGCGCAGCCCTTCGGCGATGCGGGCCTCGGTGACCGCGTCGACGGCGGTCGTCGGATCGTGCACGACCAGCACGGGCGGCTCCGCGCGCAGGGCCCGCGCCAGCAGCACACGCTGCCGCTGCCCGCCGGACAGGGACCGGCCGCCCTCGCCCACCGCGGTGGCCAGACCGTACGGCAGGGAACCGGCGACCTCGTCGGCGCGGGACGCGGCCAGGGCGGGGTCGGCGTCCGTGACGGGGGGCTGTGCCCCCAGGGTCACGTTGTCGGCGAGCGAGCCGTCGAACAGGGCGGCGTCGTGGGCCGCGACGAGCACCGCGCCCCGCAGCGCCGCCGGGTCCAGGGCGGTCAGCGGGGTGCCGTCGAGCTCCACGGAGCCCGTTTCGGGGTCCGTCTCCCGGCCCAGGCAGCGCAGGAGTGCCTCCGCCGAGGCGGGGTCCGTCACCGCGATGCCGGTCAGCCGCCCCGCCGGTACGTCGAGATCGACGCCGTCCGGACCGCCGAGCCGCACGCCACGCAGCCGCAACTCCCCGCGCAGCGGCGCCGGCACCGGGCCGCTCCCGCCCACCACGGCGGGCCCGGCGTCCAGTACCCGCGCGATCCGGGCGGCCGAGGCCCGCCCCTGCGCCAGTTCGGTGTTGACCCAGGCGAAGGTCTCCAACGGCCCGAGCAGGAACAGGGCGAGGCCGACCGCGGACACCAACTGCCCGAGCGTGAGGGACCCGTCGAGCGCCAGCCGCCCGCCCACCAGCGCGATCAGCGCGAGGAACGCTCCGGTGAGGGTCAGGACGAGCCCGGTCTGCCAGGACTCGGCCCGGGCCGCGCGCAGGGTGGCCGCCAGGGAGACCTGGCTGGTGCGGCGGTACCGCTCGATCGCCGCCCGCTGCGCACGCAGTCCCTTCAGCACCCGCAGTCCGGCCACCAGGTCGGCGGCGACGCCCGAGGCGTGCGCGGCCCGGTCCTGCTCGGCCTCGCTACGGCGCTCCAGCGGCTTGCTCAGCAGATGGCCGAGCCACAGCAGCAGGGGAGTGCCGAGCAGCACGATCAGGCCGAGGGGCACGGACGTCAGCAGCAGCGCCACCGCGCTCACGGTGACGCCCGCGACGGCCCAGACCCCGCTCAGCAGCGCCATGTTGACCGCGCCGACCCGCTTGGCGTCCTCGGTGGCGACGTTGACCAGCTCACCGGGGAGCCGCCCGTCCTCGGCGCCGCCGCGCGCGTCGAGCACCCGCCGTACGAGCGCGAGCCGGAGTGTGTGCGCGGCCTCCTCGGCGGCGCGCTCCCCGGCCCGGGCGCCCAGCCGGAAACTCCACGACAGGCACACGTACATGACGGCCAGGATCACGAGCCACCGCACCAGCCGTCCGCCGTCCCGGCCGGCGACGGCCTGGTCGATGACGACGCCGATGAGCAACGGCACCAGGGCCTCGCCGAGTTGGTGCACACACCCGAGCGCCGCGCCGAGCCCGACGCGCCGCGCCTGCCCGCCCACCGACCGTGCCAGGACGTCCCGCCCCGTCAGCTTCCCCGCTCCCACTCGCAACCTCCGACACCGGTGAACTTAGGTAAGGCTACTCTAAGTTATGGCGCGGTGGTCAACGCCCTCGGGAGGATTTCCAGCAAGAAGGACCCTGTACTGCGTCGATACCCGCACGGTATCGGCGCTGCGGAACGGGACTTGGACAGCCGTCCCGTCCAGGCGGTGGGATCGGAGCACACCCCTCATCCCCATGGACGGAACCATGAAAACCGCTTATTGGATCATCGCCGGTCTGCTCGCCCTGTTCTACCTCTACGGCGGCGGAGTGAAGGTGATCCGCAGCCGTGCGCGGCTGCTGCCGATGATGGAGTGGGTGGACACCACCCCGATGCCGGCGGTGCGGGCCATCGGAGTCGTCGAGGTGCTCGGCGCGCTCGGGCTCGTCCTCCCGCCGCTGACCGGCATCGCCCCCTGGTCGGCCCTGGCCGCCGCCGTCGGGTTCGTGCTGCTCCAGATCGGGGCGACCAGGGTCCATCTGCGCCGCGGGGACCGGCAGATCGCCCTCAACCTGACGCTCCTGCTCGCCGCGGCCGTCACGGTGTGGACGGCGACGGTATGGGTGTGACCGCGCCCCTGCGCCCTACCGGAAGCCCAGGTCCGGGTCCGCGCCGGTCAGTTCCACGCTCGTGGCCCACAGCCGGGCGGCGAGGTCCGGGTCGGTCATATGGGCGCGGGCGGACTCGCTGCGGGGCGCGCCGCGCATGCCGAACACCCTCGGCCCCCACAGCTGCCCGCCCCGCACCTCCGGATCGAGGACGGCACGGACGACCGGCCATGCCCCGGCCTCCTTGCCCTGCACCAGGAGCCCCGCGGGCAGCCCGCGCAGCCGCTCGCCGGCCGTCGTCACCCGCACCCCGGGACGGGAGGGGGTGAGCGAGTCCAGCGCACCGCCGGGGTGGGCCACCACACTGCGCACCGTGCTGCCGACGGCACGCAGCCGGCGGTCGAGCGCGAAGCCGAAGGCCATCTGCGCCAGCTTCGACCGCCCGTAGCTGCGCCCCGGCCGGTAGTCCCGGAGCGACTGGAGATCGTCCAGGTCCAGCCGCTCGGAGTTGGCCGCGAAGCTCCCCACCGTCACCACCCGGCCCGCCGGCGCCGCGCACAGCAAGGGTGCCAGCCACTGGGTGAGCGCGAAATGGCCGAGGTGGTTGGTGCCGAACATCAGCTCGTGACCGTCCGCCGTCTCCCGGCGCGGCGGATGGTCGAGCGCGACCCCGGCGTTGTGCACCACGGCGTCGAGACGGCCGACGCCGAGCCCGGCCGCGGCACCCCGCAGGGACGACAGGTCGGCGAGGTCGAGGGGCAGGTGCCGCACCCGCGCGCCGGGCACGTGCGCGCGGATCGACGCCATGGCGGCCCCGGCCTTCGTGGCGTCCCGGCAGCCCAGGACGACGACGGCGCCGGTGCCGGCGAGCTGCTCCGCGACGAAGTAGCCGATCCCGGCGTTGCCCCCGGTGACCAGGAACGTCCTGCCCTCGGCGGACGGCAGCCGGTGCACGTCCCACGGACGGCTCGGGGATGCGGAAGACACGATGACGGACTCCTGTCGGCGAGAGACGGTGTGCTCGGCGCGAGCACCAGCCCGTCCAGGTTCACCGGGCCCACCGACAGCTCACCGACAGACCGCACCGCACTCGCCGACAGATCACCGACAGCCGCCCGCGGCGGGGGCGGGCCCGGATCACCGCCCGCCGCGGTGCCTCACAGGAACCGCCAGAGATGGTCGGCCGTGCCGTTGTCGTCGTACTGGACCACCTGCGCGCTGTTGGCGGTGGACATGGTGTCCACGCCGAGCACCTTGCCGCTGTTCCGGTTGCGCACGCGGTACCAGCCGTCGCCGTTGTCGACCAGCGTCCACAGGTGGTCGGCGGTCCCGTTGTCCTCGTACTGGACGACGATCGCGCTGTTGGCCGTGGACATCCCGTCGACCCCCAGCACCTTGCCGCTCTGCCCGTTGCGGATCAGGTACCAGCCCTCGCCCCGGTCCACCAGCTGCCAGGCGTGGTCACCGGTGCCGGTGTTGTCGAACTGCACGACACGCGCGCTGTTCTCGGTGGACATGCCGTCCACGGCGAGGACCTTGCCGCTGTTCCTGTTCTCGATCCGGCGGAACGGCGGCTCCGGCGTCCACGCCCGCCCGTCGGGCGCGGCCGTCGGGAAGGACGTCACCCGCAGCCGTGCGGCGCCCATCGGCACCAGGGTGACGGTCTCCTCCGGCGCGGTGCTGCGCGCGGTGCCGTCCTGGAGCGGGGCGACGACGTGCTCGTCGTCGGCGACCCACTCCTCGATCCGCCGCGCCCGCGCGGTGAGCTTCAGCGGAACGGCGTCGTGGGTGAAGGGCTGGGCGGGGACGGGGCCGCCGGACCGCGTGAGGGTGAGCGGGGTGTCCGGGACGAGGCCGTAGTTCCAGGCGGTGGTGGCGTGCACCTCGTAGGAGGGGAAGGCGTCCGTGCCGCCGTAGCGGTCGTAGCGCTCGCCGATCTCCAGCGAGTACGTCAGCGGACCGCGCTCGACGCTGACGGCGCCGTGCTGGTCGGGCCACTCCCGCAGCCGGGCCTGCTGCGGCAGCCGCAGCCGGACCACGTCGCCGTCGTGCCAGGTGCGGGTGACCGTGGCCCAGGCCGGCCCGTCCGGGGCCGCGACGCGCTTGCCGTTGACGCTCAGCTCGGGCCCCCGGCACCAGCCGGGCACCCGCAGCCGCAGCGGGAAGCGCACCGGCCGGGGCGTGGCGAGGGTGAGGGTGACGGTGTCCGCGAAGGGATAGCCGGTCTCCTCCGTGACCGTCACCGTCGTGCCGTCCGCGACCTGGGTGCGGACCGTGTTCGGCGCGTACATCGCCGCGGCCAGCCCCTTGTCGGGGGTGGCGAGCCACAGCTCCTCGGTGAAGTAGGGCCAGCCCATGCCGTAGTTGTGCGGGCAGCAGCGGTACTGGTCCACGCCGGCCTGGAAGGCCTGCATGGCGAACCCGTTCTGGAACTGCCCCTGCGTCTTGGGCCGGTTGTCGAGGTCGACGCTGTTGGCGCCGGTGATGTAGTGGGTGGAGGTGCCCTGCGGATCGAGGGAGGCCGGGAGCATGTTGAAGGCGAGGTCCTCGCAGCGGTCCGCCCACACCGGGTCGCCGGTGAGCCGGGTGAGCAGCTCGTGGCTGGCCATGAACTCCACGATGCCGCAGGTCTCGAAGCCCTGCCGGGGGTCGCCGAAGCCGGGGCGGTAGTTCTCGTCGCCGGCCAGCCCGCCGCCGGGGAACCGCCCGTACGCGGCCATGACGGTGTCGTAGGCCCGGTAGGTGGCGCGGGTGAGGTCCGCGGAGCCCGTGAGCCGCCCGTACTGGGCGGGTTCGCGGAAGCCCTGGGCGATGTTGACGTTGTGCCGGGTCGGCGTGGCGCCAGTCCAGTCGACGCCCTGGGTGTGCATCTTCGCCGCCAGGTCGAGCAGGAAGGGCTCGCCGGTGCGGTCGTACAGCCAGACGGCTATGTCGAGCCCGTCGCCCCAGCGGTAGGAGACCCAGCTGGTGTTGAACCCACCGGGCCCCTGCGCGTTCATGAACCGCAGGAACCGGGTCAGGAACGGGACGATACGGGAGTCGCCGCTGTACTCCTCGTGTGTGCGCAGGGCTTGCAGCAGCGGGAGGAAGGGCCAGAAGTCGGGGCCGCCGCCCAGCGAGGTGCGCAGCGCGCGGGGGCCGAAGAAGCCGTCGCTCTGCTGGGTGGCGAGGATCGCCTCCACCCACTCGCGGGAACGGGCCAGCGCCCGCCGGTCGTTCGTGGCGATCGCCAGCGGGATGTAGCCGCGCAGCCAGTACGGCACCTCCTCCCACGCGTCGTGCTCCGGGTGGACCCAGCCGGTGGAGGCGAAGTCGAGGAAGTGTGAGGCCTCCTCGAACCGGCCGCACAGACCGGCCAGTTGGAGCCGGAGCTGCCCGGCGAGCCAGCCGCGGGCGGTGACACTGCCGGGCGGAAGCCGCCGGAAGGCGTCGGGCGTCCGCGCCGCCGCCCGCGGCCGGCCCGCCGGGGCGGCGGGGACCGCCGCGACCGCCGGAGCCGCGAGCGGCCCGCCGAGTGTTGCCGCGCCGAGCGTCACGGCGCCGGCACCGAGGAGCGTACGTCTGCTGACGGACATGCGGTGACCTGCCTTCTCACGGGAAGGGAGCGGGCTGACAACGTTGTCGAAATCCCGCGGAGCGAGTGCGGGGCGAGGGTTTTACAACGTGGTAATGGCCTCGGGTATGACACCACGACGGGGAGGACGTGTCCAGCGTGCGGGCAGGAGACGGCACGGGCGGTTCACCCCGCGCCCTTCGAAAGCAGGGGGGCTCCCGGGCCCGCCGCACGGGAACATTACGCGGGGCCCGCCCTCCCGTTGGCCGTACGGGCGGGCCGGCCGCCCCGCCCGTACGGAGTGCGGCCCGGGGGCAGGTGGAACAACGCCCCACCGCGTGGGTGCGAGGAGTGTGCGGTACACACCTCAACCCCCGGGTGGCGGCGCCCTAATGTCGCGGCATCACTTTGCCCGTGATCCGTGCCCGTGCGACGCAGAGGAGAGGTCGGCGTGAGCAGTAGATCGGCAAGAGGCGCGAGGACCCGCCGGTTCGCCGTGGTGGCGAGCATGGTCCTGTTGGCGGGGGCGACCCAAACTCTCGGGGCCGAGGCCGCGACCCCCACGACCGCGGCCGGCGCGGTGGCGACGGCGCCGCGGTGCGCCGCACTGGACGGGACCGGGATCCCGGCGTCGGTCATGAGCCTGCCGACCACCGGGGGCCGCGTCGGGTCGGCCTCGGTCGTGACCGGCGTCGTCAGCGGGAGGACGGTGCGCTACTGCCAGGTCGAGGCCGACCTCTTCCCCGTCGACCCCTCCGCGCCCGACATCAGGATGCGCGTCGCCCTGCCCTACGACTGGAACGGCAAGGCCCTGATGTTCGGAGGCGGCGGCTACGACGGCACCGTTCCCGACCTGACGGGGAACGTGCCGTTCGGCCCCACCGACCAGCCGACACCGCTGGCCCGAGGGTACGCGACCTTCGCCAGTGACTCCGGCCATCAGCAGAGCCCGGCCGCCCCGCCGTCCCTGGACGGCTCGTTCGGCGCCAACGACGAGGCGCTGGAGAACTTCGCCGCCGGTGACGCGCTCAAGAAGACGCGTGACGCGAGCCTGTTCCTCGTCCGCCGGGCCTACCGGGCGCACCCGGCCGAGGTCTACTTCGCGGGCGGCTCGACCGGCGGCCGCGAGGCACTCACCGTCGCCCAGCGGTGGCCGAAGGCGTTCGACGGCGTGATCTCCGGATACCCCGCCTGGAACAACCTCGCCGAGATCCTGGACCTGGGCCACCTGGCACAGGTCCTCTCCCGTCCCGGCGCCTTCCCCGGGGTCGAGAAGCAGACCCTCCTCCACGACAGCGTCATCAAGGCGTGCGACGGCCGGGACGGCGCCGAGGACGGTGTCGTCTCCGACCCGCGCGGCTGCCACTTCGACGCGGCATCGCTGCGCTGCCCGCACGGCGCCGACACCGGACCGACCTGTCTTTCGGACCCCCAGATCGAGGCCGTCGACGCCATGTCCTCCCCGTTCCGGTGGGGCTACCGGGTCGCCAGCGGCGAGACCCAGTACCCCGGCTTCCCGTTCCTCTCCGGCGCGGACATGCGCACGCCGTTCCTCGGCTTCGGCACCACGGCCCCGGCGAACCCCATGCCCGTCACGAGCGGCTACGGGATGCAGTACTGGGACCAGTGGGTCAAGTACTTCCTCACCCGCGACCCGCACTACGACTCCCTCGACCTGGACCCCCGTCACCCCGGCAAGTGGCTCGACCGCATCAGCCGCCTGTCCACCGTCGAGGACCGCAACAACGCCGATCTGCGCCCCTTCGCCCGCGCCGGCGGCAAGCTCCTCCTGCTCCACGGCGCCGCGGACGAACTGGTCTCGCCCCGTTCGACGAACGACTACTACGAGCGGGTCCGCGACACCGTGGGCGCCCGGACGACCCACGACTTCCTGCGGTACTACGTCGTCCCCGGCGCCAACCACGCCAACTTCGGCACACCGGCGTTCGCCGCGAGCTGGGACTCGCTGACCGCGCTCGAACACTGGGTGGAGAAGGGGGACTCGCCCAGGAACCCGGTCGTGACCGACGCGGCCCACGACCGGACCCGGCCCCTGTGCGAGTACCCCACGTGGCCCAGGCACCGCGCGGGCGACCCGGACAGCGCCACGAGCTTCGTCTGCGCACGCTGACGGAAACCGGGGCGCGGCTGTCTCAGGACGGTTGTCATCGCCGCTGTCGATGACCGCACCGCACCGCACCGCTCCTGGACCGCCTTCACTCCACCCGCAGGCGACCGAGCTGTTCCAGGACGCGGTCGCGCAGGAGTTCGTACTCCGCGCGCAGTCTGCGCCACTCGGTCGTCGGCGGGCGGGGTATCACCGTGCCCCCGACGACGATCTCCTCCGGGGCGAACTGCTCCCGGGTGAGGTCGATCTCGATGCCCATGCCCAGCCGGTTCCACCAGTGGTAGTCCACGCGCCGGCCGTCGACGTGCACCTCCCCGCGGAGCAGCTCGCCGCCCAGCAGGTCGTTGAGCACCATGGCGGTCACCCCGCACTGGTCCCGGGCCGGGTTGTCCGTCGTCCAGCGCTCCCGGTACTCGGGGGTGGCCGTCTCGGCGCTCCAACCGCGGCGGACGGCGCGTTCGATGTCGGTGAGAAGCAGCGGTGTCATGCCGCCGATACTGCCGGCGGGCACTGACAACGGGGCCGCGACCACGGCCCCGCTGCCCCGCCCCGCCGCTACCCGCGCCGGGAGGGCTCGTCCGAAGCCGCCGGAGCCGGAGCCAGAACCGGAGCCGGCGTGGCCGGATCCGTCATGGCGCCGGCCGAGGCGATCACCTCGGACGGGCGGCCCCGGTCCATCAGACCGCCGGCCACCGCGAGGGCGAGCCCCGCCGCCGCGAGCGCCGCGCCGACCAGGGCGGGGGAGGCCCAGCCCCAGCCCGCCGAGATGGCCAGCCCGCCGAGCCAGGCACCGCCCGCGTTGGCCAGGTTGAAGGCGGAGTGGTTGGAGGCCGCCGCCATCGTCGGCGCGTTCCTGGCCTTGGCCATCAGCAGCATCTGGACGGGCGTGGTGACGAACGACCCCAGCGCACCGATGAAGACGAGCGTCACCAGGGCCGGCACGGTGCCGTCGGCCGCGAAGTAGAAGGCGACCAGCGCCGCGGCGAGCAGCGCGAGCCCCGCGTACAGCGTCGGCCGCAGCGCACGGTCGGTCAGCGGGCCCGCGACCAGCGTGCCGGCGGTCATGCCGACGCCGTAGAGCGAGAGGACGAGCGTGGTGGAGGAGTCGGAGATGCCCGTCACATGCGTCAGGATCGGCACCACGTAGCTGTAGACGGCGAAGAACCCGCCGAAGCCGACGACGGCCGTCACCAGACCGATCGCGACGTGCCGGTTGCCCATCGCCCGCAGTTCGTGACCGATCCCCGCGTGCCGGCCGCGCGGCTGATGGGGGACGAAGGCGGCCAGCATGACGAGGGCGAGCAGACCGAGGACGGCGACCGCGATGTACGCCGACCGCCAGCCCAGGTGCTGCCCGAGCGCGGTGCCGGCCGGGACGCCGACGATGTTGGCCACGGTCAGCCCGAGGAACATCCGCGACACCGCGCGCCCGGCCCGGTCGGGCGCGACCAGCCGCGAGGCCACGACGGCGCCCACCCCGAAGAGCGCACCGTGCGGCAGTCCCGCCAGGAACCGCGCGGCGAACAGCAGGCCGAAGCTGGGCGCGAAGGCGGAGGCCAGGTTGCCGACGACGAACAACCCCGACAGCATCAGCAGCAGCCTCTTGTGCGGGAGGCGCGCGCCGATGCCGGTCAGTACGGGTGCGCCGACGACGACGCCGAGCGCGTAGGCCGAGACGAGGTTCCCCGCGTGCGGTACCGACACCCCGACCCCGTCGGCGATCTCGGGCAGCAGCCCCATCGTGGCGAACTCGGTCGTGCCGATGCCGAAAGCGACGACGGCCAGGGCCAGCAGAGCCAGTGGCATGGGGAGGAACAGCCTTTCGTGAGCGACGGTCGCGGGACCAGCGGCGCGGGCGGGGAACGGGAATCGTCCGGCTCGCGCCGAGCTCCGTCGCTCGGCGGCCCCCTGAACGGGGGCGAGCCCCCAGGGAAGCAGCCATGGCAGCGGCCCGCCTATTCCGACGGCGGCCCGTACCCGGTGTGAAACGTGTCACCACGGGCCGCGCCGACCCCGGGAACGGACGCCCATGGGAAACTCTCCCCGCACAACTCGCCCGCGCACACGACCGGTTGATGTCGACCTGGCCGCCGACGGACCCCGGCCGGTGGCTAGGATCGCCGTGGCAGGTGACCGACGGACACGGAGAGGGCCGCACATGCCGACACCTGGATTCCCCCCGCACACCCTGAACGAAGACGGAGGGCCGGTCTGGCTGAGCGACCTGGCCGCGGCGCATCCGCACCACGCCCTGCATGTCGTGCGGGGTCTGGAACCGGCGGAGGCCCTGGAGACCCTGGGCGCCAGGCCGCAGCTGTTCCAGCCCTGTGAGCTGCCCGCGGCCAGGCCCGACGAGTGGACCTCCCTGCCGGGCGCCGCGCTCGGCGTGGCACCCGGCTCGTCCGCCGCGCTGCTGGCCGGACGCTTCGGAGAGTGGACGTTCGTCTACGACGACAGCGGGCACACCGTCGGGGACGACGAGACCAGGGTTCTGTCCGCCCACGGCAGGACGGCCGCCACGAGCGTCTACAGCATCAATGCCGACGCCCACCTCGTCTACGCCGTCGACGGCGAGGAGGTCGCCTGGATCGACGTCGAAGACCTGAATCCGGAACGGGACCTCCCCGGCATGCCGGACGAGCTGCGCGCGGCGTTCCAGGCCGCCGGCACCGTCGAGGACGACTCTCTCGAACCCGGGCAGCCCGACTACGACACCGCCATGCGTGCCATCTGCGCCCTGGCGGGACTGGTCCGCACCACGGACGAGCTGCGGAGCATCCCGCTGCTCGCCACCCCCTTCGGCTGATCCCGGGCCGGGTGCCCCGGGGAGGGCGGGCGTGGGCGTCCTCCCCCGGGGCAGGTGCCGGCTGCCGTCGCGCCGGAGACTGCCTGCGCGGGGCCGGCCGTGCGTCGGTCATCTCCCGGGCGTGTGCCCGCAGCCGGCCGTCCAGGCCGCCGGCCCCGCCCTCGGGGTCGGCGGAGGGGCCGTCGGGGCCTCTGGCATGCTGATCATCATGCGCATTCTCCGCACCTACGCACGCGTCTACGCCGCCGATCTGGATGCGGCGCTGGAGCCCCTCGGCGCCACCACCGGTCAGCCGGTCACCAGCCGCTTCGCACTGCCCAACGGCCTGGAGCTTGCCACCGTCGGCGAGATCCTGGTGGTGGCGGGGGACGAGGAGACGCTGGAGCCGTACCGGGCGACGGCGGCCACCCTGATCGTGGACGACCTCGACGCGTGCCGGTCACGTCTCGACGAGGCGGGGGCCCGGATCGTACGCGGCCCGCAGGACGTGCCCACCGGACGGAACCTGACCGCCAGGCTGCCCGGCGGCGTCCAGCTCGAATACGTCGAGTGGAGCGACGAGCAGTGGGAACGGGAAGGGGGCCGGCCCGTCTGAGAGCCGCCCCCGGCGCGAGTCGGGGGGCGGCAGGCAGTGCCGGCCGCCCCCTTCCCGTCCGCTCAGGCCAGCGGCTCGTGGTTGGCCCAGATCGCCTTGTACGGGTGGCGGGCCTGCCAGCGCTCGATGAACTCGCCGACGCCGGGCATCGCGAAGCTGGCGTCGAGGGCGTCGAGGTCGGCCACGCCCAGCCGCACGATGGCGTCGGCGACGGCCACCGGGGCATGGTCGTCGCCCGGGACGCGCAGATGCGGCCGGACCGCGCAGGAATCGACCAGGCCGGAGCCCGTCACCAGCTCCTCGAACTCCTTCAGGTACTGCTCCAGCTCACTCGGGGGAATCGGACTGTCGAACGCGACGATCATCGTGTGGTGAATCATGACGCCAGTGAACTGGCGTTTTTCCTGCCCGTCCAAGATCCGTCCGTTCGCGTTCGATGCCTTGCGGGAATGGATCGGGCGATAGGCTTGCCCGCATGGCCGAGCTGGAGACCCGCGAGCTGGAGTACTTCGTCGCCGTCGCCGAGGAGCTGCACTTCGGCCGCGCCGCGACCCGGCTGGCCCTCGCGCAGCCGGCCCTCTCCAAGGCGGTCCGGCGGCTGGAGTCCCGGCTCGGGACGACCCTGCTGCACCGCTCCAGCCGACACGTCGCCCTCACCCCCGCGGGCGAGGCACTGCTGACCCACGGCCGGCACGCGCTCAACGCCGTCGCGGCCGCCGCCGAGAAGGCCCGCCGGGCCGGCGACCGGCAGGGCGGGCTGCGTCTGGTGATCAAGGCCGGCGGCGACGCCAACCTCCTGTCCGGCATCCTGGCCGCCTACGCCCGCCGGCCCGACGCCCGCCAGGTGGACATCCTCTTCGGCGGCGCCACCGACCGCGCCGACCACGTGCGCGACGGCCGCGCGGATGTCGCCCTGCTGTACGTGCCGTTCGACGACACGAGCGGGCTCGACCACGAGACGCTGACGGTCGAGGGGCGCGTCGCCATCCTGCCGCCCGGCCACCGCCTCGCCGCCCGCCCCGAGGTCACTCTCGCCGACCTCGCCCAGGAGGCGCTGCCCCGCTGGAAGGGCGTGCGCTGGACCGGGGCGCCCGAGGGCCGGCCGGGGCCCGAGGTCGAGGACGGGGCGGTCCTCTTCGACATGATCAGACTGGGCCGCACGGTCGCGGTCCTGCCCCGCTCGCTGGCCCTGCCCGCCCAACCCGGCCTCGTCTACCGGCCGGTGGCCGACGCACCCCGCAGCGCACTGGTCGTCGCCTGGTCGCAGGACGACCGCCGCCCCCTGGTCGCCTCCTTCGTCGCCGCCGCGACGGAGGCGGCGCAGGCATCGGAAGCGGCGCAGGCGTCGGAGGCGTCGGAGGCGGCGCAGGCGTCGGAGGCGTCGGAGGCGGCGCAGGCGGCGCAGGCATCGGAGGTGGCGCAGGCGTCGGAGACGTCGAAGGCTTCGAAGGGGGAGGCCGCCGGCCCGGCGACGTGAGGCGGACCCGGTGGGGGCGGGCGGTGACGCCCAGGCCCTAGGCTGAGGCGATGCCGTCCGAGAAGCGTTCCATCGAAGCCCTCGTCCTCCGGCGGGCCGAGGAGGGCAGCGTCCTTCCGCGTCAGCAGACCGGCGCCTCACCGCAGCGGCTGCTGACCACGCTGCTCGGCGAGTACTGGCTGGACGCCCCGGCGGCCCTGCCGATGAGCGTGGTCATCTCCCTGCTGGCCGAGTTCGGCGTCAGCGAGACCAGTGCCAGGGCGACGGCCAACCGGCTGGTCAAACGCGGCGTGCTGGAAGCGGAACGTTCCGGACGCCAGTCCTATCTGCGGTTCAGCGAGACCGGCCGCGAGGACAGCAGGCAGAAGATCCTCAGCATCGTCCGCTTCGGTACCGGACGGGACCTCTGGGACGGCCTGTGGACGGTGGCCGGCTTCAGCATCCCCGAGCAGCAGCGGCATGTGCGGCACCGGGTGCGCAGCTATCTGCGCTGGCTCGGTTTCGCCCCGCTCTTCGACGGCCTCTGGGTCTCCCCGCACGCCGACCCCGAGGCGCTGGAACCCATCTTCCGGGCGGCGGGGGTCGGCAATCTGACGGTACTGCGGGCCGCGGAGGCCGGCGGGATCTCGCCGCTGACGGCCTGGGACCTGGACGCGGTGGCGGAGGCCTACCGCGCCTTCGTGACGGAACACCGGGAGGCCGCGGCGCGTCTGGCCCGCGGCGACCTCACCCTGGGCGACGCGCTCGCCGAGCGGCTCCGGGTCTTCGACGCCTGGCGCACCTTCCCCGGCCTCGACTCCGACCTGCCCGAGGACCTCCTGCCGGACGACTGGCCGCGCGCGCGGGCCACAGAGGTCTTCCAGGACCTCTACGACGGTCTGGGCCCCCTTGCCGAACTGCGGTTCCGCCAGATCGTCGCCGCCCACGACGAAGCCCTCGCCGAGCTCACCACGCACCGCACCACCGACGCCTGGCAGGGGGAGGGGGAGGAGGAGACGGCGGAGCGGCCGGAGGGTCCCCGTGCGGAGCGGCCGGACACCCGCGTACAGGGCGCACCGCCCGGCCTCACCCCGGTGCCGCATCCCCCGTCACCGGCCCGCCGCGCAACTGGGCCACGGACTGGAACCCCGCCCGCCGCGCCGCCTCGGAGTCGTGCGCGCCCATGATCTGCCTGACCCGTGACTCGGCGAGGGGCCCCAGCGCGTCGTAGACCTCGGTGAACAGGGCGCGGGCCCGCTCGCGCGGCCATCCGGGCGGCATGTGGGCGCTGGGCAGTCCGGGATCCTTTCCGGGGAAACGGCGGTAGGTGTCCATCAGCCGGGTCCGCGCGATGAGCGCCTGCCGCGGTGTGACGCGTCCGGCGAGGACGGCGTCCCGCAACGGGCGGGTCTCGTCGATGAACGAGGTGTAGACCGCCGCGAGTTCGTCCAGGTCCCAGGCCGACAGCGGCGAGCGGTCGACCGTCGTCTCGGCGGTCGCGGTGAACACGGTCGCCGAGGAGATCTCCAGGGCCGTGAGGACCGTCCTGGCGTCGGCGGCCGTCGACGTGGCGGACACCCAGAGCGCGTCGTAGAGCGGGGCGAAGCCGAACCAGCCGAGCCGGGAGCGGAGCAGGTGTCTGCTCTCCCGGCGGTTCTCCGGGATGGAGAAGGCGACGATCGTCCACTGCCCGCTCCAGTCGGCGTCGAGGCCGAACGAGGCGATGCGGCGGCCGCCCTCGACGACCCGCTCCACGACCTGGGGGCTGAGCCGGTAGAACGTCTGGCGGCCGGCCCTGCGGACGTCGACCAGTCCGCGGCGCAGCAGCCGGTTGAGTGCCGCGCGGGCGCTGGAGGCGGTCACCTCGAACTCGGCCAGGAGCTCGATCAGTCCGGCCGAGGGCAGGTCCCGCTCCTGTCGTATCCAGTAGTCGCCGAGGAGAGTGACCAGCAGGTGCTGGGGCGAGGAACCGCCCTGTGCGCGCGGCAGCGCCACGTCCGCCAACTCCCCGGAGGAAACGGAATCGGTCTGCACCCTCTGTGCCCCTCACTCTGCGAAGAACCCTGCGAAGCCTTGAACGCGTGACACTTTCCTCTGCGTTCGGTCAGTGAAGTGGACGCTGTGGCTCGCACATGATCCCGTTCTGTCGGGAAAGCGTCAACCTCACGGCCGTCCGGCGCCGATCCGGCCCCGATGTCGGGGCGGTAAATATCTGTTGCACTTATGTTGACGGCCGTCAGGGGCACATATACGTTCACTGCAACTCGTGGCCGAATCACACCCACCGGAGCGCGTGATGAAGCAGCCTCATCGTGGAACCGGGCGGAGCCGCCGTCCGGCCGGTCGCTCCCGTCTCGCCGCCCTCGCCCTGGCCTCGGCACTCCTGCTGGGTGCCTGCGCCGGAACGGGGAGCGGCAGCGTCGCCGGCAAGCAGCTCTCTTTGCAATTCACCGGACCGCCGATCAGCATGAACCCGGCCATGGCCGGCAACGGCGGCTCCACCATGTTCTCCGCCCTCGCCTACGACCCGCTGGTCTACCTCAGCGGAAAGGGCGAGCTGGTGCCGGACCTGGCCACCTCGTGGCGCTACCTGGACGACACCAACACCGTCTTCGAACTGACCCTGCGCGACGGTGTCACCTTCTCCGACGGCTCCTCCCTCGACGCCGAGGCGGCGGCCGCGTCGATGAACTACTTCCTCAAGGCCGGCGGCGGCCTGGTCGGCAAGGTCGGAGCGGTCAAGAGCATCCGGGCGACCGGCCCCATGACCGTGCGCGTCACCTACGCGGAACCGCAGTCCGACGCGGCGATGACGATGACCCAGTACTACGGCATCGGCAACATCATCGGCCCCGCCGGGCTCGCCGCCCCCCAGTCACTGCTCACCTCCAGCAGCGGCACCGGCCAGTACGTGTACGACGGGAAGGCCTCCGTCGCCGGCAACACCTACGTGTACAAGCGCAACCCCCGCTACTTCCGGCCGAAGGCGCGGCACTTCGACTCCGTGGTCATCCACGTCATCGGCAACGCCAACGCCGTACTGTCCGCCGCGCGCACCGGCCAGGTGCAGTACGCCTCCTCCGGCAACGCCAACACCGCGGACGCCGCGAAACGCGCGGGGCTCACCGTACGCACCGCGCCCTTCTACAACTGGGCCCTGAACCTCGTCGACCGCGAGGGCAGGGTCGCGCCGCCGCTCGCCGACGTCCGCGTGCGCCGGGCGATCGCGCTGGCCTTCGACCGGCCGACGATGGCCAAGGGGCTGGCCGGCCCCTACGCCTCCCCGAGCGGCCAGATGCTGCTGCCGGGCACCGACGGCCACGATCCGTCCCTCGGCTACGGATACGACGTCCGTGAGGCGAAGAAACTGCTGGCCGAGGCCGGTTATCCGCACGGGTTCCGGCTCACCGTGCTGACCCAGTCCCTCATCGACCCCAACACCACCTACTCCCAGGCCGTCGCCGCCGCCCTGGAGGACATCGGCATCGAGGTGACCCTCAAGGTGCAGACCACCGGCATCGGCCAGTTCACCGCCGACGCGCTGTCGAAGAAGTACGCCGTCACCCTCTTCCCCAACGTCGGCACCACCACCGCCGAGGTCGCCTCCCAGGTCATGAGCGGCGCCTTCAACCCCTTCGGCTCCTCGGACCCGGAGCTGAAGGCACTCCTCGGCCGGGCGGCCGCCGAGACCGACGACGAGGCCCGCGCCGAGCTGTACCGGAAGGCCTCCGCACGCTTTCAGGAGCTGACATGGTTCGTGCCCGTCTTCGCGACGAAGAACATCTCCTACGCCACCAAGGACCTCAAGAACATCACGTCCTCGGTGATCAACCCCAACCCCGTCCCGACCGGACCCCGCGCCGATCTGTCCTGGCGGCTGCGGTGAGAGCCGCACACCCCCGCCGGGGAGCCGGAGGCATACCGTGCTGCGTCTGATCGCGAACCGGATCGTGACGTCGGTCCCGCTGCTGCTGATCGTCACCCTCATCGTCTTCGTCCTCCAGGCGTTCGTCCCCGGAGACGCCGCCCGCACCCTCCTCGGGGAGAACGCCAACCCGCAGAGCGTGGCCGCACTCCGCGACCAACTCGGCCTGAACGAACCACTGTTCACCCGCTACGGCGACTGGCTGACCGGCGCGCTCCACGGCGACCTCGGCACCTCGATCATCAGCGGCGTCGACGTCACGTCGAGCCTGAACACCCGGCTCGGCGTGACGCTCTCCCTGCTGGTGCCGAGCATGCTGCTCAGCGCCGTCGCCGGCATCGCCCTGGGCTTCGCCGGCGCCGCCCGGGGCGGGCTCCCCGGACGCCTCGTCGACGTGGTGTCCCTGCTCGGCTTCGCCCTGCCCAGCTTCTGGATCGCCCTGCTGCTGGTGGCCGCCGTCGCCGACCGCGCCGGTCTGCTGCCGGCGACCGGTTACACACCGTTCGCCGAATCGCCGGGCGGCTGGCTGCGCTCGATCGTGCTCCCGGTCCTCGCCCTGAGCCTGCACGGCGTCACGGCCGTGGCGAAACAGACCCGCGACTGTGTCGCCGAAGTGCTCGAGGCCGACTACGTCCGCTTCCTGCGGGCAAACGGCGTGGGCACAGCCTCGCTGCTCCTGCGGCACGTCCTGCGCAACGCCGCCATCCCCGTGGTCACCTCGCTCGGCCTGGTCTCCATCGGGATGCTCAGCGGCGCCGTCTTCGTCGAGAACGTCTTCGTGCTGCCGGGCCTGGGCACCCTCGCCACCCAGGCCACCCTCGACCACGACGTTCCCGTCATCCTCGGCGTCGGCGTGGTCCTCACCCTCGCGGTGATCGTCGTGAACCTGCTGATCGACATCGCCTACGGCCTCCTCAACCCCAAGGTGCGTGCCACATGACCACCACGGCACCCGCGACGCCCACCACGGCACCCGCACCGGCGGGCGGGAACGGCGGGAACCGCGGCATCCTCCGCCAGGTCCTGCGCACCCCCCGGGGCACGCTCGCCGGCGGGTTCCTGCTCCTGCTGGTCCTGGCCACCGCGGCGGCACCGGTCCTGGCCCCCGCCGACCCTCTGCGGCAGAACCTGCACCACGTGCTTCAGACACCGTCCGCGGACCACTGGCTCGGCACCGACACCCTCGGCCGGGACCTTCTCAGCAGACTGCTCTACGGCGGCCGCCCCGCCCTGGCGGGCGTGCTCGAAGGCGTCCTCGCGCAGCTGGTGGCCGCCGTGCCCCTCGGCGTCGCCGCCGGATACCTCGGCGGCCGCTTCGACCGGATCGTGATGCGTGTCTGCGACCTCGTGATGTCCGTGCCGACGATCGTGGTCCTGCTGGCCGTCCTCACCATCTTCGACCGCTCCATCGCCGCCGCGATGATCACCCTCGGCGTGCTGAGCGCCTCGGGCACGCTCCGCGTCGTGCGCGGCGCCGCCATGACGGTCCGTCAGGAACTCTACGTGTCCGCCGCCGAGTTGCTCGGAATCGGCCGCATCCGGATGATCTTCCGGCACATCCTGCCCCGCTGCCGCGGCGTCATCATCGTCCAGACCTCGCTGTTCGCCGCCGTCGCCCTGAGCATCCAGACCGGACTGACCTTCCTGGGCCTCGGCCCGCCGCCGCCCAGCCCCACCTGGGGCGGCATGATCAACGAGTCCGCCGTCACCCTGTCCAGGGCGCCCTGGCTGCTGGTCCCGGCCGGCGGGCTGATCGCCCTGACCGTGCTGGCCTTCGGCATCCTCGGCGACGTCGTCCGCGACGTCACCGCGCAGGGCCACACCTCCTCCGGCGGACTGCGCGCCCGGCGCCGGACGCCCGTGGCACCCGGCGACGGCCCCACGCCGCACTCCGTGCCCGGCCCCGACGGTACCGCCCTGCTCTCCGTGCGGGACCTCGACGTCTCCTTCCTCACCCCGCGCGGCGAGGCCGAGGTGCTGACCAAGGTGAGCTTCGACGTACGGGCCGGCCGCACGCTGGGCCTGGTCGGCGAGTCCGGCAGTGGCAAGTCCGTCACCGCGCGCGCCGTCCTCGGCCTGCTGGAAGCCAACGGCTCGGTCACCGGCGGCTCCGTCCGCTTCCGGGGCGAGGAGCTGACCCGGGCGAGCCGCCGGGACCTTGCGGCGGTCCGCGGCACCGGCATCGCTCTGATCTCGCAGGAACCCATGGTGGCCCTCGACCCGTCGTTCCGGATCGGCGCCCAGCTCGGCGAACTCGTGCGCGCCCACACCGGGATGTCCCGCGGGGCCGCGCGGCACCGGGTCCTCGAACTGCTCCGGATGGTCGAGCTGCCCGATCCGGAGGAGATCGTCACCCGCTATCCCTTCCAGATCTCCGGCGGCATGGCACAGCGCGTCGCGATCGCCGCGGCCCTGGCCGGATCCCCCGAACTGCTCATCGCCGACGAGCCGACCACCGCCCTGGACGTCACGGTGCAGGCCGACATCCTCGCCCTGCTGCGCCGCATCCAGCAGGAGACCGGCATGGCCGTCCTGCTCGTCACCCACGACTGGGGCGTCGTCGCCGACCTCTGCTCCGACGTGGCCGTCATGTACGCGGGCCAGGTCGTCGAGAACGCCCCCGTGGAGGACGTCTTCGCCCGGCCGTCCCATCCGTACACCGCCGCCCTGATGGCCGCCGGCCCCGAACACGCCCCGCGCCGCACCCCGATCAAGGCCGTCGAGGGGACGGTGCCCCCGCCCGGCGACCGGCCCGCGGGATGCCGGTTCCGCACCCGCTGCCCCCTCGCCGAGGCCGACTGCGCCGAGAAGGACATCCCGCTGGTCCCGCTCGGCGAACACCGCACGAGCCGATGCATCCACACCGCGCGCCTGGAGGCCCGACGATGAGCGAGCAGGACCCCCGGACGCGGGACGGCGACGGAGCCGGCCTCCTGATCAGCGACCTCGTGGTGGACTACCCCCTCGGCCGGCGCAGACGGCGCCGCGCGGTGGACGGGGTCAGCCTGCGGGTCCCCGCGGGCCGCAGCGTGGGCCTGGTGGGCGAGTCGGGATCGGGCAAGTCGACCGTGGCCAAGGCCGTCCTCGGCATGGCACCGGTCGGCTCCGGCGCCGTCACCTACGGTCCGGCCCGGCTGCACGACCTCGGCCGCCGCGCCGCCCGGCCGCAGGAGATCCAGGTCGTCTTCCAGGACCCCTACAGCTCCCTGGACCCCACCAAGACCATCGGCTACACCCTCGCCGAACCGCTGCGGGCCCGCGCCGCCCGCACCGGCACCCCGCTGACCCGGGCCGACTGCCAGGAGGCCGTCCGCGCCATCCTGGACCGGGTGGGCCTGCCGCCCGACACGGCGGACCGCTACCCGGCGCAGTTCTCCGGAGGCCAGCGGCAGCGCATCTCCGTCGCCCGGGCCCTGATCGTGCGGCCCGAACTCGTCATCTGCGACGAGGCGGTCAGCGCGCTGGACCTGTCCGTCCAGGCGCAGATCCTCAACCTGCTCCTCGAACTCCAGCAGGACCTCGGTCTGTCGCTGCTGTTCATCACCCACGACCTCGCCGTCGTGCACCACATCGCCGAGGACCTCGTCGTCCTCTACCGCGGCCGGGTGATGGAGTCCGGGACCGCCGAGGACGTCTGCCGCGCCCCGAGCCATCCGTACACCCGGCAGCTGGTCATGTCCGCCCCGCTGCACAGCGTCGGCGGGCAACGGGAGCGCCGGGAGCGCCGGGAGGCGATGACACCGCCGCCGGCCAGGGCCCGGCCCCTCGCGGACGCCTGCCCGTTCACCCATCGCTGCCCCTTCGCCGTCGACCGCTGCCGCACCGAACGTCCCGCCCTGCGCGAGGCGCCGCACGGCGGCCGGGTCGCCTGCCACCGCGCCGAGGACCTCCCGGCCTGGACCGAACCCTTCGGCCCGGCCCCGGCCCCGGCGCCGAACCGGAAGAACGGAACCCCGTGACCCCGCACCCCCGTGAACTGCCCCGCGACCCCGGCTCACCGCCGCTGGGCACCAGCCACCTCCCCGGCGAGGGCGCCGGCGTCGGCGTGGACCTCGGCCCCCTCGGATACACCGAACGCGAATTCCTGGTCAGCGGCACGGCCGGGCTCTACCGCCACCGCGGCGGCGTCCTGGAACGCACCGGCGAACAGCCCTTCACCACCCGGGTCCTGGTCCGCACCCCCGCCCCCGGACGCTTCAACGGCGTCGTCGAGGCCGAACCGCTCCACCCGGACTACGACAGCGCGCCCGCCTGGCGCACGGCGCACGGCTGGATCACCGCCACCGGTGCCGCCTGGATCGGCATCACCCAGGACCACCGCAGCGCCGCGACCCTGCGGGAACACTTCGACCCCGAGCGGTACCGCGAGGTGTCCCTGCCCGCCGCCGGGGTGCGCTGGGACGTCGTCGGCACGGTCCTCGCGGCACTGCGCACCCCCGCACACAGCGTCCTGGGCGACCTGGCCGCACAGGTCGAGCACGTCTACCTCTCCGGGTGGTCCAACACCGGCAGCTTCTGCCGGGTCTTCCTCCAGGACGGCTTCCACGACCGGCACCGGCTGCCCGACGGCCGGCCCGCCGTGGACGGCTACCTCATCGGCATCTCCTCCGGCGCCGCCGGCGCCTCCGGCTACCCGCCGCTGTCCGACGACTCCGAACTCCTGCCGCCCGACGACCCGCGGCGCACCATCAGGCCCGCCGACGTCCCCGTCATCGAGGTGCTCAGCGAGTACGAGAGCGAGACCCACCGCGCCGCGCTGCGGCCGGACAGCGACGCACCCGGCGACCGCTACCGGCTCTACCAGGTCGCCGGCACCTCCCACCACGACCCGTCGACCTCCGCCGTCCTGACCAACACCACCCAGTTCCGCCGGCTGGGCCACGACGTGCCCCACTGGCGGATCGCGGAGCAGCCGAGCGACGCCCGCCTCGACGCCGTCGCCCGCGCCGCCTACGCCCTGCTGCACCGCTGGGCCGCCACCGGCCAGCCACCGCCGCGCGCCGCACGCTTCGGCTACACCGCCCCCGCCGGCGGCGCGCCCGCCGGAGCGGCCGAGGAACTGCTGCGTGACGCGGACGGCAATGTGCTCGGCGGGGTCCGCACCCCCTGGGTGGAGGCCCCGCTCGCCGCCTACGCCCCGCACAGCACCCCCGCCCCGGGCTCCTGCCGCCCCTCGCCCTGGGCACCCCTGGCCGACCCCCGCGCGGTCGCCGGGCTCATCGGCCACATGACACCCCTGCCGCCCGCCCGGCTGGCCCGGCTCTACCCCGGCCCCCAGGACCACGCGGACCGCTTCGCGGAGGCCTGCCGCCGCCTCACCGACCAGGGCCTGCTCCTGGAGCCGGACGCCCGCGCACTGCTCGACGCGGCCCGCCGCGGCCACCTCCCGCCCCGGCCGGACCACCCCGCGGCGCACGCCGCCGACCAGAAGGGACCCCACGCATGAGCGTCCTCCGCCTGACCGGAGCCGACGTCTGGTACGAACGCCACGGCTCCGGCGACGACGTCGTCCTCTCCAGCGCGGCCGGCTTCGACGCCTACCCCGCGATCCTCGCCGAACCCCCGTACGGCTGCACGGTCGTCACCGTGCAGGCGCGCGGCTTCGGCCGCTCCAGCCACCTCGCCGAGCCGCCGGCCGCCGGCTGGCTCGACCAGTGGGGCGAGGACGTCCTGGCCGTCGCCGACCACCTCGGCATCGGCACCTTCGTCTACACGGGTGTCTCGCACGGCGCCGGCATCGGCTGGCACCTCGCGCGCAACCACCCCGAACGGCTGCGCGCGCTGATCAGCGTGGTCGGCACACCGCACGACCGCACGGGCGACACCTCCTCCTCCGAGGGGCGCCGCCGCGTCATCGCCGGACGGCACGACCCCGCCGTCCTCGAGGAGCAGTTCCGCATCCTGGGCGGCCGCACCGAGGGCGAGGAACGGCTCGCGCTCCGCGAGGAGACCGTCCGCGCCCTCGTCACACGGCAGTCGCGACTGACGGACGAGGAGGCCACGGTCAACCAGGGCATGCCCTTCCCCGAGGCCACCACCGACGACGAGGTCGCCGCGATCCTGGAGACCCTCACGGTCCCGGTGCTGTCGCTGGCCGGCATGCGCGACGGCGTCATCTCACCCGCCTCGGCACTGCGCGCCGCGACCCGCGTACCGCACTGCAAGTCGGTCCTCTTCGAGGACGAGGGCCATTTCGTCGCCCGCGAACGCCCGGCCAGGGTGGCCCGCGAGGTGCGGCTGTACCTGGACGAACTCGCCGACTACGAGCGCAGGGGAGGCCGGTGGTGACCGTGTCACCGCCGTGAACGGGCTACGACGCGCCGTCCTCCGACGCCGCCAGGTACCCGCGGTTGACCTCGATGAGACGGTCCAGTTCGCTCCTGGCGGCGGCGAGGGAGTCCAGCGCGGAGGACAGCCGCGCCCGTTCGTCACTCATGATCGCCAGCGCCCGCTCCGCCCTGCCCCGGCTCGGCTCCGCCATGCAGGGGACCATGTCGGCGATGGTGCCGGTGGACATGCCCGCGGCCAGGAACGCCTGGATGAGGTGGACCCGTTCGACATGGCCGTCGTCGTAGTGCCGCTGCCCGCTGGACGAGCGCGCGCTGACGAGCAGGCCCTGGTCCTCGTAGTAGCGCAGCGACCGACGGCTGACACCCGTCCGGGCGGCCAGTTCCCCGATCCGCATCCCGCCTCCTGTCCGTGCGCCGGGCCACGGCGACTTGCCCCTGACACCGATGTGAAGGTTTAGGTTAACTCCGCGGTCGCGCGGCCCGCTCATCGACGCACGGCGAGAACAGGGAACGGAACAGAGAAATGCTCAAGTTCGTCTTCATGATCAATCGGGTCGGGGACATGTCCTTCGAGGAGTTCGTCGACCACCACCGCAACCGGCACGCGCCGCTGTTCACCTCCATCCCCGAGGCCCGGCGCCACGTGAAGAGGTACACCGTCTCCCACCCGGTGCCCGCCGTGAACCACCCGGCCCCCGCCTACGACGGCCTGACCGAGATCTGGTTCGAGGACTGGGCGGACCACGACGCCTTCTTCGCGTCCGAGAACTACAAGAAGCTCGTCCAGCCGGACGAGGCCACCTTCATCGACATGGGGTCGGTGGCGGTCATGGTCACCGAGGAGCGAGTGGTCGTCCAGTGACGGAGGCGCTCGGCAACCGGGGCTCTGCGGGGCGGTCGCGCCGCTGCGCTGCGCCGCTGGTCGTGGCGCGAGAGTCGGCGCGGCGGGGGCTGCCGCGGCGGGAGTTGTCGTAGCGGAGTTGTCGTAAGGGGACTGCGGGCGGGGGCCGGTGTGATGCCGGCTCCCGCCCCTTTCGCGTACGCCCTGGCGGGCGGCCCCCGCGGGCGCCGCGGCGCGCGCGCCATTGCCGCCGGACGTCCGGACGGCTATCGTCGTACTCAATCCGAGAGGGTCATCTCATTTAAGAATGACGATTGAGGAAGAGGTGTCATGGTGTTCATCACCGCGGCGACGGACGGCGTGTCCGTCGCTCCGAGCTGGGAGCGCACGGAACCCGCGCGGACGCGCCGGCTCGCCGAGGTGCCGGCCGCCCACGTCGGCGACGCGCTCCAGCGGATGACCGTGATGGACGGCGGCATCCGGCTGCTCACCGGGGCGCCCGGGCTCCTGGGCAACGCCTTGACCGTCGACGTGCGGTCCGGCGACAACCTGGCCGTCCACCGGGCGCTCGACGAGGCCCGGCCCGGCGACGTCCTGGTCGTCAACGGCCACGGCGACATCACCCGCGCACTCATCGGCGACCTCATCGGCGAGATCATGGTGAACACCGGCGTCACGGGCGCCGTCGTGGACGGCGCGGTACGCGACGTCCAGGCCATGTCCGAGATGGGCCTGGCCGTCTACGCGCGGGCCGTCACCCCCGCCGGACCGTTCAAGGAGGGGCCCGGCGCCGTCGGACACCCGGTGGCGGTCGGCGGAGTGGCGGTCGCGGCGGGTGATCTGGTCGTCGGCGACCGCGACGGTGTCGTCGTCGTCCCGCGCCACCGCGTGCAGGAGGTCCTGGACGCGGTCGACGGCATCGGCGAGAAGGAGGAGGCGCTGCGACAGCGCATCCTCGCCGCACGGTCCGGCGAGGCGGCGGTGACCCGATGACCGCCGTGCCGACGGCCGCCCGGATCGAAGAGCTGCGCCGCCTCTCGCGCCGCCCGGCCCTCGCCCCGGCCCCGCCGGGTGCCGTCTCCCTCGCCATGGGCGAGCCGGACCTCGCGACCCCGCCGACCGTGGTGGAGGCCGCCGTCGCCGCCCTGCGCCAGGGGCACACCCACTACGCCGACCAGCGAGGGCTGCCGGAGCTGCGCGCCGCGCTCGCCGCGAGGCTGCCGGCGCACCCCGGCCGGACCTGGAGCGCGGACGACGTCCTGGTCACCCACGGCGCCACCGCCGCGCTGGCCGCGGTCGTGCTCGCGACGATCGGCCCCGGCGACCGTGTCGTCGTACCGGAGCCCGCCTACTCCCTCTACGCCGACCTCGTCGTCCTCGCCGGGGGCACCGTCGACCACGTCCCGCTCGCCCCCGACCTGCACTGGGATCTCGATGCACTGGCCGCCGCGCTCGCCGGCGCCAAGATGATGATCTTCTCGAACCCCTCGAACCCGACCGGCATCGTGCACCGCAGGGACGAGCTGGAAGCCCTCGGCAAGATCCTCGACGGCTCGGACGGGCCGGACGGCTCCGGCGGCCCTGACGGCTCAGACGGCTCGGACGTCCTCGTGGTCAGCGACGAGGCGTACCACCGGCTGGTCTACCCGGGGCACGAACCGACCTCGGCGCTGGAGGTCGAGTCGCTGCGCGACCGGACGGTGTACGTGCAGACGTTCTCCAAGACGTACGCCATGACCGGCTGGCGGGTGGGCTACCTGACCGGGCCGCGCGCGGTGGTGGACGCGGCGGCCCAGGTGCACCGGACCTGGAACGGCTCGCTGAACACCGCGGTCCAGCACGCCGCCCTGGCCGCCCTCGACCTGCCGGACGGCGTCGTCGAGGCCATGACCGACACCTACCGGCAACGCCGCGAACTGGTGGTCTCGCAGCTGTCCGGCGCGCCCGGACTGCACCTGGTCCCACCGGAGGGAGCGTTCTACGGCTTCCTCCGCTACGACCGCGATCTGCCCTCCGAGGCGGTCGCCCGCGACCTCGCCGAGCGCGGGGTGCTGGTCCGGGCCGGCGCCGAGTACGGGCCCTCGGGCGAGGGGCACCTGAGGATCTCGTTCGCGACCGGCGAGGACGACCTGTGGCTCGGCCTGGAACGCGTCGTGCGCTACTTCGAGGGCGCGTGATCCGGGCCTGCGCGGGGCGGCTCGCACGAGGCGATACCCTTTGCCTGCACTGCGACGAGGCGGAGGAGGCCCGTGACCGACCAGCAGGCCGCCCCCCAGGGGAGGCGCAAGCCGCGCAGCGACACCCGCCGCAACCGCCGACGCCTGCTCGAAGCGGTCGGAGAACTCGCACGGGAGACGCCCGACCAGCTCACCATGCAGGCGATCGCGTCCCGCGCGGAGATCGGTCCCGCCACCGCCTACCGCTACTACTCCTCGATGGACGACGTACTGGCGGCGTATGTGCTCAGCGTGGTCGAGCAACTGCGCGACTTCAGCCTGGAGTCGAGTGCGCAGGGGCGGCCGCTGTTCGACGCCGTCGTGGACAAATGGGTGGACCTCCTCGCCGAGCACGGGCCGACGCTGGTGCAACTGCGGTCCCGGCGCGGCTACCTGGAACGGCTCCATGACGGCAACGAGATCATCGCCGTCATGCGGGACGCCTGGAGCGAGCCGGTGCGGGGACTGCTCGACGACCTCGGGCTCCCGCAGGACATGCTCGAACACGCCCTGTTCCTCAGCAACATGCTCTTCGACCCGCGGGAGATCCAGGACCTGCTGCGGGAGACGCCCATGTCCCGCCGGGAGATCATCGCCCGGCTGACCGAGGCGTACTGCGGCGCCCTGCGCGGGTGGGTGCGGGCGGGCTGACCGCCGCCCGTGCCGGGAGGGTTGATCGCCCGGCGCGCAGGTCCGCTCGCCCGTGCCGGAGGGCTGACCGGCCCGGATCGTCCCACCCGCCGCTTTCACCCCCTACCGCGGTAGCACCCGCGTATGTGGCTCCCGGGTATGACGCCCGGTACGCGGCCGTCCCCGCACACTCTCTCTCGACCGGCACCGGGAATCGGGGCGCTCCGCCCTGGGGTCGGCGCACCCTTCAAGTGATAATCTCCTCTCAAATCAGAGAGGTGTCTGCGTATCCCATCGACAAGGAGGTCAGTGGTGGCAACGCAACAGGAACGTGAACAGGAGCAGGAACGGCCGAAGGCAGAGGAACGGGAACGGGCGGAGCCCCCCGCACCGGCCGGGGCGACCGTACGAGCGGGTGATCTCGAGGTCGGAATCATCGACAGCGGGTCCGGTGTGCCGCTCGTGCTCGTCCACGGCGGCGAGAGCGACCGCACCCAGTTCACGACCCTCCGGGCGCATCTCGGCACGGGCATCCGGGCGATCTCCTACGACCAGCGCGACTCGGGGCTCACCGTGAACCCGCCGGTTCCCTACTCGCTGGGCGACCTCGCCGACGATCTCGCCGCCCTGCTGGACGCGCTCGAACTGCCCACCGCACACCTGCTGGGCACCTCCTTCGGCGGCGCCGTCGCCCAGCACGTCGCACTGCGCCATCCCGAACGGGTCGCATCCCTGGTCCTGGTCGCCACCACACCGAGCTTCGCCCTGGGCAGCGCGGCGATCAACGAGCTGCTGTCCATGTCCCACGAGGACAGGCAGAACGCAGCCGCCGACTTCTTCTTCACCCCCCAGGGGCAGGCGGCGCAGGCCGCCCGGCCCGCCAGGACGCTCACCCGGCGCAGCCCCGAGCAGAGCCTCCGCCGGCACGAGGTCGCCCGGCAGCACGAGGTCCGCGACCGGCTCGGCGAGATCACCGCACCCACCCTGATCGTGCACGGCACCGAGGACCGCCTCGCCCCCTATAGTGGCGCCGTCCTGATGGAGCAGCAGCTCCCCGACTCGGAACTACTCGCCATCGAGGGCGGACGCCACGGGATCGCGGTGGAGTTCGCCGACACCGTCGCCCGCTGGGTGCGCTCGTTCCTGGAGGTGGACGCGGCATGAACGCCCGCACGACATCCCCGCACATCCGGCCGGCCCACCCCCGTGGCCATGGCTGACGCCGCCCGCGAGGTCGCGGACCGGATGGCCGAGGCGGCCCGGGAGTGGCTGGACTCCCTGGACGCGGACCAGCGCGCGGTGGCGGTCGGACCGGCACCGGGCGCCGGAGAGGCGGCCGAGGCGGAACGGACCCGCTGGTTCTACACGCCCACCGACCACGGCGGCCTGACCTTCCACCAGCAGCGGCCCGCCCAGCACCGGCTGGCGATGCGGCTCGTCGCGAGCGGACTGTCCGAAGCCGGATACGTCACGGTCGCCACCGTGCTCGGCCTGGAGAACGTCCTCGACCGCGTCGAGGGCTTCTCGGTGAACTGGGGGCGCGAACGCACCCGCGACCCGGGCATGTACTACCTGCGCGTCTTCGGGGACCCCGGCGGACAGGGCACCTGGGGCTGGCGGTTCGGCGGCCACCACGTCTCGCTCAACAACCTCGTGGTGGACGGGCGGGTCGCCGCCACCACGCCCTGCTTCCTGGGCGCGGACCCGGCCGGGTCGCCCCTGCTGGGTGGGGCGAGCCTGCGCCCGCTGGGGACGGCCGAGGACCTGGCCCGCGAACTGGTCCGCTCCCTGCACCCGGAGTCCGCCGCCCGCGCCGTTCTGCTGCACCGCCCCCCGCACGACGTCGTGGCAGGCAACAGCCCCCGGGTCGAGGACCGCGTGCTCAAGCGCCGCGAACTGTGGCGCCCCGGCCCGTTCCTGCCGGACCGCGCCGAGCACCCGGCCACCGGCCTCGACGGCGCCGACCGGCGGGCGCTGGCCCTCACCCCGCCGCCCAAGGGCGTCCCCGGTGCCGAACTCGACCTCGCACAGCGGGAGTTGTTGCGGGCCCTGCTCGCCGCCTACCTCGACCGCGTCCCGGAAGGGGTGTCCCCGCTGCCCCGCTACGACGACCCGGCGGCACTGGACGCCGTACACCTCGCCTGGGCCGGCTCGACCGAGCCCGGCGAACCCCACTACTACCGCCTTCAGGGCCCGCGGCTGCTCGTCGAGTGGACCAACGTCCACCGCGGCGCCAACCACGCCCACGCGGTGTGGCGGGACCCCGAGACCGACTTCGGCGGCGACGTCCTGGCCGCGCACCACGCGGCCCATCACCACAGCGGTCACCAGGCGCCGTAAGCCGCGAAGCACGAGCGCCCCGGGTGCCCCGAGCGCCCCGAGCGTTCAAGGGGCTCTGGGACGGGGGCCTTGGACGCCACCCCTCCCACGAGCCCTCAGGGGCCCCGAGCACTCACCTGCCCGGCCTCCTCCTGCCGCACGGCACCCCAAGGAACCCCTGGCACCCCAAGGAAGCCCTGGCACCCCAAGGGACCCCTGGCACCCCAAGGGACCCCTGGCACCCCAAGGAACCCGACGGCACCTCGGCCATGCCGCCCGCCACCCCCGCCATCTCATGCGACCCCTCCCACCACCTGCCGCCACCAGAACGGAATGTGACCCCCATGTCCGGTCAACACCCCTCACCGACCCCGGATGCTCCCCCTCACACCACACGCCCCACCCTGCGCGGCTCGTTCGGCATGTGCGCGTCGACGCACTGGCTGGCGTCCGCGACGGCCCAGTCCGTGCTGGAGCGAGGCGGCAACGCGTTCGACGCGGCCACCGCGGGCGCCTTCGTGCTGCACGTGGCCGAACCCCACCTCAACGGCCCCGGCGGTGATCTCGTCGCGGTCCTGGCCACCGCGGCCGACCCGGCGCCGCGCGTCCTGGCGGGACAGGGCCACGCCCCCCGCGGGGCCACCATCGAGCACTTCCGCGCCGAAGGGCTCGACCACGTCCCCGGCGCGGGCGCCCTGGCCGCCGCCGTTCCGGGCGCCGTCGACTCCTGGCTGCGGCTGCTGTCCGAGTTCGGTACCTGGGAACTCGCCGACGTGCTCGCCTACGCGGTCGACTACGCGGAGCGCGGCGTCCCCGTCGTACCCCAACTGGCGCGCGTCCTGGGCACGGTGGAGCACCTCTTCCGTACGCACTGGCCGACGTCGTACGCGCTGTGGATGCCCGAAGGGCGCGTCCCGCGGCCGTACGGGACCCTGCTGAACCCCGTCTACGCCCGGACGCTGCGCAGGCTGGTCGCGGCGGGTGCCGGGGGGACGCGGGCGGAGCGGATCGAAGCCGCGCGGCGCGCCTGGCGCACGGGGTTCGTGGCCGCCGCCGTGGCCGAGTTCGCGGCCCTGCCGCACCGGCACTCCTCCGGCAGCGACCACGCCGGAGTGATCACCGAGGCCGACCTCGAGGACTTCGTGCCCGGTCTCGAACCCGCCGTCACCGCGGAGTTCCGCGGGACCACGGTGGCGAAGGCGGGCCTGTGGTCCCAGGGTCCCGTCCTCCTCCAGGCCCTCACCCTGCTCGACCACTTCGACGACGAGCGGATCGATCCGTCGACCGCCGAGGGCATCCATACGATCACCGAGGCGCTGAAGCTGGCCATGGCCGACCGGGAGGCGTACTACGGCCATCTCGATCCGGCGGACGCCGAGGACGTGCTGGCCCGGCTGCTGTCCCCCCGGTACAGCAAGGAGCGCGCCGGGCTGATCGGCGCGACCGCGTCCACCGCGTTCCGGCCCGGCGACATCGGCATCCGGCCGTACATACCGCCGCTGGTACGGCGCGCTCACGCCGTCCGGACCGACGGCGTGGGCGAACCCACCGTGCAGCAGACCGGGGACACCCGCGGCGACACCTGCCACATCGACGTCGTCGACCGCTGGGGGAACATCATCTCCGCGACCCCGTCGGGGGGTTGGCTGCAATCCTCACCCGCCGTACCGGAACTCGGCTTCGCGCTCGGCACCCGCCTCCAGATGACCTGGCTGGACCCGGCCGCGCCCTCGCGCCTGACGCCGGGGCGGCGACCGCGTACGACACTGACCCCGACGCTCCTGCTGCGCGACGGCACTCCCGTGGCTGCCCTGGGCACACCCGGCGGCGACCAGCAGGACCAGTGGCAGCTGATCTACCTCGTGCGCACGCTCGCCTTCGGCCTCGACCCGCAGGAGGCGATCGACGCGCCCGCCTTCCACACCACCGCCGTACCGAGTTCCTTCTGGCCGCGCACCTGGACACCGGGCGGCCTGGTCATCGAGGAGAGGGCGGGCCGAGGAGTCGTCGACGAGCTGCGCGCACGCGGCCACGATGTCACCGTCTCCGGGCCGTGGAGCCAGGGCCGGCTCTCGGTCGTCACCCGCGATCCGGCAAGCGGCGTCCTGAGCGCGGCGGCGAACCCGCGCGGCGCCCAGGGCTACGCGGCGGGGCGATGAACACTTCTACGCCCGGAGCCCGCGCCGCAGCCCCCGCCGGCACCCGCATCCGCGCCGCAGCCCGCCCGGCGCGGCGGCCGGTGCCGCCTGCCGCCCTGATGCTCGCGCTCACCTTCGCGACCGGCGTCGTCGACGCCGTCGGATATCTGCGCCTCGACCAGGTGTTCGCGGGCAACATGACCGGCAACGTGGTCATCCTCGGGATGGCCGCCACGGGCGGGGCCGGCCTGCCGGTGCTCGGGCCGGCCGTGGCGCTGGCGTCCTTCCTGACCGGCGCGGCGGCGGCCGGGAGGGTGCTGCGCACCGCCGCCCCCGGCTGGACCCCCCGGTGCACGGCGCTGCTCGCCGGCACCGGACTGGTCCTGGCCGCCACGGCGCTCGGCCTGACCGTCCTCGGGACGGGCACCCACGGCGTCCGCGTGCCGCCGGCCGCGTCACTCGCCCTGGCCATGGGCGCGCAGGCGGCGACGGCCCGGCACCTCGCCGTGAAGGACGTCACCACCGTGGTCGTCACCTCCACCCTCACCGGTCTCGCGGCGGACTCCCGGCTGGGAGCAGCCCGCCCCCAGGGAGCCCTGCGGCGCGCCGCGGCCGTCACGCTCATCATCCTCGGCGCCGCCACGGGCGCGTTGCTGTGCCGGGCGCACGCCGGCCTCGCGGTCGTGGCGGCGGCGCTCATCGTGCTGGCGGTGAGCGCCCTCGGCCACACGCCCGCGGGGGACGCCGGTCCCGTATCCGTCCGGGCCGGCGGTTCCGCCTCCGCCCGGACCGTCGGACAGGCATCCATCCGGACCGACGACCAGCCGGCGCCCGCCGCGCGCCCACCGCGCCAGGACCCGCCCCCTCCCCGATGACGAACGGCCGCGAGCCCGCGCCGCCCGCGCCGCCCGCGCCGCCGACGCCCTCCGCGGGCGGCGGCACCCCGCACCCGCCCGGCCCCTGCTCGCCCGCAACCGACGGAACCACCGGACCCAACGGACCCACCGGACCCACCGGACCCAACGGAAAGGAAGCTCATGACCAGCCCCATGACCACACCCCTGGCTCCCCCGGTCCGCATGGGGAGGCTCGCTGTCGCGGCCCTCGGCATGCTGGCCATCTCCACCGGCGCGCTGGAGTCGGTCGTCTCGCCGACGCTCCCGCTGCTGCAACGAGAGCTGGACATGAGCCCGTCCGAAGGGGCGCTCCTCAACATCGTGCTCGCCGTCACCGGCGCGCTCATCACCCCCGCCGCGGGCAAGTTCGGCGACCGCTACGGCGGAAAACGCGTCCTGATCCGGCTGATGGCGGTGGTCTCGGTGGGCGGACTGGTCTCCGCCCTCGCGCCCAACCTGCCGGTGCTGCTGGTAGGTCAGATCTTGCAGGGGGCGATGGTGGGCGCCCTGCCCCTGTCGTTCATCGTCGTGCGCAAACACCTGCCACCGGGGGAGTCCAAGGCGGCCATCGGACTGGTCAGCGGGATGTTCGTGGGCGGCTCGATGGTGGGGCTGTTGTCGGCCGGGCCGGTGGCGGAGACGTTCTCCCGGCACTGGATGTTCGCGGTGCCGACCTTCGCGGTCATGGGGTTCACCCTGCTGGTGAACCGGCTCATGCCGGCCGACGCGCCGGGCCGCTCGGACGGCTCCGGGATCGACTGGCCCGGGATGCTCCTGCTGAGCGGCGTCCTGGTCACGCTCTTGCTGGTGTTCGGCGTCGCGCCCGACGCCGGCTCCCAGCCGCTCGCCCTCGGCGCCCTCGTCGTCGTCCTGTTCGCCCTCGTGGCCGGTTGGATCGCCGTGGAACGCCGCGCGTCCGCGCCGATGATCGACCTGCGCATGCTGGCGCGGCCGGTGATCTGGAAGTCGTGCGTGGTGACGTTCGTGATCTGCCTGGGCACCGCGATGGGGGTCTATCTCGTCCCGCAACTGCTCGACCTGTCCGGCGACGGCTACGGCTTCGGGGCCAGTCCCACCGAGATCGGCTTCATCCTCCTGCCCGGCGCGGTGGCCGCGACGCTGGCCGGGCCGATCGGCGGAATCGGGGAACGGCGGTTCGGCCCGCGCGTGATCGTCACCGCCTCGGCCGTCATGATGGCCGTCGCCATGCTCACCCTGTCGGCCGTGCACAGCGAGATCTGGCACATCGTCGTCGGCAAGGGACTGATCTCGCTCGCCAACGGCCTGTGCGTGACGGCCATGGTGACGAGCATCGCCTCCTCGGTCGACGAGGGCGACACCGGCATCGCCACCAGCCTGATCCTCGTGACGCGCGTACTGGGCTCCGCCGTCGGCGGCATGCTGGGCGGCGCGCTCCTCACCGCCGGAACCCCCTCGGGGTCCGATGTGCCGCACGAATCGGCCTTCGTGACCGGCTTCCTCATCGCAGGCATCGTCGCGGCACTGTGCCTGCTCGTCGTCCGCACCATGCACAAAGGAGCAGTCAAGACACGGACCACACCGACCGGTTGACCGGCGTCCGTGGCACGCACAAGCGCTCGGTCGTCATCTCAGAGTCAGTGTGCCCCGTGGCCATTCGTTGCCACCCCCTCCTCGCCCAGGCCGCGCACCGGCCGGGCCGGGTTGCCGACGGCGACGACGTTCGCGGGGATGTCCCTGGTGACGACGGCTCCGGCCCCGATGACGCTGTTGTCCCCGATCGTCACCCCGGGGCAGACGATCACACCGCCGCCCAGCCAGACGTTGTCCCCGATCGCGATGGGCCGCGCGGCCTCCAGCTTGTCCCGCCGCGGCCCCGGCTCCACCGGGTGGGTCGGGGTGAGGAGCTGCACGTTCGGTCCGATCTGGCAGTCCTCGCCGATGGTGATCGCCGCGACGTCCAGCGCGGTGAGGCAGTAGTTGACGAAGGTACGGGCGCCGATGGTGATGTTGCTGCCGTAGTCGACGTAGAGCGGCGGCCGCACCTCGACGCCCTCTCCCACCGCGCCGAGCAGCTCCGCCAGCACCGGCCGGGCCGCCTCCGGCCCCTCCAGGTGGGCGGCCTGGTAGCGGACGGCGAGCCGCATCGCCCGCTGCTGCCGGCGCGCGATCTCGGGGTCGTCGGCGAGGTAGAGGTCGCCCGCGCGCATGCGCTCCAGCTGGGTGCGGGGGTCGCCCGCGAAGTAGTCCTCCGGCATGCGGCCCGATCGTACAGACCGGAGCGTACGACCGTACGCGCACCGCACGCGAAACGGCCGCCGCCGCCAGGACGATGGTGTCGTCCTGACGGCGGCGGCTCGTGGTGCGATCGGATCAGCGGGGCGTGGCGGGTGCGGTGGTCACCGGGCGGTCACCGGGTGGTCACCACCTTCCCGGCCCGGTCCGTCCCGCCCACTCCGTCGCCGGTGACCAGAGCGGACCGCCGCCGGAGCCCCGGCCGTCGCCGCCACCGCCGTGACCGCCGGAGACGTAGGGCCGGTGGTCGTGGCCCGAGCGCTGGAACCCGATGGTGTACGTCCGGGTGACCTCACCGTTGGCCGAGGTCACCGTGAGCGTCCGGGTGGTGAACCGGGGCGAGTCCGAGGTGAGCACGGAACCGCCGCTGGTGACCTTCACCCGCGCCCCGGACTCGGCCGGCACCGCGGTGACCGCCGGGAGCGGCCGGTTCTTCGGCCAGTCGACGACGTAGGTGGACACCTCCGGGTCGAACCCGTCGATCGCGGCACCGTCCACGGTGAGCGCGCGGGCGTCCGCGACACTCGCCCTGGTGGCGTCCGCGAAGTTCGACACCGTGACCGAACCGTCGGCGTTCACGACCACGTCCGCCGCCATCGCGGCCGCCAGGTTGATCCGCTGCCAGCTCGCGCCGCCGTCCCCGGTCGGGTCGAGCGGGTACCCGGAGTCCGTCGCCGTCTGCTCGAGGATCTGGGTGCGCTGTTCGGTGGTGAGGCCGGGGAAGGCCGTGACCAGCAGCGCCGCCGCGTCGGCCGGCGCCTTCAGGGCCTGCCCCGCCTCGCCCGTCCGGGAGAACCCGTAGGTCAGCCGCTGCGTGTACAGGTCGATGTCCTGCGCCGTGCTCAGACCCCCGTACGGGTCGCCCGCGCACGCCGTCAGGGTGTCGCCGTAGCCCTCCTTCTCGCACCGCGCGAGCAGCACGTTCTCGATCTCGGTGTGGGCCTGGGTGAGCAGCTTCTCGAACTCGGGGTCCGCCCATCGGTGCGCGACGGTGGCCTGGGCGCCGATGCGGCCGCCCATCACGTCGAGCGGGTAGTGGAACCCGAGGACGATCCGGTTGTCGCCGTACTCCGAGGTTCGGGCGAGGATCGACGGCGCCAGCTCCGGTAGGAGCGTGGCCAGGATGGTGCCCGCCTCGTAGCCGCCGTAGGTGTGGCCGCTCGGGTACGACCCGCTGGTGGCGAGGCCGCTGTAGGAGCCGTCCTGCGACTCGTAGATGTCGCCGCCGTCCCCGACGAACCCGAGCCGCACGTACGGCCGCAGATAGCCGAAGTGGTTCTTCGCGGCGTCGTGGGTGTCGAGGTTCTTGGTGACGCGGGAGAACAGCGCGCTGGTCTTGGGCAGTCGGCCGCCGTTCAGCGCGTCCTCGTAGAGCGTGCCGAGCCGCGAGCCGAGACCGTCGGCCATCGTGACGGTGGCGCTGTGCGACGCGTCGACCTCGGCCCGGTCCACCTCCTTCTGGGTCGCCGCGTTGTTGATGCGGACGGCGATCTCGTCGTTCTCCGCGGTGAGCGGGGTGCCGGCGGGCGACTTCTCGTTGGCGCCCAGGACGCTGGACGGCAGGTCGTCGAAGCCGCTGAGCAGGTGGTCGAAGTAGTCCGTGCCGTCGTCGGTCTTCGGCCACTCGTCCGACGCGTAGTCCGCGTTGAGTGTGTCCTCGGGGAACGGGGACGGCTCGTACGCGCCGGGGCCGGAGGCGGCGGTCGCCGTCGTGCCGGCCGTGGTGGTGGCGTCCGAGGTGCCCGCCAGGGTGAGGGCCGTGACGGTCGCCGTGTGGGCCTTGGCCTTGTTCCTGGCGGTGAGCAGTGCCGTGTCCGTCGTGCCGGACACGTGCGCGGTGGCGCCGTCGTCCAGGGTCACGGTGTAGCCGAGGACCGGGAAGCCGCCGTCACCGGCCGCGCTCCAGGTCACCCGGACCTGCTTGCCGTCGGTGAGCACACCGGTGACGGTGGGCCGCTGCGGCCTGCTGTCGCCGGTGACCACGGGCGCCGTGGCGGCGCTCGCGTGCGAGGTGCCGACCGCGTTCACCGCGCGGACCCGTGCCGTGTACGACCGGCCGGCGGGCAGCCGGCTGAAGGTGGTGGCCCTGCTGTCCGGGTCGTGGATCTCGACCTGGTGGTCGTCGTCCAGGACGACCTCGTAGCCGGTGACCGGGGAGCCGCCGGTGTCCTCGGGGGTGGACCAGCCGACCTTGACGCTGGTGCCGGACACGGTGGCCGACACGGCGCCGGGTGCGGCGGGCACCGTCTTCCGCCTGGTGGTGAGCGCGGACATGGCGTGGTCGAGGGCCTTGTACCGGGTGGTGAGGGTCTCGTCCCCGGCCGCCTCGTCCGCCAGCGCGGTCCTCGCGGCGGTCAGCGCCCCGGTGAACGCCTTCCACGAGGCATCCGTGTAGCGCGCGTCGACCAGGGCCGAGGCGGTGGTGACCAGGTTGTCCAGCCTCAGCCGCGGCAGCGGGACGAGCTGCTTGGCCGCCAGGGTGAGACCGCGGGTCTGCGTGTCCACCTCGAGCTGGGTCGCGTCGTCGGCGTCCACGAGGGCGCGGGCGGCGGCCAGTTCGCGCTGGAACACCCCGAAGTCGATGGTGCCGTACCGCTCCGCGTCGTCGGACAGCCCCGCGTACTGCTCGATCGCCTTGTTCAGCGCGGCCTTGTCCGTCTCGGCGGGCGCCTCGACGTGACTGAAGGTGATCCGGCCCAGGTTCGCGACGTACGGGTGCGAGGAGTCCGGGTTCGTCGTCAGCCGAAGGTGGACGCCGTGCGTGCCGGTGATCGACTTCGGCAGGGTCAGACTCGTCGTACCGCCGGACGACCACGAACTGCCCGTGACAGGCAGCGGGACCGTCGCGTACGGCGTGCCCGGGCTGGCCGCGTCGAAGTCGTCCAGGTAGAGCTGGACGGCCGAACCGGTGCCGCAGCGCGCGGAGTTGTTGACATAGGTGAGCGTGACGGTGTTCTTCGCCGAGCGGCCGAAGTCGATGTCGCCGTAGTCGAGCCACGCCCCGTCGTAGGTGCCGCCGAGGTCGGTGGCCGAGCCCGCGTCGCTCCAGCCGGCCGGTTCGCTCTTGAGTCCGCCGCCGCTGTTCGAGTCGAACGCCGTGGCGTCGAAGAACACCGGGGCGTCGGCGCTCTGCGTCAGGGTGAGCGCGTGGACGTTGGCCACGTAGGGCCGGTCGGAGGTCTGGGTGCTGGAGACGAAGTCGGCGTAGACGTCCTGGACGCCGGTGAAGACGCTGGGGTCCAGCCGGACGGTCGTGGTGGCGAGGGTGCCCCAGCCCGAACCGGTGTAGTCCAGGGGGATGTCGACGCTCTTCGTGCCGTCCTTCGAGCCGAGGTGCAGCTCGATGTGCGAGTCCGACGCGGCACGCGACTGCGGCTTGTCGTACTGGACGGTCACGCTGTCGGCGCCGTCACCCAGATCGGTGCCGTGCCACTCGGCCCACGCGCCGTTCGTCACGTTCTCGAAGATGCCGCCCGAGAGCTTGAGCGGCAGCGAACCGTCGCCGGTCGTGGTGCTGTTGGCCGCGGTCAGCGTGGCGAGCGTGGTGGTGGGGGAGGAGGACACGTCGTACGGGGAGAACTGGTACCAGTCGAAGTTCGACACCCAGCTCTGCCCGGACGGAGCGTGGAAGACGAAGGTCGCGGCCGAGGCGTTCAGCAGGGCCTCGGGGTCGGTGACGGTCGCCCGCACTGTGGTGTAGTTCTGCCAGCTGCCGGTCCCGGGCAGGGAGACCGTGGCGACCACGGGGCCGTCGGCGTCACCGGCGTGGAGGTCGACACTGCTCGGCTTCGCCGTCGTCGCCTGGGAGTTGGCGTAGCGGACGGAGACGCTGTGCGGGGCGACCCCGCCGAAGTCCAGCTTGCCGTACTTCTCCCACGCGCCCTCGGTGACACCGCCGAGGTCGCCGTCGGAGTAGTACGCCTCCTTCACCAGGCTCGGACCCTCCATGGCGTCCGGGGCCTCGGCCTGGAGGACGGCGTAGCCGCCCTCGTCGATGGTGAGCGTGTCGACGGCCGACTGGAGCGCGTCGTGCGCGGCCATGAGGGTGGCGGTCGTGGCGGCGGTGTCCGCGAGGACGGTCCGCGCGCGTGCGAGCGCCGACCGGAACAGACCGTAGGAGCCGTCGGAGTAGTGGGTGCCGTGCGCCAGGGCGGCCTGGTCCACGAGCGCCTTGAGATCTCCGCGCTGCACCGCGGCGGCGGAGAGCAGGAGCGGGTCGGTCACCGACACCCCGGCGCCGCGCACCGACGAGGCCGGGACGTGGTGGGCGAAGGCCTTGTCGGCGAAGGTGAGGCCGAACCGTGCGTCGACCTTCGCGGTGCCGCTGAGCGACAGCGTCGCCGTGCGCGAACCGGTGACCCGGAGGTCGGCGGTGACGCCGCCCGGCAGACCGGTCACCGAGGCCGCCCCGGTCCGGGTGAGACTGGTGCCCTTGCGCGCGGCGAACCGCGCCCGCCCGTCGAGAGTGAGCTTGATGCTGCCGTCGACGGTGCCGTCCGCGGCGGTCTTCACGGTGGCCGGGCGGGCGGAGACGACGGTGTCGCCCTTGCCCGTGTCCGTGCCGCCGCCGGTGTCGCCGCCGTCGGTGTTCAGCGAGTACGCGGGCTTGGTGTCCGCGCCCCACTTCGACGGCTTGGCGCCCATGGTGAAGCTCAGGGTGCCGCCGGAGATGATCTGCGAGTAGTCGAGCCAGGTGTTGGAGAACCGGGAGCCGTTGTAGGTCGCCCGCTGCACGTAGTAGTTGTCCGGCGAGACGCCGTCGGCCTTCACCGTGAACTTCGTGCCGTTGGCGTAGGTGATGGTCGTCGAGTCGAAGAACGGGCTGCCGATCTGGAACTGGCTGGACCCGGCGGTCACCGGGAACAGTCCGAGCGCGGCGGCGACGAACATGGTCGACATGGTGCCGGCGTCGTTGTCCATCGTCGGCAGGAAGCCCTTGGGGGAGAGCTTGTACACCTGGGTCTTCACCGGCGGGGTGAACTCGCCGCCGGAGCTGGGGGCCTCGCCGGTGGAGCCGGTCGCGATGTACCGGTTCCAGGTGGTGCCGGTGTAGATGGCGCGCACCCACTTCTGCGTCAGGCTCGGCTCGCCGACGTAGTTGAAGAGGTAGGGCGCCTGGAGGTCGATCTCGTTGGCGTTGGAGTGCAGCATGGTCGAGCCGTCGTCGGCGTCGGAGTCCTCGCCGAACATGTGCTCGACGGCGGCCCGGCCGGCCTTCTCGCCGCCCATGGCCTTGATCAGGCCGCCCATGTCATAGGCGTCGTACCAGTGGTACTGCCAGAGCGTGCCCTGGTAGAGCTTGGCCGCCTCGAACTTCTCGTAGTCCGCGCTCTGCCAGTCGCCGCCCGAGGCGCGCGGGGTGAGCACGCCCACCTTGGTGCCGTCGGCGGCCGTCCAGGCGCCGGACTTCACGAGGTTGTCGATGGCCATCGTCGACTGGGTGCGCAGCTTCTCGGCGTCCGCGTCCTTGCCGAGCGCGTCGGCGATGACGGACAGCGCCCACTGGTCGTAGCCGCGCTGGACGGTCGTCCCGGGGTCGCCCTCGACGTAGCCCTGCCGCAACTGCGTGCCCGTGTAGTAGCCGACGTACGACTTCAGGGCCGGGTAGGCCTCGTCGAGCCGGTCGAAGTTCTTGTAGCCCTTGGACAGCGCGTCGGCGATCACCACGGCCGAGCGCTCCCAGCGCACGGTCGGCACCGAGTGCGTGAGGCTGCCCAGGCTCTTGCCCGCGGTGCGCGCGTCGGCGAAGAGCAGGACGGCCGACTGCACCATGTCCCGGTAGGTGGCCGGGTCGATGTACGCCTCCACGGAGTACTTGCGGAAGTCGTCCCAGGTCGACCAGCCGTCGTAGTACGTGAAGCCGTTCGCCTTGTGCACCGCCCCGTCGACACCGCGGTACGTGCCGCTGGTGCTGGTGGCGTTCACCGGGAGCCCGTACATGCGGTACAGGTGCGTGTAGAACTCCTTGGTGAGCGTCGAGCCGGGGTCCGAGGTGGCGGACGCCTTCACGGCGACGGCGCCGAGGGTGTCGTTCCACTCCGCCTTCGTCCGCGCCCGCGCCTGGTCGAAGCTGAGGCCGCCCACCTCGGCACGCTGGTCGGTGACGGCCTGTTCGGCGCTGATCGGCGACAGCGTGATGCGCAGTTCGACGTCGTCACCGGCGGAGGTGTCGAAGCCGAGGACCGCGCCGGTGTCGGTGCCGTCCTGGGCGGTGGCGTCGCTCAGCTTGCCGTCGTCGCCCCAGCTCTTGAGGGAGGTGACGGGGGCGTTGGTGGTGGCGGCGTAGTACATCCGGTACGAGGCACCGTTGAACGACCCCGCGATCTGCCCGGTGAGCCGGGTGGTCCCGTCCGCGAGCGTCGTCGCCTTCAGGGTCGAACGGGTGCGGCTGGTGTAGTTGTTCGCGAGGTCGAGGACCAGTTGGGGGTTCGACCCGGCGGGGAAGTTGTAGCGTTCGAGCGCCGTGCGCGTCGTCGCCGTCATCTCGGCGTCGATGGTCCCGGAGCCCTGCGTCACCGACGAGCCGGTGCCGGAGAGGGCGCCGAGGCCCACCTGGTAGTAACCGGGCGTCGCACTCTCGTCGTCGTGGCTGTACGGGAGCGCGTAACTGCTCGCGGCGGGGCGACTGTCGTAACGCACGGAGGTCGGGACGACCAGCAGGTCGCCGCCGCCTCCGGAGCCGCCGACACCGTCCAGGTTCGTGGCCGTGAACCCGGCGATGTGGTCCTCGTCGTAGTCGTACCCGGAGTGGTTGCGGCCCGGCGTGGTCATCGGGTTGACCTTGGCCAGGCTGTGCGGCGCCTCGGCGCCGGGCAGGTCGTTGCCGTCGTCGCCGGCGGTCGACACGAACGGGTCGACGAGCTTCGTGTAGTCCGTACCGCCGGACGTCCCGGCGGACTTGGCGGACCCCGCGGCGGCGGCCGCGCCGGGCAGCGCCAGGGCCGTACCGCCGCCGCTCACCAGTGCGGCGAGGCCGAGCGAACCCGCGAGCAGCGCGGCGACCGTCGCCCGCAGCGGCCGGCGGCGCCGATGGGCGCGCGGCGTCAAGGCCGGGCCGGGCGGGGGCACTTGGGGTCTTATGGATCTTATCGGCACGAAACCTCTCCAGCGTTCGCGGTACCCGCGCACGCCCCGGCCGAGAGGGGCGAGACAACGTTGTCAGCACCAAAAACGTCCGGAACGCGCGCACTCGGGGAAAGACGGTAATGGACACGTGCGGAATTGCACCCGCCGCGTTCATGACTGCCTGCTCGTCAGGCTGCCCGCTCATCAGACACGGAGAAGGCGTACGGCAGGCGAACCGGACTTGTCCGGAAGGTCTCGGGAGGAACCGGGCGGTGTCTCGGCGCGACGCGAGCCGGCGCTGCTCACAGCCCGGCGGGGCTGCTTACGACTCGACGGTGCTGCTCACAGGCCGGCGGGGCTGCTCACAGCTCGACGGTGCTGCTCACAGCCCGGCGGCGCTGCTCACAGCCCGGCGGTGGCGACCCGCACGTCGTCGAGCGCCTGCCGGGCGAGGGCACCGAACTCCTCGGTGGCACCGGTCCCGATCCAGCGCTCGTACGCCGTCGTCAGGGCGAGCGCGCCGAGCTGTGCGGCCACCTCGGCGGTGAGGGTGGGCACCCCGCGGTTCGCGACGGCCCGGGTCAGTGCCGCGGTCAGATGCAGGCCCTTGAGGGCCTCGCGCTCCTGGAGATCGGCGTGGGCGTCGATCACCGCGCGCCGGCGCGCGACGAAGGCGTGGCGCTCGGAGGTGAAGATGTCCCGCCCGAGCGCGTCGAGACCGTGCGCGACCGCTTCGAGCGGCGTGGCGCCGGCGGGCGCCGCGGTGATCGCGGCGACAAGGGGCCCGGTGAGCGGGTCCTCGCTGAAGAGCACCGCCCGCTTGTCCGGGAAGTGCCGGAAGAAGGTGCTCTTGGCGAGCCCGGCGCGCTGTGCGATGTCGAGCACGGTCGTGTGGTCGTACCCACGCTCGTCGAACAGTTCGAGCGCGGCGGCGGCGAGTCGTTGCGCGGCATTGGGTTCCCAGCGAGCCATGGCCACAGCTTACGGGACTTGGTCCCGTGGCGGTGTACAGTGATGGGACCAAGTCTCATCACTGATCGCGATGCGTGGAGGTATGTCATGAGCCGAGCCGTTGTACACGAGACGTTCGGGGGCCCCGAGGTGCTGCGGTGGCGCGAGGTGCCGGAGCCGCACGCCGAGGCCGGCCGGGTCCGCGTCCGCGTGACCGCCGCCGGTCTCAACCCCATGGACTGGGCTCTCACCTCGATGCCCCCGGTGGCGGAGAGGTTCGGCCTCTCCCTCCCGGCCGGCTTCGGCACCGACTTCGCCGGCGTGGTGGACGAGATCGGCGAGGGGGTCACCGGGTTCGCCGTGGGCGACCGGGTCTACGGGGGCGCGATCGCCCGGGCCGTCGCCGACTTCGTGGTGGTCGATCCCGCGACGGAATGGCTGTACCACACGCCGGACGAGGTCGGCGACGAGGTCGCCTCCACCCTCTCGGTGGCGGGGCTGACCGCCGTGGCGGCGCTCGCCGCGATCGACCTCAAGGACGGCGACACCGTCCTGGTCGGAGGCGCCGCCGGCGGTGTCGGTGTGCTCACCGTGCAGCTCGCGCGGCGGGCCGGCGCCCGGGTGATCGGCACCGCCTCCGAGGGCACCTTCGCCTTCCTGCGGGAGTTCGGGGTCGAACCCGTCACCTACGGCCCCGGCCTGGAGGACCGGGTGCGCGCGCTGGCCCCCGACGGCGTGAGCGCGGCCACCGACCTCTTCGGCACGGAGACGGCCGAGGCGGCACTCGCCCTCGGCGTCCCCGCCGAGCGCATCTCCACGATCGCCGCCGGCACGGACGTACCGGCCGGTGTGCGCCCGACCGGCGGCTTCCAGGCGCGGCCGGAAGACCTGGAACAGGTCACCGCGGCGATCGCCGCGGGCGAGATCACGGTACCGATCGCCGCGACGTTCCCCGTCGAGCGGGTTCGCGAGGCAGTGGAACTCCAGGCGGGCCGCCACGTCCACGGCAAGGTGGTGGTCACGCTCTGAGGGAGAGGCCGGAGGGCCCGTGCCCCTGACCAGGGGCGCGGGGAACCGCGCAATCCTTTCGGGGGTCGGGGGCTTGCCCCCCGGGGACGGGAAGACACTGTTGGCGAATCCGGTCCGCTGAGCCGAGGCGCGGTGGCTGTTCACGTCAGCATGCGTGTTGTTACCGGGAGCGCGAACAGGTGAGCGGTGGCGAGAACTTTCGTCGCCGCTTATTCCCTGCCGATCGACGTGGACCGGAGATATGATCACCAGCAAGGCGGGGTCGTAGCACAGAGGTAGTGCGCCGCGACATCATCTCGGAGGACGTCGGTTCGAATCCGACCGCCCCGCCCCTTCCATAGCAGCGCCCGCTGACCGCGCCCGTGGCTGGTGACGAGGAGCGCACCGTGGAAGTTCATCGCCGTGGCTGTGAGTTGGTGCTGTGGCCGGGCCTTGGCCAGGCCGTGATACCGGCGCCGTCGCACATCGAAGGCTCGAACTCCCTGAGTCGGCGAACGGCAACCGACACCAACGCCGGCCTGCTCGGCGACCACGCCGGCTTCCCCCTGCTCGGATACAGCCCGGCGAAGTCTTTGTCCGAGAACAGTTCGCCCAACTCGTCACGGAGGGAATGGGAAGGGGCGGCGGGGGCGAGAAATTTCGCTCGCACCCCCGCCCCGGCACACACCACGGTCAGTCAAGGATCTCGACGTATCCGCCGCCCCCGTGGACACGGACCCGCTGTCCGTCGCGGATCAGCCGCGTCGCCCCGTCCACCCCCACAACCGCCGGCAACCCGTACTCGCGGGCGATGACCGCGCCATGCGTCATCAACCCGCCCACCTCCGTCACCAACGCCGTGATCCCCACGAACAGCGGCGACCAGCTCGGATCCGTGAACGCGGTGACCAGCACGTCACCCGGCTCCAACTCGGCCTCCGCCATGTCGTGGACGACCCGGGCCCGCCCCTCGACGGTCCCCGCGGAGACCGGCAGCCCGACGAGGGCGCCCTCCGGCACGCCCGCCCGCCGGTACGCCCCGGCGACCGACTCACCCTCCGAGGTGAGCACCCGCGGCGGTGTGAGCGCCTGGTACGACCGGAAGTCCTCCCGGCGCCGCCGGACCAACCGCTCGTCCACCGACCCCACGCGCACGGCCTCGCGGAACTCCTCGAACGTGAGGAAGAAGACGTCCTCACGCCCGGTGATCACCCCGGCCGCCACCAGCCGGTCCGCCTCCGCCAGCAACGCCTGCTTGTAGACGAAGAGACGGCAGACGATGTCGTACTTCGGGTACTCCCGGTATCCGACGAACGTGCGCACCCGGTCGATCATCGCCTTCGTCTCGGCGGCCTTGCGCTCCCCGTCCGGCAGGGCCCGCAGCCGCGCCAGCACGTCCCGCTCCTTGCGCAGCGCCTCCTGCCGCCCCTGCTCGAAGCGCCGCTCGGCGGCACCGGGCGCGAAGTTCCTGACGTGGTCGAGAAGCGCGGGCAGGAGGGCGGTGGGCCGCTCGCGCCACCGCTCCCGCGTGAGGTCGATCTCGCCGACGCAGCGCATGCCGTACCGGTCGAGGTAGTCCTCCAGCGCGTCACGCGCCCGCGCCCCGCCCGGGAGGTCCGCCAGCCGGTCCAGGAAGTCGTCGTCCTCGACATCGCGCAGGAACGCCACCACCTCCGGATACGGACGGACGACGTCCGCCACGTCGAGCAGCGCGAGTCCCATCTCGGAGGTGATGTTGCCGGGGGCGGACAGGATGAGCGTGTCGGCCGCGTTGCTCTCGCCCAGCCACTCCAGCAGCCGGTCGTTGAGCCACCATGTGGCCTCCATCCCCGCCATGATCACCCGGGCGCTCAGCGGATCGGTGAGGACCCGCTTCTGCTCCTTGACGGCCTCCAGCAGGAAGTCGAACAGCGCCGTCCCCGTCTTCCCGGCGATGTCGCGGCGCAGGGCGGCGAGGGACGCCCGGCTGCGCTCGACCAGCCCGGTGACGAGCGCCGGGTCGGTCTCCACCGGAGCGGGCGGGGTGCCGCCGGCCGCCCCTGAGGGAGCCGGGTCCGGGAGCGCCGGGACGAAACCGTCGCGCTCCAGGACGGTTTCCAGCGCGTCCCTGGTCAGCGGATCGGATCTGCCCACCATGTCCAGGAAGGCGGTCCGGCTCGCGGGCGAGGCCAGGCGCGCGGTGGCGTCGACGAACAGCCGCCCGCCGGCCTCGAGCATCCGCGGCATGGCCGTCAGCTGCCACACGGACAGCCCCAGGGGCTTCATGGCGTCGGTCATCATCTGCTGGTGGCCGACCGAGAGGTAGACGTGGTTCTCCTCGTCGCCGCTCTCCGGGAGGGGGAACAGCGTCGTGATCGGCCGGCTCTGCACGATCCGGAAGCCGCCGTCCGCCAGACACCACTCGATGTCCTGCGGACGGCCGAAGTGCGCCTCGATCCGCCGCCCGAGCCGCACGAGTTCCGTCACCTGTGCGTCCGTCAGCGCCGGCTGCTTCTGCCGCTCCGGCTCGATCTCCACCGTCCGCGTACCCCCGCCCGGCACGGCGCGGACGGCCCGCTGTTTGGCGCCGATCGACCGGGCGACGACCTCGCCGTGCCGCACCGTGAACACGTCCGGGTTCACCAGGCCGGACACCAGGGCCTCACCGAGTCCGAAACCGGCGTCCACGGTGGCGACCGTACGGTTGCCGGTGACCGGGTCGGCCGTGAACAGGACGCCGGCCGCCTCGGGGACGACCATCTTCTGCACGACCACGGCCATGCGGACCGCCCGGTCGTCGATGCCGTGCTGCCGGCGGTAGGCCACGGCCCGCTCGGTGAACAGCGAGGCCCAGCACCGGCCGACGTGCCGCAGGACCTCCGCGGGCCCCAGGACGTTGAGGTACGTGTCCTGCTGGCCGGCGAACGAGGCCGTCGGCAGGTCCTCCGCGGTCGCGCTGGACCGCACGGCATAGGCGGCCCGCTCGCCGGTCCGCGCGAGCGCACCGGTGACCGCCGCGGCGACCTCGTCCGGCAGGGGCGTCTCCTCGATCGCCCGGCGGACCTCCGCGCCGAGCGTCCGGAGTGCCTCCCGGTCGTCCGGATCGGCGCGCGACAGCCGCTCGATCCCGTCCACGACCGTCGAAGACCCCTCCACCGCCCGCCGGAAGGCCTCGGTCGTCACACAGAAGCCCTCCGGCACGCGGACGCCCTCGACCCGGGACAGCTCGCCCAGGTGCGCGCCCTTGCCGCCCACGACCGCGACGTGTTGCCCGTCGACCTCCGCCAGATCCCACACGTACCGCTCGATCACCGCGACAGCTCCGTTTCCGCAGGTAGTGGCCTCGGCCGCAGATTCTGCGGCACGACCGGGGCCTTGCCGCAAGCCCCCCGGTGCGCTATACCTTGAGACAGGCGAGGAGAGCGAACTCCTCGCCTTCGTCGTGCGGGGCCGGGCTCACGGCTCGAGTTGCCCCCGGGCGCGTCGCCGGCCGTTTCCGCGCAGACGCCAATGACGATGATCCTCACGGTCCGCACGTCTCTCCTGCGGAAGTCGACGGTCGGGGCGCCCAAGCGGCCGTCCGAACGGATGAATCCGGTGCATGGGAGCGCGGCTTGGGGGCGGCGTGCCTCCAGCGACGGTCCGTACCTCCCGGGTTCCCGGCCGCCGGTGTGCCGGAATAGGGCACCACGGCACACGCCGCGGCACAAGCCACGCCGCACGACGTGGCACCCGCCGTGGCGCAAGGCGCCGTGCCCCCCCCAGCAGTGAGGACGTACCACCGTGCACGCACCATCCGGCATCGAGTCGCCCGGAGCGGCCCAGGACGAGCCGATCGCGGTCGTGGGAGCCGCCTGCCGGTTCCCCGGCGAAGTCCGTTCGCTCACCTCGTTGTGGCGGCTGCTCATGGCCCGCCGGGAGACGGTGCGGGAGGTGCCCGCCGAGCGCTGGGCGCAGGCCGAACTGGCCGGGCTGCCCGCCCCGGTGGCGTCCCGGCTGCGCCGGGGGTGCTTCCTGGACGACGACGTGTACGCCTACGAACCGGAGTTCTTCGGGATCAACGCCCAGGAGGCCCCCTGGGTGGACCCCGAGCACCGGCTGCTGTCGGAGGTCGCCTGGGAGGCCATCGAGCACGCCGGGATCCCGACCCAGCGGCTGTCCGGCACGCCGACGGGCACGTTCTTCGGGATCTACCAGAAGGACTACATGCTGCGCGTGCAGCGGCCGTTGGAGGAGGTGAACGCCTACGCGATGTACACCGGCTTCGACAGCATCGGACCCGGCCGCGTCGGCTTCATGCTCGATCTGCGCGGGCCCCAGGTCGTGGTCGAGAGCGCCTGCGCCTCCGGCCTCGTCGCCGTGCACTCCGCCTGCCAGAGCCTGCGGACCGGCGAGTCCGACCTCGCCCTGGCCGGTGCCGCCATGCTCACCCTGGGCCCGGAGGGCGTCATCGCCCCCGCGCTGTGGGGCGTGTTCTCGCCCACCGGCCGCTGCCACGCCTTCGACGCCGCCGCCGACGGCTATGTACGCGGCGAGGGCTGCGGCGTGGTCGTCCTCAAGCGCCTCTCGGACGCCACCCGGGCGGGGGACCGGATCCTCGCCGTACTGCGCGGCACGGCCGTCAATCAGAACGGCCGCGGCACCCGGCTCAGTGCACCCTCCGAGCCGGCCCAGATCGACCTCTACCGCCTCGCGCTGGAGCGGGCCGGGGCCGACGCCGGCGACATCGGCATGATCGAGGGGCACGGGCCGGGCACGGCGGTGGGCGACCCCATCGAGTTCGCCGCGGTGGCCGCCGTCTACGGCAAGGGCCGCGACCGGTGCGCGCTCGGCTCGGTGAAGACCAACATCGGCCACACCGAACCCGTCTCGGGTGTGGCGGGCCTGCTCAAGGCCATCGCGGCCCTGCGCCACGGCATGGTCCCGGCCAGCCTGCACTTCCGCGAGTGGAACCCGCAGATCGACGCCGACGGCACCCGCCTGTTCGTCCCCACCGACACCACCGAATGGCCCGTGCGCGAGGGCACCCGGCTGGCCGCCGTGTCCTCCTTCGGCATCAGCGGCACCAACGTCCACGTCGTACTGGAGCAGCCGCCCACCGCCCCGCCCGCCCGGCACGCGAGCCGGCCGGCCCCGTCCGGCGGGCCCGCGACGACCCGTACGGACGACGGCGGGGCGCCGCGCCTGTTCCCGCTCTCCGCCGGAACTCCCGTCGCCCTGCGCTCGGTCGCCGACCGGCTGGCCGCCTGGCTGCGGGGCGAGGGGGCGCCCGTGCCGCTCGACGACGTCGCCCACACCCTGGCCGTACGCCGCTCACCCGCGCGGGAGAGGGCCGTCGTGGTCGCCGCCGACCGGACCGAACTCGTGGCACGGCTGCGGGAGCTGGCCTCCGGCGCCGCCCCCGCCCCCGGAACGGCGACCGGCCGTGCGGTACCGGACGCCGGGCAGGGCGTGGTCTGGGTGTTCTCGGGGCACGGCTCGCAGTGGGCGGGCATGTGCCGCGAACTGCTCGACCGCGAGCCGGAGTTCACCCGGGTCATCGACACGCTCGAACCCCTGGTCGCCGGGGAGTCCGGCTTCTCCCTGCGTGAGACCCTGCGCCGGCCCGACGTGGTCACCGGCTTCGACCGCGTCCAGCCGGTCATCTTCGCCGTCCAGCTGGGCCTGGCCGCGATGTGGCGCTCCCACGGCGTCGCACCGGCGGCCGTGATCGGCCACTCCATGGGAGAGGTCGCCGCCGCGGTAGCCGCGGGCGCGCTGAGCGTCGAGGACGGGGTACGGGTCATCTGCCGCCGCTCGCGCCTCATCCTGCGCACCGCGGGACAGGGGCTGATGGCCTCCGTCGCCCTGGGACGCGACGAGGTCGAACGGCTCCTGGCCGAGCAGGACGTGCAGGGCGTGAGCGTCGCCGTCGTCGCCTCGCCCGAGAACACCGTCGTCGGCGGCGACGCCGACCGCATCCGCCGCCTCGCCCGGGACTGGGAGGCGGCGGACATCGGCATCCGCGTCGTCGAGGTCGACGTCGCCTCGCACACCGCCCACATGGACCGCATCCTGCCCGACCTCGCCGACGCGCTCGCCGGCGTCACCGGCCGCACCCCGGACACCGTCTTCTACAGCACCGTCACCGACGACCCACGCGCCCACGCCGCCTTCGACGCCGCCTACTGGTCGGACAACCTCCGCCGCGAGGTGCGCTTCGCCGACGCCGTACGCGCCGCCGCCGAGGACGGCCACCGGCTCTTCGTCGAACTCGGCCCGCACCCCGTCCTCGTCCACCCCGTGCAGGCCACGCTCACCGCGCACGGCCACACCGCCACCGCGGTGGTGCCCTCCCTGCTGCGCGACACCGACGACGTACTCGCCTTCCACACCCACGTGGCGGCCCTGCACTGCGCCGGCCACCCGCTGGACTGGGCCGAGCGCTACGGCACCGGCGTTCTGGCCGACGTCCCGACGACCACCTGGGAGCGCACCCGGTACGTCGTCGACCCCTCCCCGCTGCGGCAGCCGACCGGCACCCGGTCCGGCCCCGCCGCGCACCCCCTCACCGGGCCGCACACCGCCGACCCCGACGGCGCGGGCCGGCACCTCTGGCAGACCCGCGTCACCCCCACCACGCTGCCGTGGCTGGGCGCGCACCGCGTCGACGACGTCGTCGTGATCCCCGGCGCCGCACTGTGCGAGATGGCCCTCGCCGCCGCGGGCGACCTGTACGGCGGCGAGGCGCGGGGCCTGCGCGTCACCGGCGTCGATCTGCGACGGCTGCTGCTCCCGGCGGCCGACGGCACCACCGTGACCGCCACCGCCGAGACGGCCGGTCCGGACACCGCGCACTGGCGGGTCGTCAGCACGGGCGCCGACGGCACGACCGTCGAGCACGCCTCGGCGTCCCTGCACCCCCTGCCCGAGGACGCCCCGGAACCCTGCCGCCCCGACGAGCTGTCGGCGCGCTTCCCGCACCCCGTGGACGCGGCGGACGTCTACCGGCAGATGCGCGAGGAGCGCGGCGTGCACCACGACACCGCGTTCCGCGGCCTGATGGCCCTGTCCACGGACGGAGCACCGGCGGACCGCGCGGGCGCCCGCCTCCTCGCCCGGGTGCGCGTGCCCGACGGGGGCCGGGCCGGCGCCCAGTCGCTGCACTGCCACCCCGTCGCGCTGGACACCTGCCTCCAGGCCGTCGCGGGCGCCGTCCTGCGCACCGGCTCCGTGCCCGCCGGAGGCATCCTGCCCCGGCGCATCGAGGAGCTGCGGCTGTACGGGACGGTGCCGCTCGACGGGTACTGCCTGGTCACCCTCACGCGCGTCGCGGCCGACCGCTGCACGGCGGACTTCCGGCTGTGGGCCGACGACGGGACCCTCGCCGCGGAGGCCACCGGTGTCGAGTTCCGTCACATGCCCGCCGAGAGCGCCGAGGAACGCTTCGCCGGCCGGCTGCTGCGGGCGGTCTGGGAACCCGCCGAACGGCCGGAGCCGGGCACGGAGCCCGGTGCCTGGACCCTCCTGGCCGAGCCCGGCCGTGAGGCCTACGCCGCCGGGCTGCGCGTCGCGCTGGAGGAGCGGGGCGCCACGGTGGACGTACGCCCGCTGCCCCCGGCCGGTGGTGCCCTGCCGACGGTGGCCGACGGGCCCGCACCGCGCGGGGTGGTGTACCTGCCGGGGACCGGCAGTCCGGATGAAGCGTCCCCCGAGCGGTCGGCGCGCGAACGCACCGCCCGCCTCGTGGCGACGGCCCGCGCACTCGCGCAGGCCCCCGGCGCCACCGCACCGCGCCTGTGGACGCTCACCACCTCCGCCCAGTACGTCGCTCCCGGGGACCGCCCGGACCTCGCACAGGCCGGACTGCGCGGACTCGTACGGGTCCTGAGCTACGAGCACGCCGAACTGCGCCCCGGCATCCTGGACATCGACGACGGGACCCCGGTGACGGAGGTGGCCGCGGAACTCCTCGGCTGCCCCGACGAGCAGGACGAGATCGCCCACCGCGACGGCACCCGCCACCTCGCCCGGCTGCGCAACACCCCGCTGGCCGACGGCGAGCGCCGCCGCGCCGTGGTCGACCACGCACACGACCGGGTCGCCCTGCACCTCGCACGCCCGGGCGACCTGGACTCCTTCGAGTTCACCGCCCGGCCCCGCCGCCGCCCCGGACCGGGCGAGGTGGAGATCCGGCTCGACGCCACCAGCGTCAACTTCATCAACGTCCTCCAGGCCATGGGCGTCTACCAGACCTTCGACGCGGGCGACGACGGGACGGACCTCAGCGCGTTCGACGGCGCCGGCGTCGTCACCGCCGTCGGCGACGGCGTGCGGGAGGTGCGCGTGGGCGACCGGATGGCCGCCATGTTCCTGGACGAGGACCCGTCCGCCCTCATGTCCTCCTTCGCCACCGTCCGCGCCGACTGCCTGCTGCCCGTACCGGACACGATGAGCACCCCGGACGCCGCCGCGCTGCCGTGCGCCTACCTCACCGCCTGGTACTCCCTGCGGCACCTCGCACGGCTCCGCCCGGGCGAGAAGGTGCTCCTCCACTCGGCGAGCGGCGGCACGGGGCTGGCCGCGCTCAACCTCGCGCACGCGTGCGGCGCGGAGGTCTGGGCCACCGCGGGCAGCGAGGCCAAGCGGGACTGTCTGCGCGGCCTGGGCGTCGCCCACGTCATGGACTCCCGCACCCTGGACTTCGCCGACGAGGTGCGCGAGCGGACCGGGGGCCGCGGCGTCGACGTCGTCCTCAACTCCCTCACCGGCCCCGCCCAGTCCGCGAGCCTCGGCCTGCTGGCCCACCGCGGCCGCTTCGTCGAGCTCGGCAAGCGCGACATCTACGCCAACACCCGCCTCGGCCTGCTGCCGTTCCGGCACAATGTCACCTTCGCCGGGGTCGACGTGCTGATGATGATGCGGAAGGACCCCGAGCTGCTCGCCGAGGGGTACCGCGAACTCGGCGGCATGCTCGCGGACGGCACGCTGCCGCCACTGCCGGTCACCGCGCATCCCGTCGCCGAGGCGTCGTCGGCGTTCCACACCATGGCCTCGGCCCGGCACACCGGCAAACTCGTCCTCACCTGGCCCACCGAGGGCACCGGCACCCTGCCCGTGCGCCCCGAGGACGCACGCGTGGTCCGCCCCGACGGGAGCTACCTGGTGACCGGCGGGCTCGGCGGGCTGGGGCTCCTGGTCGCCCGGTGGCTGGCCGAGCGCGGCGCCGGCGCCGTGGTGCTCACCTCCCGCAGCGCTCCGGGCGCGGCCACGCGCACCGAACTCGACGCGTTGACACGGGAGTTCGGCACCCGCGTCGAGGTCGTGCGCGGGGACCTCGCCGAACCGGGCGTCGCCGACACCCTCGTCCGGGCCGCCGACGGTACCGGACATCCGCTGCGCGGTGTCGTGCACGCGGCGGCGGTCGTCGAGGACGCCACCGTCGCCACCCTCTCCGCCGCCCTCCTGGAGAAGGTGTGGCGGCCCAAGGCGACCGGAGCCCGGCTGCTCCACCGGGCCACCGTCGGCCAGGAGCTGGACTGGTGGGTCACCTTCTCCTCCGCCGCCTCCCTCCTGGGCAACCCCGGACAGGGCGCCTACGCGGCCGCCAACGCCTGGCTCGACGAGTTCACCTCCTGGCGCCGGGCCCAGGGCCTGCCCGCCACCTGCGTCAACTGGGGGCCGTGGGCGGAGGTCGGCCGCGGCACCGGGATGGCCGACCGCGGCTACGCGATGATCACGCCCGAGGAGGGCATCGCCGCGTTGGAACGGCTCCTCGCCCACGACCGCGCCCGCACCGCCTACACGCCGGTCGACCTGGCGCGGTGGCTGGAGTCCTTCCCCGCCACCGGCCGCACCGCCTTCTTCGCCGAACTCGCCACCACGGGAGCGGGCACGGACGCCGACACCGGCGGGGCCCTCCTCGCGGAACTGCGGGCGGCGGACGGTCCGCGGCAGCGGGAGGAGCTGCTGCGGGAACGGGTCGTCGAGCACGTCGCCGCCGTACTGCGGCTGCCGGCCGACCGGTTCGACGCCCACACCTCCCTCGTCACCCTCGGACTGGACTCGCTCATGGCGATCGCCCTGCGCAACCGCCTCCAGCGCGAACTGGGCCTGGACATCCCCACCACGGTGATGTGGACCCACCCCACGCCCCACGCCCTCACCCGCTACCTCCTCGCCCGGCTGCACCCCGAGGAGGAGCAGGCCGGCACGGAGCCCACCGCCACCGCCTGATCCACCCCCTTCCGACCGCCAGTCAGGTGACCCCTCGCATGTCTTCTCCCTCCCTCTGGGACGTCCTCGTCGTCGGCGCCGGTCCGGCCGGTGCCACGGCCGCCCGCGTCGCCGCCGGGAGCGGCCGCCGAACCCTCCTGCTGGAGCGCGCCGCCGTCCCCCGCTACAAGACCTGCGGCGGTGGCCTCATCGGGGCCTCCCTCGCCGCCCTGCCGCCCGGCCTGCCCCTGAAGATCCACGACACGGCCGGGCAGTTCACCTTCGCCCACGAAGGCCGCCGGGAACGCTCCCTCACCTGCGCCACCCCGACCTGCGCACTCGTGTACCGCAGCGAGTTCGACGCGGCCCTGACCGAGGCCGCCGCCGCGGCCGGCGCGGAGGTCCGCGACAGCACCGCGCTGACCTCCCTGGACCAGCCGGACGGTGCCGGCACCGTCACGGTGCGGACCAACCGGGGCGACACCTTCCACGCCCGCGCGGTGGTCGGCGCCGACGGCAGCGCCGGCCGGGTCTCCCGGTACGTGGGGGTGCGGTGCGCACAGGTCGACCTCGCGCTGGAGGCCGAGGTGCCTGTCGACGAGCCCACCGCCGACCGCTGGCGGGGCCGGGTCCTGATGGAATGGGGGCCGCTGCCGGGCTCCTTCGGCTGGGTCTTCCCCAAGGGCGACGTCTGCACCGCCGGCGTGGTCGCCGCCCGGGGCAACCCCGCCGCCCTGCGCGCCTACAAGGAGGACTTCCTGCGCCGCCAGGGGCTCCTCGGCCCCCGCCCCCTGCACGACACCGGCCACCTGACCAGGTGCCGGCAGCCGGACTCCCCGCTGGCCCGCGGGCGCGTCCTGGTCGCCGGTGACGCGGCCGCCCTGGTCGACCACTGGTCGCGCGAGGGCATCTCCTACGCCCTGCGTTCGGGAGAACTCGCGGGCCACGCCGCCGCGCGCATCGCGGACGCCCCCGAGGACGAGGCGACGGCGGCGGCCACCCACTACGGGCAGCGGATCGACGCGCTCCTCGGCACCGAGATGCGCGCCAGCGCCACCCTGATGCACCTCTTCACCCGCAACCCCTGCCTCGTGCACACGGCCCTGACCCGAGTCCCCCCGATGTGGCGCCGCCTGGACGCCTACATCGCGGGCCGCACCAGCGTCGCCGGCATCCTGACCACGCCCCTGGGCCGCACGGCCACGGCCCTGGGCGAACGCCTCCCGCTCGGCCGCCCGAGAACGCCCCGGCGCGAGACGGTGAACACCTGAGAGGAGCGGTCACCCATGCCCGGTGCCGGTGGCCGCCGGCACCGGGCGTGGGTCGCTCAGTGGCCCTCCTCCGGTGCCGACCGGCGGTCGGCGAGGCGGTCCGGGTCGGAGACCTCGCCCGTGCGGGCCTCGGTGCGGTGGCCGCGCTCCAGGTAGTCCCGGACGATGAGTTCGACGGCGTCCTGCGGACTTCTCGTCCCTGCCAGCAGCATGACCTCGATGGCCAGATCGCTGTCCAGACTGATGGTGACCTTCGCCATGGCACCTCCCGAAGCGCTCCCGCGCGCAGCCTAACCGAGCGGCCGCCGCCCGGGAGGGGGTCAGGCTGTGGGTGCGAGCGCGGTGATACTTCCGCCGAGGGCGGCGGAGAAGCGGTCCGTCACCTCCTCCAGGGCCCTTGCGGTGGCGGGCGGGACGACGAGGGGGTCGGTGCCGCGGGGAATGTCGCGGTCCAGGGTGAACCAGCCCGGCACGATGTGGGTCGCGCCCATGGAGCTGAGGACCGGGCGCAGCGCGTAGTCGATGGCCAGGACATGGGCCTGGCTGCCGCCCGTGGCCAGCGGCAGTACCGTCTTGCCGCTCAGCGCGTACTGCGGGAGCAGGTCGAGCAGCGACTTGAGCAGGCCCGAGTAGGCGGCCTTGTAGACGGGGGTGCCGATCACCACGCCGTCCGCCCGTGCGAACAGGTCGGCGACGGCGGTGAGCGCCGGGTGCCGGACATCCGCGCCGAGCAGGACGTCGGCGGGCAGCGTGCGCACCTCCAGCGGTGTCACCTCGTGGCCCTGCTGCCGCAGGCGTTCGTCGAGATGGCGCAGGAGCCGGGTGGTGCGGGAGGTGGGGGAGGGGCTTCCGGAGACGGACAGGATGACGGCCATGGCGTTGCCCTTTCAGGACGGCGGGGGAAGAGGGGAGTGCGGCGCGGCCGGCGGCCGTTCACCAGGCACTGGAGTCCACGGTGACCAGCGGCCGCAGGCCGTTGCGGAGGGTCTCCAGGAAGCCGACGAGCTCGGCGGCCACCGAGCGGTGCTGGAGGTCGTTGAGGACGTCGTGGTGGGCGCCGTGGACGACCGCGAGGCGGGCCCGCGGCAGGGACTTGGCCGTACGGCGCAGGCCCTCGTGGTCGGCCAGGGGGTCGGCGTCACCGGTGAGGAGCAGGACCGGCAGGTCGGTGTCCACGTCCTGGACCGCCGTCAGTACGGCGTCCGGCAGGGCGTCGCCGAGCGAGCCGCGCCGTACCTCCGGGTCGTCGGTGAGCGTGCCCCGGTGGGTGGGGCAGGAGGTACGCACGTCGAGCTCGTCCTCCCAGCTCCCGGTGGCGCCCGCGCCCTGCCCCGGCAGGCCGGCCAGGACCAGCGCGTCGGGCCGTACGGCGGGCGTGGTCCCCGCCGTGCCGAACAGCGCGGCCACGGCGGCGGCCCCCGAGTCCGCGCCGACGACCACGAGCGGCCGTACGACACCGTCGTTCCCGGCGGCGTCGTCCGGGGCGGTGTCCTCGACGGCGGCGGCGAGCCGTGCGCCGAACTCCGTCAGCGCGGCGGCGGTGTCGTCCGCGTCCAGGGCCGGCGCGTCAAGGACGCGGACGCGGTAGGCGTCCACGGCCAGCCGCCTGCCGAGACGGCCGTACGTCGCCCGGGTCTCGCCGCGGCCGGGGACCACCACGACCGTGCCGCGCACCCGCAGGCCCTGCGGGGCGAAGTAGTCGCTGTACTCGGTCATGTCAGACTCCTGCGGGTGCGGGAACGGTGGTGTGCGCGGGCGTCCAGCCCAGGGCGGGCGCCACCTCGGTCGCGATGAGTTCCAGGGCACGCACGGCGGCGTCGTGGTCGACGACCGCGGGGTTGAACTGGGTGATCAGATCCGTCGCGACGGGCAGCACCTTCTCCCGCCGCAGTGCCGCGACGATCTCCTCGGGATGGCCGTGGAAGGCGTGGAAGCGCCGCAGCGCCTCCTCGGCGGACAGCCCCTCGGGGAACGCGCCGGACTCGGCCATGCGCAGCGCCGCCCGGTGGACGTCCTCGCCGATGTGGCGCAGCGCGGTGCGCCGGTCCCGGGCCGGGAAGACGAAGCGGGACAGGCCGATACGGGGGCGCGCCGGCCGGTCCCAGGCCGCGAGGTAGGCGTCGGCCCAGGGCCGCTGCACCTCGTCGGTGGGGGCGTCGAAGCCGTACGCCGCCCGGTTCAGCAGCAGCTGGGAGCCGCCCGCGGCCGCGTGTCCGGCGCCCTCGGCGCTGAACACGCCCTGCCAGATCCGCCCCTCGAAGTCGCCGGGCGGCGGCTGGATGCGGAAGCCGGGCGTGCCGACCTCCCGGCCCGCCAGGGCCCGGCGCAGGACGTCGAGGTGCTCGCTGGTCAGCTCGCGTTTGCGGGCGACGTCCCGGCCGAAGGCGGCGTACTCGACGGCGCTGGAGCCGCTGCCCACCCCGATCTCGACCCGGCCGCCGCTGAGGGTGTCGACGGTGGCGACGTCCTCGGCGAGCCGCAGCGGGTCCTCCAGCGGGAGGACGGTGATCGCGGTGCCGAGCCGGATGCGGGAGGTGCGGGCGGCCGCGTGGGCGAGGAAGGTCCACGGCGAGGACAGCCCGCCGCCGTGGAGGGCGACGTGGTGCTGCGCCACCCAGCCGATGTCGAAGCCCAGTTCGTCGGCGACGGTGAACAGTTCCTGCGCGTTGCGGTAGGTACGGGCGAAGTCGTCGTCCCGGCCCTGGACATGGGTGAGGAAGCCGAGCCGGAAACGGGGTCTGTCGCTGGTCATGGGCGTGCCTCTCTCCTCGGGAAGGCCGGCCTCAGCGGGCCGCGACCGCATGCGCGCGGGTGTGCCGGTTGGCGGGGACGGGCAGGCCGAGGTTGCCGCGCAGGGTGTCGGCGGTGTACTCGGTGCGGAACAGACCGCGCTTCTGGAGCAGCGGGACGACGCCGTCGACGAAGAGGTTCAGCTCCTCCTCGGTGCGGAAGGCGAGGTTGATGCCGTCGAGGGTGCCGGCGTCGAACCACCGCTCGATGGTGTCGGCGACCGTGCGCGGATCCCCGACGAACGGGGACTCGCGGAACTGGTTCACGGACTCCGCCACCTGACGGAGCGTCAACTTGTCCGTCCGGGCCCGCTCGATGAGCTTCGCGGCTCCGGTGCGGCCGCCCTTCTCGGCCAGGTGGGCGACGTCCGGGAAGGGCGCGTCCAGGTCGTGCACGCTGAAGTCGTAGGCCCCGAAGGAGCGGCCGAGCAGCGCGAGGTTGCGGGCGAAGTCGTTGTCCTCCTCGAAGATCTCCCGCTCGCGCCGCCGGGCGGCCTCGTCGGTGGCGGCGACGACCGGGCCGCCGTGCAGGAAGATCTTGATGTGCTCGGGGTCCCGGCCGTAGGCGGCGGTGCGCTTCTTGATGTCGGCGTAGTACTCCCGCGCCTGCTCCAGGGTCCCACCGGGCGCGTAGATGCCCTCGGCGACCCGCGCGGCCAGGTCGCGGCCCTCCTCGGAGACCCCGGCCTGGAAGATCACCGGCTGGCCCTGCGGGGAACGGGACAGGTTCAGCGGCCCGGCCACCGAGAAGTGCTCGCCCACGTGGTCGAGCGCGTGCAGCTTGTCCGGGTCCAGGAACACGCCCCGCTCGACGTCGGCGGGGAAGGCGTCGTCCTCGTAGGAGTCCCACAGCCCCCGGGCGACCTCGACGAACTCCAGGGCACGGCCGTAGCGGGTGGCGTAGTCGAGGTGCTCGTCGAGGCCGAAGTTGCGGGCGGTGCCGGTGTCGAAGCTGGTCACCACGTTCCAGCCGGCCCGTCCGCCGCTGATGTGGTCCAGGGAGGCGAACCGGCGGGCGAGGTTGAACGGCGAGTTGTACGTCGAGCTCGCCGTGCCGACCAGGCCGATGTGCCGGGTGTGGGTGGCGACCGCCGACAGCAGCGTCAGCGGTTCGAGGCGGTTGAGGTAGTGCGCGGGGTAGGTGGCGTTGATGAACTGGCTGTCGACGATGAACAGGGCGTCGAACAGGGCGTGTTCGGCGGCCTGGGCCTGCCGGATGTAGTAGTTGATGTCGATGCTGGCGTTCTTGGCGACGCGCGGGTCCTTCCACAGGCCGTGCTGGCCGGGGCCGCCGACGCCGTAGGGGTGGAGTGCGAGGTGGAGGGTGCGGGGCATGACTGCGTCCTTTCGTCGTGGGTTCAGGCGTGCAACAGCGCGCGCAGGGCGTCGCGTTCGGCGCGGTCCGCCGGTGCGCCGTGCAGGGTGGGCGCGGAGCCGAGGAGCAGCCGCGTGTAGGGGTGCCGCGGGGCGCCCACGACGTCCCGGGTGGGGCCCGACTCGACCAGCTCGCCCCGGTACAGGACCGCGACGCGGTCGGCGACGCCGGCGACGGAGCCCAGGTCGTGGGAGATGAACACCAGGGCCACGCCGTCGGCGCGCAGCTCCTTGAGGATCCGCAGGACCTGGACGCGGTTGGCCGAGTCCAGCGCGCTGACCGGCTCGTCGAGGATGACCAGACGCGGCCCGGTGACCAGGGCGCGGGCCACCGCGACCCGCTGGCGCTGCCCGCCGGACAGTTCGCCCGGCAGCCGGCCGAGGAGCTCCTCGTCGAGGCGGACGCGGGGCAGGAACGCCCGCACCCGGGCCGCCGCCTCCGCGCGGCCCGTGCCGCCGACGAGCAGCGGCTCGGTGAGGGAGTCCTCGATGCTCAGGTCCGGGTCGAGACTGCGCAGCGGGTCCTGGAAGACGTACTGAATCACCCCTTTGCGGCGCAGGGCGCGCCACTGGCGGGTGCCGTACGAGGTGACGTCCTCGCCGTCGACGGTGAGGGTCCCGGCGGAGGCGCGGACGAGGCCGAGGGCGGCGCGGGCGAGGGTGGACTTGCCCGAGCCGGTCTCGCCGATGAGGCCGACGGTCTCGCCCGGGGCGACGCTCAACGAGACGCCGTGCAGGGCGCGTCGGCGCCGGCGGCGCGGCCCGTAGTGCACCTGAAGGCCCTCGATCTTCAGTACCGGCTCGGCCGTAGGGGTGGTGTCGCCGCTCACGCGTCCTCCTCGGTGGTGAGGAACTTCTCCAGGCCGTACTGCTGGTGCTCGGCGATCAGCAGCCGGGTGTACTCGTGGCGCGGACGGTGCAGCACCTCCGCGGTGGGCCCCTGCTCGACCACCTCGCCCTGCCGCATGACGAGCACCTCGTCGCACAGCTGGGCGACGACGGCGAGGTCGTGGGAGACCACCACGAGGGCGAGGCCGGTGTCCGCGCGCAGATCGGCCAGCAGGTCGAGGATCTCGGCCTGGACGGTGACGTCGAGCGCGGTGGTGGCCTCGTCGGCGATCAGGATGCGCGGGCCGGCGGCGACGGCCGCCGCGATGAGGACCCGCTGGAGCATGCCGCCGGAGAGCTCGAACGCGTACTGGGAGTAGACGAGTTCGGGGTCCCGGAGGTGCACGGCCCGCAGCAGCTCCAGCGCCCGCTGCCGGGCCTCGCGCCGCCCCGCGCCCTTCTTGACCCGGATCACCTCGGCGACCTGCTTGCCGACGGGGATCGAGGGGTTGAGGTAGGAGGACGGGTCCTGGAAGACGGCGCTGATCGTGGTGCCCCGCAGCGCCGTCCACTCGGCGGGCGTCAGTCCGCCGATGTCGCGGCCCTCGATCTCGACCGAGCCGCCGGTGATCTCGAAGTGCGGGGGCAGGATGCCCAGCGCGGCCCGGCAGGTGAGGGTCTTGCCGCTGCCGGACTCGCCGACGATGCCGACCGTCCGGCCGGGGGTGAGGGTGAAACTCACCCCGTGGACGATCTCGCGTCCGCCGGCCCGGTCGCCGATGCGCACGTCCCGTAGCGACAGCGCGGGAGCCGCCGCCGGTGTCGTGGGACCGGACCGTGCGGGGGTGCGGCGGTCGGCGAGCGGTTTCTGGGACAGGGTGCTCATCGTGCGCCTCCGGCGGGAGCGGGGTCGGTCTCGTCGAGCCGGTGCGCGCGGGCCCGGCGGCTGAGGAGCAGCGCGCGCCCGGCCTCGCCGGAGACGTCACGGAGGGCGTCGGCGAGGACGTTGCAGGCCCAGACGGTGACCATGATCAGGAGTGCGGGGGTGAGCGGCGCCCACGGCCGCTGGCTGAGATAGCCCAGGTCGGAGGCGAGCAGGCCGCCCCAGGTGGGCGCGGGCGGCTGGACACCGATGCCGAGGAACGTCAGGCTCGAGACGATCACGAAGCCGACGCCGATGGTCTGCGCGAGCGCCACCGCGATCGGCGGCAGCACCTTGGCCCAGACGTGCCGGCGGACGACCCAGCCGACGGCCGCGCCGGAGATGAGCGCGGCCTCGACGTACGGCGAGCGGGCCACCGCCAGCGTGGCGGCGCGGGAGACCCGGTAGAACAGCGGCGAGACCAGCGCCCCGGTCACCAGCATGGCCTGGGTGATGCCGTTGCCGAGCAGGGCGACGACGGCGACCGCGAACAGCAGGAAGGGCAGGGCGACCAGGGTGTCGGCCAGCCGGAGGGTGATCCACTCGAAGGTACGGCCGAGGTACACCGACAGGATGCCGGGGACCACCCCGACCACGAGCGCGGTCAGCGCCACCTCCAGCGAGCCCAGCACGCTGACCCGGGAGCCGTCGAGCAGCCGGCTCAGCACGTCCCGGCCCAGGTAGTCGGTGCCCAGCCAGTGGGCGCCGGAGGCGGGGGCCAGGGTGTGGTCGCCCGCGGCCAGCGGGTCCTGCGGGGCGAGCAGCGGGCCGAACACCGCGAGCAGGGCGATCACCGCGAGCACGGCGACGGCGATACGGCCGGACGGCAGGGAGAGCACACGGCGCACCACGGCTCACACCCCCCTCTGCGACGCCGGCGTCACACGCGCCAGCACCAGGTTGACGACGAGGTTGAACGCCACGACCAGCACGATCGACACGACCAGCACTCCCTGGACGGCGGGCACGTCACCGGCCTGGGCGGAGTCGTTGGCGAACCGGCCGAACCCCTGGAGACCGAAGATCCACTCCGTGACGACGGAGGCTCCCACGAGCGAGGGGAACTTCAGGCCCAGGGTCGCCAGCGCCGGGCCGAGGCCGTTGCGCAGGACATGGGTGAAGAAGACCCGGCGCGGGCTCAGCCCCCGTACCAGCGCGCCGGTCACGTAGTTCTCGCGGTAGGCCGCGATGAGACTGGTGCGCAGCTGGCGGGCCACGTCGGCGACGACGTCGAAGCTCAGGGCGACGGCCGGCAGCGTGATGTGGGCGAGCCAGGGGCCGATGCCCTGCTCCGGCTTGACGTACCCGGCGGAGGGGAACAGCCCGAGACCGACCGCGAGGACCGCCACCAGGACGATCCCGACCACGAAGGCCGGCATCACGGAGAGCACCGTGACGAAACCGGTGACCGCGCGGTCGATCCAGGTGGTGCGGCGCAGCGCGGCGAGCGTGCCCAGGGCGAAGCCCGCGACGACGCCGATGACGAGGGCGAAGGTGGCCACCGACAGGCTGACGCCGAGGCCGAGTCCGATGAGGGTGGAGATGTCGGCGCCGTTGGTCCAGCTCGATCCGAGCCGGCCGTGCAGCACGCCGCCGATCCAGTCGCCGTACTGCACCAGGAACGGGCGGTCGAGGCCCCACTGGGACTCGACCCGGGCGATCGCCTCGGGCGTGGCCTCCTCGCCCAGCTGGATGCGGGCCGGGCTGAGCCCGCTGAGCGAGCGCAGCGCGAACGTCACGAAGGTCGCGACCAGGAAGACGGGCACGAAGATCGCGACCGACCGGGTGACGGTGGCCAGGACGCGGCCCAGGGTGTGCCGCGCCCGGGCCGCGGCGGCCGTACGGCGGGCGACGGGCGGGGACGGTGACTCTGTCGCCGTCATGATGCCTCCTCTCGTGGGTGGGCTCTGTAGGGGTGAGCGGTGGGCGGGGGGTCAGTTGCCGCCGATGGTCACGCCGGTCCAGTCGAGGTGGGCCGGGTTCTTCGGCAGGTCGGAGACGGCAGTGTTCTTGGCGATGAGGTTGGGCTGGGAGTAGGTGAAGACCAGCGCCTTGCTCTCCAGACCGGCCCGGGTCGCCGCGCGCAGCACCTCGGCGTAGTCCGGCGAGTTCAGCGGCGTCTCGCGCACCTTGGCCGCTGCGGCCTCGAAGCCGGCCGGCTCGTAGGGGGAACTGAGGTTGAGCGGACCGTCGGGGCCGAAGTGCGCGGTGAGCGTCTGCAACGCCGAGTCGCGGCCGGTCGTCCCGTACAGCGAGAACGTCAGGTCCTTGGCGAAGAACGGTGTCGCCCAATTCTTGTCGATCTTGATGGTGACCTTGATGCCGACCTTTCCGAGCTGTGACTGGACGATCTCCGCCTGCGGGTCCTCGGCCGGGATGACCAGGTCGAGCTTGATGTCACCGGCCCGGTGACCGGCCTCGGCGAGCAGCTTCCTGGACTTCGCCGGGTCGTAGGGGTAGGCGTCGGCCGACGACGGGTCGTAGGCGACGTAGCCCTTCGGGAAGGGCTGGTCGGTGGCTTCGCCGTAGCCGAAGGTCAGCTTGTCGACGAACTCCTTGCGGTTGATCGCGTACCGGACGGCGTCGACGACCTTGTCGTTGTCGAACGGCGCCTTGTTGACGTTCAGGCTGATGTTGGAGGCGTTGAAGCCGGGCTGGACGAAGACGTCGAGTCCGGTTTTCTTGGCGGCCTCCGCCTGGCTGGGGTCGATGTCGGCGAAGTTGTAGACGCCGGTCCGCAGCCCGGAGACGACGGTGGAGGCGTCGGGCGCGGAGGTGAGTTCGACGTTGTCGATGTGGATGTTCTTCGCGTCCCAGTAGTCGGGGTTCTTCTTCAGCACCGCCTTGGTGCCCGGGACGATCTGCGTGACGATGAACGGGCCCGCGCCGACCGGCTTCTGGTCCAGTGCGCTCGCGTTCTTCGCCGCCTTGGGGCTGGCGATCTGGAGCACGCGCTCGCCGAGCAACTGCGGGATCTGGTAGTCGACCTGACTCAGATGGACGATCGCGTCGAGTCCCTCGGCGTCCACCGACTTGATGGACGTGAGGTCGCCGAAGAGCGCGGAGTTCTTCTGCTTCTTGGCGCGTTCGATGGCGGCCTTCACGGCGGTGCCGTCCACCGGTTCGCCGTCGCTGAACTTCAGCCCGGGCCGCAGACGGAAGGTGATCTCGTCGCCCCTGGCGTTGTACTTCCAGCTCTTCGCCAGGTCGGGGACGGCGTTGCCCTTCTCGTCGGTACGGGTCAACGAGGCGTAGACCAGGGCGAGTTCGCGGAACTGGGCGCCGCTGCCGCCGACCACCGGGTCCCAGTGGGCGGGGAAGTAGGAGGAGGCCCACTTCAGCGTGGCGGTACCGCTCGCGGCGGCGGTGTCGCCGCCGCAGGCGCTCAGGGCGGGGGTGGCGACGGTGACGAGGACGGTTCCCAGGGCGGCGGCGCGCACCCGGTTCCGTCGGTCGGGGCGCGGGCCGGGGCCGGGACCGCGGCGGGTGGGGCGTGCGAAGCGTGCGAACATCGCGGAATCCTTCTTCGAGGGCGCGGGCTTCAAGAGCGCGGGCCGAAGCGCGCCACGGCGGCGTCGTCGTACGCCGGGGCGGGCAGGGCGGGGCATGCCCGGCCGGCGCGGCGCGCACGGGGGCGCGTCGCACCGAGGGGCACTCGGAAGCGCTCAGGGCATGAGGAGGTCGACGTCACGCGGGCGGGAGCCGGCGGACGGGGAGAACGAGGAGAGCGGCCGGGCCGGTGACACGGTGTTCGAGAACGGGCGCCGTGCGGCGGAGCGGCGGGAGGGCCGGTGCCGGCGGGAGGAGTCGCGGTCGCCTGTGAGCCGTGGGTGGCGGGCGGTCAGCGACAGAGGGCGCTACAGGTGCGCCGCAGGTCCACGTAGCGGCACACCACACCGGGGTGCGTCGTAAGCATGGTGCTCATCCTGCGGTGAGCCGTGACCGGCTGTCAATGGACACTAAAAGGTGTCTCATTGGGCGGGACGGGCCGCCACCGGGGGCCGAGAGGCTGGTCAGGGGCCCGGCGGGGGAGCGGGGCGGGTGGCCGGGTGGGTCGCCGCCTCGTCCGGATGCAGCCACAGCGGACCCCCGGCGGTGTCGATCCGCACGGCCCCCGCAGGCGGCCACGCCCCGCTCGTCAGCAGCTCGCGCTCCGGTCCGGTCAGAGTGCGGTACCGGGCCAGGGCGGCCCCGGCCGGCCGGGGCGCGGGGTCCGTCAGCAGCCCCGGCCGCACCGCCTCGACGGCGTGGGCGTACTCCTCGTACGGCCGCCAACCGGGCACTGCCCGCAGGCTGTTGCCGGAACGGACGAGCAGCGTGGGCAGCGCGTAGCGGTGCCCGCCGTCCGGGGTCTCCTTGGCGGCGCCGGGGTGCGGGGAGCCGCCGTCGGCGGACAGCACCTGGGGTACCGGCCGGCGGGCCTCCGCGTGGTCGGCGCGCACCCCGTCCCGTACGGCGTCGGAGGCGGCGTCGGTGGCGAGCCGCTCCGGGTCCAGGCCCGGCACGCCCCGTACCGCCGCGAGCGCCAGTGCGGGGGAGTCCGCGGGCTCGCCGAGGACGAAGACGGTCTCGCGCAGCCGCCGCAGCACCCGGTCGGCGACCTCGCCTCCCTGCGCCTCGGCCGCCTTGGCGACGAGCGAGGCGGGCCAGGAACTCGCCGCCACCCGGCTCAGCCGGAAGGGCCGCGGGGCGTGGGTGTGCCGGGCGATGTCCTCGACGTAGCGCGCGTACCAGCGGGTCTCCGCGGCCGGGTCGGGGGCCGGGTCGTCGTCGTGGTCGAACAGGACGCTGTACACGCGACGCCAGCGGACCCGGCCGTCGAGCGCCGCGCGCAGCCTGCGCAGCACGGGCTCCGAGCCCCAGGCCCACGGACACAACGGGTCGGTGTACTCGACGACTTCCACCGTTCCGGCCGGCGTACGGGCCGCCGCTCCGGTCATGCGGCTCCCTTCTCGGCCGCAGGCGCGACCGAACCGGCGGGCAGCGGCGCCGCCGGGTCCCCGGGCAGCAGCGAGGTGAGCGTCGTGGCGCGCAGCAGGGCGGCGGCCTCGTCCTCGATCCGGCGCCACACCCCGGGCAGCCCGGCGGCGGGCCCCGGGTAGTCGAGCCCGGTCAGCGGCTCGCCCCGGAGGGTGAGCAACTCACCGTCCACGGCGTGCGCGACGTCGAGGAGCGTGATGTCGCCTGCGGGCCTGCCGAGCCAGTACCCGCCCTCGCAGCCGCGCTGGCTGCGCACCAGTCCGGCCCTGCGCAACTCGCCCACCACGGATTTCAGAAAGCGGAACGGGATCTGCTGCGAGGAGGCGATGGCCTCGCACGTCAGGGGGCGGGAAGGTTCGCGGGCGAGCTCCAGCAGGGCCCGCGTGGCGTAGTCCGCCTTCGCGGAGATATGCATGCGCCCATGATGCCCGACGAGGCGGCCGGCACGAGGGCTCTTTGAGGCCTCGGCTGCTTCATTGCGGGAACATTGCCGCAGGTGAAGCGTAATGGACACCTCTTGACATCCTTTTTCGGACAGCCTTAGCGTCCGAGCCATGAGTGAGCCGTTGACCACCCCCGGCGAAGGTTTCCACCCCCATCTCGGCGACGCGGCGGGAGAGCCACCGGCCCCCCTGCGCACCCGACTTCACCACATCCGCGCCGACGCCCTCGACGGCGGCACCGCCCAGACCTCCGGGATGCGCAGGTTCGCCGCGATCAGCGGGAAGACGGTCGGCTCGGAGAAGCTGTGGATGGGCCAGACCCATGTCGCCCCCGCCACCTCCTCCTCCGACCACCACCACGGCGAGTCCGAGACCGCCATCCACATCGTCAGCGGCCACCCCGAGTTCGTCTTCGTCGACGACTCCGGTCCGCGGCCCGAAGAGGTACGGCTGCGCACGGCGCCCGGCGACTACATCTTCGTCCCGCCGTTCGTCCCGCACCGCGAGGAGAACCCCGACCCCACCGAGGAGGCCGTGGTCGTCATCGCCCGCAGCACCCAGGAGGCGATCGTGGTCAACCTCCCGCACCTGTACGCGCTGGGACAGGAGGGCGACGACACGCGGCGGTGACTCCGCCCCCGGCCCGCGCGAAGACACCGCGCCCGGGGCTCCCGGCAGCGAAGCGGAAAGTTTTTCCGTATAGTCGAAGCGGAAAGCTTTTCCGCTTCGCCGTGCTGGCCTGCCCGTGCCCGGGCGCCGCCGTGCGGCGCGTCCGACAATCACCGGGAGTCATGCCATGCGGTACCGCCCCCTCGGCCGGACCGGGATCAAGGTCAGCCCCTACGCCCTGGGCACGCTGATGTTCGCCACCCGGATCGGCAACCCCGACCCCGCGGACTCCGTGCGGATCATTCACAAGGCCCTCGACGCGGGCATCAACGTCGTCGACACCGCCGACGCCTACGGCGACTCGGAGGAGGTCGTCGGCAAGGCGCTCAAGGGCCGCCGTGACGACGTCGTCCTCGCCACCAAGGCCGGCCGGCCCACGGGTGAGGACCCCAACCGGCAGGGTGCCTCCCGGCGTTGGCTCACCACCGCCGTCGAGAACTCGCTGCGCCGTCTGGGCACCGACCACATCGACCTCTACCAGATCCACCGGCCCGACCCGGACACGGACGTGGAGGAGACCCTCGCGGTCCTGACCGACCTGGTCCGCGCCGGGAAGATACGCGCCTTCGGGGCCTCGAACACCCCGCCCTCGGACCTCGTCACCGCCCAGTGGACCGCCGAACGCCGCGGCCTGATGCGCTTCCGCACCGAGCAGCCGCCGTACTCGATCCTCAACCGGGGCGTCGAACGCGAGGTGCTGCCCCTCGCGGAACGCTTCGGACTGGGCACCCTGGTGTGGGGGCCCTTCGGCCAGGGGATGCTCACCGGCCGCGTCCGCAAGGGCCGGCCCAACGACCTGCGCCGGGCGAAGCTGTTCAGCCACCTCAACGACGAGCGCCGCATCGACGTCGTCGAACGGCTGCTGCCGGTCGCCGCGGAGGCGGGCCTGCCGATGACCCACCTCGCCCTGGCCTTCACCCTCGCCCACCCCGGCGTCACCAGCGCCCTCATCGGCCCCCGCACCATGGCCCACCTCGACGACCTCCTCGCCGGGCTGGACGTCACCCTCGGCGACGACGTCCTCGACCGCATCGACGAGATCGTCCCGCCCGGCACCGACGTCGGCACCCTGGACCAGGCGTACGCCCCGCCCGCGCTGCACACCCCGCGCCTGCGCCGCCGCCCGCTGGACGAGCGCTCGGCGGCCTGAGGGTCAGTCCGGGCGCCGGGGGGCCGGGGGAGGAGGCGTCCGTTCGCCTCGGACGAGGGGCAGGAAGACGTCGTCGACGATCGCCTCGACGCGGGCGGGCTCCGGCGGCCGGGCGTGCATCAGCAGGTCGTGCCGCACCAGGTCGAACGGCATGGCGAGCACGGCCGCGGGGACGCGGGCGAGGTCGATCTCCCCTCGGTCGTGGGCGCGTTGGTAGAGGGCCCGGACGGCAGGGAGCGGCTGGTTCCCCATGATCTTCTCGCGGGCCTGCGCCACGGTGAGACCGGTGTCGGCCAGCAGCCCCGAGAAGGCGGTGGCCGCGGCGACGGCGAAGAACGCGGCGCGCGCCTCGCCCAGGCCCGTCAGATACGCGAGCAGGTCGCCGCGCAGCTCGCCGGTGTCGGGAACCTCGACCGGGTGGGTCTCGCGGTAGTGCTCCATCGCGGCCAGCACGAGCTGGTCCTTGTTGGCCCAGCGCCGGTAGAGCACGGCCTCGCTGGTGCGGGCGCGGACGGCGATGGACTCCATCGTCAGCCGGGCGTACCCCGTCCCGACCAGCTCCTCCCACGCGGCGGCGAGCAGCGCGGCCTCCAGCTGCTTGCCGTGCCGGCGGCGGCGGACGGGCGCGGACGCCTCTGTACTCATCACCCCACGATAGAAAGGCTTTCCTGTCTTGGCAATCGCCGTCGTCTGCCCCTAGGGTGCTTAGAAAGAGATTCCTTTCTTGGTGGCGCGGCACGCGGAGGCGAGATGACCGGGACGACGAGCACGACACCGCCGGCGCGGGGGCGCGGCGCACCGGAGGCGCTGATCGTCGGCGCGGGCCCGACGGGTCTGACGCTGGCCTGCGAACTCGCCCGCGGCCGCGTCCCGTTCCGGCTGATCGACGCCTCCCCCGGACCGCAACGCGGCTCACGCGGCAAGGGCGTCCAGCCGCGTTCCCTCGAGGTGTTCGACGACCTCGGCATCGTCGACCGGGTGCTCGCCCGCGGCCGCACGGGCCTGCCGTTCCGCTCGACCGCCCCCGACGGCCGGGTGACGGTGACCGGCGGCGGCACCCCGGAGGCCCGCCCCGGCGTCCCCTACCCGACGACGCTGATCACGCCCCAGTGGCGGATCGAGGAGGCGCTCCGTCTGCGGCTTGCCGAACTCGGCGGCGCCGTCGAGTTCGGCACCGCGCTCACCGGCTTCGACCAGTCGGACACGGGCGTCACGGCGGTGCTGGCCAGGGGCGGCGAAACCGAGACGGTCACCGCGCGCCGGCTGGTCGGCTGCGACGGCGGCCACAGCACCGTGCGCAGACAGGCCGGCATCGCCTTCGTGGGGGAGACCCGCGAGGAGGTGCGGATGATCGTCGCCGACGTCGCGGCCGACGGCCTGGACCGCGACGCCTGGCACACCTGGCGGCACGAGGAGGGCCTGCTCGGCCTCTGCCCGCTGCCCTCGACCGGTGTCTTCCAGTACCAGGCCGCCCTCGCGCCGGGACAGGACCCCGGACTCGGTCTCGCCCATCTCCAGGCGATCCTGGAGCGGCGCAGCGGCCGCACCGACATCCGCCTGCACGAACCGGAGTGGTCGTCGCTGTGGCGCGCCAACGTCCGCCTCGTCGACCGTTACCGGGAGGGCCGCGTCCTCCTGGCCGGCGACGCGGCGCACATCCACTCGCCCGCCGGCGGCCAGGGCATGAACACCGGCATCCAGGACGCGCACAACCTCGGCTGGAAACTGGCGGCCGTCGCGAAGGGCGCCCCGGCGGCGCTGCTCGACACCTACGAGGCCGAGCGGCGGCCGGTCGCCGCCGGCGTCCTCGCGCTCTCGAACGACCGCCTCAGGCAGGCGATCGAGCAGAAGGACCTCCCCACCCGCCGCGACGCGCGCACGACACAGCTCGCCGTGGGCTACCGCGGCTCGGCCCTCGCACACGACGACCGCGACGGGGCCGCCCCGCTCCGCGCCGGCGACCGCGCCCCCGACGCCACCGGGCTGACGACGACGGACGGTGAACGCCGGCTGTTCGACCTCACCCGCGGCGGCCACTTCACCCTGCTGGACTTCGGCACGCGCCCGGTGTCCGGTGCCTCACCGGACGGCCGCGCCGCGGCGGCCCTCCCGTACGAACTCAGGACCCTCCACGTCGTCGAGGACCCGGCCGGCCCCGACGACGTCGCCGACACCGAGGGACGTCTCACCGACGCGTACGGCGCGGCCGACGACACCCTCGTACTGATCCGGCCCGACGGCCACATCGGCGTGATCTCCGATGCCGGCGACGTCTCCACGGTGTGGGACCACCTCGCGGCCAAGGGCTGAGCCCCGGGCCCCTGTGTTTTCATGGCGCGGTGAACGAGGCGAACGAGGCGGGGGTCCGGCTGCGGGCACGGACCGAGGACGACGTCGAGACGTGCGTACGGGTCCTGGAGCGCGTCCATCGTCGCGACGGCTATCCGGTGAACTGGCCCGACCGGCCCGCCGCCTGGCTGACGGGGACCGCCCCGCTGGGTGCCTGGGTCGCCGAACGCGACGGGCGCCTCGCCGGCCATGTCGGCCTGTCCCGGAGCGGTGCGGGGGACCTGGCTCCCGGTCTGTGGAGCGAGCGGAACGGAACGGACGAGGCCCGCACGGCGGTGGTCGGCCGGTTCTTCGTCGCCCCCTGGGCCAGGGGCCACGGCATCGGCGCACTGCTCCTCGACCGGGCCGTGCGGGAGGCGCGGCGCCATGGTCTGCACCCGGTGCTGGACGTCGTGGCCTCCGGCACCGCCGCGGTGGCCCTGTACACGCGGCTCGGCTGGGAGCCACTGGCCTCCGTCGAGCAGCACTGGGGCCCGTCCCGGCCGGTGACCGTGCACTGCTACGCCGCGCCGCCGTGACCGTGCCCGGGGTCCTTCAGGAGGCCGCCGGGGTGAAGAACTCGGCCATCCGCTCCAGGCCCCGCTCGCCGAACATCATCTCCAGGCTCGCGGCGGACTCGGCGGCGGACGCCTCGCTGCGCGGGAACATCGCCTCCTCGTAGGTGGTCAGGGCGGCCTCGGTGTCGCCGGGGTGGGCGGCGAGGGCCAGGGCGAGTTCGGCGCCGTCGAACAGGGCGAGGTTGGCGCCCTCGCCCGCGAACGGCGACATCAGATGGGCGGCGTCGCCGAGCAGCGTCACGCCCGGGACGCGCTCCCAGCGGTGCCCGACGGGCAGGGCGTGGATACGGCGCGGGGCGATCGTCTCCGCGTCGGCGACCAGGCCGCGCAGCCCCTCGTCCCAGCCCTCGAAGCGGGCGAGGACGGCGGCCTTGGCGGCGGCCGGGTCGGTGAAGTCGACCGTGTCCAGCCAGCCTTCGTCGGCCCGGAGCGCCGCGTAGACGTGGAGGCTGCCGTCGGTCTCCCGGTGTGCGAGGAACCCGCGTGCGTGCCCCAGGGCGAGGAAGAACCCGCCGCCGACGACCGCCGCGCTCCGTGGATGCCGGGTGTCGGCCTCGAACAGGTCGGTCTCGACGAAGGAGATGCCGGTGTAGGCGGGCCGGGCGTCCGAGAGGAGCGGCCGGATCCGGGACCAGGCGCCGTCCGCGCCGATCAGGAGGTCGGTGGTGAGGGCCGAGCCGTCGGCGAACGTCACCTCGTGGCGCCCGCCGCCCAGCGGCCGGGCCGCGGTGACCTTGCGGCCCCAGTGGACGGTGCCGTCGGGCAGCGAGCCGAGCAGCAGATCGCGCAGCTCGCCGCGGTCCACCTCCGGACGGTCACCGGACTCGTCGTCCGCCGCGGCCACGTGCACCGTGCCGTCGGGGCCGAGCAGACGCATGGCCTGACCGCCCTCGTGGACGAGCGCGCGGAAACCGTCGTACAGACCGGCCGCGTGCAGCGCCTGCTGCCCGTTCTCCGCGTGGATGTCGAGCATGCCGCCCTGCGTACGGGCCGCGGCCGACGCCTCCAGTTCGAAGATCGCCGACTTGATGCCGTGGACGTGCAGGACGCGGGCGGCGGTGAGGCCGCCGAGGCCGCCGCCGATGATCGCGACGGGGTAGTGCGGGGTGCTCATCGGAACCTCCGGAGGGAAGGGGAAGCGCCGGGGGAGTGCCCATGGGCTCCGGCTCCCTCCGAGCGTAACGAACATGTTCGTCACGAACAAGTTCGTTACGGGCGTCGCTGAGCCCGAGCGGACCTCTGGAGGCGAGGGGCGCCCGGGCTCAGCCCTCCGCGCCCGGCACCGGGGTGTGCGTGATGCCGTTGACGAGGACGTCGAAGTTCCAGCGCATCCGGTCCTGCGCGGGGCCGTCGATCAGTGCGGGCATGTGCGCCGCGATCGACGGATACGTGGCCTCGCCCGCGGCACGGAACGCGCGCAGGGTCGCGTTCCAGTCCTCCTCGAAGGCGGGATCGTCCGCGTGGGCCCCGTGCTCGGCGGCGCCTGCCGTCGCGGCCTGGAGCAGTACGTCCACCCCCCAGGCAACCTGGGCGCGCGCGGCACCGCTGCGCGAGAGGAGGTCGAGGATGCGCTCCACCAGGCGCAGATAGTTCTCGCCGCTCGGACGGGCGACGAGCGCGGACCGGGCGAGCTGCGGCTGCGCGAACAGCACCAGGGTGTACGACGTCATGACCGCGCGGAGCTGCTCGCGCCAGTCGTCACCGCCCTCCCGCCCGGTCAGGTCGACCTCGCCGAGCAGGGCGTCCAGGACCGCCGCGTGCAGCTCGGCGGTGTTGGCGACGTAGACGTACAGCGAGGCCGGACCGGTGTCCAGCTCCTGCGCCAGCCGGCGCATGGTGACCTTGTGGAGCCCCTCCGCCCGCATGATCCGCACGGCGGCGTCCACGATCGCGTGCCGCGACAGGGCGGGCTTCGCCGGACGCTCCCGGCGGCTGATCGGCTCTCGTCTCGCAGTCATGGCGGCGATCGTAACGAACGCGTTCGCCAGATCGGGGATCAGCCGGAGCCCGGCCGGAGCCTCCGATTCCACCGGCGCCTTCGGCCTCACGCACCGAGAAGGATGCTTAACAGTCAGTGCAGTTGGAAACGATTATCACGAACTGATCATCGGGACGGCGCCGTCCGGCACCGGGGTGCTGCCGCGGTGACCGACTGACGCCCGACACGGGGAGGTACCACGTGAAGGACGCGCCCTTGTATCTGAGGCCGCGGGTCGACCCACCGCTCGCCTCATTGCTCGGGAACGCGCCGTTGTTGCACTCCTTGGCCGACGCCCTGGGATCGCCGCTGAACGTGCTGATCCCGGAGGCCGTCGCCGCGAACGCGGAGCGGTTCCGCTCCGTCTACCGGCGGCACCACCTGGCCGGGAGGGTGTACTTCGCCCACAAGGCGAATCGTTCCAGCGCCCTGGTGCGCAGACTCGCGGCCTGCGACCCGGCGGCCGTCGGCATCGACGTGGCCTCCCTGGAGGAACTCCGCCACGCACTGAGCTGCGGCTTCACCGGGGACCGGGTGATGGCGACCGGCCCCAAGGATGCCGAGTTCCTGTGGCTGGCCGCCCGGGCGGGCGCGACGGTGAACGTCGACTCGGTCGGCGAGCTGGACCGACTGGCCGGTCTCGTACGGAAGTACGCACTGGCCAGGACCCAGGTGCTGGTGCGGCTGTCCGGCTTCGAGTCGGACCCCGCACCCGGCGGCGCCGGCACCCGGCTGCTCTCGCGCCGCAGCCGGTTCGGCACCCCGGTCGCCGAGGCCGGAGGGCTCTGGACGGCACTGGAACGGCACGCGGACAGCGTCGAACTCGTCGGCCTCGCCTACCACTTGGACACCACCGGCCTGGAGGAGAAGGGCCGTGCCCTGGAGCGCTGTGTGCTGCTCATGGACGACTGCCGCGCCCGGGGCCTCACGCCACGCGCGGTGGACATCGGCGGCGGCTTCGGCGTCGGCTACGTCGAGGACGCCGGGGAGTGGGAACGCTGGACGACCGCGCTGAGCGAGGCCGTCCTCGGCACCCGCCCGCCGCTGGCCTGGCGCGGCCACGGCTACGGCCTGCGCAACGAGGCCGGCACGGTCCGCGGCACCGCCGCCCTCTACCCCGCCCACCGGCCCACCGCGGGCCCCGGCTACCTGGACGCACTCCTGACCCGCCCGGCGCCCGTCCTCGGCCGGTCCCCGGCCACCCTGCTCCTGGAACACCTCCACGACCTGTACGTCGAACCCGGCCGCGCCCTCGTCGACCAGTGCGGACTGTCGCTGGCGCGGGTCCAGGAGGTGCGGCCCCTGGGCGACGAGCCCGACCGGTATCTGGTGCGGCTCGGCATGAACGCCGGTGACGTCAGCCTGGAGGAGCACGGGGTCCTCGTCGACCCCGTCCTGCTGCCGCGCGGCGGCCCGCCCGAGGAGGCGGCGGACGGGGCGCCGGTCGGCGTCCACCTGGTGGGCAACCTCTGCCTGGAGGCCGATCTGATCACCCGCCGTCTGGTGTTCCTGCCCCGGCTGCCCCGGCCGGGGGACCTGCTGGCCTTCGTCAACACCGCCGGGTACGTCATGGACTTCCACGCCCACCACGCGCAAATGCAGCCGTCGGCGCGGACGGTGGCGGTCACGGAGGAGGACGGGACCTGGCACTGGTGCCCGGACGAGAACTACTGGCCGCTCACACACCCGCAGGGAGTGCCGTCATGAGGTACGACAGCATCACGGAAGCCATCGGCAACACACCGCTCGTCCGCATCGACCCGGCGGTGCACGGTCTGCGCCACATCGACCTCTACGCCAAGCTGGAGATGCTCAACCCCTTCGGCTCCGTCAAGGACCGCCCGGCCTGGCACATGGCACGCCCCCATCTGGAGGGGGCGGCGGGCGGCGACGGCACGGTCGTGGAACTCTCCAGCGGCAACACGGCCAAGGCGCTCGCCCTGCTGGCCGGCATGCACGGGCTGAAGTTCAAGAGCGTCACCAACCGGATGCGCGTGCCCGAGATCAAGGAACTGCTCCTGCTGCTCGGCGCCGAGATCGAGGAACTGCCCGGCCGGAGCGAGTGTCTGGACCCCACCGACACCGACGACCCGCTCACCCGCTTCCACCAGGCGCTCTCCGGGCCCGGCAGCACCTATCTCCACACCGACCAGTACTTCAACCCGCGCAACGTCGAGGCACACGCGGCCGGCACCGGGCCCGAGATCGTCAAGGACCTCGACGGACGGGCCCCGGACTGGTTCGTGGCCTGCGTCGGCACGGCCGGCTCCTCCACGGGCGTCGCCCGCGTCCTGCGCGAACACGACGCCGGCGTACGGGTGCTCGGACTGGTCGCCGACAAGTCCGACTTCATCCCCGGCATCCGCACCATCGACGAGGTCCACCAGGTCGGCCTCTTCGACCCCGCCACCTACGACCGGCTCGCACCGGTCACCTCGCAGCAGGCCATTGACGGCATGGTCACCCTGATCCGCCGCTGCGGACTGCTCTCCGGACCCACCGGCGGCGCCGCCTACCACGGGGCCGTCCGCGAACTGGCCGCCGCCGACGCCGAACTGGAGGGCACCGGCCGCCGCCAGACCGCCGTGTTCATCGTGTGCGACCGGGCCGAGAGCTACCTCAGCTACGTACGGCAGCGCCGCCCGGAACTGCTCGGCAGGGCCCGGCGCGGACACTCCCTGGCCTCGCTCGGCGACGAGGACGTCCACGCACAGGGCCGCGCGGTCGACGTCGACGGCGCACGGCGCTGGATCGCGGAGGGCGAACCCCGCCCGATGGTCGTCGACCTGCGCGGCCCGCACGCCTACGCCGCCCTGCACATCGAGGGCTCGGTCAACATCGTCGACGAACTCTTCGAGGAACTCGTGCGCGGCGGACTGCCGTTCAGCAAGTGCACCCCGGTGCTGCTCGCGTGTCCGGTGGGGGAGAGGTCGCTGCGCTATGCCGCGCTGCTGTCCCGCATGGGCCACCCGGACGTCAGGAGCCTGGCGGGCGGCATCGTCGCCTGGCGGGACGCCGGCGCACCGCTGGTGAGGGAGTGAGCCGTGGCCGAGGAGACGACCGCCGAAGAACGCGCCTGGCAGGAGAAGCTGAGGACACAGTTCCCCCTCGTCACCGCGCACCCCGACCTGGCGTATCTGGACAGCGCGGCCACCTCGCAGAAACCGCGGGCGGTCCTGGACGCCGTGGAGACCTACCTCACCACCACCAACGCCAACGCGGGCCGCGGCACCTACCCCTGGGCCAACCGCACCACGGAACTGGTGGAGCGGACCAGGGAGCGGGTCAAGGAGTTCCTGGGGGACCCCCGACCGGGGCGCTCCGCCGTCCACTTCACCAGCGGCACCACCGAGGGACTGCGCACCGTCGCCCGCGACTGGCTCGTGCCGTACCTGGAGGACGGCGACGAGATCCTCGTTCCGTTCTCGGACCACCGGGCCAACCTGGACCCCTGGCTCGAAGCGCGGCGGCTGCTGGCCGAGCGCGGTGTCGAGGTGCGGGTGCGGGCGCTGCCCGTCCAGGAGTCCTCCGGCGACTACGACCACCGCGCCCTGGCCGGGATGGTCGGCCCCCGGACCCGGTTCGTGGCGGCGACGCACGTCCATCACGTCTACGGCGGCGACATGAACGTGCACCGGCTGCGCGCCGCCGTCGGCCCGGACGTGCCGATCTGCCTGGACGCCGCGCAGAGCGTCGGCCACCTCCCCGTCCGGGTCGGCGACCCGGACCTCGACGTCGACTTCGTCGTCTTCTCCGGGCACAAGGCGCTGGCCCTGCCCGGCACCGGAGCGGTGTGGGCGCGCAACACCAGGGGGCCGGTGTTACGGCCCGGCGGCTGGCAGGGCACCCCCAACACGGTGGGCATCGTCTCGCTCCTGGCGGCGCTCGACTGGCTGACGGAGGCCGACCCCGCCCGCGTCGCCCGCCATGTCACCCGGCTGGCCACCCGCCTGACCGACCGCCTGGGGCGACTGGAGCCGTACGACATCCTCGGCTGCCCCGCGAGCCTCACCGCGGACAGCGCGCTCCCCACGGCCCAGCGGCGGCACGGCATCGTCACCTTCCGCCACCGTGACATCCCCTCCGACGACCTGGGCTTCATCCTCTACAGCCACGGTTTCATGGTCCGGGCCGACAACCTCTGCCAGGCGGGCGCCGACGAGGACGGCGGATCCGTACGGGTCAGCCTGCACGTCTACAACACCGACGAGGAGATCGACCGCCTGCTGACGGTGCTGGCCTCACTGGAGTAGCGCAACAAAGAGTTATTGATAATCGTTTCCACCTGTAGATTGTGCGGTGACCACAACAGGTGAGAGACGGATGAGGTGACAGGGCCGGATGGGTGTGAGCATGGGAGCGGCCGGTATGTGGGTCGAGCGCTGGGAACGGCAGCAGCGGCGCTACGCCGTGGACCGCGAGGAGCGGTTCGCGGTCATCGCCGACGTCACGGAACATCTCTGCGCCGGCGGCGGCCGGCCGCTCCTGCTGGACCTGGGGTGCGGCCCCGGCTCGCTGTCCGTCCGGCTCGCCCGCCGGCTGCCGGACGCCGAGATCGTCGCCGTCGACATGGACCCCGTCCTGCTGGAACTGGGCCGCACCCATCACGCCGACGCCGCCCGGTACGTGGACGCGGTGATCGGCGAGGACGGCTGGACGGACGCGCTGGCACTGGACCGCCCCGTGGACGTCGCCGTCTCGACGACCGCGCTGCACTACCTCCCCGCCCCCGTCCTGGGGCGCACGTACCGCGCCCTCGCCGCCCTGCTCCGCCCCGGTGGCGCGCTGGTCAACGGCGACCACTTCCCGCCGGAGGAGTCGCCCTGCGCGGACCTGACCGCCCATGTGGGGCGCCGCCGGGCCGAGCGGACCGGTGCCCACGGTCACGAGGACGAGGACTGGGAGTCGTGGTGGCGGGCCGCGGCCGCCGACCCCGAACTGACCGACCTGTTCGAACAGCGCGAGAAGACCCGCCCGGCCTCGGGCGACGGCAACCAGCACCTCTCCGTGGCCCGCCACACCGAACTGCTCCACCGGGCGGGCTTCCGCCACGTCACCCCGGTGTGGCAGGCCGGGGACAGCCGCGTACTGGTGGCGCTGAAGGGCTGAAAACCGCTTGCCCGGCCGAACGGGCCCGCAGGCGGCTGAAGTTCACAGCGCGAGGCTCATCAGGATCTCGTCGCGGTCGTCCCCGGGCGCCAGACGCAGCGCCCCCGGCCACCGGCCGACCTCCGTCCATCCGGCCTTGCGGTAGAAGTGCTCCAGTCCCAGGCCCGCCCGCGCCGACAGCTTCAGACGCTCCAGTCCCATGTCCTCCCGCGCGACATGGCGGACACGCCCCATCAGCGCGGCACCGACGCCCCGGCCCCGCAGACCGACCCGCGTCTGCACATGGTTGACCACGCCGCAGTGCGCCTCCAACGGGTGCGCCTCCCGGCGGAGCACCAGCCACCCCGCGAGTGCGCCGCCGAGCGTGGCCGTGAGCAGTCTGCCGCGCGCGGGCGCCAGGCTCTCCACGAGCCGGTCCACGGCGGGGCGGAGGGCGGCCGGTGTCACGGGCGGCGGCGGGCAGTCCGGCGGAACGACCGCCCCGCCGGCATCGACCACCGCCGCCCAGCAGTCCGCCAGCTCCTCACGCAGGGAGCCGTCCACGTCGGAGGGCCGGGTGAACTGGGTGAGGGACAGACGGACGGGGAGGGGAACGGGGGCAGGGGCCGGGGCGGCGGGCGTGGTGGGGCTGCCGGGCGCGCCGGGGTTGGTGGCGTCGTAGGAGTGCACGGTCGGAAGACTGCCCCAGCGGCGCCCGCTCACCCCACTGAGCCCGCTCACTCACTGACGCCCGCTCACCCCCCTGACGCCCAGGATCCCACCGCGCGGTGTCCGTGGCGTTGTCGTGGACAAGCCCCGCGGACCTGCCGCCGCGGGCGGAGGGCCGGCCCGGGGAAGGCGAGCCGAACTGCTCTCGCGAGGCCGACACCCTCCCGCGCCGCGCAGGGGCGCTCCCCGGCCTCCCGCTCCCGCGCATCCGACCCCTTGACGTAACGACCCGCGGGACCGAAGAATTCAGGCCACTGCCTGACAACGTTGTCCGACTGAGAGGTGCCGCAGGTGCTGCCGAGATCCCCGATCGACCGCCGTCGCTTCGTCCAACTCCTCGGCGCCGCAGGCGCGCTCGCCTCGCTCCCACTGACCCTCGGCAGCGGCGAGGCCCAGGCGCAGGGACGCAAGCAGGGCCACACGGCGTCGGACCCGGTGGCGGACACCTATCACCGCGTCCTGCTGAACCACACCCGGTGGACGGAGACCCAGTGGGACGCGGCCCGCGGCTACTACACGGACAAGGACTTCGGTTTCGCCGTCGTGCTCGGCCACGCGGTCCTGCTCACCCGCGGCGGCTACGACGCCGACCGAGCGGGGATCGACAAGCAGCTCCTCAAGGCCCGGACCATAGCGACCATCGAGCACTTCGCCGCGTCCAACAGGCTGACGGGTGGCACCCAATGGGGCCGGACACTGTTCTTCGACACCACGTTCCAGCTGTACTTCGTCCTCGCGGCGCGGTTGCTGTGGGACGACCTCGACGAGACCACGCGCGCCCGTGTGGACACCATCGCCCGTGAACAGGCCGCCTACACCACCGCGTTGGGCACGGGCAACGACCCCGCGTCGGGCAGCTGGACCCCTCATGGCCTGCTCGGCGGCCACGAAGGGGACACCAAGCTCGAGGAGATGGGCGTCTACGCGCAGTCCCTGGCCCCGGGGCTGGCCTGGGCCGCCGACGACCCACGGCACGGTGACTGGGCCGAGGCCTTCGGCGCGTGGTCGCGCAACGAGACGGGACTGCCCCAGGCGGACCTGGCGAACCCGGCGCGCGTGGACGGAGTCCCCGTCTCCGACAACACCGCCCGCAACCTGTACGACACCTTCATCGTCGAGAACCACGGCTCCTTCGGACCGCACTACCAGGAGGAGCTGTGGCGCACGTCGGGCCGTAACGCCGCCCACTTCATCGCCGCGGGCCGGGCGATGCCGCAGGTGCTCACCCACCAGCCCAACGCCGACCAGCTGTGGAGCTCCCTCCTCGGCGTGATGAGCGACGCCGGTGAACCGTTGATGCCCATGGTCAACGACCGTGAGCACCTCTACGGCCGTGACGTCATCCCGCTCGTGTTCCTCGCCCAGGTGCTGGGGGACAGGGCGGCCGCCCGGGCGGAGGTCGCGCTGGCGGAGCGGCTGGAGGCGTACCAGAGCTACCCGCCCGAGTTCAGGATCGCCAAGTTCTCGGGCGAGCCGAAGTACGAGCCGGAGGCGCGCGCGGAGCTCGCCATCAGTTACCTCCTGCATCTGTGGGCCAACGATCAGGGCCGCACGGTGCGCCCCCTCTCCTCGGACGAGCTGTTCGAGCGCGCCGCGGGGGTCACCGACTTCGGCCCCGGCCCCGGCCTGGTGTCGCACCAGACGCCCGCGGCATGGGCGGGCGCCGTGACCAAGCCCGGCTTCGTGAAGTTCGCCTGGCAACCGGGCCACGACGACTGGCTGTTCAGGCTCAGCGGCTCCACGGCGATGTTCCTGCCGGCGACGTCCCTGAAGGCGACGGAACGCCAGGTGCGCACGTACCACAAAAGCCGGGACGGGTTCGACGGCAGCGCCACGATGCTCCAGGTGGGGCCCGGGTACGCGGGATTCACCACGCTTCCCACCGGTGCCGTCGTGTACGCGACGTCGGGCGTCGCGGCGGGGGAGGGGCACCTGGAGATCCACAACCTGACCATGCCCGGTGTGCCGGGCCTGACCGGGGCACGCACCTACCGCTTCGCCGAGGGAAGCGCCACCGTGGCCTCCTCCGACTCCCGGCCGGCCCCGTCGGGCGGACGCGTCGACGAGGTGACGTTCGCGCGCACCGAGGTACGGCATGTGCGCATGCTCGGTGTGCGGCCCGACCCGGCCTACGGATACTCGCTCTTCGCCCTCGAAGCGCGCGACGGGGCGGACGGCGCCGATCTGGCCCGGACCGGCACGGCCACCGCCTCGTCCTACGACACCGGCAAGGAGCCGGCGCTGGCGGTGGACGGCAGCACGACCACCCGGTGGGCCGTTTCACGGGCGGACCGCCCCCGCGCGGACAGCTGGCTCGCCGTCGACCTGGGGGCTCCGCACACGGTGGACCGGGTCACCCTGCGCTGGGAGGCCGCCGCGGGGCGCGCCTACACGGTGCAGGGGTCGGCCGACGGACTCCGGTGGGAGGACCTCGCCTCCTGGCCGGTGCCCGACGTCACCAGCCGGGGCGGATGGCTGGATGTCGACGGCCGCGCGGGCCTGGTGGTACGGGGATCGGACTCCCGCCTGACGGTCCACCAGGACGAGATCGTCCTGGCCGACGGTCCGGCCGCGCCCCTCGTGGTCGAGGGATTCCCCGGCGCCTCGTCCCGTACGCTGCGCGAGCGGGCCGCGGCACCCACGCCACGCGCGGACGCCGAGGCCGTCCGCGTGACCCTCACCGACGACCACCTCAGCCTGTTCAACCTGTCGGACGAGCCCGTCACCACGCGCGTCGACGTACCGCAGACGGGAACCGGGAGGCTGCTCTTCGAGGGACACCAGACCCTCACCGACGGTGGGACCGCCTACGACGCCGCACTCGACGCGGCCGAAGCCCAACTGCTCCCGCCACGGCTGACCCTGCGTCCTCTCGACGGCCGCCGCCTGCCGACGGGCCTGCGGGCGCGGGTGCTCGACGGCGCGTCGGTCGAACTCACCGGACCGGCCTGCCGCGTGCGGGTGACCGCCCAGGGACGCAGCGAGGTGGCCGTGGTCCGCGCGGGCCGCCCCACGACGGTCACCCTGAAGCAGGCGACCGCCTACCCCCTGCGCGATCTGGCACTGGGCCGCACGGTGTTCCCGACCAGCCCGCTGCCCGCGGGCATGTCGGACCCTGCCGCCGCCGTCGACGGCGATCCGGCGACGGCGTGGACGCCCGGTCCGAACGGCCGTCTGGTCGTCGACCTCGGCGCCCAAATCCGTGTCCGCGACATCCGCACGGACTGGACGAACGGCCGTGTTCCCACGCTGCACGCCGAGTTCAGCGACGACGGCCTCACCTACACCCCGGCCGGCCGGCTCACGGGCCGTGCCCGCACCCGGCACCTCGGCACGGACATCACCGCCCGCTACGTGGCCCTGGCCACCGACGCGGAGCACGGGAACGGTGCCCGTCTGGTCCGTCTCTCCCTGGAGTGACACCGGGCCGGTCACCGGCCGATCGCTCCCCCCAGCGACGCCGTGCGGGCCGCCGTGCGGTCATCCGCCGGCCGTCGGTCGGTGGGGGCGGGCCGTGCCGTCGACAACGATGTCGGCAGCACGGCCCGCGCGGGTTCCTACGGTGTGCGGACCGCGTCACTGCCGTAGAGCTCCCTGGTGAAGGCGGTGATGTCGGCGCTGCGGTCGGTGCCGTCGAGGTTGTACGTCAGATAGACGCCGTATCCCTCACTGACGGTGCGGCGGGCGAGGTCGGCGGCCGTGCTGCGTGGCGTGCGGCCGATCTCGACGGCCGCCGGTGACAGCTTCGACTTGGGCAGTGCGATGCGGGGCACCTGCCAGCTGCCGTAGTAGGGATTCCAGGCGTAGTCGAACGTGCTGGAGATGTCGATGCCGCCGTAGGACAGACGAGAGGCGGCGGGGCCGATGTTGTACAGGCTGATGATCTTGTCCGGCATGTCCGCGCGCAGTGCCGTCACCAGCTGCACGAAGGAGCCGGCATTGGGCTGTGCCGTGCCGTTGTTGCCGTACTCGGCGTATTCGTCGTCGAAGTCGATGCCGTCGAGGCCGTACGTGCGCACGGCGTCCGACAGCTGGTGCGCGAACGCCGCAGCCGACTGCTGGGACGTGAAGTTGGCGAATCCCGCGCCCTGGTGGTTGCCCAGCACCGAAAGTACGACCTTGATGCCCTTCTGCTGGAGTGGCCGTATCTGGGTGGCGGCGTTGTCCAGAACGCGTCGCACGTTGTCGTTGAAATACAGGTACGCCGTCTTCGTGGCCGTGTCGTAGTTGATGTTCGCCGCGAAGATCACGGCGATGTCGAAGACGTTGCCGCCCTGGGTGAGCGTGTACTTGCCGGCGTTGAGCATGCTGTTGTTGTTCACCTCGATGTAGGCCACCGAGGTCGGTCCCTGCTTGGCGGGTGCGGGTGCGGGTGCGGGTGCGGGTGCGGTGGCCGGGGTCGCCGCCGCGCCGGTCGTGACGGTGGTGCCGAGGACCAGGACCGTGACGGCCGAAAGCATGAGCGCGGCGGTCCGTACTGTGCTCCGTAGCGGAGTGAACATCGTTGGCCGGTCTCCCCTCGCGAGGTTGGTGTCCGACGTGCTCGAAGACGCTGGGTGAGCCCTCCGAGTTTTCCACCCTTGTGACTGCACACCGACAAGCGTGCGTGAACTCTTCACGGCTTCCCCACGTGCCCCGAGCGCGGCCTCCGGCCGTTCGCCCCGCCGGCACCGGGTCACCCACTGGGATGAACGCCGCCGGATTCGCGGATGGCGGAGGAGCGCCGCCCGGATAGTGAGGGGGGACAGGAGGGCGCTTCGCACCGTCTCGCCCTTCTCCCCGCCCCACCGCCGTCCCTCGCCCCCGCCCAGGAGGACCCATGGTCGACACGGAGCCACGGAACGCCGAAGCGTACGGCGTCGACGAGGGAGTCGGCGCCACCGCGCTGCTGGTCGCCGCGGCCCGGGCGCTGGAGACCCACCGCGAGGACAGCCTCGTGCGGGACGTCCACGCCGAGCAGTTCGTGCGGGCGGCCGTCGCCTCCACGGGCTGGCCCGTGCGGCCGCACCAGGTGCCGGACGTGGACACCAACCCCCTGTGGGGCCGCTTCGCACGCTACTTCGGCCTGCGCACGAGGGTCCTCGACGACTTCCTTCTCCGCTCGGTGCGGGACGGGGCGCGCCAGGTGGTGCTCTTCGGCGCCGGCCTGGACAGCAGGGCGTTCCGGCTCGACTGGCCCGAGGGCCGCGTCCTGTTCGAACTCGACCGGGAGGGCGTGCTGGAGTTCAAGCACCGGGTGCTCGCCGGAACGCCGGCGACACCCCGGGTGACGCGCGTGCCCGTGCCGATCGATCTGCGTGCCGACTGGGAGGGCGCGCTGACCGCGGCGGGCTTCGACCCGAGCGTGCCGACGGCATGGCTGGCGGAGGGGCTGCTGTTCTATCTGCCTCCCGCCGCCGAGCGGCAACTCATCGACGCCGTGGACCGGTTGAGCGCGCGCGGAAGCACCCTGGCCTACGAGGTGAAGCTGGAGAAGGATCTGCGGGCGTACCGCGACAGCGCGCTCTACACCGCGACGCGGGAACAGATCGGCATCGACCTGCTGGATCTCTTCAACGGCGAGCCGCGCCCCGACTCCGTCGGGGACCTGGCGGGCCGGGGCTGGTCCACCGTGGTCCGTACGCCCTTCGACTTCACCCGCCGGTACGGACGGGGACCGCTGCCCGAGCCCAACGACGCGCTGGAGGGCAACCGTTGGGTGTTCGCGGACAAGCCCGCCAGGTCCTGACCCGTGGGCCCGGGGCGGGCGGCGCGCGGGGCCTCACGGCAAAGGGGCCGCGCCTCTGTGCTGCGGGATCAGGACCGGTTTGACGACGAGGCCCGCGTCGCAGTCCCGTTCGGCCTCGTTGACGTGGGCGAACGGATACGTACGGATCAGTTGGTCGAACGGGAAGCGCCCGGCCCGCCACAGCGCCGCCAGCCGGGGGACGAGGAGCGCGGGCACCGCGTCCCCCTCGCAGATGTGGGAGATCCTGCGGCCCTGCTCCAGCGTGCCCACATCGAGGGACAACGGGGCGTGCAGCCGGGCCACCAGACCGAGGTGCCCGGTGGGCCGCAGCGCCAGGAGCGCGTCGTTGATCAGCCTGCCGGAACCCGTGGTGTCCAGCGCGTACCGTGCGCCGCCGCCGGTCAGCCGCCGGATGCGGCCGGGCAGATCGGGTGCCGAGGCGGGGAGGGGCGAGGCGTGGAACCTCTCGGCGAGCCGGAGCCGTTCGGGGTGCCGGTCCACGGCGACGGCCACCGCCCCGGCGGCCGTCGCCGCCATCACCGCGGCCAGGCCCACCGCCCCCGCCCCGAGGACGACGACGGTGTCGCCGGGGCCGGCACCGAAGGTGTTCAACACCGCTCCGGCGCCGGTGAGGAAGCCGCAGCCGAGCGGCCCGAGCAGCTCCAGGGGCAGCGAGGGATCCACCCGGACCGCGTTGCGCGCCAGGACCAGGGCGAAGCCGGCGAACGCGGACTGGCCGAACCAGCGGGGAGCCAGCGCACCCCCGGCCGCGTCCGTGAACCGTGCGGCGTGCTCCTGACGCCCGCCGAACAGGTTCAGCGACGCGAACTCGTCGCAGTAGGCGGGCGCCGCGCCCCGGCAGTGCGCGCAGTGCCCGCAGGAGTCGAAGCTCAGTACGACATGATCGCCGACGTCCAGACCCGTGCCGGAGCCGCCCGTCTCCACCACGACACCGGCGCCCTCGTGACCCAGGACCGCGGGCAGCGGGGAGCGGCCCGCCGAGCGCCGGACCGCGAGATCCGTGCGGCACATCCCGCAGCCGGCGATGCGCACCAGCACCTCGCCCTCGGCCGGCCCGGCCGACAGGAGCACCTCCTCGACGGCGAAGGGGGCGTCGTACGCGCGCAGCACCGCCGCGTCGAATCTCAGGGGCACGTCTCCTCCGGGCGGTGCACGACGAACGGCTGGAGGTTGCCGTACAGACCCCACGGCCCGCCCGCCACCCCCACACCGCTCTCCTTGGTGCCCGCGAAGGGCTGGGCGAGGGAGAGTTCGGCGTGGTGGTTGATCCAGGCCGTGCCGCAGTCGAGCCGGCTGGCGACCTCCTCGGCCCGGTCCAGGTCCGTGCCCCACACCGAGCCGCCCAGCCCGAAGCCGGTGCCGTTGGCGGCCTCGACGGCGTCGTCCAGGCGGGTGTACGGCAGCACGGGCAGGACGGGGCCGAACTGCTCCTCGGTCACGATCGGGCTGTGGGCGGGTACGTCGGTCAGGATCGTCGGAGCGAAGAAGTGGCCCGGCCCGGCGAGCCGTCGGCCGCCGGTCACGGCGCGGGCACCGGCCGCCACCGCCTGGCGGGTGCGGTGTGCGACGCGGGCGAGTTGCGGGGCGTTGTTGAGCGGGCCGAGGCGGGTGGCCGGATCGAGCCCCGGCCCGACGACCGTGTCCCGGGCGCGCTGCGCGAGCGCCTCGACGACCTCCGAATGGCGCCGGGCGGGGACGTAGAGCCGTTTGACGGCCATGCAGACCTGGCCGCAGTTGCGGAAGGCCGCCCAGAACAGCCGGTCCGCGACGGCGTCCACGTCCACGTCCTCCAGCAGGATCGCGGCGTCGTTGCCGCCCAGCTCCAGGGTGACCCGGGCGAGCGTGTCCGCCGTCGCGCGGGCGACGGCCCGCCCGGTGGGGATCGAACCGGTGAAGGTCACGTGCCGGATCCCGGGGTGGGCGACCAGCCGGGCACCGAGGGGCTCACGTCCGGTGACGACCGTCAGGACGCCCGCGGGGAGGGCGTCGGAGAGGACGGAGCCCAGCAGCAGGGTGGCCAGCGGGGTGTACGGGGAGGGCTTGAGCACCACCGTGTTGCCCGCGGCGAGCGCCGGGGCGAACTTCGCCGCCGCGAGCTGGAGCGGGAAGTTCCACGGCACGATCGCGGCGACCGGGCCCAGCGGACGCCAGCGCAGCTCGCTGCGGACCGGCCGCTCGTCGACGAGGGGGCGGGGGCGGCCGTGGTCCAGCGCGGCGAAATAGCGCAGCCGCGCGGCCGTACGGGCGACCTCCGCCCGCGACTCGGCCAGGGGCTTGCCCTGTTCCCGGGTGAGCAGGGGCGCGAGGTCCGCCCCGGCCGCCTCCACGGCGTCGGCCGCCGCACGCAGCGCGGCCGCACGGGCGGCGGGGTCCGACCGCCACCCGTCCCAGGCGGCACGGGCACGGTCGACGACCGCGTCCAGTTCCCCTGGCCGCAGCTCGGGGACCGTGTCGACGACCTCGCCCGTCGCCGGATCGGTCACGGTGAACCGTCCGGCGCGGGTGCTGGCGGTGCGGTGGGCGCGCCGGGCCGGCATCCGGGCGGTCAGCTCGCGGCGGCGACGGCCGCCGCGTGCGCCTGGACGTGCCGGTCCATCTCCGCCCGGAAGGCGGCCACCAGAGCGGGTCGGATGCGGCCGGCGTTGCGGTCGCCGCCCTCGCAGACGGCCCCGCGCACCCCCACGATGTCCGTGCCCATACGGGCCAGTTCGCCGAGATCGGCGGCCTTGACGCTGCCCGCGAGGGCGGCGAGGAGACCGGCCTCGTGGGCCAGCCGCACGAACCGGGCGCAGACCTCCGGCGGGGTGTGGTCGAACAGCCGTGACCCGTCCTTGACGGCCGTGTCGAGCATGGCCCCGTCGGAGCCGGAACGGCGGGCGATGTCGGGCAGCGCGAGCGGGTTGACGCAGCCGATCCGGTGGGCGTCGGCGTAGCCCGAGGCGACGACGAACGCGTCGGGCCGGTGGTCCTTCACGGCCCGGACGACCCCGCGCATGACCTCCACGGCCTGCTCGGGCGTGGTGCAGCCGTAGAGCCCGACCTTGATGTACGACGCGCCCGAGACGACCGCGCCGAGCGCGGCCTGGGCCACCGTACCGGGCTTGTAGGGCACGTCCCCCACGGTGGCGGAGACCGGCCTGTCCGCCGGGACCGCCTCGCGGATCGCTCTGATCACCCAGGGGTAGTTCGCGCCGAGCGAGCCCTCGTCGGGCTTCTTGACGTCGACGATGTCGAGGTGTTCGGCCGCCTTCGCGCAGTCGAGGGCCTCCTCGACACTGTCCGGTGAGACGAGAAGCAACACCGTGCACTCCTTCCCCGTGTGCGCGCCGGCCACGACGGGCGGGGCGCGCCGTCACGGAATCCCGGGCGATCACCTCATGGTCACAGCGGCCCGGCGGCCACCGGTAGAGCGCACGGAATCCGACCGCACCGCCGCCGTGCACCGCACACCCCCCGAGTGCGCCGTCCGCGCCGGTACACATCCGACACGCCGTTCGCGGCGGCCCCACCCGCCTCTTCCGTGCCACCGGCGTCAGCACCCTCGCGCACCACCCCGGCCACCGCGAAGGTGAACGGGTCACGGGCCGTGGCGGACGACCCGGGTCGGAACGGTGACGCGGCGGGCGGCCGGCGGGGCCGCGTCCCGGTGTTCGAGGCGGTCGATCAGCAGCCGTGCGGCCTGCCTGCCGATCTCGTCGGCGTCGTAGGAGACGAGGGTCAGCGGCAGACCGAGGACGTCGGAGAGGTCGAAGTCGTCGAAACCGGCGACGGGAAGGGTGACCCCCGCCTTGTACAGGGCCCGGATCGCGCCCTGGCTGATGCGATTGTTGGTGCAGAACAGCGCGGTGGGCCGCTCGTCCTGCCCCAGCAGTTCGACGGTGGCCTGCTCCGCCGCGACCGCGTCGACCAGACCCTGACGGATGAGGGCGTTGTCCGGCTCGGTGCCGACCTCCTCGTGCGCCGCCCAGAAACCGCGCAGGCGTTCGGCGCCGGTGTAGAGCGCGGGCGGGTTGCCGAGGAACGCGATCCGGGTGTGCCCGTCGGCCAGGAGACAGGCGGTGGCCTCGCGCGCGCCGTGGAAGTCCTCGACCAGGACGCAGTCGGTGTCGAGCCCCGCGGGCGGCCGCGCGGCGAAGACGACCGGGACGTGCCGCATGGCCGCGGCCAGATGCTGCTGCCGGCTGCCTGCCGGGACCACGATCAGCCCCTCGACCTGGTGGTCGACGAGCCCGTCGATGAGTTCGGGTTCCCGTTCGGGCTGCTCGCCGGAGTTGCTCAGCAGCATGCGGAAGCCGTACTCCGTCGCGATCTCCTGGACGCCGAGCGCGAGCCGTGAGTAGAAGGGGTTGGCGAGGTTGGTGACGACCAGGCCGATCATCCCGCTGCCCCCGAGGCGCAGACTGCGCGCGGTCTGGTTGCGGCGGTAGCCCAGCCGGTCGACCGCCGCGAAGACCCGCTCGCGCGTCGCCTCGGACACGCCGGGGTCGTTCTTCAGCACACGGGACACGGTCATGGCGCTGACCTGCGCGAGCTTGCCGACATCGTGCATGGTCGGCCCGCTGCCCCGGCGAGCGGTCATGCCCCTGCCCCTTCCTCCGTCTGCCTGCACCGGCACCCCCGGCCTCACCGGGCGTCCGGGACGCCCCGCACCCACGCGGCCGCCCCGGTCAGGGGGGCCTCGTCGGGGTGCCGGGCCGGCCGGACGGGTACGTCGTCCGGTCCGCCGCCCGAGGCCAGCCCCGCGGTGAGCGCGGGGTGGATCAGGCCCCACGACTGGGCCATGGAGCCACCGACGACCACCGCGGTGGCGTCGAAGCGGTCGATCCAGGGAGCCAGGGCCAGGCCGAGTGCCTCGAAAGCGTAGCGGAAGGCCGACACCGCGGCGGCGTCGCCCGCCGTGGCACGTGCGGCCAGCTCACGGACGTCGGGGAGGAGTTGTCCCGCCTGGGGGGAGAGGCGCGCGTAGTGCCCCCGGATGCCGCGGCGGGAGACGGTGTCCTCCAGCGGGCGGCCGTGCACCGTCAGCCGGTGCACGTGCCCGTGCGGCGGGACCAGCGGGCCGGTGTGGACGGGACGCCCGGCGGCCAGGAACGAGGAGCCGACCCCCGTGCCCAGCGTCAGGCAGACGACACGGTCGTGGCCCGCGGCGGCACCGGCGCCGTACTCGCCGAGGGCGAATGCGTCGGCGTCGTTGAGGAAGCACAGCCGCTCCGCCCGGCCGGCCAGCCGCGCGCGCAGCCCCGCCCCGACGTCGACGCCGGACAGCGACTCGAACTTGCCCACGCCGGTGAAGCGGCCGACGCCGGTGGCGTAGTCGAAGGGGCCGGGGATCGCCACACCCCAGCACCCGCCGTGTCCGGCGGGCAGCGCGAGGGCGGCCCCGGCGACGGCGTCGAGGAGGTCGTCGGCCGCCGCCTGTGGGTCCAGCGGCACGCGGAGCACCGTCGAGGGGACGGGCCGGCGCGTGCCGGGGTCCACGAGGGCGGCGGTCACATGCGTACCGCCGACGTCGAGGACGGGCACCGGGGCCCGTCCCGTACGGGCATCGCTCACGGTTCGACCACCAGCGCCTTGACGATCCGTACCTCGTCGCCGCCCAGCGCGCGGACGCGGTAGGCGCCGACAGCGGCGGGGACGGTGAGGGTCTCCGCGAACGCCAGCGGGTGCGTACGGCCGTCCCGCGTCTCGACGACGGCACCCTCGCCCGCGGCGACGTTGAGGATGTGGAAGCGGCCCGCGGTGTCGTCGGGGGCCTCGCGGCCCTCCGCCACCACGAGGCGGTGCACCGCGTAGAACATCTCGGGCAGCGCGCCGAGGACCTCCTCGCGCCAGCCCTCGCCCGAGCGGAGCGTGCGCGGCTGCTGGACGAGGTCCTTGGTGACGTCCGCCCCGCGCCGGGCGGTGTCCAGGTTGGCGAAGCCGTGCGCGTAGGGCAGCGGCCGGGAGGCACCGGCGGCGTCCTTGCGCAGCCAGTCGTACAGCCGCAGGGAGTACAGGTACGGCGTCGCGCTCACCTCCAGCACCAGGTTGCCCGCGCCGGAGGCGTGCGGGGTGCCCGCCGGGATTATGAAGAGCTGCCCGACGGTCGCCGGGTGGGACTGGACGTGGTCCTCGACGGGCATCGGGGTGCCGTGGGCGATGGAGTCCTCCACCTGGCGCCGCATGGTGTCGGGGTCCGCCTCGTCGGCGAGCCCCAGCAGCACCCGCGAACCGTCCTCGCCGGCCGTGACGTAGTACGTCTCGTGCTGGGTGTACGGCCAGCCGAAGACCTCCCGCATGTACTGCTCGCGGGGGTGGAGGTGCAGGGACAGGTTGCCGCCGCCCATGGTGTCGAGGTAGTCGAACCGGATGGGGAAGGACGTGCCGAACCGGCGGTGCACGTCCTCGCCGAGCATCTCCTCGGGGTGCTCGACGCACAGCAGCTGGAACGGGATCTCGACCTGTGCCCCGCCCCTCTCGCCGACCAGGACGCCCGCCTCGGGCGCGATCAGCTCGTAGCCGAGGGCCGTGTTGCCGGCCTGCGGGGTGAAGCCGAGCTCGCTCGCCGCCCACTGGCCGCCCCACGGGGTGGAGTTGAAGTACGGACGGGTGCGCACCGGCCCCCGGGCCAGATGCGCCAGCGTGGCGCGCAGCGCGGCACCGTCGAGGGAGGCCGGGCGGGCGGGGTCCTGGACGTCGATCCACCTCTCGACGCGGCCCGCGAGCGCGTCACGGTGTCGGTCCTGTACGGGCCAGTCGGTGTAGAACAGGCGGACCAGACCGCCGGGTGCGGCGGGCCGCCCCAGGTTGACGCCGACCGGGAGTTCGCCCTTGGCGACGGCCGCCTCGGCGTACCGCTTCGGCAGGTCCGCGTACCACAGCACGTCCGGCGCGCACAGCGCGGCACCCGGCCCGTACACCACCAGCACCTCGTCCACGGCCGGTCGTTCGGGCCGCGGAACGGCGTCGAACAGGTCCGCGACCCGGGCCGTGGACAGGGGAGTGAAGAACGGGTCGCCGTCGGGGACGGGGCGGGCGGCGATCCGCTCACCGGCGTCCGCCGCGTAGTGCTCACGGACATCGAGGAACGACACCTCGCGGCCCGTGGCGCGCACGGCTTCCGCGAGGCCGTCGGCCAGCGCGGCCCAGTCGAGCGCCGCGGGACCCTCCACCGCCAGGACGAGCGGGCCGGGCGGCAGCGCCGCGGCCGGGACGGACCAGCCGACGGCCACCTCCCCGGCGGCGGGCGGATAGCTGGGCAGAGGGTCGTACGAACGGGACACGGGCACAGCTTGCTCCTTGCTCGGCTCCACGGTGTCAGTTAACGATAACAACGCTTGGCCGAAGGTGTCCATGGTGGTGCGGATGTCCCTTGGAAGCTGCTGTACGCCTATAACCAGCACGTTTGCCGATGGCGGCCCGCAAAATGGATTCTTTTCCTTTCGGAGTCTTGCTACCGCTGGAATGGTGTCGTTAACCTCCACGCAACACGTACCGGGCAGCTCCGGGGTCCCTCCGGCGTCGCGCGCCCTGTGCTTCACATCCGGCCATGCAGTGGCCCGATTCCGTGAAGGTGATCAATGTCAGCATCGGGCAGGACCAGCCGTGCGGCGGGGCCGCTCGCCCGGCGCCGCTTCCTCGCCGGGGTGGCCGCCGGTGCGGCCGCCCTGACGGCCGGGGGCTGCGCACGGGGAACGAGCACGTCCGCACAGCCGGGAACCACGAGCATCTCCAACGACAACGCCACCTGGGACGACGGCTACCGCGCGGCCGGCCAGGAGCTGAAGAAGATCACCGGGTACTCGCTCAGGCCGCTGTCGAACCCGTCGGTCACCTCCTACCAGCAGGTCGTGCAGATGACCTTGCAGACCTCGAAATCCTCCGACCTCGTCAAATGGGCCTCCGGCTACCAGCTCAAACGGCTGGCCCGGGCCGGCGGGCTCACCGACCTGGGCGGGGTCTGGAGGAGCTACGCGGGCAAGGGCTGGGTCCGCCGCGCGTCCCGGGACGCCTTCTCCTACCGCGGCACGGTGTACGGCATCCCGCTGTACGAGTCGTACTACGTGCTCTTCTACAGCAAACCGGTGTTCAAGAGGCTGGGCCTGTCCGCCCCGGCGAGCTGGGAGCAGCTCCTGCACTGCGCCGAGGTCCTCAAACGCAACCGGATCACTCCGTTCCTCGCCAGCCAGGTGGGCGGCTGGCCCGCCATCGAGTGGTTCCAGGAACTGGTCAGCAAGACCGATCCGCACTTCTACCAGCGGCTGGTGGCCGGACAGGCCTCCTACACCGACGAGCCGGCCCGCCGGGCGATGGACCTCTGGCAGGACTTCATGCGCAAGGGCTGGATGACACCGCCCGACTTCGACCAGGCACGCGGCCCCGGCGCCCTCAAGGAGGGCACGCTGGGCATGTTCCTGCACGGCACCTGGCAGGCCGCCGGCATGGCCGCGGCGGGCATGAAACCGGGCACCGACTACGGCGCCTTCCTCCTGCCGACCGTGCGCCCCACCACCGCGAAGAGTGTGATCACCGAATCGGGCGTCTTCGTCGTGCCCAGCCGCGCTTCCTCGCACCGGGCGGCCATGCGGAACGTCGCGGCCTGGCTCGACCCGTCCGTGCAGCGGGTGTGGAGCGACTTCCTCCAGGACAGCTCCGCCAACCCCACGGTGCGCGCCGGCAACCCGGTGGTGGCGGCGCTCCAGCGGGACATCGCCCGCGACCACCGGCTGCCGCTGGTGCGCTACTGGGAGGCCAGTCCGCCCAGCCTCATCCAGGGCAACACCGACGACCTCGGCGGCTTCATGGCCGGGCAGACCTCTCCGGCCACGACCCTGCGTCGGATGCAGGAGCGCGCACACGACGAATGGGCGGCCTGGAAGCGAGACGAAGCATGAGCACCTCCCTCACCGACCGACGCCCGCCGACCGCGGCCGGCGGACCGGCCGCACCCCGGCGCGCGACGCCCCCCGGACACTCCCGGCACACCCTGCGCGAACGGCTGGCGGCCGGCGGGTTCATGGCCCCGGCCGTCGTCCTGGTCGCCCTGTTCCTGCTGGCCCCCTTCGTCTGGACGGTCTACCGCAGCTTCTTCAACGACTCGCGGACCTCACCGTTCAGCTGGTTCGACAACTACGCCCTGTTCGCCTCCGACCCGGCCCTGGCCCGCTCCGTCCAGAACACCCTGCTCTGGGTGGTGGGCACGGTCGCCCTCCCGTTCGTCCTCGGCCTCGCCATCGCCTGCATGACCAACGCCGGCCGTTTCTCCCGCCTCGCCCGGCTCTGCGTCGTCCTGCCCTACGCGCTCTCGGGCTCCGCGGTGGCGGTGGTGTGGAACTTCATGCTCACCACCGACGGCGCCGTCAACCAGGTCCTGACCACCCTCGGACTGGACTCACTCGCGCAGGGGTGGCTGCTGACCTGGCCAGGCAACACCCTGGTGATGATCCTCGCCAACGCCTGGCAGGCCACCGGCGTGGCCGTCATCCTCTTCCTCGTCGGATTGCAGTCCATCCCGCCCGAGACCCTGGAGGCCGGCGCCCTGGACGGCGCGACCGGCTGGCAGCAGTTCCGTCACATCGTCCTGCCCCAGCTCCGCCCGGTGTCGATCATCGTGATCGGGATGAGCCTGGTCAACGGACTCAAGTCGTTCGACCTGATCTGGGTGCTCACCCAGGGCGGCCCCGGGCGGGCCACCGAGACACTCGCGGTGTCCATGTACAACGAGACCTTCCTGGAACTGCGGCCCGGCGCGGGAGCGGCGATCGCGGTCGTCCTCACCGTGATCGTGCTGGCGGCCTCCTGGCTCTATCTGCGCCGCCAGCTCGACGTGAAAGGCGTGTGACCCATGTCCCTCGGCCGCGTACTGCGCAACGCCACCATCGCCGTCCTCGCCCTGCTGTGGCTGGTCCCCACCTGGCTCCTCGTCGTCAACGCGCTGGTCCCCGCGACGAGTTACTCCGGCAGCCCGCACTGGCTGCCCCAGGACTTCGGACTGTTCGACAACATGTCCCAGGCCTGGGACAAGGCCCACCTCGGACCGGCCCTCGGCAACAGCCTCCTGTACGCCGTGGTCAGCGCCGTGGCCGCCGCGGTGCTGGCCGGCTTCGCCGCCTTCGCCACCGTCATCATGCCCGTCAGACGGCAGGCGGTGTGGTTCTGGGCCATCTACTCCGGCACCCTCCTGCCCCTCCAGGTCTTCCTGCGACCCCTGTTCCTGTCGTACGCGCACACCTCGCTCTACGACACCCAGCTCGGGCTCGTGCTCATCTACACGGCGATCGCGGTCCCGTTCGCGTTCTTCGTCCTGCGCAACTACGCCCTGACGCTGCCGCGCGAGGTCGTGGAGGCCGCGCGGATCGACGGCGCCTCCTGGTGGCGGGTGTTCTGGCAGATCCACGTCCCCCTGACCCGGTCCGCGATGATCGCCGTGTTCGTGTTCCAGTTCGTGGCCGTCTGGAACGACCTGATGTTCGGCATCACCATGGTCACCAGCCGCAACATCCGGCCCGTGATGGCCGCGCTCGCCGATTTGCAGGGCAACTACTCCAACGTCGGGCCGCCCGTCGTCCTGGCCGGCGCCCTGCTGGTCTCGCTGCCGACCCTGGTGCTGTTCTTCTCCGCCCAGCGTTTCTTCGTCAGCAGCCTGAAGATCCACCGCTGATCCCGCACGCCCTTTCCCCTTCCGTCGTCACCACGTCACCAAGGGACACCTCGATGCCGCGCTCACTGCTCATCCGTGCCGCCGCCTCCGTGCTCTGCGCCGGACTGCTCTGGACCGCCGCCCCCGCCCACGCCCAGAGCCCCGCACCCGCCCGCCCCGTCGCCTCCGGCACCTGGGCCGACCGCGCCACCGGCGCCTACCGGGCGCTCCAGGACCACCTGTACGAGGGCCCCAGCCGGCACGGCCTCTATCTGGAGCACACCCCCCGGCAGGCCGGCGACCAGGAGCACTCCTTCCTCTGGCCGTTCCGGGAGGCCGCCCAGGCCGCCGTCGACATGCAGGAACTGCCGCGCACCGGGTCCGCCTACCGGCAGGACGCGGCCGAGCGCCTCGACACCGCCGAGCTCTACCACACCGGCGGTGACCGCCCCGGCTACGCCTCCTATCTGCCTGCCCCCCTCGGCACGGGCGGCGACACGTACTACGACGACAACGCCGTGGTCGCCCTCACCGAACTCGACCAGTACGAGGCCACCGGCGACGCGCGCTTCCTGGAGCGGGCCGAGCGGGTCGTGCCCGTCGTCTCCCGGGCCTGGGACGACGACACCGCCAAGGCGTGCCCGGGCGGCATGGACTGGTACGACTCACCGGACAACACCATCCGCGCCACCAACGTCACCGCCCTGTCCGCCCAGCTCGCCGCCCGCCTCTACACGCACACCCACGACCGCGCCTACCTGACCAAGGCGGAGCAGTGGTACGGCTGGGTGTACTCCTGCATGCGCAAGGCGCCCGGCCTGTACGTCAACGACCGCGGCGACGACGGCAGTACGAACGCGACCCTGTGGACCTACAACTCCGGCGCCATGATCGGCACCGCCACCGCGCTCTACCGGGGCACCAAAGACACGGGGTACCTGAAGAAGGCGGTGGCCGACGCCCGCGGCTCCCTGGCGTACTGGACCGAGGGCAGCAGGCTGCACGACCAGCCGGCCGTGTTCAACTCCTTCTACTTCAAGGACCTGCTCGATCTGGACGCCGTGCGGCCCGACCCCGCCTACCTCAAGGCCATGAGCGCGTACGCGGACAGCACCTACAAGTCCAACCGGGACCCCGCCACCGGGCTGTTCCGCTTCCAGCCCTCCAACGGCGGCGACTACGACCCGGCGGCGCCGGCCGCGACCCTCAACCAGTCGGCCATGGTCCAGATCTTCGCCACCCTCGCCGACGCCACCCAGCACAAGCACCGGCGTTCCTGACGCGACGGACCGCACCAGCCTCACCGGTGTTCCTGACGGGACGAATCCCACCACCCTCACCGGCGTTCCCGACGGGACGGACCGCACCGCCGCACCCCCAACGCAAAGGACTCCACGCACCATGTCCAAGCCACCGCTCACCCGGCCCTCCTGGTGGGACGCCGACCTCGCGCGCGACCTGCTGAAGGAGCGCGTGGCCACCACCGCCCACCTCGGCGGCGCGCGGGTGCGGCTCTCCGGCGAGCCACTGCTGCGTCACGACGGCAGGGGCGGCCTGCTGCAATCCGTCCGGCTGCGGGTGGACCACCCCGACGGCACCCGCCCGCCGCGCCTCACCAGCGTCCGGGTCACCACCGCCGGGGGCACCCCCGTCCACTGCGAGCTCCTCCCGGGCCCGGACGGCGACACCCGCCTCCTCGTCCCCGAAGTGACCGAACCCACCTCCCTGTCGATCGAACTCCCCGAACTTCAGGAGGGCACCGCTCTCCCCTTCGAGGCACACCCGCAGCGCCACTGGACCCTGCACCTCGTCCAGCACTCCCACCTGGACATCGGCTACACCGACCCGCAGGGCAGGGTGATGGCCGAGAGCCGCGCCTACCTCGACTCCCTCCTGGAACTGTGCCGCGACACCGACGACTGGCCGGAACCCGCCCGGTTCCGCTGGGCCGTCGAGGGGTTCCACTCCTTCCAGGACTGGCGGGCCCACCGGCCCCGGCGCCAGGTGGAGAGCTTCCTGGACCGGGTCCGTGAAGGGCGCGTCGAACTCACGGCCATGCCGTTCAACCTGCACACCGAGACCTGCTCCACCGACGAACTGCACGAACTGCTGCGCCCGGTCGCCGAGTTGCGCGAACGGCACGGCATCGACCTCACCACGGCCATGCAGACGGACGTGCCCGGCCAGGTCGTCGGGCTGCCCGACGTCCTCGCGGACAACGGCATCCGCTACCTGTCCGTCGCCCACAACTGGGCGGGCCGCGCCGTGCCCCACCTCGTCGGCGGGGAGCACCTGCCCCGGCTGTTCCGCTGGCAGGCGCCGAGCGGCAACAGCGTCCTGGTGTGGCGCACCGACACCCCGCACGGCCTGGCCTACATGGAGGGCTCGATCCTCGGCTTCGACGAGTCCTACGACCACGTCGACGACCTGCTGCCCGCCTACCTCGGCGCCCTGGCCCGCTTCCCGTACCCCCACCAGGGGCGCGGCATCCCCGGCTTCCCCGCCCTCGACCTGCCCGGCACGGCGGACCCGTACCCGTGGGACGTCCTGCATCTGCGGGTGCTCGGCAAGTTCGCGGACAACGGCCCGCCCCGCCGCGTCATCTCCGACACCGTGCGCCGCTGGAACGAGGAGTGGGCGTACCCGCGGCTGCGCGCCTCCCGCAACCAGGACTTCTTCGAGGACGCGGAGAAGCGGGTCGGGGACCGCCTGGAGACCTACCGGGGCGACTGGAGCGACTGGTGGGTCGACGGCGTCGGCGCCGGCGCCGTCCCGCTGGCCGCCACCCGGCGCGGGCAGGCGGCCCTCGCCGAGGCGCAGACCGTGGCCGGGTACGCCCAGCTGCTCGGCGTTCCCGACAGCACGGCGGTCACCGCGGGCGCCCCGGCCGTCTACCGCTCCGCCTCGCTGTTCAACGAGCACACCTGGGGCGCCGGCGACCCCTGGACCCACGGCGACCACGGCCACGGCTCCGGCGAGAAGCAGTGGCACTGGAAGTACGCCCAGGCCCTGCGCGCCCACGACGACGCCGAGACCCTCCTGGACGCCGCCTCCGCCCTGCTGGGGGAGGCCCTCGCGCCCGCCGCCGACGCGCTCGCGTCCTTCTACGCCGTCAACACGTGCAGTTGGCCGCGGACCGAGACGGCCCGGCTCTTCCTCCCGGAGAGCACGGTGGCGCTCGGCGAGCCGGTCCGGGTCCTCGACGGACGCACCGGAGAGCCCCTCTCCTTCGCCGAGGAGGCGCAGAGCAACGACCGTCACCGCGCGGCGGGCCGCTTCCTGAACGTGCCCGTCACGGACGTGCCGGCCTGCGGCGCCGTACGCCTGGACGTCGTCATCGGCACCGCCTCCCCGGCGCGGGAGCCGGCGGAACCGGCCGCCGGAGCCACCGTCCTGGAGAACGACCACCTGCGCGTCACGGTCGATCTGCGCGAGGCGTGCGTCTCCTCCATCGTCGACAAGGCGACCGGCCGCGAGATGGTGCGCCAGGACGCCGCCGTCGGCTTCAACGGGTACCTCTACGACGAGTACGCCACGGCCGGCGGCTTCAACCACCAGTCCAGCAAGACCGTGGCCGACGACTCGATGCATCTGCTCGCCTCCCGCAGCACCGCCCCGCCCGCGGCACTAGTGGACCGCACCACGGACGCCACCGGACAGACGCTCGTCTACGAGTGCGCACCCGCCGGGACCCGCAGGCTCCGCGTACGGGTGCACCTCCCGCACCACGCGGCCCGTGTCGACATCGAGAACCGGATCGACAAGACCGCGACCCTCACCAAGGAGAGCGCCTTCTTCGCCTTCCCCTTCGCCCTCGACCACCCCACCGTGCACACGGAGGCCACCGGCGGCGTCCTCGGCACCGACCGCGAGACCGTGCCGGGCTCGGCGGCCCACATGCGTGCCGTACGGCGCTGGATCAGCCTCAGCGACGGCACCCACCACGCCGCCCTGGCGACGGCCGACGCCCCGCTCGTGCAGCTCGGCGGGATCGCGATCCCCTACGTGCCCTACCCGCCGTCGCTGCCCCGTGAGGAGCCGGGCACCGTCTTCTCCTGGGTGCACAACAACATCTGGGACACCAACTTCCCCGCCCAGCAGGCGTTCGACCACGTCTTCCGCTACAGCGTCGGCTTCACCACGGCGGAGGAGGACCCCTCGGTGCACGCCGCACGCGTCGCCGCCGTCACGAGCCACCCCCTCGTCCCGGTCCGCGCCCGTGCCGCGACCGGCTCACCGGCGTGGGCGCGGTTCCTGACCCTGGACGATCCCCGGGTACGGCTCGTCGGCGTCACCGTCCCCGCCGCCGGCCAACTCCTGGTCCGGCTACAGTCGATGGCCGACACGCCCGTCACCTGCGGACTGCGCACGCCCTTCACCGTGACCCGCGCCGCGCGCACCACCTACCTCGGCCTGTCCCCGCGCGACATCGCCCCGGACCCGGACGGTGCGATCCCGGTCGAGGTCCCGGCGCTCGGCACGGCGGCCGTGGTCCTCCATCTGTCCCCGTCCACCGCCGGGGGCGACGACTGACCCGGGAGGTGCCGTGAGGCCACGGCTCACCCGAGCCCGGACGCACTCCTCGTCCGCCCGGCTGCTGCCCATGGGCCGAGGGCGAACCGGTCACCGTCCCGTCGCACTTCCAGGGCCCCTGCGCCACCGAAGTGCGCGGGAACGACCAACTCCCGTTCGTCGGCCGCCCGCCCGAGAATCCGACGGCGGCTGGCCACCGCCTGCTCCGGGGCCAGGCAGGCGCTGCTGTTGCAGCAGGGGTGCAGGATCTGCACCGGGCTGTGCAGCAGATCTCCGACGAACACCGCCCGGTCGCTGCCGGACGCCAGTCTCAGCACGGACGAGCCGGGAGTGTGGCCGGGCGCCGACTCCAGGGTGAGGCGTTCGTCAATGCGGTGGAAACCGTCCCACAACAGGGACTGTCCGGCCCGGTGGACGGGCGCGACGCTGTCCTCGTAGATCAGGCGGTCGACCTCCTGCGCACCGTTCCCGTACCCGTTGTCCGGACCGTAGTGGAAGTCGTCGGCCGCCGGAATGAGGTACTGGGCGTTGGGGAACGCCGGTACCCACTGCCCGTCCGCGCCGACGGTGTTCCAGCCGACGTGGTCGACGTGGAGGTGGGTGTTGACGACGACGTCGACATCCTGCGGACGGACGCCGGCCCTCGCCAGGAGGCCGAGGAAGTCACTCCGGGCGTGGTGGAACGGCCCCATGCCGGGCCGCTCGCGCAGGTTCCCCGCCCCGGTGTCCACCAGGACGGTCCGGCCCGCGCTGCGCAGCACCCAGCTCTGCAACGCGAGCACCACCAAGCCGCTGTCCGGCTCCCAGTGGTCCGGTGCCAACCAGCCCTCGTTCGCCTTCCACACCTCGGCGGCAGCTCCGGAGAACATGCCGGAGGCGGGCAGGAACGGCTCGTGCCACTCGACGACCCGGATGACCTCGACGTCTCCCAGCACCATGCTCCGCACACTCTCGTACTCGTTGGTCATGTGCTCGACCTTAAGAACGGCCGAGTGATCGTCCCAATGTGTATCCGGCTCAAAAAAATACGAATCCAGCTCATCCTTCATACGACGGATATCCTGGATCAATGGATGTGGTGAGCGACGCGATCTCTGCCGTCCACCTCGGGCACCCCTGGTCCCACCGGCTGCGGACGAGCGGGAACTGGTGCGTACGACTGGACCGGTATGACGGCGCGGGCTTCTACGTCGTCCTCAAGGGCCACTGCTGGCTCCTGACCGACGGGGGCGACCCCCTGTCCCTCGGAGTGGGTGACGCGGTGCTGCTGCCCCATGGCACAGGCCATGTGCTCGCGGACTCCCCGGTCGACGCGGCGGCCGCGAAGAGGGAGGCGGTGCCGTTCGCGCGATGGCGTGCGGAGACGGAGTCACGGACCCAGCCCCCTCGCCACGAGACCGAGATGCTCTGCGGCACGTACTGGCTCGATTGCAGCCGCATGCACCCGCTCATGGCGGAGCTGCCCGAGGTCGTCCACCTTCCCAGCCGGGTGAGCGGCCACCTCGAACTCCGTGCCGCCATCGATCTGCTCGCCGGTGAGCTGGACGAACTGCGCCCCGGCTCCTGCGTGGCGCTGCCGAGTCTGCTCGACCTGCTCCTCGTCTACCTGATCCGCGCCTGGATGACCGAGGCGCCCAGCGGAGCCTGGCCCCGCGTACTGGGCGACCCGGTGGCCGCCGCCGCCCTGCGGGCGCTGCACTCGGATCCGGCGGCGCCGTGGAGCAATGACCGTCTGGCGGCGGAGGTCGGCGTCTCCCGTCCCACCCTGGCACGCCGGTTCACCACCCTGGTCGGCCGTCCTCCCATGACGTACCTCACCTGGTGGCGGGTGATCCGCGCCGCCACCCTGCTCCGCGACACCACGGACACCCTGGCCACCATCGCCGGCCGAGTCGGCTACGGCAGCCCGTACGCGCTCTCACACGCCTTCCAACGGGAGTTCGGCATCACACCGGGGCGGTATCGGGCGCAGGCCGCGGGACGGTCCGCCGACGTCGGAACGGACTGACAGCGGTGGCGCGGTCAGGCAGTCGCGCCGACAGCCCCGCCGAAATGGCCTCCGCGGCCCTCACGTCCTGAGCCGCGGCCGGGTGGCGGGCGGCGTCGCTCACGCGTGTACGCCGGGCGGCGCGGGCGGGCCCCGCCCCGGCAACCGTCGGGAACCCGGCAGCGGGCGTTCAACTTCCCGCTACCGTACGGCTGTGGCGGGTCAGGAGTGTACGGGCTGCCGTCGATCACGGCCCTCACCCCACCGGACGGAGCCCCCATGACAGCCGAACCACGTCACCCCCTGCACAGACGCACGCTCCTGCGCGCGACGGCCGTACTGCCCGCGGCCGGTGTCGCGGCCGCCGCCTTCGACGCCACCCCGGCGCAGGCGGACGCCCCCGGCCGCGCGGGCCGGTTCGACAGCGAGAGCCCGCGCTTCACCCTCGCCGTCCTCCCCGACACCCAGTACCTCTTCGACGCCGACAGCGCCGACCCGGCGCCGCTGACCGCGACCTTCCGCCACCTCGTCGGCGAACGGTCGGAACGCAACATCGCCTTCATGACCCACCTCGGTGACGTCACCGAACACGGCACCGAGGACGAGATCGAGCGCGCCGCCGCCACCTTCCGGACCATCCACGGCAAGGTCCCCTACAGCGTCCTCGCGGGCAACCACGACATCAGCTCGAGCACCGACGACCAGCGCGGCGCCTCCGCCTACCTCGCCGCGTTCGGACCCGCGCGCTACGCCTCGATGCCGACCTTCCGCGGCGCCTCGCCCGACGGCTACAACAGCTACCACGTGCTGCGCGCCGCCGGCAGCCAGTGGCTCGTCCTCGCGCTCGACTGGCGCGTGTCGGACAAGGGCCTGAAGTGGGCGCAGGGCGTCCTGGACGCCCACCCCACGCTGCCCGCCGTCCTCACCACGCACGACATCGTCTGGGCGGACGACGACGGCAAGGCCCAGCTGTCGGACAACGGCCGGCGCCTGTGGGACGGGCTGATCCGCGGCAACGACCAGATCTTCCTCGCCCTCGGCGGGCACTACTGGCCGCCCGGGCGCACGGTCCTCACCAACGACGCCGACAACGATGTCCACCTCCACATCACCAACTACCAGGACCGCTACTACGGCGGCGCCGGAATGATCCGCGCCTACGGCTTCGACCTCGCCCGCGGTGTCATCGACGTCGAGACGTTCGCCCCCTGGCTCCTGACCCGCGACCCCGAGGAGCGCAGCCTGCTGGAGGCCGAGAACCTCGAACTGACCGGCCCCGCCGACCGGTTCAGCCTGGACATCGACTTCGACAAGCGGTTCGCGGGCTTCGCGCCGGTCACCCCGGCGAAGCCGAGGCCGCCCGCCGCGGTGATGCCCCGCGGTACCGTCGCCTACTGGCGCTTCGACACCGCGGGCACCCGCGCCGGGGGCAAGGAGGGTGCCCCGGTGGCCGACGGGACCCTCGTGCGCGACCTCACCGGCAACGGCAACGACCTCACCGTGCGCCGGCTGACGGGCGGCGGCCCCGACACCCTGACCTGGTCCGCCGACCACCACCCCGGCCAGCCCGCCCACGCGAGCCTGCACTTCGACGGCGGCAAGGACCCGAACCGCGGAGCCATCCTCACGACCTCCGCGCGGGCGGCCCTCAACAGCGAGAAGTTCCTGCACGGCTACACGATCGAGACGTTCCTCCGGCTGCCCGAGCCCTTCGAGGGCGACCACGCCTGGATGGGCATCCTCAGCTGGGAGGGCCGCAACGGCGACGCAGGCAAGACCACCGGCTGGTCCCCGCTGGAACCCACGTGCAGCCTCAACCTCTCGCCCGAGCGGTTCCTCCAGTTCGTGGTCTACCCGCAGCGCCAGGACGCCGACCCCACGTCGTGGAGCCACGCGCTGCCCGTCGGCCGCTGGATGCACCTCGCCGTCGTCAACGACGGCCGCCGCACCGTCCTGTACGTCGACGGCTCGAAGATCGCCCGCAACCCGACGCAGCCGTCGACCGGGATCGCCACCCTCGGCAAGCCCTTCGTCCTCGGCGCCACCCAGTTCGACGCGCAGTACGGCCAGGGACTCTACGGCTCCCTCGGCGACACCCGCATCGTCAACCGGGCCCTGCCCGTCCGGGACTTCCTCACCCCGTTCGACTGACGCGCGCCTCACCGGGGCCCGGGGCGCCGGTCCGGACAGTCGAGCTCCGGCACCGGGAACCCGAGGAAGGGCAGGCGCGCGGCCACCACGGCCGGGCTCCTGCCCGTCCCGCTCGCCACGGCCCGGCAGCTCGCCCGTGTCCACGGCCCGGCAGCCCGCCCGTACCCCGGTGGCGGCCGCCGAGGTGCGTCGGCGCGGTCGACGGGCGACAACTTCGCAGCCGACCGTGCGTAGTTGACGACTCGCGGCATTTTTTGGCAGCCGGGTACGACACCGCGAGCAGGGCGGTGCCGGTGAACCGTGTCACCCCGGCAGGCGACGCCATGTCGTTGACGGCCGCACCGTCTGCGCCTACTTTGCCCTCACCTTGCGCGGTGCGGACCTCCGCCCGCCGGACGGCTCCGGAGAGAAGGAGCGAGGCGATGAGGGCAGTGCTCCAGGAGCGGTTCGGTCCGCCGGACATCCTGCGGCTGGGGGAGACCGACCGGCCCCGGCCCGGCGTCGGCGAGGTACTGGTCCGGGTGCAGTGCGCCGCGGTCAACCCCTACGACTGGCACATGATGCGCGGAGACCCCTACGCCGCCCGCCTGTTGGGCGGGATGGGGCTGCGCCGTCCCAAGTGCCGGGTGGCCGGCATCGACGCCGCCGGGGTGGTGGAGGCGGTCGGCACCGGGGTGGACGGGCTCCGGCCCGGTACCGCGGTACTGGGCTTCTGCCGGGGCGCGTTCGCCGAGTACGCGTGCGCCCCGGCACACTGGGTGGTGCCCAAGCCCGAACGCCTGTCCTTCCCCGAGGCCGCGGCCGTGCCGATGGCAGCGGTGACCGCGTTGCGCGGCATCCGGACGGTGGGCCGGGTACGGGCCGGACAGCGGGTGCTGGTCAACGGGGCGGGCGGCGGCGTCGGCACCTTCGCCGTGCAGCTCGCGGCCGGCCTGGACGCGGAGGTCACCGGGGTGTGCGGTGCCGGCAGCGCGGCACTGGTGCGCACGCTGGGCGCGGCGCACGTCCTCGATCACGCCCGTGAGGACTTCACCGACGGATCCGTCCGCTACGACGTCATCCTGGACAACGTGGGCAACTTCTCGCCGGTCCGGTTGCGCCGGGTCCTCACCCCGACCGGAACCCTGGTGGCCAACGGCGGCGGCTCGCCCGGCCGGGTGTTCGGGGCGATCGGCACCATGCTGAAGGTCACCGCGGTCGCCGCGACCGGCCGGCAGCGGCTGCGGCCGATCGTCCCCGCGACCCCGGACGGCCCGGTCCACGAGGACCTGCTCGCCGTGACCGCGCTCATCGAGGCGGGCCGGGTCACGCCCGTGGTCGGCCGGACCTACTCCGTGGCCGACGCCGCCGAGGCCGTACGCCACGTGGAGGAGGGCCACGCCCGCGGGAAGACGGTGCTCACCGTGCGCTGACGTACGGACTGCCGGACCTGCCCCCGGCGGCCCCTTCAGCCGCCGTGGACCACGGTCGACAGATCGACGCGGCGGATCTCCAGCACATGGTCCTCCGGCAACGTGGACCATTGCGGAGCCGGCTGCGGCCAGCCGGTGGACGCGATGACCACGCGGTCCGCGTGGCGGCGGTAGTTGAGGGCGAAGAAGTCCGCGCCACGCCGCCGGATCACCTCCGAGCGCGGGGAGTGCGCGGCGTAGGCGTACAGCGCATCGGGGGTGAGGAGCAGACAGTTGAGGCTGGCGAAGCGGGTGGCCCGGGCCCGGATGCCGGCCGCGGTGGCCCGGATGGCCCGCGGCGGCTCCATGCCCTCGTCCATCCGGCGTCGCACGGCGAGGTAGAAACGCTCGCTGTCGGTGCCGCCCTCGGCACCCGCCAGACGTGCCTCACCGATCTCGTCGTCCAGACAGGACAGGGGGGCGAAGTCGCCGTTGTGGGCGAACGCGACCGAGTCGTCCCCGAACGGATGGGTGTTGCCCGGCAGCGGGGCCACCCCGGGGCTCGCCATGCGGAGGTGCAGCAGGGCCGCGTCGCCGGCCGTCGCGCGCAGGGTGTCCCTGAACCGGTCGCCGACGTGGGCGGGGGCAGGGCTCTTGTCGGTGATCACGGACCCGTCCGGGGCCACCGAGGCGACCCCCCACCCGTCGCCGTGCTCGCAGGCGAGGGAGAGGAAGGGCTCGATGTCCTCGGCCAGCAGCTCACCGAGCGGAGCGGTCCTGCGGGAGACGACGCCGAGAAGTCGACACATGGTGGTGCGCCTCGTTTCTGAGGGGGAGGTGGTCCGAGGAGGAGTACGGCCGGGGCGGGACATGCCCGCCCCGAGGGTCCGAGAGCGTGGCCGGTGCCGCCCGGCGTCATGTCACGCGGCGCGGGCCAGGGCCGCGGACTTCGCCGGCGCCGCACCGCGTGAGCGGCCGGCGCGTCCCTCCAGCCGTGCCGCCGCGGCCGCCAGCGCGGTGTTCACCAGCACGTACACCAGGGCCACGACCAGGAAGCTCTGCACGATCGTGTGGTTGTACTCGCCGAGCACCTTCGCGGAGTTCAGCAGCTCCAGGAAGCTCACGACGTACCCGAGCGTGCTGTCCTTCAGCAGCCGGACGAGCTGGCCGACCAGCGACGGAACGGTCTGGCGGACCGCCTGGGGAAGCACCACGAGCCGCATGGCCGGCCAGTACCCGAGCCCCAGCGCGTACGCCGCCTCCGTCTGGCCCCGGGGCAGCGCCCGCACCCCGGCGCGGAAGATCTCGGCGAACACCGCCGCGTTGGTGAGCACGATCGGCCACACCAGCTGCCAGAACAGCGGCATGCGCACCCCCGTGCTGGGCAGCCCCAGCAGGAACGCGTAGATGAGCAGCAGCAGCGGCACGGCGCGCAGCACCTCGACGTACGCCGCGGCGGGCCAGCGGACCAGCCGGGTACGGGAGAGCCGGCCGAGCGCCAGCAGCGCGCCGAGCGGCAGCGCGAACGCCGTGCAGACCACCGTCACCCGCACGGTCGCCTCCAGCCCGTCGAGCAGATAGCGCAGCACCGCCGGCTCGGTGAACAGCCGCCACTTGTCCGCGTCGAGCTGTCCGTGTGCCGCGAACCGGTGGACGACCCCGGCGAACAGGGCGGCCAGCACGATGAGCGACACGGCCGTCGCGACAGCGATCCTTCTGCGGCCGCGCGGCCCCGGGGGGTCGAACAGGTCGTCGTCGTGGTTCACCGCTGTACCGCCAGTCTGCGCTCGAGACGGGCCGCCGCCTGCCCGATCGCCAGGGTGAGGGCGATGTAGCAGAGGGCGGCCGCGCCGAAGGTGACGAGGGGGCGTGCGTACCGCAGGTCCAGCAGCTGCGTCTGTCCGGTCAGCTCCTGCGTCACGCCGACCGCGGCGGCGAGCGAGGAGTTGAGGGTGACGGCGATGAGCAGCGAGGCCAGCGGCTGCACCATGGACCGCAGGGCCTGCGGGAGGACGACGAACCGCAGGACCTGGCCGAAGGTCAGGCCGAGCGCCCGCCCCGCCTCGATCTGGCCCCTGGGCACCGCCCGCACCCCCGACCGGACCGCCTCGCCGAAGAAGGCGGCCCAGTACAGGCTCATCGCTGTCACCGCGGTCCAGAACAGCGAGTAGACGAGCCCGATCTCCGGCAGGCCGAAGACGAACAGGGTGAGCAGCACCAGCAGCGGGACGGCACGCAGCGTCCCCACGTAGGCGCGCGCGAACAGGCGCAGCGGAACCACCGGACTGATCCGCAGCACGGCGAGCCCGACACCGAGCAGGCCGGCGAGGAGGAACGTCAGGCCGCTCAGTTCCAGTGAGACCAGCAGACCCTGTCCGAAGACGTCGAGGTGGGAGAGGATCAGGCCCATCGACCTCAGCCGATCGCCGGAGGGGCCGGGGCGGCGCCGGGCACCTGGGTGCCCACGGTGGCCTTCCAGACCTTGGCCCAGGTGCCGTCGGCCGTGATCTTCTTCAGCCAGTCGTTGACGAACGTCTTGAAGTCCGGCTTGTCCAGCGGAAGTCCGATGCCGTACGGCTCCTTGCTGAAGGTGCCCGCGAGGACCTTCACATCGGGATTGGTCGACGCGTTGCCCGCCAGGATGCCCTGGTCGAGAACGTACGCGTCGGCGCGTCCCTGCCGCAGCGCCTGGAGGCATTCGGTGTTGGTCTCGAAAAGCTGCACCTTCGCGGTGGGCGCCGCCTTCTTGACGGCCGTGGCGGCGGTGGAGGCGGACTCCGTCACCACCGTCTTCCCCGCGAGACCCGCCGGCGACGTGATATCGGAGTTCGACGACTTGACCTGAATTCCCAGCCCGTCCTCGTAGTACGGGCCGGCGAAGGCGACCTGCTTCTGTCGTTCGGGCGTGATGGTGTACGTGGCGAACACCGCGTCCACGGAATGGTTCTTCAGCAGTGCCTCACGGGTGGCGGAGGTGACGTTGACGCGCTTGACGGAATCCTTTCCGGTGACGTACTTGGCCAGCAGCCGGGACAGGGCCGCGTCGAATCCCTCCACCTTTCCGGTGGTGGGATCGAGGAGGGAGAACAGGGCCGCGGTCTGGGTGCCGCCGACGGTCAGCGTGCCCTTCTCGCGGATCGCGGCCGCGGTGGAGCCGCTCGGCACCAGCGAGTCGGCGGCGGGCTCCGCCTCCTTGACCAGCCGGTCGACGACCCCGGCCGCCGAACCGGACGAGGACCCGGAGGACGCCGGCTTCCCCCCGGGGACCCGCGCCTCGCCGGCCGAGTTGCCCGAGCAGGCGGTCGCGGAGAGCGCGGTGACGGCCGCGAGGACGGCCACGCGGGTGCCCCAGGAAGTGGCGGCGAGGCGGATCGACGGCATTCCGCCGCGGTGACGGGTGAACATGATGCTCCTGGCGTGGAGAGGGACGGACGACGAAGGAAGGCGCGGCAAAGCGCGCGGGCGCAGGGCATGTCGAAGGAAATGCACAGCGGAAAAATGGGGCTTACCGGGACCGGGCGGCCCGCGGGGGACGAGCGGTGAATGATCCGGCCTCAGGAAAAACCGTGCGGCCCCGTTTCCGCCGTGACTCCATTTCACCCGGTCCGGCCGCGTCACGTCCAACGAGGATTCTTTGGGGATCCCATCAACCTCCCTTATAGTTGCGGGGTGTTGGACATACGCCAGTTGGAAGTCCTGGCGGAGATCGCGCGCACCGGCTCGTACACGGCCGCCGCCGCGGCACTCGGCTACACGCAGCCCGCGGTCAGTTATCAGATGCGGCGCCTGCAACAGGCGGTCGGCGCACCCCTGGTGGCCCGGGCCGGCCGCGGGCTGAGGCTCACCCAGACGGGAGAGGCCCTCGTACGCCACGCGGACACGATCTTCTCCGCGCTCCGTGCCGCCGACCAGGACATCGCCTCCCGGGTCGCCCGCGGCGGCGGCCTGGTGCGCGTGGCCGCCTTCCAGAGCGGCTGCGCGGCCCTGCTGCCCCAGGTCGTGGAACGGCTGCGCGCCCGCCACCCCGGCATACGGGTCACGGTGACGCAGGCCGAGCCGGTCGAGGCCCGCCGCATGATCAGGGCCGGCGAGGCGGACCTCGGCCTGCTGTGCAACTGGGCCAACGAGAGCGTCCCCGAGGGCGAGTCCACGATGCTCCGGGTGCCGCTGATGTCCGACCGCCGTTGCGTGGTCATGCGCCGGGACCACCCGATGGCCGGCCGCGACACCATCCACCTCGGTGAACTCTCCGACCACGACTGGGTGATGGAGAGCTTCCGCGACCGCTTCACGGCCGCCTGCACCAGCCTCGGCTTCGAACCCCGGATCAGCGCGACCGTCGACGACACCCGCACCCTCCGGTCGCTCGTCGCCGCGGGGCTCGGCATCAGCCTGATGAGCGAACTGGCCCTGCGCGACAACACCGACCCGGACCTGGTCCACCGCCCGCTGCGCGACTGGCCGCTGCGCCGCACCTACGCCCTGCTCTGGCCCGACATGGCCCAGGTCACCGCCGTGGCCACGGTCCTCGCCGAGGTGCGCCACGCCGTCCGCGTCCTGCGCACCGAGGAGGGACTGGGCGGCCCGCACGACGCGGACGGTACGGAGCCGGAGGGGGAGAAGGGAGCGGGGCGGCCCGCCGGGTGAGTCGTCCGCCACCTCAGCGCACCGTGCCCTTGTTCCGCCCCGTCAGGATGTCGAACGCCACGTCCGCCAGGGAGGAGGAGACGGCGACGGTCGCCGCCGGCGGGCTCTGCGGGACGCCCGCGAGGAAGTGCAGCGGGCCGTTGGTGAGCTGGACCAGGGTGACCGGAACACCGTTCTCGGGGCCCATCGAGACCTCGTACGTCGGGGTGACGATGCGCAGGCGCAGACCGAGGAGCTCCGAGGCGATCCACGGAGTCACGTCGCCCGCGAGGTTCGCGTAGTTGCCCCGGATCCGGATGTCCGAGGCCAGCGCCGCCACCGACGTGCCGGCGCCGACGCCACCGATGTGGGCGGCGTACCGCTCGGGGTGGTCGGTCAGCTCGGTGGCGGTCGCCGCGCGCATCTTCTTGATGACGTCGCCGAGCCCGTCGGACTCGGTCAGACCGAGCCTGGCACGTACATGCGGCCCCGCGACCTCCAGGACGGCACGGAAGAAGCAGTCGCCGTCCCCGAACACGTCCCGGGGCGTCTCACCCGCGCTGTCGAGCCGCGACCACTGGTAGGGCGTGAGCAACCGCTGCCCGCCGCCGTAACGGGGCACGGGGCGGCTCCTGTCGTACGTGGGGGCGGGCGGGGCGGGGAGGTCTGTCTGGACGGTCCCGGAGGGTTTGACGGTCGTCGTTCCGCTCTCGGGGGCCGAGGTCCTGGTGGCCTTGGCCGCCGTCTCGGTGCCGGTCGCCCCTGGGGCCTCGGCCTGCCCGGCGTTCAGGACCTTTCCGGCCGTGGCCGGCTTCGCGGGCGCGGTGTCCGTCGTGCCGTCCGGCTCCTCGTCGGTGGTCTCGTGCGCCGGCGGGGCCTCGGTCGTGCGGAACAGGATGTCACCGGTGACCCACCGGGTGCCGCCCGGCCCGCGCACCTCCAGGACGGCCACGGCCCGCACCCGGTGGCCGTCCATGCCCTCACCCTTGTCGTTCTCCATCGGCGTGCCGAAGCGCAGCAGTTCGCGGCGCTGGCTGGAGGCGGTGGCGGTCTGGCCGAACGACGCGCGTTCACCGCCCAGCGGCACCGACGCCCCGCCGCGCCGCCCGGGGCCGCCCGAGTACTCGAAGGTGGCGCCGGTGGCGACGACCGTGTCGGCCTGCGTCTGGAAGCCGTCCGCGGACAGCTCGATCCGGTCGATCGCGGTGTCCTTCGTCGTCACCTCGGCACGCGGCGCGTACAGCCGCACCGACACGGACGTGCGGTCGCTGCCCCGGTCGCCCAGGTACGGCGCGGTCGCCGCGGCGTCCAGGAGCGTCAGCCTGCCGTCGGCGGCCAGAGTGGTCAGCCGGATGAACATGCCCTCGGCGGACCTGGTGGTGCGCGGGTTGAGATCCTGCCGCAGCGACGGGTCCACCGTCCGCAGGGCCTCGCCCAGCCGGTCGATGCCCGCGAAGTCGTACACCTGGAACGGCCGGGACGGCACCCAGGGCTCGTCGCCCAGCAACTCCCGCAGGCCCTGGGGCAGTTCCATCTCGATGACGGCGTCGCCCGGGGCGGCCGGCGTCGGTGCGGTCCTCGGGTCCGAGGTGAACATGCCCGGCCCCTCGGTGAGCGCGGGGCTCTCGCCGGTCGTCTCCGAGGAGTTGAACCGCAGGACCACCCCCGCCGGTTCGCTCCCCGTGCGCCCGGCGACCCACGGCAGTCCGGAGAGGGCCGGCGGGGAGAGGTCGATCAGGCCGGCCGCAGGGGCCGCGAGGGTGGTGAGGCCGTCGCCGAGCGCACTGATCAGCTTTCCGATCAGCGCGTCGTCCAGCGCCCAGGACCGAACCGTCACGACGTACTCGTACGGCACGCGGAACTCGGCCGTGTTGCCGAACGTCCGCTGCCAGGACCGTAGTTCGCGGCTGGAGAGCTGGGCGTCCTGCCAGGCGGTGCGGCGGGCCAGGCTCGCGGTCGGCCGGAACTGGTGGATGCCGTGCTGCCCGGCCGGGGAGAAGGTCAGCTCATGGCTGTTCCCCGTGCTCCGCGCGATACGGGTGGCGCCGGGCACGTCGAGGGCCGTGCCGGCGCCCCGCGAGTGACCGAACACGTTGTCCAGGCCGGAGGAGCGGGTGACGAGCTTGCCGCGCAGCTCGGCGAGCCTGGTGCCGCGGGCCGGCCGGGCGACCAGCGCCACCTCCACCAGCCGGGGCCCCAGCCAGGAGCGGTGCACGAAGTGGAAGGCGGTGTGCCCGCGCGGCCCCGCGTTGACGAGTGCGCGCAGCCCCAGGGACGTCCCGTGCTCGTTGATCCGCGACAGCACACCGGGCAGGTAGGTGGCCGAGCCCGGCTCGGTCGTGCCCGGGGCCTCGCGCTCCACCAGTGTGCGCACCCGCTCGGTGAACGCCTTGCGGCCGCCCGCGAGGTCGACGTCGCTGGCGGCCCCGTAGCCGAGCACGCCGCCGCTGGAGACGTACGGGGACGGCAGCAGGCGGTCGGCGCGGTTGGCGCCGAGCGGAGTGCGTCCCGCCTGCCGGGCCAGTTCGGCCAGTTCGGGATGGTTCTGGAGGTCGTTGTCGACCAGCGAGAACTCCAGCGTCCCGTCCGGCTCGACGACCTTCCTGCTGGTCAGACCGGGGCTGGGATGGAAGGTGCCGGACGCGGCGTTGCGCCGGCCGCGCTTCACGGTGACGACCAGATGCACCTTCGCGGTGAACCGGTAGACGGGGGTGGTGTCCTCCACGGTGACCCGGAAGACACCGGTGATGTCGTTGGAGGTGACATTGCGACCGGTGCTGCGCTGGTAGGCGTAGCCCCCGGACGGCGTGAAGGCGTCGCTTCCGGAGCCGTACCGGCCGGACGCGGAGAAGGCGATCTGATGGGAGGAGTTCACGCCGGAGGTGAACGCGGAGGCATCGACGGACTGGAGCCACCGCTCCGCGTCCATCGGTTCGCCCTCGGGCAGCAGTTCCACGTCCGTGAGATAGCCCTCGACCTCGACGAGGTAGTCCGTGCCGGTCACCAGGCCCGGGGTGCCGGCGCTCTCGACCACGTACGAGTCCCGGAAGACGCGCAGAGCGTTGCCGGCCATGTGCTGCGGCGAGAACGCCGTGTCGAAGACCTCGCGGCCCGACGACTCCTCACGTGTCACCGGCTCGCCGAAGGCGGTCCGCCACGCCCAGCGCGCCGCCCCCGTCGCCTGCGCGCCCAGCCAGGAGCCGGTGCCGGAGAGCAGGTCCCACAGGGGACCGCGGCGGGCCGGGGCGGTGTCGGGGGCGGCGTGGGCGTCGGTACGGGCACCGGTGTCCGTGGGGGTGTCGCCGTCGGCGGGCTCGGTGTCCTGGTTCTGGGCCTCCAGATCGATGTCGTCGGGGAAGGCGCCCGGCATCGGCTTGCGTGCGCGCAGCGCCCGCTCCTCCTGGCGGGCGGCCTCCCTGTCGAGCTCGTCGAGCATCGCCGGGACGGTCTCGCGCAACTCCGCGCTGCCCGGCGCCCGGTCGAGGAGGGCGGTCTCCGGCAGTCGCAGCAGGCCGTTGTGGTACGTGTGGCCGGCGCCCGGCCCGGCCAGCTTCCGCATGTCGGCGTCCCGCACGTCGCGCACGACGGCCGGCTTCGGCCGCGGCCCGGTGTGCGGCGTCCTCGACGTACGGTCGGTCGGCACCGCGAGCCGGACCGTACCGTCCTCGGGGTCGGGGGTGAGCCCCTCGGCATGGCTGTCGCTGATCGTCATGGTGTGGGTCACGGGCACCGAGAAGACCTGTGTGCCGTTGGCGGTGGGACTGAGCATGTAGTACTCGTGGCCCGTTCCCGCGCTCGAACCGGCCGTCGTCGACTCGGCCCGGTGATACGTGTAACGCGCCCCCAGCTCCTGAAGTCTCCGGTCGCCGTGCGCGCCGAAGGGGTTGGTCACGGAGGCGCCGCCGCCGGCGCTCCAGCCGAAGGGCGTCCGCTGGAACTGTTCGTCGCCCGCGAGCGTGGACCCGACGTAGTTCAGCGTCTGCACCCCGGGCAGGGAGCGCTCGTGGACCACCCCGTCGTTGTCCGAGCCCGGTGTGCCGTCCGTGCCGGTGTAGCGGCGCGCGGTCCTCAGCCGTACCGTCGCGCGACGCGTGCCGTTCGGGGTGGGCAGTTCGAAGGTGATCGCGTCGCTGCCCTCGATCATCTCGTCCAGGGCGCCGCGCAGGGCCAGCCGGGACCGCATCCGGTCCAGTTTGCGCTGGTTGTTGAGGCGTTGGACGCGCAACGCCTCCTCGGTGGTGTGGTCCCACAGGCGTGGCCGCGGTCGGTCCGACGGCAGGTAGCCGTTGTCCCGGAGCCACTCCTCCGCCTGGTCGAACAGCGGTTCGGTGCCGCTGACCTGGAGCGGTGTCGTCGACACGCCCAGCTGGGTCAGGTGCAGCACCTCGCGTGGCGGATACCGGGTCTCCTCCGGTTCCTTCCCGAGCGTGTGCTCCGAGGGGACCCGCATGTTCAGCGCGTAGCCCTTGCCCTTCCCGAGCCGGGAGTCGGCGGCGGGGTGCACCGGCGCGCTGTCGGGGCGGACGAGGGTGACGTGCAGTGCCAGGTCGGGGCGGACCAGCAGCAACGGGTCCCCCGTGCGCAGGGAGTGCGCGATGCGCGCGCTGCCCGCCGAGGTCAGGGTGTGGGCGAACTGGTGCGAGGCACCGACCTGTCCGCTCACCGAACCGCCCAGCGGCTCCACCCCGGTCACGGGATCGGGCTCACCGGAGGAGAGCCCGAACCGCAGCGGCAGGGTGACCCCGAGGGAGTTGGCGATCTGCGACGCGCCCTGCATACGGATGGAACGCAGGACGTAGGACTCCAGCACGGACGACGCGCTGGCCGGCCCCGTCACGGTCTCGCCGCCGCTCAGGGTGGTCGAGAACCTCAGATAGCCGATCGCGCTTCCCGACGCCGAGTACAGCGTCGGCGACGCCACCGAACCGCCCCAGGACTGGGGCAGGTTGCTGCGCTGGTTGCCCTCCTTCATGAACTCGAACAGCTCGTCCACGGACCGCTCCGACAGTTCCGCCAGAGGGGGGAACGCCTCCATCAGATCGGCGAACATCCCGTCGTGGTCGACCAGCGACTCCGGGCCGAAGAGCGGGAGTTCGTCGAGCAGCCGGTCGACGGGGGCGGGCCGGGACTTCGCCTCCTCCTCCCGCTGCTTCTGCTTCTCCTCGTCGGTGGGTTCGGTGGGTCTGGTGGGTTCGGCCGGTTCTGTGGGCTTGGTGGGCTCGGCCGGATCGGCGGGCTCGGTCGGCTTCGTGCTCGGCCGGTCGTCCTTGGGCTCGGGAGCCTTGGCCAGATAGGTGGGGAACCATACGGTGAGCGGGGACTGGGTCTTCGGCGCCTCGGGCGGCTCGGTCGCCTCGGTCGCCTCGGGCGTCTCGGATGCCTTGGCCGCCTTCGGGGTCCCGGCCGGTGCGGGTGGCGCGGGGGTCTCGCCCGCGTCCTGCCACTCCGGCTGCCCGGCGTTGGCGAGAATGTCACGCGAGCGGCCCGAGTTGCGGCGCACCTGCCAGGTCATGGCGAAGTCGTAGGGCAGCGAACGACCCTTGCTGCGCCACAGGACCATCGGCTGCACCGTGCGCCCGACCGTCACCGTGGTGGTGAGCTGGTTCCAGGTCATGTTGATCTGCGGCGAGAAGGTGATGCTGCTCAGCGCGCCGTGCTTGACGGCCCAGGGCTGGCTGAAGGTGAAGTTGAGCGCACGCAGGTCACCGGCGCCCGAGGTGTCGCCGTCCTCGTGGATGCCGAACGCCCACCGCTGGATGCCGACGGGCGGACCGTCGGGCATGGGCTCCATCTGTTCGGGCGCGGGCCCGATGAGCGAGAGCTGGAGCCGCAGTGAGACCGGGTAACGCTGCCCTCGTAAGGTGACGTTGAGGGGCAGTCCGGCGTCGCTGAACAGCCGTGACCACTCGGCGGTGAGCAGCCGCGCGGTCAGTGTCCCGCGCACGGCGTCGTGGAAGGCGGGGTCCTCGGCCGCGCCGTCCTCGGCGGTCGCGATGGCCAGGTCCTGGAGCCACTCCACGACGTGGTCCGGGACAGGGGTGATGTTCGTGAGGGCCTGCGCACCGTCGCGACGGGTCCCGAAGGTCTTCACGGCCTCGCCGGGGTCGTCGTCCTTGGGGGCGGGAGTGTCGTCCTCGGGACCGGGCTCGGGTTCGGGGTTGGGCTTCGCTTCCGGCTTCGGGTCCGGTGTGGGTTCGGGTTCCGGTTCCGGCTTCGAGTCCGGTGTGGGTTCCGGTTCCGACTTCGGGTCCGGTGCGGGCTCCGGTTTCGGCTCCGGGTCCGGGTCCGGTGTGGGTTCCGGTTCCGGCTTCGGGTCCGGTGTGGGCTCCGGTTCGGCGGCCGTCTCCGTGGACGGTGTCGTCTCCTCGGCCGTGTGGGGAGGCTTGGCCTCGTCCTCGGCGGGGGGTGTGACGACGATGGTGGGCGGTTCGACGGGCGGAGGGGTGACCGTCCTGAGGGAGGTGCTCGGTTCGTCCTCGGGTGGAGGCGTGACGACGATGGTGGGCAGCGTGTCGGGCGAAGGGCCGACCGTCCTGAGGGGCGTGCTCGGTTCGTTCTCGGCCGGGGGCGTGACGACGATGCTGGGCAGTTCGTCGAGGGGCGGCGTCACCGTCACGATGGGCACCAACGGCGCACTGGCGGGTGGGACTTCGGCCTCTTCGGTGGTGGGCGCCGGTGCCCCCTCCGCTTCTGAGTCGATCAACTGGTGGAAGTCGTTCAGGGCTTCGTACATCTCGTTGTACCGGCGGGTGACGGTGACGGGGTTGGTGGTCAGCGCCGGGGGACGCGTCCCGTAAAGGGCCTGCATGAGGGCGTGGGCCTGCGCCGGCTCGTGCGTGCGTACGGCGTCCGTGCCGTTGTTGCGAAGACGCCCGGTGAACGGGTCGGGTCCCTTGTTCGTTCCGAGGTAGGCGTTGGTCAGCTGGGCGAAGTACTCGGCCGGGCTGCGCGAGGAGTAGTTCTCGGTCTCCACACCCTTGAGATCCGTGCGCGGGCCGTCGGGCCACTCGGCGGCCGCGCCCTGTTGAATCTTGGCCGCGTGGAGGGCGTCGATCTGTGCGCGTTGGCCGTCGTCGAGGCCCCACAGATGGATGAGGTGCGCGAGTTCGTGCGTGACGGCCGAGTAGCCGTCGGGGAAGTGTCCGTGCTGGTCCACCGTGGTGACCTCGCCGACGAGGTTCTCCTCGGGCACGGCGATGATCCGCCGCTGGGGATCGGTGAGCGCACGCAGTGTGTCGGCGGTGCGGGTGCCGCCGGGGTCCGTGTGTTCAGGGATGTCGGTGAGGTGCGCGAACTCCGGAAGATCGGTGACGCGGGTGTCACGGGGCACGACGACCACCCGGGCGCCGCTGTGCAGGACGTTCTCGGCGATCCGGGGATCGCGAAGCATCCGGTTGAGGATGCGGCCGACCTCCGTACGGGCCGTGGCGGGCTGCTCCACACCGTCCGGGACGAGCACGTGTGTCCGGGTGAACTCGGCGGTCGGGGGCAGCACATCCGGCTCGACGATGGCCCCGGTGCCGTTGTCGGTGCCATGGCCGGTGTCGGTGTCGGTGTCGGTTCCCGCGACGTGGCGGTCCTCGCCGGCGGAGGCGGGGGGAGTGGCCACGGACTCCGCGGCCCGCGGGTTCGGCGAAGTGGAGCCGTCCGTGTGCGGGGCGACGCCTTGGGATTCGATCTCCGGACCCGGGGCGGCAGTGGTCCCGGCGTCTCCCGGGGTCCCCGTGGTCTGCCCGTTCTCGGTCCTTTCCGTGGCCTCGCGGGGCGGCGTGGGGCCGGTGGTGCCCGCTGCCGCGCTGTCGGCCGTGTTCGTCCCGTCGGCGACGACGGTCCCGCCCGGCGCGGTTTCCCCGCCCATGGGCGGGGACGCGTAGACGCCGACCATGGGAAGGGCCTGCGGACGGGGCAGGGCGGGCCGCCCGGTGGGAGGAGCGTCGGACTGCGTCTTCGGAAAACCGGCCCCCGTGCGGTCCTGGTTGCCGCCGCCCGGGGACGAGGTGCCGCCGGCCGGTGGTGTGAGGGAGGGGCCGGGGCCGGGGGAGGAGCCCTTGCCGTCGCCGGGGTTGTCGGACGAGTGGGAGGAAGAGGAGTCGTTGTCCTCGGAACCTGGGATGTCCGTGGTGCCCAGCGTGTTGACGTTGGGCGGCTTGTTGATGTTGAACTTGCCGCCGAAGGCCGCCGCGCCCTGTCCCAGGTGGCGTTCGCTGATGGAGCTGAGGCCGCCGCCGAGGAACGTCATCAGGCCCTCGGTGGGGAGGTGGAAGACCGCCGCCGTCGCCAGCTCGCCGAGCGCTTCCGCGCCTCCCTCGCTGAGGAAGTGCGTGAGGTCCTCGCTCAGTTCGTGCTTGAACCGTTCGATCGGGCTCAGTTTCACCTTCGGCACCGGATCGGGCGTGGGCGTGGGGACGGCCCTGGGCTCCGGACGCGGCTTCGGTTGCGGAACCGGGTCGGGCTTCGGCTCGGGGGTCGGGTTCGGCCTGGGATTCGGATTCGGATTCGGTCTGAGGTCCGGATCGCGCTTCGGCTTCGGGTTGGGCGTGTGGTTGTTGAAGTTGTCGTCGAATTTGTGGCTGAACTTGTTGCCGTCGCCGTCGATGTTCTTGAACAGGTCCTTGTTGTTCGTGAGATTCTTGAAGTTGTTCTTCAGACCTTTGAGGATGTCGTTGAGGAATCCGTGGAACAGTCCGGTGAACGCGCCGAAGACGCCGTCCTGGATGATCTGGTCCCAGTCGAACCCGTCCGGCCTGCGGCCCTTGGGCGCGCCCAGCATCATTCCCAGCCGCACGGCGAAGGTCTGGAACGCCTCCTCGAACATCTCGGAGAGGCTGGGCAGCGCGTGGCTGCGTTTGGACAGCCACTGCAACACCGTGAGGATGGCGACCCGGCTGCGTGCCTTCGCCACGGCGGCCTGGCTGGAGGCGGTGCCGCCGGTGAAGACGGACAGCGCCGTGATGACGGCGAGTTCGAGGAGCAGCGTGATCAGCTCGGCGATGATCTGCCACTTGGCCTCCATGATGTCCATGGAGGACTGCGTGCGGGACTTCTCCAGGTCGTCGAGCTGTCTGGCGAAGTCCTTCAGGTAGTTGACGCCGCCGTCGTCGAGGAACATGTGCATCGCGCGCACGTAATTGGCCCCGACCTTCGGGGGCAGGGACCGGCCCACGCCCCCGGCGGTCGCTTCGATCACGTCCGACAACTCCCGCATGCGCCGGGCCAGCCGGCCGTACGGTTTGCCGTTGGCGTAGGCCATGTCCTCGTCGGCCTGGAGCATCCTCTCGCCGATCAGCACGAACAACAGATTGTTCAGCTGCGGCGATACCTTGATGCTCATCGGGCGGATTCCAGTTCTCGTGCCGACCCTATAGGTTTCCGTTCTTCTTGCGCGCCCGACACCGCCCCCTTTTCGGGGATTTTCTGCTGTGGGCTGCCGCGAGCCTAATGCGGTTTCAACTCGGGTGAGCAATGGGGCGGGGCCGCTCTGCGGTTAATGCCTGATTTTTCGCCCGCGATTTCATGTCGGAGAAACGTGGCCGCCACATTGAAACGTGGCCGCCACACTCCCTTGTTGTGGCCGGGCGTGGCTCTGCCCGCGTTCGGACCCTGACGGCGGCCGGTCGCCGCACCGCACGCGCGGTCCTGTCCCACGTGGTGTTGTGGCACGCCGAGGACCGGATCGTCCGCGCCGGCAACCACACCCGTCGTCTTCGCCCGAACCGGACGCCGCGGGCGTTGTCAGTGGTGGCCCCTAGTCTTCGGCACATGACTCACGACGCACAGACGTACGCCTATTTACGGCCCTCCGCGGTCCGCCCCGCGGCGGAGGGCGGCACGCTCAGCCTGGAGACCTCCGGCGGGACGACACCGGCGGGGCGGGAGGCCCATCCGCGGTTCTTCCACGGCTTCCTGACCCGACCTCAGATAGCGGCGGCCGGCCTGCTGTGCGTCGCGGACGTCGCCGCCACCCGCTACTACCAGCCGCTGAACCCCGCCTGGCTGGACCCGGTGGTCACGGGGAACGGCGACCGGCTGCGGTTCGAGTCGTTCTCCGGCTGCTGCGGCGTCTACGCGCGGCTCGACATGCTGGGCGACGCGCTCGACGGTGACGACGTCGGGCACGGCACGACCAACGTCGACGTCAACCTCCCGCTGCGCGAAGCCCTCACCCGCGTCGGCCCCGTCGACCCGCTGCTCATGGAGGTCGGGCCCGACGAACTGACCGTCACCACCTTCGACGGACCCGTGGTGGAGAAGAAGGTGCCCCTGCCCGAGCGCTGGCTGCGCGGCTTCGCCGAGACCCAGGTGGTCGCCGCCGGGTTCGAACCCCGCGCCGAACTCTCCGCCGCCGAGGCCGTGCGCTTCCTCAGAGCACTGCCCCGCTCCCGCGCCTCACGGGCCACGCGCTGGGTCGTCCCGGCCGGCCGCTCGCTGCGCGCCACCACCCGGCCGGTCCCCGGCGCGGTGTGCCTGCCGGGCCCCGACCGGCTCGCCGCACTGAGCCGGGTGCTCCGCCACGCCACGGGCCTGCGGATCCACGGCCCGGCCGTCACCACCGGCAGCGGCCCCGTGGCGAGCGCGTGGGAGGTGGGTCTGCCCGGAATGCGCCTCACCCTCACCCTGTCCCCGGACCCGGCGCGGGGCTTCTCCGGCGAGGGCGGGGTCCTGGAGGCGCTGGCCACGGAGGAGTCCGCCGAGGACGCCGAACTGGTGTCGGTGCTCCTCGCCTGGGACCCCGCCGTCGACCTCGCGGATCTCGCCGCGCAGAGCGGCCTCACCCCGCAGCGCGTCCGGGCGGCACTCACCCGCCTCGGCACCGCCGGGCGCATCGGCTACGACGTGACGGAGGCCGCGTACTTCCACCGCGAGCTGCCGTACGACACCGGGCGCGCCGAGCGCCACAACCCCCGCCTGCGCGCCGCCCGCGCCCTGGTCGAGGCGGGCGCGGTGCGCCTCGACGGCGAGCTGGCCACGGTCACCGTCGACGACCACGTCCACCGCGTCAGAGCCGCCGAAGGGCGGCTGACCTGCACCTGCCGCTGGTGGGCCGCGTACCGCGGCGGCCGCGGACCGTGCAAGCACGCCCTGGCCGTCCGCCTCGTCCGCCGGGCGGCGGGGGCGCGGACGGCCGCCACCAACGCCACCACCCCTGACACCACGACCCCTTCCCACGGAGCCGTCTGATGCGCGGGATCCCCCGATACGACATTCCCGACGAGGTCACCGAGGCCTCGTACGAACTGCTGCACGCCGTGCGCGAAGGCCGCGCCGAGGCGGTGCCCAAGCTGTCCGAGGCACTCACCGTCGCCGAGCGGCGCACCTGTCTGCCGGTGCTGAAGTCCTGGCGCTCGTCCCTGAACAGGGACTGGGCCAACGGCCACACGGACATACGCGTCGCCCTGCTGGCGGCCGGCGCGGCGTGCTCCACCGGCGCGGCCGCCGCCGCCCAGTGGCTCGCCTCCAACGAGCTGCGCTGGGCCATGCGGGACCCCGCGCCGGTCGTCGAGGCGCTGGCCGACCGCGACCCCGAGTGGCTGGGCCAGGTCGCGCACCGGCTGGCCGGGCGCCGCACCGTCGCGCGGGAGGAGTACCCGCTGATCTCCCGGCTGGTCAGCGCCGCGAACTGCGCACCGCCCACGACCGACGGGTTCGTCCTCGGCTGGGAGGAGGCTTGCAGCGGGGTCGCCGGTGAGCCGGTCGGGGAGACACTGCGGAAGAATCCCTTCCTGACGGTCATGGTCCCGCGGCTCTTCGAGGTGCCGCAGGCCGGCTCGCACCTCCAGGACAGCTGGGAGCACGACCCCGGCTGGGCCGCGGCGCTCGCCGGGTTCGCCCGGGAGGGCCTGCTCAGCCGGGAGGCGCTGCTCGACGGCTGCCTCTCCCGGCTCTCCCGCGAGACCCGGCTCGGCCTCGTCAAGGGCTTCCTCGCCCTGCTGACCGCCCTCGACCCGACCGAGGACGAGCAGGCGGCGCACACCCTGACCTGGGTGCGGATGGTGCCCGACGCCCACGGCCTGGTGGTGGCCCGGGCCCAGGAGACGCTGGCCGGGCTGGACGCCGCGGGCCGCCTGGCGACCGAGCACCTGGTCGAGGCCTCGGAAGCCGCCCTGACCCGGCCCGAGAAGAAGATCGTGCGGGCCCAGCTCACCCTGCTGGACAAGGCGGTCAAGCGCGGCGGCCCGGACACGGACGCGTTGCTGCGCGCGGCCGCCGTCGCCTTCGGCCACGAGGAGCACAGCCTCCAGGAACGGGCGCTCGCCCTGGTCGTGCGCCACCGCAGGCGCGCGAGCGACGCCGTCCTGGCCGAACTCGCGGAGAGCGCCGGGCAGCTCGGACCCGACCTGCGCGCACGCGCGGCCGCCGCGCTCGGGGGCGTCCTCCCCGACGAGGGCGCCGGCACCCCGCCCGGCGAGGGGGACGGGCTGCCGCCCGTGCCGGAGCCCGAGCGCCTCGCGCCCGTGCCGCCCACCGCCGCGGAACTCGCGGAGGAGGTCGGCGTCCTGATGCACGGTACCGACGAGGCGCCCGGTCAGGCGGAGCGGGTACTCAACGGCCTCGTCGTGCACGCCCACGCCGACCTGCCCGGCCTGCGCGCCGCTCTCCAGCCGGTCGTGGGGCGGCTGTTGGAACACTGGACCACGGACTTCCGTGGCCTGGGCTGGCACTGGCGTCCCTTCGTCGTCCTCGCGGTCATGGGCGGTGTTCCCCAGGAGGAGTTGGACGGCATCCGCCGCCTGGCCCTCGACCACAGCAGCACGCACTCGGCCAGTGCCTCCGTCCTCGCCGTCCGCGTGGCCGAGATCGCGACCCGGCTGCACGGCGACCCCCTGCCCTTCCTGCTGGCCACCCCCACCTGGACGACGGGCACCCTCGACCCCGCGGAACTGGTGGAGCGGCTCGCCGCCTACGAGGGCTCCGGCACCGAACCCGGCCCGGCCGACCTCGACCAGGCCCTGCTGCGCCTGGACCGCGTGATACCGCCCGACGCGGTGACGGCGGCCGCGAAGCTCACCTCCCCGGCCGGACGCCGGCTCGCCGCCCGCCTCGCCGAGGGCGCGCTGCCCGCCCCGGCCGCCTTCCGCGAGAGGGAACGCCTCGGGCTGCGGAACCCCCGCCCCGGTGTGCTGGTCCGCACGGAGGCCGTCGCCGGACGCGAGGGCTTCTCCGAGCCGTTCCGTTCCCTGCTCGGCGCGCACGATCCCCTCGACAGCCCGGACGCGGGCAGGCGCATGGAGTGCACCCCGGAGTCGCTGGCGCTGCTGCCCCAGCACCGGGAGGTCGTCGCGGCACGGATGCTGGTCACCTTCGTCGCCCACGCCTACTGGAACGAGAGCGATGCCCCCGTGCTGCCCGCACTGGCCGAGTCGGGGGGACCGGCCGGGCCCGCCACCCACCTCCTCGTGGCGTACGGCCTCGGCGCACGGCGGGCCGACGAGCAGTTGTACGCCGTGGACGCGCTGCTCCTCCTGGCCGCCCGCGGCGCGCTCGACACGGCGCGGCTCGGCGGGGACGTCGCCGAACTGACCGGCCTGCGCCGGCTCACGTTCCAGCGGGTCGTGAGCGCACTGCGGGAGGTCGCGCGCGCCGGCGCGTACGGCACGGTGTGGGCGGTGCTGTCGGCCGCCCTCCCCGCCCTGCTCCAGGGCGAGGCACCGCACGGCCTGCCCGCCGCGCTCACCCTCGCGGCCGACTGCGCCGAAGGCTGCGGGGCCCGCGGGCCCCTCCCCCCGGAGATCGACGCGCTGGCGGCCCGCACGGGCTCGTCCCAGACGGTCAAACAGGCACGGCGCATCAAGAACGCACTGGAGAGGACGGCATGAGCCCGTAGCGCCCCGGGCGCGGCCCGAGCGGCCTCAGCGGGGCGCGGGGCCGGGTTCGGCCGCGGACGGCTTCTCGCGACGGGCACCGTACCAGTCCAGGACCAGGACGGTGGCGTCGTCGCCCAGCTGTCCGTGGCAGGCCTCCAGGACCGCGGTCGTCAGGGCGCGGACGGCCTCCCGCGGGTGCAGGGCGCGGGTGTCGCGGACGAGTGCGGCCAGGTCGACGGCCGCGGCACCGCGGTCCTGCATGCCGTCGGTGAGCAGCACCAGCCGGTCCCCGGGGCGCAGCTCCAGTTCCTGCACCCGGTAGTGGGTGGGCGCCGCCACCCCGAACGGCAGGTTCACGCCGAGGGCGACCTCCTCGGCGACGCCGTCGCGCACCCGCAGGGGCCAGGGGTGCCCGGCGTTGACCAGCTCGCAGACACCCGTTTCGAGATTCACGCACAGCAGTTGACCGGTGGCCAGCCCGCGGGCGTGGCGCAGCAGGGCCTGGTGGGCCTCCCGGGCCTGTCTGAGCGCGTCGCAGCCATCGCGGCGCGCCCGGCGCAGCGCACCGACCAACAGGGTGGCCAGCAGCGCGGAGTCGGTGTCGTGCCCCATGGCGTCGGTGATGGACAGGTGCAGCGTGTCACGGTCGAGGGAGTAGTCGTAGGTGTCACCGCCGATGTCGTCGGCCGGGACGAGCCCCGCGGCCAGGGTGAACTGGACGGCCTCGCAGCAGGAGGCCGAGGGGAGGAGCTGGTGCTGGATCTCCGCGGCCAGACTGGTCCGGGTGGTCCGCCGGCCCAGGTGGTAGAGGTCGGTGAACCGGCGGTCCGTGACGACGATGTACGCCAGCACGTGTGCCGCTTCGGCGATCTGCTCCAGCGTGGCCCCGTCGGCGTGCTGCAAAGTCACCTCCAGTACGCCGAGGCAGTCGCCCCGGTTGGTCACCGGTGTGATGACGCGCTGTCCGCCCTGGTCCTCGGGTTCCACGTACTGCCGCTGGCTGCGCAGGACCTCGTCGTAGACACTGCCCCGCAACGCGAAGGGCTCGGCGCGGCCGTCGCCGTCGCCGTCGTCGCCCGCGGACAGCCGCACCAGTTGCTGGCCGACGAGGTCGGCGAACAGGAAGGACACGCGCTCCGCCCCGAACCTCTTTTGCAGGTCGCGTGCCACCACGTCGACGGACTCCCCCGGAGGCGCTGCCTCCGCGGCGGTGAGAAGCTCACCCAGTTCGACATCCGCATTCTCCACGGCAACCTCCCATCGGCTGCCGTTCCTTCTTCCCCCGCTTTCCCCGAGGTCACCTGGCACGGTCCATTACGACCGGTCCTGAACGGGTATGGCGTTTCCTGTCGCGGGCGGCACGGACGAGATCATTTCCGGGCACGACAGGACGCCGGCACGGCGGAGCCCCGCCCCGTGACGGGGCTCCGCACGCGTGCCGCCGGTGACGGTCAGCCGCAGAAGCCCGCGAAGCTCGCGTACGCGTCGTCGATCTGCCCCCGCACGGTGACGCACTCGCCGCGCCCCGGGACGTAGACGGGGCCCGCGTACGTCGTGTAGGCGCCCGAGTCCGAGGCGCTGACCTGGGTGTGGTCGGTCTGGAACACCTTCGCCTGCATGTACACGGGCGCGCCCTTCCGCGCCCGCACGGTCACGGCGCAGTTCTCGCCGGTCCGTTCGTTCCAGGTGAGGTAGACGGTGCCGAGCTCACCGATGTCGTAGCCGTGCAGGACGCCGTACCCGGAGCCGCAGGCCCCGTTGTACGCGGCCGCGTAGGCCCCCTGCGCGGTGGCGGAGGCCGGTGCCGCGAAGACGGCGGCCGAGGCCACCGCGGCGGCGGCGACGGCGGTGACGGCGGCGGCTCGATGCATGCGCTTCATGATGTTCCCCCTGGGGAAGGACCGTACGGCCCCTCCGTCGCATTGATCGCCCTGCCGGGCGGGCCGCGGGACTCTTCCCGCACCCGCCCAGTTGGACCGGCGGCCCGGCCGAACGGTTGGTGACGGAGATGTCACCGTTCTGTCACCGCTCGCCTTCGGCCCGTTGTCGCCCACCGGGGCGACCGCCCGGCGAAGGTCACGGCGCCGAGCGGAACGCGCGGCCCTCCGCCGTCAGGGCGGAGTTCGAACGGAACAGCGTGGTCCCCGGCCCCGTCTCGTCCGTGCCGAGGCCGAACCAGGCGTAGCGCTTGAGATAGGGCAGCCCGGCCAGCATCTTGGTGGCCGAGGTGAGGAACGCCGCCTGCTCGGCGTCCGTGGGGTAGCGGGTGCCCCGGGAGAAGTCGATGAGGGCGAACTCGGTGAGCCAGATCGGCTTGTGATAGCGCGCGTACACCGCGCTCAGATAGCCGCGCAGCTGCTCCACGGCGGCCTCGGTGCGAAAGTCGCCGCCGTACCAGTGCAGTGCGATGAAGTCCACGCGGTACCCCCGCTGCTTCGCCCCGCTCATGAAGCGGTCCAGCCAGCCACCCGCCCGGTCGCCGCCGTAGGCCACCGCGGGGCTGCCGAGCGTGGCGCCGGTCGCCTGCACCTTGGGCCACAGATCCAGCGCCTGGTCGACGGTCATGTTCGACTGGGCGCTCATGTCGGGTTCGTTGAAGCCGAGCAGATAGGGGCCGGCCGCCTTCGCCTCCGAGAGCGCCTGCGCGGTAACGCTCTTCGCGCCCCAGATCATCGGTACGAAGTCGGCGCGGCCGGAGGCCGCGATGCCGGGGTGCGCGGTCGACCAGGTGTAGTACCAGCCGGCCCCGGAACGGCTCAGCGCGTCGGACATGCCGGGGAAGGACCAGACACCGACACCCTTGCGGGACGAGGAGACCACCGGATCGGCGGCGGGTGCGGCGGCCTCGCCGCTGGGGGCCCGCGACGCCCGGGCGGTGCCGGCCGAGGCCGACGGCTCGGTCTTCTTCCCTTTCTCCTTCTCCTTCTGCTTCTTCTTCGCCGACGAGCCGGGGGAGGGAGAGACGCTCGTCGTCGCGCTGGCGCTCGTCCTCGCGCTGCTCGCCGTCGGCGCGCCCGCCGGGGCCGCGGCCGTACGGTCGGCGTCCTGGTAGTGCACCAGGGCGAAGGCACCGAGGACGACCGTCGCCGTCGCGACCGCCGCCGTGACCGTGCGGGCGTGCCCGGCGCGGCCCGGCGTACGGCGTCGGGACGCGGCCCGCCCGGCGGCGTGCGCGCCCCGGGGACGCGGACCCGCGCTCCCGGGCGCCCCCGCCTCCGTGCCCCCGGCCGGCGGCACCGCCGGCGCGATCGCCGCCCACACCGCCTGCCGCAGTCCGGCCGGCGGGACGACCAGCGGGAGCCCCATGAGCAGCCGGCCCACGGGAACCAGCCGGCCCTGCCGCGCACCGCAGTGGGCACAGCCCCGGGCATGGCGCGCGATCCGCTTGCGCCACAGGGGACTCGGCACCGCGTCCCACCCCTGGACGAGCTCGGACAGCTCCGCGCAGGCCGGCCGCGCGGCGAGCACCCGGACCACCGTCCTGGCCACGTCGAGCTGCTCCTTGAGCCGCTGGACGCGCACGGCCGTGTGCTTGCCCGACAGGCCGAGCGCCTCGCACACCTCAGTCCGCTCCAGCTCCCCGGTCTCCTCCAGCCACCACAGCGACAGCAGTTCCCGCTGGTCCTCGTCCAGCCAGCGCGTCGCCTCCGCCACCTCCCGCCGGTCGCTGTCGAGTTGCAGCCGCAGCACGGTGAGGGACGCGAAGTCGGACGCGGGATCGGCGAACTGGGCGGCCAGTTCGACGGGTTCGCGGCTCTCCCGGTCCTGTGCGCGGCCCCGTATCCAGTCCCGTATCTGCCGCACGGTGATGGCCACCATCCACGATCGGTACGACGAGGGGTTCTCCAGCCGGTCCAGGCCGCGCACCACGCGCAGCAGCGTCTCCTGTACGACGTCGTCGACGTCCTGGCCCCCGCCCAGCGCACGGCCGACGATGTTGTAGACCAGCGGCAGGGACTGCGCCACCAACCCCTCGACGGCCCGCGGATCGCCCGCACAGGCGGCGGACACCAGCCCGGTGCCGGGATCGCTCCCGTGGTCTGTACGCATGAACCGTCTCTCCCTCGTCCCGCATCCGCAGGGCATTCTTACTGGCCCACTGTCGGAGACGTGGGCCGGCGGGGAGAACAACAAAAATTCGCGCACGGGCCGGCCGTTGTCCACAGGGGTGCCCGGCGGCGCGCGCGAGGGGCGAAGATGGAAGCGTTCATTGGGCTGTGAGTGGGTGTGGGGTGGGAACGTGACGGACGTACGGACCGGGCCGGCCGGGGGAGAGGACGCCGCGGTCGCCGGCGCGCCCTCCGACGAGCAGGGCGCGGCGGAGGCCCCGGCAGGCCGGTGGCGTGGGTGGATCGGCCGGGCGCTGGTGCTGCTCGCCGTGCTCACCTCGCTGTTCTTCCTGCCGTGGTGGGTGCTGCTGGCGTCCGGCGCCAGGTGGCCGGTCCCGGTCGTCGTCGGCGGCGGAATCCTGTGCGCGGCGGCCGAGTTGGCGTTCCCGGTGGTGATGGCCCTGGGGCACGGCCGGCGTCAGCTCGACCGGGCGGCCCGTACGGCCGACACCACCCTCGGCGTGGTCTGGGTCCTGTTCGTGTGGTCCGCCCTCGGCGGTGTGCTGCGGATCGCCCTGGCCGTCGCCGGGGCCGGGGGACAGCAGACGGCCAGGGCGGTGTCCGTCGCGATCGCGGTCGTCGCCGCGGCCCTTCTGACGTGGGGTTACGTGGAGGCCATGCGGGTGCCCCGCATCCGGCGGGTGGAGGTGACGATCCCCCGGCTGGGCCCCGGCCTCGACGGGACCCGCGTGGTCGTCCTCGCCGACACCCACTACGGGCCCATCGACCGGGCCCGCTGGTCGACGCGGGTCGCCGACGCCGTCAACGCCCTGGAGCCCGACATCGTCTGCCACGCGGGCGACATAGCCGACGGCACGATCGCCCGGCGCCGGGAGCAGGTCGCGCCCCTGGGCACCGTCCGGGCCCGGCTGGCCAGGGTCTACGTCACGGGCAACCACGAGTACCACGGGGAGGCGCAGGGCTGGCTCGACCTGATGAGCGGCCTCGGCTGGGAGGCGCTGCACAACCGTCATCTGACCGTCGAGCGCGGCGGCGACCGGCTCGTCCTCGCGGGCGTGGACGACCGCACCGCCGCCTCCTCCGGGCTGACCGGGCACAGCGCCGACCACGCCACCGCGCTGGCGGGCGCCGAGCCCGGCCTGCCGGTGCTGCTCGTCGCCCACCAGCCCAAGCAGGTGGCCCAGGCCGTGGCCGCCGGCGTCGACCTCCAGGTCTCCGGCCACACCCACGGCGGGCAGATATGGCCCTTCCACTACCTGGTACGGCTCGACCAGCCCGTGGTGCAGGGGCTGAGCCGCCACGGCGACCGGACCCAGCTGTACACCAGCCGGGGCGCGGGCTACTGGGGGCCGCCGTTCCGGGTCTTCGCACCGAGCGAGATCAGCCTGCTGGTGCTGCGGTCGTCCTCGTGAGGCCCGGCTCCGCTCCCTGACGAGGCGCTTTCACACCCCCGCCCAGTCGGCCAGTGCGGCCTTCCGCTCGGCCTCCCGTTCGTCCGGGTCGCCGGTGCGGGAGGCCCAGGCGAGGTGGCTGTCGGGGCGCACCAGGACCTCGTGGACCCCGCGCAGGCCGGCGTGGTCGTCGTACGCCGTCGCGTGCACGGCGGTGACGCGTGGATGCGTCTCCCGGACGGGCCGTCGCTGCCCGTCGCCCGTGAGCTCGATCCGTACGAAGCGGCCCGGGACGAGGAGTTCATGGACCCGGGTGGTCCCCGACTCCGCCGTGGTCAGCGCGATGTCCGGCATCCGGCGGCCCACCAGCGGGTCGGCTCCCGGCGGCGGCGCGTACACCGTGCCGATTCCGGAGGTACGGTCGGCGAGGAGGCGGTTGACCCCCTCGATGCCGAGGAGTTCGTCGAACAGTGAGCGCAGGGCCGTACCGGCACGGCGGTACTCCGGTACCAGCGACAGTTCGGCGAGAAGCGTCTGGACCACCGTGTTCTCGGTGACCGCACGGCCGACCGGCCGGCGCTCGGCGTCGTAGCTGTCCAGCAGCCCCGGGCCGGACCGGCCGCCGATCTCGGCGGCCAGCTTCCAGCCCAGGTTCATCGCGTCCTGGAGCCCGGTGTTGAGGCCCTGCCCGGCCGCCGGGAAGTGGATGTGCGCGGCGTCGCCCGCCACCAGGACACGGCCCTGGCGGTAGCGGTCGGCCAGGCGGGTGGCGTTGCCGAAGCGGGACAGCCAGCGCGGGTCGGCGATGCCGTGGTCGTGGCCGCAGAGCCGGAGCAGTGCGGCCCGGAACTCCTCGAGGGTGACCGGCTCGCCGGACGGCACGCGCATCCGGGCGGGGTCGACGCAGACGACCCGGGTCAGCCCGCCCTCCAGCGGGACCGCGAGGATGCCGGCCGCCTCGGCCGCCGCGCGTGCCTCGGGCGGGGCGTCGTACACCGCGAAGTCGCCGAGTATGCCCGTGAGGGACTCGTCGGTGCCCGGGAAGCCGATGCCGGCGGCCTGCCGTACGGTGCTGCGTCCGCCGTCGCATCCCACGACGTACAGCGCCGTCGCGGTGGTGTCGCGGCCCGCGTCGTCACGGAGTTCGAGGCGGACCCCCTCCGCGTCCTGGGTGAGGCCCCGCACCTCGTGGCCGCGGTCGATCCGCACGCCCAGCTCCCGGGCCCGCTGCTCCAGCAGGGCCTCCGTGCGGAGCTGGGGCAGGAACAGGGTGTACCCGTGGCGGGTGTCCAGTGCCCGGAAGTCCAGCCGGGTGTGCAGGGCCGCGAAGTGCCAGCCCGGCACGGTGCTGCCCGCGGCGAGGAAGCGCGGGGCGAGCCCGCGCATGTCCAGCACCTCCATGCTGCGCGGGTGCAGCGTCAGGGCCCGGGAATGCGGTGACGGCTCCCGGCGCCGCTCCACGACGCGGGTCCGTACGCCCGCCAGGGCCAGTTCGCCGGCGAGCATCAGACCGGTCGGCCCGGCGCCGACGACGATCACTTCTGCTTCCGTCATGGCATGCCTCCTTTAGTGAACGTTGTTCACGTGAACGGCGTTCACTATAGTGAGGGTCATGTCTTCGATGTCAACCGCGGGCCGGGGCCGGCCCGCACGGCTGGACCGGGCCTCGACCGTCGCCACCGCGCTGGAACTGCTGGACGACGTCGGTCTTGAGGCGCTGACGATGCGCCGCCTGGCCGACCGGCTGGGTGTCCAGGCGGGCGCGCTCTACCGGCACTTCACGACCAAGCAGGACCTGCTGACGGCCATGGCCGAACGCATGTTGCGACCGCTGGCCGAACCACTGCCGGAGCCGGAGGGGACCGCAGACTGGGCCGGGCGGCTGACGGCGCTGGCCCACACCATGCGCCGCGCCCTGCTCGCCCGCCGCGACGGCGCCCGGGTCTTCGGCGGCACCCACACCACCGGCCCCCACACCCTGGCCTTCGCCGAAACCGCCCTAGGCGCACTGCGCGAGGCCGGCCTGCGCGACGAGGACGCGGCCCGCGCCTTCCTGACCCTCGTCAACTACGTCCTCGGCCACACGCTGGAGGAACAGGCCGCGCTCTCCGGCACCCCCGAGGACACCGGAGCGGTCGGACGCCTGCGGGACGCCACGACGCCCGGAGCACACCCGCACCTCACGGCCGCACTCCCCGCGCTGACGAGCCCGGACTTCGACGCCCACTTCGCCTTCGGCCTCCGCGTCCTCGTCGAAGGCCTGCGCCACCTGTGAGGCTCCTGCCTCAGCCCTTCCTCAGCTCCTCGGCGAGCATCACGATGATGCCGCTGGGGCCGCGGACGTAGGTGAGCTTGTAGATGTCCTCGTAGGTCGCCACGCCGCGGAGCGGATGGCAGCCGTGCCTCGCGGCCGTTTCGAGGGCCGCGTCGATGTCGTCGACGGAGAAGGCGACACGGTGCATGCCGATCTCGTTGGGACGCGTGGGCTCCGACTCGATCGCCTCGGGATGGAGGTACTCGAAGAGTTCGAGGCGACCGTGCCCGTCCGGGGTCTGGAGCATCGCTATCCTCGCGTGGTTGCCGTCGAGGCCGACGGCGGTGTCGGTCCACTCCCCACTGACCGTGTCCCGGCCGAGGACGGTCAGACCGAGGTCGGTGAAGAAGGAGATCGCCGCTTCGAGGTCACGGACGGCGATGCCGACGTTCTCAAGTCTGATGCCCATGGACCGCATGCTAGTGACCGGGCCGTGTTCTCGCCGGACACCCGGGCGAGAACACGGCCCGTGATTCCCGTGGGAGGCCGGCACGGACTTGCGGGCGGGGAAGTCAAGCGAGGGTTGTGTGCGAGTCGTTGATGATCCAACCGTCTCGAACGGAGCACGGAGGGCTGCCAGCAGCCTGCTGCCGTGGCTTGAGCATTGACGAACCTTCCCACGCCCGGCGCACCCTCCGCCCGGTCGTCAGCGCAGCGGCACGTCGACCCGCGCCGGCCCGGCCGGGGCCGGTTCCCCGGGCGTCACGACGAGCGTGCCGTCGACGACCTCGGTGCGGGCACCCGTGGCGGCGGTCAGGTCCACGGCGTCACCGTCCGCGTCGAGCGTGACGCGGACGCCCGCCGGTGCGTCGACGAACGCGTGGGCGTGACCGTCCGTGCGGGTCCAGCGGACCCAGGGTTCGTCGGAGGGGCGGGCCACGTCCCTGCCGAGGGGCCGCGACCCGAAGACCGCGTCGCCGTGGACGCGGTTCCAGGCGCCGAGTGCCTCAAGGGTGCGGCGCTGGACCGGGGGGACCTCGCCGGAGGCGGTGAGGCCGATGTTGAGCAGCAGGTTGCCGCCGCGCGAGACGACGTCCAGGAAGTGGCGGATCGCCTCCGGCCCGCTCAGCGAGTGGGACGCGTCCTCCAGTCGGTTGTAACCGAACGAGAAGCCGACGCCCCGGCAGTTCTCCCCAGGCGCCGTCGCCCTCGCGCTCACGGTCCTGTTCGTACTCGCTGGTGCGGAAGTCCCAGTGCGTGTCGCCCCAGCGGTCGTTGACCACTCCCTCCGGGCGGGCGGCGTAGAAGCGGCGCAAGAGTTCGACGAGGCTCTTGCCGCCTCCGGCCTTGCCCGCGTCGGGGTACTCGATGTCGCCCCACAGCAGTTCCGGCCGGTACCTCTCGATGAGGTCGGCGACATGGCCGAAGGCGTAGTCGGCGTAGGCCCGGTCTCGCGGGCGCACGGAGTCGTCGATGTGGCGGACGAGGGGCGGGGCGGGGGCGAAGTGCCAGTCGAGGCCGCCGGAGTAGTACACGCCGAAGCGGATGCCCCGGCGTGCGGCGGCGTCGTGGAACTCGCCGACCAGATCGCGCCCGGGGCCCCGGCGGACGGTGTTGCGGTCGCCGGTCCCGGGGGCGTCCCAGAGGGTGACGCCGTCGTGGTGCTTGGTGGTGGGCACGAAGTAGCGGGCACCGGTGGCGGCGACGAGGTCCATGACGGCGTCGGCGTCGAACGCCTCGGCCCGCCACGCGTCGAGGAACGTGTCGTAGTCGGCCCCGCCGTAGGTCTCCTGGTGGTGCCGGCGGGCCGGACTGCCGTCGATGCGGACGGTGTTGGCGTACCACTCGGCGTACGGGTTGCGCCGGAACCACTCCTCCTCGTCCTCGACGCTGCCGAACGCCCCGACGGGCTCGGCCCAGGCCGGCACGGAGTACGGGCCCCAGTGGACGAAGATGCCGAGCTTGGCGTCCCGGAACCAGGCCGGTGTCTCCCGGGCGAACCGCCGGTAGAGCGGCGGGCGTTCGGACATGGTCATGGCGGGGAGTCCTTTCCGTGACGCGTACCGGGCGAAGCAGGGTCAGCGGCGCGGCCTGAGCCCCGACATCCCGCCGTCGACCTCGACGACCGTGCCCGTCGTCGAGCCGGCGCGGGGACTGGCCAGATAGGCGACCGCGTCGGCGACCTCCGCGGCCTCCACCAGACGTCCGTGCGGCTGCCGGGCGTCCAGGGCGGCGCGCTCGGCCACCGGGTCCGCGGCGGAGTCCAGCAGCCGGGTCACCCACGGGGTCGCCGCGGTGCCGGGACTGACCGCGTTCACCCTGATCCCCTCGCGCACGTGGTCCGCCGCCATCTGGAGCGTCAGCGAGTACAGCGCGCCCTTGCTCGCCCCGTACAGCGCACGCTCCGGAAGCCCCGCGCGCGCCGCGACGGAGCACATGTTGACGATCGCCGCGCAGGGGGACCGGCGCAGCCACGGCAGCGCCGCCCGGCTGACCCGGACGGCCCCGAGCACGTTGACGTCCAGCACGCGGTGCCACTCGTCGTCGGAATTGTCGGCCACCGTCCCCTGGGCGCCGATCCCCGCGTTGTTGACGACGACGTCGATCCCGCCGAAGGCCTCGGCGACACGTGCCACCGCCGCCCGCACCTCCTCGTCCCTGCCGACGTCCACCCGGTGCGCGTCGGGGTCGCCCTCGGGCGGGTTCAGGTCCAGTACGGCGACCCGCGCACCCTCCTCGCGCAGTCGGGCGACGATCGCCGCGCCGATCCCCGACGCGCCGCCGGTGACCAGGGCCCTGACGTTCTCGAAACCGGTCACCGGGTCACCTGGCGCTGCCGGCCGAGTCCGTCGATCTCGAGTTCGACGACGTCACCGGGGCGCAGATAGGGGAAACGGCCGGACAGGGCGACACCCTCGGGTGTGCCGGTCAGGACCAGATCACCCGGCTCCAGGACCAGGAACTGGCTGAGCCGCCACACGATCTGGCCGACGTCGAAGATCATGTCGGAGGTGCTGGAGTCCTGGCGCGGCTCGCCGTTCACCCAGCTGCGCAGCCGCAGCGCGCCCGGGTCGATCTCGTCGGCGGTGACCAGCCAGGGGCCGACGGGGGAGAAGCCGGGGAAGGACTTGCCCTTGCCCCACTGGCCCCCGGACCGCTCGATCTGCCACTCGCGCTCGGAGACATCGTTGGCCAGCGTGTATCCGGCGACGTGTGCGAGCGCCTCGGCCGGCGAGCCGAGGTAGCTCGCCCGGCGGCCGATCACCACGCCGAGCTCCACCTCCCAGTCGGTCTTCACGCTGCCCGGCGGGATGGCGAGGTCGTCGTCGGGACCGGCAACGGTGTTCGGGGTCTTGAGGAACACCACCAGGTCCTTCGGGGGCTCGGCCCCGGACTCGGCGGCGTGGGCGGCGTAGTTCATCCCCACGCAGACGACCGCGGAGGGCCGGGCGACCGGCGCGCCGATCCGCTGTCCCGCGCGCTCGATCCGCGGCAGGCCCCCCGCGCGCACCGCGGCGGCGACACTCTCCAGGGACCGCGACAGGAAGGCCCCGTCGATGTCGTCCGTGAGGGCCGACAGGTCGAGGTAGTGGTCCTCGGCGACGACGACCGGAATCTCCCGGCCGGCCTCCCCGATCCGTGCGAGCTTCATCAGACCCCTTCCGCAATCGGATTCCGGACATCGGCTCTCGGCCCCTACGACACGTGAGCCGACGGCACCCTACCAGTTGACCCCAGGATTGATCCGATGTTTGGATGCGTCCCGGGAGGGCCCATGACCACGATCACCTCCGTCTCCACGGCGGACGTCCGCTTCCCGACCTCCGCGTCGCTCGACGGCTCCGACGCCATGAACCCGGACCCCGACTACTCGGCCGCCTACGTCGTCCTCCGCACCGACGCGCCCGACGGCCACGAGGGACACGCCTTCGCCTTCACCATCGGCCGCGGCAACGACGTCCAGGTGGCCGCCGTCCAGATGCTGGAGGGCCACCTCGTCGGACGTGAGGTGGAACCGCTCCTCGACGACATGGGCGAGGCATGGCGGATCCTGGCCCACGACTCCCAACTGCGCTGGCTGGGCCCCGAGAAGGGCATCATGCACATGGCCGTCGGCGCGGTCCTCAACGCCCTGTGGGACCTCAGGGCCAAGCGGGCCGGACTGCCGCTCTGGCAACTGCTGGCCCGGATGTCCCCCGAGCGGATCGCCGACCTCGTCGACTACCGCTACCTCACCGACGCCCTCACCCGCGACGAGGCCCTCGCCCTCCTGCGCCGCGCCGAACCCGGCCGGGCCGTACGCGAACAGGACCTCCTGGCCGACGGATACCCCGCCTACACGACCAGCCCCGGCTGGCTCGGCTACTCCGACGGAAAACTCGCCCGTCTGTGCCGCGAGGCCCTCGACGCCGGATTCCCGCAGATCAAACTGAAGGTCGGCGCCGACCTCGACGACGACATCCGACGTCTGCGGCTCGCCCGCGAGATCTGCGGCGCCGGCTACCCCATCGCGGTCGACGCCAACCAGCGCTGGGACGTGGCCGCCGCCGTCGAGTGGATCCGCGCCCTCGCGCCCTATGACCCGGCCTGGGTGGAGGAACCCACCAGCCCCGACGACATCCTGGGCCACGCCGCCATCGCCCGCGCCATCGCCCCCGTCCCGGTGGCCACCGGCGAACACGTGCACAACCGCGTCATGGTCAAGCAGTTCCTCCAGGCCGGAGCCGTGCAGATCCTCCAGATCGACGCGGCCCGCGTCGGCGGCGTCAACGAGAACATCGCCCATCTGCTGCTCGCCGCGAAGTTCGGCATCCCCGTCTGCCCGCACGCCGGGGGCGTGGGCCTGTGCGAGGCCGTCCAGCACCTGTCGATGTTCGACTTCGTCGCCGTCTCCGGCACCAGGGAAGGACGCATGATCGAATACGTCGACCACCTCCACGAACACTTCGTCACCCCCGCGGTGATCCACAACGGCCGCTACCGTGCCCCCACCGCCCCGGGCGCCGGAACCGAGATGCGCGCGGCCTCGCTCGCCGCACACCGCCGGCCCACCGGAACGGAAGCCGCCGCATGACCGGCCGGCTCGGCTTCGGAGGCGCACCCCTCGGCAACCTTTACCGCGAGGTGTCCGACGAGGACGCCCGCGCCGTACTGGAGGAGGCCTGGGCGGGCGGCATCCGCGACTTCGACACCGCTCCCCACTACGGACTGGGCCTCGGCGAGCGCCGCCTCGGCGCGTTCCTGCGCGAAAAACCCCGCGACAGCTACCGCCTGTCGACGAAGGCCGGCCGCCTCATCGTGCCGAACACCGGGCGCCGGCACGGCACCGACGAGGCGGGCGGGTTCCTCGTGCCCGACGACCACGTACGGCACTGGGACCCCAGCCCGGACGGCATCCGGCGCAGCCTCGACGACTCGCTGGAACGGCTCGGCGTGGACCGTGTCGACACCCTCTTCCTCCACGACCCCGACGTCTACGGCCTCGACGAAGGGCTGCGGCAGGGGCTGCCCGCACTCGCCCGCCTGCGGGAGGCCGGACTGGTCGACGAGATCGGAATCGGCGTCAACAGCGTGGCGGCGGCCGTCCGCGCGGTCCGCGAGGGCGACCTCGACGTCGTCATGATCGCCGGGCGGTACACCCTGCTCGAACAGCCCGCCGCCGCCGAACTCCTGCCCCTGTGCCAGGAGCGCGGGGTACGGGTCCTCGCGGTCGCGGTGTTCAACTCGGGGCTCCTCGCCTCCGACGATCCCGCCACGGCCCACTACAACTACGGCCCCGTACCGCCCGAACTCGCCGCCCGCACCGAACGGTTGCGCGAGACCTGCGCCCGCTTCGGCGTCCCGCTGCCCGCCGCCGCCCTCCAGTACCCGCTGCACCACCCGGCGGTGGACCAGGTGGTCGTGGGCACGGCGAGCCCGGCCGAAATGCGCGCCAACCTCCGGCACATGAGGACCGAGATCCCCGACGGACTGTGGGAGACGCTGCGTGAGGAACGGCTGACCCCCTGAGCAGACAGCGCTTGGGGCCGAACAGGTCGAGGGCCGCGCGGAGCAGGTCCGGGCCGTGCCGTCGCAGGCTCCCCGCGTCGCGGACCTCGGTGGGCAGCCTGCCGAGGGCGGTGACCCCGTCACCGAAGCGGGCCAGGAGACGATCGAGGGCGTCCGACCGCGTCCGACCGCGTCCAGCGCGCACAGGCGTCGAGGACGAGCCGGGCGCGGCCCACCTCGGCGAGTCCCGCGCGCGGCGCGGGTGCCGCGAGCCGCTCGCCGGGCAGGTCCTGGAGCAGTTGGCGGACCCCGCGCACGGACGGCGGCGCGGCCGCCCGCTCGATCCGTTCGCCCGCGTCGGGCGCCTCCGGGCCGGCCGCCACGACCCTCCCCGCCGGCCCGGGCCGGTCCAGCCCCGCGACCCAGCGGGCCTCGTCGAGGGCCCTCTCGGGAGTGACGTCGGCCTCGACGAACCCCCGGCGCGTCACCGAGCCGTCGGCGTCGTCGATGTCACCCGGCGGCCTCGGCCGGTCCAGCACCGTACCGGCGATCCAGTCGTACCGCAGCCGACGGGGGGTCCCAGATGTGCACATCCGCGTCGATCACCTCTGCGACGCGGCTGCCGGACCGAGGAGCGACACGCGTCAGCGGGCCCTGCGGAGCCAGTGCTCCACGCCGGAGACATGGACGAACATCAGCGCCTGGGCGAGTTCCGCGTTCCGCTGCCGCAGGGCGTCCAGGATGCCGCGGTGCTCGTCGATCGTGCGGGCGACCGAACCGTCCTCGGTGATGCCGCGCCAGACGCGGGCGCGGACGGTGTCGCCGGACAGGGAGTCGAGGAGACTCGTCAGATAGGCATTGCCGGTCGCCTCGGCGATCGCGTGGTGGAACGCGATGTCGTGGGCGACCAGGCTCTCCACGTCGGCGTCCGCACCGACGTCCGCGAGCCGCTGCTCGATCGCGGCCAGCCGCTCGTCGGTGATCGAGTGGCACGCGAGCGCGGCCGCCTGCGGTTCGAGCATCCGCCGTACCGCGAGGACCTCCAGGACCGAGTCGTCCCGGTGGAGGTCGACGACGAAGGACATGGCCTCGAGCAGCAGCCGCGGTTCGAGACTGGTGACGTAGGTCCCGTCACCGCGCCGCACGTCCAGAACCCGGATGACCTCCAGCGCCTTCACGGCCTCGCGCAGCGAGTTGCGCGACAGTCCGAGCGCCTCGCTCAGCTCCTTCTCGGGAGGCAGCCGGGACCCGGGCGAGAGCTCGCCCGAGACGATCATTTCCTTGATCTTGAGAATAGCCGCGTCGGTGACCGCCATACGGCCCACTCTAGCCAAAATGATCCGACGTCTCGGTGTGCGTGCGCGCCGGACGGTCTCGGCAGGAAGGGAGCCGCCGGGTGGGCGCGTCCCTGGGTCCGTCCGTACGGAGGCTGCCACCGTCAGGAGTGCCTCTGACCGCCCGCAAGACATCCGATGTCCCGTCCGCTTGTCCACCGCTCCGGGGTCGGCCTACCGTGCCCTGATGGATCTCTTCTCGCGCTCCTGGACAGCACTGCTCGCAGCGGTCGCCGAACTGCCGGAGGAGGACTTCGAGCGTCCGTCCGGCTGCGCCGGCTGGCGCGTGCGGGACCTGGTCTGCCACCTCGTCATCGACGCCCAGGACGTACTGATCACCCTCGTCACGCCCGCCGGTACCGAACCGACCGCGGACGCGGCCACCTACTGGACCCTCCTGGACGAGCCGCCGACCGGCGAGGACCCCCTCGACGCGCTGATCCCGCGGCTGGCCGCCGCCTACGGCCCGCCGCGGTGGCTGACGTTCCACCTGGACGACGTGGGTTCCGCCGCGGGCCGGGCCGCACGACTGGCCGACCCCGCCCTCCGCGTCAGCACGCAGGAGAAAGTGCTGACCGTCGGCGACTACCTCTCCGCGTACGTACTCGAATGGACCCTGCACCACCTCGACCTCATCGCGCACCTGCCCTCCGCCCCCGAGCCGCCCGCCGAAACCCTCGCCGCGGCGCGCGCCCTGCTGGAGCGCATCGCCGGGGCCCCGTTTCCCGCCCGGTTCTCCGACAAGGACGCCCTGCTGATCGGCACCGGGCGTCGCACACCGACCGACGCCGAGACGGCCACGCTGTCCGGCCTCGCCGCCCGCCTGCCGCTCATCCTCGGCTGACGACGTTCCGGTGACCGGAGGCCGGAAGCGTGGCCAGGTGTGCGGACGGGGCTGACCCGGCGGGTCGACTCCACGGCAGGGGCGTGACCCCGGTCACATACGGCGCCGGGAACTTCCTCCCTTCCCGCTCCGACTCCTGTGCTGCCGTCGCCGAAACGGTCGGCCGCGGCAGCGGTGGGGAGAGGAGTCGCGGATGCCCGAGACAGGGACACAGCCGGGGGTGGGGGCCGCGCCGGCGGCGGAGTCCGTGCCAGAGGCGGATGCCGCGCCGGTGGCGCGGGCTGCTGCCGTCAGCCCCGATGCCGAGGTGGGTGCACTGCCGTCGCCGCGGTCGGCCGGGGAACCGGCCGCCGTCCCCGCGCCCGCCGTGCCGGGACCATGGAGCGGACTGCGGCCCCTGCTGCTGCGGCTGCACTTCTACGCCGGTGTCCTCATCGGCCCGTTCATCCTCGTCGCCGCCGTCACGGGACTCGCCTACACCGTCACGCCGCAGGTCGAGTCGATCCTGTACGACCACGAGCTGAAGGTGACGCCCCACGGCGGCGCCGAGCCGCTCGCCGCCCAAGTGGCCGCCGCGCGGCGGGCGGTGCCCGGCGGCACCCTGGTGTCCGTGACCAAGGGCGCCGGGCCCACCGACTCCACCCGTGTCACCTTCGACAAGGACGGCCTGCCCGAGGGCTACACGCTCACCGCCTTCGTCGACCCGTACGACGGCGAAGCCCTCGGCGAACTGCGGACGTCCGGCCAGTGGCTGCCCGCCCGGGCCTGGCTCGACGATCTGCACCGCAATCTGCACCTGGGCGACTTCGGCCGCAACTACAGCGAGATCGCCGCGAGTTGGCTGTGGATCGAGGTACTCGGCGGTCTCGCCCTGTGGGCCGGCACCGCACGCAACCGCAAGCGGCTGCGCCGGCTGCTGCTGCCGCGCGGGGGTCCCAAGGGCCGCCGGCGCACGCTCTCCTGGCACGGCGCGGTCGGCCTGTGGGCCTCCGTCGGCCTGCTCGCCCTGTCCGCGACCGGCCTGACCTGGTCCGCGCACGCGGGCGCCGGTATCGGGCGGATCCAGGACTCCCTGGGCGGCAGCACACCCTCGGTCTCCACCGTGCTGCCCGCCGCCACCGGCGCGGAGCAGGGCGGGGGAGAGAGGCGCGAGGACGTCGGCATCGACGCGGTCGTCGCCTCGGCCCATGACGCGGGCCTGGTCGGCGTACTCGTCGTCACCCCGCCCGCCGACGCGGACTCCGCGTACACCGTGAAGGAGAACACCCGCAGCTGGCCCGAACAGCAGGACGTGGTCGCCGTCGACCCGGCCACCGGAAAGGTGACGCACAAGCTCGACTTCGACGACTTCCCGCTGCTCGCCAAGATGACCTCCTGGGGCATCAACGCGCACATGGGCCTGCTGTTCGGCCTCGCCAACCAGATCGTCCTCGCGCTGCTCGCCCTCGGCGTGATCGGGATGACGCTGTGGGGCTACCGCATGTGGTGGCTGCGCCGGCCGATCCGCGCGCGGGGCCTCACCGCCGGCCGCGCGCCGGTGCGCGGGGCCTGGCGCCGGGTGCCCGGCCGGGTCCTCGCGCCCCTGGTCGTGGCGGCCGCGGTCATCGGTTACTACGTGCCGTTCTTCGGTCTGCCGCTGCTCCTGTTCGTCCTGGTGGACGTGACGGTGGGCGCGGTGCGGCGGCGTCGGGCGGGGGTGGCGGCGTGATCGCGGCGACCGGACTGCGCTGGATCCTGACCCTGCTGTTCGCCGTGTCCGCCGCCCATGGGGTGTGGCGGGCCGTACTGCCGGGCACGGCGGTCACCGCGCGGGTGGACCACGCGCTGCACGTGGCGATGAGCGTGCTGATGGCGGCGATGGCCTGGCCGTGGGGCATGGACCTGTCGGCCGGGCCGCAGGTCGTGCTCTTCTCGGCGGGCGCGCTGTGGTTCCTCGCCGCCGCCCCCTTCCGTCCCGGCGACCGCACCCGGCGCGGGGCGGTGCTCGCCGCGTGGCCGCATGTGCTGATGATGGCGGCCATGGCCTGGATGGTGGCGGCGATGGCCTCCTCCGGCGCGATGGCGGGCGGCTCCGGCGGGGGCAGCATGGAGGGCATGGACATGGGCGACGGCTCGGGGCTCGCCGCCATGACCCTGACCGGTACGGGGCCGAGACTTGCGGCGGGCGTCCTCGCCGCCGCGTTCACGGGGCTCGGCCTGGTCTGGCTGGCCCGCGCGCTCGACCGGGCCCGCGCCCTGGAACCGGCGGTCCGGCCGGGCGGGACAGGCACGACGGGCGCGGCTGCTGTTGCGGTCACGGCGGCCGGGGCGCCGGGCGAGGGCGCTGCCGTCGCCCTGGGACTCGGCTGCCATGCGGCGATGGCGCTGGGGATGGCGGTGATGTTCGTGCTGCTCGTCGGGTAGCGCGGACGCGCCGGGCCGGTGGCCGCCGCACCGGATCCGGTGCGGCGGCGGCACGCTATGCGTCCGCGTCGCCGGTGATCCCCCGGAGCAGCCCGCCCAGGACCCGGCGCAGCCGGGGCTCCACCTCCACCACGGCGTGCGCGAGCCGGGGGTCCTCGCGGTAGAGCGCCTGGATGTGCGGGCCCGGCGTCGCCATCTGCCACAGGGCGCCGGCCAGGCTGGTGGCCGTCGCGATGACGTCGACGGCCCGCTCCTCGTCGAGGCCGAGCAGCCGGCCGAGTTCCGCGCCGATCCGTGCGACCTCGTCGAGGGTGACGAGCTTGAAGGCGCGCACCGACTCCACCGACACGTTCCGTTCCAGGTTGAGGGGCGCCTGGGCGAGCAGATCGCAGAACAGGGGTCGGGCCGCCAGCGTGGCCGCGAGCACCTCGCCGACGCCCTCCGGCGTGCCGTGCGGCAGCTCGCGCAGCCGGTCGCACAGCTCCGCGGACCACTCCCGCCATCCCTCGGCGGTGATCCTGAGGAAGATCTGCTCCCGCGTCTCGAAGTAGCGAAGCAGGGCGGACTTGTGCATGCCCACGGCGGCGGCGATGTCGGTGAGGGTGATCTCCCGGATGCCTCGCTCGGCGCCGAGCGCGCGGGCCGCTTCGAGGATCGCCGCTTCGCGCTGCTGCTTGGCCTGTGCGCTGCGGGCGCGCTGGAATCCGGACGCGGTCATGGCCCCATCGTAGAGCAACGCTGTTGCGCTATTAACGCAACGGTGTTTCACTAAATGGCATGGAACCTCAGCAACGACAAGAGCGACAAGAGCGGCAGAATCGTCAGGAAGGACAGGACCGTCAGGAAGGACAGGAAGGGCAGGCTCACGCCCCACGGGTCTGGTTCGTCACCGGCTCCTCCCGCGGCCTCGGCCGCGCCCTGGTCACCGCCGCGCTCGACGCGGGCGACCTCGTCGCCGCCACCGCCCGCCGGCCGGAGCAACTGGACGACCTCGTACGGAAGTACGGCGAGGACCGGGTCCTCGCGCTCCCGCTCGACGTCACCGACGGCGCCGCCGCACGGACGGCCGTCGACGCGGCGCTCGGCCACTACGGACGCATCGACGTGCTCGTCAACAACGCCGGGTACGCCAACGTCTCGCCCGTCGAGACCACGGACGACGACGACTTCCGCACCCAGTTCGAGACCAACTTCTGGGGCGTCTACCACGTCACCAGGGCCGCGCTGCCGGCCCTGCGCGCCCAGGGCGCCGGGACGGTCGTGCAGATCTCCTCGGTCGGCGGCCGCGTGGGCGGCTCGCCCGGGATCGCGTCCTACCAGGCCGCCAAGTTCGCGGTAGACGGATTCTCCCGCGTGCTCGCCGCGGAGACGGCGCCCTTCGGGGTGCGCGTCATGGTCGTCGAACCGAGCGGCTTCGCCACGGACTGGGCCGGCTCCTCGATGACCGTGCGGGACATCCCCGCCCCGTACGAGGAGACCGTCGGCCTGATGAACCGGCGCGTACGGCAGAACGACGCCGGAGCCGCCGGCGACCCGCAGCGCGCCGCACGGATCATCGTCGAGGCGGCCGGTCGCGACAATCCCCCCTCGCACCTGCTGCTCGGCGTCAACGCCGTGGAGATGGCGCGGGGCTACTCCCGCCGCCAACTCGCCGAGGCGGCCGCCTGGGAGAAGGTAAGCCGCTCGGCCGACTTCGCGGAGCCGTACCCGGCCCCGTTCCCGCCGGACGAGGCGCCCGCATAAGGGGACGCCGTCGACCAACTCGGCGGCGGGCAGCGGAAATGCGCGGCGGGCCGGGAGCTCACGGCATGATTCCTCCGTGGCTTCCACGCATGACGCCCCGGACCGGCCCCCGGCCCGCCGGGGGCGACTCGCCCACCCCGGCTTCCGGTCGCTCTGGATCGGCGAGACCGTCAGCGGACTGGGCAGCAGCATCACCGTGGTGTCCGTGCCGCTGATCGCGGTCGTGACGCTGCACGCCGACTCCACCGCCGTCGGTCTGCTCGCCGCGGCGGTGTGGGTGCCCTGGCTGCTGGTGGGGCTGCCCGTGGGCGCGTGGGTGGATCGCGTGCGGAAACGGCCACTGATGATCGCCTGCGATCTGGTGTCCGCCGCGGCGCTGACGAGCGTCCCCCTGGCGGCATGGTCCGGCGCGCTCACCCTCGCGCACATGGTCCTCGTCGCGCTGGTCTGCGGTACCGCGGCGGTGTGTTTCCACACCGCCTACCACTCGTACATACGGATCGTGCTCGACGGCCGGGGACTGCTGGCGGGCAACGCCAGGCTCCAGGGCGGCGAGGCCGCCGCGCAGCTCGCCGGGCCGGGGGTGGCGGGGATGGTCACCCAGGCGTTCGGCGCGGTCGCCGCGCTCGTTGCCGACGCGACGACCTTTCTGGTCTCCGCGTTCTGCCTCACACGTATCCGGGTCGCCGAACCGGACCGAGCCCCCGGCGTGGACCGGCCACCGCTCCGACGGCAGATCGCCGAAGGGCTCGGCTTCGTGGGCCGGGACCGGTACCTGCGGCCGATGGTCGCCTGGGGCGCCGTCGTCAACATGGCGCTGATGGGGTACCAGGCGGTCCAGGTCGTGTTCCTGGTCCGCACCGTCGGGCTGGACCCGGCCATGGTCGGGCTGCTGCTGACCAGCGGCAGCGCCGGCGGCGTCGTCGGCGCGTCGGTGGCCACCAGGGTGAGCCGGCGCATCGGCACCGGACGCGGACTGCTCCTTCTGCAACTCGCCACCGCGCCGTTCGCACTGCTCCTGCCGATGACCACCGCCGGGCCGGGGCTGCTGCTGTTCGCGGCGGGATCCTTCCTCGTCGGGACCGGCGTCTCCGTGGCCAACGTCGTGGTCGGCAGCTTTCGGCAGAGCTACTGCCCGCCGCATCTGCTCGGCCGGGTCGTGGCCACGGCCGCGGTGATCAACCACAGCACCATCCCGCTCGGCTCCGTGCTCGGCGGGCTGCTCGGCGACGCCGTGGGGTACCGGCCGGCCATGTGGATCACGACGGGTGTCGTCGCACCCAGCTGGCTCGTCCTGGCCTGGAGCCCGATGCGCCGTGTACGCGACCTCCCACACGCCGGCGACCTCCCGCACACCGACGGTCTCCCGTCCGCCGACGATCTTCCGTCCGCCGACGGTCTTCCGTCCGCCGACGCGCTGCCATGCCACGAGGAGTCCAACAAGCCCTCCCTGTAACCTCGTTCACATCGGACGCCGAGGTTCGCAAGGCCCGGCCGCCGCCCCGGGAACAGCCGGTCCCGTCGGTGCTGTTGCACCCGCGGGGGGCCGGCGCCGTACGGGCGGGAACCACGCGGACCACGTGGTTGTCCGTTCCCACAGGGTCCGATCCCCGCAGGAACCCGCGGCACGCCCGCCGCACACTCGGACCAGTACGTACTTTTTCCGCGATCGCAGGAGGACTGTTTCCATGACTGACCGGCCCTTGACGCTCATGGCAGTACACGCCCACCCCGACGACGAGGCCACCGGCACCGGAGGCATCCTCGCGCGGTACGCGGCGGAAGGCATCCGCACGGTCCTCGTGACGTGTACCGACGGCGGTTGCGGTGACGGACCGGGAGGCGTCAAGCCGGGCGATCCCGGCCACGACCCGGCGGCGGTCGCCCTGATGCGCCGCAAGGAACTCGAGGCGAGCTGCGAGGTCCTGAAGATCAGCGATCTGGAAATGCTGGACTATGCCGACTCCGGGATGATGGGCTGGGCGACCAACGACGCCCCCGGATCCTTCTGGCAGACCCCGGTGCAGGAGGGCGCGGCCCGGCTCGCGGAACTCATGCGGCAGTACCGTCCCGATGTGGTCGTCACCTATGACGAGAACGGCTTCTACGGCCACCCCGACCACATCCAGGCCCACCGCATCACGATGGCGGCACTGGAGATAGCCGGGCCGGTGCCGAAGGTGTACTGGACCACGATGCCCCGCTCGGGGATGCGGCGGTTCGGCGAGATCATGCGCGAGTTCGGTGAGGACATGCCCGAGCCGGACCCCGCCGAGGCCGCCGCGATGGCCGAGATCGGCCTCCCCGACGACGAGATCACCACGTGGGTCGACGCGACCGGGTTCAGCGACCAGAAGTACGACGCCCTGGCCGCGCACGCCAGCCAGGGCGAGAACATCTTCTTCCTCAGGATGGGCAAGGAGAGGTTCGGCGAACTGATGGGCGTCGAGACGTTCCTGCGCGTCCGGGACACCACCGGCGCGACCGTACCGGAGAACGACCTCTTCGCCGGCCTGCGCTGACCCGCCCACCCGCCTGGCCGCCACCGGGCGGGCAGACGGGGCCACGCCCCGGCCACGCGCGCGCCCTGTCTACAGGCGGACGTCCAGCCGCCGGCCGTCCCGTGTGGTCCGCACCATGACGGACTCGGCGCGCGGGGCGTGGCCGGTGGCCGAGACGACCAGCGTGTACGAGCCCGGCCGCAGGCGGAGCCCGTAGTCGCCGTCCTCGGTGTATGTCCGGGCGACCCGCCGGCCACGTGCGTCGATGACGGTGATGCGGGCGGAGCAGCCGCCGGGGTGGGCGGCGCAGCGTACCGAACCGGCGAGATGCGACATGGCCGTGTCGGCCGGGTCGAGGGCCCCGGCAGTCCCGGTGACCCTGGCAGCCCCGGTGATCCCGGCAGTCCCGGTGTGCCCGGCGGTTCCGGTGCGGCGTACGCCGCTGTCCGCTCCGCCCGCCGGCTGTGTCCGTCCGGCGCCGGGCTCCACGGTGAGGCCGCACTGCTCCGCGAACGCGGCCAGCGTCGTGTCGAGCGCCTCCAGCTCGTGCAGGGCGGTCCGCAGCCGTCGGGCGCGGGGGCCGGGCACGGCGGACCACGCTCCGTCCCGCAGCTCACGGACGTACGGGGTGACGGGGCGCCAGACACCCTGGGCCGTGCCGTTGGCGAGGTGGTGGTCGAGCGCGCGCAGCGAATCGGTGAAGGTGCGCGTGATGAGCCGGAGGCGCTCGGACAGGCTCGCCGAGAGGTCGATGTCGATGTCGGCGGCGGACGCCAGCGCCCGGGCGTGTCCCGCGGCCGTGGTCAGCAGCGCCATCCGGTGGTGCGGCTCGCGCCCGCGGACCCCGAGCGGCATGCGCACCACCGGCCGGGACGCCTCCGTCACCTCGAACAGCGCGGCGTCGACGGCCCGTGCCGCACCCCGCAGCCGTACCGGACTGTCCGGTTCCGCCCAGCGGGTCGCCACCTGGGTGAGGAGCGTCTGCACCGCCTGGACGTACCCGTGCTCGGCCTCGCGGACGACGGTCCGGGTGGACAGGGGGAAGATCAGCGCGGCGCACGCCGACGCCACCAGGATGCCGATGCCGTTGTCGACGAGCCGTTCGCCGAGCAGGTGGTCCATCGCACTGTCCGGCGTGGTCAGCCCGTACAGCTGCACCAGGGCGACGACCAGTCCGGTGGTCCACAGCGCGTAGGCGCGCTGCATGCCCCAGGAGCCGAAGGAGAGCCCGAGGACGATGACGGCCAGCGTCCAGTAGATGTGCTGGTGGCCGGTCCAGTGCAGCAGGAGCACCCCGAGCACGGCGCCGGCGGCGGTGCCGGCCATGCGGTGGCCGAACTTGCGCAGCCGTTCGTGGGTGGTGCTGGTGCCGAACAGCGTGATCATCACGCCGACCAGGCCCCAGTAGAAGCGCTGCGGATCGATGGCGTCGGCGATGGGGCAGACGACGGCGGCGGCCACCGCCGCGTGCAGCGGGGCGCGCACGAAGGGCACCACGCGCTGCCATCCGCTCTCCGTACGGGCGGTGAGCGCACGCCGCATCGGCGCGGCCGAACCGGGGATCCGGTTGTTCTCCAGCGCCACGGCGGGCTCGAAGGGCACCGCGGCGGGGGCGTGCGGGGTCCGCCGGCCCAGCGCCAGCCAGCCGGTGAGGGAGTCGGCGAGGGAGTCCATGAGTTCGGCCACCCGGCGGGCGAGGGCGGCGCACTCGGCGTCCCGGGGATCGGCCGCCGGGTCCCGCAGGATGACGTCGGCCTGCTCGCGGATCGTCTCCACGGCGGGCCGCAGACCGCTCGCCCGGTCCGGCGGGGTGTCCCGGGCCAGCAGCAGCCCCACCGCCAGCGCCCGGCGCAGCCCTTCGGGCGGCGACTGCGCGGCGAGCACCTGGACCGCCTGGCTGATCCCGCGCAGGGCCAGCTCCGCGTCGAACAATCGCCGGTGCAGCAGCTCGGCCACGACGGGGTCGGCCGCGGCCTCGGGCTGCGCGAGGCGCGCGTCGATCGTGAGGGTGACGACGTTCAGCCGGCGCAGCGAGCGGTTGGTCCGGCGCTCGACCCGCCGGGGGTCGGCGTCCGGGTCGAGGGCGTCGACGGTGGCGTCGGCCAGACGGCGGGCCTCCACGACGAAGGCCCGCTGCGTGCGGAGCAGGTCCTCCCGGGGCATCGGATAGCACAGCAGCAGCCGGGTGGCCAGCACCGCCGCGGCGGACACCAGGGCCACCGTGAACGCCTTGCCCATCATGGCCGTGGGGATCGGCACGATGGTGCCCACCAGCAGGCCGTTGAACAGCATCATGCCGGTGAGCAGCGCCAGGGGGCCGAACCGGGCGAGCAGGAAGGTCAGGGCGAGCGCGGCGACGTTGAGGCAGATCTCCAGCGTGCGGTCGCCGTGCAGGAGCGCGGCCAGCCAGAGCACCGCCGTGTAGGGGAACGGCATCCACAGGATGAATCCGGTGAGCTGCTTCCAGGTGTTGCCGGACACCGCGAAGGCGCTCATCAGGCCCATCATCCCGGCGACCATCATGGCGATCATGGCGGGCAGACCGAGGGCCCGGCCCATGCCGTAGCCGACGGCGAGGGCGGTGACCATGGCGACCAGCGTCCGCCAGCCCGCCTGCAACTGCCCGAGCCCGGGATCGGCGACCAGCACCCGGTCCCACCACCGGTAGGGACCGGCCACCCGCCGGGGCGCCACGTCGGACACGGCACCGGAGGGCCCGCCTTCCGCGGCACTGGACGGCCGGTTCACCGTGGTGTCGGCGGCCGGGCCTCCCGCGGTGGCGGCGGGCCGGTCCTGTGTGGCGTCGGCGGACCGGCTTCCCGCGGCTCGGTCCCCCGTGGTGTGGTCGGCGTCCTGCCGGGCGGTTCCTGGGCTGGTCAAGTGGTCTCCGGTTCCATGGCTTCGGCGAGGGTGGCGACGGCCCGCCGGGCGTCGTACACCGTGCGCTCGCAGGCGTCGACGGTGGGGGAGTGCAGCGCGGTCAGCAGGGCGGCGGCCATCCGCTGCCGCCCCTGTTCGAGCAGTCGGCGGCCGGTGGGGGTGAGTTCGGTCTCCACCGCGCGCCGGTCCGCCGTGCAGCGCCGGCGGACGACGAGGCCACGGTCCTCCAGCTTCTGCAACAGGACGGTGACCTGCGGCTGGACCATTCCGGTGCGCGCGGCGACCTCGGTCACCCGCAACGGCCCGGCCTCCAGCGCGTCGAGCAGGGATGCCTCGCTGCGCGTCAGCCCGTAGTCACCGGCGCGGAACAGCGCCCGGGAGAGCCGGGAGAGGTCGCGCAGCATGCCGTGTGCCGCGCCTTCGATGCGGCGGGCGTCCGCGAGGGCGCCGTCACCGCCCGAAAATACATGCATATGGAAATTATATAGCGCGGGAGCGGCCCTCCGGTCCGGGCCGAGAGAGGAGGCCGTCACATGACTTTCCGGAAACGTGTCGAGACGAGTGCCGGGTGAACGACTGTTCGGGAGCAACCGACCGCACTGCTTCCCCGAAGTCACCGATGACGCTAGATTTGACACCATGAGTGCCATCACCTTGCGCATCCCCGACGCCATGGACAAACCGTTGCGTGACGCGGCCGCCGGTGCGCCGTCGTTGAACGACTACATCATGCGAGCCGTGCGCCGGCAGATGACGCTCGACGCCGCGCGCAAGCTCGCCTCGATCGCGCCGCTCGACCTCGCGGGCGAGGGCGACGCCCTGTGACCATTCGCAAGGGGGACGTCTGGGATGTCGACACCGGCAAAGGGACCCGCACGGTGCTCGTCGTCAGCCTCGACGGCCTCGCCGAGGCGTACCACGCGGTCGTCGTCCTGGTGCTGCACGCCCCCGCCCAGCACCCCGACACGGCGATGAGCGTGCGCCTGACCACCCCGGTCGACGCCTCCCTCGTCGCCGTGAACCTGCTCCAGCTCTCCGCCCTCCGCTTCGAGACCGCCACCCTGCACGGCAACATCGGCCCCGAGCAGCAGGAACTCGTCGACAACGCGCTCCGGGCGGTCCTCGACCTGTAGCGGGCCCGAGCCGCACCGGCCGCCCGCACCGGCACGGCCCGGCCCACCCGCGGAACAGAAATGACGGTCGATTCCCCGGGGAAGGGACAGTGCCTGGAGGGAGGTGGCCATGACCGCGCTCGCGGTTCCGCTGTGGGACGTCGACAACGGTCAGGGGCTGCGGCAGCTGTCCGAACTCGGCCTCGCCCTGCTGCTGTCGGGCCTGATCGGCTGGGAGCGGGCGGCGCGGCAGAAGAGTGCCGGTCTGCGCACCCACACGCTCGTGGGCATCGCCAGCGCCCTGATGATGGAGGTGTCCCAGCACGGCTTCACCAACGTGCTCGGGCTGGACAACGTCTCCTTCGACCCGTCCCGCGTGGCCGCCCAGATCGTCTCCGGCATCGGCTTCATCGGCGGCGGCCTGATCTTCGTACGACGGGACGCGGTGCGCGGCCTGACCACCGCCGCGACCATCTGGCTGACCTGCGCGGTCGGCATGGCCTGCGGCGGCGGACTGCCCATCCTCGCCCTGGCCGTCACGGCCGTGCACTTCGTGGTCGTACGCGGCTACCCCCGGCTGGCCGCGCGCCTGCTCCCCGGCACCGCCTCCGCCTTCGAACTGCGCATGACCTACCGCACCGGCACCGCCCTGCTGCCCCAGCTGATGGAAACCTGCACCCGGCGCGGCTTCCGCATCCTCCAGGTACGCGTCGACCGCCTCCCGGGCCGCGCCGACCCCGCCGCCCGCGTCCTGCTCGAACTGGAGGGCTCCGCCGACACCGGCACGCTGACGTCCGAACTGTTCCACAACGACGGCGTGATCGACATCGAGATGACCGCCACGGACGACGACGGGTAGCGCCCTCGGTACCGCGTGACGACCCCGCGGTGCCCGTGCCCGACGCCCACCGTGTCACCGGCGTCCCGGGACGGGAGCCACCAGCCGCAGTCGCTGCCGACAGGTGCCCACGCGTACCGTCTGCCCCCACGTCAGCTCCAGGGCGTCGCCCTCCATGCCGTCCCCGAAGGCGACGAGGCGGTCGGACTCCACGGTGAGGCACAGCCGGCCGGCGGCGGCGAGTTCGCCCGCCACCAGGGAGGTGCCGGTGGACGGGGACGGCCAGGCCTCGCGGACGAACCACAGCAGGCGGTCCTCCGTGGGGTGCGGCAGCCGCAGCTCGCTGTTCCGCTGCTGCCACACCGACCGGAGCCAGCCGGTCGCGCCGGTGCCCGTGCCCACCAGCACCCCGGAGGATGCCTGGGCCTCGACGACACCCCCGTCGCCCTCCAGGCCCAGGCGGTATCTGGCCGTCTGGTGTCCGACGGCGCCGAGGTAGATCTCGTTGAGCGCGAGCAGCCGCTGGGTGTCGTCGGCGACGGCCTCGACCATGGTGAGCTCGTCCACCCGCGCGGCCGGCGCATCGCGCAGCAGCGCCGCCGCGTCGGCCGCGCGGTGCCGCACCAGCACGCCCGGGTTGCGCCCCGGCTCCGGGTCCACGCCGATCACCGGCTGCCCGGTGAGGTACTTGGCCACGTTGGCCACCAGCCCGTCCTGGCCCACCACGACCACGACGTCCTCCGGGGCGAACAGGAAGCGGTCCAGGTCACCGCGTTCCACCCGGGCCTGCCGCCAGGCCGGCGGGACCGCGGCGGCCACCTCGGCCAGCGCCCGGTGCGCGCGGTGGTGGCGTGCGGCGATCTCTCCGAGGTCGCGGCCGCGGGAGGAGAGGAAGAAGGCGGCCTGTCCGTGGGTGCCGTGCCGGGCCAGCAGCTCCTCGTACTCCGTGGTGCGATGGACCAGGACGGCCCGCGGGGCGAGGCTCATCCCCGCTCACCGCCGCCGAGCCGGGCCAGCAGCCCGGTCAGCACGTCGGGGGAGAGGGTCACGCTCTCGATGCGCGGCAGGTTCTCCGCCAGCCGGGTGCCGGTGAGCGCGTGCAGCGTCGCCACGTCGACATCGCCGTGGACGCGCAGCCAGGCCGCCTGGGCCTCGGCCCGGGCCTCGCCGACCTCGCGCGCCGCCTGCGCCTCCGCCCGGGCGAGCGCCACCGAACGGGCGGCCTCCGCCTCGGCGAGCCGGACCGTGCGCGCCGCCTCGGCCTGCGCGCGCACCTGGTCGGCCGCCGCGTTCTCCTCCGCCTCCCGGCGCGCGTTGGCCCCGCGCTGCTCCACCAACCGCTCCTCGCGCCGGGCCAGTTCGATCTGGCTGGCCAGTTCGTTCTCGGCGATGGCGCGCTCGCGCTCCACCGCGACGGCCCGCCGCTCGTACGTCGCCCGGTCGGCCTCCTGCTGGATCAGCTCCCGGGCGGGCGTACGCAGCGCGCGCTCCACCTCCGCCTCGGGCCGTACGGCCATGACCCGTACGGCCACCACCTCGATCCCGGTGGCCGGCAGCCGGGGCTCGGTGCCGAGGCCCGCCGCGATCCGCTCGCGCACCGCGGCCACCCCGTCGACCAGCGCCTCGGACAGCGGGGTACGGGCCAGCACATGCAGCGCGTGCTGCTGCGCGGTCTCGGTGAGCAGGGTGCCCAGCTGCTCCAGCGGGGCACCGCGCCAGACGCCGGTGTCCGGGTCGATGGAGAAGTCCAGACGGGCGGCGGCGAGCGCCGGATCGCCGATGCGGTAGGTGAGGGTGGCCTGCACCGACACGTCCTGGAAGTCGGCGGTGCGGGCGCGGAACGTCATGGCCAGCTCCCGGTCCTCCACGGGCACTTCGGACAGCGCGGCGGTCAGCGGACGGAACCAGAAGCCCAGCCCGGGCCCGTCGTGCACGAGCCTTCCGTCACGGTGGTGCCGGATGTGCGCCGTGGGCGTGGCACGCAGGTGGCGCCAGCCCAGGCGCCGGGTGATGTCGGCCATGAGAGCCCCCTCTTTCTCGTCCCAGTGACGATAAAACGAGAGGCTCATAATCGTCAAGAAGACGAGAAAGGCTCGTGCGGTGGCGGTACGGCGTGGCCGCCCGCCGGGACCGCGTCGCCCTGTCGGCCGGCGGCGTCCCGCAGCGCGGGGGGATCGCCGTGCCGTCCGTGCCCGTCACCGCGCGGACACCGCCATGCGCCGGTGCGGGAGCGACTGTCAGACCCGCCTGAGATGCTCCGCGCATGGAGATGACAGTGCAGCTGACGATCGACTGCTCCGATCCGCAGCGGATGGTGGCCTTCTGGGCGGAGGCGCTGGGCTACGTGCCCGAGCCTCCGCCGGGCGGGCATGCCACCTGGCGTGCCTACTGGGCGGCCATGGGCGTGCCCGAGGAGGAACTGCCGGCCGGTGCCGGGGATGTTCCGGAGTCCCTCGTCGATCCCGCGGGACACGGGCCGAGAGTCTGGTTCCAGCAGGTTCCGGAGGCGAAGGCCGCCAAGAACCGGTGGCACTTCGACCTGAAGGTCGGCGGGGGCCGTGACGTCCCGCTGGACGTCCGCGTGCGGCGGGTCAGGGCAACGGTGGACCGGCTGGTCAAGGCCGGTGCCACCGTGCTGCGGATCAACGACGAGCCGGACATGGGGTTCTACGCCACGGCCATGCAGGACCCCGAGGGCAACGAATTCGACGTCGTCTGACGGCTGTCGCGGCCCGCTCGGCGCCGTCAGGCGAAGGTGCGGCCCAGATGCGCCGCCAGCTCCTCCGGTACGGCCGACCGGAAGCGCGCGGAGACGTAGCCGTCCGGGCGGATCAGCAGCGCCTCGCCGTCCTGCGGCGCGTACGCGGCACGGAACTCGCCCGCCGCGTCGCGCAGCCGGGGCGGACGCAGGCCGACCGGGCGGGCGTCCTGCGGGACCTCCGCGTCGGTGATCAGGTAGGCGTCGAGCAGCCCGTGGGCGGCGCGACGAGCCTCGGCGGCGCAGGCCTCGAGCCGCGCGGCGCCGTCGCCCGAGACGTGCCGCGGGCCCGCGTACAGCAGCAGCGTGTGCCGCGGGGTGCGCAGCAGGTCGAACAACCGCTGCGGGTAGGCGGCGAGTTCGCCCAGCAGGCCGCGGCAGTCCGGCGCGCGCTCACCCGACGCGGGACCGTCCGCGCGCTCGCCGTCCGCCGCCCGCGGCTGGATCAGCGGGCTGTCCGGGTAGGCGACCGTGAGCTGGGCCTGACGCCGCAGGAACACTTCGGGGCCGTTGCCCTTGTCGCTGTTGCCGCGGGCGTCGCGGACGGTACGGGCGTGCCGGACCGTGCGGTCGACCACCTCGCGGGCGACGGGGTGGCGTTCGGCGTGGTAGCTGTCCAGCACGTCGTCCGTGGCCAGACCGCGGACGGCGAGGGCGAGCTTCCAGCCGAGGTTGTGGGCGTCCTGCACACCGGTGTTCAGCCCCTGCCCGCCGATCGGCGGGTGGACGTGCGCGGCGTCCCCGGCGACGAAGAGGCGGCCGCTGCGGTAACGGTCCACCAGCCGGTGACCGGTCCGGAAGACGGACGACCAGCGCAGCGCGGAGGCTCTCGCCGGCTCGGGGGACAGCCGGTCCAGCACGGCCTGGATGTAGCCGAGGTCCGGCCCCTGACCGTCCCCCAGGTCGAGCGCCCCGTCCGACGCGCTCGCGCCGTCGTCGGCCCCGGCCCCGTCACCGGGCCGCAGCATCGACAGCCAGTACCGCCGCGCACCCGGCATCGGGATGCAGACGAGCATGTCGTCCACCGCACCGCCGGCGTCCAGGTGTACGGACCGCATGCTGTAGCCGGCGGGCATGTCCCAGTCGACCTCGACGTCGGCGATCAGGAAACGCTCGGGCAGGACGTCGCCCTCGAAGGCCAGCCCGGCCGCCTTGCGGACCAGGCTGTGCGCCCCGTCGCAGCCCACCACATAGCGGGCGGTCAGCCGCTCGGTGCCGCCGTCGGGGCCCGCGAGGACGACCTCCACCTCGTCCGGGTGCGCCGTGACCGAGCGGACCTCGACCGGCCGCTCCACCTCCGTGCCGAAGCGTGCGAGATGCTCGGTGAGCAGCCGCTCGGTCGTGTACTGGGGCAGCGTGGCGAAGGGGTACGGGATGTCCGGCGGCAGCGTCAGCCGGACCGGTCCGTCGCCCGGCTTGCCGTCGGTGAAGACCAGCTGGCCCAGATGCGGCACCGCCTCGTCCAGCACCCCGGGGACCAGGCCCATGCCGTCCCACACCTCCAGCGTGCGGGGCAGGACGCCGATGGCCTTCGCGTGAGGCTGCGGGGCGGCCAGGCGGTCGACGATGCGGCAGTCCACTCCGTGCCGCCGCAGCTCGGCCGCCGCCGTCAGTCCCACCGGGCCCGCGCCCACCACGAGTACGTCGACATCGGCCATGATCCGGCCCTCTCCTCGTCCGACAGGGGGTTCCGGGCCAGTCTGCGCCGGTGGACCGCGGGCGACGCGGCGGGGACGGGGCCGCTCGCCGCGCGAGGGCGACAGACCGGCTGGTCAGGACGGGTCCACCAGGCGCCAGGTTCACTGGATCGGCCGGGGCCGGACTGGAGTAGCGCCGCGCGGAGACGGCCCGTGGTTCAGCCGGCGGCACGAGGCGGCGACGGTGTTTCCGCGCCGTTCGGGGCGGTACTCCATAGCCTCGCACCGCTGCTGGGCGATTCGGTACCGGAAGGGATGATGGTGTGCTGCCCCGACTCGAGCGATACCTGCTTCAGGACTTCCCGTTCATCCACCTGGTCATCGGGGGCATCGGCAACACGACGTTCCTGATCGGCAGCGTGTTCTTCCTCTTCCCCAGCTTGGAACGGGTCGCCCTGTGGCTGTTCGTGGTGGGATCGCTGGGCATGTTCGTCGGCACCCTCGGTGAGGTCTTCGTCCGGCATGCGCGCAAGTCCCGTCAGCGGACAGGGAGCTGAACGGGCGCACCGGGCGGTCACGAGCCGGCCTCCGGGGAGGCCGGCTCGACGTCCGGATCCGGGCGCGCCGCGACTTGGGCGGCTCAGACCGTGAAGCGGTATGTGCCCGAGTCCACGTGGAAGATCTGGTGGCCGTCCTCGTGTCGTAGCCGTGTGCCGCCCGAGTGGGTGACGCGCTCCGTGGCGGAGGCTGGGACCCATACCTGGGCGGTGGTGTTCGGGGGGATGGAGCAGGTCAGTTCGAAGCGGCCCCGCTTCCGGCTCCAGCGGGTGGAGATCGGCCCGCGGACGGAAGTGAACGTGGCGCGGGCCGAGTCGATGCCGCCGCCGGGACGGGGGCGGATGAGGACCTCGCGGTAGCCGGGGCGGGCGGCGGAGATGCCGGCGATGTTCGCGTACATCCACTGGCCCACCGAACCGTAGGCGTAGTGGTTGAAGGAGTTCATGCCCGGGTCCTGGAACGTGCCGTCGGGCCGCAGGGAGTCCCAGCGTTCCCACATGGTGGTCGCGCCCCGGTCGATCTGGTAGCCCCAGCTGGGGAAGGTGCGCCGGGTGAGCAGCCGGTAGGCGACGTCGGTGTGGCCGGTGTCGGTGAGGACGGGCAGCAGCCGGGGAGTGCCGAGGAACCCCGTCGACAGATGCTCGTCGCGCGCCTCGATCAGTGCGACGAGCCGGTCGGCCGCCGCACCGCGCAGCGCGTCCGGGAGCAGGTTCATCGACAGGGCCAGGACGTAGGCGGTCTGCGTGTCGCCCTTCACCGTGCCGTCGGCCCCGACGTACGCCTTCTGGAAGGCGGCGCGGACCCGGCCGAAGAGGTCCTCCTGGGCGGCGGGGTCCTTGCCGAGCTCACGGGCCATCCGCGCGGCGAGGTCGGCGCTGTGCGCGAAGTACGCGGTGGCGACGACGTCCTTGGGCGTCTCGTCGGACAGGTTCAGCCAGTCCCCGTAGCCCTCCGCGGGCCGCAGCAGACCGTCGCTGTGCTTCTCCAGATAGCCGAGCCAGTCCACCACCGACGCCCACGCGTCCTGGAGCACCCGCAGGTCCCCGTACGCCTGGTACAGCGCCCACGGCACGGTCACCCCCGCGTCACCCCAGCCGGCCGCGCCGTCACCGAGACGGCCGACGTCGGGCGCCACATGCGTGAAGGAGCCCTCCGGCGTCTGTGCGTCGCGCAGGTCGGTGAGCCACTTGGTCAGAAAGCGGGCCGACTCCATGGTGTACGCGGCGGTGGGCGCGAACACGTTGATGTCACCGGTCCAGCCGAGCCGCTCGTCGCGCGCCGGTGTGTCGGTGGGGACGGAGAGGAAGTTGCCGCGCTGCCCCCAGGTGATGTTGCTGTGCAGCTGGTTGAGCAGGGCGGAGTCCGTCACGAAATCGAGGGTGGCGGGCGCGTCGGTGTGCATCACGCGGCCGGTGATGGCCTTCGCGGTGGGGGTGCCGGGGAAGCCGGTCACCTCCACGTAGCGGAACCCGTGGAAGGTGAAGCGGGGCTCGTAGGTCTCCGTGCCGCGCCCCTTGAGGACGTAGGTGTCGGTCGCCTTCGCCGTCCGCAGGTTGGCCGTGTAGACCGTGCCGTCCGGATTGAGCACCTCGGCGTGGCGCAGCCGTACGGTCGTCCCCGAGGGGCCGGAGACGGTGAGCCGCACAGAGCCGACCATGTTCTGCCCCAGGTCGAAGACGAAGACACCGGGCCGGGGCTCGGTCACCTCGACGGGCCTCAGTTCGTCGGTGACCCGGACCGGGCCGTCCGCCTGGGCGACGATCCGCTGCGGCACGTCCGTCCCGGCCTCGCGTACGGCGAGCCAGTCCCCGTCGTCGAAGCCGGGCGAGGCCCAGCCGGGAGTCTCCGCGCGGGCGTCGTACGTCTCACCGTTCAGCAGGTCGGCGGAGAGGATCGGTCCGGCGGACGCCAGCCAGTCGGTGTCCGAGGTGATGCGCGCACTGCTGCCGTCGGCGTAGTCGACCTCCAACTGCGCGAGCAGCGCCGGGTGTTCGCCGTACTGGTGCGGGCCGAACATGCCGACGTTGCCGGCGTACCAGCCGGGCGCGAGGTACACCCCGAGGGCGTTGGCGCCGGATCGCAGCAGGTGCGTGACGTCGTGGGTCCGGTACTGCACACGGGTGCGGTAGTCCGTCCAGCCGGGGGCGAGTTGGTCGGTGCCGACCCGGACGCCGTTCAGATGCGCCTCGTACAGACCGAGCGCGGTGAGGTACAGCCGGGCCCGCTCGACCTTCTTGCGCCGCAGCCGGAACGTGCGACGCAGCTGCGTGACGGCGTACGAGGCGGGGGTGACCGTCCCCCAGGGGCCGGAGCCCGAGGGGGCCGCCTCCTTGGCGGCCTCCCAGGCGGAGTCGTCGAAGTCCGCCTCGCGCCAACTCCCCTCCGGTTCCCGGTCGGTGGTCTTCCACGAGGCGTCGGTGACGATCCGCCGCTCTCCGGAGGCGGTGCGCACGACGAGTACGGCGAGCAGGCCGGCGGGACCGTCGGTGGCGTTGGTGGCCGCGACCGCGAGTACCGTGCGCCCGGACCGCGCGTGCGCGAGGACGTCCACGACGGCGGGCCTGCGCCAGTCCTCGTTGTCGGTGTCGAGGTCGGTGCGGGCCACTTCGGTGCCGTTGACGGCGACGGAGTACACGTTGTCGGCGGTGATCGCCAGCGTGGCCGAGGTGATGTCCGCCGGGAGGTCGACCGTGCGGCGGAACCAGCGGGTGCCGGCGGGGACTTCGGTCGCCGGATCGCCCTCGGGGAACCAGATCCAGTCGCACCCCTGGAACGACGGCGCGTCGGTCAGCTCGGCGGGCGGGGCGATCCACCGCGCGGTCCACTGATCGGCGCCGAGCAGCCCGGTCTCCCACCAGGACGGCTCGCTCCACCCGGACACCGCGCCCTCGCCGTCCCACACCTGTACGGACCAGAAGTACCGCTTCCTGGGCTCCAGCGCGGGACCGCCGTAGGGGACGAGGACGGAGTCGGCGGACTGCACCTTTCCGCTGTCCCACACGTCGGGTCGCCGCAGGCCGGCGGCGCTGGACGCCACACGTATCCGGTACGCGCTCTGCCGGACACCCGGCGCCTTCGACACCATCGGCCAGCTCAGGCGGGGGCGGGCCGTGTCCAGGCCCAGGGGATGCCGGACGTACTCGACGGTGGGCGCCACCACCTCCGCCGCGGCCCGTCGCCCCGCCGTCCCGGTGCCCGGGGACGCGGTTGCGGCCCCGGCCGCGGCAGGTCTCGCGGCCACCGCGGCGACCGCCGCCGCCGTACTCGCCAGGATGCCTCTACGACTGATCACTGCGCCACCTCGCACGGAGTAGGAGTGAATCGATTCAAAGCAGAGGAGCGCGGCCACGGTAGAGGCGGGCGCACGGGCGGGTCAATGAGTGTGCGTCAACTTACCGTGTTGATCGGGCTGTTAGCGTCAACGGGGGCGTAGGTAGCCGAGGATGTGTGGCGGCGGAGCGGAGCCCCGGTGGCCGGGAGGCGGGGAGATCGACTGAACGCTTTCAGACCGCCGGACGGTCGGCGTTCACGCCGGGAGGGAAGCGGCGCGGAACCCGCTCGGTCAGGGCGGCGACGACGGGGCCGTGACCTCCTTCGGCGTCGGGAAGTGACCACCGCGATGAGTTTCGAACCCTGCCGGAGTCTGTGGTGGTGAGCGTCGTCCGGACGCTCCGGGGAGGGTGACCCCGCGGTTCCGACGTGTCCGGAACCGCGGACACGGCAGTGCGTGCACCTACCCGCCGACGAACACCACGAGTGGGAGACCATGCGCAAGACATTCGCCACCCTCGCGGCCGGCGCGTTCGCGGTCGCCGCGGCCTGCTTCGCCGCACAGCCCGCGGCGGCCTACGACGGCAGTCCCCTCATCAACACCGAGGAACCGTGGATCACCGTGTGCGCGACACCGTACGGCGGGCACACCGTCAACGGCACCTACCTCACCCTGTGGTCCTGCAACGGTGACGACAGCCAGGCGTGGAAGTGGATCAGCACGTCCCAGGGCCGGGAGCTCTACAACTCCGCCAGCCGCAAGTGCTTGACGCCGTCGGGCGGGCGCAGTGGCACGGACGGTACCCAGCTCACGCTGTGGACCTGCGGCGTCGACACGGCCCAGCTCTTCGTGGCCGATCCGACCCAGGGCACCGTCTACACGAAGTACGGCAACGAGTGCATCACCAACTACGGTGGCAGTTTCACCGACGGTACGAATCTCGTCCTGTGGGGCTGTAATGGCAGCAGCGCCCAGAAGTGGTCTCTTTCCTGATTCGATCACCTTTCGGCGTCTGTCCCTGATCGCACCGGATCGCGCAAGGCCGCGGTGTCGATCAGGGACTACGGCCGGCCCCTTCGCGCGTCGCGTCTGCGGTAGCGGACATGGGTGGTCAGCGGTGAGTGGAGCACCTCGACGGGGTCGAAATCGAAGGTGGTGACGCCGTCGAACAGGCGCTCGCCGCCGCCGAGCAGGACGGGGGCGATGTCCAGGGTGAGTTCATCGATCACGCCGGCGTTGAGCGCCTGCCGCACCGTCGAGGCGCCACCGGCGATGTCCACACCTCTCCCGCCGGCGGCTTCGAGCGCCCGCGCGTACGCGGTGTCGAAGCCGTCGGTGACGAAGTGGAAGGTGGTCCCTCCCTCCATCCTGATCGGTTCGTGGGCGTAGTGAGTGAGGACGAAGACCGGGGCGTGGTAAGGGGGTTCGGGGCCCCACCATCCCTCCCACGTCTCGTTCCACTCCCTTCGGACAGGTCCGAACATGTTGCGGCCCATGACGTAGGCGCCACGCGGGCGCATCAGCCAGCCGTTGGCCGTCGCGTCGGCCTCGGTCGCGCGTGGGTCGCCGATGTGCCAACCGTGCAGCTCCTGTCCGCGCCTGCCCAGCGGATCGTCCCGGCTCTGCCCGGGTCCGGCGACGAAGCCGTCGAGCGAGATCGACATGTGGCAGGTGGTGTCGGTCATCAGCTTCCCTCTGAGCGCGGCGGGTGCGGGTCGGACTGCCGGCAGGTCCGGTCGGGGACCGGAGCGGTTCCGGCTGTCATGGCGCGACCGTAGCGCACGCCTCTGACATTGATCCCGATACTCAGGTTCCGGTGGTCATGGCTCTGCCGCGACCGGGGTCAGGCGGCCGTGGCCGTCCGCGCACCTGCCTCGCGCACCCCGCGCAGCGCGCCGGACCAGGCGATCAGCTGATCGAGCATGCCGCCCACGGCCGTGTCGAGGCCCTCCTGGGGGACGAAGGCGCCGGTGGCGAACGAGGCGTGGGTCGAGATGGTGGGCTGGGCGCGGACCGTGGCCAGCTGGAGCTCGGCGAGGACGAGCCGCAGCGCCTCGGCGGCCCGGGCCCCGGAGACCCACCCGCCGTAGCTGATGATGCCGGCGGCCTTGTCGTTCCACTCCCGGTAGACGTAGTCCAGGGCGTTCTTCAGGCCCCCGGGGTAGGAGTGGTTGTACTCCGGGACGAGGAACACATACCCGTCGAAGCTGTCGATGAGCGCGCCCCAGGCGCGGGTGTGGTCGTGCCGGTACTGCTGGAGGTTCGGGTTGCCGGGCTCGTCGAGATTGCCGAGGCCGTGGTCCGCGAGGTCGACGAGTTCGTACTCGGCTCCTCCGTGCGCACGGGCGGCCTCCAGTGCCCAGGCGGCGATCTGGTCGCCACGGCGTCCGGGCCGGGTGCTGCCGAGGATGAGCGCGATGCGAAGCGTCATGGTCTTCCTTCCGGTGGAGGCGGAGTTGATGTATCAACTCTAGGCCGGGAGAAGTTGAAGTGACAACTCCGCTGGTCGGTCGCGGTATCCTCGGTGGCATGACGGAGACGCGGCCGCTGGAACCTGAGGAGTGGGAGTTCTGGGATTCCTGGATGCGGGCACAGCGTCTGCTGGTCAGGGAGCTGGAGCGTGGTCTCCAGCGTGACTGCGGCATCTCCAAGGCCGAGTTCAGCGTGCTGGTGACGTTGTCGCAGGCCGCCGGCCGCGAGATGCGTGTCGGTGAGCTGTCCGAGTCGCTCGACTGGGACAAGAGCCGTGTGTCGCACCAGCTCACGCGCATGGAGAAACGCGGCTTCGTCGCGCGCACTCAGTACGGCGCCGATGGCCGCCGCGCGGGAATCGGGCTGACGGACAAGGGCCGCCACGCCGCCCGGAGCGCCCTCCTCGTGCACGGCGGCAACATCCGCCGCTACTTCCTCGACGCACTGACCCCCGAGGACGCAACGGCCCTCCGGGCATGGAGCGAGCAGGCGGTCGATCGCCTCGAATCGCTCGACGACGAGGCCACCGGCGACGACGCCTCCTGAACCCCGCCGCCCGCCCCCGCCCCCGCCGCCGTCCGCAGGGGCACCTCCGGCGCGGCCTGGACATCGCCGGACGGCCCGGCCTTCCAGGGCCTGTCTGGCAAATGATCCATGGCCGTTGGCGGCCTCTGCTTCACTGACCACCAGCGCTTTGGCTGCTCGGTGCGGCCACTCGAAGGGAATCCACCGTGGGTGTCGAGATAGAACTGCATGCCAGCCGGCCTGTGCTCGACTGGGATCGGTCCAGGGCGACTTTGATCCGTGGGTCGTACGCGCATGGCGACGCGCTGGCCGACGTCCTGCTCGGCATGGACGAGACCCATCAAGGCAACCTTGCGCGTGTGGATCCTTACGGGGACACGTTGTTCAACGAGCAGCAGGCAGAAGCCGCGCTGCGGGAGGTGCCTGACCTGTTGAAAATGTGTTCGGGACCGCCACAGACGGCGGCCGTCCTTGATCTTGAGGGGCTGTTGCAGTCCTGCTCGAAGACGTCAGGCAGCTACCTATGGTTTGTCGGCGACTGATCATCCCGCGTTTTTCAGGGCCGCGACAGGCAACGTTCGTCCCGTCGTCGACTCCAGTCGGTTCCCGGTGTCGTCGTGGTGGTCGCCCAGCGTGGGTGTGCCGGTGGGTTCGAACATGAGGAACGCGGCGCCGGACGGAGCGTGCGGCTTGTGCTCCGTGCCGTGGGGGACGGTGAACACCGCGCCCCGGGGAAGCAGCACCGTGCGTTCCCCGTCGGGCTCGCGCAGGGAGACGTGCAACTCCCCGTCGAGTACCAGGAAGAACTCGTCGGTGTGGTCGTGGACGTGCCAGACGTGCTCGCCCTCCGCCTTGGCGACCCGGACGTCGTAGTCGTTGACGCGGGTGACGATGCGGGGACTCCACGGGGCGTCGAAGGAGGCCAGGGCTTCGGCGAGGGGAATGGGTTCGTTGCTGTTCATGGGTTCAGCCTGGGCCGTTCCGCCCGGCCGGCGTGAGTGCTAGGAATCGCACATGGCGAAAGATTCCTCGCACCCGGCCCCCGGAACGGGGACACATCGGGTCGTCGTGATCGTGGACGAGAACTCCAACCCGTTCGAACTGGGCTGTGCCAGCGAGGTCTTCGGCCTGCGCAGACCCGAGATCGGCCGCGATCTGTACGATTTCCGGCTCTGCTCGCCCGAGCCCCGCACGCTGATGCGGGACGGGTTCTTCACCCTCACCGGAGTCGTCGGTCTGGAGGCGGCCGACACGGCGGACACCCTGATCGTCCCCAACCGGCCGGACATCGAGGTCCCCCGGCGTCCCGCCGTGCTCGACGCCGTCCGGCGGGCCCACGCACGCGGTGCGCGCCTGGTCGGTTTTTGCAGCGGCGCCTTCACCCTGGCCGAGGCCGGGGTTCTCGACGGGCGCCGGGCCACCGCGCACTGGCAGTGGGCGGCCGCCTTCCGCGCTCGCTTCCCCAGCGTCCGGCTCGAAGCGGACGTCCTGTTCGTCGACGACGGCGACATCCTGACCGCCGCCGGCAGCGCGGCCGCACTCGATCTCGGGCTGCATGTGGTCCGCCGCGACCACGGTGCGGAGATCGCCAACTTCGTGAGCCGGCGCATGGTGTTCGCGGCCCACCGGGACGGCGGGCAGCGGCAGTTCGTGGAGCGCCCGGTGCCCGACCTGCCGGACGAGTCGCTGGCGCCCGTCCTGGCCTGGGCCCAGGAACGGCTGGACACACCGCTCACCGTGACCGGCCTCGCGGCCCGGGCGGCGGTCAGCCCGGCGACACTGCACCGCCGCTTCCAGGCGCAACTGGGCACGACGCCGCTGGCCTGGCTCACGGGGGAGCGGCTCGCTCTGGCGTGCCGGCTGATCGAGCGGGGCGAGTGCCGCGTCGAGGTGGTCGCACGGCGCAGCGGGCTGGGCAGCGCCGCCAATCTGCGTCGGCTGATGCGTCGTGGGACCGGCCTCACGCCGTCGGAGTACAAGCGGCGGTTCGGGTCGGGCGTGAGGTGAGGGAACGGGTGCGGTGCGGGCGCGGCGGCTCGCGTCACGCTGTCGACGAGACGGCGGGGGAGGGGGCGAGGCCTACAGCTCGGCAGGGTCCCGGCGCAGCGTGACCTCGCGCCCGGACGCGGTGCGTACCGTCAGCGCGTGCACGCCCGGCCTGCCCGGCACGACCTCCAGCGGCAGCCGGCCGAACGTCTCCGCACCGATGTGGTCCCGCAGCTCCCCGGGGTCGGCGCCGATCTCCAGCCGGGTCACGGCGGCCCCGCGCTCACCGGGCCCGACCGCCCCGCGGTCCGGGTTGGTGGCCGGGTCCTCGTGGTAGAACCAGTTCGGCAGCCCCCGGCGCCAGCACGTGTCGAACGCCCGGCCGGGGCCCGGTGCGGTGGTGATGATGCGCTGGGTGCCGTCGGGCTGGACGCGCCCGGGGACCCGCGCCACCTCGCCGCCGAGCCGCTCCGCGACCGCGTGCATCTCTTCAAGGGTGTCGGCGCGCAGGCACCAGAACAGCCATCGGTCGCTGCCGTCCGCGAGGAGCCCGTCGAACCACGCGGCCGCCGTGTCCGGCTCCCTGGCGGGTCCCGTCGCGGCCTCGACCTCCAGATAGACGTCTCCGCCCAGCGGGAAGATCGTGTTCGCGATGCCGGCGGCGAAGACGCCACCCTCGTAGTGGGCGAGTCCGGTCTCCTCGTGGACGCGCCGGACGCCGCCGTCCAGGTCGCGGACGGCGAGGGAGAGGTGATCCAGGTGGAACATGCGTTGCACCCCTCATTGCCAAACGATCGTTCGGAAACTTACCGAACACACGTTAGGAATCTTGGAGCTGCTTGTCCACTCCGGGGGCAGCGGTCGCCGTCGCCGGGGGAGAGGTGGCGGTGAGGGGAAGGGTGGAAAGGTGCGGGAAATCAGGCGAAAAGGAGGGAAACGAATTCGTCGACGAACGCCTGTACGGAGTCCGCGTCGTTGTGCTCGGCGGACTGCTGGAAGAGGGCGACGCGACCGTGCGCGCCGACGAACGCGATGACCGCGGCTCGCTCGGCCGACACCCGGAGCGGTACCCCCGCTTCGGCGCAGCGCGCGAAGCCGGCGACGAGCAGGTCGATCACGTCGTGCAGCGGCCCGGCCGGGCGGACGCCGGGCGCGGTCCGCGGGGGACCGCCGGCCGTCATCAGCCGGTAGTGACCCGGGTTGTCCACCGCGAACCGGCAGGCGGCGTGCATCATCGCCCGCACGCGCCGCACGGCGTCGTCCGGGTCCATGAGGCCCTCGGCCGTCTCCATCGCGACGCGCAGCCGGACGAACTCGTGCGCGGTCAGGCCCGCGACGAGCGCGGCACGGTCGGTGAAGTGCTGGTAGATGCTGGCCGGCGCGATCCCGGCGGCGCGGGCGACACCGCGGATGGTCAGCCCGTCCTCCCCGCCGAGTTCGGACAGCAACCGACTGGCCGCGGCGAGGATCTCCCCGCGCAGCCGCTCGCCCTCTCCCCGGCGGTTGCGCTTGCGGGGGGCGCTGACCTCGACCTCGTCCGACACGCCCCCATTCTTGCAACTGCCGTCCCCGGGCGACGGGCGAGGTCGCGACGCGCCGTGCCTGGGGTCTCGACCCTCCCCGCATATTGACATGTCCGCGACTCGCCACGATCCTGTGACCTGTGAAGAACCTTTCATCGATGTAAATCCCTTGAGGCAACTCCCGGCGCGGAAGCCGGAAGAGAAGACCGGCGGCCGGAGTCGTCCCCACCGCTTCCTCCCCCGCGATCCCCGGCCGGATGCCGCCCCCACCCCGGCGCACGTACGCCGGCGCGGCATCGACAACGGGAGGACGACCATGGGACGGGACCATGAGGCTTTCCCGCTTTCTCTCCGGCGTCGCCGTCTGCGCACTGTCCGGAATGCTCACCGTCGTCATGTCACTGTCGGCGGCGCAGCCCGCCCGCGCGGACCAGACGAGTCTGCGGGCCGCCGACCCGAGCGTCCTGCGCGTGGGCGGCACCTACGTCGGAGTGCAGTCGACCGGCGGGGGCATCGCCGTACGGCAGGCCTCCTCCACAGCGGGCCTCGCCTCGGCCCCGGCCCGTCAGATCTGGTCGGACAGCCGCGGGCTCGGCGAGGTGTGGGCCCCGGAGATCGTGCGGGACGGCGGACGCTACTACGTCTACTTCTCGGCCGGCCGCGGTGCCGCCCACCGGATGTACGTGATCAGCTCCGCCACCCCGGACAGCGGCTACACGGCCGAGACGAAACTGGCGCTGCCGGACGACAAATGGGCCGTCGACGGAAGCCTGTTCACCTTCAACGGGCAGCGCTGGTTCGTCTGGTCGGGCTGGGCCGGCGACACCAACGTCGAACAGAACCTCTACCTCGCGCGGATGAGCGACCCGAGCACGCCGACCGGCGCGCGGTACATCATCTCGCAGCCTCGTGAGCCCTGGGAGCGAGTGGTCGGCAACCCGTACATCAACGAGGGACCCGAACCCATCAGGGACCCCAACGGGCAGCTGCACCTCGTGTATTCGGCCAACGGAAGCTGGAGCGAGCAGTACTGCCTCGCCGATCTGAGGCTGCGGGCCGGCGGCGACCCGACCTACGTGTGGGACTGGTACAAGTCCAACGGCTGCCTGTTCGGCTCCAACCGCGCGACCATGATGTCCGGCTGGGACCCGACGCTGTACGTCAACGGCCCCGGCCACCACACCTTCGTACTCCTCGACGGCGACATCGCCACCAGCCCGCCCGCCGGGCCCACGTTCCCCCTCATGTTCCACGCCGTGCCGAAGGGGACGCCCTACACCTGGGAGAACCGGTACTGGTACACGGGTTCGTTCACCTGGTGGGGCAACACCACGTACCGCCGCGCCAACGTACCCGGCGCGTCCACCGACACCGGCTGGAGTCTGAAGTTCTTCGAGTAGCCGGAACCGGGGGGGCCGGGTGCGCGAGGCTGTCGAGGCTTCTCGAATCTCGAATACAGTCTCGCCCTCACCCCGGGGGACATGGCGCGCTACCAGGACGCGGGCGTCCGTCTCACCGAGGCGACCGACTGCCGCTTCGGCCCCACTCTGGCCGACGACTATCAGCACCGGGGTGTCGGCACGCTCGTCTTCCCGTATGTCACGGAGATCGCACGGCTGCTGGGCAGGTCGAGGATCATCCTGTGGGGCGGCGTGCGCGCCGACAATGCTCGCGCCATTCGTTACTACGAGAAGAACGGCTTCCGGCCGGTCGGCTCCTTCACCGGGGCGGACGGCTCCCTGTCGCTCGACATGATGCTGGACCTGGACCTGGACCTGGACCTGGACCCGGACCCGGCGCCGGGTCGGGCGGGGTCCGACGTCCGGCGCCGTGCGTAGCGTCAGGGGCCGGTCAGTCGAGACCCTTGCGGCCGGGTGTCCAGAACGGCTTGGTGCGGATGCTGCGCCGTGGCCATCCGCGCTCCTCGACGAGGTGGCGGCGGACGAGCTGGATCGTCCGGGCCTCGCCCGCCAGGTACGCCACGCCGGGCTCGTCCGGCAGGGCCAGGCCGCGGACGGCCTCGACCAGCGACTGCGAGGAGGCGGCGGAGCCGCCGTCGCGGTAGCTCCAGGCGAGATCCCAGTGGGCGGGCGTGCCGGGCCGGTCATCAGGGACCATGTCGACGCGTTCCGCGTCGGTGTCGACCTCGAGCCGGGCGAAGACCATGGCGTCGTCCGGCAGCGCGCGCAGCATGGGGCCGTAGGAGACCTGCGCGGTCTCCTCCCCGGCGAAGAGGTGGTAGGCGGCCGTGTCGTCCGGGACGAAGGTGCCCTGCGGCTTGAGCAGCATCAGCTCGTCGCCCGGCCGGGCGGTGCGGGCCCACTGGGCGCCCGGCCCGTCACCGTGGTCGAACACGATCAGCTCCATGGACTGGTCGCGGTAGTCCCACACGGAGTAGGTGCGCAGGGTGCCCACGAGCCAGTCGACGGCAGCCGACGCGGCCGCGACCTGGAGGCGTACGTGCTGGCCCGGCTGCCAGGTGAGACCGGCCAGCGCGGGGCCGGTGAGGGTCACCCGGCGCAGGCGCGGTCCCCGCTGCTCGACGGCGTGTACCCGGGCAGGCAGGAGGAGGCGGTCCATGAGGCGGCTCTTCACGGGGTGGGTCTCCTTGGACTGGGAGTGGGACAGGTGGCCGAGGCCTTGTAGGAGGGGACGACGGCGGGCGGGCCCGGGTTGAGGCGAAGCGGAATCTGCGGGTCACGGTGCCGGCGGAGGCGGAGGCGGAGGCGGGGGCGGAGGCGGAGGCGTAGGCGGAGCGCGAGGCGGTAGTCCGACGGATGGGCCCCGCCCTGCGGGCCGTGCTCCTGCCCGCGCCGCAACCTGCTGCTCCGGTGAAGGAGGAGGGGCGTCATCGAACCGCGTGGTCACGCGGCCGTTAGGGTGGGGCGGTGCGCACGGTCGAGCTGTTGTTGGACGAGGCGGCGGACTCGACGGTCCGGGAGGCATGGCGACGGCTGGCGGACGCGGGCCTGCCGAGCCAGGCGCGCCACCCCTCACCGACCAACAGCCCGCACCTCACCCTGGCCGCCTGCCCCGAGCTGACCGCCCCGATTCGCTGGGAACTCGCGGAGGTGGCCGCCTGTCTGCCGCTGCCGGTGTGGTTCGACGGTGTGGTCCGCTTCGAGCGGCCCACCTCGGTGCTGGCCTGGTCGCTGGAGCTCGACGCCGCGCTGGCCGGCCTGCACCGCAGGGTGTGGGACGCGGTGGTCTCCGACAGCCCGCCCGACGCACTCAACCCGTTCCACCAGCCCGGGCGCTGGAGCCCGCACATCACCCTCGGCCGTACCCGCCGGGCGGGTGCCTTCGCCGGCCGCCGCGTCCCCGAACTGCTGCCCGCGCCACCGCTGTCCGCCCGCCTCACGCTCCTGCGGAGCTACGACACGGAGACCGGAACGCTGGAGGTGCTGGAGCCCCGGGCCTGAGCGATCCCCTCGGCCGTCGCCGTCGCCGTCGCCGTCGCCGTCGCCGTCGCCGTCGCCGTCGCCGTCGCCGGTCACGGCGGCGCCGGGCTATAGTCACGAGGTCGCGAAAAACGATGTACCGCGGGTGCGCCCCGGACATCGCTCGTACATCGACGCAGATGGTTCTGCTCGGTGAGCGTCTCCTTGCCGAGGCCGGACAACCCGTCCGCTCCCGGCGCCGACCACCGCCGGCGCGTGCCGGCGCGACAGAGGAGCGCACCGCATGCGGAAGACCATCGATACCGGGACCGTGACCGGCACCGACATCGCCATCGTCGGAGCGGGACTGGGCGGGCTGACGCTCGCCCGGGTGCTTCAGACCCACGGCGTCGCCACGACGATCCACGAGGCCGAACCCTCCGGAACGACCCGCACCCAGGGCGGCCTGCTCGACATCCACGAGGACACCGGACAGGTCGCGCTTCGCGCGGCCGGGCTGTACGAGGAGTTCCTCGCCCTGGTCCGCCCGGGCGAGGACGCCAAGCGCGTGGTCGACCGCCACGGCACGGTCCTGCTCGACCTGCCGGGGGACTCCGGTACGGCCCGACCGGAGGTGGACCGCGGCGCACTCAGGCGCCTGCTCATCGACTCACTGACGCCCGGGACGATCAGGTGGGGGCACAAGCTCACCTCGGTCCGGCGCGGTGCGGAGGGCGGCTACGACCTCGCCTTCGCCGATGGCTCCGGCGCACACGCCGGCCTCGTCGTCGGCGCGGACGGCGCATGGTCGAAGGTGCGTCCGCTGCTCACCGAGGCCGAGCCCCTGTACAGCGGAACCTGTTTCATCGAGATCGCCCTCGCCCCAGGACGCCCAGGACGCCCAGGACGGCCAGGAAGCCCAGGACGCGCAGGGCAGCCAGGACGGCCGGGCGAGCCTGGCCTCGATCGGCAGCGGCACGCTGATGGCGGTCGCGCCGGGCAAGGGCATCATCGCCCATCGCTACGCCGACGGGCAGGTGCGCGGATACGTCGCACTGAACAAGCCCGAGGCGTGGGTGCGGTCGATCGACTTCGGCGACCGCTCCGCAGGTCTCCACCACGTGGCCGCCGAGTTCGACGGCTGGTCGCCGTCGCTCACCGCCTTCGTGACCCGGAGCCAGGCGGAACCGTGGCTCCGCCCCATCCATGCCCTTCCGGTCGGCCTCCGATGGGGCAGGGTGCCGGGTGTGACGCTCCTCGGCGATGCCGCGCATCTGATGTCGCCCTTTGCCGGCGAGGGCGCGAACCTCGCCATGTACGACGGCGCGGACCTGGCGGGCGCGTTGGCGGAGCAACCCGATGTCGAGTCCGCGCTCAGCGCCTACGAGGAACGGCTGTTCCCGCGCGGGGGCGGCGCCGCCGACCGCTCGGCCCGCAACATGCGGCTCTTCTTCGGCCCGGAGGCACCGCGGAGCGTGGCAGCCCTGTTCGATCCCTCCTGAATCCCGTGGCCGAGGCGTCGGTCACCCGTGCCGAGGCGGCGCACTCGCCCGTACCAGGGCTCGTGCCAGGTCCGCGCTCAGGGAGACGTCGTCGAGCGGGAGCAGTCGTGTCGCGAGGGCGCCCTCGTGGAGCAGGAGAAGCCGGGCGGCCAGGACGGCGGGCTCCCGATTGCGCCACGACGCGCCGGACCGCGGCCGGGGCCTGTCGTCGGACCGGGGCCGAAGGACGGTGCCCGGCGCCGCGCCGGGCACCGTGCCCCCTCCTCCCGCTACTCCCTGACGAACCAGACCGTCCCCTCGGCCGGCAGCCGGCCGTCCACCGCCGTCGAGGCGGCCAGTACCCGGGCCCCGGGCGGAAGGGGGACCGGCTCGGTGGTGAGGTTGGCCAGGACCTCGACGGGGCCGTTGGCGAAGTACAGCAGCCCGGGCGGGGACGGCAGCCAGCGCAGCTCGCCCGCGCCCAGCCCGTACCGGCGGCGCAGTGACAGCAGAAGGCGGTAGAGGCTGAGGGTCGAGTCGGGATCGTCGCGCTGGGTGTCGGCCGCGAAGGAGGCGAAGTAGGACGGCTGAGGCAGCCAGGTGCCGGGGGTGCTGCTGAAGCCCATCGCGGTGTCGCCCGCGGTCCAGGGCAGGGGGACCCGGCAGCCGTCGCGGCCGCGGATGCGGTGGCCGGAGCGCTCCCAGACGGGATCCTGACGGGCGGCGTCGGGCAGGTCGGTGACCTCGGGGAGGCCCAGTTCCTCCCCCTGGTAGAGATAGGCGGAGCCGGGCAGGGCGAGCATGAGCGCGGTCGCGGCGCGGGCGCGGCGCAGGCCCAGCGCGCGGTCGGGCTGGGGGTCGTCGGCGCCGACGCCGTGTTCCAGGGCGACGGGGCCGTCGTAGCCGAAGCGGCTGGCGTGGCGCATCACGTCGTGGTTGGACAGGACCCAGGTGGTGGGAGCGCCCACGGCGTCGTTGGCGGCCAGCGACTCGTCGATGACGCGGCGCAGGTCGGCCGGCCGCCACGGGGTCTCCAGGAAGCGGAAGTTGAAGGCCTGGTGCATCTCGTCGGCGCGGATGATGCGGGCGGCGCGCTCGGGGGGCAGCCAGGCCTCGGCGCACAGGATGCGGTGGCCGTCGTAGCCGTCCAGCAGCCGGCGCCAGGAGCGGAAGATGTCGTGGATGCCGTCCTGGTCCCACATGGGCGGCATCACGCCGTCGACCGGTTCGACGACCCCGTGGACGGGATGCGGCCAGTCGGGCAGGCCGGGGGCCTTGACGAGGGCGTCGCAGACGTCGACGCGGAAGCCGTCGACGCCGCGGTCGAGCCAGAACCTCAGCGTGGTCTCGAAGTCCTCGCGCACGGCGGGACTGTCCCAGTTCCAGTCGGGCTGGCCGGGGTCGAACAGATGGAGGTACCACTGCCCGGGGCTGCCGTCGGCCTCGGTGACGCGGGTCCAGGCGGGGCCCTCGAACATCGACGTCCAGTCGTTGGGCGGCAGGCTTCCGTCGGGGCCGCGGCCGTCGCGGAAGTGGAACAGGGCCCGTTCCGCGCTGCCGGGCGGCGCGCCCAACGCCGCCTGAAAAGAGGGGTGTTGTGCGGAGCAGTGGTTCGGGACGAGGTCGACGACGACGCGGATGCCCACCGCGTGGGCGCGGGCCAGCAGGGCGTCGAAGTCGTGGAGGGTGCCGTAGCGCGGGTCGACGTCACGGTAGTCGGCGACGTCGTAGCCGCCGTCGACCTGCGGGGAGGGATAGAACGGCGAGAGCCAGAGGGCGTCGACGCCGAGACCGGCCAGATGGTCCAGGCGGGCGGTGATGCCGGGCAGGTCGCCCGTGCCGTCGCCGTCGCTGTCGGCGAAGGAGCGCGGGTAGATCTGGTAGATGACGGCGGTGCGCCACCAGGCGTCGTCCGCGGCGGAGGAGGCGGGCGACGGCGCGGGCGTGGTGTCGGCTGACGTCATAGCTGGGGGCTCTCCTGGGCGTAGAGGTCGGTGCGGCGGTCGCGGAGCAGGTCGTTGTGCGGGGAGAGGGACTTGTCCCGGGAGAGGTGGAGGAAGACATCGGTGACGGCCCGGTGCCGTGTCGCCGCGGTGGCGGTGGCGGTGAGCCAGCCGTACTGGTTGACGACGGCCGTCCCCTGTGTCCAGGCCTGCCCGCGCTCGGTGCCGCCGCGGTCCGCGCAGGCGATGTAGACGCCGTTGGCGCGTGCGGCGGCCTGGGCCTGGACGATCTCGGCGGGGCGTTCGCCGGCCGGGTGCTCCTCCAGGGGCCAGTTGGTCGGTACGGCGATCAGGTCGGCCCCCGCCGTGGCCAGCCGGCGGGGCATCTCCGGGAACTCCAGGTCGTAGCAGATCAGCACACCGATGCGGCCGTGCGGTGTGGTGACGACCGGAGCCATCCGTTCACCGGGGGTGAAGAACAGCGTCTCGCGGTCCCAGAGATGGGTCTTGCGGTACACGGCGCGTACGCCGTCGGCGTCGACGACGGCGGCGCTGTTGTACAGCGCGTGGCCGCCGTCCTCGCAGAAGCCGAGCACCACGACGGTACGGGTGCCGGCCAGCAGGCGGGTGAGGTCGGTGAAGAAGGCGTCGCCAGGGGTGATCGCGGTGCGCCGCGCCTCGTCCGCGTCGGCGAACACATAGCCGGACGTGGTGAGTTCGGGCAGGACGACGATGTCGGCCCGCTCGGAGCGGGCGCGCCGGACGGCGTCGAGGGCCAGTTCCTTGTTGTGGGCGAGCTCGCCGACCCGCGGCGCGAGTTGTTCGCACACCACACGGGCGACGCCACTGTCCGGGACCGGGGCGGGCGCGGTCATTTGACGGCTCCTTCGGTGAGGCCGCTGATCAGGCGCCGCTGGAGGAAGACATAGGCCAGCAGCACCGGCAGGGCGACCAGGACGGCGGCGGCCGCGGTCACGGCCGGGTCACTGGAACGGGCGGCCCCGGAGAAGAAGGACAGCGCCAGCGGCACGGTCTGCACCGAGGGGTTGTCCGGGACGAGGATGAGCGCGAGGAGGAACTCGTTCCAGGTGAACAGGAACAGCACGGTGCCCAGAGTGGTGATCGCGGGACCGGCGATGGGCAGGACGACCAGGCGCAGGCTCTGCAAACGGCTCGTGCCGTCGATGCGCGCCGCCTCCAGCAGCTCCACCGGGACGGAGGCGAAGAACGACCGCATCCACAGCACGCCCAGCGGCACCGACAGCGCGATCTGCGGCAGGATCAGTGCCCAGTAGGTGTCGATGAGATGCCATCCGGTGAGCAGCTCGTACAGCGGCAGTACGGTCACCTCGTAGGGCAGGACCAGCCCCAGCAGCAGCAGTCCCACGATGACCTTGCCGCCGGGCACCCGCATGGTGGCGAGCGCGTAGCCGGCCAGGGCGGCCAGGACGACGGTGACCACCACGACGGTGACCGACACCAGCGCGCTCGACAGCAGGGCGGAGCCGAACCGGCCCTGCGTCCAGGCCGTGGAGTAGCCGGCGAACGTCCATCCGCCGGAGGAGCCGGCCACCCCGTGCAGGGACGAGACGACGATCGAGGCCAGGGGGAAGACGGCGACGGCGGCGGCGAGGACGAGCAGCGCGTGGGTGGCGACGCTCTCGCCGCGGGCGATCCTCATGACGACTGCACCTTCCTGTCCGGTGTGCGCGGCCCGGCGAACCGGCGGCGCGGGCCCTCGCGTTCGCGCAGCGCCAGCTGGACGACCACCACGACGAGGAGGATGACCAGGGTCAGCACGATGGCCAGGGCGGAGGCCCGGCCGAGCATGCGGTTCTGGAACGCGTCCTGGTAGACGTACAGGCTGGGCACGGTCGTGCTGGTGCCGGGGCCGCCCCGGGTGGTGTTCCAGATCAGGTCGAAGTTGCGCAGCGCGAAGGTGATGGTGAGGACCAGCGCGATCGAGATCTGCGGGCGCAGGGCGGGCAGGGTGATCGCGAAGAACTCCCGCACCGGCCCGGCGCCGTCGAGACGGGCGGCCTCGTAGGTGGAGCGGTCGATGGTGACGATGCCGCTGAGGAAGAGCACCATGCACAGCCCGTACTCCACCCAGGTGCCGATCAGTCCGATCGACGGCAGGGCGGTGCTGAAGTCGCCCAGCCAGCTGGTGGCGAACCGGCCCAGTCCCATGGCCCGGAGCACCGCGTTGACGGGGCCGTCCGAGGCGAGCAGGTTCCGCCAGGCGACGGCGACGACGACGCTGGACAGGATCTGCGGCAGGAACAGCACCGCACGGAACACCGTCAGCCCGTACACCCGGATCCGGGACATCGCCCCGGCCAGCAGCAGGCCGACGCAGACCGGCAGCGCGGAGTAGAAGAACAGCAGGACCAGGGAGTGCAGCAGTGCGGCGCGCAGCCGGCCGTCGGTGAAGACGGCCGTGTAGTTGCCCCAGCCGACGGGCGTGCCCACGGTCAGACCGTCGTAGGCGTAGAACGAGTACCAGACGGAGATGCCGATCGGGTAGAGCACGAAGACGCCGAAGAAGGCCAGGGCCGGGGCGACGTACAGCAGTGAGGTCCAGGAGAGGGAGGACAGCCGGGCGACGGGGGAGGGGCGGCGGCGCCGGCCGCCGGTGGCCGACGGCGCGGAGGTCGCGGTGGAGCGCCCGGTGGTGGGGGCCGCGGTGCTCATCGCTTCTGCCTCGCCGTCCGCCAGGAGGCCTGGACCGCTTTCAGGAACTCCGCGCCGCTCGTGCGGCCGGACATGACCTCCTGGAGCTTGCCGCCCATGACGTTGAGCATGTCGGTGGCGGTCCAGTCGTAGTAGCCGATCTGGGTTCCGGCGGCGATGGTGCGCTTGAGCGCGTCGAGGGTCTGGCTCTGGAGGCTGTTGCCGCCCTTCACGCCGTCGGTGACGACGGGAAGCCGGCCGGTGTCGAGGATCTCCTGGCCGGTTCGCGGGGTGTGCAGGGCGGCGAGGAAGGCGACCGCGGCGGGGGTGACCTTCGAGGAGGCGGAGATGTGCCAGGGGGAGGCGGTCGCTCCGGCGCCCCCGGTGGTCAGGGCACCGAAGCCGAACTTCCCGGGGTCGAGTGTGGCGCCGTTCCAGGAGCCGCCGACGAAGAAGACGCCCGAGCCCTTGGCGAAGCGGGAGACGGCGTCCTCGTTGCTCAGGCCGTCGTAGCCGGAGCCGAAGTAGCCCTTCTTCGCCCAGTCGGCCATCGTCCCGGCCGCCTTCGCGTTGCCCGGGGTGACGAAGGTGGTGTCCGCCTTGCCGCCGATCCAGTCCCGGATCGAGGCCGGTGACTGCTCGGTGGCGGCGAGGTCGGAGAAGATGTGGGTGGCGGCGTACTGGTCGCTGTTGCCCAGCATGATCGGCTGCTTGCCGGCCTTCTTGACGAGCGGCAGGTCCTTCTCCAGATCGGCGAGGGACCGCGGCGGCCGCAGGCCGACTTCCTCGAGCTGGGCCTTGTTGTAGTAGATGCCCTGGACCTCGCTGATGGGCGACATGCCGTAGAGATTGCCGTTGCCGAACGCGGTACCCGAGCCGTTCCAGCGGGCGGGGGCCAGGGTGCTGGCGCCGGTGCCGGTGATCCAGCCGTAGGCGGCCGCCACGTCGTCCAGCGGCCGGACCAGTTTGGCCTTGACCAGCGCCCCGTCGACCGCGTAGCCGATGTTGCCCTGGAAGAGGTCGGGCGGGTTGGTGCCGGAGGCGGCGTTGACGACGGTGGCGACGAGGTCGTCGAAGCTCTTATAGGTGAGGTCGACCCTGACGTTCGGATACCGCTTCTCGAAGGCCGGCACCACGGACTTCATCAGGGGCTTCTCCGCCTGGTCCGCCCACATCCGCAGGGTGACCTCGCCGAGCTCCGCGACCTGTGCGGGGGTCACGGGGTCGGTGACGGCGGGCTGGTTCGCGCCGGCGGGGCTCTTGCCCGCCCCGGGCGGGCTGCATCCGGCGCAGGCCAGCAGGGCGGCCAGCGCGGTGACCGCGGCGGCGACCGGGGCGAGCCGGGGCGGGCCCGCCCCTTCACGGCGTACGGATTTCATGGTGCACCGGTTCTCTGTACGGGGTGGCTGGGTCGGGAGGTGAGGGAGAGGGGGGCGGAGCCGCGCGGGCCGGACCGTCCCGGGGAGGCGAGGGCGCGTGGGCCGGGACGGTACGGGCCGCGGGAGAGGCCCGGGGTCAGCCCTGGTAGGTGCGCAGCCGCAGGGTGGCCGTGGCCTCGTGGGCGGACATGCCCTCGCTCGCGGAGATGACCTCCACGGCCTCGGCGAGGAGCGGGGTCGCCTCCCGGGCGACGCGCTGGTAGGTGAGCGGCTTGAGGTAGCGCGAGACGGACAGCCCGGCGCTGTGCCTGGCACCGCCCGCGGTCGGCAGGGTGTGGTTCGTGCCGGCCATGCCCTTGTCCGAGTAGGCCACCGTGCTCCAGTGACCGAGGAAGAGGGAACCGTAGTTGTGCAGCGCGTCGTGGTACCAGTCGTCCTCGCCCGTGTGCACCTCCAGATGCTCGGGGGCGAACTCGTCCATGACCGCCACCGCGTCCTCCCGGCTGCCGACCAGGACGACCGAGCCGTAGTCGCGCCAGGCGGGGCCGCAGATGTCCCGCGTGGACAGGGTCGTCAGCTGTCGTTCGACCGCGGCGACGACATCCCGCCCCAGCCGTTCGGAGGTGGTGACGAGGGCGGCCGGGGACGTCGGCCCGTGCTCGGCCTGACCGAGCAGGTCCGCGGCGACGGCCTCGGCGTCGGCCGTCCCGTCCGCGAGCACGGCGACCTCGGAGGGGCCCGCGAGCAGGTCGATGGCGACCGTGCCGAACAGCTGGCGCTTGGCCTCGGCGACATAGGCGTTGCCCGCGCCGACGATCATGTCGACGGGTGGCCGGCCCAGCAGGCCGAACGCCATGGCGGCCAGCGCCTGCACGCCTCCCAGGACGTAGAGGTGGTCGATCCCGGACAGGTGCGCGGCGTAGGTGACGGCGTCGTTGGCGCGGCCGTCCGGCTGCGGGGGCGTGCATCCCACCACCGTCGGGACGCCCGCCACCTTGGCGACGCCCACGGTCATGAACGCGCTGGCCGTGAGCGGGAAGCGCCCGGCCGGCAGATACGCGCCGACCGCACCGACCGGAACGTAGCGCTGCCCGACCAGCAGCCCGGGGGCGATCTCCTCCTCGAAGTCCGTCAGATGCGCGCGCTGGAGCGCGGCGAAACGCCGGGTGCGCTCGGCACCGAGTTCGATCGCCTCCCGCAGGTCCTTCGGCAGCCGGTCGCCGCTGCGGGCCACCTCCGCCGCACCGAGTTCGACCGGGCCGTCGGACTGGCCGTCCAGGGAGCTCGCGTAGCGGCGGATCGCGTCCATGCCATGGCGCTCGATGTCCGACAGCATCCGGCTGACGGTCTCGATCACCTCGGGGTCGCGCTGGGCCGGGGGAGCGTCCACCTCGGGAGCCTTGAGCAGGGTGAATCGGCCGGCGAAGGCGGTGGTGAAGCGGTGGCTCAATTTCATGCATCCGAGCCTGAAGCAGCACCTTCTCAAGGACAACCCCGAATTGTCCTCGGCATTCCATAGGGCCGCCCTATGGCACAATCCCGGCATGCCTCCCTCCGCCGCCGCCGCGATCACCCTCAACCAGTTGCGGGCCTTCCTCGCCTCCGCACGGCTGGGCACGTTCTCCGCCGCCGCGGCCGAGCTGCGGACGACCCAGCCCTCCGTGTCGGAGCTGATCAAACGCATGGAGGAGCACTACCGGGTGCCCCTGTTCACCCGCGGCCCGCGCCGGCTGGTGCTGACCGCGGCGGGCCAGGAACTCCTGCCCTACGCCCAGCAGGCCACCGAGGCGGCCGACGGCGCCGACCGCGCCCTGCGCTCCCTGACCTCCCTCGACGGCGGCGTCGCCACCTTCGGCCTGCTGCGCAACGCCGACTACTACTTCCTGTCCGAACTGCTGGAGACCTTCCACGCCCGTCACCCCAGGGTGCGGCTGCGGATCGTCGGCCTGAACTCCGTCGAGGTCGCGGAAGCCGTCACCGCCGGGGACCTGGAGGCGGGGCTCGTCGTCCTGCCCATCGACGCCGAGGGGCTCGACGTCACTCCCCTCATGCGGGACGAGGTCGTCTACACCTCCGCCGACCCCGAGCGCACGGCACGGCCCGTCACCATGGCCGACCTCGCCAAGGCGAACCTCATCCTCTACGACGCCCACTACGGCTGGCGGGACCCCACCCGCCGCCAGCTCGCCGAACGCGCCCAGGTGGAGGGCGTCGTCCTCTCCGCGGCCATCGAGGTCGAGCACGTCGAATCCGCGCTGCACATCGTGGCCCGGGGAGCCGGCGACACGATCGTCTCCCGCGCGGTCTCCCGCAGCCGCACCTTCCCCGACACCCTCCACACCGTCGGCTTCGCGGAGCCCCTCTACGACACGATCGCGGTGGTCCGCAGACAGGGCTCGGTACTGTCACCGGCGACCCGGGAGATCACCCGCCTGGCCCGGCGGATGCTGCTGGCGCACTGAGGACAGCGGCGCGGTCCCGGCCCCGGTGAACGCGAAGGCCGCGGTGTTGCCGGCCCTGCCGCTCCGGTGGTCGTCGCCCCGGAAGCACTGCGCGGCGCAGCCCGTGCCGGAGTTCCACGCACCCTGGTACGTGACCGTGCCGGGTGTGCACGCGGTCTTGGCCGAGGTCCTGACAGCCGCTAAGGTCCGGACCAGCCACGTCCCGGACGGGTCGCCGACCGGACGGGTTTCTGCTGTGCCGCTCCTACCCCTGTGAGGAAGCCGATGGCAGGTCCGAACTCGACAAGCCGTTCCCACGCACCGGTGCGCGTGCGTGCACTCGTCGCCCTCGCTGCGGCCTGCGCGGCAGCCCTCGCCGCCACGGCGTCGACCGCCTCGGCGACCGCGCCGGCGCAGGCGGAGCCGCACGTGGCGGCCGTCGCGTCGGGTCCCGGCTATGTCGCGATGGGCAGTTCCTTCGCGGCCGGACCGGGGATTCCGCCCACGCAGGGCAGCGAGGGTGCCTCGGCATGCGCCCGCTCGGCCGTCAACTACCCGAGCATCGTGGCCCGTGAGACCGGGGCGAACCTCACGGACGTCTCGTGCAGCGGCGCGACGACCGCGAACGTGCTGACGACCGGTCAGTCCGGGCAGCCTCCGCAGGTGCGGGCCGTGACCTCGGAGACCCGCGTGGTCACCGTCACCATCGGTGGCAACGATGTCAACTACCTGGGCAGCATCAACGCCTACTCCTGTCAGACCGGCGGCGGCAACAACTGCGGCACGGTGGACCGGAACGCGATCGACCAGACCTTCCCCGCCCTGGCCGGACGGATCGAGAACGTCGTGCAGGCCGTCCGCGGCGCCGCACCACAGGCACACGTCTACCTGGTCAACTACTTCACCCTCCTGCCGGCCTCGGGGGTGTGCGCGAACGTCCCGCTGACCGATGACCAGGCGGCGTTCGAGCGGAGCATCGCCTCGCGCCTGGCCGAGGCCACCGCGACCGCGGCGAGCGCCACGGGGGCCACCCTGGTCGACCTGGCTGCCGCGAGCCGCGGGCACGACGCGTGCGCGGCGAGCCCGTGGGTGGAGTCGTACCGCCCGGCCGCCGGGCGTGTCACCTACCACCCGAACGAGGCGGGGATGAGAGCGGCGGCCGCACTCGTCGAGTCCGCTCTCGACTCCGGCGGCCAGACGGCCACGGTGACGTTCCGCTCGGGCATCGAGGGGAAGTGCGCCGACGTGCGGAACTCCGGCACCGCCGACGGCACGCCCGTACAGCTTTACGCCTGCAACGGCACAGGTGCGCAGCGATGGACGTACGTCCCCGGCGCGGGCGGCACGCTGCGGGCCCTGGGCCGCTGCCTCGACGTGAACGGCGGCGCGACCGCGAACGGGACCAAGGTCCAGCTCTGGACGTGCAACGGCACCGGCGCCCAGCGCTGGGTGACGGGCCCGGACTCCTCGCTGATCAACCCGCAGTCCGGTCGTTGCCTGGACGACCCGGGGAGTTCCACGGCGGACGGGACCCAGTTGCAGATCTACGACTGCAATGGCACGGCGGCCCAGCGCTGGACTCCGACCGCGTGACGCCGGCCCGTGTGACATGCGGCGGTCGGACGGACCCCGATCTCCTGGGCACCACCCCGGACCTTCGTCTGACCGGCTCGACCACCTGACAGCCCCTCGGCTTCCGGCCCTGGCCGGGCCGTACGCCGACGATCCGCAGCACGTTCCGCGTGTCACCGGGAACCCGCGGCCACCAGGGTCGCGGTGAGGGGTTCGAGTTCCGTGATCAGTTCGTCGAGTTCGGTGGAGGACAGGGCCTCGTAGGGCGGAGCGGCGAGTTCGTCGGTGAGCGTTTCGATGCGCTGTTTGGTCGTGCGGCCGGCGTCGGTGAAGCGCCCCTCGGTGTCGATGAGTCCCCGTTCGCGCATACCGCCCATGACCGCGGCCAGGCGCTCTTTCGGCAGGTGATGGACGCGTCCGAACGACTCCGGGGGATGGATGCCCTGTTCCAGGGCGGAGAGCAGGTGAGCCTCCGTGCCGCCGATGCGCGCGGCGACGAGAGCGGCGATGTGCCCGTCGCCGCGGTGCTCACGGAGCATCGTGGCGGAATGCCACAACCGGGCGACGGGTTCGCAGGGCACTTCGAGGCCGCGCATGCCGGCGTACATCACCCGGCCTTCGACGGGGGCGTTGGTCGCGGCCTTGGTGGCCAGGTCCGCGGCGCGCGCCAGGCCGGGAGAGCCGGCCACCTCGTCGCCGAGGATGCGGCGCAGGGAGGCCGCGCTGCCACGCTCCCGCGCGGCGACCGAGGCCTCGGGCGGGATCGTCTCCCATGCGCTGGGGATGTGCCGTGCGGCCTCCCCTTCGGCGAAGCTGTAGAAGGCCGCGTGCACGACGCGGGCCGGCACCCGCCCCAGGGGTGCGGCGCGGCTGGCGAAGTAGCCGTCCCAGTAAGTGCGGTGGCCGAGTGCGGCCAGTTCCTCGTTGCACTCGTCGGCGAAGTAGGTGACGAGGCAGATCGGCTCCAGGAGTTCGAACATGCGACGGGCGATGCGAGCCATCGGATGCGCGTGCGTGTTGCCCACTGGGTCCTCCCTCGGTCGGATGTGCCGACTTGGACCGTCCGGCACACCGAAACTCATCGGCGAGCGAAGGGAAACCGGTGGCACTGGCACTGGCCACGGTTTGCGCGCGCATCCTTCACGGCCCGGTCGGGGAACCGAACGCGGTCCCTTCGTGTCGCGCAGCCGGTCGCGCCTCGGCCGCCACCGGCCTGACCCCACTGGCGCGCGCCGCCGCCGGGCGGCCTGTTTCCGCCACCCCGCGGCACCCCGCGTCATCCCGTCCTTTGCCGCCGTGTGGAGGGCCCGCCAATGGCCAACCCGCGCGTCTGGGAGGATCCCTGCGTGGACTACCCGAACGACCAGGCCCCCGGCGCCCCCGTTCGCTCCGGGATTCCGGAGCACGGCCGCGTGCCGAAGTACTACGCCGTCAAGGCGCGGATCGACCGTCTCGTGGCCGAGCTGGGGGAAGGCGGCGTCATCCCCACCGAGCGCGATCTCTCCGAGCGGTACGAGGTCGCCCGCGAGACGGTCCGGCAGGCTCTGCGTGAGCTCGTGCTGGAGGGCAAGCTGCGCCGGCAGGGGCGCGGCACCGTCGTCGCCGGCCCCAAGCTGGCCCAGCCGCTGTCGCTGGCCAGCTACACCGAGGGCGTGCGCCGCCAGGGGCGTACGCCCGGCCGCGCGCTCGTGACCCTGGACCGCTTTCCCTGCCCCGACCCGCTCGCCGCCGAGACCGGCCTCACACGCGGGGAGCCCGTCTGGCATCTGGAGCGCGTGCTGCTCGCGGACGAGGAGCGGGTCGGCCTGGAGAGCACCTACGTCGCCGTGGCGCGCGTCCCCGATCTCGACACCGCCTTCGACCCCGACTCGTCCTTCTACGCCCATCTCGCCGGGCGGGGCATCGCCTTCGGTGACGCCGACGAACGCATCGAGACGGTGCTCGCCACCCCCCGCGAGGCCCTGCTCATCGGCACCCCGCCGGCTCTGCCCATGCTGCTCATCCACCGCGTCTCCCGCGACACGCAGGGCCGCCCGCTGGAGCGGGTGCGCACGCTGTACCGGGGGGACCGTTTCTCCTTCACCGCCCACCTGCGTGGCTGAGACACGTCCTCGCTCACCGGCCAAATATGTAACGGTAAGATAACGGGTCTAGCCCAAACGTGATGGCCGGTTCACGCTCTCGTTGTCGGCCGGATTCCTTCGGTTCCCCGATGCCAAGGAGCGTTGCCGTCGTGAGAGTGATAGTCGTCGGAGCCGGCGTGGTGGGCACCATGCACGCCTGGCACGCAATGGAACGCGGCCACGAGGTCGTACAGATCGAGCGCGAGACCGAGGCGCGCGGCGCCTCGCTGCGCAACTTCGGCCAGATCTGGGTGAGCGGCCGCGCGGGCGGCGAGGAACTGGAGACCGCGCTGCGGGCCCGGGAGCTGTGGGAGGAGATCGGCGGCCGGATCCCGGCGCTCGGCTTCCGCCCGAACGGCTCGCTGACCCCGCTGCGCGGCGACCTGGAACGCGCCGTCGGCGAGGCGGCCGTCGCCCGCCCGGACGCCGCCGTCCGCGGCCACAAGCTCCTCACCCCCGGTGAGGCCCGCGCCCTCAACCCCGCCCTGCGCGGCGGGTTCGACGCCGCCCTGTACTGCGAGCGCGACGCCGCCGTCGAACCGCGCACCGCCCAGCTCGCCCTGCGCGCGGAGCTGCTGAAGTCCCCGCACTACACCTTCCTGCCCGGCCGCGAGGTCCGTGACGTCGTCGGCGAGCGGGCCGTTCGCGACGACCACGGCGACGTGCACACCGGCGACGTCGTCGTCCTCGCCACCGGCGCCTGGCTCGGCGGCCTCGTGCGCGAGCTGACCGGACCTGACCTGCCCGTGCGCAGGGTCCGCCTCCAGATGATGCAGACCGACCCCCTCGGCGAACCGCTGACCACCTCGGTCGCCGACGCCGACAGTTTCCGCTACTACCCCGCGTACCGCTCGCCCGCCCTGGACGAGCTGAACGCACGGCAGCCGCAGCCGGCCACGGCCGCGGAGCACCGGATGCAGCTGCTGATGGTCCAGCGCGCCGACGGCGGCCTGACCATCGGCGACACCCACGAGTACGAGCACCCTTTCGCCTTCGACACCGTCGAGGACCCCTACGAGCACCTCACCGGCGTCGTCGAGTCCCTCCTCGGCCGCCCGCTGCCGAGGATCCGCCGCCGCTGGGCCGGGGTGTACGCGCAGTGCACGGACACCAGCCGAGTCGTGCACCGCCAGCAGGTGCGCGAAGGCGTCTGGCTGGTCACCGGGCCCGGGGGGCGCGGCATGACCTGCTCGCCCGCGATAGCCGAGACCACCGCGAACGAACTGAACTGGTGACCACCATGACCACTGCGACCGCCACCCCGACAGCCCCCGACATCCGCCTCGCCGTCCTCGACATGGCCGGCACCACCGTCGCCGACGGCGGCCTCGTCGAGCGCGCCTTCGACACCGCCGCCCGCGAGCTGGGCGTAGAGCCCGGCACCCCCGAGCACGCCGAGAAGCTCCACTACGTCCGCGCCACCATGGGCGAGTCCAAGATCTCCGTCTTCCGGCACCTGTTCGGCGACGAGGACCGCGCCCAGCGCGCCAACGCCGCCTTCGAGAAGGCGTACGGCGCACTCGTCGACGCCGGACTGATCAGCCCGGTCCCCGGTGCCCGTGAGGCCGTCGAGGAACTCACCGCCGACGGCCGTACCGTGGTCCTGACCACAGGCTTCGCCCGGGTCACCCAGGACGCCGTCCTCGGCGCGCTCGGCTGGCGCGACCTGGTGCCGCTCACCCTGTGCCCCGCCGACGCGGGCGGCCGCGGACGGCCCTATCCGGACCTGGTGCTGGAGGCGTTCCTGCGCACCGGGGCCGCCGACTCCCTCGCCCAGGTCGCCGTCGTCGGCGACACGTCGTACGACGTGCTCAGCGGCGTACGCGCCGGTGCGGGCCTGGTCGCGGGCGTGCGCACCGGGGCCCACGGCGACGACGCCTTCCGCGAGGCGGGCGCGACCCACGTGCTGGACTCCGTCGCCGACCTGCCCGCCCTCCTGCGGGGAGCAGCCGGCCGATGAGCACCCTCAGCGGCATCCGCTTCGACTCGGTCACCGTCGCCTACGACGGCAACGTCGTCCTGGACGCCCTCGACCTCACCGTGGGACCGGGCGAGGTCATGGCGCTGCTCGGGCCGTCCGGATCCGGCAAGACGACCGCGCTGCGGACGGTCGCCGGGTTCGTACGGCCCGCCTCCGGGCGGGTCTTCCTCGGCGAGCGGGACGTCACCGGCCTGCCCCCGCACCGGCGGGGCATCGGCATGGTCGTCCAGAGTTACGCCCTCTTCCCGCACATGCGGGTCGAGGACAACGTCGCCTTCGGTCTCAAGGCCCGCAAGACGCCCAGGGCCGAGATCCGCGAACGGGTCGGCGAGGCCCTGGAGATGACCGGCATGGCCGCCTACGCCCGCCGTCACCCGCGCGAGCTGTCGGGCGGCCAGCAGCAGCGCGTCGCCCTCGCGCGGGCCCTCGCCGTCCGGCCGGACGTCCTCCTGCTCGACGAGCCCCTGTCCGCTCTCGACGCCCAGCTGCGGTCGGGCATGCTCGCCGAACTGGCCCGGCTGCACCGTGAACTGCCCGACGTGTCGATCCTCTACGTCACCCACGACCAGATCGAGGCGCTGACCCTCGCCGACCGGATCGCGGTGATGGACAAGGCCCGCCTCCGGGCGTGCGGCACCCCGCGCGAGCTGTACCGGGCGCCGGCCGACGCGTTCACGGCGTCCTTCGTGGGCGGCGCGAACCTGCTGCCCGTCATCGTGGCGGGCGGGGGAGTGGCCTTCGCCGGTGCCGAGATCAAGGTCGGCACGGCGGGCGCCGCGCCGGGTGCCTCCGCCACCCTGTGCGTCCGGCCGCACCTCGTCGGACTCGGTGACGGGCCCAACCGGCTCACCGGGACGGTGCGGGAGATCCAGTGGCGCGGGTCCACACACCGGCTGTACGTCGAGGTCGGCGGACACCAGGTCATGGCCGACGTGCGCGAGCTGAGGACTCCGCCGGTGCTGGGGGAGCGTGTGAGTGTGCACTTCGCGTCCGAGGACGCGGTGCTGCTGCCGGCCGGGGTGGACCATGGCTGAGACCGTCGAGGAGCCGCGGGCCGTCGTGCGCCCCGCGCGCCCGGGCGGCCGCGGCCGCACACCGGGTACGGCCCCGCGCGCCTACGGGGCACGGCTGCTGTGGGCGCTTCCGCCCGTCGCCGTGCTCGCCCTCGCCTTCCTCTACCCCCTCGCCCTCGTCGTCCGGCAGTCCTTCCGGCCCGACACCGGCGGCACCTCCGTACAGGCGTACGCCGACGTCCTCGCCTCGGATGCGTTCCGCGAGGCGCTGTGGACCACCGTCTGGCTGGCGGTGGCCGCCACGGCCGGATGCCTGGTGCTCGGGTTCGTGCTGGCGCTGGTCATCGCCTTCGTGCCGTACCCGGGGGCCAGGGCGGTGTCGCGGTTCATCGACGTCTTCCTGTCCTTCCCGTCCTTCCTGATCACGCTCGCCCTGCTGTTCGTCTACGGCACGGTCGGCATGGCCAACGGACTGTGGACGGACGTCACCGGCGCCGCCGAGGGGCCCTTCCAGTTCCTCACCACGCCCTGGGGCGTCCTGCTCGCCGAGATCACGTACTTCACGCCGTTCGTGATGCGCCCGCTGCTCGCCGCCTTCTCCCAGCTGGACACCGGCCAGTTGGAGGCGGCCGCTTCGCTGGGCGCCCGCGCGCCCCGCATCGTCCGGCGGATCATCCTGCCCGAGGCGCTGCCCGCCCTCGCGGCCGGCGGCAGCCTTGTCCTCGTCCTGTGCCTCAACGAGTTCGGCATCGTGCTCTTCACCGGCGCCAAGGGCGTCACCACCCTGCCGATGCTCGTCTACGGCAAGGCCATCCTGGAGTCCGACTACCCGGGCGCCTGCGTGGTCGCCGTCGTCAACGTCCTGATCTCCGTCGGCCTCTACGGCCTCTACCGGATGGTGAGCCGCCGTGCTGGTGCATAGCCGCGGGGCGAGGTGGGCCGTGTGGGCGGTCTTCCTCCTCCTCTTCCTGCCCCTGTTCGCCCTGCCCCTCCTCGTCGTCCTCGGCGCCTCCTTCGCCACCCACTGGTCCAGCGTCCTGCCGTCCGGCTTCACCACCGCCAACTACCGGGCCGCCACCCGCGGCGAGGCACTGGAGGCCCTCACCACCAGCCTGGTCACCGCCGTCACCGCGAGCCTGATCGCGCTGGCGGTCGGCACCTGGGCCGCCCTCGCGGCGGCGGCGCTGCGCCGGCGGCACCGCAAGGTGCTCGACGCCCTGTTCGTGCTGCCGGTCGCCGTCCCCTCGGTCGTCGTCGGCCTCGCCGTCCTGGTGGCCTTCTCCCGGCCGCCGCTGCTCCTCAACGGCACCCGCTGGATCGTGATCACCGCCCATGCCGTCCTGGTCACCGCCTTCGCCCACCAGTCCGTGTCGGCGGCGATCACCCGGCTCGACCCGGCCTACGAACAGGCCGCGGCCTCGCTCGGCGCCTCCCCGGCGTACGTCCTCCTGCGGGTCCGCCTCCCGCTGCTGCTGCCGTCCCTGACCGCCGCCGCCGGCCTCTGCTTCGCCCTGTCCATGGGCGAGCTGAGCGCCACGATGATGCTCTACCCGCCCGACTGGACCCCGCTGCCGGTCCTCGTCTACGCGTCCACCGACCGCGGCGCCCTGTTCACCGGCTCCGCGATCGCCGTGGTCCTGATGACGGCCACGCTGCTGGTGCTGTCGGCCGTCTCCAGGCTCCGCACCAAAGCCTCGTACCGGTAACCACGCGCACTGGTCATCACCCGTTCTCTCTCTTTCCCCCGCCACGCAAGGAGTTCGCCTCGCCATGCCCAGGAACGCCCTCACGCCGATCGCCGCCCTCGCCGTCCTCGCCCTCTCCCTGACCGCCTGCTCCGCCGCCGCCGACGAGAACGTCGTCACCGTCTACAGCGCCGACGGACTCAAGGGCGAGCACGGCGACGGCTGGTACGACCAGGTGTTCAAGGATTTCCAGAAGGAGACCGGTATCAAGGTCGAGTACGTCGAGGGCGGCTCCGGCGAGATGGTGCAGCGCGCCGCCCGCGAGAAGAGCAACCCGCAGGCCGACGTCCTCGTCACCCTCCCGCCCTTCATCCAGCAGGCCGACACCAAGGGCCTGCTCCAGAAGTACGCTCCGAAGGGCGCCGGCCAGGTCGGCGGCGCCGACAAGTCGGCGACGGGCACCTGGACCGCCGTCGTCAACAACTACTTCGGCTTCGTCCACAACACCAAGGAGTTGAAGCAGGCCCCCACCAGCTGGGAGGACCTGCTCGACGGCAGGTACGACAACAAGCTCCAGTACTCCACCCCCGGTGTCGCCGGCGACGGCACCGCCGTGCTCATCAAGGCCATGCACGACTTCGGCGGCGAGAAGCAGGCCATGGAGTACCTGAAGAAGCTCCAGGCCAACAACGTCGGCCCGTCCGCCTCCACCGGCAAGCTCGCCCCCAAGGTGGACAAGGGCGAACTCCTCGTCGCCAACGGCGACGTCCAGATGAACCACGCCCAGTCCAGGACCATGCCGAACCTCGGCATCTGGTTCCCGGCCCGCGAGGGCGGCAGGCCCACCACCTTCGCCCTGCCGTACGCGGCCGGCCTGGTCACCAGGGCCCCGCACAGCGAGAACGGCCGGAAACTCCTCGACTACATGCTCAGCCGGAAGGCACAGGAGCAGGTCAGCGAGATCGGCGGCGGCTTCGCGGCCCGCCGGGACGTCAAGGCCACCGACGCCAACGCCGTCGCGCTGGCGAAGCTCATGGACGGCGTCGAGATCTTCGCGCCCGACTGGAACGACATCGAGAAGAACCTGACGTCCTACATCGACGCCTGGAAGTCGGCCACCGGCAGCTGACCGCCGCGTCGGGCCGAGCGGCCGCCGCGGCATCAGGCCCGGGCCGGGGAGCCCCCGGTGAAGCTGTTGCCCCATCGGAGTGAGTAAAGAGAGTCCCAGCGCGGTATCTCGCACAGGTCTATAGATCCTTTTGTTCAGGTAAAGGATCGTTCGTGCCATGGACCGGCGGCACGCGGTCTCCGCGGCGCTTCGCGCCGAGGGGCGCTCGTGCGCCCACCCCCCCTCAACCGGAGGAGTCACGCCATGAGTCACGGAAAGAAACTGCGCGAGCAGATCGCCGGACCGGGGACCACCCCGCTGATCGGTGTGTACGACATGTACTCGGCGTCCATCGCGGCCGGGCACTACGACGGGATGTTCGTCTCCGGCTTCGGCTTCGCGGCCTCGTACTACGGACTGCCGGACATCGGCTTCATCGCCTGGCCGGACATGATCGCGTTCGTCGAGCGGCTGCGCGGCGCGTTCCCGGCGCACCACCTGCTGGTGGACATCGACGACGGTTACGTCGACCCGGAGGTCGCTTGTCACGTGGTGGAGCGGCTGGAGCGGATCGGCGCTTCCGGAGTGATCCTGGAGGACCAGAAGCGGCCCCGTCGGTGCGGTCACGCGGACGGCAAGCAGGTGCTCCCGCTCGACGAGTACCTCAGCAAGCTGGAGCGGGTGCTGGCGACCCGGCGGGACATGGTCGTGGTCGCCCGGACCGACGCCACCGAGGAAGCGGACATCCTGAACCGCGCCAAGGCTCTCGCGGCCACCGACGCGGACGTGATCCTGGTCGACGGGATCCGCAGCGTCGAGTGGATCGGCCGGGTGCGCGACGTGGTCGGTGACAAGCCGCTGCTGTTCAACCAGATCGCCGGCGGCAAGTCCCCGCGGCTGTCGCTGGACGAACTGTCGAAGCTCGGTGTGAACGTCGCCATCTACAGCACGCCGTGCCTGTTCGCCGCGCACGAGGCGATGGACAGCGCGCTCGCCGAACTCAGGCGGGCCGACGGCCGGTTGCCCGTCGTGGACCCGGAGCGCGGCATCGGCGTCCGGGCCGCGACCAGCCTGCTGGAACTCAACATGGCGCACCGGCGCACCGAACGCGCGGGCGTGGGCGGGTGAGCGGGCCCGCGCCCCGGCTGCGTACGGCGGCCTTCCTGGCGGTGGCGGTACTGGGCGGTGCGGCGACCCCGGCCGCGGCGGACGGAACGGGTGGTCTGATCACCGTCCTCGACAACTCGCACGCCGACTCGATCCTCGAGGTCGACCGCACGGCGAACCTCCAGGCCGGCAGCGGCACCGCCGGCAGCGATCACGACGGCAGCGCGGTGGACCTGATGGAAGCCCTGGTGGGCGCGGCCCACGGCGGAGCGGAGGACGGCGGCTGACGCCGAGGGCCGGGCACCGCCCGGCCCTCGCGCGGCGTCACCGTACCGCCGTCCCGGCGGCCGGCCGGTGCCGGCCGCCGTCGTGCCACTGCCGGTGATCGCCGCCGGGCCGGGCGCGGGGTTTCTCCCCGCGCCCGGCCCGGCCGGGTCCGTCACGTCTGCGGGCAGGTTTCCGTGCGGGGGGCGCGGCGGGAGCGGAGCCCCTGGGCGAGCAGGGCGAGGGCGGAGAGCAGGACGACCGTCACGGCGTACGCGACGAACGTGTCGTGCAGCCCCGTGTGGGTGACGGCCATTCCGGCGGCCACCGCGGGCACGCTGAAGGACAGGTAGGAGATGACGAAGGCCACGGAGAGCAGCTCGCCGCGTTCGGACGGGGCGGCGATTCGGGCCAGGGTGCCGAAAGCGGCGAGGCCCGAGCCGCCGAAGCCGACCCCGGCGATCACGGTACCGAGTACCGCCGTGCCCAGGGAGTTCTCCTCGACCCCGATCAGGGCGACGGCCGTGCCGACCAGCAGCAGGCTCGCGCCGAGGGTGAGCGTGCGCGGGGCGGGCCAGCCGCGCAGGAGCAGCGCCGTGAGGAAGGCGGGTGCGGTCAGCAGGGTGACCACCAGTCCGCCGACCACATGGCTGGAGAGACCGAACAGACTGAGGGCGACGGACGGTCCGAGCGAGAGGTAGAGGCCGCCGAGCGCCCAGCTCGCGACCAGGATCGGCACCAGGCCCAGCAGGTCGGCCCGCAGATGCGGGGCGACCCTGAGCCGGGGCTGGAGCGAACGGGCGGCGCCCGGACGCCGGACCGAGGTCTCGGGCAGCGCGAGAAGTACGGCACCGGCCAGGACCAGCCCGGCCAGCAGCGCTATGTACACCAGCCGGGTGGGGTGGGGCCCGTACTGGACGAGGAAGCCGCAGCCCAGGGCGCCCAGGCCCAGCCCGAGGGTGGGGGCCGCGCCCGTGATGACGCCGGCGCGGTGCGGTGCGTGAGACGGGTTGAGGTCGGCCAGGGCCGCGCCGAGGGTGGTCATGGCGGCGCCGGTGGCGATGCCCTGGACCAGCCGTGCGGCCAGCAGCAGGGCGACGTCGTTCGCGGTGAGGAAGAGAACCATCGACACCGCTTCGAGGGCGAGCGCGGACAGCAGTACCGGGCGGCGGCCGAGATGGTCGGACAGGGCGCCGAGAACCAGCAGGGCCCCGATCATCCCGATGACGTAGACCGCGAACACCGTGGTGAGGGTGGTCGCGGAGAAGTGCCACTGCTGCTGGTAGACGACGTACAGCGGGGATGGCGCGCTGGACGCCGCCGAGAACAGCACGAAAACGACCGCGAGGGCGGCGAAGGCGGCCGGACGGCCCAGCTCGCGTCGGCGGCCGCCGACGCGGGAGGCGTCGCCGGCCGGGGACGCGCCGGGAGGCGGGGAGGTGTCGAAGGGCGGGGAAATCTGGCTCTCGGGCAGGGCGGAACCGGGCACGACGTTCTCCAAACGCAGTAATCGATGCGTTAAGGACGCTACCACTAACGCAGCGATCAGTGCGATAATTCCGGCATGGTTGACGCTTCAGCTCAGGTACGTCCCGGTGGCCGCTCCGCGAAGGTACGGGCGGCCGTCCACCGCGCCGTCGGGGAACTCCTCGCGGAGGAGCAGTCGGCGGAGGCGCTCACGATCCCCGCCGTCGCCGCCCGTGCCGGCGTGCACCCCACCACCGTGTACCGGCGCTGGGGCTCGGCCGCCCAGTTGCTGAACGACGTCGCCACCAGCCGGTTCAGCGACGACGTCGTCGTACCCGACTCCGGCACGCTCGCCGGTGACCTGGAGCGGTGGATGGAGGACGTCGCCACCGACCTCGCCGACCCGGACACGCTCGCGCTGATGCGTGCCACGATCGGCTCCGGGCCGGCGGGCGGCTGCGCCTGCACCGAGGACCGCCACAAGCAACTCCGCGCCATCATCGAGCGCGAACGCTCCCGGAGCGGCGACACACCCGAGGTGGAGAGCGCCGTCGACTTCCTGCTCGGCCCGCTGTACTACCGCGCCGTCTTCAGCGCACAGCCCGCCTCCCGGGACTGGGCGCGGGAACTCGTGACCACATTCCTGACGGCGTCCCGAGCGCTCTCCTGAGCCGTGCGCGCCGTGTGCCGGCCCCTGTGACCCTCACGGCGGCCTGACCGCCACGGCGGGCTGACCGGCCGGACCGGAGCGGGGGACGGCGCACGAGCCGCGTCCCGCCCGCGCGTTCACAGCATCGCCGCGAGCTCTCGCAGCATGTCGTGCGCCGACAGCAGCGACGGACCGTACCAGGTGATCAGTCGGCCGTTCACCAGATGGGTGGGCACGTGGTGGAACGCCTCGGGGCCGTCGCTCTCGGTGAACTCGTACGGCTCGTCGGGCAGCAGTACGACATCCACGTCCGGCCGGTCGATCTCCTCCAGCGCCACGTGCGGGTAGCGGTCGGGATGCTCGGCGAACGCGTTGGCGAAACCCGCCCGGCGCAGCAGGTCGCCGGTGAAGGTGGACCTGCCGACCGCCATCCAGGGATCCCGCCACACCGGGACCGCGACGGTGGCGGTGACATCGGGAAGCGGTCCCGACCAGAGCGTGCGTGCCGCGTCGAGCCAGTCGGGGACCGGGGCGCCCAGGGCCTCGGTGAACATCCGCTCGAGCGAGTCCAGGGCCTGCGGAACGGTCTCGACGACGGTCACCCACACCGGTATTCCCGCGGCGCGCAACCGGAGGACGTCCAGCTCGCGGTTCTCTTCCTTGTTCGCGATCACGAGGTCCGGCCGCAGCCTCGTGACCGCGTCACGGTCCGGGTTCTTGGTGCCCCGTACCCGTACCACGTCGAGGCCGCCGGGACGGGTGCACCAGTGGGTCGCCCCGACGAGGACCTCCGGACGGACGGAGGCGATCGCCTCCGTCAGCGACGGCACCAGTGACACCACCCGTCGTGGCGGGCGAAGCAGGCGCAAGGCGGTGCCCATGTCGTCGTGCGGTGGAGACATCGCGGCCTCCTCGGAGCGACGGATCCGGCCTGGGGACTCGATGGTAGGGCGCCCGGAGTGCGCCAGGAGGGCCACCGGGGGTGCAGGACAGCGGGCGTCGGACACATGAGACGTGCTGTCGAGGCCCGCTGATCGCCGGCTGCTCCGCGGCCTCGAACCCGGCATCGGCCGCCGGGGCGGGCGCCCTGGGGTCCGGAGCCCCTACTCGCGCGTGAGGGAGCGCAGGCGGGCCGTGGTCTCCCGGATGAGGTCGGGCAGGGAACGCTCCGGGACCTCCTGGTCCAGCCAGCGGGTGAGGGAGAGCCGCAGCACCGTGGTCGCCAGGTGCGCGACGAGCTCCGCATCGGCCCGGGGACAGCCGTTGCGGGTCAGGGCGTCGGTGACCAGCTCGGCGAGGTCGGCGAACTTGCGCAGCTCACGTTCCTTCAGCCCGGGGTCGGTGGCGATGACGGCGCGGACGGCGCGCAGCCGGGCGAACTGGTCGGCGAAGGCGGTCTGTGCGATCTCGACGAGCCCGTCCTCGACGAACGCCATCGGGGTCAGGGGCGTGGCGCCGAAGTCGGTGATCCTGGCGACCCGCTCGGGGATGTGCTCCTCACCCGCGAACAGCACCTCCCGTTTGTCGGCGAAGTGGCGGAAGAACGTACGCGTGGTCAGGCCGGCGCGCTCGGCGATCTGCGGGACGGTGGTCTGGGCGAAGCCCTGCTCGGCGAACAGGTCGAGCGCGGCACGTTCGAGCCGCTCGCGGGCGTTCGGCTTCCATCGGGACATGCGCCCATCTTAGTGATGACACTGCATGTCATAATGCTGATGACACTGCATGTCATCATGGCTCGGGAGGCCACCGTGAAGGAAGAAGTCTGGGTGCTCGGAGCGACCGGGCGGTTGGGCAGCGGGATCACCGCCAAGCTGACCGCCGCCGGGGTCCCGGTCACCGTGCTCGGACGCACCGCGGCGACGCTGGAACGCCTGGCCGCCGCCCACGCCGGTTCCGGCGCGGCTGTCCGCACCAGGGCCGGCTCGTTCGAGGAGACCCTCGACGCGATCCGCAGCGAGCGCCCGCGCGTCGTCGTCAACACGATCGGCCCCTTCACGCGCACGGCCCCCGCCGTGATCGACGCGTGCGGTCCGGGCACGCACTACGCGGACGTCGGCAACGAACCCCCGGCCGCGCGGGCCGTGTTCGACGCCGAAAAGCGCGCGTCGGAACAGGGCAGTACGTTCGTCACCAGCGCGGGCTTCGGCGTGCTCGGCACCGAGAGCGCGCTCCTGAAGCTCCTTGAAGGCAGGCCCGCGCCGCATCGGGTCCGGGTGGACGGGATCGCGTCGGTCGCGGTGCCGGAGGGAGCGGGGCCGCTCGGTGAGGCGTTCGCGCGCACCATCATCGAAGGGCTCACGACCAGCAGCGGGAGCCTGGCCGGTCCCCGGATCGGCTCCGAGCCGCAGAAGATGACGACTCCTGACGGCGACCAGGTGACGACGGCGGCTCTGCCCAGCGTCGATGTGCTCGCCGCGGCACGGGCGAGCGGCGCCGCGACGGTGGTGGCGGCATCGGCGGAGGCCCCGCACGGCGCGGCGGCGGCGCTGCTTCCCGCGATCGTCGCGGCCCTGCGGATCGGACCGCTGCGCCGCTTCGCCGTCAAGCGGCTCGCGGCGGTCCAGCCCAAGCCGAAGCCCGCGCCCCGTGCCCACACCTGGGCCCGTGCCCACGCGGTCTGGGACGACGGCCACACCGCCGAGTGCTGGCTGCGCGCCGGCGAGGCCATGGAGTTCAGCGTCGCGGCCGCGAGCGAGGTGGCACGACGCCTCCACGCCGGCGAAGGCCGCCCCGGCGCCTTCACCCCGGCGGCACTCTTCGGCCCCGCACTTGCCGAGTCCATCGGCGGCGACTTCGTGACTTCTTGACGGGGAGACCCTCACGGGGGCTTCCTCCTCGCCTCGGCAACGCTCAGGGGTCGCTTTCCCGCCGGTGAGGCCGCGGGCATCAGGCCGGTCGTGGCCGGCTGGACCATGGCTTCGGAGCAGGTGGCAGGGTCGCGAAGTCGCGGGCCGGGCGGCGGCGGAGCATCAGCCATCCGTAGGTCCGCCTCACCTGCCACCCCGCCGGGGCCGGCGCCCCTTGTGATCGGTCACGTCGTGGTGCCCGGGCCGGGCGCGGGCAATGGTGGTCTTCATGACCGACGTGGCCGAACGGTTTCCGGAACGTTGGGCGTCGGACAAGCCCGCCACCACGTCCGCTCCTTCGGCCCTCAGGACCTCATGATTACCCGACGTCGCCACCGGCCGGGCTCGAGGCACGGAAAGTGCGCCGGTACGCCGACGGGGCGACGCCCGCCTCCGCCGCCAGGTGCCGCCGCAGCGAGGTGGCGGTGGCGAAGCCGACCTCGTGGGCGACGCGTTCCACCGGCAGGTCGCTGGACTCCAGCAGGTGTCGCGCCCGCCGCAGCCGCTGCTGGGTCAGCCAGCGGCCGGGGCTCAGCCCGGTCTCCTCCCGGAAGCGCCGGGCGAAGGTGCGGGTGCTCATCGCCGCGTGCGCGGCCAACTCGTCCAGCGACAGGGGCAGGTCCAGCCGGTGCAGCGCCCAGTCGCGGGTCGGCCCGGTGCCGGTTCCGCTCACCGGCGGCAGTGGCCGCTCGATGTACTGCGCCTGCCCGCCGTCCCGGAACGGCGGCACGACACAGCTCCGGGCGACCTGGTTGGCCACCTCGCTGCCATGGTCCTGGCGCACCAGGTGCAGGCAGACGTCGACACCGCTCGCCGCCCCCGCGGAGGTCAGCACGTCACCGTGGTCGACGAAGAGCACCCCCGGATCGAACTCGACCCGGGGGAACAGCTCCTGGAAGTAGTCGGTGAGCGCCCAGTGGGTGGTGGCCCGGCGCCCGTCCAGGAGACCGGCGGCCGCCAGGAGGAAGGCGCCGGTGCAGATGGACACCAGGCGGGTGCCGGGGCGGACGCGGGACAGGGCGGCGAGGGCCGACGGGTCCGGGACGGCCGAGGCCGGGGAGAGCGCGTACGGAGGGATGACCACGGTGTCCGCCTCGGCCAGCGCCTCCGGACCGTGCCCGGGGGTGACGGTCAGGTCCGAGTCGGTACGCACGGGCCGCCCGTCCACGCTTGCGGACAGCACCTCGTAGCGGCCGTCGGCGGACCCCAGGACCCGGTGGGGGATGCCGAGTTCGAAGGGGTACACGCCGTCGAGGGCAAGGACGACCACCTTGTGGGCGCCGGGCCTGGGATCCGGGCGCAGCCGGCTGACCAGTTCGTCGGCGAGCGCACGGGCCCGGGACGACGCGGCGGACAAGGGGAGGGCGGACAGGTCGGGGGCCATGGCAGGAATGTATCGGACGATGACCTTCTTGCCATCGCCCCGGGCCTGACGGTACGGCCAGGATCGGCGTATGACTTCGACGGACACCCCTGAGAACCTCAACTCCCCGGCCCCTGCGGCCCTTGCGGCCGCTCCGGATTCGCCGGACCCCGCCGTCCCGGACGGCGCCCCCGCGATGCTCGCCCTGCACCAGACGGCCCTCGGCGGCCCCGAGGTCCTCCGGCTGACCGAGCTTCCCCGGCCCGCTCCGGGCCCCGGGCAGATCCTCGTCGCCGTGCACGCGGCCGGACTCAACCCGACCGACTTCAAACACCGTGCCCTGAGCATCTTCCTGCCGCCCCCGCCGCTGACCCTCGGCTGGGACGTCTCCGGCACCGTGGCGGCGACCGGACCAGGCGTCACCCTCTTCGAGCCCGGTGACGAGGTGTTCGGCATGCTGCCCTACCCGTACGGGGCCGGCTCCCACGCCGAGTACGTGACCGGCCCCGCCCGTGCCTTCGCCGCCAAGCCCACCGGGATCGACCATGTACAGGCGGCCGCTCTCCCGCTGGCCGCGCTCACCGCCTGGCAGGCACTCGTCGAGACCGCCAATCTGAGGGCCGGACAACGCGTCCTGATCCACGCCGCGGCCGGCGGGGTCGGCCATCTCGCCGTACAGATCGCCAAGGAGCGCGGCGCACACGTCACCGGGACGGCGAGTGCCTCCAAGCACGACTTCCTGCGCGGGCTCGGCACGGACACCTGCGTCGACCACCGCTCGGAGGACTTCACCGACACCGAAGAGCCGTACGACGTCGTCCTCGACACCCTCGGCGGAGAGACCGCCACCCGTTCCGTGAGTGTGCTCCGCCCCGGCGGCGTCCTCGTCTCCCTGGTGCCGGGCGCCGAGGACACCCAGGCCGTGGCGGAGAAGGCACAGATCCGCGCCGTCACCCTGATCGTCGAACACGACCAGGCAGGGATGCGCGCCATCGCCGAACTCGTCGACCGGGGCAGCCTCCGCGCCCACGTCTCCGGCACCTTCCCCCTCGCCGAAGGCGCCCGGGCACACGCACTGGGGGAGACGGGCCGCACCACGGGCAAACTCGTCCTCACCATGCGCTGAGGAGGCCGACTGTCGTAGGGCCGACGCGCCACCGGTGCGCCTGCGCCGGCGCGAGTCCTGAACGGGCTGCCAACTGGCGAGCCCCGTACGCACGTTGAGAGCCCCGCCCCGGCATCCCGCCGGAGCAGGGCTCAGTGCTCTCCGGTCAGGCGAGGTACAGTTGCCACTTTCCGGATCCGTCGAAGTAGTTGCAGGAGTACTGGGAGTAGCCCCACCAGATGACCGCCGTGCCACCGATGGCTTGGCACTCCCATTGGGAGTCGTAGTCGCCGTACCACTGCCAGTCGGCGGCAGGGGACGCCGGTATCTGTTTCACCTGAGTCGTGACAGAGGAAGCGTGCTGCACGGCGGGCTGTGCCGCGCTCGGGCCGGCGACCGCCAGAATGAGGCCGCCGGCGGTCAACAGGCCGATCAGAGAGCGGCGTACGACATTTTTGCTCACGGGTGTTTCCTTCCGTTCAGGTCTTGAGCCGTCGAGGACGCTACAGACGGGGGGCCGAGCCGACCAGCCGTTCGAAGGTGGTCGAAATGATGGCGTACGTGCCTCGACGGAGAGCGAACACATCCGCCGGGGTCCGCGCCCACAGGCCCGGGCAGCCGGGGACCGCGCATCCCGGCTAGGCCATCAGTACACGTGTCCGCTGCCTGGTACCGCCGGGTGCCTCGGGGCAGCGGTCCTCGGCCAGGGCCTGTCACCGTCCGGCCGACTCGTTGACGGGCCGGGTGGGCGGGCGTATAAAGAGCGGTAACGGTGTTGCCGAACAGAAACGGCGTTACCGTGGGCTCTCTCTACCAGCAGGCCCAGCGCGAAGGGCGGAGCGCCGTCAGGACGGCCGTCCTCGGCGCGGCCAGGAACCTGCTCATCAGCGAAGGGCCGACGGCATTGACCGTCCGGAGGATCGCCTCCGAGGTCGGCTGTTCCACGAAGGTCATCTACACGCTCTTCGACGGCAAGGACGGCATCAGCGAGGCCCTCTGGCTCGAAGGCTTCGCCCGGCTCGAACAGCGGCTGCTGATGGTGCCGCGCGACAGCGGCCCGCTCGACTGGCTGCTGGGCGCGCTGGACGCCTACCGCGCGTACGCGCTGGCCGAGCCCGATTTCTACCGCGTCATGTTCTTGGGAGCCCTGCCCGGCTTCAGGGCGGATGACGAGGCGGTTCACGCGGCCAAGCACACGTTCGAACTGCTTGTGGCGGGTGTGGCGGCGTGCCTGGAGACAGGGGAACTGGCCGGGGGCACGGCGACGGAGATCGCGGACGTGCTGTGGATGGCGGTCCACGGCGCCGTGAGCCTGGAGATCATGAGCTACTTCGAGGAGGCCGGCGCGTCGGCGCGCTACCGGCTGCTCCGCACCTCGGTGCTCACGCCGTTCCTCACCGCTGACCAGCGGCCGCTCCCGGCCGGACCACGACACGAGACGAGCGAGAGGGAAACCACATGAGCAGCACGCCGTACACCGGCGGCTTCACCCCCGTCACCGAGGAGATCACGGCTTTCGACCTGGAGGTCACCGGCCGCATCCCGACCGAGTTGAACGGCCGCTACCTGCGTAACGGCCCCAACCCGCTGAACCTCGACGATCCGAGGACCGGTCATCTGCTCACGGCCGAGGGCATGGTGCACGGCCTGCGGCTGCGTGACGGCCGCGCCGAGTGGTACCGCAACCGGTGGGTGCGCAGCGCCGCCGTCGCGGGTCTGCTCGGCGAGGAGCCGCGCCCGGGGCCGGTGCACGCCGGCCGGGACCTCGCCCCCAACACGCATGTGATCGGGCTGGCAGGGCGCACGTTCGCCACGCAGGAAGGGGGAGCACTGCCGTACGAACTGGGCTACGAGCTCGACACGATCGGCTCGTGCGACTTCGACGGCGGACTGCCCGGGGGATTCACCGGCCACGCCCACCTCGACCCGGTCAGCGGCGAACTGCACGCGATAGCGAACTTCTTCCACTGGGACCATCACCAGCACATCGTCATCGACCCCAAGGGCGTGGTGACGCGGGTCCAGGACATCCCGGTCCCCAACGCGCCGATGGTGCACGACTTCGCGCTCACCGAACGGTACGTGGTGCTCTACGACCTGCCGGTGACGTTCAGCCCGCCGCACGCGGAGAAGGGAGCCCCGCTGCCGGTCGCGTGGAACGAGGCACACGCCGCACGGCTCGGCCTCCTGTCACGCCGGACCGGCGAGGTGCGCTGGTTCGAGGTGGAGCCGTGCTGGGTGTTCCACACGCTCAACGCCTACGACGACGGCGACCAGGTCGTCGTGGACGTCGTGCGCTATCCCAAGCGGTTCGTGGACGGCCGGCTGGACGCCGGGGGGACGCCCACGCTCGACCGCTGGCGCATCGACCTGCGCACCGGCCGCGTGACGGAGACCCGGCTGGACGACCGGTCGCAGGAGTTCCCGCGCGTCGATGAGCGCCGTACCGGTCGGCCGTACCGCTACGGCTACACCGCCGCCATCCTCGACATGACCGAGGTCTTCTACCCCGGCGACACCGGGCTGGAGGACATGCCCGACGAAGCGTTCGACAACACCCTGATCAAGCATGACCTGGAGCGGGGTACGCAGGAGACACGGCGGCTGGGGCGCGAGGCGTACGTGGGCGAGCCTGCCTTCGTCCCCGCAGGCGAGGGGGAGGACGACGGCTTTGTGCTCTCCTACGTCAACAACCCCGAGCGGGGAGCGGCCGACCTGGTGATCCTCTCCGCGCAGGACTTCACCGGCGATCCCATCGCCACCGTCCACCTGCCCGTCCGCGTCCCGCTCGGCTTCCACGGAAGCTGGATCGCCGACTGAGGCCCCCTCTTCGGAGGCCGGCCACTGTCTCGCCGACGCGGTACACCAGGAAGGTGGTGTACCGCGTTGATGCCGCGTGAGCAGGACACGGCGAAGGTGCCCTTGGAGAGCGCCGAACTGTCGGTCGCGGGGTGGCCGTTGTCCTCGACGAGCAGGGTGTGCGGGCCGAGGGCGCACGCGGCCACGCACACGTCGCCCATACCGCGGTCCTCGATCTCGCCCTGCGCCGGCAGGTCGTCCCAGGTGCCCGTTCGGATCCGGTCCGGGTCGGCGCCCAGCCGCGGCAGTGCCGCATCGGGAGCCGTGTGGGTGCGGGCGCAGCGTCCGGCCCCCGCGTTACGGCTTGGCTGACGAAGTCAGCGGCGATCCGGGCGGGGCCGCGAAGTCCGGCGTCCCCGCGTACTCGGGCAGGTCGATGCCGTTGATCGCGCGCCCGACCAGCTCGGTGAACCACGCGCCGGCGAAATCGGGGCGCGGCCCGGCGTCTGGACCGGGGACATCGCGGCTGCGTGCGTTCAACCGGCCGATCTCCTGGTTGGCCTCCACGAACGGGCGCATCCGCGCCTCGTAGCGGGCGAACCCGATGGCGGGATCCCACTCGGCGGCGGCCAGCTCTCCGGCCAGCAGGTAGGCGCCGACCAGTGCCAGCCCGGTGCCCTGCCCGGACATCGGTGACGAGCTGAACGCCGCGTCCCCGAGCAGCCCCACCCGTCCGCTCGACCAGTGGTCCATCACGACCTGGGCGACCTGGTCGAGACAGAAGTCCGGGGTGTCGTCCAGGTGCGCCAGGATGTCCGGGGCCCGCCAGCCAAGGCCCGCCATCCGCTCACGCAGCAGGCGCTTCTGGGCTTCGACGTCACGGTGGTCGACGTCGAAGCCGGCGGAGGGGAAGTAGAACATGGACATCGCCCGGGTGGCGTCCTGGATGGGTCGCAGAAGGGCGGAGCGACCGGACTCCTGGTCCTGGTACTCCAGCAGCCAGCGGTCCAGCCCGAACTCGTTGGGCACGCTGTAGAAGGCCAGCACGTGCCCGAGGTGGCGGAGGAACCGTTCGTGCGGTCCGAAGACCATCGCTCGCAGCGGCGAGTGCAGCCCGTCGGCCCCGACCACCAGGTCGAAGCGCCGTCGGTTGCCGCCCGCGAAGACCACGTCGACCCCGTCCGCGTCCTGGGTGAGCTCGGCGATCCGGTCGCCGAAGACGTACTCGACGCCGTCGCGGGTGTCGTCGTAGAGCAGCTGGGACAGATCGCCGCGCAGAATCTCGATGTCGGCGATGAACCCGTCGCCACCGTCATCGTCCGCGCGGAAGGTCTCCAGCACCTGCCCGTCCGCGTCCACAGTGTGCGCGCCCGCGGTGTCGGTGCACGCTGCGCGGACCGCCGCGTCCAGCCCCATGCGCCTGATGACCTCCTTGGCGACCCCGCGCGCGTCCACCGCCTGCCCCCCGGGACGCAGCTCGGGAGCCCGCTCCACCACGGTCACCTTTGCCCCCCGTCGGCACAGCCAGTGGGCCAGCGCGGGTCCCGCGATGCTCGCCCCCGCCACCAACACCTCGGGACCGCTCGCCCCCATACCCCGCCCGCCCGTCCGGGTCGTGCGCTCCTGCGCGGAGTCGTCGACGCTCATCACTTGCCTCCATGCGCTTTCTCCCGCGCCGGAACGTTTCCGGCACGGGGCCCACTCCGTCGGTGGAGCCGGCAGGACCGACTGCGGGTCCGCACAAAACTCATCGGTACGGCCGGAATCGCGAGCTGCGCGCAACACGGTGAGACTTCGACCGCCCCGACGCCGACCGGATGACCGCACGCCTCGGCGCCGCGCTCACCGACGCGATCACGCGCGTCGACGGCCACGGCTGGGCCAGATCAGGGGCGGCCAGGCGCGTTCGGGCGATGGTGTCCCGGAGGCAGGCAGACAGACAGGCAGGCACGCCTGGGCGGGCTTGGCCGGGCTGGGCGACAACCACTTGGTAGCCGGTCAACAGCCTTGGATGTCATGTTTCCACCGCCGCCCTCGCCCGTCGATACGGCAACCAAGAATGCGGTCCGCCGCAGATACGACACCCAGAGGAGGCGTATCGCCACCTCATTTGGATCGCTGCACTAATTTGGTGCAGCGCTCCAAGTGTGTCATGGTGGAGGTATGGCAACGAGAACCCCGCGCCCGGAGCGGCGTAATCAGGTGCTCTCCCGGGAGCGGATCATCGAGACGGCGATCGAGCTGCTCGATGCGGGCGGAGAGGACGCCATGACCACCCGGGCGCTCACCGAGCGCCTGTCCACCGGATCAGGAGCGATCTACTACCGGGTGGGCAGCCGGGACCACCTGCTGGACACGGCGACGGAGACGATCGTCATGGCCGCCCTGGCCGCCAAGCCCGCGCGGGCCTCCGCTTCCCCCGAGGACGAGATCCGCACCGTGGCACTGGCCCTGTTCGATGCGATCGCCGAGCACCAGTGGCTGGCGACACGGCTGACGCAGCAGGTGGTCCGCCAGCCGTTCGGCCCGGTGACGGTCGGGATCTTCGAGCGGATCGGCCGCCAGCTCGGAGCGCTGGGGGTGCCGCGGCCGTCCTGGTTCGTGGCGGCGTCGACACTGGTCCACTACATCCTCGGAGCGGTCAGCCAGAACACCCAAGTGGCGGGTGACGCGCCTGACGGCGCACACGACCGTGGCGAGTTCCTCGACGCGGCCGCGGCGGCCTGGCAGGACCTCAGCGCCGAGGACTACCCATTCATGCACGCCATCGTCGGCCAGATACACGCCCACGACGACCGCGAGCAGTTTCTCACCGGCATCGCCGTCATTCTCGACGGCCTCACCCGGCTCGGCTGACCCACCAGGTCGGCCCATCCGTCAGCGTGTGTTTCAGAAAGGAATTCCCCCATGCGTGACGTAGTGATTGCGGGTGGCGGTCCGGTCGGCCTGTTCCTGGCCACCGAGCTTGCCCTGGGCGGCGCCTCCGTCCTGGTCCTGGAGCGGGACGAGGAAGCCACCTCGCCGTTCAAGGCGCTCCCGCTCGGACTGCGGGGCCTGAGCGCCGGGTCGGCCGAGGCGTTCTACCGCCGCGGCCTGCTGGATGACGTGATCAGTGCCTCGCACGCCGATCCGGCCAAGGTCGGCGCAGCCCCCGACGCCATCGAGGCACCGGACCCCCGGGATGTGAGCCACTTCGCGGGCATGGGCCTGGATGCGGCTGACATCGACGTGGCCTCGCTGCCCTTCCGGCTGCCCAGCCCGGCGATGGAAGGATTCATGACCAGCCTCGAGGCGGTCCTCTCGGTCATGGCCGAGCGCGCCACCGAGCTCGGCGTGGAGATGGTGCGTGGCAGGCCCGTCACGGGACTCGTGCAGGACGCCGAGTACGTCACCGTCACGGCCGGCGGCCAGGAGTTCCAGGCGCGTTACCTGGTGGGCTGCGACGGCGGGCGCAGCACGGTGCGGGGCCTGGCCGGCTTCGACTTCGTCGGCACCGATCCGCTGTTCACCGGCTACGCCGCCAAGGTCACCTTCGCCGACCCCGACCAGCCGGCCCTCGGCTTCCACCTCACGGACAACGGCATGTACCTGCGCACACCGTTCGAGGGACACCTGGGCATGATGGACTTCGACGGTGGTTTCTTCGACCGCTCGCAGCCGCCGACCCGTGAGCACCTCCAGGAAGTCCTGCGCCGCATCACGGGAAGCGATGTGACGCTGCGCGACGTGCATCTGGCGTCGAGCTTCACCGACCGTGCCATGCAGACCACGTCATACCGCAAGGGACGTGTGCTGCTGGCCGGCGACGCCGCGCACATCCACTCGCCGCTGGGCGGCCAGGGCCTCAACCTCGGCATCGGCGATGCCGCCAACCTCGGCTGGAAGCTCGCCGCGACCGTGCGCGGCAGCGCGCCGGAGGGCCTGCTCGACACCTACACCAGTGAGCGGCACCCCGTGGGAGCCGCAGTGCTGGACTGGTCCCGCGCCCAGGTCGCGACCATGAAGCCGGGTCCCAACGCCCCCGCGCTGCGCAAGCTGGTCCACGAACTGCTGCGCACCATAGACGGTACGACGTTCGCCTACCGCAGGACGACAGGGCTGTTCAACCGCTACGACCTGGGCGACACGCATCCACTTGTCGGCTGCTCCGCCCCGGACTTCCGCTTCGAAGACGGCACTCGCTTGGGCGAACTGCTGCGCCAAGGCCAGGGCGTCCTGTTGGACTTCCGCTCCGATGACCGGCTGCGGCGTGCGGCGAAGAGCTGGCAGGGCCGGATCCAGTACGCGGCCGGCCCCGCCCGCGAGGATCTCGGATGCACCGCCGTGCTCGTCCGCCCCGATGGCGTCGTCGCCTGGGTCTCCGGAGAAGTGGTGGACGCCGGCACCTTCGAGCAGGCCGCCTCCCGCTGGTTCGACGGCGGCCGGAACTAAGGGCCTGTCGTTTGGATCAGCCCGCAGACGCGGGGTCTGGCACGCACATCTGCCGCGTTGTCGTCGGTCGCCGATTCCCCCAAGCTCTCAACTTCGTT
>NZ_JOHS01000002.1 GCF_000725625.1 Streptomyces sp. NRRL F-6676
GCGGAGGCCGTCGCCCCGGGCGGGGGTGGGGTTCGGGGGCATGGGGGTCACGGTAGTGCGGGTGGGGTGGGGTGGCTGTTGCGCCTGAGGGCTCGGGGGGTTGTGTCGTTCTGCGGGTGCGGGTGCGGGTGCGGGTGCGGGTGCGGGTGCGGGTGCGGGTGGTGTGTGGTTGCTCGCGCGGTTCCCCGCGCCCCTTCGGGGGCGCCCCTTCGCGGCGCCCCCTTTCGGCGTGGCCCCTACCCCCTCGTCACCCGTATCCGGTAGTTGCCCCTGGTGTCCTTGGGGAGGACCGTCACCGTGAGGTGGCGGGTGGGGTCGCGGAAGGTGTCGCCGGGGGTGAAGGTCGCGTCGGAGAGTTCGGCCTGGACGTTGGGGGTGCGGGTGCAGCCGCCGCTGTCGTGGTGGGCGTCGCGCACGGTGATCGGGCCGTCGCCGGTGTCGACGTCCGCGTCGACCCGGTAGACCAGCACCCCCGGCCGGCACACCGCCGCGTCGTTGCCCTCCTTGGTGCGCAGCTCCAGCGCGTACCCCGTGCGCCCGCTCAGCGGGACGACGACCAGCTTCACCCCGCCCGCCCGGGCCAGCGGCGTGAGCGTGTACTCCCGGCTGCCGCGGTCCGCCGCGCACCGCACCTGCGTGTCGTCGAGCCAGCCCAGCTTCCACTTGTGCCAGCCGAGCAGGTCGTTGTCGGCGCCCCAGTCCTCGCTCATGATGTCCCAGTGCCCGACGGCCCCGCCGCCGTCCTGGGTGTAGAGGTCGGGCAGCCCGAAGACGTGCCCGTTCTCGTGCGGCAGCACCCGGTAGCCGGTCCGCCCGTAGGAGCCGGAGCCGTCGTCCTGGCGGCTGTAGACGAAGGACGCGTTGGCCACCGGCACGCCGTCGGCGACCGGGGCCTCCGCGTTGCCCGCGAACGTCACCGACAGCACCGTGTCCAGCGCGGAGGGGCCCGCGTTGGGTGTGACCAGCACGTTGAGCAGGTCGTAGGCACGGAAGTCGACCTGGGCGTCGGCCTCGGCCACGATGTCCTGGACCAGGTCCCGGTACGCGGGCTCGAAGGGGGCGCCGCGCTCTATCCCGTACGCCTTGAACGGCTTCGGCATCCGCAGCCAGTGCGTGACCGGGGTCTCGGGGCGGTAGTCGAGGCGGCCGTAGGAGCTGGTGGCGAACCACTTCCGGGTCTGCGGGAAGAACTCGTGGAACCGGTCCATGGCCCTGCCCTCGCCGGGGGCGTCGGAGAAGTCGACCATCAGGGTGAGGGCGTGCACGGTACCGGTGGAGCGGGCGTAGCCGGACGGGGTGGGCAGACCCTCCGACATCTGTACGCCGTCGTCGCCGTGGATCGTGCAGGAGCCGAGCGAGGCGGCACGGGCGGGGGCGGCGGGTCCCGCCGTCGTGGGGCCCGCCCGGAGCTGACCTGTGCCGGCGGTGGAGACCGCCAGGGTCAGCGCGGTGACCGAGGCGAGGGCGGCGGCGCGGCGCGGGCGTATCCGTCGGCGCGGGCGTATCCGGCAGTGGACCATCGGCACAGGCGACCCCTCCGCTCCAGGCAGCCACCCGGCGTCACGGCTGCTCCCCTTTCGCTCACCCTCCGTGACCTGGGGTGGAGCCGCGCGTTGAAGGGGACCGATCGGGTTCGGGGCGGCGCTCGGCGAAGTTCCCGAAGGGGCCTCGGGGGCGGCCTCGAAAGGCCTCGAAGAAGGGACCTCGGGGGCGGCCCCGAAGGGCCTCGGAGGCGGGCCCCGAACGGCCTCGGAGGACGGTCCCGGAGGGTTTCCGAGGGGGTGTGACGCAGGTCACGACATGACTTCCCGGCGGCCCGGAATTAACGGGGACCCGTTCCCCGTTTAGCTGACTGTCCGGCTGAAGCGGGGAACGGATCCCCGGTTCGAGCGGGGGGCTCGGGGAAGAGCCCGCGCACCGCGGTCCCGGGGAAGAGCCCGCGAACGGCCGGACACCGAAAGCCCCACCGGGGACCGGAAAGGACAGGGAGGACGCCGTGGAGACCGCGACACCCGTGCAGCAGCGAGCGACCCGGCCGCCGCGCGCCGACGCCCTGCGCAACCGGGAACGCATCGTCGCCGCCGCCCGGGAGATGTTCGTCGAGTTCGGCCCGTACGTGCCGCTCGACGAGATCGCCCGCCGCGCCGGTGTCGGCAACGCCACGGTGTACCGCAACTTCCCGGACCGCGAGGCGCTGGCGCTCGAGGTCGTCTGCTCCGTCATGGACCGGACGGCCGAGGCGGCCGAGGCGGCCCTCGCCGAGAGCGGCGACGCCTTCGAGGCGCTCTCCCGGTTCGTGCACGCCTCCGTCGATGAACGGATCGGCGCGCTGTGCCCGATGCTCCAGGGGACCTTCGACCAGCACCACCCCGATCTTGACGCCTCCCGCCACCGCCTCGAGGACCTGGTGGAGTCGCTGATGGACCGGGCCCGCAGGGCGGGACAGCTCCGCCCCGACGTGGCCGTCGGCGATGTGATGGTCGCCGCCGCCCAGCTCAGCCGCCCGCTCGCGGGAGTGATGTGTCTGAGCATCGACCGATTCGTCCACCGTCATCTCCAGCTGTTCCTGGACGGACTGCGGGCCCCGGTCCGCTCCGAACTGCCGGGTACGGCCGTGACCATGGAGGCTCTCCGCACACCCTGCCCCGACCAGCCGATGAGTTCCGAGCAGCCCGGCGGTCATCACTGAGACCCCCACGCCTCACCCCATAGACCACTCGCACGCATCACGGCACCACACAGACCAACCACAGGCACCACACAGACCACAGACGCCATACAGACCACAGACGCCAGGCGCCGCGGCCGTCGACGAGGACGGGCCGGGCCCCGGTCACACGTCCGCGTCCGCACCTCCGCGTCCGCACGTTCGCACGTCCATGCGTTCGCGTTCTTCCGTCCTGACGCAGCGGTACGACTTCCGCCGTTGCGTTCCTCCCTCACCAAGTCCCGGAGTGGGTACACCCATGTCTGACACAGCCCCGGCCGCCGCCGAGGCGGCGCCTCGATCCGACGGCACGTCCGGCCGCACGCACAATCCCTGGAGGGCGCTGATCTTCATCGCGCTCGCCCAGCTGATGGTCGTGCTCGACGCGACCATCGTGAACATCGCCCTGCCCTCCGCCCAGCAGGACCTGGGCATATCCGACGGCAACCGGCAGTGGGTCATCACGGCCTACGCGCTCGCCTTCGGCGGTCTGCTGCTCTTCGGCGGCCGCATCGCCGACCTGTGGGGCCGCAAGCGGACCTTCGTCGTCGGCCTGGCCGGCTTCGCCGCTGCCTCCGCGCTCGGCGGTGCCGCGCAGAGCGGCGCCATGATGTTCGGCGCCCGCGCGCTCCAGGGCGTCTTCGGCGCGCTGCTCGCGCCCGCCGCGCTGTCCCTGCTCGCGGTGATGTTCACCGACGCCAAGGAGCGCGCCAAGGCGTTCGGCATCTACGGCGCGATCGCCGGTGGCGGCGGCGCCGTCGGCCTGATCCTCGGCGGCTTCCTCACCGAGTACCTGAACTGGCGCTGGACGTTCTTCGTCAACATCCCGTTCGCGCTGGTCGCCGCGCTCGGCGCGTACTTCGTCATCCACGAGCCGGCCGGCGGCCGCAACCGCTCGTCGCTCGACATCCCCGGCGTGATCCTGTCCACCCTGGGCCTGGTCTCGCTGGTGTACGGCTTCACCCGCGCCGAGTCCGAGGGCTGGAGCGACGCGACGACCATCGGTCTCTTCGTCGCCGCCGGGGTGCTGCTCCTCGCGTTCGTCCTGACCGAGGCCAAGGTCAAGGCCCCGCTGCTGCCGCTGCGCGTCATCACCGAGCGCAACCGCGGCGGTGTCTACCTCTCCCTCGGCCTCGCGATCATCGCGATGTTCGGTCTGTTCCTCTTCCTGACCTACTACCTCCAGGCGGTGCAGGGCTACTCGCCGGTCAAGACCGGCTTCGCCTTCCTGCCGATGATCGCGGGCATGATCACGGGCTCCACGCAGATCGGCGCCCGGCTGATGACCCGGGTTCCGCCGCGGCTGCTGATGGGTCCGGGCTTCCTGCTCGCGGCCGCCGGCATGCTGGTGCTGACCCAGCTGGAGATCGGCAGCTCCTACGCCACCCTGCTGCTGCCGGGCCAGCTGCTGCTCGGCCTCGGCATGGGTACGGCGTTCATGCCGGCGATGTCCCTGGCCACGTACGGTGTCGAGCCCCGGGACTCCGGTGTCGCCTCCGCGATGGTCAACACCTCGCAGCAGGTGGGCGGCGCGATCGGCACCGCCCTGCTGAACACCATCGCCGCGTCGGCGACCGCCTCGTACATCAAGGACCACCTCGCGGGGAGCGGTTCGAAGACGCAGGCGCAGTTGGTCCAGCTCCAGGGCCAGGTGCACGGTTACACCAGTGCGATCTGGTTCGCCGTCGGCATCCTCGTGGCGGCCGCGGCCATCGCGATGACGCTGATCAACACCGGCCGCCCCGGCGCCGGCGTGGGCGTCGGCCAGGCGGCCGGCGAGGCGGAGGACGAGTTCAAGATCCCGGTGGTCGCGCACTGACCACGGGATGAGGGGGGCGGTCAGCGGAGCCAGGGCAGGTCCGCGCCCGCCTCCTTCGGCTGGAGTCCCTCGGCGACGATCTTCATGATCTCGCCGAGGGACTTCTGCTGTTCCGGGGTGAGCCGGTCGAAGACGGCCTGGCGGACGGCCTCCACATGGCCGGGGGCGGTCCGCCGCAGCACCTCGTACCCGGCGTCCGTGAGCACCGCGAACTGGCCCCGCCTGTCGGAGGGGCAGTCCTCGCGCCGGACCCACCCGCTCTTCTCCAGCCGGGCGACGGCGTGCGAGAGCCGGGAACGCGTGATCTTGGCCTGCATCGCCAGCTCCGTCATCCGCAGCCGCCGCTCCGGCGCCTCACCGAGCTGGACGAGCAGCCCGTAGTAGACGTGCGGCATGTTCGCGTCCCGTTGCAGCTGGCGGTCGAGATGGTCGTCCAGGAGCGTGACGGCGTGCCGGTAGGCGCGCCAGACGCGCTGCTCCTCGACGCTGAGCCAGCGGGTGTCGCGAGGGGATGCGGTGTCCATGGTCCTACTGTACGAGGCATCTTCTTGAAGGTTAAACAACCGAGCGTTACGGTGAAGGGGTGAGCTTGACATTTCAAGTAGATCCCTCCGCGCGCCCCGCACCGGAGCGCATGCCCGCCCTCTACCTCAGCCATGGCGCGCCCCCGCTGGCCGACGACCCCGTCTGGCCCGGCGAACTGGCCGCCTGGTCCGCCGCGCTGCCGCGCCCCAGGGCGATCCTCATGGTCTCCGCCCACTGGGAGGACGCCCCGCTCGCACTCGGCGCGGTGGAGCCGGTTCCCCTCGTCCACGACTTCTGGGGCTTCCCCGAGCACTACTACCGCGTGCGGTACGACGCCCCGGGCGCCCCCGCGCTCGCCGACGCCGTCCGCAAGCTGCTGCGCACGCCCGGCACGCCGGTCCAGGACGTACCGGACCGGGGGCTGGACCACGGGGCGTACGTGCCGCTGGTGGAGATGTACCCGGAGGCGGACATCCCCGTCCTGCAAATCTCGATGCCCACGCTCGACCCCGTACGGCTGATGGAGATCGGCCGCCGGCTCGCCCCGCTGCGGGACGAGGGCGTGCTGCTCGTGGGCTCCGGCTTCTTCACCCACAACCTACCTGGCCGCACTGCGGCACGGCGGGTCGGTGCCGGGCTGGTCGGCGGAGTTCGACGACTGGGGACAGCGGGCGCTGGCCGAGGGCGACGTCGACGCGCTGCTCGACTTCACCCGCACCTCCCCCGCGGGCCGACTGGCCCACCCCCGCACGGAACACTTCGCTCCCCTCTTCGTCACCCTCGGCGCGGCGGACGCGACCGGCGACCTGGGCACACAACGCTCCGTGATCGAGGGCTTCTGGCTGGGCCTGGCGAAGAGGTCGGTGCAGTTCGGCAATTAGGGGCGGCGGGAGCGGACAAATCCACGTCCACAACGAACCGTCGCCGTGGCAACCTTCCGTCGACCGCCCCCGTCTACACAGACAGAGGCCCGGATCACCCCTCTGACCTGGGCCTCACCCCTCCCACACCCCCCACCCGCCCCGTGCAGCCGTGCAGGATACTGCATGATCAGAAAAAAGGACGGCCGGGTTGGGAATTCTGTCCGGATTCCAGTCGTTGTTTCCATCAGATGCAGGGCACCCGACCACAGTGCCAGGCACCTGAACGAAGCACCCGAGAACCACCCGCCAGCCCACCATCGCAAGGGAGCACGCATGGCAACCCGTGCCGTCGCCCGTCGTAAGTCCGCCACCGGCGAGACGGCCGACGCGGCAGGCAGTGTTCGCACCCACGCCGGCGAGATCGCCGACCGCGACCTGGTCGGCATGTACCTCGACGAGATCGCGCGCACACCGCTGCTCGACGCAGCAAAGGAAGTCGAGCTGTCCCAGGTCATCGAGGCGGGTGTGTTCGCACGGCAGATCCTCGACGGCGAGGAGGAGTCCCGCGCGGACGCCTCCCGTGAGGAACTCGAGGCCCTGGTCGCCGGCGGTGAGCGTGCGAAGGACGTCTTCATCCGTTCCAACCTGCGGCTGGTCGTCGCCGTCGCCCGCCGCTACCCGCGCAGCGGACTTCCGCTGCTCGATCTCATCCAGGAGGGCAACGCCGGCCTGGTCCGCGCGGTGGAGAAGTTCGACTACCGCAAGGGCTTCAAGTTCTCGACGTACGCGACGTGGTGGATCCGCCAGGCGATCACCCGCTCGATAGCCGACCAGTCCCGCACCATCCGGCTCCCCGTCCACCTCGTGGAGGAGCTGGGCCGGATCCGCCGTGTGCAGCGCGAGTTCAACCGCGAGCACGGCCGGGACCCGGAGCCCGCGGAGATCGCCGCGGAGCTCGGCTCCAACCCCGAGCGCGTCACGGACGTCCTGGACTGGGCCCGCGACCCGGTGTCGCTGAACATGTCGGTGGACGACGAGGGCGAGACCCAGTTCGGCGACCTGCTGGAGGACACCTCCGCGGTCTCCCCCGAGCAGTCGGTCATGACCCTGCTGCGCAGCGAGGAGCTGGACGACCTGATCGGCCGGCTCGACCAGCGCACGGCGTCCATCATCAAGATGCGCTACGGCATCGACGACGGCCGGGAGCGTACGCTCACGGAGGTCGGCAAGGAGCACGGACTGACCCGCGAGCGCATCCGGCAGATCGAGAAGCACGCGCTGCTCGAACTGAAGAAGCTGGCCCGCAGCACCGGCTTCGACGCGGTGGCCTGACCCCGGCCACCGTCCGCACCACGGTGTGGCGTGGCGCACGGCGCACCGCCCGCGCCACCGCACCACGCGGCGCACGACGTACCGTGTGACGTACGGGCGTCACCCGGGGGCGCGCATCGGCCAGATGTGCGCGCAACGGGGTGCACCTCTGCTTCAAACCGCGGGGTTCGGGGCACAAGAGTTTCGAACCCTGGTACGTGTGTACTGCACGCGCCGCCCGCGGGGCGCGGCCACCCGGCCCGTCCCGCCCCCAGAACCACGTCCCGACGCACTACCCCCCCGGCGCCGGGACCTTCCCAGAGCCGGGCTCCGGTGTCTCCCCCCGACGCCGGAGCCCGGCTCCTTTGCGTCAGCCGCCCGCGTTCACGTCTACGTCTCCGTCCCGGCCCGCGGCGCGTAGGAGGCGGGCCCCCATCCTCCGTACGCGCTCGGCCAGTTCGGCCGGCTGCCGCACCGTGAACTCCACGTCGAGCGCGGCCAGCCGCATCGGCAGCCAGTCCAGCGAGTCGGCCACCCGCGCCCGTATCAGACAGCCGCCGCCGTCGGCCGGCTCGGGGGTGCCCCACCAGTGCGGCAGCCGGTCCGCGAGGACGTCCACCCCGGCGGCGAAGTGCACCTCCAGCTCGTACGCCTCGTTGCGCCCGTACATCGACTGCCGCAGGAACTCCGCCGCGCTGCCCGTCGGCAGCTCCCGGGGCGCGTACCGCGCGCCGGTGGCGAACGGCTCGGCGATCCGGTCCACGCGGAAGGTACGCCAGTCCTCGCGGCCGAGGTCGTACGCGACGAGGTACCAGCGCCGCTCGGTCGACACCAGCCGGTACGGCTCGGTCAGGCGCCGGGACTCCGCGCCGTCGGCGGCACAGTAGGCGAACCGCAGCCGCTCCCGTCCGGCGATCGCCGACGCGATCACGGTGAGCGTCTCCGGGGCGATCCGGGGGCCGTCGCCGCTGGTCAGCGCGGTGGTGGCGGTCTGCAACGCGGCGACCCGGTGGCGCAGCCGGCTCGGCAGCACCTGCTCCAGCTTGGCGAGGGCCCGCACGGACGCCTCGTCGACGCCCTCCACCGCGTGCCCGGCCCCGGCACGGAGGCCGACCGCGATCGCGACGGCCTCCTCGTCGTCGAGCACCAACGGCGGCATGGCGGTCCCCGCCACCAGCCGGTACCCGCCGTCGGCCCCCCGGCTCGCCCGCACGGGATACCCCAGCTCCCGCAGCCGCTCGACATCCCGCCGCACGGTCCGCCGCGACACCCCGAGCCGCTCGGCGAGCTCCCCACCGGGCCACTCGCGCGGCGACTGGAGGAGGGAGAGCAACGTGAGAATCCGAGCGGGGGTGTCGGTCGCCATCCCCGAAGCATGCCGCACTGATAGGACGGGTCCTGTCCTAACGGGTGGGGGTGGCTGAGCCCGGGGGTTGGCTGCGGGAGCGTCGTGGCCGCTCGCGCAGTTCCCCGCGCCCCTGTCCCAGGGGCGCGGTGAGCTGCGCAAAACGGGGCGAAGCCCCGTGCCGGGGTCCAAGGGGCGGAGCCCCTTGAAGGGACGGGAAGGGGAGGGGCGGCGGGGGCGAAGAAACCCACCCGCCCCCACCCCCCGTTTACTTTCCCGAGAGACGGACGTAACCTCCCCCCAAAACCACACACTCGGACATCACCCGGAGACGAACAGACATGTACGCACCGGAGCGCCAGCAGGACATCCTGCGCCTCGCCCGCGACGCCGGCCGCGTCGACGTCGTCTCCCTCGCCGACCACTTCCAGGTCACCGCGGAAACCATCCGCCGCGACCTCAAGACCCTCGACCGCGCCGGCCTCGTCCGGCGCGTACACGGCGGCGCCATCCCCGCCGGCCGCCTGGACTTCGAACCCGACCTCGCCGAACGCGAGTCCACCGCCGCCGACGAGAAGGACCGCATCGCCAAGGCCGCCCTCGCCGAACTCCCGCCCGACGGCACCCTGATCCTCGACGCCGGCACCACGGTCGCCCGCCTCGCCGCCGCCCTCCCGCTGGACTCCGAGCTCACCGTCGTCACCCACAGCCTCCCCATCGCCGCCCGCCTCGCCGACCACCCCGGCATCCAGCTCCACCTCGTCGGGGGGCGCGTGAGGCACCGTACGCGCGCCGCCGTGGACGCCTGGGCGCTCCGCGCGTACACCGAGATCCGCGCCGACGTCCTCTTCCTCGCCGCCAACGGTTTCTCCGCCGCGCACGGCCTGACCACCCCCGACCTCGCCGAGTCCGCCGTCAAGCGCGCCGCCGTCGCCGCCGCCCGGCGCGTGGTGCTGCTCGCCGACTCCGCCAAGCACGGCCAGGAGCACTTCGCCCGCTTCGGCGGCCTGGACGACGTCGACCTGCTGATCACCGACAGCGGGCTGAGCCCGGAAGACGCCGCCGCGATCGAGAGCGCCGGCACGGAAGTGGTACGCGCATGATCCTCACCGTCACCCCCAACCCGTCCCTCGACCGCACCTACGAGGTGCCCTCGCTCGACCGCGGCGAGGTCGTCCGCGCCGTCGGCGAACGCGTCGACCCGGGCGGCAAGGGTGTCAACGTCTCCCGGGCGGTCACCGCGGCCGGCCGGCGCACGGTGGCCGTACTGCCCCTGGGCGGTGCGCCCGGCGCACTCGTCGCCGACCTGCTCGACGCGCAGGGCATCGAGGTCGCGCCCGTCCCCGTGGCCGGGGCCACCCGCTCCAATGTGGCGCTCGCCGAGGCCGACGGCGTCCTGACGAAGATCAACGCGCCGGGCCCGGAGCTGACCCCCGCCGAGCAGGAGGCGCTGCTCGACACCGTGCGGCGGCACGCGGCCGGCGCCGACTGGATCGCCTGCTGCGGCAGCCTCCCACGCGGCCTCGCCCCCTCCTGGTACGCCGACCTGGTCGCCCGCGCCCACGCGGCCGGCGTCCGGATCGCCCTGGACACCTCCGGGCCCGCCCTCCTCCAGGCGCTGCGCGAGCGGCCGGACGTGGTCAAGCCCAACGCAGAGGAGCTCGCCGAGGCCGTCGGACGCCCCCTGGCCACGGTCGGCGACGCCCTCAAGGCCGCCGAGGAACTGCGTGGCCTGGGCGCCGGCACGGTGCTGGCCAGCCTCGGCGCCGACGGGCAGTTGCTGGTGGAGGCCGACGGGGCCTGGTTCGGCAGCGCCCGTGTGGCCGCCGTCCGCAGCAACGTCGGCGCCGGCGACTCCTCGCTCGCCGGGTTCCTGCTCGCCGGCGGCCGGGGTGCGGCGGCGCTCGCCTCGGCCGTCGCCCACGGCGCCGCCGCCGTCCAGCTGCCCGGCAGCGTCATGCCGACCCCGGCCGATCTCGACCCCGGCGCGGTGACCGTGACCTCACGGATCCCCGTCGACCGGCCCCTGACGGAGCCGGCGCCATGAGCCGCGCGCTCACCCCCGTCCTGTTCTCCGTCCCCGTCCCCACCCCCTCCGCCCACGAGCTGTCCCGGGCAATACGCGTGCGAAGGAGCTCGCGATGAGCGAGATGATCACCGCGGACCTGGTCGACCTGGACCTGTCCGCCGACACCAAGGAAGCGGCGGCCCGTGCCCTCGCCGAACGGATGGTGGCCTGCGGCCGGGTGACCGACCTGGAGGGCTTCCTCGCCGACGTCGCCGCCCGCGAGGCACAGATGCCGACCGGCCTCGACGGCGGCATCGGCATCCCGCACTGCCGCAGCGCCCATGTCACCGAACCGACGCTCGCCTTCGGGCGCAGCGCCGCCGGGATCGACTTCGGAGCGGCGGACGGCCCGGCCGACCTGGTCTTCCTGATCGCCGCCCCGGCCGGCGCGGACGACGCGCACCTGACCATCCTGTCGTCGCTGGCCCGGCAGCTGATGAACGACGAGTTCACGTCCGCGCTGCGGACGGTGGACGACGCGGGGGCGGCGGCCGCGCTCATCCGGGGCGAGGAGGCGCCGGAGCCCGGTGCGGAGTCCGGCGAAGTGCCCGCCGAGGAGGCGCCGGAGCCCGGTGCGGAGTCCGGCGAAGCGCCCGCCGAGGGGGAAGCCCGTCCGTTCCGTGTCGTCGCCGTCACCTCCTGCCCCACCGGCATCGCTCACACCTACATGGCGGCCGAGTCCCTGGAGAACGCGGGCCGTGCGGCCGGTGTCGAGGTGGTCGTCGAGACACAGGGCTCGGCCGGTTTCACCCGGCTCGACCCCGCCGTCATCGCCGCCGCGGACGGCGTCGTCCTCGCACACGACGTGCCCGTACGGGAGAAGGAACGCTTCGCCGGGAAGCCGACCGTCGACGTCGGCGTGAAAGCGGGCATCAACCGCCCCGCCGAACTGATCGCCGAGGTCCGCGAGAAGGCCGCCCGAGGCGAGGTCACCGTCACCGCCGACACCGGCGGGAGCCCCGTCGACCGGGCCGGCGAGTCCGGCGAGGGGTACGGCACCAGGCTGCGCACCTGGCTGATGTCCGGCGTCAGCTATATGGTCCCGTTCGTCGCCGCGGGCGGTCTGCTCATCGCCCTCGGCTTCGCGATCGGCGGCTACACGGTCAACAAGGCGCCCTCGGTGATGGACCACTTCGTGTGGACCGAGGCCGACAGTTGGGGCGCGCTGCTCTTCCAGATCGGCGGCGTGGCCTTCGGCTTCCTCGTCCCCGTCCTCGCCGGTTACATCGCCTACGGCATGGCCGACCGCCCCGGCCTCGTCCCCGGCTTCGTCGGCGGGGCGATCTCGCTCACCATCAACGCCGGGTTCCTCGGCGGTCTGGCGGCCGGTCTGCTGGCCGGCGGGGTGGTGATGGCGATCCAGCGGGCGCCGATACCGGCCGCGCTGCGCGGGATCATGCCGGTGGTGGTGATCCCGCTGGTGTCCTCGGCGGTCGTGGGATTCCTGATGTTCGTCGTCATCGGCAAGCCCATCGCCTCCGCGCAGAAGGGCATGACCGACTGGCTGAACGGCCTCGGCGGTGCCAACGCCGTGCTGCTCGGCGCGCTGCTCGGCCTGATGATGTGCTTCGACCTGGGCGGCCCGGTCAACAAGGTCGCCTACGCCTTCGCCACGGCCGGCATCGCGGTCGCCGACCCGAGCGACAGCGCCATGAAGATCATGGCGGCGGTGATGGCGGCCGGGATGGTGCCGCCGCTGGCCATGGCACTGGCCACCACGGTGCGGGGCAGGCTGTTCACCCGCACCGAGCGGGAGAACGGCAAGGCCGCCTGGGTGCTGGGCATCTCGTTCATCTCCGAGGGCGCGATCCCGTTCGCGGCGGCCGACCCGCTGCGGGTCATCCCGTCCTCGATGCTGGGCGGTGCGGTGACGGGGGCGCTGTCGATGGCCTTCGGCGCGACGCTGCGGGCCCCGCACGGCGGCATCTTCGTGGTCCCGCTGATCGGCAACCCGTTCCTGTACCTGGTGGCCATCGCGGCGGGGGTGTGCGTGACGGCGGCGACGGTGATCGTGCTGAAGGGCCTGCGGAACCGGGACGCCCAGGGCGTGGACGGCGCCCCGACGACAGCCGGAGCCGCCGGCACGCCCTCGAAGGAGCGGGTCGCGGCTTGACGCGGGGTGGGCGGGGCTCCTCGCGCAGTTTCCCGGGCCCCTGGAAGGGGCGCGGGAAACTGCGCGATCTTCCGGGGGTCCGGGGGCTTGCCCCCGGGGACGGGAAGGGACGGGAAGGGACGGGAAGGGAAGGGCAGGGGCGGGAAGGGCAGGGGCGGCGGGGGCGAGGAAACCGCCGTCGTCCCCGCCCCGCTCAGCCCCGCCGCGGCTTCGGCCGTACCCGCCCACCGGGCGCCGTCGCCCGTAGCTCCATCGCCGCCCGGGCCGCCCGCTCGCTCGCGTACACCTCGCACATGTGCCGCCCGTCCGGCGTCGCCGTGTGCTCGACCTCCCACAGGGAGATCTCCCGCCCGTCCCGCAGCAGGAACGCGTGCTCGTACAGCGAAAGGCTCAGCCCCGCCCGGCCGGTGCGGCCGGGCCGGCCGAAGGCCTGGGAGATCTGGTGGGCGGAGGCGGAGCTGAGCAGCAGCGCGGACAGCTCCGCGTCCGGGGAGTCGGAGTTCTCCGCGCGGCGCAGCAGCCGTCGTACGTGGTCGGCGGAGCCGTCGGGCACGTAGGAGTGCCGGGGTTCGGGGACGGAGGCCGGGCGCGCCGGTAAGGAGAGCTCGAACGCGGGGGCGTCCGGGGGCAGCGGCAGCCTGGCGGTGGCGGTGTGCAGCTCCTCCTCGTCGACGTACACCTCGTGCTGGAGGAGACCGCCGGGGGCGGTGTTGTGCACCAGTTCCCACAGCGTGAGGGCGGAGCCGTCGGCGAGCAGCCAGGTGTGCCGGTGGGTCTCCCGGTGCAGCCCGGCGCTGTGGTGCGCGGAGTGCAGCGAACTGGAGTGCGCGAGCGCGCAGTCGAGCAGCCGGATCGTCTCGTCGGGCAGCTCGAAGGAGTTCAGGGCGCGGCCGAGCAGCCGCTCGAGTTGCTCCTCCGGAGACTCGGGCGACTCGAAGGGCTCGTACGCTGCGGTCTCGTACGGAACGCTCAAGGTTGCTCCCGGCGTCGCTGCATGTCACCTGGTGGGTGCATACCGTAGCCCCTCGGTCGGACATCATGTCCGCGAACAGAGAAAACCTGCGCACGGAAAACGGGCGGGCCGCGCGGAATGTTCCCGCGCGGCCCGCCCCGTTGCCTCAAACTTCCTCAGGAACCCCTCGTCAGACCGCACTTCCGGCGGTCCACTCGGCCCAGGACATGTTCCAGCCGTTGAGGCCGTTGTCCGGCGAGACGACCTTGTCGGGGGAGTTCTTCACGACCACGACGTCACCGATGAGCGAGCTGTCGTAGAACCACTTGGCGGTCGTGTCGCCCTGCGCGCCCCGCACGTCCGCCAGGCCCACGCAGCCGTGGCTGGTGCCCTCCCGGCCGAAGGGCGGATTGCCCTGGTTGTACCAGTAGTTGCCGTGGATGAAGGTGCCCGAGGAGGTCAGCCGCATGGCGTGCGGGACGTCCGGGATGTCGTACTCGCCGCCGAAGCCGACCGTCGAGCCGTTCATCCGGGTCTGCTGGAACTTCTCGGAGATCACCATCTGGCCGTTGTACGTGGTGTGGTCCGGGCTGCCGGCGGAGATCGGGACCGTCTTGACGGTCTTGCCGTCGCGGACGACCGTCATCGTCTGGGTGGCCGCGTCGACCGTGGAGACCTGGGAGCGGCCGACGGTGAACGTGACCGTCTTCTTCTGCACGCCGTAGCTGTCGTTGGTGCCCTTCACCCCGTCCAGGTCGATCTTCATCGTCACCTTGGAGCCGGCGTCCCAGTACTTCTCCGGGCGGAAGTCCAGCCGCTGGCTGCCGAACCAGTGCCCGGCGATCTGCTGGCCGCTGCTGGAGGTGACGGTGATGTGCGACTGCACGGCCTTCTTGTCGCTGATCACCTTGTTGAAGTTGAACGACACCGGCATGCCCACACCGACCGTGGTGCCGCCGTCGGGGGTGTAGGTGCCGATGAAGCTGTGCGCGGAGGAGACCGTGGTGAAGACGGAATTGGCGGCGGCCGGACGGCCGTTGGAGTCCTTGGCCATCGCCGATATGCGGTACTTCGTGCCGCGCTCCAGCTGCTCCTTCGGCTTCCAGGTCGCCCCGTCCGCCGACACCGTGCCCTCGACGGGCTTGTCGGAGCCGGCCACCGTCATCTTCACCTCGGTCAGCTTGCCCTGGCTGACCTTCACGCCGGTGGCGTTGATGGACGCGTTGTCCGAACCGTCCTCGGCGGAGATGGTGATGCGTGCGGCGGAGGCCTTGGTGTCGGACTTCTGGCTGCCCTTGCCGTTGTCCGCGCTGGCGTCTCCGCCGCAGGCGGTGAGGGTCAGGGCGCCGACCACGAGGGCGGCCGCGGCCCCGAGTACGCGCCGCGCTGTCATGTCCGGCGTTGTCACGAGTTTCTCCCAGTGGTCGGTGAGGTGCGCATATCCGCTGCGATACGTGAAACAAGAGCGCACACCGCGCCGAGGGGTTCCCGTCCGGACCGCCCCGGCCCCGTGGCGTGACAGAACCGGGACAATGTCGCCCCGCCCGGCCGCCGTTGGCCCCCGGCGACCTGGAGAAAAGCACAACAACCGCTCCCGTACGGCGACGACCCGTCAGGAGGTGCCGTACAGCTCCCCGTACGACGGCCAGTCGCCGCCCGGCCCCGTGTACGACGTGGCCGCCCGCACCGCCCGCAGCAGCGCCCGGGTCACCAGGTCCGCGCCCGCCGCGAGCACCTCGTTGAGCGCCAGGGGGTCGCCGGCCGGGAGCGGCCGGGCACCGGTGGCGAGGGCGAACACCGTGTCGCCGTCGTTCAGCAGATGCACCGGGCGCACCGCCCGCGCGATCCCGTCGTGCGCCGTGCCCGCCACCTTCTGCGCCTGCGCCTTCGACAGCACCGCGTCCGTGGCGACGACCGCCAGCGTCGTGTTCAGCGGTGGTGGCGTGTGCCGCGCCGCCGCCTCGGCCAGCCGCCGCCGCGCCGCCTCGTGCACACCGGCCGCCGGATACGCGGCCCGCCGCCCCTGCCAGAGCTCCCCGTACAGCACCCCCGTTTCCGGATCCATCGCCGAACCCGCCGCGTTGGCCACCACCAGCGCGCCCACGGTGATCCCCGAGCCGAGCACCGTGCTCACCGTGCCGATCCCGCCCTTGAGCGCCCCGACCACCGCCCCCGTACCCGCCCCGACGCACCCCTGCGCCACCGCCGCACCGGCCGGCCCCGCGGCGGCCGCCTCCACGGCCGCCCGGCCCATGGCCGAGTCCGGACGGGCCCGGAAGTCACCGCCCCGCCCCAGGTCGAACACGCACGCCGCCGGCACCACCGGCACCACATGCTCCGGACCGGGTCCGACCCGGACTCCGCGCCCGTGCTCCTCCAGCCAGGCCATCACGCCGGAGGCGGAGTCCAGCCCGTAGGCGCTGCCGCCGGTCAGCACCACCGCGTCCACGGTCCGCACCACGTTGCGCGGGTCCAGCGCGTCCGTCTCCTTCGTCCCGGGCCCGCCGCCGCGCACGTCCACGGCGGCCACCGCTCCGCCCTCGGGGGCGAGCACGACCGTCGTCCCGGTCAGCCATCCGTCCCCGGACCGGGTGGCATGCCCCACCCGCATCCCCGGGACGTCCGTCAGCGCATCGGTCTCAGCATCCATCCCCCCATCCTCGCGCCCGGCCGTCCTGCCGGGCACCGGCTCCGGACCCGGCCGTCCTGCCGGGCCGTACGCTGGAAGCATGCACAGCGACTCCACGCCCCCCGAGCCGGCGGCACCGGCGGCTCTCGTCTTCGACGACCCGCTGGATCAGTACCGGCAGTCCTCGGACGACACCGACCGCGGCTGGGGCGAGCGGCCGGCCGGTGACACGAGCGCCGCCGACCTGAAGCGCTTCCTCGACGAGAAGCCCCCGCACCACATCTGAGCGAGCAGGCGGGTACAGCGAGCAGGGGACTGTCCGGACGAGTTCAGCGGCGCGGGGTTCGGACCCGCTCAGCCGCGCGGGGTTGGACCCGCTCAGCCGCGCGGGATCCGGGCGTCGTGGCCGCCGCCACGCTGGGTGACCAGGGTGTCGCGGATCTGCTGGAGGACCTCCAGCTCCGTCACCTCCACCACCGACTCCTTCGTGCCCTCCCGCGCCTTGCGGCGGGCCTCGACCCGGGCCAGGTACTTCGACATCGGCAGCACCATCAGGAAGTACACGACGGTCGCCGTGATCAGGAACTGGAGCGTGGAGCCGAGGACCGAACCCCACGCGATCTGGATGCCCTGGGTGACCGTGCCGTCCTTCGCCACCTCGCAGTGCGAGGTCAGGCACGAGCTGTAGCTGTCCAGGTTCTTGGTGCCGATCGCCCCCACGAGCGGGTTGATGATGCCCTTCACCACCGAGTTCACGATGTTGGTGAACGCGGCTCCGATCACGACCGCGACGGCCAGATCGACGACGTTTCCACGCATCAGGAAGGCCTTGAAGCCCCCCCAGACGCCAGACCCCTTCTTCTCGCTCACCGATGAGCTCCTTCACTGCGGCACGTACTGTGGAACAAACGACTCCGCAACCTACGACAATCAGTCGGGTTCGTGCCCATCGGGTCCACGCGAACGAGGCGTTCCGGATCACCACGGCGTCACCACAGCGTCACCGCCAGCCGCCCTGCCGCGCCCGCTCCGGCCAGCCGGGCGGCGTCGGCGCGGGGGACGGCGAGCACGATCAGCGCGCCGGCCTCCGCCGCGGGCACGGGGCCGGCCCCGGCTCGGGTTCCGTCCGCGCCCGGCGCACCGGGCGGCTCCGGTACCCCCGTCACCCGTGCCCCGGACGCCACGACCCGTGCGGCTCCGCCGCCGTCCGCCGCGATCACGTCGACCCGGTCGCCCGGCCGCAGCAGCCGTACCGTCGCCGCGTCCGCGATCCGCACCGGTGCCGTCACCGTCGCGGCCCGCGGACGCCCCCGGTGCGGCGGGGACGCGACCGGCCCGGCGGTCGCCCCCGCCCGGGCCCGGGGGACGCCGTCCGGGTGCCCGCGCGGGCGTCCCTCGGCGTGCGGGCCCGCCGCGACCAACGCGGCGGCCGTCACCGCGAGCCCCGCCGCCACGGCCCGCCTGCGGTGCCGGACCAGCCGGCGCAGCCGCCCCGCCCCGCCGCGCACCCGCACGGGAGCGAAGTGCGGTACGGCGCAGGAGGGGGGAGTGTCCTGCGGGTCCGGCCGCCGGGGCGCGTCCGTGCCCGGCGCGGCGCACGAGGCGCGGGAGAAGCGGCCCGAGGGCACGGGAAAGTGCGCGGAGAAGTCGGGAAGGGGCGCTGAGGGCTCGGGAAGGCGCGCTGAGGGCTCGGGGAAGCGCGAGGAGGACTCGGGAAGGCGCGCGGAAGGTGAGGAGAAGCGGGCGGACGGCTCGGGAAAGTACGGGGACGTCATGGGTGTCACCACCTGGTTCGTGCGGTCGTGGTCGCGCTGTGCGTTTCCACGATGACGCCCCGCCGCCGACTCCGTCGGAGCCTGTGGACCACCGGCCGGTTGTGGATATCTCGCTCACCCGAACGAGAAATTCCGCCCCCGCTCCCGCCCCGCCTCCGCGCCGCCCTCGCTCCCGCCCCCGACTCAACCCGTCCCGGCCCATCGCCCCACGGCGGCCCCGGCTACGGCAGCGCGAACCCCGGGTCCATCCCGCCCAGCGCCGTCGCGCACAGGCAGTCCCGCTCACCGGCCGGCGGCAGCGCGGCCACCGCGTCGAAGAGCACGCCCCGCAGTCGGTCCACGTTGGCCGCGAACACCCGCAGCACCTCCTCGTGCGAGACGCCCTCGCCGGTCTCGGCGCCCGCGTCCAGGTCCGTGACCAGGGTCAGCGAGGTGTAGCAGAGCTCCAGCTCACGGGCGAGCGCGGCCTCCGGGTGCCCGGTCATGCCGACCACGGACCAGCCCTGCGCCTGGTGCCACAGCGACTCGGCGCGGGTGGAGAACCGCGGGCCCTCGACCACGACCAGCGTGCCGCCGTCCACCGGCTCCCAGTCCCGTCCCCGCGCCGCCTTCAGCGCGACCTCGCGGCCCACGGGGCAGTACGGGTCGGCCAGCGAGACGTGCACGACGTTCGGCACCTCGCCGCCGGGCAGCGGGAAGCCGTCGAAGTACGTCTGCTGCCGGGTCTTCGTACGGTCCACGAGCTGGTCGGGCACGAGCAGTGTGCCGGGGCCGTACTCGGGGCGCAGCCCGCCCACTGCGCACGGGCCGAGCACCTGCCGCACGCCGACCGAGCGCAGGGCCCACAGGTTGGCGCGGTAGTTGATCCGGTTCGGCGGCAGATGGTGGCCACGGCCGTGGCGGGGCAGGAACGCGACCCGGCGGCCGGCGATCTCACCGAGGAACAGGGAGTCGCTGGGCTCCCCGTAGGGGGTGTCGACGCGGACCTCGGTCACGTCGTCGAGGAACGAGTAGAACCCCGAGCCCCCGATGACCCCGATCTCCGCGGCCCCACCGGGCACTCCGGTCTCGGCGGCCACACCGGGAACTCCGGTCTCCGCCGTCCCACCCGGCGCTCCGGTCTCCGCCGTCCCACCCTGCTCCGGCCCCTGCGTGCTCTCCGTCTGCTCCACCATGCCCGCACCCTAGCCGCCCGCCTCCCGGCGCCGGCCGGCCGCGCGTCTTTCGATATCGGAACACCGGCGGACGGCGCGCGAGGACGCCATGGGCGGGCACGAACGCCGAGAACCCCGCCGTCCTACGACGACAGGGTCCACTGGACGTACGGCTGCGGCCGGGCCGTCAGGCCGCCGAGCTGGAAGAGGTGTTCGAAGAGCCCGAGGAGGAGGCGCTCGACGATGAGGACGACGACGAGGAGGAACCGGAAGAGCCGGACGACCCCGACCCCGACGAGGACGACGAGGCCGATGACGACTTCGACGCCGCCGGCGAGGTGCTCGACGACGAGCCGCGGCTGTCGTTGCGGTAGAAGCCGGAGCCCTTGAAGACGATACCGACCGCGGAGAACACCTTCTTCAGGCGGCCACCGCAGTTGGGGCACTCGGTCAGGGCGTCGTCGGTGAACTTCTGCACCGCCTCGAGGCCCTCGCCGCACTCGGTGCACTGGTACTGGTACGTCGGCACTGTGTCTTCCTCCTGGCACTCTTGCTCAGTGAGTGCTAACGACGATCCATAGTGGCCTATTCCCTCCGTTCAGTCCACTGTCATCGGCGCGCGGTGACCGACGCCACGTGCGACCGGGTGCCCGGAGGGCCGCCCCGCCAGCACCGACCGCAGCGCCACGAGCACCACCAGGGCCGCCACCGTGCCACCCATCGGCACCAGGAACCCGGCGCCGTCCCACAGCCGGTCCTCCAGCTGCCCGGCGACGGTGACCGCGGCCGCCTGGCCGAGCGCGACCGCCCCGGTGAGCCAGGTGAACGCCTCGGTGCGGGAGCCCGCCGGGACCAGCTCCTCGACCAGCGTGTAGCCGGTGATCAGCGCGGGGGCGATGCACATGCCGACCAGCAGGCCGATCACCGCCAGGGCGGCCACCGAGTGACCGGTCCACAGCACGGAGGCGGCCACCGCCAGGCCCGTGTACGCCACGAGCAGCCGGCGGCGGGGCGCCGCCTTCCAGGCGATCGCGCCGCAGACGACACCGGAGAGCATGTTGCCCGCGGCGAAGACGCCGTAGAGGACGCCGTTGAGTCCCGGCTCGCCGATCGACTCGGTGAACGCGGCGAGCGCGACCTGCATGCCGCCGAAGACGCAGCCGATGCCCAGGAAGGCGACGATCAGCACGCGCACCCCGGGGACGCCCAACGCGGAAACGTGCCCCACGCGCGCGTGCCCCTCGCCTCCGTCCGCGTCGCCCGCGCGCGCGGACACGACCTTCCCGGCCACCGGCTGGGTCCCCTTCTGCGCGGCGAACAGCACGCCGCCGACGAGGGTCAGCCCCGCCTCCGCGAGCAGTCCGGCCGCCGGGTGCACGGCGGTGCACAGGGCGGTCGCCAGCAGGGGGCCGAGGACGAACGTCAGCTCGTCGGTGACCGACTCGAAGGCGGTGGCCGTCACCATCAGGGGCGAGCCCTGGAGCTTCACGCCCCAGCGGGCGCGCACCATCGGGCCGACCTGCGGCACCGAGGCACCGGTCGGGACGGCCAGCGCGAACAGCGCCCACAGGGGCGCGTCGGCGAGCGTGAGCACCGTGAGGGTGAGGGCCGCGGCGGCGTGCACCAGGACGCCGGGCAGCAGCACCGCGCGCTGTCCGTGCCGGTCGGCCAGACGGCCCCCGTAGGGGGCGAACAGCGCCATGGAGACGCCGGTGACGGCGGCGACGGCGCCCGCGGCCCCGTAGGAGCCGGTGGTGTGCTGCACGAGCAGCACCAGGGAGAGGGTGAGCATCGCGAACGGCTGGCGTGCCGCGAAGCCGGGGAGCAGGAACGTCCAGGCGCCGCGGGTGCGCAGCAGCTGCCCGTAGCCGGGACGGGACGACGACGTCGAGGTGACCGTGGATGCCACGGCCCGTGCCTTTCTGCCGCCTGGTAGCGCCGCCCCGGCACGGCTCACGCGCGCGTGGGGGCGACGCCGAGAGCTGTCCTCTTGCGCGGACTGCGGTAGATGCCGGGTCCACCAGGGTCCCGCCCTGGGGCCGCCCGGCCGCCATACGGTCGCGCCAGCTCTGCGTCAGGCAGAGTTGGTTCGATCAAGTACGCCGTTCATGCTACAGCGAGCCCGCTTTGCGGGCGCCCCGTCGCCGCGGCGCCCGGCCCTTCAGCGGTCCGTCGCCGCCGGGTCCGCCCCGGTTGCCCGCGCCCGCCCCGGGGCCGTCGCCGGGCGTGCCCAGCCAGTCGGCGAGCTTGCCGCCCTGGCCGACGGCGCGCAGCCGGCGCTCCGCCGCGTCGCGCACCGGGTCGGTGGCGACGACGAGAAGTTCGTCGCCGCGCGCCAGGACAGTCGTCGGCTGCGGCACGAAGGACTTCCCCTCGCGCACGACGAGCGTGACCGCCGCCCCGGCCGGCAGCCGCAGCTCGCGGATCTCGACGCCGTTCATCCGGGAGCCCTCGGGGATCGCCATGGAGAGCAGATGGCCGCGCAGCCGCTCCAGGGGCGCCGATTCGATGCCGAGGTCGGAGGCCTCGTCGCCGCGGCCCAGCCCGAGCCTGCGGGCCAGCCAGGGCAGCGTCGGCCCCTGGACGAGGGTGTAGACGACGACAAGAACGAAGACGATGTTGAAGATGCGACGGCTGTTCTCGACGCCGTTCACCATGGGGATCGTCGCCAGGATGATGGGCACCGCTCCGCGCAGTCCCGCCCACGACATCAGCGCCTGCTCCTGCCATGGCACCCGGAACGGGGTCAGGCACAGCACCACGCCGAGCGGCCGCGCCACCATGGTCAGCACCAGCCCTATGACGAGCGCGGGCACCACGTCGTCGCCCATCTCGTGCGGGGCGACCAGCAGGCCGAGCAGGACGAACATGCCGATCTGGGCGATCCAGCCGAGCCCGTCGGCGAAGCCGCGGGTGGCCGGCGCGTGCGGCAGCCGGGCGTTGCCGAGCAGCAGGGAGGCCAGGTAGACGGCGAGGAAGCCACTGCCGTGGGCGAGGGCGCCGGCCGCGTACGCGGCGACGGAGATGGCCATGACGGCGATCGGGTACAGACCGGAGGCGGGCAGCGCCACATGCCGCAGGCCCCACGCGCCGAGCCAGCCCACCGCGACGCCGATGGCGGCGCCGATCGCCAGCTCCAGCGCGATCTCGCCCACCAGGACGTACCAGTGCTCGACGGGTCCGGCGGTGGAGAAGGCGACGACGAGGATGACCACCGGGGCGTCGTTGAAGCCGGACTCGGCCTCCAGGACGCCCGTCACGCGCGCGGGGAGGGGGATCTTCCGCAGCACCGAGAAGACCGCCGCCGCGTCCGTGGAGGACACCACCGCCCCGATGATGAGCGCCTGCCGCCATTCCAGCCCGATCAGCCAGTGGGCGCCCGCCGCCGTGACGCCGACGCTCACCGCGACCCCGCCGAGCGCGAGCGCGGACGCGGCCGGCAACGCGGGCCTGATCTGCTTCCACTTGGTGCCCAGACCGCCCTCGGCGAGGATCACGACGAGGGCCGCGTAGCCGATGACCTGGGTCAGTTCGGCGTTGCTGAAGTTGATGTGGCCGATGCCGTCCTGGCCCATGGCCATGCCGATGCCCAGGTAGACGAGCAGGCTGGGGAGCCCGCTGCGCGAGGAGACGCGCACCGCCGCCACCGCGACGAGCAGGACGAGCGAGCAGACGAGCAGGAGCTGGTTGAGGTGGTGGACAGTCAGCGGCTGGTCCTTTCTCGGGGGCCGGCAACCAGGGCGGCGGGCAGGGCTGGTGATCGTGGCTGGTGAACGGGGCCGGTAGTTCGTTACCTTACCTAACTCTTGACGGTTTCTTGACGCGTGATCGCGGCTTCGTCGAACTCCCGTCCGGCCGGTTCCCGACTCCGCGTCAAGGCGGCGCGGGCCCTGCGCCTATGGTTGCTCCAGCGCTCGAGCGAAAGCGGCGCCGACAAGCCCAGCCGAAAAAGCAAGCACTGCCCGTCTGCCGTGTAAGGACGCAAGGACAGCGATGCCCCCCAACACCACCGCCTCTTCCGGTCAGGAGCCCGGCAAGTCCGGCAGGAAGAAGGGGCGCAGAGGCCGTCTCTTCGTCATCGTCCTCGTCCTGGCCGTCGTGGCGGGCGTGGCCTATGGCGCGTTCTGGTCGGTCAGCACCGTGCGCGCCTCTTTCCCGCAGACCAAGGGGTCGCTCACGCTCGAGGGCCTGTCCGGCCCCGTCGACGTGAAGCGGGACGGCTACGGCATCCCGCAGATCTACGCCTCCTCCGACGAGGACCTGTTCATGGCCCAGGGCTACGTCCAGGCCCAGGACCGGTTCTACGAGATGGACGTGCGCCGTCACATGACCTCGGGGCGCCTGTCGGAGATGTTCGGCAAGGACCAGGTCGACAACGACGAGTTCCTGCGCACGCTGGGCTGGGACCGGGTGGCGAAGAAGGAGTACGACACCAAGCTGTCGGCCGCCACCAAGAAGTACCTCCAGGCCTACGCCAAGGGCGTCAACGCCTACCTCCAGGGCAAGGACGGCAAGGACATCTCCCTGGAGTACGCGGCGCTGGGCTTCACCAACGACTACAAGCCCCAGAAGTGGACGCCCGTCGACTCGATCTCCTGGCTCAAGGCGATGGCCTGGGACCTGCGCGGCAACATGCAGGACGAGATCGACCGCGCCCTGATGACGAGCCGGCTCGGCCCGAAGCAGATCGCCGACCTCTACCCGGAGTACCCCTACGGCCGCAACAAGCCGATCGTCCAGGAGGGCGCGTACAACGAGCTGACCGAGGCGTTCGAGCAGGGCGCCTCCTCGACAGGCTCGACCGGCTCCACGGGCACGAGCGGCACGACGGGCGGCACCGGCACGGGCAGCACCACGGGCACGACGGGCACCGGCGGTACGACGACCGGCACCACGGGCACCGGCGGTACGACGACCGGCACGACGGGCTCCACGAGCACGACGACGGGCACCACCACAGGCATCACCGCGGGCTCCTCCGGCTCCTCGACGGCCACGTCCTCCGGGACCACCGGATCGGGCCTCCAGAGCCAGCTCGCGGGCCTCTACAACGTCCTGGACGACGTTCCCACGGCCGTCGGCGTGAACGGCAACGGCATCGGCTCCAACTCGTGGGTCGTCTCCGGCGCCCACACGATCACCGGCAAGCCGCTGCTCGCCAACGACCCGCACCTGACGGCCTCCCTGCCGTCGGTCTGGTACCAGATGGGCCTGCACTGCCGGACCGTCTCCAGCAAGTGCCAGTACGACGTCGCCGGCTACACCTTCGCGGGCATGCCCGGCGTCGTCATCGGCCACAACCAGGACATCGCCTGGGGCATGACCAACTCCGGGGTCGACGTCACCGACCTGTACCTGGAGAAGCTCAGCGGCGACGGCTACCTGTACGACAACAAGACCGTGCCGTTCACCACCCGCAAGGAGACCATCGAGGTCGCCGGCGGCAAGAGCAAGACGATCGTCGTCCGCGAGACCAACAACGGCCCCCTGCTCTCCGACCGCGACGACGAGCTCGTCAAGGTCGGCAAGAAGGCCACCGTCGACACCGCCGCGCCCGACCGCGGCGACGGCTACGGGCTCGCGCTGCGCTGGACCGCGCTGGACCCGGGCAACTCCATGGACGCCGTCTTCGAGATCGACAAGGCGTCCGACTGGACGAGCTTCCGCAAGGCCTCGGCCGACTTCGAGGTCCCCTCGCAGAACCTCGTCTACGCCGACACCAAGGGCAACATCGGCTACCAGCTCCCGGGGAAGATCCCCACGCGCGCCAAGGGCGACGACGGATCGGTCCCGGCGCCGGGCTGGAACGCGAAGTACAAGTGGACCGGCTACGTCAAGCAGTCCGAACTGCCCTACGAGTACAACCCCAAGCGCGGCTACATCGTCACCGCCAACCAGGCCGTGGTCGCCAAGAGCACGTACCCGTACACGCTGACCACCGACTGGGGCTACGGCAGCCGCAGCCAGCGGATCACGGACCTGATCAAGTCCAAGATCGACGACGGCGGCAAGATCTCCACCGACGACATGCGTCAGATGCAGCTCGACAACAGCAGCGAGATCGCCAAGCTGCTCGTGCCCAAGCTGCTCAAGATCGACGTGTCTAACAAGTACGTCCGCCAGGCGCAGAAGCTCCTGGAGGGCTGGGACTACACCCAGGACGCCGATTCGGGGGCGGCCGCCTACTTCAACTCCGTGTGGCGCAACATCCTCCAGCTCGCGTTCGGCGACAAGCTCCCCAAGGAGCTGCGCGTCAAGGGCGAGTGCCTCTACGTCGAGCCGGCCGACAACACCGGTCCGGCGGACGAGGACCGCAAGGTGCGCGAGTGCGGGCAGCGCGACGCCTCCCAGGCACAGCCGGACGGCGGCGACCGCTGGTTCGAGGTGGTGCGCAACCTCCTCGACGACCAGGACAACGCCTGGTGGCAGTCGCCGGGGACGCGCACCGACAAGGCGACCAAGACCCGCGACGAGCTGTTCGCCCGCGCCATGCGGGACGCGCGCTGGGAGCTGACCGCCAAGATGGGCAAGGACGTCGACTCCTGGAGCTGGGGCCGGCTGCACCAGCTCAACCTGAAGAACCAGACCCTGGGCACCGAGGGCCCCTCGTTCCTCAAGTACATGCTCAACCGGGGCCCCTGGAAGCTCAGCGGCGGCGAGGCGACGGTCAACGCCACCGGGTGGAACGCGGCGGGCGGCTACGAGGCCCTGTGGGTGCCCTCGATGCGGATGGTCGTCAACCTCGGGGACCTCGACAAGTCCAAGTGGATCAACCTCACCGGGGCCTCGGGGCACGCCTACAGCGCGCACTACACCGACCAGACGGGCAAGTGGGTCAAGGGCGAACTGCTGCCCTGGAACTTCTCCGGCAAGGCGGTCGACGCGAGCACGGGCGACACGCTGGTGCTGAAACCGTGAGCGCGCCGGCACCCTGGGAAACGGGCGCCGGAAGAACGTGAAAAGGGCCCTCCACGCGCGCGTGGAGGGCCCTTCTCACGCGTTCACGACACAGCGGCGCCCCCGGTGCCGCCGAAGCGCCGTACCCCCGACGGCGTCACCACCGCGTGCACCGGGCGGTCGTGCGGCTCGGCCGGCACCTCGGCCACCACCTCCGTGTCGTACAGCAGGACCACCAGCGCCGGCGCGGCGCCCGCACGCGCCAGCCGGGCCAGTACGCGGTCGTAGGAGCCCCCGCCGCGCCCCAGCCGCATCCCGCGCCCGTCGACGGCCAGTCCGGGCAGCAGCACGGCGTCGGCGGCCAGCACGGCCTCCGGACCCAGCCGTTCCCCGGCGGGCTCCCGCAGCGTCATCCGGCCGCTCCGCCCGACGGCGACCAGCGAGCCGGGTCCGGCGTACCGGCCCCAGTCGAGGTCGTCGTCCGGCAGCAGGACCGGCAGCAGGACGCGCACCCCGCGCGCGTGCAGGCCGTCCAGGAGCGCGCGGGTGCCCGGCTCGCGCCCCACGGAGACGTACGCCGCCACCGTGCGCGCCCCCGCCAGCTCCGGCAGCCCGAGCGCGCGCCGCGCGAGCGCCCCCGCCGACTCCCGCACGTCATCCGCCGTCAACCCGCGCCTCACCGCGAGGAGTTCCCGCCGCAATGTTCGCTTGGCAGGCTCTGATCCGGATCCCAGGTGACTCACAGCCGTCTTCCGTATCCTTTCCAATGTGTTCATATGAGAGCGGATCAATCAGTTCCACAGATTCCGCACATATCGACCGGATATGGTGACGGACATGACTGAGTCGAACCCAACGATCAGCAGGATCACCAAGGCCGTCATTCCCGCCGCGGGCCTCGGTACACGGTTCCTGCCGGCGACCAAGGCCACTCCCAAGGAGATGCTGCCGGTCGTGGACAAGCCGGCGATCCAGTACGTGGTCGAAGAGGCCGTGTCCGCGGGGCTCGACGACGTCCTCATGATCACGGGCCGCAACAAGCGCCCCCTGGAGGACCATTTCGACCGCAACTACGAACTGGAGTCGGCCCTCCAGCGCAAGGGCGACGCCGGGCGGCTCGCCAAGGTCCAGGAGTCCAGCGACCTCGCCACCATCCACTACGTCCGCCAGGGCGACCCCCGGGGCCTCGGCCACGCCGTCCTGTGCGCCGCCCCGCACGTCGGCGACGAGCCCTTCGCCGTCCTCCTCGGCGACGACCTGATCGACCCCCGCGACCCCCTCCTCGCCCGCATGGTCCAGGTCCAGGAGCGGTGCGGCGGCAGCGTCGTCGCCCTCATGGAGGTCGCCCCCGAGCAGATCCACCTCTACGGCTGCGCCGCCGTCGAACCCACCGAGGACGGCGACGTCGTCAAGGTGACCGGCCTGGTCGAGAAGCCCGAACCGGCCGACGCCCCGTCGAACTACGCCATCATCGGCCGCTACGTCCTCAACCCGCGCATCTTCGACATACTGCGCAAGACCGAGCCCGGCCGCGGCGGCGAGATCCAGCTCACCGACGCCCTCCAGCAGCTGGCCGAGGACGAGAAGGTCGGCGGGCCCGTGCACGGCGTCGTGTTCGACGGCCGGCGCTATGACACCGGCGACCGCGGCGACTACTTGCGTGCCATTGTCAGACTCGCGTGCGAACGTGAAGACCTGGGCCCCGACTTCCGGGCCTGGCTTCGCCATTACGTCACCGAGGAGATGTAGTCACTTGAGCGCCGCCGCGACCCGCCCCGAGGACCCGGACCGCCTGTGGTCGGTGGACGAGCACCTCTCGGACATCCTCTCCACCGTCCGCCCCCTGGACCCCATCGAGCTGCAACTCCTCGACGCCCAGGGCTGCGTCCTGGTCGAGGACGTGATGGTGCCGGTGTCGCTGCCGCCCTTCGACAACAGCTCCATGGACGGGTACGCGGTGCGGGTCGCGGACGTCGCGGGCGCGAGCGAGGAGTTCCCGGCGGCCCTGACGGTCGTCGGTGACGTCGCGGCGGGTGCCGCCGAACCGCTCCACGTCGGCCCCGGGCAGGCCGCCCGCATCATGACCGGCGCCCCGCTGCCGCCCGGCGCCGAGACCGTCGTCCCCGTGGAGTGGACCGACGGCGGCCTCGGCGGCGGCCCCGTCACCAAGATGACGGCCCGCAGCGCCGCCCCCGAGGGCGCCACGGGCCAGGTCCAGGTCCACCGCCCGGCCGAGGCACGCGCGCATGTGCGCGCCAAGGGCAGCGACACCACGGCCGGTGAGCGCGCCCTGGAGGCCGGAACCGTCCTCGGCCCCTCCCAGATCGCCCTGCTCGCCGCCGTCGGTCACGCTTCCGTACGCGTGCGCCCGCGCCCGCGCGTGGTGGTCATCTCCACCGGCAGTGAACTGGTCCAGCCCGGCGAGGAACTGCGCGGCGGCCAGATCTACGACTCCAACAGCTTCGCCCTCACCGCCGCCGCCCGGGACGCCGGAGCCATCGCCTACCGGGTCGGCGCGGTCACGGACGACGCCGACATCCTGCGCTCCACCATCGAGGACCAACTCGTCCGCGCCGACCTGGTGGTCACCACCGGCGGGGTGAGCGTCGGGGCGTACGACGTCGTCAAGGAGGCGCTGTCCGCCGTCGGCGACGAGAGCGCCGCCGGGGGCGAGGAGGAGGCGCCGGCCGGGCCCGGGGTCGACTTCCGCAAGCTGGCCATGCAGCCCGGCAAGCCCCAGGGCTTCGGCGCCGTCGGCCCCGACCACACCCCGCTGCTCGCCCTCCCGGGCAACCCCGTTTCGTCGTACGTCTCCTTCGAACTGTTCGTCCGGCCCGCGATCCGTGCCCTGATGGGCCTGGGCGACGTGCACCGGCCCACTGTCCGGGCCGTCCTGGAGGCCGGCAAGGCGCTGACCTCGCCCGCGGGCCGCCGACAGTTCCTGCGCGGCCGGTACGCCGACGGCACCGTGACCCCGGTCGGCGGGGCCTCGTCCCACCTGGTGGCGGCGCTCGCCCATGCCGACGCGCTGATCGTGGTCCCGGAGGACGTGGAGTCGGTGGAGCCCGGCACGGAGGTCGAGGTCGTCCTGCTCGGCTGACGCGGGGGAGGCACGGCGGCGGTCCGGCGGCGGCCCCGCGGGCGGCCTCCCGGGCGGGGATGCGCAGGCTCCCGTTCGGCGGTCCGGCGCCGGTTGGCGGTAGCGTGTCGCTGCACACAGGCCCGGGCGCCCGACCGTCCGGGCCCGGGCCGTGACCGGGAGCGCACACCACATGAGCACGCAGGACCGACTGACGCACCTCGACGACGCGGGCGCCGCCCGCATGGTCGACGTCTCGGGCAAGGCCGTCACCGAGCGCACCGCCCGCGCCAGCGGCCGCGTACTGGTCTCACCGCGCGTGGTCGAACTCCTGCGCGGTGAGGGAATGCCCAAGGGCGACGCGCTCGCCACCGCCCGCATCGCCGGGATCATGGGCGCCAAGCGCACCCCGGACCTCATCCCGCTGTGCCACCCGTTGTCAGTGGCGGGTGTCAAGCTGGATCTGTCGGTCGCGGACGACGCCGTGGAGATCCGGGCCGCGGTACGCACCACGGACCGCACGGGCGTCGAGATGGAGGCGCTCACCGCGGTCTCCGTCGCCGCGCTCACCGTGATCGACATGGTCAAGGCGGTCGACAAGGGGGCGGTCATCACGGACGTACGGGTGGAGGAGAAGACGGGCGGCACGTCGGGCGACTGGAGCCGCGCATGACACGCGACGCGACGGACGGGACGCCCTACCGCGCGCTGGTCGTGACCGCCTCCAACCGCGCCGCCGCGGGGGTCTACGCGGACCGTGGCGGGCCGCTCATCGCCGAGGGCCTGCGGGGCTTCGGCTTCGCCGTCGACGGCCCGCAGGTCGTCCCCGACGGCGACCCCGTCGAGGCCGCCCTGCGCGCGGGCGCCGAGGCGGGCTACGACGTGATCGTCACCACCGGCGGCACGGGCATCTCGCCCACCGACCGCACCCCCGAGGCGACCCGCGCGGTGCTCGACCGCGAGGTCCCCGGCATCGCCGAGGCGATCCGCGCGTACGGCCGCGACAAGGTGCCCACGGCCGCCCTCTCCCGGGGCCTGGCCGGGATCGCGGGCGGCACCCTCATCGTCAACCTGCCCGGCTCCACCGGCGGCGTGAAGGACGGCCTGGCGGTGCTGGAGCCCCTGCTGAGACACGCGGTCGACCAACTCCGCGGCGGCGACCACGTCCGGGCCGGCGGGGAGGCCCACACCGGCGGGGAGGGTCACACCGCCGGGGACGGCCACACCGGGGCCCACGGCGGCGAGCACGCCGGGCCGAGCACCGGGGGTGCGCGCTGAACACCCCCTCCTGGCCCGTCGAACTGGCGGACGGCGACGTCCTGCTGAGGCCCATAAAGATGCGCGACCAGCGGGTCTGGCGCGAGGTCAACCGGCGCAACCGCGACTGGCTGCGGCCCTGGGAGGCGACGATCCCGCCGCCCACGCCCAGCGGCCCGATCGTCCACCGCCCGACCTACCGGCAGATGGTCAGGCACCTGCGCTCCGAGGCGGGCGCCGGCCGGATGCTGCCCTTCGTGATCGAGTACCAGGGGCGCCTGGTCGGCCAGTTGACGGTGGCCGGAATCACCTGGGGCTCGATGTGCTCGGGGCATGTCGGCTACTGGGTGGACGAGGCGGTCGCCGGCCGCGGGGTGATGCCGACGGCGGTCGCCCTCGCCGTGGACCACTGCTTCCGCACGGTCGGACTGCACCGGGTCGAGGTCTGCATTCGCCCCGAGAACCGGCCCAGCCGGCGGGTGGTGGAGAAACTCGGATTCCGCGAGGAGGGACTGCGCCCGCGTTATCTCCACATCGACGGCGCCTGGCGGGACCATCTCGTCTTCGCGCTGACCGCCGAGGAGGTCCCCGAGGGACTCCTCGCACGCTGGCGCCGTCGGCGGGCCGAGCGGGCGGGCGGAACCAGCAAATAAAAAATATGTTCGAATAGCATCACGGAGCGATCGGGCTTGTGACCGCATCGATCACAAAAAATGCTCGAAATATCAGCCAGATCGTGCGACACACCGGCCCAATTGGCGGATGGCCTCACGCAAATCCCTCTACCGTGTGAGCGTGAGCAGCAGCGGCCTCATCTACGCAGTCATTGTCGGGGCCTGGGCCGCCTACTTGGTGCCGATGTGGCTCCGTAGGCAGGACGAGCTGAACGAGGCCCGTCCGACGGAACGCTTCAGCACCGCCATCCGGCTGCTTTCCGGACGGGCGGGCATGGAGCGCCGGTACGCCAGGGACCTGCGCGCCCGCTCCGCCGACGAGTCGGAGCGCGACGCCGACCCGGACGACGTCACCGCCTCGGTGGACGTCCGGGCCTTCGCCATGCCCCCGGCCGGACAGCGCGCGCACACCCGGATCGCCCCGGCACCGCAGCGGTCCGCGCCGGTGCCGCCGCAGCAGGGCGCGCGGCCGGAGCCGTCCGCCCGGCCGGCCCGGCCCGCCCCGACGCCGCAGCAGGAGGCTCCCGAACGGCACTCCACGGCTCCCGAGCGGCATTCCACGGCTCCCGAACGGCACTCGGCGGCTCCCGAGCGGCAGCCGGCGGCGAGGGCGGCGTCCCGGCCCGTCCCGGGGGCGCGTCGGGCGCAGTCGGCCGAGGCCCTCGCGCGCGCCCGGCGCTCCAAGGTGCTCGCGCGCCGGCGGCGTACGACCGTGATGCTGTTCCTCGCCTTCACCCTGGGCGCGATCGTCGCCGCGGTGGGCGGGCTGGCGTTCCTGTGGGTGCCCGCGGTCCCGGCCGTGCTGCTCAGCGGGTACATCGCCTATCTGCGGGCGCAGGAGCGCAAGCGCTTCGCCTACCAGATGGACCGGCAGCGCGCCGAGGTCGCCGCGCAGCGGCTGCGCGAGCGCCGGCCCCGGCAGCGCCCCGCCGCCCTCGACGCCGACACCGACGAACCGGAGGACGGACCCGAGCCGGCCACCGACCCCGGCCTGTCCGCGCTCGCCGCCGACCGCCGCGCGCTCGTCGAACAGACCGACCACGCCGAGTGGGTCGACCAGCAGCGCGAACGGCAGCGCCGCCCCGGCCACGGCGACAGCTGGGACCCGGTCCCGGTGCCCCTGCCGACGTACGTCACCGCGCCGGTCGCCCCCCGTGCCACCCCGCACGTCGACCTGTCCGCGCCGGACACCTGGAGCGCGGCCCGCTCCAGCGCGGCCGACCCGGACACCGGCACGGGCGCGCACCGTGACGGCGGCGGCAGGCCGCGCGAGGCCCGCGACCGCGCCGCCCGCCCGGAGTCCGCCGCGGACACCGGCCCGGCGGAGGAGAAGCCGGACGGCGCCTCCGCCGACCGCAGCGACGCCCGCCGCGCCGCCTCGGCCCGCCGCTCGCGCGGCCGCGGCCGCACCCCGCTCTTCGACCAGTACGAGGACACCGACCGCCCCCGCGCAGCCAACGAGTGACGCCCCCCGTCCCTCGGCTGACCTGCCGGGGAACGGATTACCAAGCACCCTGACGGGGATGCTAGAGTTTCACTCGTTGCAAGGGCCTGTGGCGCAGTCCGGTAGCGCACCTCGTTCGCATCGAGGGGGCCAGGGGTTCGAATCCCCTCAGGTCCACGCACACGAGATCCCACCCGATCTGATTGATCGGGTGGGATTTCTGCGTTCCGGCGTGGATTCACCGGGCCGGCGCGTTCCGGCGCAGGGTGAGCGCCGTGGGGAGCAGGGTGGCCGCGGTGGCCAGGACGGCGCAGGCCGCGGTGGTCGCGGTCAGGGCCCTCCAGGGGAATGTCAGGGGGGCCGGGGCCGACTGGAGCGTCAGGGCCAGGTGAAGGGTGGTCAGGTCGGCCGCCGTCGTCACCAGGGCCAGGACGGTGCCCGTGGCCACCAGGGTCAGGGTCTCCGCCGTGGCCAGGCGCAGGAGTTGGGCGCGGGTCGCGCCGGTCAGGCGCAGGGAGCGCAGGTCGCGGGTGCGGGCCGCGGTGGCCATGGCCAGGGTGCCGGTGAGGGAGATGCCCGTGTAGAGGAGGGCGATGCCCAGGACCAGGGCGTAGCCGAGACGGGTGGTGCGGGTGGTGTGCGGGGCGTGCGCCGACACCCACTGCGCCCTGGTGGAGACCCGTGCGCCGGTCGCCTCCGCCGCCGCGCGCAGCGAGCGCGCCACCGCCGCCGCGTCCGCGCCCTCCGCCACCCCCACGTCGACCCGGTCCACCGGGGCGCCGGGCGCGTTGGCCGGGGTGACGTACGCGCCGTTGTCGCCGGTGCCGGTGGCCAGGACCGCCGCGATCCGCAGGGTCCTGCGTGTGCCGTCGCCGCGCCACACCGTCACCCGCTGACCCACCGTGTGCCGCGCCCACTCCTCGTTGACGACGATCGAGTCGTCGTCCAGCGCCGACAGCCGGCCCGCCGTCACCGGCAGCCGTACGGTCGCCGCGAGCGCGGCGGGGTCCACGGCGCGCGCCTCGGAGCCGATCAGGGCCACGCCGTCCTCCAGGACGTACACCTGCGTCCCGGCGGTGGCCGAGACCACCGCGCCCGGCACCGAGCGCAGCCGGCGCAGCGCGGCCTCGTCGAAGCCGTCCGTAGAGGAGGCGGGGGCGAGGACGAAGTCGGCTGTGTGCGCGCGCAGTTCGGTCGCCTTCGCGGCGTTCAGCATCCCCGTCGCGCCGAGCAGCGAGCCCGCCAGTGCGACCGTCACCAGTACCGGCGCGACGACGGACGCGGCCCGGCGCGCCCCGGCCGCCACGCCCTCGCGCACCAGCATGCCCGTGGCCGACGGCAGTCGGGCCGGCAGTGCGGTCAGCAGCCGCACCAGCGGGCCCACCAGAGCCGGGGACACCACCGCCACCGCGCTGATCAGCAGCATCGGACGGCTGACGTACGTCTTGCGGTGCAGCAGCTCGCCCGGGTCCCCCCGCAGCGCCAGGACCAGGGTCACGGCGGCCGTCAGCAGCAGGGCGGCGCCGGTCAGCCGGCGGCTCCACGGCAGGGTGCCGCGGTCCACCGCCGCCTCCCGCAGCGCCTGCGCCGGGCGCACCCGCCCGGCGCGCACGGCGGCCGTCGCCGCGCCGGCGCACGCCACCGTCAGGCCCGTCCAGAACGCCACCTGGTACGGCCACGCGTGGCCGCCCACCGTGAACCACTCCGGCGCGAGGTCCGCGTCGACCACCCACCCGGCCAGGTGCGGCGCGCCCCACGCGCCGAGCGCGCAGCCCGCGGCCGACGCCAGTACGCCGACGAGCAGCGCCTCGGTCAGGACGAGCCGGCGGACCTGGCCCGGCGTCGCGCCCACCGTGCGCAGCAGGCCCAGTTCGCGGCGCCGTCCGGCGACCGCGAAGGCGAACATCGACGCCACCACGAACACCGAGACGAAGCCGCTGACCCCGCCCGCCGTGCCGAACAGCGCGTTCAGCGCCGCGAGGGTCTCGGTGTCGCGGTCCGGGTCGGCGTCCGCCAGCCGGCGCGCGTCGCCGGTGAGCACGCGGACGCCGTCGGTGTCCCGTACGGCCCGGCGTACGGCGCCGGCGGGTGCGTCGACGACGAGTTGGAGGGCGGCGGGGGAGAGGCGGGCCGCGCGGCGGCCGGTGTAGAAGAGGGCGGTCTCGAAGGTCCTGGCGGGGGCGCCCCGCGCTGCGCCGGTGCTCCCCGGCCTGCCGACCGCCAGCGTGCCCACCACCCGGACCGTGCCGTCGGGCGTGCGCAGTCGTGCGCCCACCCGCGTCCAGTCGCCGGTCGCGGCCACCTCGTCGTCCGCCGTCGGGGCGCGCCCCGCCGCCAGGGTGTACGGGGCGTATGCCGCCGTCGGCCACGGGTGGCCCACCACCCCGCTCGGGCCGCCCATCACCCGTACGGGGAACGTGCGGTCCTCGACGACCGTGCCGAGCCGGCGCAGCGCGGCGACGGTCCGGGCGGGGACGGGGCGGGGGCGCGCGAGGGGCTTGCTGCGCACGCCGTGCGCGGTCGGTACGCGCAGGGTGTGCGCCCCCTGCACCACGACCGGCGCGGTGGCGAACCGTTCCGGCCGCCGCTCGGGGGCGTCCAGCGAGGCGGCGAGGGCCGCGCCCATGACGGCGATCAGCGCCACCCCGAGCGCCAGCGCGACGAAACTGCCGACGAAGGAGGACCAGCGGGTCCGCAGGGTCCCCACGGCGATGCTCAGCACGGCGCGGCCTCCCGTCGGGTACGCCCCTCGGACTCCCGCCCCGGCGTCTCCAGGTCCGCCAGCGTCGCCGCGATGCGCCGCGCCGACGCGCCCGTCAGCTCCCCGGCCACCCGGCCGTCGACCAGGAAGACCACCCGGTCGGCGTGGGCCGCCGCCACCGGGTCGTGCGTCACCATGACCACCGTGCCGCCACCGCCACCGCCACCGCCACCGCCACCGCCACCGCCACCGCCGCCCCCGCCGTCCCCCTCGTCCGCCACCGCCCGCAGCAGCCGCAGCACCTCGCGGCGCGCCGACGCGTCCAGCGCCCCCGTCGGCTCGTCGGCGAACAGCACCTGCGGGCGGGTGATCAGCGCCCGCGCCAGGGCGACCCGCTGCTGCTGACCGCCCGACAGCTCCGAGGGCCGGTGCCCGGCGCGGTCGCCGAGCCCCACCCGGTGCAGCACCGCCCGTACGTCGGCCCGGGCCGGGCGCCGGCCGGCCAGCCGCAGCGGGAGCGCCACGTTCTGTGCGGCGGTCAGCGAGGGCAGCAGGTTGAACGCCTGGAACACGAACCCGATCCGGTCCCGCCGCAGCAGCGTCAGCCGCCGTTCGCTCAGCGTCGTCAGCTCCGTGCCGCCGACCCCGACCGAGCCCGACGTCGGCCGGTCGAGCCCCGCCGCGCAGCTCAGCAACGTCGACTTGCCCGACCCGGACGGCCCCATGACGGCCGTGAAACCGCCGTGCGGGAAGGTGAGCGAGACGCCGTCCAGCGCCCGCACCCGCCCCTCGCCCGTCCCGAACTCCCGGGTCACCCCGGTCAGTCGCACCGCCACGTCCATGTGTCCCCGTCCCTCGCCCTTGGCCCTGCCCCGGCCGCTCGTGCGCCGGTTCTCCGTACGGCTCCACGAAACCGTCCGGTGCACCGCGGGCGCAGTGCGGCAGGGGCGAGACCCGGGGTGGGGCCAGGCATACCCCCGCCCCGGTGGCCAGGGCGATGGCACGGCGGTACGACGGCCTTCTACGGTGACGGGCATGCGACCCGGTGAGGAATCAGCGAGCGTCCCGCACCTGTGGCGGGCCCTGCGCCGCCCCCGCTATCTGGCCTCCGCGTGGCCCTGGCGGGCGGTGCTGTTCCTGCTGGCCGGGGCGGTCGCCGGGGCCGTGACGCTGGTGGTGCTGGCGGCGACGGCCCTGGCCGGGGGCGTGCTCGCGGTCGTCCTCGTCGGGCTGCCGCTGCTCGTGCTCACCGCGCTCGCCGGGATCCCGGTCGCGGCCGTCGAACGGCACCGGCTCGTCCTGCTCGGGCTGGCCCCGCCGCCCCGCGCGCACCGGACGCCCACGGAACCGGGGCCGTGGCACTGGCTGGCGCTGCGGCTGCGCGAGGGCGTCACCTGGCGGGAGTTCGGGTACGCGGTGCTGTTCGCGACGGTGCTCTGGCCGCTCGACGCCCTCCTGGTCGTCGTCGGCCTGGGCGTGCCGCTCTCCCTGGCCGCCGCGCCCGCGCTGGTCGGGCGGTACGGCGAGGCCAAGGTGGTCAAGGTGTGGACGGTGGAGAGCTGGCCCGCGGCCTGGGCGGTCGCGCTGCTGGGGCTGGTCCTGCTGGCCCCGGCAGGGTACGCGCTGGGGGCGCTCGCGGGAGCGCGCGGTGAGCTGACGCGCGCCCTGCTCACCCCGAAGCGCCATGCGGAGGACAGCGCGCGGGTCACCGAACTCGTGCGCTCCCGCGTGCGGTTGGTCGACGCGTTCGAGGCCGAGCGCCGGCGCATCGAACGCGATCTGCACGACGGGGCCCAACAGCGCCTGGTCGCCCTCACGATGACACTGGGTCTGGCCCGCCTCGACGCACCTCCCGGCCCGCTCGCCGACCGGCTCGCCACCGCGCACGACGAGGCGGGCCGGGCGCTCGCCGAACTGCGCGAGCTGATCCACGGCATCCACCCGCGCGTGCTGGCCGACTACGGGCTCACGGCCGCCGTCGCCGACGCCGCCGACCGCTCCCCGGTCCCCGTCGACGTCGCCCTCGACCTGCCCGCCCGGCTTCCCCCGCCCGTCGAGGCCGCCGCGTACTTCGTCGTCTGCGAGGCGCTCGCCAACGTGGCGCGGCACAGCGGGGCCGGGCGGGCGCGGGTCGAGGGCGGACACCGCGGCGGACGGCTCGTCCTCACCGTCTCCGACGACGGTGACGGCGGCGCCGATCCGGCCGGCGGGAGCGGGCTGACCGGGCTCGCCGACCGGGTGTCGGTGCTCGATGGCAGACTCTCCCTGTCCAGCCCGCGGGGCGGACCGACCCTGCTGCGTGTGGAGATCCCTTGCGAGCCGAGCCAGCCCCCGACGGCGCTTCCTCCGACGGCAGGCGTCCCGACGGGGACGCCGGACCCCGGCGCCTGCGCGTAGTCCTCGCCGAGGACGGCGTGCTGCTGCGGGACGGACTCGTCGGGCTGCTCGCCCGGTTCGGGCACGAGGTCGTGGCGGCCGTCGGGGACGCGCCCGCGCTGCTCGCCGCCGTCGCCGCGCACACCCCCGACGTCGTCGTCACCGACGTCCGCATGCCGCCGGAGCTGAAGGACGAGGGCCTGCGCGCGGCCGTGCGGCTGCGCGCGGAGCGGCCCGGGCTGCCGGTCCTCGTCCTCAGCCAGTACGTGCAGCGCGCCTACGCCGCCGAACTGCTCGACTCCGGGGACGGCACCGGCGTCGGCTATCTGCTCAAGGACCGCGTCGGGCAGGTCGAGCAGTTCGTGGCCGCGCTCGGCGAGGTCGCGGCCGGCGGCACGGTCGTCGACCCCGAGGTCGTACGGCAGCTGCTGCGCCGGCGGCGGGACCCGCTGGAGCGGCTCACCCCGCGCGAGCGGGAGGTACTGGCGCTGGTCGCCGAGGGCCGCTCCAACGGGGCGATAGCCCGGGAGCTGGTGGTGTCCGAGGCGGCCGTCGGCAAGCACATCGGCAACATCCTCACCAAGCTGGACCTGCCCCCGGCCGAGGACACCCACCGCCGGGTCCTCGCGGTGCTGGCGTTCCTGCGGGCCTGACGAGGGACCCTAGAGCGGCTTGGCGTAGCAGCGGCTGTCCGGGTAGTCGCGGTACAGGCCGAACTTGGCGCAGGGCTCGTAGCCGCTGGAGGTGTACAGGCCGATGGCCTCCGGCTGCTTGGTGCCGGTCTCCAGGACCATCCGGGTGCGCCCCGCCGCGCGGGCGTCGTCCTCCAGCTGCGACAGGACGCGGCGGGCCAGCCCCCGGCCGCGCGCCTCCTCGACCACGAACATCCGCTTCAGCTCGGCGTCCCCGTCCGCGTAGCCCTCGTCGTTGGCGTTCTGGGTGCGCCAGCCGCCGGTCGCGACGGGCCTGTCGTGCTCGTCGTACGCGATCAGATAGAGACCGGTGGGCGGCGCGAACATGGCCGGGTCCAGCGGGGTCATGTCACCGCCGTCGCCGTAGCGGAGGTCGTACTCGGCCTGCACCAGGTCGTTGAGCTTGACGGCGTCGGGGTGGTCGAAGGAGACAGGGCGTATGAACATGCGGGATATCGTACTTCTATGCGAATGAGGTGATGTGTCCGAGGCGGTGTGCGCCTCCGTAGGGTACGTGGGGCGTGTGGTGATTTCCCGTGGCTTTCGGCGATGACGGGGCCCGGGCGGTGTGGCACGGGCCACCATGGGGCGGTGGAGGTTGCGGAGCTCGTCCTGAAGTACGTACGGGTGCTGGTGTGGCCGGTGGTCACGCTGATCCTGGTGTGGAGCCTGCGGGCACAGTTGCGGGCGGCGCTCGCGCGGATGACCCGGGTGGAGACGCCGGCCGGCGCGATCGAGTTCGCGACGGAGGCGCGGGAGGTGCTGAACGAGGCGCAGGGGGCGGCGGACGCGGGGGCCGTGACACCGCCGGCGCCGCCGTGGCCCGCGCCCCCGGCGCCGGCTCCCGATCCCGTTCCTCTGCCGCGGACGCCGCGGTACGGGCCCGCGCCGACGTACGGGGGAGGCCCGCAGGCACCGGCACCGGCGGGGTCCGCGCCGGATGGACCGCAGCCGGAGCCCGTTCCCGCGTGGGACGTCGAGCCCGAGGACGACGAAGAGCCGTCGGCTTACCTGCGGCGGCCGGATGCGGGAGCGTTTCCCGGGCCGCAGCCGGGCGGGGGCCCGGCGCCGGGCCCGGAGTACGCGCAGCCGGGCGCGGGGCCGGTGCCGAGCCCCGGGTACGGGGCCCCGGGCCCGTCGAACGGTGGGTACGGGTTTCCCCGGGCTCCTCAGCCGCACTTCCCGCCGCAGCAGCCCTCGCCCCCCTGGCAGGAGCAGTTCCGGGAGGCCCGGGGGATGACCGAGGCCTCGCCCGTGGGAGCCGTCGTCACCGCGTGGAACGCGCTGAACCGGCTCTGTCTGGACGTGCTCGCCGCGCTCCCCGTCGTACCGCCCCCCGGTGAGCGCCCGGCGGAGGTCGGCAGGGCGCTCGCCGTGGCCGGGCTCTCGCCCCGTGCCCTCGCCGTCCTCGACCGGCTCCGGCTGCTGCGCGACCGGGCCGTGCACGGGGCGGGTGACGTCACCGCCGTCGCCGCGCGCGACTTCGTCGACAGCTGCCGGACGGTCGCCCGGGAGGTGGCCGCGCTGCGGCGTCCGTGAGCCCGGGTATCGTGCCGGGGTGCTGACCGTTACCTCCGTGAATGTCAATGGCCTGCGTGCCGCCGCGCGCAAGGGCTTCGTCGAGTGGTTCGCCGGGACCTCGGCGGACGTGCTCTGCCTCCAGGAGGTCCGGGCCGAGCCGCGGCAGTTGCCCGAGGCCGTGCGGGCGCCGGAGGAGTGGCATGTGGTGCATGCGCCGGCGGCCGCGAAGGGACGGGCCGGGGTGTCCCTCTACACCCGGCGCGAGCCCGACCGGGTGCGCGTCGGGTTCGGCTCCGCCGAGTTCGACGGCAGCGGGCGGTATGTCGAGGCGGATCTGCCGGGGGTGACCGTGGCGAGCCTGTATCTGCCGTCGGGGGAGGTCGGGACCGAGCGGCAGGACGAGAAGTTCCGCTTCATGGACGAGTTCCTGGCGTACCTCAAGGAGCTGCGGGTGCGGGCGGCGGCGGACGGGCGGGAGGTGGTGGTGTGCGGGGACTGGAACATCGCGCACCAGGAGGCCGACCTGAAGAACTGGCGGGGGAACGTCAGGAACTCCGGCTTCCTGCCGGAGGAGAGGGCGTGGCTGGGGAGGGTGCTGGACGAGGGGGACGGGGGATATGTGGATGTGATGCGGGCGCTGCACCCGGGGGTGGCGGGGCCGTACACGTGGTGGTCGTACCGGGGGCGGGCGTTCGACAACGACTCGGGGTGGCGGATCGATCTCGCCGTCGCCACGGCTGGGCTCGCGGGGCGGGCGGTCAAGGGGGTCGTGGAGCGGGCGGCGTCGCATGCGGAGCGGTGGTCCGACCATGCGCCGGTCACTGTCGTGTACGACGTGTAGTGCGGCAGGGGGCTCCGCCCCTCGGACCCCGCGGGTGCGTGGTCGGCCGACGGCCGCTGGGGACTGCGCGAGAAGCCACGACGGGCCCGCGGCCGGAAACGAAGAGGTGGGGCGCCGGCGGCTGCGAGAACCGCCGGGCACCCCACCTCTCGTGGGTGAAGCCGTTGCGTTCGACCGCGCGTCGGTCAGACGTCGTAGTCGGAGTCGATCCGGTCCCGGTCCTCCTGGGCCATCTCGTCCATTTCCCGGCGGCCCCGCTCCTGCGGAGACCCGCCCGGCCGCTGCCGCTCCTGCCCGCCGGGACGGCCCTCGCGCTCGGGGCGGCCCTGACGCTCGGGGCGGCCCTGGCCGCCCTGGCCCATACGCTCCTGCGCACGCTCACGCAGCTGCTCGGACTTCTCCTGGAACTGGTCCTTCATGCCCATGTGTGTTCACTCCCAAGGGGGGTTGAGGGGATCGGGCCCGATCAGCGTGACACGCCCGGTCACGCACCGCTCGTCGATCACTCACCCTCTGTAATGGACCAGTAGAACCCCAGGTCAGCCCCGTATCACCGGGCCCCGAGACGCCTCGTCGGCCGCTCCGCCCGCCCCCACCAGCCCCGTCCGCACCCGTTCGAGGCGCGGTGCGAACCGCCGCATCTCCCGCTGCCCCACGGTCGCGATCAGACCGGGCAGATACCCCCGCACGCCCTGCATCCCGCGCAGCCACCACTGCCCGTACACATGCGGCGCCCGCCGCTCGATCCCGGCGACGAGGCGGTCCACGGCCGGCCCCAGCGGATACGTCTTGTTGGACGGCCACGGCAGCCGCTGCCGCAGCTCCCGCATCACGTCGTCCTGGTCGGCCCCGCGCACCATGTCCGTGTCCGTCCAGGACAGATACGCGACCCCGACACCCACCCCCTCGTGCGCGACCTCGGCGCGCAACGCGTGCGCGTACGCCTCCACGCCCGACTTGGACGCGCAGTACGCCGACATCATCGGCGCCGGAGTGAGCGCGGCGAGCGAGGCGATCTGGAGCAGATAGCCGCGCCGTTCCCGCAGCGCGGGCAGGAACGCGCGCGCGGTGACGGTGGAGCCGATGAGGTTGACCTCGATGACGCGGCGCCAGGAGTCCGGATCGGAGACGGCGAACGGACCGCCCAGCGCGACACCGGCGTTGGCGACGACGACGTCCACCCGCCCGAACCGCTCGCGCACCTCGGCGGCGACCCGGGTCATCGCCTCGTGGTCGGTGACGTCGGCGTGCCAGTGGGCGCCCTCGGTGTGCAGCCGCTCGGCGACCTCCTTCAGCGCCTCCGGCTCCAGCCCCACGAGGGCCACCTTCATCCCGCGCGCGGACAGCTTGCGGGCGAGCAGCTCGCCCACGCCCCGGGCCGCGCCGGTGATCACCGCGACGCGCCCCTCCAGCTTCGTCCTGCTCATGCGCCCTCCTTCAACTCGACGTAGCCACCGACCAGTTCACGGATCTTCCCGGTGACGAGGTCCGGTGCCTCCACCGGTGTCATGTGCCCGATCCCGGGCAGTTCGGTCAGCGAGACGCAGTCCGGCAGCGCGGCGGCCAGCGCCCGGGCGTGCACGGGCGGGGTCAGCCGGTCCGCCGTCCCGGCGACCACGGCCGTCGGCACCCGCAACGCGCGTACCCCGTGGTCGAGATCGAGCGAGTCGAGCACGCGCGACCACGCGTACCGCGCCCGGCGCGGGCACGCGTGCACGATCCGCGCGCACGCCCTGACCATCGCCGGGGACGAACCCGGGCCCATCGTGGCGTACTTGAGGATGCGCAGGGCGAGCGGTGTCACCGGGCCGAGCGGGGCGCGGGAGCCGAGGACGCGTCCGGTGAGCCAGGTGCGCAGCCGCCCCGCGCCCAGCAGCGGCACCACCAGCGACTCGGCGACCAGCCGCGAACTGCCCGTGCTGCACAACAGGACGGCCGCCGCGTGCGCGCGGAAGCCGGGCCGGGAGGCGGCGGCCATGACCGTCATGCCGCCCATCGAGTGGCCGGCGATCACGGCCGGTTCGCCGGGCGCGAGGGTGGCGGCGAGCACGGCCTCCAGGTCGTCGGCGAGCGCGTCGGTGCCGCACGCCTCGCTCGCCGGGGAGCGGCCGTGGCCGCGCTGGTCGTAGGCGATCACGCGGTGGTCGACGGAGAGGTCACGGATCTGTGCCGCCCAGAAGGCGGTCGAGCAGGTCCAGCCGTGCGCGAGGACGACGGCGGGCGCTCCCTCGGGCCCGTGCACCTCGGCGTGGAGCACGGCTCCGTCGGCCGAGGTCACGGTCAGGACGCGCCCCGGCTCGACGGGGGCGTACGGGTCGGTGGCCGCGGGTGTCGTACGGCTCATGCGCCTGCCTCCACCGTGTGCTCCGCGCCGTCGCGTTCCCGCGCGGGGGCGCGCAGGACGTCGTACTCGGCGAGGTCGACGTGCCGGGTGGCGCGGCGGAACTCGCCCGTCGTGCCCGGCCAGATGGTGGTGTTGCGGCCGTTCGCGTCCAGGTACCAGCTGGTGCAGCCGCCGGTGTTCCACACCGTGCGCTTCATGCGTTCCTGCACCCGGTGGTTCCAGGCGTCGACGGCGGCGGGGCGGGCGTCCAGCGCGGCCCGGCCGGAGCCGCCGAGCAGCTCCAGCTGCCGTACGTAGTCGGCGAGGTAGTTCAGCTGGGACTCGATCATCAGGATCATCGAGGTGTTGGCCAGGCCGGTGTTGGGGCCGATGATCGTCATCCAGTTGGGGAACCCGGCCGCGGACGTCCCGCGCAGCGCCGCCATGCCGCCCTGCCAGGACTCGGCGAGGGTGCGTCCGCCGACGCCGACGACCCGTTCGGCGATCGGCATGTCGGTGACGTGGAACCCGGTGCCGAAGACGATGGCGTCCACCTCGGCCTCGCTGCCGTCGGCCGAGACCAGGGTGGAGCCGCGCACCTCGGCGAGGGCGCCGACGACGTCCGTGGTGGGCCGCGCGAGGGCCGGATAGTAGGTGTTGGACAGCAGGATGCGCTTGCAGCCGATGCGGTAGTCCGGGGTGAGCCGGGCGCGCAGCGCCGGGTCCTTGACGGCCCGGGCCATGTTCCGCTTGGCCAGCCGTTCCACCACGTCCAGTTCGCTCGGCCACCTGGTGAACGCCTGGACCTGGAGTTCCCGGATGCTCCACAGCAGTCCGCGCCGCGCCTTGGCGGTGACCGGCAGCGCCCGGTGCAGTCCGCGCTCCAGGGGGCCGATGGCCCGGTCGGCGCGCGGCATGACCCAGGGCGGGGTGCGCTGGAAGAGGGTGAGGCGGGAGACCCGCGGCTGGATCTCGGGCACGATCTGGATGGCGGAGGCGCCGGTGCCGACCATCGCGACCCGCTTGCCGCGCAGGTCGTAGTCGTGGTCCCAGCGGGCCGAGTGGAAGACCTTGCCGGGGAAGCCGGCCAGCCCCGGGATGTCGGGGATCTTCGGGTCGGAGAGCGGCCCGGTGGCGGAGACGACGAGGTCGGCGGTGAGCGTGCCGCGGGTCGTCTCGATCTCCCAGCGCAGCCTCTCGTCGTCCCAGCGCATCAGCTTCACCTCGGTGCCGAGGCGCAGGTGCGGGCGGAGCCCGAAGGTGTCGGCGACGTGCTCCAGATAGGCGCGGATGTGCGGCTGCCCGGAGAAGGTGCGCGGCCACTCGGGGTTGGGCGCGAAGGAGAAGGAGTACAGGTGCGAGGGCACGTCGCACGCGCACCCGGGGTAGCTGTTGTCCCGCCAGGTGCCGCCGACGGAGTCCGCCCGCTCCAGGACGACGAAGTCGGTGACCCCTTCGCGGCGCAGCCGCACGGCCGCCCCGAGCCCGCCGAACCCCGACCCGACCACCGCCACCCGTACATGCTCGTGCTCGGCCATGCCACCGCCTCCACGCGTCCTTGCGTACTCGTCCCGTCACCGGCCGTACGACCGTGCCAGTGAACACTGGCACAGTGGGACTGTAGGGCAGCGTTCTACTGATGGGTAGGGGTTGCGGCGAGGAAAGTTACCGCGGGTACGACATAGGCTGCGGGGGTGACGGACGAAGGGGAGCGGCGCGAGTACCGCATGGCGGAGCTGGCCGAGGCGGCCGGCATCACGGTGCGCACGCTGCGCTTCTACCGCGAGCGCAAGCTGATCCAGCCACCGCGCCGCGAGGGCCGTATCGCCTGGTACGACGACACCCACCTGGCCCGGCTGCGCACGATCTCCGGGCTCCTGGAGCGCGGCCACACGCTCACCGGGATAGCGGAGCTGGCCGAGGCCTTCGACCACGGCCGCGACGTCGGCGACCTCCTCGGCGTCGGCGGCCCGAGCGAGGAGACCCCGGTCCGCCTCACCCCGGAGGCGCTGGCCGACGTCTTCGGCTCCGAGGCCACCGCGGAGAACCTGGCCGCCGCGCTGGAGCTGGGGTATCTCGGCACGGACGGCGCCGAGATCGTCCATGTCAGCCGCCGTCTGCTGGACGTCTCGGCGGCCCTGGTCCGCGAGGGCATCCCGCTGGCCGAGGTCCTGGCGGCCGCCCGCCGGGTCCGCACGCACACCGAGGCCCTGGCGGACCTCTTCACCACCCTGATCCTCACCCACCACACCCCCGAGGCACTGACCCGGCTGCGCCCCCTGGCGAAGAGCGTGGTGGAGGCGGAACTGTCACTGGCGCTGGACAGGCGAGCGGCGCCCCAGTAGCGCTCGCGCTCGTTCTCAGCCCTGCCCCGTACGGGGCGGCAGCTTCGGACGCGCCCGGTCGGGGATGTCCGTATGCGCCGGCGGGCTTGCCGCCGGCCGCTCCGCGAGCAGCGTGAGCGCCAGATGGACCGCGTCGTCCAACTGCGCGTGCCGCCCCTCCGCCCAGTCCAGCGGCGTCCGCAGCGCCTCCAGGTCCGGGTCGACGCCCCGGTTCTCCACCGACCACCCGTACGCGGCGAACCACGCCGCGTTCATCGGCACCGTGATCACCGTGCCGTCCCCCAGCCGGTGCCGCCCGGTCATCCCGACGACGCCGCCCCAGGTTCGCTGCCCCACCACCGGGCCGAGCCCCAGCAGTTTGAACGCCGCCGTGATCATGTCGCCGTCGGAGGCGGTCGCCTCGTCGGCGAGGGCGACGACCGGGCCGCGCGGGGCGTCGGAGGCGTACGACACGGGCTGGGCGTCGCGGGTAACGTCCCAGCCCAGGATCGTGCGGGTCAGCTTCTCGACGACCAGTTCGCTGATGTGCCCGCCCGCGTTGCCGCGCACGTCGACGATGAGCGCGGGCCGGAAGACCTCCCCGCGCAGGTCGCGGTTGAACTGCGCCCAGCCGGAGCCGCCCATGTCGGGGATGTGGAGGTAGCCGCACTTGCCGCCGCTCAACTCCCGTACGACCTCCCGGCGCTTGGCCACCCAGTGCTGGTAGCGCAGCGGCCGGTCGTCGACGAGCGGGACGACGGCGACCCGCCGGGCGGCGCCGCCGCCGGTCTCCCCGGCCGGGGCGAAGGTCAGCTCCACCGTCGTACCGCCCGCCCCGGCCAGCAGCGGGTACGGGCCGGTCAGCGGGTCGACGGGGCGGCCGTCCACGTGGGTGAGGACCGCGCCCTCGCGGATGCCGGAGCCGGCCAGCGGGGAGCGGGCGCGGGAGTCGGAGGAGTCGCCGGGCAGGATGCGCCGGACCACCCAGCTCCCCTCCCGGCACACCAGGTCCGCGCCGAGCAGGCCCTGCGGGCGCTGGTAGTGCGGCGGGCCCTCGTTGCGGCGGGCGGCGGCGACGTACGCGTGCGAGGTGCCGAGTTCGCCGAGGACCTCGCGCAGCAGGTCGGCGAACTCGTCGGGGGAGGCGACGCGTTCGACCAGCGGCCGGTACTGGGCGAGGATCGCGTCCCAGTCGATGCCGCACATGCCCGGGTCCCAGAAGTGGGCGCGGATGATCCGGCCCGCCTCGTCGAAGGACTGCCGCCACTCCGCCGCCGGGTCCACCTGGTGCAGGATGCGCCGCAGGTCGATCCAGACCGTGCTGTCGCCGTCGCCGGCCTCCGTGGCGGGCACCGCGCGCAGGTCGCCCTCGTCCATGACGACCAGCCGGGTGCCGTCGCCGCTCACCGCGAACCAGTCGAGGTCCCCGACGAGTTCGGACTTCTTCGCCCGGCCGACGTTGAAGTGTTCGAGGGTGGGCCGGCCGGAGAGGTCGTCGGGGTTGGCGAAGGTCTCGCCGAGGGCGCCGGAGATCGGCCAGCGCAGCCAGACCAGTCCGCCGCCGGCGACGGGGTGCAGCGCCGAGTACTTGGACGCGGTGACCGGGAACGGCGTCACCCGGCTGGCGAGGCCCTCCACCTCGACGATGACGGTGCCGTCCCCGGCCTCGTCCTCGTTCTCGACGGGGTCCAGGCCCCCGGCGGCCGGGCGGCCCTCGGGGTTGAGGGCGAAGGGGGAGGGTGTGGCCGAGGAGAGGGTGACGAGGTAGGGGCGGCAGCCGAGCGGGAAGGACAGGTCGCCGGTGTGCACGTCGTAGACGGGATCGAAGCCGCGCCAGGAGAGGAAGGCGAGGTAGCGGCCGTCGCGGGTGAAGACGGGGTTCTCGTCCTCGAAGCGGCCGTCGGTGACGTCGAGGACGGGGCCGGTGGCCGGTCCGGTGGCCGATCCGGTGACCGGCCCACCGGCCGGCCCGGTGACCGGTCCCGCGATGCGGGCCATCTTGATCTGGCGCAGGGAGCGGCCGATGCCGGGGTGGGACCAGGTCAGCCAGGCCCCGTCCGGGGAGAAGGCGAGATCGCGCACGGGCCCGTTGACGGACCGGATCAGCTCGGTGACCTCGCACGCGGCGGGCCGCTCCTCCCGCACCTCCTGTCCCTCTGCCCGTCCCTCCGCTGCCTCCGGTTCCTCCGGCTCCCCGACCCGGACGAGGAGCAGTCGGCCGTCGTGGGAGGCGAGGGCGAGGCGTTCGCCCGCGGGGTCGGCGACCATCTCCAGCACCCGGCCCAGCCGTCCCGCGGCCAGCCGGCGCGGGGGCCGGGCGCCGGACGCCCGGGGCAGCCGGGCGATCTCGACGGCGTCCTCGCCCTCGGCGTCGGTGACGTACGCGACCTGGCCGCTCTCCCCGAGCATCTCCGGCAGCCGGACCCGTACGCCCGGGGTGTCGGTGAGGGTGCGGGCGGGGCCGTCGCGGTGGGTGAGCCAGTGCAGGCTCCCTCGGACGACGACCGCGCTGGCCCGGCCGGTCTCGTCCACGCAGACGCCGTCCACGTGCTGGGCGGCCGGCACCTGGTACGTACGGCGGCCGGCGCGCGGTCCGCACAGGTGTACGTCGAGGCGGTGGGGTACGGCGCCGGGGGAGAGGTCGTCGACGAGCCACAGTTCGCCCGCGCACTGGTACACGATCCGGGTGCCGTCACCGGCGGCGTGGCGGGCGTAGAACTCGTCGTGGTCGGTGTGGCGGCGCAGGTCGGAGCCGTCGTGGGCGCAGGAGTAGAGGTTGCCGACGCCCTCGTGGTCGGAGAGGAAGGCGATGCGGTCGCCGATGAACATCGGGGCGTCGAGATGGCCGTCGAGGTCGGCGAGGAGGCGCCGGCCGTGCAGCCAGAGCCTGCCGGTGGCGCCGCCCCGGTAGCGCTTCCAGGAGGCGGGTTCGTGGGGTGGGGTGCCGGTGAGGAGGAGCGTGCGGCGCTCGCCGTCGAGGTCGGCGACCTGGATGTCGGTGACGGGGCCCCAGGGGAGCTTGCGGCCGGGGCGGCCGTCGGTGGCGACCTTGTAGGCCCAGGTGAGGTGCGAGAAGGGCTCGGCGTGGGAGGTGACGGCGAGGACGGCGCTGTGGCCGTCGGCGTCCGGGGGTGTCCAGCCGCGCACCTTGGTGTCGGTGCTGCCCCAGTAGGTGAGGCGCCTGGCGGGGCCGCCGGTGACGGGGACGAGGTGGATCTCGGGGTCGAGGCTGCGCCAGGTGGTGTACGCGATGTGCAGGCCGTCGGGGGAGAAGCGGGGGTGGCCGGTTCTGGTGCGGTCCACGGTGAGGCGGCGGGGGTGGGCGGAGCCGTCGAGGGGGGCCAGCCAGAGGTCGTCCTCGGCGACGAAGCAGAGGAGGTTGTCGTGGAGGTGGGGGAACCGGAGATAGCCGGGGTTCTCGGCCGCCGTCGTGTGCCTCACCGTCCCCATGCTTTGCCCGGCCCCCGGCCGGGGCAACTCGGCGGGGCCTGATGGAGGCGGGGCGCGGAGGAGCTCGGGGGGTCGGGGTGCGTCGGCGGGTGCGGGTCCGTCGTGGCCGTTCGCGGGGAACCGCGCGAGAAGGCCCCGCCCACCCGCACTCCCCGACGTGCCTCAACCGTCCGAGCTCTTCCGGGGTCTCTAGGGGCGGAGCCCCTGGGGACACGTGACACAGCCCACGTACGAAACCGTTTCGTTTCGCTGGAAGCGCACGGTACAGTCGGTGTCATGACCGAGGTCGCCACGACGACGCGCCGCAGCCGGATCACACCCGAGCGCGAGGCAGAGTTGTACACCGCCGTCCTCGACCTCCTCCGCGAGGTCGGCTACGACGCCCTCACCATGGACGCCGTCGCCACCCGCACCCACTCCAGCAAGGCCACCCTCTACCGCCAGTGGGGCGGCAAGGCCCAGCTCGTCGCCAAGGCACTGCGCCACACCAAGCCCGGCGGCAGCGCCGACATCGACACCGGCACGCTCCGCGGAGACCTGCACGCCCTCGTCGTACGCGAGGACGACTGCACCATGGAGCAGAACAACGCCCTGATGCGCGGCGTCGCCATGGCCGTGCACACCAACCCCGATCTGCACCAGGCGCTGCGCGAGGTCGTCGTCGAACCCGAACTCGTCGGCTTCCAGCGCATCCTGGACCGCGCCATCGACCGCGGCGAGGTCCGCCCGGACAACCCGGCGCTGAAGTACATGGTCCACATGATGCTCGGCGCCTTCGTCACCAGAGCGCTGATCGAGGACCTGCCACCGACGCAGGAGTTCCTGCGCTCGTACATCGACGCCGTCGTCCTCCCAGCCCTGGGCGTCTGAACCCTCTCCATCCCCGCGCCACCACCCCCCCGCACCAAACCCTCCCCACCCGTTCCTGACGCACGACCGCTCTCGTCGTCGGGCCGGTCGGTCCTGCCCCGGCACACCCCAGCGCCGGTCACCGGGCCGATCACCCTGCCAGCACAACCACGACCTGACCGGGAGTACGTCCGCGTGGCCACATTCCTGTACCGACTGGGCCGACTCGCCTTCCGGCGACGGCACTTCGTCGCCCTGATCTGGGTGGCGCTGCTCACCCTCGCCGGCGTCGGCGCCGCCAACGCGCCCGCCGCCGGCGACAGTTCCTTCTCGATACCCGGCACGGAGGCGCAGAAGGCCTTCGACCTGCTGGAGCAGCGCTTCCCCGGCTCCAGCGCCGACGGGGCCACCGCCCGTATCGTCTTCAAGGCCCCCTCCGGCGAGAAGATCACGGACGCCGACGCCAAGGCGGCGGTGCACAAGACCATCGACGCGCTCGGCGACGGCTCCGAGGTCGCCTCCGTCTCCGACCCGTACGCCACCAAGACGTTCAGCAAGAACGGCACGATCGCCTACAGCTCGGTGTCGTACAAGGTCGGCCCCGGCGAGCTGGCCGACGCCTCCAAGGACGGCCTGGAGCAGGCCGCGCAGGACGCGCGGGACGCCGGGCTGACCGTCGACGTCGGCGGTGACGCGCTCTCCGCCGAGCCCGAGGGCGGCGCCACGGAGGCCATCGGCATCGTGATCGCCGCGGTGGTCCTCGTCCTCACCTTCGGCTCGCTGCTCGCGGCCGGACTGCCGCTGCTCACCGCGATCATCGGCGTCGGCATCGGGGTGGGCACCATCACCGCCCTGGCCAGCGCGCTGGACCTCGGCTCCACCACCTCCACCCTGGCCGCGATGCTCGGCCTCGCGGTCGGCATCGACTACGCGCTGTTCATCGTCTCCCGCTACCGCTCCGAACTGGCCGAGGGCCGCAGCCGCGAGGAGGCGGCGGGCCGCGCGACCGGCACCGCGGGCTCCGCGGTGGTCTTCGCCGGACTGACCGTCGTGATCGCGCTGGCCGGACTGGCCATCGTCAACGTGCCGATGCTGACCAAGATGGGTGTCGCCGCGGCCGGCACGGTCGCCGTCGCCGTCCTCATCGCGCTCACCATGATCCCGGCGATGCTCGGCTACGCGGGCCGGCGGATCAAGCCGGCCGGCGAGAAGGCCCGCTTCCTCGGCGGCAACCGGCCGAAGAAGACCGACGCCTCCGGCGAGCCGAAGCCCAACATGGGCACCCGCTGGGCCCGTTTCGTGCTGCGCCGCCCCGTCGCCGTCCTGATCGTCGGCGTGCTGGGCCTCGGCGCGATCGCGGCCCCGGTCGCCTCGCTGGAGCTGGGCCTGCCCGACGACGGCTCGCAGCCCACCTCCACCACGCAGCGCCGCGCCTACGACCTGCTCTCCGAGGGCTTCGGCCCCGGCTTCAACGGTCCGCTGATGATCGTCGTCGACGGCAAGTCGAGCGACGACCCCAAGGCGGCGGCGACGGACGTGGCCGACGGCATCAAGAAGCTGGACGACGTGGTCTCGGTGACCCCGGCGACCTTCAACAAGGCCGGCGACACCGCCACCATCACGGTGATCCCCGACTCCAAGCCGTCCTCCACCCGCACCGAGGACCTGGTCCACGCGATCCGCGCGGGCGACGGCCCGGTGAAGTCGGCCACCGACGCCGACGTCCTGGTCACCGGCACCACGGCGATGAACATCGACTTCTCGCAGAAGCTCAACGACGCCCTGGTGCCCTACCTCGCGCTGGTCGTCGGCATGGCCTTCCTGCTGCTGATCGCGGTGTTCCGCTCGGTCCTGGTCCCGCTGAAGGCGGCGCTCGGCTTCCTGCTCTCGGTGCTCGCCGCGCTCGGCGCGGTGGTCGCGGTCTTCCAGTGGGGCTGGCTGGCGTCCCTGATCGGGGTCGAGGAGACCGGCCCGATCATGTCGATGATGCCGATCTTCATGGTCGGCGTGGTCTTCGGCCTGGCGATGGACTACGAGGTCTTCCTCGTGACCCGGATGCGCGAGGCGTACGTCCACGGGGAGCGCCCGGGCCAGGCGGTGGTCACCGGCTTCAAGTACGGCGCCCGGGTGGTCGCGGCCGCGGCGGTCATCATGATCGCGGTCTTCTCCGGCTTCATCGGCTCCAGTGAGTCGATGGTCAAGATGATCGGCTTCGGCCTGGCGATCGCCGTCGCGTTCGACGCGTTCGTGGTCCGTATGACCCTGGTCCCGGCGGTGCTCGCCCTGCTCGGCGACAAGGCCTGGTGGGTCCCGAAGTGGCTGGACCGCGCCCTGCCCAACGTCGACGTCGAGGGCGAGGGCCTGCGCGCGATGGACGGCGAGGGTCCGCACGACCCGGACGCCGATCCGGACGGACGGCGGGAACTGGTCGGCGTCTGACGCCGGCGCGCGAGGAACGAGAAGGGGTGCCCCCACGGCCGTGGGGGCACCCCTTTCCCGCTGTCCGGACCGTCAGCCCGCCACCGGCGCCGCCGTCGCCACATAGGTGCGGCGCAGGAAGCGGAGAAGCGTCTTCGCCTCGAACTGGATCACCGAGACGCCCTGTGCGGTGTGCAGTTCCATGACGGCCTGGACCCGCCCGCAGGGCCAGATGCTGACGTCGGCCGTGGTGGCCGGGGTGCGCAGGCCCCGTTCCAGGAGCTCCCGGGAGAAGCTCCACTCGTGCGGACCGGGCAGGCCGACGCGCACCTCGCGCGGGTCTGCCTCGGGGTCGTAGCGCAGCACGACGGGGACGGTGTCCTGGGCGTCCGGGGCATCCGTGACCACGTGGGCTCGTGCGTACTGTTCGACGACGGACATCGGACGACTCCTCACGCTGCGTAATCCAAGCAGAGGCTGTGAATCCGCTACCTCACCTCCCACTGTCGCACGGTTGAGCGAGACGAGCCCGGCGTCAGGGGGCGACTCTTCGTGTTCGTGGGGAGTCTCACAGTGCGGGACGATCGGGTTTGGCCTGCTGCGGGAGGGGTTGCGGGCCGGCTTCCGCGAAGGGAACGCCGGGCGTCCGCCGGGCAGCCGTCAGGTGATCGTCGAGCAACGGCACCACACGCGCTCTTGCAAGAGGTTCGCAACAAGCATCTATCATCTAACGGTGCATGTGCCTGACGGATTCATCAACGCCCCCACCTCCGCCGCCGCCGGGGTCATAGCCGCCGGCGCCGTCGCAGTGAGCCTGCGCGGTGCCCGGCGCGAGCTGGACGAGCGCACCGCGCCGCTCGCCGGTCTCGTGGCCGCCTTCATCTTCGCCGTACAGATGCTGAACTTCCCCGTGGCCGCCGGCACCAGCGGCCATCTGCTCGGGGGCGCGCTCGCCGCGATCCTCGTCGGGCCGTACACGGGTGTGCTGTGCGTGTCCGTCGTCCTGCTGATGCAGGGCATCCTGTTCGCCGACGGCGGGCTGACCGCCCTCGGCGTCAACGTCACCGACATGGCCCTCACCACCACCGTCGTCGCCTACGCCGTCTTCCGCGGCCTGGTGAAGGTGCTGCCGCGCACCCGGCGCTCGGTCACCGTCGCCTCCTTCGCCGCCGCGGTGCTGTCCGTACCGGCCGCCGCCTGCGTCTTCACGCTGATCTACGCGATCGGCGGCACCACCGACGTGTCGATCGGCAAGGTCGCCACCGCCATGATCGGCGTCCATGTGCTCATCGGCATCGGCGAGGCGGTCATCACCGCCCTGACCGTCGGCGCCGTCATCGCCGTACGCCCGGACCTCGTGTACGGGGCGCGCGGGCTCCAGCAGCGGCTCAAGCTGCGGGTCGGCGGCGAACTCGTCGACGCCCCGGACACGGCACCGGCACCCGTTCCCGCCGCCCGCAGCGGCCGGGTCTCCCGCCGCACGGTGTGGGCCACCGGACTCGTCGCCTCCCTCGTGCTCGCCGGGTTCGTCAGCTTCTACGCCTCGGCCAGCCCCGACGGCCTGGAGAAGGTCGCCCACGACAAGGGCATCGACAAGAACGAGAAGGAGCACGCCTCCGCCGACTCCCCGCTCGCCGACTACGGCGTCAAGGACATCACCGACGCCCGACTGTCCGGCGGCCTCGCCGGGGTGATCGGCGTCGGCGTCACGATCGTCGCGGGCACCGGCGTCTTCTGGGCCGTCCGCAGGCGGCGTACGGACGACACCTCCCCGGCGTCGCTCGACACCTCAGCCGCCGAGAATGTCTGACATGACCGAGCCCGAGACGAGGGGTGCCTGACATGGGCGCCGGACACGCGCACCGGCTCTACCGGCACGGGCACTCGCCCGTGCACGCGCTGCCGCCGCACACCAAGCTCGCCGCCGCCTTCGCCTTCGTGGTCGTCGTCGTCTCGACGCCGCGCGAGGCGATGTGGGCGTTCGCGCTGTACGCCGCCCTGCTCGCCACGGTCGCGTACGCGGCCCGCGTGCCCGCCGCCTTCCTGCTCAAGCGGCTGCTGATCGAGGTGCCGTTCGTCGCCTTCGCCGTGCTGATGCCGTTCGTCGCGGAGGGCGACCGGGTCGACGTCCTCGGGCTCTCGCTCAGCGTCAACGGGCTGTGGGGCGCCTGGAACGTGCTGGCCAAGGGCACCCTCGGCGTCGCCGCCTCCGTGCTGCTCGCCTCCACCACCGAACTGCGCGAACTCCTCCTCGGGCTCCAGCGGCTCAAACTGCCGCCGCTGCTCGTGCAGATCGCCTCGTTCATGATCCGCTACGGCGACGTCATCACCGACGAGATGCGGCGCATGCGCATCGCCCGCGAGTCCCGCGGCTTCGAGGCACGCGGCGTACGGCAGTGGGGGGTGCTCGCCAAGTCGGCCGGGGCGCTGTTCATCCGCTCCTACGAACGCGGCGAACGCGTGCACCTGGCGATGGTGAGCCGGGGGTACGCCGGGTCGATGCCGGTGATCGACGAGGTGACCGCCTCCCGGGCGCAGTGGTCGTACGCACTGGCCCTCCCCGTGGCCGCGCTCGTCGTATGTCTGCTGGGATGGACACTGTGACAGTTCCCTCCGCTTCTTCCGCCCCGGCCTCCCTGGAGGTCTCCGGGCTCGCGTTCGCCTATCCCGACGGGCACCAGGCGCTCTTCGGCGTCGACTTCCGCGTCGAGCGCGGCGAACGGGTCGCGCTGCTCGGGCCGAACGGCGCCGGCAAGACCACGCTCGTCCTCCACCTCAACGGCATCCTGAGCGGGGGCGCCGGGACGGTGACTGTCGCCGGGCTGCCCGTCGGCAAGCGGCACATGGCCGAGATCCGGCGGCAGGTCGGCATCGTCTTCCAGGACCCCGACGACCAGCTGTTCATGCCGACGGTCCGCGAGGACGTCGCCTTCGGGCCGGCCGCCGCCGGGCTGAAGGGGGCGGAGCTGGAGGCGCGGGTCGACCGGGCGCTGGACCTGGTCGGCATGGCGGAGTTCAAGGACCGGCCGCCGCACCACCTCTCCTTCGGGCAGCGGCGCCGGGTGGCGGTGGCCACCGTGCTCGCGATGGAGCCGGAGATCCTCGTCCTGGACGAGCCCTCCTCCAACCTCGACCCGGCCTCGCGGCGCGAACTCGCCGACATCCTGCGGTCGCTGGACGTGACCGTGCTCATGGTCACGCACGACCTGCCGTACGCGCTGGAACTGTGCCCGCGCGCGCTGATCCTCAGCGACGGGGTCATCGCGGCGGACGGCAAAACCGGCGAACTCCTCGGCGACGAGGGGCTGATGCGGGCGCACCGGCTTGAACTGCCGTTCGGCTTCGACCCGCGGGCCGCGTCCTCCCGGGCGGCCATGCCCTAGCAGGTGCGGCCGTTCGGGGCCCGAGGGACCCTGGAGGGAACGGCACTGGGAGGTGGTCGTCATGACGCACACCGTCGTGGGCTGGCACGTGGAGCTGGAGTTCGAGGAGGACGGGGACCGCACGCGCGCGGCCGCGCTGGTGCGGCTGCCGGACGGCAGCGAGGTGCGGGCCCACGGGTACGCGCACCGGCACCGCTCCGACGACGACCAGCCGCGCATCGGCGAGGAGATCGCGGGGGCGCGGGCCCTCAACGAGCTGGCGATGCGGATGCTGACGAAGGCGCACGGGGAGATCGACGACGCGGCGGGACGGACGTCCCGGCCGCTCGCCGTGTGACCACAGCTCCCTAGGCGGCGGTGGCGGCACGCACCGCCCGGACCAGGGACTGCGCGCGCGGGTCCGCCGTGACGCTCTTCCGGAAGCCGTTCGTCACGTAGGCGAAGGCCAGCCCGGACTCCGGGTCGGCGAAGGCGAGGGCGCCGCCGCGGCCGGGATGGCCGAAGGAGGTGGGGGCCAGGAGCGGGGACGCGGGGCCGTGGAGCATGTAGCCGAGACCGAAGCGGGTGGGGACGACGAGGGTGCGGTCCGGTCCGGCGGACGCCTCGGCGCGGGCGAGGCCGACCGTCTCCGGGCGCCGCCACAGCCGTACGCCGTCGACCTCGCCGAGGAGCGCCGCGTAGAAGCGGGCCAGCGACGGGGCCGTCGCGATGCCGTTGGAGGCGGGGAGGACGGCCGCGCGGTACGCCGGGTCGTTCTCGTCGGGCATCGGGGTGATCGCGCCGAACGCGCGCCGGGTCAGTGACTCGGGGTCCGCGTACGCCTCGGACACCGCGCGCCGGGGGCGGAGACGCGGACCGGAGCCGCCGGCGGAGGGCTCCGGCTCCGGAAGCGGCCCGACGCGGCCGACCCGGCCGGCCTCCGACTGCGGCAGTCCGACCCACAGGTCGAGCCCCAGCGGACCGGCGACCTCGGCCGCCAGCCACTCGCCGAGGGAACGCCCCGTGACCCGCCGCACCAGCTCGCCGGTGAGCCAGCTGTACGTCTGCGCGTGGTAGCCGTGGTCCGTGCCCGGCTCCCAGGCGGGGGCCTGCGCGGCGACCGCCGCCGCGGCGAGGTCGGGGTCCAGCGCCTCGGCCGGGGTGAGCGGCCGGTCGAGCACCGGCACGCCGACGCGGTGCGCGAGCACGTGCCGGACGCGCGCGTGCTCCTTGCCGCGCGCCTTGAACTCGGGCCAGTAGTGGCCGACCGGCGCGTCCAGGTCCAGTTCGCCGCGCTCGGCCAGCATCAGCAGGACGGCGGCGGCGACGCCCTTCGTCGCGGACCGGACGATCTGCGCGGTGCCGTGCTCCCAGGGCGCATCACCGGCGTCCGTGTCGAAGTCCCGGCTGCCCGCCCACAGGTCGACCACCTTGCGCCCGTCCCGGTACACGGCGACGGCCGCGCCCCGTTCGCCCAGCGCCTCGAAGTTCCGCGCGAACGCGTCCCTCACCGGCTCGAAACCCTCGTCCACCGTGCCCCGCACGCCGTCCACGCCCACGTTCCCCTTCTGCCTACGACAGTGGGTGCAACGTCCGCGTACGGCCTTGGATTCCTCAGGGCTCCCGCCCTTCAGCTCCCCGCCCGCAGCAGCGCCGCCACCAGCGGGCCCGCCGTGTCGCCGCCGTGGCCGCCGGCCTGGACGACGCCGGCGCCTGCCAGGTCGCCCTTCCAGGCGGTGAACCAGCCGTTGGGCTGCTCCTGGTTGTCGACCTCCGCCGAGCCCGTCTTGGCGCCGTCGTCGGGGCCGAGGCCCGCCATCGCCTCGGCGGCCGTGCCCGCCGCCGCCGTGTAGTGCAGGACCTCCTTGAGCTGGGCCCGCACCGACGCGGACATCGTGCGGCCCGCCTTCGCCAGCGTGCGGTGGTCCACCGACGGGGCGACCAGGTACGGCTGGTGGAAGACGCCCGTCTTCGCCGTCGCCACCACCGACGCCATGTTGAGCGGGTTCATCCGCACCCCGCCCTGCCCGATCAGCGACGCCGCCATCTGCGCCCCGCTCTGCACCGGCACCGAGCCGTCCAGCGAGGGCACGCCGATCGCCCAGTTGTTCCGGCCCAGGCCGTAGACCTGCTGGGCGACCTCGGTCAGATCGCCGTTGTCCAGCTTCTCCGCCTGGCTGATGAAGGCCGTGTTGCAGGAGCGGGCGAAGCTCGCCTTGAACGTGCCGCCGGTGATCGAGAACTTGTCGTCGTTCTGGAACTTCCAGCCGCCGTAGGAAGAGTATTTCGGGCACGGGTGCGGCTTGTCGGCCGAGGCCAGGCCCTTCTCGAACAGCAGCGTGGAGGTGATGATCTTCATCGTGGAGCCGGGGGCGAGACTCCCCTGGAGCGCCACGTCGAAGCCGTGGCCCTGGTTGGCGACCGCGAGGATCTCGCCGGTCGAGGCCCGCGTCAGCACCACCGACGACTTCGCCTCGGTCAGCACCTCCTGCTCCGCCTTGGCCTGGAGCGCCGGGTCGAGCGTGGTGCGCACGGTGCCGGGCGTGCCCTCGGTCAGCGTCACCAGGGTCTTGTCAGGCGTCTTGCCGGGGGTCGTGCCGGGGGTCTTGGACGCGCCCGGCTCCCCGCTCGCCCTGTCGTCCTTCGCCGCCTCGCGGACGATGCGCAGTTCGACGCCCGCCGTGCCGCCGGCCTTCTTGCCGTACTTCTCGCGCAGTCCGTCGAGGACCGTGCCGAGCGAGGGGTACTTCGCGGTGGTCAGTTCGCCGCCCGCGCGGTCCACCGCCTTGATCGGCGGGGTGCCGGCCGGGCCGGTGACCAGACGGTCGCCGTCCTCCAGGTCCGGGTGGAGCACCGAGGGCCGCCAGCCGACCACCGGCTCGCCGTCCTCCGAGCGCCGGACGACGGTCAGCTTCGAGGAGTACGACAGCGGCTTGGCCGTGCCCTTGTACGACACGGTGGCCTTCACCGTGAACGGCACCGTCGCGCCCGACCGCTTGCCGCGCGTGAGCGTCAGCTCCGTGAGGCGGGCGTCCTTGTGATAGCCCGTCAGCGCCGCCTCCGCCGCCTCGGGGTCGTCCGTCGCGGCGGCGGCCCGCCCGTCCTTGCCGCCCTGCCAGGCGGTGAGGAAGGCGGTGGCCGCCGTCCGTACTTCGGCCGCGGAGAGCGGGCCCTTCTTCACGGCCTTGTGCTCGGCCGTCGCCGCCGTACGGTCGCCCGACGCGCCGTACACGGCGAGCGTCCCGCCGACGACGGCCACGGCCGCCACGGCACCGGCGATCAGCGGACCGCGCCTCTTGCGCTCGACGGCGCGCCTTCTTCTGCCCACGGCTTCCCGCAACCCTTCGCTGTTCCCCGCCCCTGCCTCGCACGCTCCGTGTTCCCCGAGGAACGCGACGAGGCCCTCAGCCTAAGGGCGCGGTATGACAGCGGGGACCTCAGCCGGCGCTTCGCAGCACGGCTGCGACGATCGGACCGGCCGCGTCGCCGCCGTGACCGCCCTCCTGGGTCATCGCCGCGGCCGCCACGTCGTCGCGGAACCCGGTGAACCAGCTGTTGGACTTGGCCTGCCCGTCGACCTCCGCCGAGCCGGTCTTGGCGCCGATGTCCCCGCCGAGCCCGGACATCGCCTGCGTGGCGGTGCCCTGGGTCGCCGTCATCCTCATCATCTGCTTGAGCTGGCTGGAGGTGTTGGCCGGCAGTCCCTTGGCGGTGGCGAACTTCCGGTCGTCCAGCTTCCGCGAGACCAGATACGGCTGCCGGAACGAGCCCGTGATCGCCGTCGCGGTCACCGAGGCCATGTTCAGCGGGCTCATCTGCACCTTGCCCTGGCCGATCGCGTTGGCCGCCCGGTCCGGACCGCTGGAGGCCGGGACGCTGCCGTCGAACGAGGTGATCCCGGTGCTCCAGTTGTTCCGGCCGAGCCCGAACCGGTCCTGCGCCTCGTTCATCAGCGAGGCGTCGGTGAGCGGCTTCTCGTCGATCAGCTTGATGAACGCGGTGTTGCAGGACCGCAGGAAGCTGTTGGCGAGCGTGGCCGACTCGTTGGAGGTCATGCCGGCGAGGTTGTGGAAGGTCTGCCCCTGCCACACCGCGGTGTCCGTGCAGGGCGCCGGGCCGTTCATCGACGTGACCCCGTTGTCGATCAGCATCGCGGCGGTGACGATCTTCATGGTGGAGCCGGGGGCGAGCTGGCCCTCGAAGGCCGCGTTGAACTGGTCCTTGCGGTGGTTGGCGACCGCGAGCACCTCACCGGTGCTGGGCTTGACCGCGACGACGGAGGACTCGGCGTACTCGCGCACCGCCTTCTCGGCCGCCGCCTGCGCGCTCGCGCTGAGCGTGGTGTGCAGCTTGCCGGGGGTGCCCTCGGTCAGCGTGGCCAGCGTCTCGTCGGCCGCCGAGCGGTCGCCGCGCCGGATCTGCAACTCGATCCCGGGCTTGCCGCCCGCCTTGTCGCCGTACCGCTTGCGCAGGGTGGCGAGGACGGGGGTGAGCGAGGGGTACTTCTCGCCGGTGAGCACCTTGCCGTCGCGGTCGACCGCCTCGATGGGCGGGGTGGTCGCCTCGCCGGTCACCAGGGTGTCGTCGGCCCGCAGGTCCGGGTGGATCACGGACGGCTTCCAGGCGACCAGCGGGTGCCCCGTGGCCTTGCCGCGCACCACGTTCAGGGCGCTCTTGTACGACAGCGGCTTCGTCTCGCCCTGGTAGGTCACCTTCGCCCGCACGGAGAACGGCACCGTGGTGCCCTTCGCGGTGCCGGGCGTGATGTGCACGTCGGAGATGTGCGCGTTGCTCTTGTAGGCGGTCAGCAGGTCGGTGGCGGCCCCGGACATGTCGTCGGTGCTGTCGGCCGCCTTGGCGGCGTCGCCCTTCTCCCAGGCCGTGAAGAACGTACTGCTCGCGTCCTTCACCTCGTCCGCCGAGAGCGGCCCGGTCTTCACCTCCGTGCCGGTGTCGCTGACGGCGGTCACGAAGCTGTACGCCCCGTACCCGGCGCCTCCCACCATCACCACGCACACCGACGTGATGATCGCGGCCTTGGCCCCCTTGCGCATGCCTTTCAGCCCCTCCCGGCTCTACCGTGCACCCTCGACTGTAGGGGGCGCGTGCGGCACCTGTGGCAGATGTGACCCTAAGTTGTCCTAAGAGTCATCAGATCGCTGACCCCCTGTCCAGCCCGCTGAACTCCGGTGCTGACCCTGCCGATTAGGGCCGATTAAGTACGTACCGGTCAGATCCATGTGTCCAGCCACATCCGTGAGCGCCAGTCCTCGATGGGGATGGCGTTCCCGGTGAACAGGGGCCAGAAGTAGATGAAGTTCCACGCGATCAGCAGCACCAGCGCGCCCGCCCCCGCCGCGCCCGCCACCCGGCGGCGTTCCGAGGCGCCGGGCGGCCCCAGGATGCCGCCGATCATCATGGCCACCGCCAGGCACAGGAACGGCAGGAAGACCACCGCGTAGAAGAGGAAGATCGTGCGGTCCTGGTAGAGGAACCACGGCAGGTATCCGGCCGCGATGCCGCAGGCGATCGCGCCCGCCCGCCAGTCGCGGCGGAACGCCCAGCGCCACAGCACGTAGAGGATCGCCAGACACGCCGCCCACCACAGCAGCGGGGTGCCGATCGCGAGCACCTCGCGGGCGCACTTCTCGGTCGCGTCGGCGGGGCAACCGTCCTGGCCGGGGGAGGGCGACTCGTAGAAGTACGAGACCGGGCGCCCGAGGACCAGCCAGCTCCAGGGGTTGGACTGGTACGTGTGCGGCGAGTGCAGATTGACGTGGAACTCGTAGACCTCGTGCTCGTAGTGCCACAGACTGCGCAGCCACTCCGGCAGCCAGGTCCAGCCGCTGCCCTTGCCCGCGCCGGTCGCCCAGTCGCGGAAGTAGCCGCCCTTGCCGTTGTCCGGGGAGAGGATCCAGCCGAGCCAGGAGAGCAGATACGTGGCCAGGGCGACCGGGACGGTGGCGAGGAACGCCAGGCCCGTGTCGCGCTTGAGGACGGTGAGGTAGGGGCGCTCGGCGCCCGCGACCCGGCGGCTGCCGACGTCCCACAGCACGGTCATCACGCAGAACGAGACCATGATGTACAGGCCGTTCCACTTGGTGCCGATCGCCAGGCCCAGCATCAGCCCGGCCGCCCAGCGCCAGGGCCGCCATCCGAGGCGGGTGGTCTCGGCGATGTACGCGTCCGGGCGGACGCGGCCGTCCGGATCCGCGGGCAGCGCGGCGGCCAGCCGTTCCCGTGTCCGGTCCCGGTCGAGGACCAGACAGCCGAACGCGGCCAGCACGAAGAACATCAGCACGCCGTCGAGCAGCGAGGTCCGGGCCATCACGAAGGCGAGGCCGTCCACCGCCATCAGGGCGCCCGCCAGGCAGCCGAGGAAGGTGGAGCGGAACAGCCGGCGGCCGATGCGGCACAGCAGCAGCACCGCGAGGGTGCCGAGCAGCGCGGTCATGAACCGCCAGCCGAACGGATTGAACCCGAACAGCAGTTCGCCCAGGCCGATGACGTACTTGCCGACCGGCGGATGCACCACGTACGCCGGGTCCGTGGGGATCGCCACGTGGCCGTCGTGCTGGAGGATCAGGTCGTTGGCGTTCTTCGCCCAGTTGGCCTCGTAGCCGTTGTGGACCAGCGCCCAGGCGTCCTTGGCGTAGTACGTCTCGTCGAATATCACCGCCCGGGGGCTGCCCAGGTTCCAGAACCGGATCACCCCGGCGAACAGCGTCACCAGCAGCGGGCCGCCCCAGCCGGACCAGCGCCGGATCCGGTCGGCGAGGCCGGGGGCCAGCCCGAGCGTCGCCCACAATCGCGGGCCGGGCTCGGCGAACGGCGGCACGAGCCGGGTCCGTACGTCACCGGCGGCGCCGGCGGCCGGGGCGGCGGCACCGCCCGGTGGGGCCGCGTAGCCGAAACGGCGCAGCCGCTGCTGCCACGCGTGCTGCCGGTCCTGGGCGGCCGGGCTCTGCCGGGTGTCCGTGGAGGACGCGGTACTGGTCACCGCGCCATCGTAGGGAACGGCGCTGTGTGAGTCCCGTGCAACCACGGATCGGCCGCGGACGGGGGCGGCCCGCGCGGCCCCGGGGCCCTGGGAGGATGGGGGAGTGACTGGAACCCTCGTACTCGCCGGCACGCCCATCGGTGACGTGGCCGACGCCCCGCCCCGGCTCGCCCAGGAACTGGCCTCGGCCGATGTCGTCGCCGCCGAGGACACCCGGCGGCTGCGCCGGCTCACGCAGGCCCTCGGGGTGCAGCCGGCGGGGCGCGTCGTGTCGTACTTCGAGGGCAACGAGAGTGCCCGGACGCCGGAACTGGTGGAGGCGCTGGCGGGCGGCGCCCGGGTGCTGCTGGTCACCGACGCGGGCATGCCGTCGGTCTCCGACCCCGGGTACCGGCTGGTGGCGGCGGCCGTGGAGCGGGACGTGCGGGTGACGGCGGTGCCGGGGCCGTCGGCGGTGCTCACCGCGCTCGCCCTGTCCGGGCTGCCGGTGGACCGGTTCTGCTTCGAGGGGTTCCCGCCGCGCAAGGCGGGCGAGCGGCTCGCCCGGCTGCGGGAGGTCGCCGACGAGCGCCGCACCCTCGTCTACTTCGAGGCGCCGCACCGCCTCGACGACACGCTCGCCGCGATGGCGGAGGTGTTCGGCGCGGAGCGCCGGGCGGCGGTCTGCCGTGAGCTGACCAAGACCTACGAGGAGGTCAGGCGCGGCGGCCTGGGCGAACTGGCGGCGTGGGCGGCGGAGGGGGTGCGCGGCGAGATCACGGTGGTGGTCGAGGGCGCGCCGGAGCGGGCGGAGGCGGCGGTGGACGCGGCGGAGCTGGTCCGGAGGGTGCGCGTCCGTGAGGACGCGGGGGAGCGCCGCAAGGAGGCGATCGCGGCGGTCGCCTCCGCGGCGGGCGTCCCCAAACGGGAGGTCTTCGACGCGGTGGTCGCGGCGAAGCACGCGGGTGGTTAGGGGGTGGTTAGAGGGTGGTTAGGGGGGCGCCCAGGAACTCGGGGGGTGCCTGTGCGTGGGCGGGTGCGGCTGCGTCGTGGCGTGTCGCGCAGTTCCCCGCGCCCCTTGAAAGCAGGGGGCGCCCCCAGCTTTCGCGGCTCCGCCGCGTGGACGCGAACAACCACGACGCACCCGCGCCCCCATGCTTTCAGGGGCGCGGGGAACTGCGCGATCAGCCACGACGGGTCTGCACTCGTCCGCGCACCTGTGCCCCCGCGTTTTCAGGGGCGCGGGGAACTGCGCGATCAGCCACGACGGGTCTGCACTCGTCCGCGCACCCACGCCCCCGCGTTTTCAGGGGCGCGGGGAACTGCGCGAACAACCACGATGCACCCGCACTCGCCCGCCCACTCGCGCCCCCGAGCTCATAGGCGCTCCACGCCCACCGCGACCCCCCCCAACCCCCGGAGGGATCAGGCGCCCAACCGCGAACCGCAGTGGGGCCATGGCGCCGAACCCCGGTGGACGTACAGTTTTTTCGCCCGGTACGTCTGCTCGTCCGCCGGCGCGGACTCCGGGCGGCCCTGGCCGCCGAGGTCGTGCCAGGTGCGGACGTCGAACTGGTAGAGCCCCCCGTACGTCCCGGACGGATCCACCGCGTCCGCACGGCCCCCCGACTCGCACTGCGCCAGCGCCCCCCAGTCCAGCCCCTCCGCCCCCGCCACGGACGCCGGCAGCGGCCGGGTCCCCACCCGCACCACCCGCGGCTCCGGCTGCCGCACCACCTCCGTGCGCAGATGCCGCGGGGTCTGCCGGACCCCGTTGACCGTCCGGACGCCGTACGTCACCCGGCGCACGCCCGCGTGCCCCGCGCTGTCCACGACCTCCGTGCCGCGGAACAGCGACGGATCGTCCGTGCGCCGTTCCTCGAACGGGATCGGCTCCTCGCGCACCTCCTGGTGCCCCCGCACCCGCAGCACGGTCACCGTCTGCCCGTCCCGGGGGAAGCTGTCCGGCGCGACCGACGTCGTGTCCTCGCCGTGGAGGGCGACCCCGGCCTGCGCCACCGCCTCCCGTACGGTCGCCGCGTTGGTGCGGACGTGCCGTTCGCGGCCGTCCGCCATGACCGTCACCGTCCGCTCGGTGCGCACGTCCAGCGCGAGCCCCTCGCGCCCGATGCGCCGGGAGCGCGCGACCGACAGGTACGCGCCCTCCACCCGCACCCCCAGCTCCCGCAGCGCCCCCTCGACCGTGCGCGCCGTCGTCCACACCCGGTGGTACCGCCCGTCGAGCATGAGCCGCAGGGGCCGCCCGTGCCGCACGTCGATCTCGTCACCGCTGCTCAGAGCGGTGCCCGGGCCGGGGACGACCAGGTCGTGGGCGCCGGTGTCGAGGCCCTGCTCGGCGAGGAGCCCGGTGACGTCGTCGGCGAAGGTGTGCAGGGTGCGCCGCTCGCCGTCGACGTTCAGCTCGACGGCCTTGTCCTTGGCCACGAACGCCGTCGTACCGCCCGTGAGGAACGCGACGACCAGCGCCTGCGGCACCAGTCGGCGCATGGCGTCGGGCCGCGCCGGGGGCTTGCGCCGGGCGCCCCGCCGAGGGGCGGGAACGTAGACGGGGGCGTACGGGGAGGTGTTCACGACGACGCGCTCCGAGGTGTGCTGGTCCGGACCGGGCTGATCCAAACGACAGGCCCTCGCGCAACCTAGCCGCGGCGGACGTCCCGCTCCCGCACGACACGAACACGGAGCGTGGCGACGGGTGTTCGTGTCGTGACCCTCCGCAGTCAGTACGTACTGTTATCGCGCTCGGCCCTCGGCCCCTGGCCCTTGACCCCTGGCCCTCGACCCCTGGCCTCGACCCCTGTCCCTGGACCCCTGGCCCTCGGCGCTCAGTAGCCGAACGCCCGAGCCGTGTTCGCGGCGATCGCCCCGGCCAGCGCGTCCTCGTCCGTCCCCCGCACCTCGGCCATCGCGCGCAGCGTGACCGGCACGAGGTAGGGAGCGTTGGGACGGCCCCGGTAGGGCGCGGGGGTGAGGAAGGGCGCGTCGGTCTCGACGAGGACCAGTTCCAGCGGGGCCACGGCGAGCGCGTCCCGCAGGTTCTGGGCGTTCTTGAACGTGACGTTGCCCGCGAACGACATGTAGTACCCGTGCCGGGCGCACTCCTCGGCCATCGCCGCGTCCCCGGAGTAGCAGTGGAAGACCGTGCGCTCGGGGGCGCCCTCCTCCTTCAGGAGGCGCAGCACGTCCGCGTGGGCGTCGCGGTCGTGGATGACGAGCGCCTTGCCGTGCCGCTTGGCGATCTCGATGTGCGCGCGGAAGGACCGCTCCTGCGCGTCCTTGCCCTCCGGGCCGGTGCGGAAGTAGTCGAGCCCGGTCTCGCCGACGCCCTTGACCTGCGGGAGGGCGGCGAGACGGTCGATCTCGGCGAGCGCGTCGTCGAGAGCGGCGTCCCCGCCGGGCTCGCGGGCGCCCTGCCGCGACCAGCCATCGGGGTCACCGTGGACGATGCGGGGGGCCTCGTTCGGGTGCAGGGCGACGGCGGCGTGGACGGCGTCGTACGCGGCGGCGGTCTCGGCGGCCCAGCGCGAGCCGTTCAGATCGCAGCCCACCTGCACGACCGTGGTCACACCCACCGACGCGGCCCGGGCGAGGCCCTCCTCCACCGTGCCGGACTGCATGTCGAGATGGGTGTGGGAGTCCGCGACCGGCACCCGGAGGGGCTCCGGGAGCGGCGGTGCGGCGTTCTTGTCGGTGTGCGAAGGCATGCACCGATCCTACGAACCGGACTCCCGGGTCCGTTCGGTCCCTCAGCTCGGCCGGTGCTGGAACAGGTGCAGGAGGTCGGAGAGGTGCCAGTGGCGGCGCTCCCCGGCCGCGCCGACGGTGGCCGGCACGTCGGGGACCCCCGTCTCCTGGCGGGGGACGGCCGCGCGGGCGGGCCGGCGCTGCTGCCCGTACATCGGCCGCTGCGCCGACGAGACCCGGCCGGGACGCATGATCCGCAGCACCTGGCCGCCGCAGTTCTGGCAGCTGGGGTGGGACAGCGGCGACGGCACGACGGCGCCGTCGGCCACATAGGTCACGAACATGGTGCCCTCGGCGTCGAGGTGGTGCTCTATCTCGTACGACTGCTCCCAGCCGTGCCCGCAGCGCATGCAGGCGAACGAGTACGACTCGTGGACGACGTCGGTGGCGCGGGCGCCCGTGCCGCCGGTGCGCCCTGCGAACTCTGTCATGCCGGCTCCTCTTGCCTTGTCCGGGGACAAGCGCCCGGCGGATGGCGGCCGCCGTGGGCGTGGGACGGGGTGCCGTCCCTCGTTCCAGTGGATGCCCGGGGGCCGTGCCGGGGCACGGAACCTGTCGAAGGTTGGCCCCGTTTTGACCGCTTCGTTGCCGGGTGCGCCCGGCGGTTACCTGGCCCTTTGCACGACCGCGTCGTCGCTTTGCCCCCGCATGGGGCGCCACCGGTCGCACGCGCCCACCCGGCGCGCGCCCCTCGCCCGGGTGCCCGCCCCGTACCCTTGTCGCCGTGAGCAACCCCTCCCCCTCCGACCCCCTCCTCGGGCCCGCCGACGTCCGCGAACTCGCGGGCGCGCTCGGCGTGCGGCCCACCAAGCAGCGCGGGCAGAACTTCGTCATCGACGCCAACACCGTGCGGCGCATCGTCCGGACCGCCGAGGTACGGCCGGCGGACGTCGTCGTGGAGGTGGGACCCGGGCTCGGCTCGCTCACCCTCGCCCTGCTGGAGGCCGCCGACCGCGTCACCGCCGTCGAGATCGACGACGTGCTCGCCGCCGCGCTGCCCGCCACCGTCGCCGCTCGGATGCCCGAGCGCGCCGACCGTTTCGCGCTCGTGCACTCCGACGCCCTGCGGGTCACCGAACTGCCGGGGCCCGCCCCGACCGCGCTCGTCGCCAATCTGCCGTACAACGTGGCCGTGCCCGTGCTGCTGCACATGCTCGACACGTTCCCGAGCATCGAGCGCACCCTGGTGATGGTGCAGTCCGAGGTCGCCGACCGGCTCGCCGCCGGGCCCGGCTCCAAGGTGTACGGCGTGCCCTCGGTCAAGGCCAACTGGTACGCGGAGGTCAGGCGGGCCGGCGCGATCGGGCGCAGTGTCTTCTGGCCCGCGCCGAACGTCGACTCCGGGCTCGTCTCCCTCACCCGCCGCACCGAGCCGGTCAGGACGACCGCCGCCAAGGCCGACGTCTTCTCCGTCGTCGATGCGGCCTTCGCCCAGCGCCGCAAGACGCTGCGCGCCGCCCTCGCCGGCTGGGCCGGGTCCGCGGCGGACGCGGAGGCCGCGCTGCTCGCCGCCGGTGTCTCGCCGCAGGCGCGCGGCGAGTCCCTGACGGTGGAGGAGTTCGCGCGCATCGCGGAAAACGCCCCGCACACCCCGAAGGATCACGCCCCGCACAAGGAGCCCGGCACCCCGTGAGCGTCACCGTCCGCGTCCCCGCCAAGGTCAACGTCCAGCTCGCGGTGGGCGCCGCCCGCCCCGACGGGTTCCACGACCTCGCCAACGTCTTCCTCGCCGTCGGCCTCCACGACGAGGTCACCGCGACCCCCGCCCCGGCGCTGCGCCTGACCTGCGAGGGCCCGGACGCCGACCAGGTCCCCCTGGACGGCACGAACCTGGCCGCCCGCGCCGCCCTCGCCCTCGCGGAGCGGTACGGCGTCGAGCCCGCCGTCCATCTGCACCTCGCCAAGGACATCCCGGTCGCCGGCGGCATGGCGGGCGGCAGCGCGGACGCGGCCGGCGCGCTCGTGGCCTGCGACGCGCTCTGGGGCACCCACGCCCCCCGCGAGGAACTCCTCGCCATCTGCGCCGAACTGGGCAGCGACGTGCCGTTCAGCCTGGTCGGCGGTGCGGCGCTCGGCACCGGACGCGGGGAGAGGCTGCGGCCCGTCGAGGTGGGCGGCACGTTCCACTGGGTCTTCGCGGTCGCCGACGGCGGACTCTCCACCCCGGCGGTCTACCGCGAGTTCGACCGCCTGACGGTGGGCACGGACGTCCCGGAACCGGTGGCCTCCGAAGCCCTGCTGTCCGCCCTGGCCAAGGGCGACGCCACGGCCCTGGCCACCACCCTCACCAACGACCTCCAGCCCGCCGCCCTCTCCCTGCGCCCCTCCCTCGCCGACACCCTCACGGCCGGCCGCGCGGCCGGCGCCCTGGCGGCCCTGGTCTCCGGCTCGGGCCCGACCACGGCCTTCCTCACCCCGGACGCGGACACGGCCACGAAGGTGGCCCACGCCCTGACCGCCTCCGCCACCTGCCGCACCGCCCGCGTCACGACAGCGCCGGCGCCGGGGGCGACGGTGCTGTAGCGGACGCGCGGAGACGACCGGGCGTCACGGTGAGTCACCCCACCCGGGCGCTCCGTCGCCACCCCCGCAGGCCCTACGCTTGAAGGCTGGTCGAGCCACCTTCGATCATGTCCCCGTTCAGGAGTGAAATGGCCGTCAACCTCGTCAATGTCGAGTCCGTCAGCAAGGTGTACGGCACGCGTGCGCTGCTCGACGGGGTCTCCCTCGGGGTGTCCGAGGGGGACCGGATCGGGGTCGTCGGGCGCAACGGCGACGGCAAGACCACCCTGATCCGGATGCTCGCCAAACTGGAGGAGGCCGACACCGGGCGGGTCACGCACTCCGGGGGGCTGCGGCTCGGCGTGCTCACCCAGCACGACTCGCTCGACCCCGCCGCCACCGTCCGGCACGAGGTCATCGGCGACCTGGCCGACCACGAGTGGGCGGGCAACCCGAAGGTCCGCGACGTCCTCACCGGACTGTTCGGCGGGCTCGACCTGCCCGGCTTCCCGCAGGGCCTGGACACCGTCATCGGCCCGCTCTCCGGCGGTGAGCGCCGCCGCATCGCGCTCGCCAAGCTGCTCATCGAGGAGCAGGACCTGCTCGTCCTCGACGAGCCCACCAACCACCTCGACGTCGAAGGCATCGCCTGGCTCGCCCGCCACCTCCGGGCCCGGCGCTCCGCGCTCGTCTGCGTCACCCACGACCGCTGGTTCCTCGACCAGGTCTGCACCCGCATGTGGGACGTGCAGAAGGGCACGGTCTACGAGTACGAGGGCGGCTACTCCGACTACGTCTTCGCCCGCGCCGAACGCGAGCGCATCGCCGCCACCGAGGAGACCAAGCGGCAGAACCTCGTCCGCAAGGAGCTCGCCTGGCTGCGGCGCGGGGCGCCCGCGCGGACGTCCAAGCCCCGCTTCCGCGTCGAGGCCGCCAACGAGCTGATCAAGGACGTGCCGCCGCCCCGCGACACCTCCGAGCTGATGCGGTTCGCCTCCTCCCGGCTCGGCAAGACCGTCGTCGACCTCGAGGACGTCACCGTGCAGGCCGGGCCCAAGGTGCTGCTCAAGCACGTCACCTGGCAGCTCGGCCCCGGCGACCGCATCGGCCTCGTCGGCGTCAACGGCGCCGGCAAGACCTCCCTGCTGCGCGCCATGGCCGACGCCGCCGTGACCGAGGGCGAGACCCAGCCGGCCGGCGGGAGCATCCGCGTCGGCAAGACGGTGAAGCTGGCCTACCTCTCCCAGGAGGTCGCCGAACTCCGCCCCGATCTGCGGGTCCTGGAGGCCGTGCAGCAGGTGCGCGAGCGCGTCGAGCTGGGCAAGGGCCGCGAGCTGACCGCCGGTCAGCTCTGCGAGACCTTCGGCTTCAACAAGGAGAAGCAGTGGACGCCCGTCGGCGACCTGTCCGGCGGTGAGCGGCGCCGGCTGCAACTGCTGCGGCTGCTGATGGACGAGCCCAACGTGCTGTTCCTCGACGAGCCCACCAACGACCTCGACATCGAGACCCTCACGCAGCTGGAGGACGTGCTCGACGGGTGGCCCGGCTCCATGGTCGTCATCTCCCACGACCGGTTCTTCGTCGAGCGCACCACCGACCGGGTGTTCGCCCTCCTCGGCGACGGCGCGCTGCGGATGCTGCCGCGCGGGATCGACGAGTACCTGGAGCGGCGCGAGCGCATGGAGCGCGCGGCGGAGGCCGCGTCGGCTCCCGCGCCGGCGCCCGCCTCCTCGGCGGAGGGCGCGGGCAGGACCGTCTCCGCGGCGGACGCCCGCGCGGCGAAGAAGGAGTTGCAGAAGATCGAGCGGCAGCTCGACCGGGTCTCCGACAAGGAGAAGGCGCTGCACGCGGCGATCGCCGAGCACGCGACGGACTTCGCCAAGGTCGCCGAGCTCGATGCGGAGTTGCGTGACCTCGGCGGTCAGCGCGAGGAGCTCGAGCTGCGCTGGCTGGAGTTGGCCGAGGAGGCGTGAGGGCGGGGTTCGTTCCTCGCGTGCACGCTTCGTGTCCGCTCGGTGAAGGCGCGTAACGACACCATCACGGACCGGTCCTCCTCCGGGAACAGGGGGTGACCGGGACGTCGCGTTGTCGTAGGGCGGTGATAGAAAGGGCCGGACTGAGAATCGTCTGAGAAGCACTGCTGTGGCGGGAAACGATCGCTGTCGGGCTCGGCCTCACGCGGTGAAACAGGGGGGAAGGCGCTGATGACTCAGCCGACGGATCCGCCGCCGCAGGGCGGCCACGGCACACCGCAGGGACAGCAACCGCCGCCCCCGCAGGGCGGCTTCGGCGCCCCGCAGGACCCGCGCGCGACCCCCGCGCCCCCGCCCCAGCCTCCGCAGGCACCGCCCACCCCGCCGCAGACGCCACCACAGCCCGGGTACGGCTACCCGCAGCAGCCGGCCGGGCCCTACGCGCCCCAGCCGCAGCCGGGGCCGTACGGCGGCGCCACCCCGCCCCAGCAGCCGGGACCGTACGCCCAACCCGGGCCGTACGCGCAGCCGGGACCGTACAACGCCCCCGCCCAGCCCGGCCCCTACGGCACCGCGCCACAGCCCGGCTACGGCTACCCGCAGCAGCCGCCGAACTTCCCCGGCGCGCCCACGCCCCCGCCCGGCGGCGGCCGGAACCCCTTCAAGGGGAAGCCCGCGATGATCGTCGGCGCCGCCGTGGCGGTGCTGCTGCTCGTCGGCGGCACGGTCTGGGCCGTCACCAGCGGCGGCGGCGGTGACGACGACAAGAAGCCCGTCGCCCACAAGAGCGGCACGGCGACGGCCACCGCGAGCGACGCCCCCGTCGACAAGGGCGACGGCAGCGGCGCCGGCGGCGAGGACCCGGAGAACCTCAACGAGGGCCGCAAGGACGGCGAGGCGAAGGTCCTCTGGTACAAGTCCGCCCCCAAGGCACCGGGCGACGGCGCGGACGCCCCCGGCATGTGGATCACCGACAAGACGGCCGTCAAGGCGGTCTACAAGGAACTGGTGGCCTACGACGTCGGCACCGGCGACGCCTCCTGGGACCCGATCACCTTCCCGCAGAAGATCTGCGCGGTGACGCACCAGAAGACCGACGACAACAAGGTCGTCGTCGCCTACATGAACGGCGTCAGCGACAACGCCACGTGCAACCAGCTCCAGCAGGTGGACCTCACCACCGGCAAGAAGGGCTGGAGCGCGAAGGTCGCCGAGGGCGATCTGTTCGACAGCACGCTCTCGCTCGAACTGGCCCTCACCGGCGACACGCTGATGGTCGGCCGCTCGCAGTCCGGCACGGCGTACGACGTGCACTCCGGCAAGAAGCTGTGGGACAAGAAGAAGTACGGCTCCGCCTGCTTCCCCTCGGCGTTCGCGGGCGGCCCGAAGCTGATCGCCGTCTCCTCCTGCGCTGCCACCACGTCGGGCGAGCACGACGAGGTGCAGCAGCTGAACCCGAAGACCGGCAAGGCCGAGTGGACGAAGAAGATCCCCAAGGGCTGGTCGGTCGCGCGGACGTACTCCGTCGACCCGTTGGTGCTGTACCTCACCGACGAGGACCACAAGAAGTGGAACATCTCCGCTCTCAAGGACGACGGCTCGGTGCGCTCCCAGGTGGACGTGGACGAGTCCTTCGCCCCCGAGTGCGGCTGGGCCATCCTCGAACGTGACCTCCAGGGCTGCACCGGCGTCGCGGCCGACGACGACACCCTCTATCTGCCGACCGAGGCCAAGACCGGCGCCAACGAGATCGTCGCGATCGGCCTGGACTCCGGCAAGGAGAAGTGGCGGGTGAAGTCCCCGGCCGCGGCCTCCATGCTGCCGATGCGGACGGAGGGCGGGAAGCTGCTCGCCTACGTCGAGCCGACGTACGAGGCCGGCGGCCGGGTGGTGTCCGTGGCGACGGGCGGCGGCAGCCACAAGCCGAGCACGCTGCTCCAGAACCCGCAGGGCACCGCCGAGATCGAGAACGGCTTCTACTCCCGCGACATCGACTACGTGGACGGCCGCTTCTACCTCTCCACGGCCCGGCTCACCGGGAGCAACGAGGCCAAGCAGAAGCTGATGCTCGCCTACGGCAAGTGAGCGGTCCGCGCGGGCCCTTGAGGTCCCGCGGACCCCGTCGCCGTCCCCTGTCGTCCCCGTCGTCCGTACCCATGAGGAAATCCACACCATGAGCCAGCCGCCGCTCCCGCCGCCGCCGAACCAGCCGCCGTCGGGGGACTCCGGTGCCCCGCAGGACCCGCTGAAGAAGGACCCCGGTACCCCCGAGGCTCCCGGTACCTCCGGCGCTCCCGGTGCCTCCGGGACTCCCGAGGCCCCCGCTTCCGCCCCGGCCCCGCAGAGCCCGCCGCCGCCCGCGCCCCCGGGCTTCGGCGCACCCCAGGCGCCCCAGGGTCCGCCGCCGGGCGCCCCGCAGGCACCGTCCCCGCAGGGCTTCGGCGCCCCGCAGCCCCCGCCGGCGGGCGGCTTCGGCGCGCCCCAGACGCCGCCGGCCACCCCGCCCGCGGCCCCTCCGCCGGCTCCGCCGAGCGCGCCCCCGGCGGCCCCGCCGGGCCAGACGCCGCCGCCCCCGCCCACGCCTCCGCAGGGCCCCGGCTACGGCTACCCGCAGCCGGCCCCGGGGTACGGCTACCCGCAGCCCGCCCCGCCCCAGCAGCCCCAGCCCGGCTACGGCTACCCGGGTCAGCCGCAGGCGCCGTACGGGCAGCAGCAGTACGGGCAGCAGGCGTACGGACAGCAGGGCTACGGCCAGCCGCAGCCGGGGTACGGCTACCCGGGCCAGCAGCCCGGCTACGGCGGCTACCAGCCGCCCACCGTGCCGATGCAGCCGCAGCCGGGCAGCGGCAGGAACCGGAACATGCTGTGGATCGTCGTCGCGGCGGTCGCCGCGATCGCGCTGATCGTCGGCGGCGGCGTCATCTACGCCACCTCCGGCGGGGGCGACGACGACAAGAACACCGCCTCCGGCTCCTCCGGCGGCAAGGGCGGCGGCAAGGGCGAGGACGGCTCCACCGGCGGCAGCGGCGGGAGCAAGGGCGGCGAGAAGGCGCCCGCGAACCCGTCCGCCAAGGTCCTCTTCCAGCTGCCCGCGCCGAAGATCACCAACAAGGACGAGATCGACAGCGTCGCCGGCTCCTGGCTGACCGACTCCGTCTACGCCAAGGCCGCCGTCAACAAGATCGTCGGCCACGACGCGGACTCCGGCGACACCAAGTGGACGCTGGACCTGCCCGGCCAGACCTGCGCCGGCACCCGTACGACCAGTTCGGACGGGATCGCCGCGGTCATCAGCGAGTCCGCGAAGCGGAAGAACGCCAAGGACTACCACCCCTGCACCGAGATCACGGCGTTCGAGGTGGCCACCGGCAAGAAGCTGTGGAGCAAGCACATCGAGGTGAGCGGCACGGAGGTGCAGTTCAAGGAGGCCACCATCTCCGCCACCACCCTCGCCGTCGGCGGCGGGTACAACGGCGGCGCGGCCTTCGACCTCGCCTCCGGCAAGGTGCTGTGGCAGCCCAAGGTCGGCAACTGCGAGGACGAGGGCTACGCGGGCGGCGAGCAGCTGGTGGCCGTGCGCAAGTGCGGCGACTACGGCAACGAGCGCTACTCCGTGCAGCTCCTCAACTCCAAGTCGGGCGCCGTGAAGTGGGAGTACAAGCTGCCCGCGGGCATCGACAACGCCAAGGTCATCTCCACCAAGCCCGTCGTCTTCGGCGTGGACTCCGGTGAGATCACCGCGAGCGGCGTCACGGACGTCTTCTCGCTGGACGACAAGGGCGAGCTGCGCACGAAGATCACGCTCGCGGACGGCAAGTACGAGCACGACTGCGGCGTGAACATGGTCGAGGACTGCCACGCCATCGCGGTCGGCAACGACAAGCTGTACGTGCCGACCAAGCAGCACGACGGCTCGGGCGACTTCAGCCGGACCAACGAGATCATCGCGTTCTCGCTGGCCACGGGGAAGACCACCGGCGACAAGATCGACGCCGGTGACGGCTACGACATCTTCCCGATCCGCATGGACGGCGACAACGTCCTCGCCTTCAAAGACGGCCCCTACGACAAGGGCGCCCAGGTCGTCTCGGTCGACGGCACGTCGCTGAAGGAGACCAAGCTCCTGGAGACCCCGGCTTCGGAGTCGGTGATCGACGCGATCAGCAGCATGGTCCCGAAGACCTCCGAGATGCTCTACACCGACGGCCGGCTCTTCCTCGGCAAGGATCTGGTCAGCCGGCCGTACTCGGCGGACGAGAAGGAGTACACGGCGCTCGGCTTCGGCGCCAAGTAGCACGCGAGGCGCGCGCGGCAGCGCGTGCGCCGGGCCCCGCCCCCGTCGAGGGGCGGGGCTTTCGTGCGTTCTCCGCCTACCGTGCCGGCCCCCCGCGGGGGAGGGATTTCGGCAAACCGGGCAGTTCTGAGCGCCAGGGGGAGCGCAACGTCGAACAAGCGTGTAGCTTCCGGGAGCAGACAGAACGGGGTTGCCGAGCGGGGTTCTTCCTCCCGCGGGGGATCGATGGGCATCCACAGTGGGCATCCGTTGGGGGACTGGGGTGACTGGGGGGTTGCTCGATGGGAGTGCGGCTGATGGTGGTCGACGACCACCGGCTGCTGGCCGAGGCGCTGGCCTCGGCGCTGAAACTGCGCGGGCACCGGGTGCTCGCCGCGGCGGCGCCCGCCGCGGGGGCGGCGGAGCTGGTGATCACCCGCGCCCCCGAGGTGTGCCTGCTGGGGACGGCCGCGCCGGGTGAACCGGGCGCGTTCGACCCGGTGGCCCGGATCAAGCGGGAGCGCCCGCAGGTGGCGGTGCTGGTACTGGGTCCGGTGCCGAATCCGCGCGGCATCGCGGCGGCGTTCGCGGCCGGCGCGTCCGGCTATGTACGGCACGACGAGCGGATCGAGGCCGTCGAGCGGGCGATCATGAAGGCGCGGGCGGGGGAGGCGGCGGTGGCGCCGCAGCTGTTGCAGGGGGCGTTCGCCGAGCTCCTCAACCCCGCCGCCCAGCCGGACGACGAGGGCCAGCGGCTGCTCGCGATGCTGACGCCCCGCGAGGTGGAGGTGCTGGTCCGTGTCGCCGACGGCGAGGACACGCGGCTGATCGCGGCGGGCATGGGCATAGCACCGAGCACGGCCCGCACGCATGTGCAGCGGGTCCTGATGAAACTGGGCGTGGGCAGCCGCCTGGAGGCGGCGGCCTTGGCCGCGCGCACGGGGTTGCTGGACAGGGCCGGCCCTGTCGACCGGTGAGGGTGCCTCGGAGCTCGGGGATGCGGGTCCGTCGGCGACTGCGGGTGGATCGTGGCTGGTCGCGCAGTTCCCCGCGCCCCTAAAAGGGGCGCGGGGAACTGCGCAAAACGGGGCGAAGCCCCGTGTCGGGGTCCAAGGGGCGGAGCCCCTTGAAGGGACGGGAAGGGTAGGGGCGGCGGGGGCGGGAAAAACCCGGCCGCAGCCGCCAACGAACCCGAACCCCCCGAGCTCCGAGGCGCCCTACAGCAGATGCCCCGTGCGCCGACCCGCACCGTACTGGTCGGCCGCGAGCACGGAAGCCAACAGTTCCGCGTCCAACCCGGTCGCGTCGGCAAGACGCGACCCCACCCCGTACGCGTTCAGCAACGCCTTCGTCACCCGCAACGCACCCCCCGGCCGCCGCACCACCGGCCGCGCCCACGCGGCCACCGCCGCATCCAGCTCCGCCCACGGCACCACCCGTTGCAGCACCGACAGCGAAGCCGCCTCCTCCGCCCCGAACTCCCGCCCCGTCAGCACCAGTTCCCGCGCCCGCGCGGGCCCCACCTCGCTGAGCAGCCGCGGCAGCAGTCCGCCCCACGCGGCCGGCACCCCGAGCGCCAGCTCCGGGAGCCGGAACGTCGCGTTGTCGGCCCCGGCCCGCAGATCGCAGGCGAGGGCGAGCGCGAACCCCGCCCCGATCACCCGGCCGTGCACCGCGGCTACGGTGACCGCCGGGTTCCCGGTCAGCGCCTCGCAGACCCGCCGCGCCCGGGTGCCGTAGGCGCGCACCCCGGCGCCGCCGGGGTCGTCGGCCAGGTGCCCGGCCAGCTCGGCCCGGTCACCGCCGAGGCAGAAGTCCTCGCCCGCGCCGGACAGGACGACCACCCGGACGCCGGGATCCTGGCCGTCGAGCACGGTCAGCAGATCGTCGAGCATCTGGTCGGTGACGAGATTGCCGTCGTCGGGCGTGTTCAGCTCGATCGAGAGCACGGCCCCGCTCTGCTGCACCCGCAGGGTCTTGAGCAGGACGGTCTCGGGCACCGGGGGGCCCGGAGGTACTGGGGAGTTCATGCGGTCGCTTCCACGGGGGTCACTTTCGGCAACGTCACTTTCAGGGAGGTCACGCGCCGGAACACCATCCGGGGCGCGTAGGCGGGCGCCGAGACCGGCCGCAGCGTGGGGAACCGTTCCAGCAGCCGGGCCAGCAGGGTGCGGATCTCCAGCCGGGCCAGCGCCGCGCCCAGGCAGTAGTGCGCACCCCCGCCGAAGCTGAGGTGCGCCGCGGCCCGGGTGGGGTCGAAGGTGCCGGGGTCGGGGTTGCGGCGCGGGTCGTGCGCGGCGGCGCCGTAGAGCACGTGGACCATCGTGTCCCGGGGCATGGGCACCCCGGCCAGTTCGGTGTCCTCGGCGGCGTACCGGGAGGTGAGGTGCACCGGCGGGTCGTAGCGCAGGGTCTCCTCGACCGCCCCGTCGACGAACTCGCGGTGCTCGCGCAGCCAGGCCCACCGTGCGGGGTCCTCGCCGAGGAGCCAGACCGCGTTGGCCATGGTGGTGGCGGTGGTCTCCATGGAGGCGATGGTGATGAACATGGTCAGGTGGTAGAGGACGTGGTCGGCGGTGGCCGGGTCGTCCGGGCAGGCGGCGTCCCAGTGGCGGATCCAGCCGGAGAGCGCGTCGTCGCCCGGGTCGGCGCGGCGACGGGCGATCAGCTCGGTGAAGTAGGCGCGCATCTCGGCGGTGGCCTCGGCCGAGACCTCCAACTCGCTCCTGGTGGGCGTCAGTTCCTGGGCGAAGACCTGGCGGTGCGCGAAATCGACGATGCGCGCGTGGTCCTCCGGGGGCAGACCCAGCCAGTGGCCGACGGTGCGGATGGGCAGCCGTTCGGCGACGGTGGTGAGGAAGTCGGCCTCGCCGTCGGTCGCCAGCCGGTCCTCCAGGTCGTCGAGGAGGTCCTCGACGTGTCCGGCCACGACGGGGGTCAGGTCCTGGAGCGTGGTCCGGTCGAAGGGGTTGCCCAGGGCGCGGCGCTGGCAGGTGTGCTCGGGGGCGTTGAGCCGGGAGAGGGTGCCGCCCATCTCGCGGGTGGCGGCGGCGCCCCAGCGGCCCGGTTCGGGCTGCCGGTCCTGCCAGGCGAAGTCGGGCACGTGCCAGGAGCGGTCGCGCAGCACCTGGTTGCAGACGTCGTAGCCGGTGACGAAGTAGCCGCCCCAGGGAGCGGGGACGACATCGCCCAGCGCGCGGAACTCCTCCCAGAGCGGGAGGGGATTGCTCTGTCCTTCGGGTGAGCGGAGCCGTCGGAGTACGGAAAGGACGGTTCGGCGGTCGACGGTGGGACGGGGTATGTCACCGACGGCGGACACGGGAAGCTCCTTCGGGTGGGCAGCGCGTTACCCGTACCGGCGGAACCTACCCCTCCCCATACCGTCGGCATGCGCCGCTGCGTGTTGCTCCTGTCACATTCCGTGGCACATTGTGGACTTCTGGCGATCGTCATCGTCCATAGTCGGTCAAAGGATGTTCACAGGAGCACACATACGCTCACCCGGTGCGGTGCTCCGGAGCCGCGCCCCCTCGCTCCGGAACCCCGCACCGCCGCCTCGCCGTCACGCCGCCCTCGCACCGTCATCGCGCGGGCGTCACGCCGGCGGCACACCGGCGTCACACCCGGAACAGGTCCAGGAACGTGCTCCAGAAGCCGCCCTTGCGGGCCGTGCGCTGCGGCTCCGCCGGACGCGGGGCCGCCGGCGCGGCAGGGGCCCGCAGCGGCTGCTCGGCCGGGGCCGGCCGGGACGCCGTCCCGCCGCCGTTGCCCAGAGCCGCCGCCACCCGGGTCGCGGGCGTCGGGCTGAACCGCACCGGCAGCGCCACGAGCGCCCGGTGGAAGTGGCCCGGCCGCCACTCCAACCGCCCGGCGGGCACCGCGAGCTGAAGGTCGGGCAGGGCGTTGAGGATCGCCTCGACCGCCGCCACCGCGATCACCTGGGCCGGCGACTTGGCGGGGCAGGCGTGCGGCCCGGCACCCCAGGCCAGGTGGGCGCCCGCGCTGCGCGCCTGCCGGGCCTCCTTCAGCGCCGGGTCGGTGTTGGCACCCGCGAAGCTGATCACGACCGGGGAGCCGGCCTCCACGACCGTGCCGCCGAGGTCGACGTCCTGCACCGGGAAGTGCGTGGCGTAGTTGGCGATCGGCGGGTCGTTCCACAGGACGTGGTCGAGCGCCTCCTCGATCAGCATGCCGGTGCCGCGGCCGGAGGAGGCCTCGGTGAGCAGCGTGAGCAGGGTGTTGGAGATGAGGTTGCGCTCCGGCTCGATGCCGGCGCCCATCAGCATCACCAGCTGGTCCTTGAGCTCCTCGTCGGTCAGCCCCGCCCCGTGCTGGATCAGCCAGGAGGTCATGTCGTCGCCCGGCTCGCGCCGCTTGAGCGCGATCAGCTCCATCAGGGAGGCGTTGAGCTCCTCGTTGGCGCGCAGCGCCTCGTTCGGGTCCTGCGCCTCGAACAGCGCGGCCATCGCGCCGGTCAGCCGGTCGCCGATGCCGGCCGGGCAGCCGAACAGCTTGTTGAACAGCAGCAGCGGAAGCAGCTTGGCGTAGTCGTGCAGCAGGTCGGCCCGGCCGCGCTCGCTGAACTGGTCGATGAGATAGGCGGCGATCGGCTCGACGTCCCGGCGGATGCGGGTGATGTTCAGCCGGTCCAGGCTCTCGGTGACCGCCTTGCGCAGCCGCAGGTGCACGGCGCCGTCGGTGAACAGGCAGTTGGGCCGGTACGCCATCATCGGCAGGACGGGGCTGTCCAGGGATATGCGGCCCTCGTTGAGGTCCTTCCAGCGCCGCGAGTCCCGGACGAAGAGCTGCGGGCTCTGAAGGACGCGCAGGGCGGTCTCGTACCCGGTGACCAGGGTGGCGTTGACGCCGGGCGCGAGCTCGACGGGGGCGGCCGGGCCCTGGGCGCGCAGCTGGTCGTAGACCAGGTGCGGGTCGGCCGCGAAGTCGGCGCCGTGCATCGGGCATCTGGAGGCGGAGCCGGAGGCGCCGGCCGGTGGCTGGTGGTCCATGAGGGTGTTCCTTCTGGGGCGGAAAAGGTTCGGGGGGTGTTCAGGACGCCCGGCTGAGCAGGTGCTGGACGAGAGCGATCAGCGCGTGGGCGGAGGAGCGCTGGTCCCGGGCGTCGCAGTACTCGACGGGGGTGTCCGGGAGCAGGTCGAGCGCCTCGCGGATCTCCTCCTTGCCGAACTGCGCGTCCGGATCGAAGGAGTTGACGGCGATGGCGTACTCCAGGCCGTACTTCTCCACCAGGTCGATGACGGGGAAGGAGTCGGCGAGCCGGGACGGGTCCACCAGGATCAGCGCGCCCAGCGCGCCGCGCGCCATGTCCTCCCACAGCTGCATGAACCGCTGCTGGCCGGGCGTGCCGAACAGATAGAGCACCAGCTCGTCGCTGAGGGTGAGCCGGCCGAAGTCCAGTGCCACGGTGGTGGTCACCTTGTCCGGCGCGCCGCGCAGGTCGTCGACCTGGGTGGACGCCTCCGTCATCTTCTCCTCGGTGCGCAGCGGGGTGATCTCCGACAGCGAGCCGATGAGGGTGGTCTTGCCCACGGCGAAGTGTCCCACGACGAGGATCTTGGCGGTCGTGGTCACCGCGTCGGAGACGTAGATGCCCGGGTTGCGGCCGGCGTGGGTGCTGCGGGTGTCGCGGGGATCGTCCACGCGGTGCTCATCCATAACGGGTTTGGAGTCCATGCAGCACCTTCTCGATGGTTTCTCGGTCGACGAGCTGCGCGCGCGGCGGTGCGGCGCGGCGCAGCAGATGGCCCTGTTCGAATAAATCGGTCAGCAGCAGCCGGGCCACTCCGACGGGCAGCCCGAGGTGGGCGGAGACCTCGGCCACGGCCAGGTAGCCCCCCGCGCACAGCTCCCAGATCTCGCGCACCTCCGGGGACGCGCCGAGCGGCAGCTCGGCGTCGGGGGCGAGCGTCACCAGGGTGTGCAGGGACAGCTCGTCCGCCTCCGGCAGGCGCCGGCCGCCGGTGATGACGTAGGAGCGTACGAAGTGACCGGTGACCGCGGCTTCCTCGTCCGGCCTGGTCATACGTCCGCACCCGCGCTCTGGCGGGGCGGTGTGGTCATCGCCTTGCCCAGGGCGCTCACCTGCTGCTGCATCCGGAACGACATCGACTCCATGTCGACGTCGAGGGCCGCCGAGACCGCGAGGTAGGCGCCCTGGCCCGCGGCGATCAGGAAGATCCAGCCGCCGTCGTACTCGATCAGCGTCTGCTTCCAGACGCCGTTCCCGGCGGACACGAACGGGGCCACCGCCCGGCTCAGGGACTGCATGGAGCTCATCGCGGCGGCGTTGGTCTCCGCCTCGTCGCGGCCGATGTCACTGGAGCGCTCCAGGAGCAGGCCGTCGGCCGAGACGAGGATCGCGTGCCGGGCGCCGCGCACCTGGAGCACGTCGTTCAGCACCCACGACAGGTCGGGATTCACTGGTCTTCGGGTCCTTCCGTGGCAGGGGTGTTCCGACCGAGCTGCGTGCCGCGCGCGAACGCCGAGATGCGCGCGGCGGTGACCTGGCCGCCGTGTTCCGGCTCCGGCTCCCGCTCCGTCTCCTCGACGGGGAACGGGACGACGGAGACCGAGCTGATGCGGCGGCGCTTGGGCAGGCCGCCGGCCGTGGTGCCGAGCGGCCGGGCGGGGGCGGCGTGGTGGGCCGAGCTCGCCATCGATGTCAGCCGCTGCGGCGGGGCCATCGGCTCCGGGTCCGGTACGGGTGTGGGGCCCGGGACCGCGGCCTGCTGGGCCGCGTGGCCGTAACCGGCCGCCCCGGACTCCTCCGGCTCGGGCGCGTTGGTGGTCAGCAGGTTCTCGGGCAGAAGAATCACCGCACGTACGCCGCCGTAGGGGGATACGGAGTCGACCGACACCTTGAAGCCGTAGCGGGCGGCGAGCATCCCCGAGACGGCGAAACCGAACTTGGGGGGATTGCCGAGGCCGGTGATGGCGACGGGCCCCTTGGGGCTGAGCAGCTCTGCGGCCCGGTCCTTCTCCTCCTGGCTCATGCCGAGACCCGCGTCGTCGACGATCACGCAGACGCCGGCCGACACGGACTGGATGTTGACCTCGACGGGCGTGCCGGGCGCGCTGTAGTTGGTGGCGTTGGCCAGCAGCTCGGCCAGGACCACCGCCACGGGCTCCACGGCCTTGGGCGCGACCGAGATGTTCACCTGCGAGTTGATGCGGACGCGGTCGAAGTGCTTGATCCGCCCCTGGGCGCTGCGGGCCACGTCGTAGACCGAGGCGAGGGTCTCGCGCCGGCCGAGCCAGCCGCCGCACAGCACCGCGATGCCCTGGGCGCGGCGGCTGAACTGGCTGTTGGTGTGGTCCACCAGCATCAGATCGGCGAGGATCTCGGAGTCGTCGCCGTACTTGCGCTGTGCCTTGTCGATGACGTGCTGCTGTTCGTCGGCGAGCACCTGAAGGGTGCGCATCGCGGACTTCAGTACGTCCTTGGTCTCCGCCTCGGCGTCCTGGCGCACCTCCGCGAGGGCGTCGGAGTGCTGGGTGCGCAGGGCGGCGTAGTCGGTGTAGAGCTGGTTGCGTTCTCCCTGGAGGCCGTCCCGGGCGCCACGCAGGTTCTCGTTCTGTCTGCGGAGTGCCATGTTGGTTCGGCGGGCCTTCAATACCGCGAAGACCGCGGCGAGAAGTACCGCCAGCAAGACCCACAGGAGTGGGTCCTGGATCAATGACGTCATGAGACTCTCTTCAAGTCGCCTCGCGACAGGGGCGACCGTGGGCCCGGGCCCGCAGGCCGGCCATGGTCGCTGCCCCTCGCGATGGGGCCCTAGAGACTGTCCCCCGTGCGCGGTCAACACGTGACGCGCCGTCAGCCTACTGAACGTGCGATGATCTTAGCAGTCTGTGAGCTGTCAACCCCTTTGTTCGGACTCTTGCCTGAGACCTTCACAGGGCCTTCGCGAGCGCGTTTCCCGGGAGTTGGGTGCGGCGCCGACCAGGGGTGACGGGGTACCCGGGTGCGTTTCCTGTGAAGCCGCAAGTAAAGTCCTGTCGATCATCTGTTGAACTTCTCTCAAAAGAGCTCACGAAAGGTGAGGCACTCCCTTGCCCAGACGCACCCTGCCCGCGACCGCGACCTTCGCCGCTGTCGCGGCCGTCCTCCTCACCGCCTGCGGCGGCACGGACTCCGCCTCCGACACCTCGTCGTCCGACGACTCGAAGGCACCGGCCGCCGCGGCGGCCCGGCCGCTGAGCGCGGCCGACCTGGACGCGAAGGTGCTGGCCTCGGCCGACGTGAAGGGCTTCCTGGTCAGCGAGGTGACCAAGGAGGAGAAAGTCACCGCGGACAAGGTGACGTCGGACCGGGACGACTGCGAGCCGCTGAGCCGCTCGCTCTCCGGTGTCGCCCTCGACGACCCGTCGGCGACGGCGCAGCGCCGTGCGACGGGCAAGAAGAAGGCGCCGTCCGGCGACGTGGCGAAGGACGATGTCGACGCCGCGGTGGACGCCGCGTTCGACACGACGACGTCCGTGGTCACCCTCGCCTCCTACGCCGACGAGGCCGCCGCGACGAAGGCGCTGACCTCGATCGGCAAGAGCGTGACGGCCTGCGCGGCCGGCTACACGTACACGGCGATGGGCACCGAGCAGAAGATCACGAAGGTCACCGCCGACACGGCCCCGAAGGCGGGCGACGCCGCCATCGCCTTCACGGCCGCGGTCCAGCAGGAGGGCATGCCGAAGCCCGGCCCGATGAAGGTCGCCGCCTTCCGCACGGGCACGACGGTGACGTACGTGAGCAGCGTCAACCCCGCGTCCCTGATGAAGGGCGGGGACTTCGAGTTCCCGACGGTCCTGGTGGAGACGCAGGCGAAGAAGCTGGGTTGAGGAAAACGAGGGCCTCCCGAAAGCAGACGCAGCCCGTATGCACACACCCGCCGTACGCACGGCCCTGGCCGTCCTGACCGTTCTGCCCCTCACCCTGCTCACCGCGTGCGGTGACTCGGGTTCGGGCCCCGGTTCGGGTTCCGCTTCCGGTCCCGGCAGGGCCGACGGTTCCGGCACCAGGGCGACGACCTCGGCGCCGTCCGGACCGCTGAGCGCGCGCGAACTGGAGAAGAGGTCGCTGGGGAAGAGGGAGGTGAAGGGCTTCTTCATCTCCAAGCCGGGCACGTCCATGGTAGTCACGGAGGATCAGGTCGGCACGGACCGGAAGCAGTGCCGGCCCCTGGGGCTGGCACTGTCTTCGGTCGCCGTGGGGAGCCCGGCGGCGACCGCCCAGCGCTGGGCGGTCGCGGAGCTCAACGCCCACTCCTCGCCCGACGCCCCCGCCTCGGTCGTGGTGATCACCCTGGCGTCCTACGACGACGTCGAGGGCGCCAGGGCGGCCCTAACGCGGCTGAAAAAGGCCGTGACGGCGTGTCCCGACGGCTTCACCGGGACGCAGCAGGACACGGAATCGCGCTTCACGAAGATCACCGAGGACACGTCGCCGCGGGTGGGCGACGATCCCCTCGGGTTCACCGCGACGCTGGAAGAGGACGGCGGCACGGCCCCGATGAAGGCGTTCGTCTTCCGCGAGGGCAGCACGCTGGCCTACTTCAGCGCGATCGACTTCGGCACCCTGGACGGCTCGGACTTCACCTTCCCCGTCGCCCTGGCGAAGGCCCAGGCGAAAAGGCTGGGCTGAGCGCGCCCCCGGCTCACGCCCCGGCCGCGCGTATGCGCCGCAGGAGCCGGGCGAGGGCGACGGGCGTAGTGCTGAGCCGCACGTCCGGTTCGTCGCTTTCGCGGAGGTGGAGGGTGATGGGGGTGGCGGCGAGTTCGAGGCAGTTGTTGCCGTCGCCGCCGGCGGAGAAGGACGACTTCTGCCAGTTGTCGGGGGTCGTTGCCATGAGGGTTCTCAGAGCTCCTTCTTCAGTGCGTGGATGAAGTCCTGCGACCGTTCGGGGTCGAGTGCCAGTGCCTCCGCCTTACGGAAGTGTGCGCGGAAGGCACCGAGTTGCGCTTCCGCGTCGACGAGCATCGCACCGTGGGGAGCATCGCGTACGACGGTGTCCAGCCGGGGAACGGTCCCTCCCGCGTACATCATGACGTTGCCCGCTCCGGTGACTCCGTCCAGGTCGAAGGGGATCACCCGCACGGTCACGTGATCGGCTTCGGACAACTCGAGGAGATGGGCCAGTTGGGCCCGGGAGGCGGCACGGTTACCGACCCTGATGCGCAGCGCCGCTTCGTGCAGGACCGCCTCGAACGTGGCGGGCGAGGGCCGTTCGAGGATCACCTTGCGCTGCATCCGGTGCCGTACCCGCAGGTCCAGGTCATCGGCAGGCAGCGCCGGGATCCGGTCCCCGAAGACGGCTCGCGCATAGTCCTCGGTCTGCAACAGGCCGGGGATGTACAGCGAGTCCACGTCCCACCGGTACGTGGCATGGTGCTCCACCTCGGAGAGGTCGAGGAATGCCTCTGGCAGTAGGCCCCGGTACTCCTCCCACCACCCCCGCGTCCGGTCCGTCGCCATGGCAACCAACGCGTTGACCAACTCCGTGTCCGTACAGCAGTACTGCGCGGCGAGGCGTCGTACGCGCTCCTCGCTCACGCCCGCGATGCCCGCCTCGATCTGGCTCATCTGGACGGAATCGGCTCCGAGCAGAGCCGCTGCCTCGCGCGCCTTCAAGCCTGCTGCCTCACGAAGTTTCCGCAGCTCGGTGCCCAGTCGCACCTGGCGTGCGGTGGGTTGCCGTCGACGCGGCATGACGTCCTCCTCGCCCCTCAAGTACCCGTGACGGGTGACTCGTTCAGGGGGAAGATTACGGCAACGACTTGCGCGGTCCTAAATTAAGGTCCTACCGTCGGTGACGCGACGCACACGCTGCGGAATCACCGGAATATCCGGAAGCGCACCGATCCGTCCTGCCACGACGGCTGAGGCATGCCACCGTCCGGGAGCCGCGCGACACTCACCCTCGCTCCACCGAACGGAGTTCACGCATGCCCGAGAACGGAACCTGGGAGTACTCGCTGTACATCCCCAACGACCCGCGCGCCGTCACCGTCAGCCGTCGTACCCTCCGCCTCATCCTCACCCTGCACGGACTGATCCGCTTCGTCGACGTCGCCGAGCTGCTCGCGGCGGAGCTGGTGTCCAACGCCGTACGGCACACCAAGGGGCCGGCGGCGCTGCGGGTGCGGTGGTCGGCGGGGGTGCTGCGGATCGGGACGTGGGACACGGACCCGCGCCCGCCCGAGCCGGTGGACGCGACGGCGGCGGACCGCGCGGCCGACCTGGAGGCGGGCCGCGGCCTCACCCTCGTCCGCGCCTGCGCGGACCTCTGGGGCTGGTACCCCCTGTCCACGGAGGGCGACCGGGGCAAGTACGTGTGGTGCGACCTGGCGACCGCGTGACGCGTTGAGCAGTGCGGGCTGCGGGCTGCGGGCTGCGGGCTGCGGGCCCGCCCGGCCACAATGCCAGGAGGAGGTGAGCTGCTGTGACTGTCATGAACGACCTGATCGAGCGAGGCGGCATCCCCGAGGGCTACAAGGTCGAGGGTCTTCGACGGAAGGGTGATCATGACCCCGCGGAGTCCGGAGCAGGACTGGACCGTCTCCGACGTTAAGGACGCGGTCAAGGCCGCCGGTATCGCGCGTGAGCGCGTCTTCGGCGACGTGCTCGTGACGTTCCCCGGGGAGAACGACGCGGCTCCTGACCTGACGGTCGTCGGCTTCGATGCCGAACGGCGCGGGAACAGCTACTCGTGCCTCGACGTCCTGGCGGTGGTCGAGGTGCCGTCCGAGCCCGAGGACGAGAAGCCTCCAGCAGGAAGGGTTTCAGCGTTGCCTCTCCAGGGTGAGGACGGCGGCGGCGATGACGGTCATTCGGTTGGGACCGCAGCGAGTTCTGCGGAAGATGCTCCAGGACTCCAACCTCGCGATGTTCCGTTCGACAGGTGCTCGTGCCGCTGACAGGGCCCGGTTGATCGTTCGCTGCGTCGCGGTGAGGTCCTTGTGCGGGAGCCGTCTGATCGGCGTGGTCACCCAGGAGGAGGCCACGTCCTTGACCGTATCTCCTTGACCCGAGTTGAGCTGAACCAGTCCTGTCTTTTCAGCGTTGTTCTGTGTATGCGGGCGACGGAAACGGCGGGCCTGGATGTCGGGCGGAACACCCGAAGCCTCACGGTCGTCCGCGATGGCAGATGACAAGGAAAGTGAGAGGCTAATGCCCGGTAGTACGTCCAGCGACGAGACCAATTTCGATGGCATCAGGGAAGCTGCTGGCGGCCTGCCGTCGAATCATTACGATGACGCACAGCAACAGGGCCTCGCTCATGTGGGGCAGTTGATCGTGAGCAATGAGGCACGCGACGCCAGGGTTTATTTTCGCGCGAATCCAATGGTAGATGAGATGGCGGAGCTTTTCGAAGAGGCTGTTGCGGCGGCGAACGCATTCAATTCGACCAGGAATGCAGTCGTCGACGCGGGGCGTCGACTTGATGAGCGTCCTTCGAACCGTCGATACGATGCGTTCACGCAGGCATCAGAGTATCACGATCTGGCTACGAACCTCTGGATAGCGATCGGCACGCAGTTCTCTGAGCAAGTGGACAATGTCTTGAACGCGCGGGACCAAGATGCGCAAGATCTGGTCCAGACGTGGATGAGTGAACGCCAGGCGGACCAGTTGGCACCGGACCAGCAGCAACGTCTGTATGAAACATATGCGGCGTGGGCGTACGAGCGAATGAATATGCCTCTGGACAGGGTGGTCGGCCAAACCGAGGCAGGTGAGCCGATAGCTCTGTTTCCTACGGCGCAGCAGTTGGATGGAGCCTTCGAGGACGTACAGGTACAGAACAATGGTGTCCAACCGTTGCTGGGCCATTTCGCTGCACAGATGTTGCGAAACGATGCCGCACTTCGCGCGTCGCAGGCGCAGCCGAGCAGAAACGCGGGGGCAGGAAACGGGACAAACGGTCACCGGAACAACCCCAACGGTCAGCGGCGCAATGGTAACGGTCGGGGGAGTCGCAGGCGTTGATGGCGTTGCGGTCCGGCCGGTCACCGGTGCCGTGCTGTCTGTGCTGGGCTCTCAGTATCCCTCGGCGGGGTTGCTGAAACGATGACTTCTGCCAGTTGACGAAAGTCACGTCGGACCGTGTCGCCCTCGACCACCGGAAGTGGCTCGCAGGTTACGGGTGTGGCGGAAGTCGGCGTACGCCTGGCACGCGGCAGGGCGGGACGGCGGCAGAGGTGGAAACCGACGAGGGGAACGCCCTGCTCGAAGAGGGCCGGCGGGAGGACCGCGCCGCGATGATCCTGCGCATCCTGGGATGGCGGGACATCCCGGTGCCCGAGGTCGTCCGCGAGCAGGTGCCGCACTGCACCGATCTCGACCGGCTGGAGCTCTGGGCCGAGCGCGCGGTCCACGCCACCACCGCCGAGGACCTGTTCGCCGGGGAGTGACCCGGCCTGGCGGCCACCCCGGCGCGCGAAGCAATGGCCAAGCCGGTGTCCGCCCTCGTGGACACCGGCCCCGTGGCGCCGTAGGCGGCGACTCGCCTACTTCTGCTCCAGTACGTCCTCCTCCGTCACCTCCGGCGGCTCCGTGGGGCGGAGCCAGAGCCAGGCGAGGAAGAAGAGGCCGAGGATCAGCATGCCGATGCCGGTCCAGAGGTTGATGTTGACGCCGACCGCCTTGTCGATGTCCGCGTCGGACGCCGTGAAGCCGGCGATCGTCACGATGATCCCGTAGACCACGAACAGGCCGCCGATGATGCGGCGGATGTCGAACAGGCGGGCCGCGGTCGCGGACTTCGTCTGGAGTTCGGCGACCTCGCGCTGGAGGTCCTTCTCGGACGACGCCTGACGGCGGTCGTCGTCGTGGGGATATTGCTCAGCCATGGTGTATCAGCCCCTCGGCCGTCAGATCGAGAACGGGATGTAGCACGCCGCGGCCAGGACGACCGCGCCCCAGCCGAGCAGCGCCGGCCGCCGGTACCACGCGTCGTCGCCCTTCGCGGGCGCCTCCTCCATGCCGGGCGAGCGCGTGCCGTAGACCAGGCCCTGGAGCTCGTCCGCCGGCTTCGGCTTCGTGAACAGCGTGACCGCGACCATCACCACCGCACCGGCGACGAAGCCGGCGATCGCGGAGACGAAGTTGGCGCCCTGGTCGGTGGGGATGTCGACGATGCCCTTCTTGTAGAAGACGAAGTAGTTGACCATCGCCGCCGTCGTACCGGCCAGCAGCCCCCAGAACCCGGACTTCATGGACGCCCGCTTCCAGAACATGCCGACGATGAAGACCACGAACATCGGCACGTTGAAGAAGGAGAACAGCGTCTGGAGGTAGCTCATGATGTTCGAGAACGAGGAGGCGAGGAACGCCGTGCCGACCGAGGCGGCGACGCCGATCACCGTGATCAGACGGCCGAACCGCACGTAGTAGCCGTCCTCGCGGTCGCGCACCACGTACCGGGCCCAGATGTCGGTGGTGAACACCGTGTTGAACGACGACACGTTGGCCGCCATGCCCGCCATGAACGCCGCCAGCAGACCCGTCACCGCGATGCCGAGCATGCCGTTGGGGAGCAGCTCCTGCATCAGATAGGGGATCGCGTCGTTGTACTGGAGGTCGGAGCCGGAGGTGCCGATCTTCGGCACGAGCACCGCGGCGACCAGGCCCGGGATCATCACCAGGAAGACGATGAAGATCTTCGGGAACGCCGCGATCAGCGGCGTGCGCTGCCCGGCCGAGAGGTTCTTCGCGGACAGCGCCCGCTGCACCTCGGCGAAGTTGGTCGTCCAGTAGCCGAACGACAGCACGAACCCGAGGCCCAGCACGATGGTCAGCCAGTTGGCGCCGAGCGGGTTGGCGCTGCCGATTCCCGTGCCGCCCCACGCGCTGACGAAGTTGTCCCCGTGCGACTTGGTGAGCGAGTCCGTCAGACCGTCCCAGCCGCCGACCCGCTTCAGGCCGAGCGCGGCGATCGGGATGAGGGCCGCGAGGATCACGAAGAACTGAAGCACCTCGTTGTAGATCGCGGAGGACAGCCCGCCCAGCGTGATGTACGCCAGCACGAAGAGGCCGGCGACCAGGATCGCCACCCACTGCGGCCAGCCCAGCAACGCCTCGACGACGATCGCCAGCGCGTACAGGTTGACGCCCGCGATCAGGATGGCCGCGAAGGCGAACAGGATCGAACTGAGCAGGTGCGCCCACTTGTCGAAGCGGAGCAGCAGGAACTCCGGGACCGAGCGGACCTTCGAGCCGTAGTAGAACGGCATCATCACCAGGCCGAGGAAGACCATGGCCGGGATGGCGCCGATCCAGTACCAGTGCACGGTGTAGACGCCGTACTGGGCGCTGTTGGCGGCCATGCCGAGGATCTCGGTGGCGGCCAGGTTGGCCGAGATGAACGCCAGACCCGTGATCCAGGCGGGCAGGGAACGCCCGGACAGGAAGAAGTCGAGGCTGGTCTTCACCGAGCGGCGGGCCGCGAGGCCGATGCCCAGGACGACCACGAAGTAGATGCCGAGGATCGTGTAATCGAGCCAGTTGGTGGGGAGCCGAAGCTCGGCTGCCAGATATGTGGGGGTCTGCATGCGTACTCGCTTCGTCGCGTGAACCGATCAGGGCGGAACTTACGCCTCCGTGTTCAGAAAATGAACATCCCTGGTGGTTGTTTTTGTGGGATTGTGATGTTGACGTTCGAGGGGTGGCATGGTTTGTTATGTTGGGTTCTGTTGGAAGATTGGGGTAAGGCGCCGTGAAGAAGACCTCGACCCGGTTGGCCGACGGGCGTGAGCTGATCTACTACGACCTGCGTGACGACACCGTGCGCGACGCGGTGGACCGGCGCCCGCTGGAGCGCACCGTCACCACGTCCGAGATCCGCCAGGACGTGCTGCTCGGCGACGCGGTCGCCGTCGCCTCCCACCGGCAGGGCCGCACCTACCACCCGCCCGCCGACGAGTGCCCGCTCTGCCCCTCCCAGGGCGAGCGGCTCAGCGAGATCCCCGACTCTTCGTACGACGTCGTCGTCTTCGAGAACCGCTTCCCCTCGCTCGCCGGCGACTCCGGCCGCTGCGAGGTCGTCTGCTTCACCTCCGACCACGACGCGTCCTTCGCCGACCTCACCGAGGAGCAGGCGGGACTGGTCCTGGACGCGTGGACCGACCGCACCGCCGAGCTGTCCCATCTGCCCTCCGTCCAGCAGGTCTTCTGCTTCGAGAACCGCGGCGCCGAGATCGGTGTGACGCTGGGTCACCCGCACGGGCAGATCTACGCCTACCCCTTCACCACGCCTCGCACCGCCCTGATGCTCCGTTCCCTCGCGGCCCACAAACAGGCCAGCGGCGGGGAGAACCTCTTCGACGCCGTCGTGGAGCGGGAAGCCGCAGGTGAACGCGTGGTTCTGGCCACCGAGCACTGGGTGGCCTTCGTGCCCTACGCGGCCCACTGGCCCTACGAGGTCCACCTCTACCCGCGCCGCCGGGTGCCCGATCTGCTCGGGCTCGACGAGGCGGCGCGCACAGAGTTCCCCCAGGTCTATCTGGAACTGTTGAGGCGCTTCGACCGGATCTTCGGCGAAGGTGAGCCTCCGACGCCGTACATCGCGGCCTGGCACCAGGCCCCGTTCGGCGCGCTGGAGGAGTTCGACGGCGTGAGCCGCGACGACTTCGCGCTCCACCTCGAGCTCTTCACCATCCGCCGCACCTCCGGAAAGCTGAAGTTCCTCGCGGGTTCCGAATCCGGCATGAACGTGTTCATCAACGACGTGCCGCCGGAGGCCGCGGCCGTGCGACTGCGAGAGGTAGCGAGTTCATGAGTGGGAAGTACCTGGTCACCGGCGGTGCCGGCTATGTCGGCAGCGTGGTCGCCCAGCATCTGCTGGAGGCCGGCCACGAGGTGGTCGTGCTGGACAACCTCTCCACCGGCTTCCGCGAGGGCGTCCCGGCCGGCGCCGCGTTCGTCGAGGGCGACATCCGCGACGCGGCCAAATGGCTGGATCCCTCCTTCGACGCCGTGCTGCACTTCGCCGCGTTCTCGCAGGTCGGCGAGTCGGTGGTGAAGCCGGAGAAATACTGGGAGAACAACGTCGGCGGCACGATGGCGCTGCTCGCCGCGATGCGCGAAGCGGGCGTGCGCCGGCTCGTCTTCTCCTCGACGGCGGCGACGTACGGCGAGCCGGAGCAGGTCCCCATCGTGGAGACCGCGCCGACGAAGCCGACCAACCCGTACGGCGCCTCGAAGCTCGCCGTCGATCACATGATCAGCGGCGAGGCGGCGGCGCACGGCCTCGGCGCGGTGTCGCTGCGCTACTTCAACGTGGCCGGCGCGTACGGGGAGTTCGGCGAGCGGCACGACCCCGAGTCGCACCTCATCCCGCTCGTCCTCCAGGTCGCGCAGGGCCGCCGCGAGGCGATCTCCGTCTTCGGCGACGACTACCCGACGCCGGACGGCACCTGTGTGCGCGACTACATCCACGTCGCCGACCTGGCCGAGGCGCACCTGCTCGCCCTGGACGCGGCCGCGCCCGGCGAGCACCTGATCTGCAACCTCGGCAACGGCAACGGCTTCTCCGTGCGCGAGGTCGTCGAGACCGTGCGCCAGGTCACCGGTCACCCGGTCCCCGAGGTCGTGGCCCCGCGCCGCGGCGGTGACCCGGCGGTCCTGGTGGCCGCGGCCGGCACCGCCCGCGAGAAGCTGGGCTGGAACCCGTCCCGCGCGGACCTCGCGGGGATCGTCGCCGACGCCTGGCGGTTCGCCCAGGCACGCGCCGCCGAGTAGAACGTACGCGAGGAAAGACGTACGCGCGGCCGGCGCGTACGTCGTCGCAGCGAGTCCGTAGCGAAGGGTCAGGGAACAGGGCATGAGTGAGGCTGTCGCCAAGGCCGCCGGTGAGGTGGCCGACCGGTTCCGGGAGCTGTACGGGGCCGGGCCGGAGGGGGTGTGGGCCGCGCCGGGGCGGGTCAACCTGATCGGCGAGCACACCGACTACAACGACGGCTTCGTCATGCCGTTCGCCCTGCCGCACACCACCGTCGCCGCCGTCTCCCGGCGTGAGGACGGCGTACTGCGCCTGCACTCGGCCGACATCGACGCCGGCCCCGTCGAACTACCGCTCGACGGCCTCGCCCCCGAGTCCGACAAGAGCTGGACCGCCTACCCGGCCGGCGTGGTGTGGGCGCTGCGCGAGGCGGGCCACGAGATCGACGGCGCCGACATCCACCTGGCGTCCACGGTCCCCTCCGGGGCGGGCCTGTCCTCGTCGGCGGCGCTGGAGGTCGTGGTCGCGCTCGCACTGAACGACCTGTACGAACTGGGCCTGCGGGGCTGGCAGTTGGCGCGCCTGTGCCAGCGCGCGGAGAACGTCTACGTTGGCGCCCCCACCGGCATCATGGACCAGACCGCCTCCGCCTGCTGCGAGGACGGCCACGCCCTGTTCCTCGACACCCGGGACCTCTCCCAGAAGCAGATCCCCTTCGACCTGGCGGCCGAGGGCATGCGGCTCCTCGTCGTCGACACCCAGGTCAAGCACGCGCACAGCGACGGGGAGTACGGCAAGCGCCGGGCCGGCTGCGAGAAGGGCGCCGCGCTGCTCGGCGTCGACGCGCTGCGCGACGTGGCGTACGACGACCTCGACGCGGCGCTGGACCGGCTCGGCGACGAGGAGGAGGTCCGCCGCCTGGTCCGCCACGTGGTCACGGAGGACCAGCGCGTCGAACGCGTCGTCTCCCTCCTGGAAACCAGCGACCCCCGGGGCATCGGCCCGGTCCTCACCGAGGGCCACGCCTCCCTCCGCGACGACTTCCGCATCTCCTGCCCGGAGCTGGACCTGGTCGTCGACACGGCCCTGTCCACCGGCGCCCTCGGCGCCCGCATGACAGGCGGCGGCTTCGGCGGCTCGGCCATCGTCCTGACGGAGGAGGCGGCGGTCGAACCGATCACGAAGGCGGTGGAAGCCGCCTTCACGAAGGCCGGCTTCACCACCCCCCGCACGTTCACGGCGGTACCGGCGGCGGGGGCGCGACGGGTGCGGTGACGGAGAACGCGAGTGGGGGGCGCCCGGTTGTCACCGGGCGCCCCCCACTCGCACGCCCGGCCGCAACACACCGTGGCCGTAACGGCACTTGGCGCGGTCGGTAGTGTGCACGGTGTCCGCCGCGGAGACGCGGCCACAGGTCCGCACGTCGGTACCGGACCGGCGCAGAGCCGGCGGTGCCACGGAAGACACGGGGGAGGCCATCCATGGCATGGGAGGAATGGGACCGGCTGAAGGCCAAGGCGGCCGATCAGCACGCCGTCCGGATGCGGCTCAACCAGTATCCGGCCGACCAGGGAGGCGACGGTACCCAGGGCGATCTCGTCGTGGGCCACAAGGACCTCGAAGCGGTCGGCAAGGCGGCCCATGAGTTGTTCGACCACTTCACGACGTACAGCGGGCATGCGCGGGCGGCCTCGGAGTCGGCGGCGAGTGGGCTCAAGAGCGAGGGCTACGCCCTGGGCGGCGCCCTGGAGCATGTGGCGGAGCGTTGGAGCGAACAGTCCAAGACCCTGCTGGACGCCTGCACCCACATCTCCAACCACCTGCGGTACACGAAGAACCAGCACGCGGCCTACGAGTCCTACATCTCCGGCGCGGTGAGCAAGATCGCCACGCTGGACAAGGGCTTCGACGACCGGAAGGACCACTGACGCCGATGGACCTCGACGCGCTGCGTCACGGCAACTTCGCCAAGCTCGGTGAGGCGGTCACCGACTGGGAGCAGATGACGAAGAACCTCGCCGACCTGCGAAAGGACGCCGAGGACAATCTCAAGGCCAAGGCCGACAAGGCGGACTGGGCGGGCGTCAACGCCACCGTCACGCGCGGATTCGTCGACCGTACCGTCGCCGAGTTCGCCGACGCGCACACTCAGGCCGACTCCATCACCAAGATCCTCAGCGACACGCGTGGCGAACTCATCGACTACCGCACCCAGCTGAACAACGCCATCGAGCGGGCGGCTGAGCAGAACCTGACCGTCATCGACACCGGTGGCGGCACCTTCACCGTCGTGGGGAACACCCGCCCCGACTGGGCCTCCGACCCCAGCGGAAAGACCGGAGCGACGGACCCGAAGACGGCGGCCGCGTTCCGCGACGAGATCCAGGACATCCTGAGCAAGGCGACGCAGAGCGACACCAGCGCGGCCAAGGTCCTGCGACTCCTCGCGGACCAGACCAAGTACGGCTTCGGCGACGCCTCCTACGCCAGCCGCGACGAGGCGGCCGACGCCGTCGCCGCCGCGGAGAAACTGGCCAAGGCCGCCAAGAACCCGGCCGACATGAGTGTCGACGACATCGCCGACTTCAACCGCACGATGGCGAAGTACAGCGGTGACCCCCTGTTCGCCGAGCAGTTCGCGACACGGCTGGGGGCCAAGGGGACACTCCAGTTCTGGACCGAGATGACCCACGCCCACGCAGGCGCCAAGGGCTCGGAACTCGACACGATGAAGGACCTGCAGACCAACCTGGGCCTGACCCTGGCCACGGCGTCCTTCTCGGACTCGGACGCCATGGGGGACTGGAAGAAGGACCTCGTCGCCGAGCGCAACACCAACTTCCGCGCCTCCGGCTCGTTCGGCCCGGTCGGTGCCCTGGGTTCCCAGGTCATCAGCAGCCTCATGCGACAGGGACAGTTCGACACCGAGTTCCTGGACGACTACCGGGAGAAGATCTTCAAGGCGGACAAGGCGGCGGGGGACGCGGGCACCCACGACCTGTGGGTCAAGGGGTACGACTCCCTGGACCTCGTCTTCGGCGACGGCAACGGCCGGGATCCGCTGGAGGGTCTGTTCGACGGGCTCTCCCACAACCCCGAGGCGGCGGAGCACGCCTTCGCGTCCAAGTCGGACCTGGACCACATGCTCGGCACCACCAGGTACACGGACCGGGGCGAGGCCCTCGGCCGCGCCCTGGAGAGCGCCGTCACCGGCGTGGCCGACGGCGACACCACGTCCATGGCCCCGCCGCACAACGCGACGCAGGTACGGATCATGGCCAACATCATGGAGGCGGTGGCCCAGCCCGGCGGTGGCGCGGACCTTGTGAGCAAGGGCATGGGCGAGAGCTTCGGAGACATGGCGGCCGCTTATATGCCGGAGATCAGTCAGGCAATCGCCGGTCCTAAATCGGATGCAGTATTCCTCACTAACAGTGAAGCCCCTGGCGGACTCGTCCTTTCGGACGCGGCCCGTTTCCTTTCGGCGACATCTGCGGACCCTGCGGGTAGAGCGGGAATCATCTACGGGGAAAGCATCTACACCGGAAGCCTCCTTGAGGCGCATCTCTCGGACCCCTCCCTGTTCGATGGGGGCCGCAAACAACTCCTCTCCGACATCGGGAGGAATGCGGGAATTATCGAGGGAATCGTCGGGCACTCCGCGGCGAACTCCGAAGTCGGTAAGGCTGTCGACGGCCAGAAGGACTACAACGACGCACTGAAGGCGAAAGGAGATTTCGCCAAGACCTGGATCGCCATCGGTATGGCCGGCGTCAAGGTGCCGGAGAGATACGGCGGAGACCTTATGGGTGCTGTGGGCGGTGGAATGGTCGGAGCGGTCGCTGGATCGGCCGTCGATCGCCTGCTCGAGGGCCAGCAACTGGAGGGCGCCAAGGACGAAGCGTTGTACTACTCCAGTAAAGACCTGTTCAAAATGCGGGATTCGGTCAGCCAGCAAGCCCAGTGGTCAGTGGATGACGCCCTGGCTCGACATCACCTGAAACTACCGAAGGACGGAACGGAGGACGCCGTGCGACAGGCCGTGAACGATGGTTGGAAGGACAGCGATTACTACCTGAATCGCTCCGAGGACCGCTATGAACAGTAATGCGAAGGGGAAAAGTGCGTCGCAGTACAACCTCAAGGGGCTCTTGCTCGGTCTCGTGATCGTTGGACTAGTGGGTGCAGGTGTTGTCTTCTTCTTCGTGAAGGGGTTGTATCTCCTCCCGGGCAAGGTGTGCGAAAAATCCGTGCAACGGGACATCGCGGTCCGGGCCCTGCCGCGTGCACGGGTGGCGGATCAGTGGGCGGATCAACACGGCTCCGGGCGCGATTTCGTCTTCAACTGCACCGTTTCCACCAGCGGGAACTCGGTTCTTTCGGGCCGGGTAGCACTTCAGGACACGTCCGCATCCGGATGGGTGGACTTCTATAGGCAGTCCGCAGGCCATCACGTGGTCAGTGTCTCGAAGAACGGTGTAGAAGCTCTGGCGCAGACGGATAGCGATCGTGGCTTCGCTTCCGTCTACGTACCGTGTGTGCCGAGGGACGTGGAAGCGAACACGGCGTCGGACGGCTTTGCCCTGGTGGCGCAGGCTCAAGTGAGCGGGGAGAGCAGGGCTACCGGCAGAGAGCTGAGCCAGGTCGTGACCGACTTCGCCTACCAGCTCTCCCGGCACGCCTACGAGTTGGCCGAGTGCAAGGCTCAGCGGGACTTCCCCGCGGAACTGCCGCGTTACGAGGACCGGTGATGAAGGACGACGAGCTGCGGGCCCGGTTCGACGGGCGGGGTGTGGTTGAGGTGCGGCTCGACGTGTCGGCGGGGGGCCGGGCCGAGGAGGTCGGTCATGCGCTGGGGTACACGTTGATCCGGCGCGGGAAGATCACCCGGAGGCTGCTCGAGCTCGTCTTCCGGCGCGACGACGACCCGCTGGCCCGGCGGCGGGCCGAGGAGACCGTCGAGCGGTTGCGGGCGGGCGGTCCGGTACTGCCGGAGGGGAAGCAGCCCACGTTCCCGCCCCCGCCGCCATCCCCGCCCCCGCCCCTTACGCTCCGGGAGCCGACACCGCGTCCCCGGCGGTCGCTGGAGCCACAGCCGCCTCCACCGGCCCCGTCGGGCCCGTCCGGGCCCCGGATCCCGTCCCGCCCGCCGTATCCGCCACCGCCCCCGCATCCCGGCACCCCGCCAGCCGGCCGGTAGGCGGAGCGGGAGCGGCTTCTCAGCCGTCGACCTCGTACTGGCCGACCTCCAGGAAGTGGCGCATGGCCTCGGGGGTGCCGTCGTCCAGGACCGCGTAGATCGCGGTGCGCATGGCGTCGGTGAGGTCGGGGTCGGCGAGCATCTGGAAGAGGGTGAAGCGGTCGTCCTCGGCCTGGGCGAGGCGGTAGCCGGTCTCCAGGAACTCGCGGGCGGCCTCGGGGGTGCCCGCGTCGAGGGCCTTGGCGGCCTCGCGGTAGACGGCCCTGCCAGAGGAGGGCTTGCCGATGATGGTGAAGATGGCGACCTGGTCGTCCTCGAACTGGGCGAGCCGGTAGCCGGTCTCCAGCCAGGTGCGCATCTCCTCCACCGTGCCGTCGTCGAGGAGGGCGTTCGCCTCCTTGGTGACCCGCTTGCCGCTGTCCGGGTTCGCCAGGATGCGCAGGATGGCGATGCGCAGGTCGTGGATGTCCATGTCGTCGTAGGGAGACCCGGCGCCCGGGTCCGTGTCCGACGCGGCGGCGGCCGGGACGGCGGTCGCCGCGCCGGCGGCGAAGGACGGGGTGGAGAGCAGCAGCGCCGGGGCGAGGGCACCGGCGGCCACGGCGAGCGTCACACGGGTCAGTCTCACGGGGTCGAACCACCTTGGATCGAGGGGGTGTTGGGCGTACCGCTCGGTCGGACGCGGCGGGATCATCGTGTCAGCGCGGCGCGGGGCGGGTCATTGCCCGGTCCACGCAGTGTTCACAGGCTGTTCATTGCCGACCGCTTCCGGCCCCCGCGTCCGCCCCTACGCGCTCTCCGGGCGCACGCGCAGCGCCAGCGCGTTGCTCGCCGTGAAGTACGGATTCACCCGGTGGCCGCCGACCACCGTGCCCGGTACGACGTCCGTCTTCTTGCGCTCCACCACGTCCCCGCCGATCCGCCCCAGCGGCACCGGCGCCGCCAGGCCGGGGCCGGTCAGCCGTAGGTCCCACGGTGCGTCGTCACCGGTACTCCGGCGGACCGGTTCCTCGTACGGGAGGGTGAAGACGAATCCGCCGGCGCCCGTCGGCCGTACGGGCACCGCGATCTCCGATGCCCCCTCCGCCCGCCGCACCGCCGTGACCCGCGCCCCCTCGGGCAGCGCCGTCCCGTACAGCGTCGCGGTCACCGTCACCGACGCCGTGCCCTCCTCGTCGACGAGGAGCCGTCCGACCTCCGCGTGCGCGGGGCGCAGCCAGGTGCGCAGGGCGAGGAAGCCGTCGGTGGTGGTGTACGGGATCCAGGAACTCACGCCCTCGGGGCCGGCCGTGGGCGGGAGCCCGACCAGCGCGGCCTGTTCCACGATCCGCGCGGTGATCCGCCGCCGTCGCGTCGCCCCGTCGCCCGCCGGCACCAGGTAGCAGTCCCAGCGGCCGTCCGGCAGGACGTGCTCGGCGCGGGACAGCAGGACCCGCCGGCCGGCCCCGCCCTCCGGCACGGGGACGCGGAGCTCGCGGCCCTCCGGATCGTGGCGCAGCCGCAGCAGCAGTTCGCGCGGCCCGCCGGGCAGCCGGCCGCCCCGCCCCGGCCGGACCAGCAGCCCGCCGTCGGCGGTCGCCGTGGCGCACAGGGCGAGGGGCTGCGGCGGGGCGGAGGGCTGCTGCGGCGGGGCGAAGGGCCCGGCGGCCGTGAGGGCCGAGGCGCCGCGCCCCCTGGCCTGCGGCTCCCTGGCCTGCGGCCCCTTGGTCTGCGGCTTCCCGGCCTGGGGCTCCCTGGCCTGCGGCCCCTTGGCCTGCCGCTCCCGTCCCAGCCGCAGCCGTACCCGCGACGCGGCTCCCGAGAGCGTCCGCCGGCGCGCCCGCGTCAGCTCCTCGAACAGCGTCTCGTACCGCGCGGCGATGGCGTCGGGCGCGTACGCGCGGGCCTTCTCCCGGGCCGCCGCGCCGAGCCGGCGGCGCAGCGGCTCGTCGTCGATGAGACGTTTCAGCGCGTCCGCGAGGGCGTCGGCGTCGCCGGACAGCGGGGTGAGCAGGCCGTCCCGCTCATGGCCGATGATCTCGGCGGGGCCGTGCGGGCAGTCGGTGGCGACGACGGGAACCCCGCAGTGCATCGCCTCGACGATGGTCATGCCGAACGACTCCATGTCGGAGGAGACGGCGGCGATCGCCCCCTTGGCCCACTCGGTCTCGATCGGTGAGACCGCTCCCATCAGGAACACCCGGTCGTACAGCCCGAGTTCGTCGATCAGCTCCCGCAGGGCGCCCTTCTGCACGCCGCGCCCGTACAGCCGCAGCGTCCAGTCGGGATGCTCGGCGGCGACCTTGGCGAAGGCGGTGACGAGGCGGTCGTAGCGCTTGACGGGGATGAGCCGCCCGGCGGCGACGATCGTGCGGGAGTCGAGGGTGGACGGGGCCACGTCCGGTGTCGGCACGCTGTTGGGGATGCACATGATCCGCGTACGGGCCCGGGGCAGGGCGGCGCGGTACGCGGCGGCGTCGGCCTCGGAGACGGTGAGGAAGGCGTCGAGCCCGGGGACGGCCGCGTTCTGGTCGTCGCGCACCTGCTCGCGGTGGGCGGAGAGGCTGAGGTGCTCCTGGCCGAGGCGGAGGTAGCGGCTGTGCCGGCCGCCGCGGGCGAGGTAGCCGTTGAGGTCGGGGCGGGTGGCGATCACCACGTCGGCGTCGGTGCCGGTGAGGTACTCGGCGATGCGCCGGTCCTCCAGCGCGGTGTGCGGCTCGTTGAGGGAGTACCCGAACATCGTGGTCGGCCGGCGGGTGAGCTCGTGGTCGCTTTCGTCACGGGGGGAGCCGGCGCGGGTGTCGACGAGCGGGGTGAGCCTCACCCGCGGGTCGAACGCGAGCCGCGGCGCGTCCTGGGAGCGGTGGACGCTGACGACCTCGACGTCGTGCCGCCGTTCGGCGAAGGCACCGGAGAGGTTGGCCGTGGCACGGATGGTGCCGCCGATGCCGTACGCGTTGTTGATCAGGAAGGCGATCTTCATGGGTCCCCCGGGACCGTCCGCCACGTCCGCTCGCACCCCGCCTACACGCTCGAACGTGGCGGAAACCGTGCGGAAGTGATGGATGAGCAGTGAACGGGCTTCGAGGAGCCTATGAGCCGAACGATCACGAAGTGGCGATTGGCGGCCTTTGCGTCACCTGATTCGACCAGATGTGAATGATCTATGGCTGATTGTGTGCGGTTGTGTGGATGGAGGCATTGGTTCCGTTTGCCGCGGGCGGGGAAGGTGCCGCGGGCGGGGGAGGTGCCGTGAGCGGGGATGGTGCCGTGAGCGGGGAGGGCGGCCCGGCCGCCGTCGGCTCCAGGAACTCCAGCCGGTTGCCGACCGGGTCCTCGGAGTAGAAGCGACGGTGCCCGGGAAGGGTGTCGTCCCAGACGACCCGGGCGCTGCGGGCGGTGAGGCGGGCCGCGTACGCCTCGATCCCGGTGACGCGCAGCCCGGGGTGCGCCTTCCGGGCGGGGCGGAAGTCCTCCTCCACGCCGAGGTGGAGCCGGACCGTGCCGGCCGCGAACCAGCAGCCCCCGCGGGCGGCGAGCACCGGCGGCTTGGGCACCTCCGTCATGCCGAGCACCCCGGCGTAGTAGGCGCGCAGCAGATCCTCGGAGCCGGGGGGTGCCGCGAGCTGGACGTGGTCGAGGGAGACGAGCATCAGGAATCACCCTCCTCGCGTGCGGCGGTGAGCATCAGACGCCGCCCTCCTTCCGCGCCACGGCGAAGATCCGGCGGAACGGGAAGACCGTGCCGTGGGCCGTCGCCGGGTAGGCCGCGCGCAGGGCCGTGCGGTACTCGGCGACGAAGGCGTCGCGGGCCTCGGGGTCGTCGCCGAGCGCGGTGAGGACCGGGCGCAGGCCCGTGCCCTTGACCCAGTCGAGGACCGGGTCCTGGCCGGTCAGCAGATGCAGATACGTCGTCTCCCACACGTCCGCCGCGCAGCCGAGGCCGGTCAGGGTCTCCAGGTAGACGGCGGGGGAGTGCACGGCGTCCTCGTGCCGCAGGGTGTCCGCGAGCCGGTTCCGCCAGCGCGGGGAGCCGGCCAGCTCGCGCATCAGCCGGTGGCTGGGGGCGTCGAAGTTGCCGGGCACCTGGAAGGCGAAGGTGCCGCCCGGCGCCAGCGCCGCCGTCCAGCGGGCGAAGGCGCGCAGATGGCCCGGCACCCACTGCAACGTGGCGTTGCTCAGCAGCAGGTCGTACGGCTCGGGAGGCGTCCAGGTGCGCGCGTCGGCGACCGCGAAGTCGAGCCGGCCGCCGCCGGGGGTGGGCCCGGCGTGGGCGACGGTGGCCGCGTCCAGCATCTCGGCCGAGTTGTCGTAGCCGGTGATGTGCGCGGCGGGCCAGCGGTCGGCGAGCAGCGCGGTGACGTTGCCGGGGCCGCAGCCCAGGTCGGCGATGCGGGGCGGGTCGCCGGGGAGGGCGGGGACGCGGGCGAGCAGGTCGACGAAGGGCCGGGCGCGGTGCCCGGCGTGCCGCAGGTACTGGCCGGGGTCCCAGACGGGGGTGGTCGGGCTGGTGGGTGCCATGGCGGAGCTCCTCCCAAGTACCTTGACATCAAGATACTGAACATCAAGAAGGCGTACGTCAAGAGACTTCACGTCGACACAACCACTACACTGATCGTATGGAGGACGAGGTCGATCGGCTGGTCGCAGCATGGCGTCGGGAACGCCCGGACCTCGACGTGGAGCCGCTCGAGGTGCTCAGCCGGGTCAGCAGACTCGCCCGGCATCTGGACCGCGCCCGCCGGCTGGCGTTCGCGGAGCACAGCCTGGAGCCGTGGGAGTTCGACGTGCTCACCGCGCTGCGCCGGGCCGGCGCCCCCTATCAGCTGTCGCCCGGGCAGTTGCTGACCCAGACCCTGGTCACCTCGGGCACGATGACCAACCGCATCGACCGGCTGGCCAAGAAGAGCCTGGTGGAGCGGCTGCCCGACCCCACCGACCGGCGCGGCGTGCTGGTCCGGCTCACCGAGGTGGGCCGGGACCAGGCCGACCGCGCACTGGCCGGACTGCTCGACCAGGAGCGAGCCCTGCTCGCCGAACTGAGCAGCGCCCAGCGCGCCCAACTGGCCGGACTGCTACGCCAGTTGACCGCCCCGTTCGACAACATCCCCGGTTAGCTTCAGATCGACGGGACCCACCCCGGCCCGCCGCGCGAGGGCGACGGCGGCCAGCGTGGAGTGCACGCCGAGCTTGCCCAGCACGTTCTGCATGTGGGTGCGGACGGTGTGCGGGGAGAGGAACAGCCGTTCGGCGACGGCCTTGCGGCCCAGCCCGGCGACCATGCAGCGCAGCACCTCGCGCTCGCGCGGGGTCAGCGACTCCACCAGGCGCTCGCTCTCCGTGCGGTGCTTGCGCGCGGCGGTCAGTTCGCGCAGGACGCCGGTGAGCAGGGCGGGCGGCAGATGCGTCTCGTCGCGCAGGACGCCCCGGATGACGGTGAGCAGCCGGACGAGCGAGCAGTCCTTGGCGACCCAGCCGCACGCCCCGGCCTGGAGCGCGAGCGCGGCCCGACGCGGGTCGTCCCGCTCGGCGAGCACGACGGTGCGCACGCCGGGCTGGGCGGTCCGCACGCCGGTGACCAGCGAGATCCCGTCGACGAACCCGTCCGCACCGACCGGCTGCACGGGCACGGCGGCGGGCCGGGGAGCGGGCACACCGCACCCCAGATCGGCGTCGACGAGCATGACGTCGAATCTGCGGCCCTCGGCCGCCGCCCGCTCCAGGCAGCGCAGCGCCGCCGGGCCGCTGCCGGCGGCGGAGACCTCGACGTCCGGCTCGGCGGCCAGGGCCGCGGCCAGCGACTCGGCGAAGATGCGGTGGTCGTCGACGACCAGGACTCGGATGCGCACCACTGAAATACCCCCACAGGTCGGGGGACGGCCGGAGCGGGTACGGCGCCCGGAGTTCCCGAGCAGCCGGCTCGGGACACGGGGCGTCGCAGCCCGCACGGCCGCCGCCGTGCTGAGACTGCTACCCCCACTCCGGGCGTCGTACCCGACTGATTTCGCCCCCTGATCGGCACCGGCCCCCACCGGCACCGTCCTCAGAGTAGGGCCGTGTGCGCGGAGCGGAAGCGAATTCGCGGAACTGCCCGTCCGGCGCGTTTATGGTGAGCCGTATGTTTCGTATCGAGACAGAAGTCGACAAGGAGCGGCGCGATCTCCTGCGGAAGCGACTGCGCGACACGAACACGGCGGCGTCCCCGGTGCTGCGCGCGCTGCGCGGCACGCCGGGGGAGCGCGAGACCCCGCTGCACGTGTGGGCGCGGGACGATTCCGGGCAGTTGGCGGGCGGCCTGGTCGGTCACACCTGGGCGACGTGGCTGCACGTCACCTACCTCTGGGTCGACGAACCGTTCCGCGGCACGGGTCTCGGCACGCATCTCCTGGCCCGGGCCGAACACCTCGCCCGCACGGACCGCGGGTGCGCCGCGTCCCGCGTGGAGACATGGGACTTCCAGGCCCCGAAGTTCTATGTGAAACAGGGGTACGAAGTGGTGTGCGTGATCCCGGACTACCCGCCGGGGATCACGGAGTACACGCTGGTCAAACGGTGGGCGTGAAGCCCCCGGACTAGGCCCCGTCCTCGTCCCCGCCCCCTCCCCCGTCTCCGCCCTCGCCCCCGTCCCCCCGCAGGGAACGGACCATGCTCCGCAGCACCCGGAACGCCTGCGCACGGTCGGCCTCGGACAGCCCGGTCAGCATCCTGACCTCGACCGACCGGACCGCCGCGGTCGCCTTCTCCAGACTCCGCCGGCCGCGGGGCGTGAGCCGCGCGGGCAGCACCTTCCCCACGGGCGCCTCCGCGGGCCTGGTCACGAAGCCGTCCCGTTCCAGATTCTTCAGCAGCGTGTTCATCGACTGCCGGGTCACGAACGCGCCCCGCGCGAGCTCGGAGTTGGACAACCCCGGCCGCTGGGCCAGCAGTTCGAGACAGGAGTAGTGCGTCACGCTCATCCCGAGCGGCCGCAGCACCTCCTCCATGGCCACGCGCAGCGCGCTCGAAGCCTCCTTCAGCAGATAGCCCAGGGAGGTGTCCAGGTCGACGCCGGCATCGTCTTGCTTCATGTCAGTATTCTGACATACGGTGGCCGTGTCAGAAAGCTGACACGCAACTCAGGTGAAACCGAAGGAGCATCCGCATGCCCGCCACCGGCCCCGACTTCCTCTCCCTCCAGGTACGCGACCTCGACGCCTCGCAGGCGTTCTACGAGCGCTACCTCGGCCTCGTCCGCTCACCGGCCGGCCCCCCGCACGCCGTCGTCTTCGACACGAAGCCGATCGCGTTCGCACTGCGCGACATCGTCCCCGGCACCGACCTCACCTCCGCCGCCCGGCCCGGCATCGGCGCCGCGATCTGGCTCCACGCCACCGACGTCCAGGCCATCCACGACGCCCTGGCCGCCGACGGCCACACCATCGTCGCCACCCCGATCGACGGCCCCTTCGGCCGTACGTTCACCTTCGCCGACCCGGACGGCTACCACGTCACGCTGCACGACCGCACGTGACGGGGCGATCGAACAGGAAGAAGCCGAGGCAGATGTCGCGTGCGCTCCTCCTCACCAGCCCAGGACTTCGGTGAGGTAGGCGTGGGCCGTCTTGGCGTACTTCAGCGGGCATGCCCTAGCCGGGTTCTGTTCGGCCTCGACGACCAGCCATCCCTCGTAGCCGGCTTCCCCCAGCGTCAGGAGGACGGGCTCGAAGTCGATCGTGCCTTCGGGGTCTCCGGGCACGGTGAAGACGCCCTTCAGGATTCCGTCCTGGAAGGACAGGCGGCGCTCCCTCACCTCTTCGGCGACGGATTCGCGGACGTTCTTGAGGTGGACGTGCTTGATCCGCTGTTGGTGCCGTTCCGTGGTCTCGAGCGGGTCGTCGCCCGCGAACCGGAGATGCCCGGTGTCGAGCAGCAGATGCACATGGTCCGGGTTGGTGCCCGCCATCAACCTGTCGATGTCCCGGGCCGTCTGCACGCCGGTGCCCATGTGAGGGTGGTAGCAGAGCCGCATCCCCTTGTCCGCGGCCAGTTCACCGATTTTGTCGAGCCCGTCGGTGAGGAGATCCCACTCCTCGTCGGTGAATTCGGGGCGGTGCTCGAAGAGCGGGATGGGTTGCAGGTGCGACGACCGTCCGAACTCCGCGACGACGATGTCCTCGCCGCCCACTTTCTCGAGGAACTCCAGCTGCCTCGTGAAGTTCTCGACGGTTCGGACATCGTCGCCGATGGTGAAGTAGGTGCTCACCCAGGGCTCGGACACCTTCAGGCCGCGCAGGTCGAGTGCCTCCTTCAGCACCGCGGGGTCGGCCGGGTACTTGTGGCCGACGCTGCAACCCTGGAATCCCGCGAGCGCCATCTCGCTCACGCACTGCTCGAACGGGATCCCGATGTCGATCAGTGGGAAGTCGTCGTTCCACCACAGTGTCGGCGTCACGCCGAGTGAGACCTTGTCGGGACCCAGGTTCGGGACGGTGCCGGGCATCACACTTCCTCCGCTTGGTGGTCCTCGAAGACGGGCGGATTGGCCCACGATCCGTAGCCCGGCGCCTTCGCGCCGGCGGGGTGGGCGCCGATCGCCCGCCACAACAGCCCCTCGGTGTAGGCGTCGGGAGAGACGACGAACAGGTGCTCGTCTCCGTCCGCGCCGTGCGCGGTCTCTTCCCCGGCCCGGTGGTGTCCGGCCGTGGCCGGCCGGGCCGGGCTCACCTCGGGCCGGCTGTCGTCCGGGACGGCGGGCTTCGCTCCGCTCCGCCCGGGCGCCGTCCAGGCCGCCACGTCCATGCGTCCCGCCAGTTCCGGGTCGTACCAGACGCCGACGTACCAGAGCTTGATGATGCTTTTCACCACTGGATCGGTGGGAGCCGCGGAGGGATCGGAAGCCATCGCCCGCTGGACCGCCTTCGGCCCCGCCCGGTCCGCGGCCGTCCTGTAGTACGCCTCCGCCTGACCGGTTCCCCACAGGTCGAACTCGCTGAACCCGGTCACAGTGGCGGAGAACTTCACGAAATCGCGCAGCCCGTTGTCCGTGTTCGTTCCTTGCGTCATGGTGCCGCCTCCTTCGACGGTCTCAGAGCTCGAATGTCGGGCCGGCGTTCTGCCCCGGATGCCCGGTGAGCGGGTTGCGGATGAGTCGGTTCATGCTGTCGCGCATGCGGAACATCTCCCACACCGCCTTGAGCAGAAGGTCCGGCCGGCCGTTGTAGGCCAGATTGATGTCGGTCAGGAAGGTGGCGTAGAAACGGTTGAATTCCTCGGCCGCCGCCAGGATTTCCGGGTCTCCCGCGAGGTGCGCCAGTTTGATGTCCGGCTTCACCGGAAAGGCGGCATCCCAGTCGACGTGCAGTTCCGGGCCGGAAGGCGAACCCGGTTGGTCGCCCTTCTGGTAATACCGCCCTTTGTCCAACTGCTGGAACCGGTAGTAGTGGGCGAGTTCGTCCTGACTGTCGAAGATGCCGCCGTGCAGCCCTTCGCCCTGCTCCGCGACGAGGGTGAGCGCCGCGACCGCGGTGTCGCGGCCGGTCACCTTGATCACGTCGCCGCCACCGGAGTAGAAGTACTCGGGAGTCACCTGGCGGGCGGGATCGCCGGTGAAGATCGTCTTCCCGTCCTTACGGGCCTGGTCCTCCAGGTGGTTGATGCCCCGGATGATCTCCTCGTAGAACTCGCCGATGCTCAGAAAACGCTCGGTGGGCTCTCCCGGGACGAGGCCGAGGACCGTCCCGGACTCCTCGAGTTCCGCCAGTTTCTCCGGTGGCGGCGTCGAGCCGTCGGACGTCAGTCCGAGGGCCGCCCAGTCCATCGGGACGAACCTGTCCTCCTCGGAGTCCGCCTGTGCGGGCTTCTCGATCTTCAGGAACGTGTCCAGAGCCTCGTGCGAGAACGGCCGGAGGTGCACCTCGAAGTAGTCCGGACCGCACGGCAGGCGCGTCGGATAGTTCGGCACGAAGTTCGGCCTGGTGAGGTCCGGCGTTCCGCCCACGGCGTTCAAGACGTTCGCGACCAGGGTGAGGTGCAGCATCTCCTCGACGGCCACCACCCTGATGACATGCCAGGCGTCCGAGTTCTTCCCCGGATGCAGCGAGTAGAGCGCGGTCAGGTAGGGCGGGAGCGTCGCGTGCTCCAGCTGGAGCCCCTTGTAGAGGTATTCGTGCAGCTCCTCGATGGTGCGGATCCTGGGGTCCTGGGCGGTCTCTGATCCCGAAACGGACATGTTCCCCCAATCGTGGGCGGTGGGCGGTGGGCGGTGGGGCGGTAGGTGGTGGGCAGGAGGCGGTGAGCGGCGGGCGCCGGCCTGTGCGCCCTGTCGAACCGTCAGCCGTTGCCCCGCGGACCGCGGACGACGGCCGGCGCCTTCGCGGCGCGCAGGTGCCTGACGATGTGGGTCGCGCTGCGGAAGGCGAGCGCCGCCATGGTCAGGCTGATGTTGGACGTCCCGATCGAGGGCATGCTGCCGGGCCCGACGAGGTAGAGGTTCTCGTGGTCCCACGAGTGCTGGGTGTGGTCGACCACGGAGTTCGCCGGGTCGGTCCCCATGAGGTGGGTGCCCGCCAAATGGTTGCCGCCCACGATGTTGTACCAGTGGCCTTCGTGCTCGACGGCGCTGTAGCGGTCCTTGTCGTACTTGGTCCGGTCCTCGGCGCCGAGCTTCTCGAAGATGTCGGTCGCGAGCTTGCGGGCGAACGCGGCGCCCCGCATGGTGTAGGGCGGGATCTTGAGCGACACGACCGGCTTCAGATTGCCGAGGGCGTCCTTGTACCGCTCGTCCACGGTGACCTTGTTGCTCCTCTCGGGCAGCAGGTCGATCATGAAGGCCAGCAGCAGCTGCCGGGAGATCTGGTTCCCGAGTGTCCTGCGCAGCTCCGGCCCGCGCAGGTTCCGCTTGTCCACGAGTTCGACCAGGTCCGTGTAGGGCGAACCGGTCGCCCACCCCCAGCCGTCGTTGTGGATGTCCACGCCGAATCCGGCCTGGGTCCGGCGGAACCGCCCGCCGCGCAGATCGGTGATGCCGCTCGTGCACGAGGTGCCGCGCATCGTGCCGGCCGGCTTGGGCAACAGGCCCCAGGACAGCAGGTACGCGTGGTCCATCAGGTTGTGGCCGATCAACTGGCTGCGGCTCATCCGCTGCATGCCGGAGGCGAGCATGAGCCGGGCGTTCTCGATGGCGTGGGCGCAGAGAATGTAGACGGTGCCTTTCACCGTGTACGTCTCGTACTTCTCGGAGTCGAGCGCCGCGTATTTCTTGATGGTGATCCCGGTGACCCGTCGGTCGTGCTCGTCGATCTCGACCTTGGAGGCGACCGCCTGCGTCACGATCTTGACGTTGCCCTTGCCGAGCGCCTTGGCCAGCGTCTTTCCCGCGTGGTATTTGGCCTGCACGGGGCAGATCGGGACGCAGTTGGTGTTGCCCTGACAGCGCTCGCCCTGTTCCGCCTGGCTCGTGCTCACCGCGCCGACCGGGACGAAGCCCTTGCCGCCGTCGTACGCGGCGTTCGGCACGCCATTACGGGCCTGCGGAAAGCTGCGCACCCGGAGTGTGTAATCGTCGTCCGCCAGGTTGACGCGCATGCCGTCCACGCCCCGGGCGACCGTCCGGTCGAGATAGGACGGCGGCATGCGGTGCATCGGGAACACGTATCCCTTCGGGAAACGCATTCCCAGGTACGTCTGGTCCTCGACCTCGGCGGCCACGCCCAGTTCGGCCTCGGCCTGCCGGTAGTAGGGCTCCAGGTCGTCATAGCCGAGCGGCCAGTTGAGGCCCTGGCCGTACTTGGTTCGCAGATCGAAGTCCTCGGGAAGCATGCGCAGCGCTTTTCCCTCCCAGTGCATGGAGGTGCCGCCGAGGACCCGGGTGAAGGTGGTGTCCGTGCAGTACTTGTCCTTCTGCACGAGGTAGAACTCGTCCCGGGGCGTGTCCGGACGCACCGGCATGGTGTCGGTGCTCCTGGGCATCCGGGCGTTCGGATTGAACGGGTACGGAGACTGGTTGTCCTTGACGACCGCGCCGTAGAACCGTGACAGGTACGACTCGTACTCGGCGAGGTCCAGGTCCTTGCCGGGGCCGGCTTCGAGGACCACCACCTTGTAGCCCGCCTGGCCCAGCTGCTCGGCGACGATGGAACCCGCCATGCCGCCACCGACGACGACGGCGTCCCACGTGTCCCTCGCGGCCTCTGCGGCGCTGGTCCCGGTCGCGGCACCGGCTGGGAAGATGACCGGGTCAGTACCGTCGTAAGACGTCATTGATACCCCTTGTCGCGTCTGGGGTGACCCCACCCCGGTTACGGGCAGAAAAGTCCGGTGACAGATTTCACCAGCCGTCAGAACGGGTGGTGTTCGCATGGTTCCCGAGGATTCGCCACCGCCGCCGGCCGGGAACCGCCGTTTGTTTTGTGCTCGATCATTTCTGACGCCACTCGCCGCTCCAGCGGGATCGCGGGAAGTGCCTCATGACGAGGCTTGCATATGGCGCTGTCATGTGGCTCTACCGCAGCGGGGACCTTTTCGTTAAACCCATCGTTCGGGCGTAATCAGTGAGCAACTCCAACCTGCTTATGGGACAAGTGAGTTGGGCTTACAGACGAGTGAAGCCTCTGGCGGATGGGCCTCGGCCAAGAGGCCGTCCCCCCGCCGGAGGCTTCGTGCGCTCGTCTTCTCCCGCGACGACGAGCCGCTGAGGGAGGGGCCGGTGGGGGCGAAACCCCCACCGGCCCCTCCGTCGGAGATCCGGTCAGCCGAACGTCACGTCCAGGCTGCCGTCCGATCCGAACGACCACCCCAGCTTTCCGTCGTAAGCGCCGCACCGCGACCCGTTCGACCCGGTCCAGAACTGGTTCGAACTGTCCGCGTTCCCGACCGTCTTGTCGTTCGACCCGTCCACGTCGAACCGGCACGAGGTGTTGCCGCGGAACACGGACGACCCCTTGTCGAAGGAGAAGTTCCGCTCCGCGTTGTCGATGCTGACGTTGTCCGAGACCGTCATCGACCCCGGGTTGCTGTTGTACGTGAACCCGTGGTGCCCGTTGCCGTAGGCGATGTTGCGCCGCACGACGTGGTTGACGGCGATGTCGTCGCCGCCGAGCTTGAACCCGTTGCGGTCACCGCTCGTGTTCTGTGTCCCGTCGCTGAGCGTGCCGTTGTCGTACGACAGGGAGTCCTCGATCGTGACGGGGCCGATCGGCCCGGTGTCGGTCTTGGTGTAGAGGTCCCATCCGTCGTCGATGTTGTGGTGGGAGACGTCGTAGCGGAAGACGTTCCCGGTGCCGACCGTCAGCTTCGCGGCGAACCCGTCCGCGTCCTCGCCGTCGGAGTCCGCGTTGTCGTGCGACTCGGCGCTGATGACGAGGTTGTCCGAGGGCCACTCGTCCTCGGGCGTGCTGGAGGAGATCCGCGAGAGCTGGAGTCCGGTGTCGTGGTTGTAGCGGGTCACCGTCCGCTCGATGACGTTGTCGCTGCCGCCGACGAAGATGCCGTTGTCGCCGGCGTGTTCGACGACGAGGCCGTAGACGTGCCAGTACGAGCCGTTGACGGCCAGCCCCCGGTTGGAGGAGCTCTCGCTCTGCGCCGAGAAGTTGAGGACGGGGGTCTCGCCCGGGTAGGCGGACAGGGTGGTGCGGGCGCCGGACGTGCCGTCGTTGCCCTGCGGGATGGTGACGGTCTGCGCGTAGTGGTACGTGCCGCCGCGCAGGTAGATGGTCCCGCCGGCGGAGACGCGGCCGATCGCGGAGGCGAGGGTGGTCGGGTCCGACTCGGTGCCGGCGGCGCCGTCGCTGCCGCCGGGGGCGACGTAGAGGGCGCCGGAGGCGGGCGGGGTGGTCGTACCCCCGTCGTCGCCGCCGTCGTCGGCGCTGATGCTGACGTCGAGACAGTCGACGTTGGGCAGTCCGCCGGAGGTGGTGGGGCTGAGCCGGATGGTGTTGGCGCCGGCCCGCACGGGGACGGTGAGCGTCTTCGTGGCCCAGGTGTCCCAGGCGCCCGTGCCGCCGAAGGAGGCGGACCCGGCGGCCGTTCCGTTCACGCTGATGTCCGCGGGCCGCGCGGTGGTCGTCCCGTTGGCGTACCGGATGGCGAGCGTCGCGGTGCCCGCGGCGGAGGCGTCGACGGTGAACCGGAGGGCGGCGCCGGAGGAGTTGGTGCCGTTGCAGAATCCGCTGCCGGAGTATCCGGTCCAGTCGGAGTCGAGGGTTCCGGTGCAGGACGCCGAGCCGCCCTCGGCCTCGTAACGGCTGGTGGCGGCCTGTGCGGGGGTGCCGGACAGCGCGACGAGCGCACCGGCCAGCAGGCTCGCGCACGCGAGTGCGGTTCTCATGTGCTGGGGCATGGTCTTGCCTCCAGGTGGGGGTTGCGGCAGGCTTCGACAGTGGGAGAAAGCGCTTTCCGCAAGCGAAGCTAGAGGCGGGGGGAGGGGGTGTCAATGGTCGTGTAGGTGATTGACGTTCAGCTGACTGAACACCCATTCCGCGAAGGAAGCTTTGCGAAGAAGTCTTTGCGAAGAACCCTTTGCGGTCTACAGTGCTGCCCATGGCCGACATCAGTGAGGAGCCGGGCGCCGTTCCGGACGCCGTCGTTCTCGATGCCCGGGGGCTGCGCGCCCTGGCGCATCCGCTGCGCGTGCAGTTGGTCGGGGTACTGCGCCGGTACGGGCCGTCCACGGCCACCCGGCTCGCGGAGCGCCTCGGCGTCAATTCCGGGACGGCCAGTTATCACCTGCGGCGGCTCGGTGCGGCCGGGTTCGTCGAGGAGGACGCGGAGCGCGGCAACGCGCGGGAGCGCTGGTGGCGTGCCGTGCACCGGATGACGGAGCTCAACGACGCCGACCTGGCCGACCGCGAACCCGAGGCGACCCTGACGTATTTGCAGTCCGTGGCCTCCGCCTACACCCTGCGCACCCAGCAGACGCTCAACGAGCTCCAGACGATGCCCCGGACCTGGCGGGACACCTTCGACATGAGCGACTGGGTGCTGCGGCTCACCCCCGAGGAGGCCCTCGCCCTGCGCGGGGAGCTCAGGGCCGTCGTCGCCCGCTACCGCACGGACGGGCCCGAGGCGGCGGCCCGCGCCCCCGAGGGCGCCGAGCGGGTCACCGTCGTCACCCATCTGCTGCCCGAACTCGACGCGCCCGTCCCGGCGGACGGTCCCGGCGAACCGGGAGACGCCACCGGGACGCGACCGTCGTGACAGGGCATACCCCAGGCGCCCCGCTCGCCGGGCCCCCGCCCGGCAAGCGCTCCCCGCGCGCGCTGGGCGGCGTGCTCGCCGCCATGGCCGTGTCGCTGACCGGCACCCGGATATCCGCCGTGGCCCTGCCCTGGTTCGTCCTCGTCACCACCGGCAGCGCCACCCGGACCGGGCTCGTGGCGTTCTGCGAGATGGCCCCCTACGTACTGGTCAAGGCGCTCACCGGGCCACTGGTCGACCGGGCCGGACCGCGGACCGTGTCCTGGACCACCGACCTGGCCAGCGCGACCGCCGCCGTCGCCGTCCCCGTCTGCCACGCCCTGCATCTGCTGTCCTTCCCGCTGCTGCTGGCGCTCGTCGCGGTGATCGGAGCGGTGCGTGGCCCCGGTGACCTGGCGAAGGAGGTCATGGTCCCGGAGGCGGCCGAGCGCGGCGGGGTGCCGTTGGTGCGGGCGACCGGGCTGTCCGGTGTGACCGAGCGGCTGGCCTCCACCCTCGGCCCGGCGGCCGGCGGCGGGCTCGTCGCCCTGCTCGGCCCGCTGGCGGGGCTCGTCGTCAACGCCGGCTGCTTCGCGCTCGGCTCGGTGATCATCGCCGTCGTGCTGCCCCGGACCATGGGGCGCGCGACGGCCGAGGCCCCGCCGCCGGGGACGGCGGAACCGGGCTACTGGCAGCGGTTCGGCGAGGGGTTCGCCTTTCTGCGCCGCGAGCCGCTGCTGCTCACCGTCGTCGTCACGGTGGGGATCACCAACCTGCTGGACGCGGCGTTCGCCACGGTCCTCCTGCCGGTCTGGGCCAGATCGTCCGGGAACGGGCCCGCCGCGCTCGGCCTCCTCGGCAGCGCGATGGGGGCCGCCGCGGTCGGCGGCAGCCTGATCGCCGCGGTGGCCGCGCACCGGCTGCGGCGCCGGATGGTGTTCTTCGGCGGGTTCCTGCTGGGCGGGGCGCCGAGATTCCTGGTGCTCGCCTGCGACGTCCCGCTGGGGGTGGCGGTGGCCGTCTTCGCCGTCGGCGGCTTCGGGATGGGGTTCGTCAACCCGGTGCTCGGCGCCGTCCTCTTCGAGCGGGTGCCGCGGCGGATGCTGGGCCGGGTCCGCGCCCTCGGCGACTCGCTGGCCTGGGCCGGGATCCCGCTCGGCGGGCTGCTCGCCGGGGCGGCGGTGGCCGCCACCGGGCTCGTCCCGGTGCTGCTCGTCTCGGGGACCGGGTACTTCCTCACCACGGGCCTGGCCGGGCTGCGCCCGGAATGGCGGGAGATGGACGGGCCGGGCGGCGGCCGGGACGCGAGGCCGCAGCCGCCGACGGCGCCGGATCCGTTCGCCGCGGCGGAACCGGCCCCGGTGACGGAACCGGCCCCGCCGGCGCGGGAGTGAGCGGCCGGCGGTGGGTGAGCGGCGCCGTCAGTTCTTCCGGTGGCCTATCAGCCGCGGCTTCGGTTCCAGGCCGTCCAGGCCGTGCCACGCCAGGTTGACCAGATGGGCGGCGACCTCGGACTTCTTGGGGCGGCGGACGTCCAGCCACCACTGGCCGGTCAGGGCGACCATGCCGACCAGGGCCTGGGCGTAGAGCGGGGCCAGTTTCGGGTCGAAGCCGCGGCTCTTGAACTCGCGGCCCAGGATGTCCTCCACCTTCGTGGCGATGTCCGAGATCAGCGAGGCGAACGAACCCGTCGACTGGGGGATGGGGGAGTCGCGGACCAGGATGCGGAAGCCGTCCGTCGACTCCTCGATGTAGTCCAGGAGGGCGAACGCGGCCTGTTCGAGGAGTTCGCGCGGGTGGCCGGCGGTCAGCGAGCCGGTGACCATGTCGAGCAGCCGCCGCATCTCGCGGTCGACGACCACCGCGTACAGACCCTCCTTGCCGCCGAAGTGCTCGTACACCACCGGCTTGGACACCCCGGCCTTGGCCGCGATCTCCTCCACCGACGTGCCCTCGAACCCCTTCGCGGCGAACAGCGTGCGGCCGATCTCGAGCAGTTGCTGGCGGCGCTCCGCACCGGTCATCCGGGTACGGCGCGGCCGCCGCGGCTTCTCATTGCTGGAGGTGCTGCTCGTGTCGGTCGCCACGGCGACCATCATGCCGCCTGCGCGGTGTCCTCCTTGCGCCGGGCGCGGCCTTCACCGGAGTTCCGCTTGGAATCGATACGTGAGCGTGACGGCCACCGCACGTCGTACGCCCAGCCGAGCTGTTCGAACCAGCGGATGATCCGCGCCGAGGAGTCCAGCTGCCCGCGCATCACACCGTGGCGTGCGGAGGTCGGGTCGGCGTGGTGCAGGTTGTGCCAGGACTCGCCGCACGACAGCACGGCCAGCCACCACACGTTCCCGGAGCGGTCACGGGACTTGAAGGGCCGCTTGCCCACCGCGTGACAGATGGAGTTGATCGACCAGGTCACGTGGTGCAGCAACGCCACCCGGACGAGTGAACCCCAGAAGAACGCGGTGACCGCGCCCCACCAGGACATCGTCACCAGACCGCCGATCAGCGCCGGCAGCGCCAGCGACAGCGCCGTCCACAGCACGAACTGGCGGGAGACCGCGCGCAGCGCCGGGTCCTTGATCAGATCCGGTGCGTACTTGTCCTGCGGGGTCTGCTCCTCGTCGAACATCCATGCGATGTGCGCCCAGACCAGGCCCTTCATGAGGGCCGGGACCGTCTCCCCGTACCGCCACGGCGAGTGGGGATCGCCCTCGGCGTCGGAGAACTTGTGGTGCCGGCGGTGGTCGGCCACCCACCGCACCAGCGGCCCTTCCACCGCCATCGAACCGGCGATCGCCAGCGCGATCTTCAGCGGGCGTTTCGCCTTGAACGAGCCGTGCGTGAAGTGCCGGTGGAAACCGATGGTGATGCCGTGGCACCCGAGGTAGTAGAAGAAGACCAGCAGACCGATGTCGAGCCAGCTCACGCCCCAGCCCCAGGCCAGCGGCACGGCCGCCACCAGGGCCAGGAACGGAACGGTGATGAAGAGGAGCAGCGTGATCTGCTCGATCGAACGCTTCTGCTCGCCACCGAGCGTGGCGGACGGGAGGGGGGAGTCCGACGGCGCCTTGGCGGCGTCGCCGATCACGTCGGAACTTGTGGTCATGAAGCGTCCCCTGGGGGGTCGAGGATCGTGGCATGTGCCGGGGGACGGGCCGCAGGTTTTCCTACGGTTCCGTAACCTACGGCAACGTAAGTATGGCAGCGCGTCACCCGGCGGCAAGAGCCCAACAGTCTGCGCGTCCGCATGGACACCTATCCTTGGATTCGGTCGGACAGCGTGGTCCGCTCTGATTCCTGCCCGGATGCCCGGCCGCCGAAGCGGGCCAGCCGCCCGGCCCGGCACCGGGTTCCCTCCAGACGAGCTTCAACACTGCAAGGAGCCGCACCTGTGAGCAGTGCCGACGAACAGACCGCGACCACGAACAACGAACTGCGCGCCGACATCCGGCGACTGGGTGACCTCCTGGGCGAGACCCTCGTCCGCCAGGAGGGCCCCGAGCTGCTGGAACTGGTCGAACGGGTCCGCAGGCTGACCCGCGAGGACGGCGAGGCCGCGGCCGAACTGCTGCGTGGCACCGAACTGGAGACCGCCGCCAAGCTGGTGCGCGCCTTCTCCACCTACTTCCACCTGGCCAACGTCACCGAACAGGTCCACCGCGGCCGCGAACTGCGCGCCCGCCGCGCCGCCGAGGGCGGACTGCTCTCCCGCACCGCCGACCGGCTCAAGGACGCCGACCCCGACCACGTGCGCGAGACCGTGGCCAACCTCAACGTGCGCCCCGTCTTCACCGCGCACCCCACCGAGGCCGCCCGCCGCTCCGTCCTCAACAAGCTCCGGCGCATCGCCGCGCTCCTGGAGACCCCGGTCATCGAGTCCGACCGCCGTCGCTACGACACCCGGCTGGCCGAGAACATCGACCTCGTCTGGCAGACCGACGAACTCCGCGTCGTCCACCCCGAGCCCACCGACGAGGCCCGCAACGCCATCTACTACCTCGACGAACTCCACGCGAACGCCGTCGGCGACGTCCTGGAGGACCTCACCGCCGAACTCGAACGCGTCGGCTTCAAGGTCCCCGACGGCACCCGCCCCCTCACCTTCGGCACCTGGATCGGCGGCGACCGCGACGGCAACCCCAACGTCACCCCCGAAGTGACCTGGGACGTCCTCATCCTCCAGCACGAACACGGCATCAACGACGCCCTGGAGACCATCGACGAGCTGCGCGGCTTCCTCTCCAACTCCATCAGATACACCGGCGCCACCGAGGAACTCCTCGACTCCCTCAAGGCCGACCTCGACCGGCTCCCCGAGATCAGCCCCCGCTACAAGCGCCTCAACGCCGAGGAGCCCTACCGCCTCAAGGCCACCTGCATCCGGCAGAAGCTGGAGAACACCAAGCAGCGCCTCGCCAAGGGCACCCCCCACGAGGACGGCCGCGACTACCTCGGCACCACCGAACTCCTGCGCGACCTCACCGTCGTCCAGGAATCCCTGCGCGCCCACCGCGGCGCCCTCTTCGCCGACGGCCGGATGAACCGCACCATCCGCACCCTGGCCGCCTTCGGCCTCCAGCTCGCCACCATGGACGTCCGCGAGCACGCCGACGCCCACCACCACGCCCTCGGCCAGATGTTCGACCGGCTCGGCGAGGAATCCTGGCGCTACGCCGACATGCCGCGCGACTACCGCGCCAAGCTGCTCGCCAAGGAACTCCGCTCCCGCCGCCCCCTCGGCCCCACCCCCGCCCCCCTCGACGCCGCCGGCGAGAAGACCCTCGGCGTCTTCCTCACCGTCAAGCGCGCCCTGGAGGTCTTCGGCCCCGAGGTCATCGAGTCCTACATCATCTCCATGTGCCGGGGCGCCGAGGACGTCTTCGCCGCCGCCGTCCTCGCCCGCGAGGCCGGCCTCATGGACCTCCACGCCGGCTGGGCCAAGATCGGCATCGTGCCCCTCCTGGAGACCACCGACGAGCTCAAGGCCGCCGACACCATCCTCGAGGACATGCTCTCCGACCCGTCCTACCGGCGCCTCGTCGCGCTCCGGGGCGACGTCCAGGAAGTCATGCTCGGCTACTCCGACTCCTCCAAGTTCGGCGGCATCACCACCAGCCAGTGGGAGATCCACCGCGCCCAGCGCCGGCTCCGCGACGTCGCCCACCGCTACGGCGTACGGCTGCGCCTCTTCCACGGCCGCGGCGGCACCGTCGGCCGCGGCGGCGGCCCCACCCACGACGCCATCCTCGCCCAGCCCTGGGGCACCCTGGAGGGCGAGATCAAGGTCACCGAACAGGGCGAGGTCATCTCCGACAAGTACCTCATCCCCTCCCTGGCCAGGGAGAACCTCGAACTCACCGTCGCCGCCACCCTCCAGGCCTCCGCCCTGCACACCGCGCCGCGCCAGTCCGTCGAGGCCCTCGCCCGCTGGGACGCCGCCATGGACGTCGTCTCCGACGCCGCCCACGCCGCCTACCGCGCCTTCGTCGAGGACCCCGACCTGCCGACGTACTTCCTCGCCTCCACCCCGGTCGACCAGCTCGCCGACCTGCACCTCGGCTCCCGGCCCTCCCGCCGCCCCGGCTCCGGCGTCTCCCTCGACGGACTGCGCGCCATCCCCTGGGTGTTCGGCTGGACCCAGTCCCGCCAGATCGTCCCCGGCTGGTTCGGCGTCGGCTCCGGCCTGAAGGCACTGCGCGAAGCCGGACTCGACACCGTCCTCGCCGAGATGCACGAACAGTGGCATTTCTTCCGCAACTTCATCTCCAACGTCGAGATGACGCTCGCCAAGACCGACCTGCGGATCGCCCAGCACTACGTCGACACCCTCGTACCCGACCACCTCAAGCACGTCTTCGACGTCATCAAGGCCGAACACGAGCTCACCGTCGCCGAAGTCCTGAAGATCACCGGCGGCGAGGAACTCCTCGACGCCCAGCCCGTCCTCAAGCAGACCTTCGCCATCCGCGACGCCTACCTCGACCCGATCTCCTACCTCCAGGTCGCCCTCCTCAAGCGCCAGCGCGACGCCGCCGAGGCCGGCCAGGAACCCGACCCGCTGCTCGGCCGCGCCCTGCTGCTCACCGTCAACGGTGTCGCCGCGGGCCTGCGCAACACCGGCTGACCAGGCCACAGTCACCCAGTACGGCGGTGCCCCGGCGGTTACGTCATGCCGGGGCACCGCCGTGTTCCGTGACCGCCGCGGCTACTGAAGCGCGACGAACGCCGCCGTCACCAGCACGAGCCCCGTCCCGCCCATCGCCCACGCCGTACGCCGCATGCGCAACCCGCCCGCCACCACGACCCCGGCCAGCATCAGCGCACCCGCCAGCGGCAGCCACGCGTACAGCATCCCGGCCGGACCCGTACGCACCACCTCGTTCGTGCCCGGCTTCACCACCACGCCCAGCACCTCCCCGGTGCGCACCCCCACCGACGTGTCCAGCCGCACCTCCGCACGCGCCACCGACCCCGCCGACACCGGCCGGTACGGCCCCGTGCACGCGTCCCGCGCACAGTCCGCCACCTCGACCGTCCCCCGCTCACGCCCCTTGGTGAGCACCACGTACTGCGCCGTCCCCCACGACCCCCACACCCCGCCCACCAGAATCAGCGCGGACACCACGGCCATCGACGCACGCTGCCCGAACCGCAGCGCCACGGAGCCCCGGGACGATGCGACGGCGGCAGAAGGCATGGCCGAGATCCTTGGCCATGCCCGCACACCCGGTCAACTCGCGAAGGAGACAAGTCACAAGTTGTACGCGTTCACGACACCAGTGGCGCCGGTCACCCCGCGAAGGCCACCGGCCGCCTCACGAGTTGTACGTGTTCTGCGCCCGCTCCAGACCCTCCGTCACCAACGCCTCCACCGCGTCCGCCGCCCGGTCCACGAACCAGTCCAGCTCCTTGCGCTCCGACGACGAGAAGTCCTTCAGCACGAAATCCGCCACCTGCATCCGCCCCGGCGGCCGCCCGATCCCGCACCGCACCCGGTGGTACTGCGCCCCCATCGCCTTCGTCATCGACTTCAGCCCGTTGTGCCCGTTGTCCCCGCCGCCCAGCTTCAGCCGCAGCACCCCGTAGTCGATGTCCAGCTCGTCATGGACCGCCACCACATGCGACAACGGCACCTTGTAGAACTCCCGCAGCGCGTTCACCGGGCCGCCCGACAGGTTCATGTACGACATCGGCTTCGCCAGCACCACCCGCCGGCTGCCCGGACCCGGCGGACCCATCCGCCCCTCCACCACCTGCGCCTGCGCCCGGCCGGCCCGCTTGAACCGGCCCCCCATCCGCCCGGCCAGCAGCTCCGCCACCATGAACCCCACGTTGTGCCGGTTCATGGCGTACTCCGGCCCCGGATTGCCCAGGCCCGCGATCAGCCACGGTGCGGCGGCCTCGTCGGTCGTCACGTCCATCTCTCCTTGCGCTGCGGATGCGGATATGAGGTGCGGGTGCGGACACGCGACGGCCGCTGCCCCACGAGGGAACAGCGGCCGGCGCGCACGATGACGTCAGAACGTCGGGCTGAAGCCGTGGCTCACGCCTCGGCGGCCTCGTCGCCCTCGCCCTCGCCCTCCGCGGACTCCTCGGCCTGCGCGGCCAGGACCTGGAGGACGACGGTGTCCTCCTCGACGGCCAGCGTGGTGCCCGACGGCAGGGGGATGTCCTTGGCGAGGATGGAGGCACCGGCCTCCAGGCCCTCGATGGACACGGTGACCGACTCGGGGATGTGCGTGGCCTCGGCCTCGACCGGCAGCGCGTTCAGCACGTGCTCCAGCAGGTTGCCGCCCGGGGCCAGCTCACCCTCGGTGTGCACGAAGATCTCGACGTTGACCTTCTCGCCGCGCTGCACGAGCTGAAGGTCGACGTGCTCCAGGAAACCCTTGATCGGGTCGCGCTGCACGGACTTCGGGATGGCCAGCTCCTGGGCGCCCTCGATGTCCAGCGCGATCAGGACGTTCGGCGTACGCAGCGCCAGCAGCAGCTCGTGGCCCGGGAGGGTCAGGTGGATCGGGTCGGAACCGTGCCCGTACAGGACGCCGGGGACCTTGTCCTCGCGGCGGATGCGGCGGGCGGCACCCTTGCCGAACTCGGTGCGCTTGGCGGCGGCGAGCTTCACCTCGGACATGATGATCACTCCTCGTAGTAGAAGACGGTGACGGAAAACAGTCGGTCACCCGGCCACGAACGGCCTGCTACGAAGAGCGCGTCGATAACGGACAGTCGTACGCATGTGCGGTACACACGCGGACGGCCTCCCTCGCCGAGCAACTCGGGCAGTCTACTCGGCGGGGGAGGCCGCACCCAAAACGATCACGCACTACCGCGTCCGCGGCAGCCGCAGAAACCTCACTGCTCGTCGAACAGGCTCGTCACCGAACCGTCCTCGAACACCTCGCGCACCGCACGCGCGATCGTCGGCGCGATCGACAACACCGTGATCTTGTCCAGCTCCAGCTCGTTCGGCGTCGGCAGCGTGTCCGTGAACACGAACTCGCTCACCTTCGAATTCTTCAGCCGGTCCGCCGCCGGACCCGACAGCACACCGTGCGTCGCCGTCACGATCACGTCCTCCGCACCGTGCGCGAACAGCGCGTCCGCCGCGGCACAGATCGTCCCACCGGTGTCGATCATGTCGTCCACCAGGACGCAGATACGGCCCTTCACATCACCGACGACCTCGTGGACCGTGACCTGGTTCGCCACGTCCTTGTCACGCCGCTTGTGCACGATCGCCAGCGGCGCGCCCAGCCGGTCGCACCACCGGTCCGCCACCCGCACCCGGCCGGCGTCCGGCGAGACCACCGTCAGCTTCGCCCGGTCCACCTTGCGGCCCACGTAGTCCGCCAGCAGCGGCAGCGCGAACAGGTGGTCGACCGGACCGTCGAAGAAGCCCTGGATCTGGTCCGTGTGCAGATCCACGGTCAGGATCCGGTCCGCACCCGCCGTCTTCATCAGATCCGCGATCAGACGCGCCGAGATCGGTTCACGCCCACGGTGCTTCTTGTCCTGCCGCGCGTAACCGTAGAACGGCACGATGACGGTGATGGAACGCGCCGACGCACGCTTCAACGCGTCGATCATGATCAACTGCTCCATGATCCACTTGTTGATCGGCGCCGTGTGGCTCTGGATCAGGAAACAGTCCGCACCACGTGCCGACTCCTGATAGCGGACATAGATCTCGCCGTTGGCGAAGTCGAAGGCCTTCGTCGGGACTACCCCGACACCCAGCTGCTCGGCGACCTCCTTGGCAAGCTCGGGGTGGGCGCGGCCGGAGAAGAACATCAACTTCTTCTCGCCGGTCGTCTTGATCCCGGTCACAGCACAGTCTCCTCAGAGGTGTCACAGCTGGGCACAGCGAATCGCCACAGCTGGGTGGGGTGCGGATGTGCACTTATCACGGTACGCCGACTCAGACGTACCCGTTTCCGGTCAGCCTTCGCCACCCGGTCCCCGGGACGCCGACTCCGCCGCCTTCGCGGCCGCGCTCCCGGGACGCTTGCGGGCCACCCAGCCCTCGATATTCCGCTGCTGGCCCCGGGCCACCGCCAGCGAACCGGGCGGCACATCCTTCGTGATCACCGAACCCGCGGCGGTGTACGCACCGTCCCCGATCGTGACCGGTGCCACAAACATGTTGTCCGAACCCGTCTTGCAGTGCGAGCCGACCGTCGTGTGGTGCTTGTGCTCGCCGTCGTAGTTCACGAACACACTCGCCGCACCGATGTTCGAGTACTCGCCGATCGTCGCATCCCCCACGTACGACAGATGCGGCACCTTCGTACCCTCGCCGATCGAGGAGTTCTTCGTCTCCACGAACGTCCCCACCTTCGACTTCAGCCCCAGCCGCGACCCCGGACGCAAGTACGCGAACGGACCCACCGACGCACCCGGACCCACCTCGGCCTCCACCGCCACCGTGTTGTCCACCCGCGCGCCCGCGCCGACCCGCGTGTCCGTCAGCCGCGTGTTCGGACCGACCTCCGCGCCCTCGCCCACGTGCGTGGCACCCAGCAGCTGCGTGCCCGGCTGCACCACCGCGTCCTGCTCGAACGTCACCGTCACGTCCACCCACGTCGTCGCCGGGTCCACGACCGTCACGCCCGCCAGCATCGCCCGCGTCAGCAGCCGGTCGTTCAGGATGCGGCGCGCCTCGGCGAGCTGCACCCGGTTGTTGATCCCCGCGATCTCCCGGTGGTCACCGGCCACACAGGCACCCACCCGGTGCCCCGCCGTACGCAGGATGCCGAGCACGTCCGTCAGGTACTCCTCACCCTGGCTGTTGTCCGTCCGCACCTGCTTCAGCGCGTGCGCCAGCAGCTGCCCGTCGAACGCGAACACCCCGGAGTTGATCTCCCGGATCGCCCGCTGGGTGTCGGAGGCGTCCTTGTGCTCCACGATCGCCGTGACGGCACCCGAGGCGCCGTCCCGCACGATCCGGCCGTACCCGGTGGCGTCCGGCACCTGCGCGGTCAGCACCGTCACCGCGTTGCCGTCGGCGGCGTGCGTGCCGGCCAGGTCGCGCAGCGTCTCGCCGGTCAGCAGCGGGGTGTCGCCGCAGACGACCACCACCGTGCCGTCGACCGTGCCGCCGAGCTCCTCCAGGGCCATGCGGACGGCGTGCCCGGTGCCGTTCTGCTCCGCCTGCACGGCGGTGCGTACGCCGGCGTCGACGCCGGTGAGGTGGGCGGTGACCTGCTCGCGGGCGTGCCCGACGACCACGACGAGGTTCTCCGGCTCCAACTCCCGCGCGGCGGCGAGCACGTGACCCACGAGGGAGCGGCCACAGATGTCGTGCAGGACCTTGGGTGTGGCCGACTTCATGCGGGTGCCCTCACCCGCCGCGAGAACGACGACGGCTGCGAGTGGGGTCTCCCCTGCTCGAGCGGAGCCGAGAGCTTGGGGACGGTTGGCGCTCACGGAATGCCCTTCGGCTTATGGGGTGAGATGGACATCCGCAGGATACCGGGGGGATATGGGGCGAGCATGAGAGCGGGCCCCGGCTTGACAGCCGGGGCCCGAACCTGGGTCCTGCTCGCTGTGGCTCCCCCGCAAGGATTCGAACCTTGTCCTACTAGATCCAAAATCTAGTGTGCTGCCAGTTACACCACGGGGGACAGCGCTTCAGACTTTACCCGAGACGTTCCTGGGCTTGGGTCGCGATGCCCTGCCACCAGCCCTCGATGCGGTTGTGCGGGTGGGCGCTTCCGGCAACCTTTCGGTGACCGTGCGTGGGCGGTGGTGATCGGGGAAACTCTTCGGAAAAGGGCGGGCGGGCGCCCGTAGGGTGGGGGTATGACCACGACGGGGGAAGAGCGTGCCGGGCCGTCGCCGGGGGGCGGGCCCTGGTGGTGGGACCGGTGGCGTGCGGCGGTGCTGGACGTCGGGCTCGCGGCGGTGTCCGCGGTGGAGTGCACGGCGGAGGGGTGGCCGTTCGCGCAGGACGCGGGGCTGCCCGTGTCGGTGGGGATGGTGTTCGGTTTCCTCGCCGGGGTCTCGCTCGTGCTGCGGCGGAAGTGGCCGATCGCCGTCGTACTGGTGGCGATCGCGATCACGCCGGCGCAGATGGGGTTCCTGCTGGGCCTGGTGGGCCTCTACACGCTGGCCGCCGCCGAGCTGCCGCGGCGGATCATCGGGGCGCTGGCGGGGATGTCGTTCGTCGCGACGCTGATCGTGACGTATGTGCGGGCGCATCAGGGTGTGATGCACGGGGATCTGGCGATCAGTGACTGGTTCGTGCCGTTCCTGTCGCTGACGACCGCGCTCGGGATGACGACGCCGCCGGTGCTGCTGGGGCTGTATGTCGGGGCGCGGCGGCGGCTGATGGAGAGTCTGCGGGAGCGGGCGGATTCGCTGGAGCGGGAGTTGGTGCTGCTGGCGGAGCGCGCCGAGGAGCGTGCGGAGTGGGCGCGCAACGAGGAGCGGACGCGGATCGCGCGGGAGATGCACGACGTGGTGGCGCACCGGGTGAGTCTGATGGTGGTGCACGCGGCGGCGTTGCAGGCGGTGGCGCGGAAGGATCCGGAGAAGGCGGTGCGGAACGCGGCGCTGGTGGGGGACATGGGCCGGCAGGCGTTGACCGAGTTGCGGGAGATGCTCGGGGTGCTGCGCAGCGGGGACGGTCTCACGGGGCGGGAGCGCGGGGTGCTGGGCGGTTCCGACGGTGTGGTGGAGCCGGTGCCGTTGGCGGCGGTGGGTCTGGCGGCGGCCGCGGCGGCTTCGCGGGTGGACGAGGGGTCGTCCGGCGGGGGTGAGGGGGCGCCGGAGGGGCCGACGCTGGCGGAGCTGGAGGAGTTGGTGGGGCAGTCGGCGGCGGCCGGGATGGTGGTCGATCTGTCGGTGGAGGGGGAGGCGCGGGGGTATGCGCCCGAGGTGGAGTCGACGGCGTACCGGGTGGTGCAGGAGGCGTTGACCAACGTCCACAAGCACGCGGCGGGCGCGAAGACGTATGTGCGGCTGGCGCACCGGGCGGCGGAGATCGCGATGCAGGTGGAGAACGAGCCGGCGCCGGAGCCGGAGCCGGGTGCGGTGGACGCGGCCCGGTTGCCGAGTGGGGGGAACGGGCTGGTGGGGATGAAGGAGCGGGTGAGCGCGCTGGGGGGCGTGTTCGTGTCCGGTCCGACGGATGCGGGGGGTTTCCGGGTGTCGGCGGTGATCCCGGCGGGGGCGGCGTCGGCGTAGGGCGGGTCCGCCGTGTCCGTCCGGTGGCTGCGCGGGTCCGCCGGGTCCGGTCCGCCCGTCCCGTTCAGGCCGTCGTGAGGCGGACCGGTGTCATGCCGGTGAGCAGGGTGGTGAGGCCCTGGTCGATGTCGGCGCCGAGGTACCAGTCGCCGGTGTGGTCGAGGGCGTAGGTGCGGCCTTCGGCGTCGATGGCGAGGAGGGCGCGGCTGTCGGTCTCCTCGCCGAGGGGGCAGAGCTGGGTGCCGAGGGCGCGGCCGAGGTCGCCGAGGGTGCGGGCGAGGTGGAGGCCGTGCAGGGGGTCGAGGTGCAGGGGGGCGGGGGCGAGTTGGCGTCCGGCCTCCTGGGCGGTGAGCCGTAGGCCGCCGAATTCGGCCCAGGCCTCGACGGCGGCGGGGAAGACGGTGTGCCGGTGGCCGCCGGGTGTGGTGTGGTCGCGCAGGGTGTCGGCCCAGATCTCGGCCTGCTTTATGTCCCAGCGTCCGGGGGCCCAGCCGGCGGTGCGCAGCGCGGCGTCCACGGGGACGGCGAAGCGGGTGGTGGAGGTGCGGTCGGTGTGCATCTGCCTATCGTTCGTCGAGGACCGGGACATCGGCGCGGGGGAGGGGCGGGGTGTCCGCCGCCGTGTGCGCCGTCGTGCGGTGTGCGGGTGCGTGCGTGTGTGGTGCGGTGTCGGTGGGTCTGCTGCCGTGCGGGGGCTGCCGCCGTGACGGGTCTGCTGTGCGCGGCCTCAGTCCTGCTGGGTGGAGCCGACGACGCGGACGCCGAAGTGGGCGCTGAGCGCGGTGCAGGCGTGGCAGGGGGCGGCGAAGCTGCCGTGCAGGGGGTCGCCGTCCTCGCGGATGCGGCGGGCGGTGAGCTTGGCGTGCTTGAGGGCTCTGCGGGCCTCGCCGTTGGTCATGGGTTTGCGGGCGGCGCGCTTGCTGCGGGCGGCGTCGGCGGCGGTGAGGTGCCGGGAGATGAGGAGCGTCTCGGCGCAGCGTCCGGTGCCGCGGTCGCGTTGTGCGCTGGTGAGGGTGTCGAGGAAGTCCTGGACCAGGGGGTGCAGGGTGGGCGGCTGGTCGCCGCGGGCGGCGGTGCCGGTGAGGGTGGTGCCGCGGACGGAGAGGGCGGCGGCGATGGTGGGGAGGATGCCGTCGCGGCGGTGGAGGAGGACGGGGGCCTGTGGTGCCGCGGTGGCGCTCCAGCCGATGCGGGGATCTCCGGACGGGTTCGTCCGGTGTTCCGTCTGTGCCGCGTTCATGGTGGTGTACCCCTCCCTCGCATCCCCCCAACGGACACAGATTGCCAAACGGTGGGGCCGGTGTGGAAGCTGGGGCGGTGTGACACGCCCGTGTCTCGCCGCACGGTCACGGTGGGGTGACGGCTGGTCACGGTTCGGGCCGGGCGGAGCGCCGGTGACCGGTGTCGGCGTACCGCATAGGCTGTTGCGGCAACGAGCCAGTGCATCACACAGATCGCCGCAGGGGGCTATCGCCATGACGACAGGTCGGCCCGGGCTGGGGGTTCCACCCGGTGGCCACCAGGTGCGGGGACATGCCGTGCCGCCGAACGTGGCCTACGCGGGGCAGGTCGTGCGGTTCCCGGATCCGGTCCGGGCCGCGCGTCATCCCGGTGGGGTGCGGGTGGACGGGCAGGGTTATCCCGACTTCTCGCCGTACGCGCGGGCGGCCGCGGAGATCGCGGAGCCGCCGGAGGGTTTCGGCGTGGACGAACTGCGGCTGACGGACTACGTGTCGGCGAACGCGGCGCTGGCGGCGTCGGGGCACGCGTTGTGGGACACGGTCCCGAACGTGGCGACGCCGCACGGCTGGACCTGGCACCACGTGCCCGGTGGCCGTCGGCTCGAGTTGGTGCCGGTCGAGGTGAAGGCGCTGCTGCGGCACCACGGCGGGATCGCGACGGCGCGGGTGGAGCAGGACAAGCGCGGGACGCGGCCGTTGCAGGAGACGCGGCCGGCCCACTTCGGGCTGCCGAAGTCGGCGGTGGCGGTGACGGAGCAGGAGGTGCTGGGGGTCGAGGAGGACCTGGGGTACCGGTTGCCGGGCGCGTACCGCTCGTTCCTGAAGGCGGCGGGCGGGTGCGCGCCGGTGGGCACCGCGCTCGACGCGGAGCTGGGGCTGCTGATCGACCAGCCGTTCTTCACGGTGCGGGACGAGGCGGCGGTGAACGACCTCGTGTACGTCAACAAGTGCCTGCGGGACCATCTGACCAAGGACTACCTGGGGGTGGCCTTCGTGCAGGGCGGTCTGCTGGCGGTGAAGGTGAAGGGCGAGCGGCTCGGTTCGGTGTGGTTCTGCGCGTACGACGACGCGCGGGACGTGGATCCGTCGTGGTCGCCGGCGGAGCGGGTGGAGCGGCTGCTGCTGCCGTGCGGGGACGACTTCGACGCGTTCCTGGGGCGGTTGGCGGGTTCTCCGCCGGAGCTGGAGACGGTGGCGAATCTGATGGTGGACGGCGGGTTCGCCCGTGCCGTTCCGGTGTCTTCCGCGGGGGAGTGAGGTCGGACGATGGTGACCTACGCGCAGGCGCAGGAGCGCGCCGAGGAGTGGATCAACGGCGACGTGCCGGCGTACCAGCACCGTGAGGTGCGGGTACGGGAGTTCGAGCTCGGGTTCGTGGTGTGGGCGGAGGACCGGGCGGACGGGCCTCGTTCGGACGGGGGCGGGCAGCGGCTGGTGCTCGCGCGGGACAGCGGGGAGGTGACGCTGTGGCCGTCGCTGCCGGTGGGTGAGGTGATCCGCCGGTACGAGGAGGAGTACGGCCGTCCGGACGCGGTCCCGGCGGAGACGCCGGCGGCACCGCCGGCGCGGATGGACCTGAACCAGACGTCGTTTCTGCTGACCCCGCCGGAGTGGCTCCAGGAGGCGGCGGACCGCCTCGGCATCCCGGACCAGCGGAGGGACCGGACGGGGGGCGCGGGCGTGGCCGCCGTGCCCCCGTCCGCGGCGGACGGCCCGCCGGGGGCGGCGGCTGCGCCGCCGGCCGGGGCCGGCGGGGCGTCGGGTGAGCCGGGCGACCCGGGTGGGCTTGGTGCGCCGGGTGCCGACGGTTCCCCGGCGGGGGCTTCGGGGGCCGGTGGCTCCTCGGCTCCGGGTGCCGGGCGCGCGGTGGCCTCGGACGCGCCGGGGGCGCCCGGTGAGGGTGCGCGGTGGCCCGCGCCCGGTGACGTACGGGGCTCGGGCCCGCAGGGCCAACTGCCGGGCGCGCCCCCGGGGGCGACGCCCTGGACGGGTACCGACATCACCGCCGACGGGGACGACGACCGTTCGGTCGCGCTGCCGGCGACGGTGTTCGCCCCGCCGCTGAGCGGGCCGGACGACGGCGACGCCGGGCCGGGACCGGCGGCGGACGCCAAGACCGCGCTGATGTCGGGCGGCAGCGGCCTCCCGCCGACGACGGTGGCTCCCGCGCTGGACACCGCCCCGCAGGGCCCTGGGGCCCCGTCGTCGTACGGGTACCCGGCGCCGGGGGACGCCTCCGGCACCCCGCGGTACGGGTATCCGCCGCAGGCGCCGGCCCCCGCCGGCGACGCCGGGGGCACCCCCGACGCCGCGACGAGCCAGGCGCCGCCGCCCGGGGCTCCGGGCGCACGGCCTGGCGCCGCGCCGGGCGACCCGGCCGCGGCGCAGCCGCCGGGTGTTCCCGGTGCTCTGGGTGCCGGTGTGCCGCAGGCGCCGGGTGGGACGCCCGCCGGTGGTGTGCACCACGTGGCCACCGTGCTCGCCGGTCCGTCGATCGGCGGCCCGGGCGTGCCGCCTCCGCCGGGCGCGCCGGGCGGCCCGGGTGGTCCTGGTGTGCCGCAGGTGCCGGGTGCCCCGGGTGCCGCAGGTGGTCCTGGTGCGCCGAATGCTTCTGGGGGTCCGGCCGGTCCTGGCGTTCCGCCCCCGCCGGGTGGTCCGGGTGCCCCCGGCGGTCATGGTGCGCCGCAGGTGCCGGGCGGGCCGGGTGCCGCGAGTGGTCCTGGTGCGCCGCAGGTGCCGGGCGGGCCGGGTGCTTCTGGCGGCCCGGCGGGTCCTGGCGTTCCGCCTCCGCCGCAGGTGCCGGGTGCCCCCGGCGGTTCTGGTGCGCCGCAGGTGCCGGGTGGCCCTGCCGTACCGCCTCCGCCGGGCGCCCCTGGCGGCCCGGCCGGTCCTGGCGTACCGCCTCCACCGGGTGCTCCCGGTGCTCCCGGTGCTCCGGGCGGTCCTGGGGTGCCCCCGCCGGGCGCCCAGGGGACCCCGGGTGCCCCGGCCGGCCCCGGTGCGCCGCTGCCGTCCGACGGCACGCCCGCCGGTGGTGCGCACCACGCCGCCACCGTGCTCGCCGGTCCGTCCGTCGGCGGGCCCGGGGTTCCGCCCCCGCCGGGTGCTCCGGGGGCGCCGGGTGGTCCTGGCGTCCCGCCCCCGCCGAGCGCGCCGGGCACCCCGGGCGCCCAGCCCGGTCCCGGTGCCCCGCAGGCGCCGGGTGTGCCCGGTGCCGGTGCGCCGCAGCCGCCGGGTGGTACGCCCGCCGGTGGTGTGCACCACGCCGCCACCGTGCTCGCCGGTCCGTCCGTCGGCGGCCCGGGGGTCCCGCCCCCGCCGGCGGCCCCGGGCGCCCCGGGCGGCCCCCGCGCCCCCCAGCCGCCCGGCGCGCCGGGCACCCCCGGCACCCCCGGCGCCGTCCACCACGCCGAGACCGTGCTCGCCGGTCCGTCCATCGGCGGGCCCGGCATGCCGCCGCCCCCGGGTGCCGTGCCGCCCCCGCCGGGCGCCCCGGGCATGCCCGGTGGGCCGGTCGGTGGTCCCGTGCCCGGTGGGCCGGGCGCACCCGGCGGTGCCTACGGTTACCCCCCGCACGGGCAGCCCACCGTCGGGCCCGGGTATCAGGCCGTGCTGCGCTACCGCGCGCAGGACGGGTCGGAGCAGCAGATCATCCGGCGCTCCGCGCCGGGCACCCCGCACCCGGAGTGGCAGATCTTCCACGAGCTGCGCGGTCTGAACGTGCCGCCGGACCAGGTGCTGGAGCTGCACACCGAGCTGGAGTCCTGCCACCTCCCGGGCGCCTACTGCGCCCGGATGATCGGCGAGCAGTGGCCCAACGCCCGGATCACCTCCATCGCCCCGTACGGCACCGACCACGCCTCCCGTCAACAGGGCATGCGGCAACTCCTCGCGCACCAGGGGGAGTTGCACCAGGTCGCGGACGGCCCCGCCCGCCCCGCCCCGGTGCGGGCGCCGATCCCGCCGGTGCCGCCCGCCCCGCCGATCCCCCCGGAGGGCATCGCACAGGAGCTGGCCGCGGCCTTCGGCCCCGGCGTCTTCCGCTTCGACCAGACGGCGGTCTCCCGCCAGGGCGTCCCGCCGGTCGTGGCGCACACGCTGGTCGTGGCGGGGCTCCCGGTCGACATGGGCCCGTTCTTCTGGGCGCAGGCCCAGCCGGGCCGTCCCGTCCCGACGCTGGCGGAGCTGGCGCAGGAGCGCGGGGTGCGCCCGGCCGCCGACGCCGGTTCGTACCTCGTGATGGGCAGCGACTTCGGCAAGGCGCTCTGCGTGCAGTACGGCACGGCGAACATCGTCGCGGTGCCGGTGGAGGCGGGCCCGAACGGGCAGTCCGCACCGCCGCAGTTCGTCAACACGGGGCTGCCGGAGTTCGCGCGCTGCCTCGCCCTCCTCGGGCGGATGTGGCGGCTGCGCTACGGCCTGAACCAGGAGCAGGCGGGCCGCTGGACCGTCGACTTCCAGGCGCAGCTCGCCGCGCTGGACCCGGCGGCGCTGAACTCGCCGGAGAGCTGGTGGTCGGTGCTGCTGGAGCAGATGTGGGACGGCCTGCTGTGAGCTGACCGCACCCCGTCCACACGCGGTTGACGTCGCGTCAGGGCCGGGTGGGGGCGTACGACTCGTGCGCCCCCGCCCGGCCCTTCGTCGTGCCGCCACGCGCCCCTTTGCGACCCTTCTCCCCGGAGTGTCGCGTTGTCCCCGTCTCCGTCCGATCCACCAAGATATGCGCCAGATACGTGCGGAATCATTTCTGATTTCCCGTTCGTCATCTTGTCAGGTGGGTCGGGCGGAGAGGAGTTCCCCAGTGAGCAGCCTGAGCGGTCCGCCGGCGGTGCCGTACGAGTTCGACGTCGTGCGGCGCGGCTACCGTCCCGACCGGGTCGACGCCTTCGTCGGGCACCTCTCGCGGGACCGCGACGCCGCCTGGGAACGGGCGGCGCGGCTGACCGTGCTGGCCCGGGAGATGGACGAGGAGCTGGCGCCGCTGCGGGAGGCGGTGGCCGGCCTGGCCCCGCAGACGTACGAGAGCCTCGGCGAGGGCGCGCGACGGCTGTTCGAGTCCGTGCGCGAGGAGGCCGAGGCCGTACGGGAGTCCGGGCGCCGGGAGGCGGAGCGGCTGGCCGCCGAGGCCGAGGCGGCGGCCCGGCGCATCGCCGAGGCCGCGCGGGCGTACGCCGACGGGGTGCTGGCCGAGGCCGAGGAGCAGGCCGGACGGCGGCTGGCGGCGGCCCGCGCGGAGGCCGACGAGGTGCGGATCGCCGCCCGGCGCGAGGTGAAGGCGGGCCGCGGCGAGTCCCTCGCGGCGATGCGGGAGGCCCGGGAGCGGACCCAGGCGCTGCTGGACGACCGCGAGCGCGAGCGGGCGGAGCGGTTCGCCGAGGTCGACCGGGCCGCCGCCGAGCGGACGGCGGAACTGGACGCGCGCTGCGCGGAACGGACGGCCGAGGCCGAGGCGGGCCTCGCGGAGGCGGAACGGGCGCTGGCCCGGGCGGCGGAGGACGCCGAGCGCGAGGAGGCGGCGGCGCGGACGCGGGCGGAGGAACTGGTGGCCGAGGCCAGGGCCCGCGAGGAGCAGATCGCGCGGGACACGGAGCGGGTGCTGCGGGAGCACGGGGAGCGGTGGGACGACGTACGGGCCCGGATCGACCAGGTCAGGGCCAGCCTGCTGGCGCTCAGGGGAGGGTGAGCGAGGCCCGGGGGGTGGAGCGGTGACTCCACCGACGGGTGGACGGCCCCTAGGGGATCCTCCGTAGTAGGGGTGGGGGCACAGTCGTCCCGGCGGAGGACGAGGAAGGACACCGCTGTTCCTTAGGCTGGCTTTACGCCGCTGGGGAGCGGGCGGGACGTACGGGGGGTCGTACGGACCGCAGGCAAGGGGGTGGGGTTTTCCCCAGGGGAAGAGGGGGCTCGGCACCAGCGCGCCCGAGGGGGCACCGGCGCCAGACTCATGGTCGTACCGCTTCGGGCCACGCACCGCACCGCCCGTCGGTCACCTCACCACCGCACCGCTTCGCGCGTCGCACCGCGCACATTCGCAGACCCATATAGGAGACATACCGTGACATCGGCTGTGACCATTCCCAGGCACGGGGGTACTGGAGGGCGTACGGCCGTTGCCGCGCGGGCGCGGCAGGTCGTGAAGGCGTACGGCTCCGGGGAGACCCGCGTCGTCGCGCTCGACCGCGTCGACGTGGACATCGCCCGCGGCCAGTTCACCGCGATCATGGGCCCCTCGGGGTCCGGCAAGTCCACCCTGATGCACTGCCTCGCCGGTCTCGACACCGTGACCGAGGGTCAGATCTACCTGGACGACACCGAGATAACCGGTCTGAAGGACAAGAAGCTGACGCAGCTGCGCCGGGACCGGATCGGGTTCATCTTCCAGGCGTTCAACCTGCTGCCGACGCTGAACGCGCTGGAGAACATCACGCTGCCCATGGACATCGCGGGCCGCAAGGCGGACAAGGCGTGGCTGAACCGGGTCGTGGAGACCGTCGGCCTGGCCGAGCGGCTCAAGCACCGTCCCAGCCAGCTCTCCGGCGGCCAGCAGCAGCGCGTCGCCGTGGCCCGGGCGCTGGCCGCCCGCCCCGAGATCATCTTCGGTGACGAGCCGACCGGAAACCTGGACTCCCGGGCCGGCGCGGAGGTCCTCGGCTTCCTGCGCACCTCCGTCGACGAGCTGGGCCAGACCATCGTGATGGTCACCCACGACCCGGTGGCGGCCTCGTACGCGGACCGGGTGCTGTACCTCGCCGACGGCCGCATCGTCGACGAGATGCGGCAGCCCACCGCCGAGCAGGTCCTGGACCGCATGAAGGACTTCGACGCCCGGGGGCGCACGTCATGACCGTCCTGAAGACCTCGATGCGCAACTTCTTCGCGCACAAGGGACGCATGGCGCTGTCGGCCGTGGCGGTCCTGCTGTCGGTGGCGTTCGTGTGCGGCACGCTCGTCTTCACCGACACGATGAACACGACGTTCGACAAGCTGTTCGCCGCGACCTCCTCCGACGTGACGGTCTCCCCGAAGGAGGCCTCCGACAGCGGTGAGACCACCTCCGACACCGGGAAGCCGCCGGTCCTGCCGGCCTCCGTGCTGGGCAGGGTGCGCGGCGCGGACGGCGTGAAGTCGGCCGAGGGCACGGTGTTCTCGTCCTCGGTGACCGTCGTCGACGCCGACAAGGACAGCCTGTCGCCCACCAGCGGCGCGCCGACCATCGTCGGCAGCTGGAACGGCAACGACGCCCGCACCATGAAGATCACCGACGGGGCGGCGCCCAAGGGCGCGGACCAGATCATGGTGGACGCCGACACCGCCGACAAGCACCATCTCGAGCTCGGCGACGAGATCTCCGTGATCAGCGCGGTGGGCACGCACCCGGCGAAGATCTCCGGGTTCGCCGCGTTCACCGTCACCAACCCCGGTGCCGCGATCTTCTACTTCGACACCGCGACCGCGCAGAGGACGCTGGTCGGCGAGAGCGGCGTCTACACCACCGTCAACGTGACGGCGGCCGCCGGGGTGAGCGACGCGGCGCTGAAGAAGAACGTCGCGGGCGCGCTCGGCACCGGCTACAAGGTGCAGACCGCCAAGGAGGTCTCCGACGCCAACCAGAACGAGATCGGCAGCTTCCTGGACGTCATGAAGTACGCGATGCTCGGCTTCGCCGGGGTCGCCTTCCTCGTCGGGATCTTCCTGATCATCAACACGTTCTCCATGCTCGTCGCCCAGCGCACCCGGGAGATCGGGCTGATGCGGGCCATCGGCTCCTCGCGCAAGCAGGTCAACCGGTCGGTGCTGGTCGAGGCGCTGCTGCTGGGCGTGTTCGGCTCCGTGCTCGGGGTCGGGGCGGGCGTCGGCATCGCGGTCGGGCTGATGAAGGTCATGGGCGCGGTGGGCATGGAACTGTCCACCGACGACCTGACCGTCGCCTGGACCACGCCGGTGGCCGGGATCGCGCTCGGCGTCATCGTCACCGTCCTCGCCGCGTATCTGCCGGCCCGGCGGGCGGGCAAGGTCTCGCCGATGGCCGCGCTGCGGGACGCCGGGGCCCCGGCGGACGCCCGCGCCGGACGCGTCCGGGCCGTCCTCGGCGTCCTGCTCACCGGCGGCGGCGTGGCGTCGCTGTACGCGGCCGGGTCGGCGGCCAAGGCGACCGAGGGGTCGCTGTGGCTGGGGCTCGGCGTGGTGCTCTCGCTCATCGGCTTCGTCGTCATCGGTCCGCTGCTGGCGAGCGGGGTGGTGCGGGTCCTGGGCGCGGTGCTGCTGCGGATGTTCGGGCCGGTCGGCCGGATGGCCGAGCGCAACGCGCTGCGCAACCCGCGCCGCACGGGGGCGACCGGCGCGGCCCTGATGATCGGGCTCGCCCTGGTGGCCTGCCTGTCGGTGGTCGGCTCCTCGATGGTCGCCTCGGCGACGGACCAGCTCGACAAGACCGTCGGCACGGACTTCATCATCCAGTCCGACAGCGGGCAGCGGATCACGCCCGAGGCGGTGAAGGCCGTCAAGTCGGTGCCGGAGCTGGAGCGGGTCACCGAGTACCGGGTGACGGAGGCGGACTACACCATGCCCGACGGCGCGACCCTCAAGGACACCGCCATCACGGCCGCCGACCCGACGTACGCGCAGGATCTGCGCACCAAGACGGTGGCCGGCGACATCGCCGACGCGTACAAGCCGGACTCGATGTCCGTCCACGAGAAGTTCGCCGAGGACCACGGGATCCACCTCGGCTCGAAGATGAAGGTCGACTTCCACGACGGCGCCACCGCGGCGCTGACCGTGCGGGCCATCACCAGCGACGACGTGGTGATCGACAAGGGCGCGATGTACACGTCCATCGACACCGTGCGCAAGTACGTGCCCGCCAAGCGGATGCCGCTGGACATGCTGCTCTTCGGCACGGCGAAGGACGGGCAGCAGGACGCCGCGTACAAGGCGCTCAAGGCGGAGCTGCACGACTTCCCGCAGTACACGGTCCGCGACCAGACCGACTACAAGCAGGAACTGAAGGACCAGATCGGCCAGCTCCTGAACCTGATCTACGGGCTGCTGGCGCTCGCGATCATCGTGGCGGTCCTCGGCGTGGTCAACACGCTGGCGCTGTCGGTGGTGGAGCGCACGCGGGAGATCGGCCTGATGCGGGCGATCGGCCTCTCGCGGCGACAGCTGCGCCGGATGATCCGCCTGGAGTCGGTCGTGATCGCCCTCTTCGGCGCGCTCCTCGGCCTGGGCCTGGGCATGGGCTGGGGCGCCACGGCCCAGCAGCTCCTGGCCCTGGAGGGCCTGAAGGTCCTGGACATCCCCTGGCCGACGATCACAGGCGTCTTCATCGGCTCGGCGTTCGTGGGCCTCTTCGCGGCCCTGGTCCCGGCGTTCCGCGCGGGCCGGATGAACGTCCTGAACGCGATCGCCACGGAGTAGCCGCCGCCGGTTGTACGGGGGTACGGCGAGCCCGGAGTCGAGAGGTGGCCCTCTGCGACTCCGGGCTCGCCGTTCGGCTGCGGCACCCGGGGACGGGCAGGGCGGGGGCGGCGGGGGCGGGGAAACCGGGCGGTGGCCCCCGTAGGGGCGACGTACCCTGGGAAGGTCCCCCGGCCCGCCCCGCGTGTCGGGTCGTTCGCGTTGCACACCGCCCCCCGCGGCGGCCTCCTCAGCCGGGATGGATGGAAAGTTCTTCATGAGCCTGCACGGTCTGCTCGACGCCGTCGTCAAGGACCCCGCCCTCGCGGAGGCGGTCACCGCCGCCACCGACGGCAACCGCATGCACGTCGACCTCGTCGGCCCGCCCGCCGCGCGCCCCTTCACCGTCGCCGCCCTCGCCCGCGACACCGGCCGGCCCGTCCTCGCCGTCACCGCCACCGGCCGCGAGGCCGAGGACCTCGCCGCCGCGCTGCGCACGCTCCTGCCTCCGCAGGGCGTCGTGGGGTACCCCTCCTGGGAGACCCTCCCGCACGAGCGCCTCAGCCCCCGCAGCGACACCGTCGGCCGCCGCCTCGCCGTCCTGCGCCGCCTCGCGCACCCCCGCACCGACGACCCCGAGACCGGCCCGGTCTCCGTGGTCGTCGCCCCCGTGCGCTCCGTGCTCCAGCCGCAGGTCAAGGGCCTGGGCGACCTCGTCCCGGTGGCGCTGCGCAGCGGCCAGACCGCCGATCTCGGCGAGGTCGTCGCCGCCCTGGCCGCCGCCGCGTACTCCCGCGTCGAGCTGGTGGAGAAGCGCGGCGAGTTCGCCGTTCGCGGCGGCATCCTGGACGTCTTCCCGCCCACCGAGGAACACCCCCTGCGCATCGAGTTCTGGGGCGACGACGTCGAGGAGATCCGCTACTTCAAGGTCGCCGACCAGCGCTCCCTGGAGGTCGCCGAGCACGGCCTGTGGGCGCCCCCCTGCCGCGAACTGCTGCTCACCGACGACGTACGGCAGCGGGCCGCCGCGCTCGCCGAGGAACACCCCGAGCTGGGCGAACTCCTCGGGAAGATCGCCGAGGGCATCGCCGTGGAGGGCATGGAGTCCCTCGCGCCCGTCCTCGTCGACGACATGGAACTCCTGCTCGACGTGCTGCCCAAGGGCACGATGGCCGTCGTCTGCGACCCCGAGCGGGTCCGCACCCGCTCGGCGGACCTGGTGGCGACCTCGCAGGAGTTCCTCCAGGCGTCCTGGGCGGCCACGGCCGGCGGGGGCGAGGCGCCGATCGACGTGGACGCCGCCTCCCTGTGGTCGCTCGCCGACGTCCGGGACCGGGCCCGCGAGCTGGACATGATGTGGTGGTCGGTCTCCCCGTTCGCCGCCGACCTCGACCTGGACGCCGACACCCTCAAGCTCGGCATGCACGCCCCCGAGACCTACCGCGGCGACACCGCGAAGGCGCTCGCCGACACCAAGGGCTGGCTCGCCGACGGCTGGCGCACGGTGTTCGTCACCGAGGGCCAGGGCCCCGCCTCCCGCACGGTCGAGGTGCTCGGCGGCGAGGGCGTCGCGGCCCGGCTCGACGTCGACCTCGGCGAGATCTCCCCGTCCGTCGTCCACGTGGCGTGCGGCTGCATCGACCACGGCTTCGTCGACCCCGCGCTCCGGCTCGCCGTCCTCACCGAGACCGACCTGACCGGGCAGAAAGCGGCCGGCCGCGAGGGCGCCCGGATGCCCGCCCGGCGCCGCAAGACCATCGACCCGCTCACCCTGGAGGCGGGCGACTACATCGTCCACGAGCAGCACGGCGTGGGCCGCTACATCGAGATGGTGCAGCGCACCGTGCAGGGCGCCACCCGCGAGTACCTGGTCGTCGAGTACGCCCCCGCCAAGCGCGGCCAGCCCGGCGACCGCCTCTACATCCCCACCGACCAGCTGGAGCAGATCACCAAGTACGTCGGCGGCGAGGCCCCCACCCTGCACCGGCTCGGCGGCGCCGACTGGACGAAGACCAAGGCGCGCGCCAAGAAGGCGGTCAAGGAGATCGCCGCGGACCTCATCAAGCTGTACAGCGCGCGCATGGCCGCGCCCGGACACGCGTTCGGCGCCGACACGCCCTGGCAGCGCGAGCTGGAGGACGCCTTCCCGTACGCCGAGACCCCGGACCAGCTCACCACAATCGCCGAGGTCAAGGACGACATGGAGAAGTCGGTCCCGATGGACCGGCTGATCTGCGGCGACGTCGGCTACGGCAAGACGGAGATCGCGGTGCGGGCCGCGTTCAAGGCGGTCCAGGACGGCAAGCAGGTTGCCGTCCTCGTCCCCACCACGCTGCTGGTGCAGCAGCACTTCGGCACGTTCTCCGAGCGCTACGCCCAGTTCCCCGTCAGTGTGAAGGCGCTCTCCCGCTTCCAGACGGACACCGAGGCGAAGGCGGTCCTGGAGGGGCTGCGGGAGGGCTCGGTGGACGTCGTCATCGGCACCCACCGGCTGTTCTCCTCCGAGACGAAGTTCAAGGACCTCGGCCTGGTCATCGTCGACGAGGAGCAGCGCTTCGGCGTCGAGCACAAGGAGCAGCTGAAGAAGCTGCGCGCCAACGTCGACGTGCTGACGATGTCCGCGACCCCGATCCCCCGAACCCTGGAGATGGCGGTCACCGGCATCCGCGAGATGTCCACGATCACCACGCCCCCGGAGGAGCGCCACCCGGTGCTCACCTTCGTCGGACCGTACGAGGAGAAGCAGATCGGCGCGGCGATCCGCCGTGAGCTGCTGCGCGAGGGCCAGGTCTTCTACATCCACAACCGGGTGGAGTCCATCGACCGTGCGGCGGCCCGGCTGCGCGAGATCGTCCCCGAGGCGCGCATCGCCACCGCGCACGGGCAGATGTCGGAGCAGGCGCTCGAACAGGTGGTCGTCGACTTCTGGGAGAAGCGGTCCGACGTCCTCGTCTCGACGACGATCGTCGAGTCCGGCATCGACATCTCCAACGCCAACACCCTCATCGTCGAGCGCGGCGACAACTTCGGCCTCAGCCAGCTCCACCAGCTGCGCGGCCGGGTGGGCCGGGGCCGCGAGCGCGGGTACGCCTACTTCCTCTACCCGCCGGAGAAGCCGCTCACGGAGACCGCGCACGAGCGGCTCGCGACGATCGCCCAGCACACCGAGATGGGTGCGGGCATGTACGTGGCGATGAAGGACCTGGAGATCCGCGGCGCCGGCAACCTGCTCGGCGGCGAGCAGTCCGGGCACATCGCGGGCGTCGGCTTCGACCTGTACGTCCGCATGGTCGGCGAGGCGGTCGCGGACTACCGGGCCTCGCTGGAGGGCGGCGTGGAGGAGGAGCCGCCGCTGGAGGTCAAGATCGAGCTCCCGGTCGACGCGCACGTCCCGCACGACTACGCCCCCGGCGAGCGGCTGCGGTTGCAGGCCTACCGGGCGATCGCCTCCGTCAACACGGAGGAGGACGTCGCCTCCGTGCGCGAGGAGCTCGTCGACCGCTACGGCAAGCTGCCGGAGCCGGTGGAGAACCTGCTCCTGGTCGCGGGCCTGCGCATGCTCGCCCGCGCGTGCGGCGTCGGCGAGATCGTCCTCCAGGGCACCAACATCCGCTTCGCCCCGGTGGACCTGCGCGAGTCCCAGGAACTACGCGTCAAGCGCCTCTACCCGGGCGCGGTCCTCAAGCCGGCCACCCACCAGATCCTGATCCCCCGCCCCAAGACGGCCAAGATCGGCGGCAAGCCGCTGGTCGGACGAGAACTGCTGTCGTGGGTGGGCGAGTTCCTGACGTCGGTGCTGGACTCGTAAGAGGGGAGTGTGACGGGGCCGCGCCCGAGGCGAAGGGTCCGCCCGCCAAGGGGAATCCCGAGGCGGACGGACCCGATCGATGTCGTAACCCGCCGGCTACGACTCGTCCCGCTTCATGCCCAGCCGGTCCTCCATCTGCTGCTGGGCCTGATCGACCTGGTCGGTGTACTTCCCGCCGGTCTTGTCGTTCACACGACGCTCCGCCTGGTCCGACATCTTCTCGGACATCTTCCGGCCCTTGCTGCTCTGCGCCGCGCTCTTGAATCGGTCGAAGATACCCATCCAGAGGCTCCTTCCGGAGGAGGGACGTGCAGGTGCCTCACCACCGACGATACGCCCGGCGTGCACCTGTTGCCCGTTGAGTGGTGGTATGCGCATGACACCGCGCTCGCTACGGTGGAAGCGCACGGCTGAACGTGCGCACATCAACGCGGAGCAAGGGGAGGACGTCCCGTGAGGCGATGGAGGGGTGGGGTCGCGGTCGTCGCCCTGGCACTGGCCACCGTGAGCGGCTGCAAGGTGGACGACACGGGGACGGGCTCCCCGGGCCAGCAGCCGAAGGAGACGGCGGCCGCGCACGGCAGCGCCCTCGCCGCCGCCGACGCGCTGACCGTCAAGGGCAGGGCGCCCAAGACCGGTTACAGCAGGGAACGCTTCGGCAGCGCCTGGGCCGACACCGACTCCAACAGCTGCGACACCCGGGACGACATCCTGCGCCGGGACCTGGAGGACGTGAAGTACGGCGACGGGGACTGCAAGGTCGCCTCGGGCGAGCTGGACCCCGACCCGTACAGCGGGAAGGCGGTGACGTTCACCCGGGGCCGCAGCCAGGTGGACATCGACCACCTCGTGGCGCTGTCCGACGCCTGGCAGAAGGGCGCCAAGTACTGGGACCCGGCGAAGCGGATAGCGCTGGCCAATGACCCGCTCAACCTGCTCGCGGTGGGCGCCACGCCCAACCGCAGCAAGGGCGACGGCGACACCGCGACCTGGCTGCCGCCGTACAAGAAGTACCGCTGCACGTATGTCGCCGCGCAGGTCGCGGTGAAGAAGAAGTACGGCCTGTGGGTGACGTCGGCGGAGAAGTCCGCGATGAAGAAGGTCCTCTCGACCTGCCCCGGCCAGAAACTGCCCACCGGCGGCAACCCCACCAAGGCCCCGTCCCGCTTCCACGCCGGCTGACAACGACGCCGGCTGACGACGACGCCGGCCGGCACTGGGGGTGCCGGCCGGCGCCGAGCGGGAGGGAGCCGTCCTCAGCCCGCCTTCTTCCAGTCCGCGCAGCCCGCGGTCTTGAAGTAGGCGTCCCCCGAGCCGATCGTCACGACCGCCGTGCCCGTGACGTTGTCGTTGGCGAGGATGGACTCCATGCCGTGGAGGGCGTCCTTGTCGCGCTCCCAGTAGCACTGGTCGTCGGTGTTGCCGGTCGAGCGGTAGGTGCCCGGGGCGATGTCGACGCCCACGCGGAGCATGCCGCCGTCGCCCTTGAAGCCGGCCGTGGCGGGCTTGCCCTCGGCCTTCGGGTCGACCGTCTCCCAGTCGTGGCAGCCCTCGGACTTGAAGAGCTTGTCGCTCGCCTTGACCGTCACGTAGCTCGAGCCCGTGACGTTGTCGTTGGCCAGGAGCGAGTCCATGTCGCCGGAGGCGTCCTTGGCGCGCTCCCAGTAACACATGTCGTCCGTGTTGCCGGTGGTGCGGTAGGTGCCCGGCTTGACGTCCTTGCCGACCTGATAGGTGCCGTCGCCGCTGAACGCCGCCTTCTTCTCGGCGTCGGCCTTCTTGGCGTCCCCCTTGCCGGAACCGGCACCGGAGTCCTGCTTCGCCGACGCCGACGTGCCCTTGCCGCTGTCGCCGTCGTCGCCCCCGCCGGCGGTCGAGACGACGCCGATGACGACGACTCCGACGACCACACCCAGCGCGATCTTGCCCTTCATGCCCATGGTGATCTTCCTCCCCCTCTGTTGTCCGGACACGGGCGACCGCCCCCCTCCGGCGGTCGCCCGTTGCGGGGTCAATCACAGCAGAGCTTGTGAACCGAGTCAACCAGAATCTCATCAGGGAGTGTGTACACGGCCGTGAATGCCGGTCTTACGGACGCGTCGGTATCATCGGCGCCACAGACGGCCGGAGGCCGAGGAGAGTGGGGGTCTCGTGCAGGACAACGCCACAGAGGTGACCGCCGCCGGTATCGCGCGGCTCGCGGGTGTCGGCCGCGCCGCCGTCAGCAACTGGCGCCGCCGTCACGCGGACTTCCCCAAGCCCGTCGGCGGCACCGAGACCAGCCCCGCCTTCGCCCTCGCCGAGGTCGAGGAATGGCTGCGCGGCCAGGGAAAACTCGCCGAGGTCCCGCTGCGCGAGCGGGTCTGGCAGCAGCTCGCCGGCCACCCGGAGGGCCCCGTCACCGGCCTCCTGCACGCCGGCTGCGTCCTGCTGCTCATTCACGCCCGGCCCACCGTCTGGCTGGAGATCTCCGCCGGCTCCGACGACCGGCTCGCCCGCCTCCTGCCCGGCCACCTCGAACAGGTGCTCACCGCCCGCTTCGGCGCCCTGCGCACCCCCGCCGTCCGCGTCCCCGACGCCGCCGCGCTGCGCCCGTCCGCCCCGCTGCTGCGCTCCACCGTCGACCTCGCCGCCGAACTGGGCGCCCGGCAGACGTACGAGTTCCTGCTCGGCCGGCACCTGGACGCGGGCCCGCGCCAGTACACGCTCACCCCGGCCGGCCTCGCCGCCCTGATGGCCGAGCTGGCCGGGCCCGCCCGCACCGCCCTGGACCCCGCCTGCGGCACCGGCGCCCTGCTGCGCGCCGTCGCCCCCGCGCCCGAGCAGACCCTGTACGGCCAGGACGCCGCCCCCGAACTCGCGGCGCTCACCGCACTGCGGCTCGCCCTGCACGGCCGCGCGGTCGTCCGCGCCGCCGCGGGCGACAGCATCCGGGCGGACGCGTACGACAGCCTCCGGGCCGACGTCGTGCTGTGCCACCCGCCGTTCAACGAGCGCAACTGGGGCCACGAGGAGCTCGCCTACGACCCGCGCTGGGAGTACGGCTTCCCGGCCCGCACCGAGTCCGAACTGGCCTGGGTGCAGCACGCGCTTGCCCGGCTGAAGGACGGCGGCACCGCCGTGCTGCTGATGCCGCCCGCCGCCGCCTCCCGCCGCTCCGGCCGCCGCATCCGCGCCGACCTGCTGCGCCGCGGCACCCTGCGCGCGGTGGTCGCGCTGCCCGTCGGGGCGGCGCCGCCGCACGGCATCCCGCTGCACCTGTGGGTGCTGCGCCGCCCCGACCGGGCGCCCGCCCAGCCGCGGGTGCTGCTCGTGGACACCGGCGCGGCCGCCGCCGAGGGGCGCGGCGGTCCCGACTGGCAGGCGGTGCGCGAGGCCGTCCTGGAGACCTGGCGCGGCTTCGACCGCACCGGCGCCGCCGAGGAGCGGCCCGGCGTCAGCCGCGCGCTGCCCGTCGTCGAACTCCTGGACGACGACGTCGATCTGGCCCCCGCCCGCCATCTGCCGCCGCCCGCCCCGGCCGGCGGCGCCGCACACCTCACCGAGGTCCGCGCGCGCCTCGGCCAGACCCTGCGGCTCACCGCCGACCTCACCCCGCCCGCCGCCGGCAGCGCCGAACCCGCGCGCTGGCCGCTGACCACCGTCGGCGAACTCGCCCGCGGCGGCGCCCTGGTGCTGCGCACCGGGGGCACCGGCGGCCCCCACGCGCGCGTGCTCACCGACCACGACGTCCTCGCCGGCGACGCCCCCTCGGGCACCCTCCCGGACGCCACGGAGGAACCAGTGCTCCTGGCGGCCGGGGACGTCGTCGTCCCGGTGCTCGGCGGCGGCCCGGTCGCCCGCGTCGTCGACGAGGCGACCGCCGGCGCCGCGCTCGGCCGCAATCTCACCCTGCTGCGGCCCGACCCCGCCGCCCTCGACCCCTGGTTCCTCGCCGGGTTCCTGCGCGGCAGCGCCAACCACCGCCAGGCCAGCAGCTATGCCTCCACCTCGGCCCGGCTCGACGTGCGCCGGCTGCAACTGCCCCGGCTGCCACTGGAACAGCAGCGCCCCTACGGCCTACGCTTTCGCGAACTGGCCCGGTTCGAGGCGGAGTTGCGGCAGGCGGGCCGCCTCGGCGCCCAGCTCGTGCGCGGGATGCACGACGGACTGACCGACGGGAGCCTGCTGCCGGAGTGACGGCCCGCCAGGGGGCGCGGGGGAGTGCGAAGCCCATCGGTGGCACAACGGTTACGCGTAACCCGTGACCGGTTGTCCGAGGCGGGTTATACGCTCTGATTCCGCAACCCGTACCGTCCGTCCGTATCCCACCCGGTCCCAGGAGCAGTCATGTACGGCCACGGCATGCAGCCGCCCGCCCGCACCCGGGGCTCGGTCATAGCCATTCGCGTGCTGGTCTTCTTCGGCAGCTTCTTCTCCATCGGCCTGCTCGCCTTCCTGCCGCTGTTCCGCATCGCCGTGCTCAGCCGCCGCTCGCGGGACTGGCTGTTCGCGGTGGTGAGCGTGCCGCTGATCATCACCTGCTTCGCCGTCGTCGGCTCGCTCCCGGAGTCGAACCCGCTCACCGACGTGGGGATCATCGTCCTGCTGCTCCTCGGCGCGGGCAGCGGCACCTACTACATCCTCTTCGACATGCGGCGCAGGCACTCCCCGCTGTACGGACCGGTACCGCAGACCGGCGCGGTGTACCCGCCCGGACCCCGGCAGGGCTACGGCTACCCGGCCCCGCCGCAGCAGCCGTACGCGCCCCGGCCCGTGCCGCCGCAGCCGTACGCCGCCACCCAGGCCGCCCCGGGGCCGGTGCCCGCACCGGCGCCGCAGCCCCCGTACCCCTCCGGTCCCTCGTCCACGCCGGTACCCAGCTCCGCCGAGAGCGCCGCGGGCCGGCCGGGACCGGCCCGGATCGACCAGGTCCGCGCCGAACTGGACGAACTCAGCGACTACCTGCGCAAGCAGGAGGGTGACAGGTGAGTGTGGCCACCCCCGGCACGGGCACCGGCACCGGAACCGGGCGGATCGTCGCCAACCGCTACGAGCTGTCCACCCTCATCGGGCAGGGCGGCATGGGCCAGGTCTGGACGGCGTACGACCGCCGCCTCGACCGGCGGGTGGCGGTCAAACTGCTGCGGCCCGACAAGGTCGCGGGCCAGGAGGCCGACGAACTGCGCCGCCGGTTCGTGCGCGAGTGCCGGGTCACCGCCCAGGTCGACCACCCCGGCCTGGTCACGGTGCACGACGCGGGCAGCGAGGGCGAGGAACTGTTCCTCGTCATGCAGTACGTCGACGGCGCCGACCTCGCCGACCACCTCGCCGAGCACGACCCCTACCCCTGGCAGTGGGTGGCCGCCGTCGCCGCGCAGCTGTGCGCCGTGCTCTCCGCGGTGCACGCCGTGCCGATCATCCACCGGGACCTCAAGCCGCGGAACGTGATGGTCAAGCAGGACGGCACGGTCACCGTGCTCGACCTCGGCGTCGCGCACGTCATGGACACCGACACCACCCGCCTCACCCACACCGGTTCGCCCATCGGCAGCCCCGCCTACATGGCGCCCGAGCAGGCGATGGGCGGCGCGGTGGGCCCGTACACCGATCTGTACGCGCTCGGCGTGCTGATGCACGAACTCCTCAGCGGCAACGTGCCGTTCACCGGCACCACCGCCCTCGGCGTCCTCCACCGCCATCTCTACGAGCCGCCGCTGCCCGTGCGCCGGCTGCGCCCGGAGGTCCCCGAGGCAATGGAGGCGCTGGTGCTGCGGCTGCTCGCCAAGGACCCGATGCACCGGCCCGCCTCCGCGCAGGAGACGTACGAGGCGCTGCTGTCCCTGCTCCCGGCGCGCGGCCTGCCCACCGGCGCCCCGCTCGACCCCACGCGCCCCTTCCTGCGTCCGCACGCCCCCTGGCCGGACCGCGCGCGCACCCCCGCACCCCAGCCGCAGCCCGCCACGTCCGTCGCCGAGAACGTCGAGAAGCCCGATGTCGCGGGCGCCGTCGACGAGGTCAAGCGGCTGCTCGGCGAGGGCCGCATCACCCAGGCCGTCGACATCCTCGGCTCGATCCTCCCGGCCGCCGCCGCCGAGCACGGCGAGCACTCACCCGTCGTCCGCACCCTGCGCAAGCAGTACGCGGCCACGCTCATGGACGACGGGCAGTACCGCCGCGCCCTGCCCGAACTGCGCCGCCTCGCCGACGAACGCGCCGCCGAGGCCGGCCAGGCCGACACCCAGTCGCTGCGGTTCCGCTACGAGGCCGCCCAGTGCCTCGAACAGCTCGGCGAACCCGCCGCGGCGCTCGCCGAGTACCGCGCGCTGCTGCCGTACTACGAGAACAGGTACGTCGGCGGCGACCCCGCGACCGCGCTCGAACTCCGGCGCCGCATCGGACACTTGCTGCTCGCGCTCGGCGACCGCGGCGCCGCGCACGACATCCTGGGCCGCCTCCTGGCCGACGTCGAGCGGCAGCACGGCCCGGGCCACCCCCTGGCCGCGGAGGTCCGCCGGACGCTCCAGTGGCTGGGGCAGGTCCGCGGCTGACGCGAGTCCCGGGCGCCACGGGTCCGCGGCCGACGCCGGACGGCAGTGCGGCAGGCCCCGCACTGACCTGTTATTTTCCCTTCGTTCTGTTACTCAGGGGTGGGGATCGTCATGGTCAGCAGCAGCCGTCACCGGCAGTCCAAGAAGCGCAGATACATCGCCTGGGGCGTGGCCGGCGCCGTCGTCGTCGCGGGGGCGGGGATCGCCGCCCAGACCTCCATGGCCGCCACGACGTGGCCCGCGCAGAAGACCTACACCGGACGCGCGTTCGACACCTGTGCCGCGCCCTCGAAGTCCGCGATGAAGGCCTGGCACACCGGCTTCTACGGTGCCGCCGCCGTCTACGTCGGCGGGAAGAACCGCGGCTGCGCCCAGCCCAACCTCACCGCCTCCTGGGTCACGTCGGTCACGGCGATGGGCTGGAAGCTCATCCCGCTCTACGTCGGCGCCCAGCCGCCCTGCCAGACCGGCTCGAGCCCGGAGAAGCTCACCGCCTCCACCGCCACGTCCCTCGGCGCCAAGGACGCGGCCGACGCCGTCGCCAAGGCGTCCGCGCTCGGCATGAAGAAGGGCAGCCCCGTCTACCTGGACATGGAGCCGTACGACACGGCCGACAAGTCGTGCAACGACGCCGTGCTCACATACGTCCGCTCCTTCGACAAGACGCTGCACGCCAAGACCTACCGGGCCGGCTACTACGGCTTCACCAGCTCCAGCGCCAAGGCCGTCGCCACCGCCAAGGACCGCACGGACCTGCCGGGCAACCTCTGGTACGCGCTGTGGGACAAGAAGAACACCACCACCTCGGACTGGCCCTGGGGCAGGACCCAGTACACCCCGCACAGCCGGGCCCACCAGTACATGGTGAACAGCAAGGAGAAGCGCGGCGCCTACACGATCACGGTCGACCGTGACGCGTGGGACGCGCCGGTGGCGATCACGGGCTGACGGCCGGAGGGCGCCGTGGGCGGGCCGCTCCGGTGCCGTGAGCGGCCCGCCCGTCGTGCGGTTTGCCTCTCGTACGGGCGGGCGGTGCCCGAAGTCGTCGCGAATCGTTGGTCCAATGCCTTGGCCGCAGCCCGGCCACTGCCTACCATCGATCACCGCAAGACCTTGTGCATTGGCGCACAACCTCCGGGAGGCCCCCCTTGCACCGCCGTCGCACCGCGATCGCTCTCAGCGCCGCCCTTCTCGCGGCCCCCGTCCTCACCGCCTGCGGAAGCGACTCGCACCCCGGTGCCGCGGCCGTCGTCGGCGGACAGCGGATCACGGTCGCACAGCTGGAGAACAGGGTGGAGGAGGTGCGCACCGCGCAGCGGGCCGCCACCGGGGACCAGACCCAGTACGCCCAGGAGGTCGCCCGCACCAGCGGCCTCACCCGGGACACCCTGCACACCCTCGTCCTCGACCGGGTCCTGGACCGGGCCGCGAAGGACGCGGGCGTCACGGTCACCGACCGGGACGTGCAGGCGATGCGCACCTCCCTGGAGCAGCAGGCCGGCGGCGCCCAGGAGCTGCGCACGGCCTGGCTGCGGCAGTACGGGGTGGCGCCCGCGCGGCTCGACGAGAGCCTGCGCACGGAGGTGCGGGCGCAGAAGCTGGCCGCGGCCCTCGGCGCCGACATGAACACCAGCACCGGCAAGGCCGTTTTCTGGAAGTCGCTCTCCGACGCCTCCAAGGCGCTCGACGTCGACATCAACCCGCGCTACGGCAGCTGGGACGTGCAGAAGAGCAGCCGGGTCGACGCCAAGACGCCCTGGGTGAAGGACGTGAGCCGGGCCGGGGCCTGACGGGTTACGTTCGGAGGGTGAACGCAACCACTCCCGAGGCCACCGCGGCCGACGCCCCCGGGCGCATAGTCCTGCTCACCACCAGCCACCGGGTCGCCCCCGGGCTGCTGTCCTGGCCCGCCTGGCAGCTGCTGCGCGCGGCCGACCGGGTGCTGTGCGCGGACGGCGCGCATCCGCAGCTGCCGTATCTGCGGGAGGCCGGCGTCGTGGTGGACGAGGCCGCGCCGGACGCCGGTGAACTGGTCGACGCGTGCGCCGGCGGGCGGACGGTGGTCGTCGTCGCGACCGGCGAGGGCGAGCCGCGGCTGACCGACGGGCTGGCCCGGCTGGCCGGCTCCGGCCGGTTCCGGATGCCCGACCTCGAACTGCTCCCCGCCTCCTACGACCTCCCCGGCGCCCGGCTCCTCGACCTCGTCCAGGTCATGGACCGGATCCGGCGCGAGTGCCCGTGGTCCTCGCGGCAGACGCACGAGGGGCTGGCCAAGTACGCGATCGAGGAGGCGTACGAGCTGGTCGAGGCGATCGAGGACGGGAACCGGGGGGAGCTGCGGGAGGAACTGGGGGACGTGCTGCTCCAGGTCGTCTTCCACGCGCGGATCGCGGAGGAGGACGCGGAGGAGCCGTTCTCCGTCGACGACGTCGCCGGGGGGATCGTGGCGAAGCTGATCCACCGGCATCCGCATGTCTTCGGGGAGGAGACGGCGAGTACGCCGGAGGAGGTCAAGGCGCACTGGCTGCGGACGAAGGCGGAGGAGAAGCGGCGGGCCTCGGTGACGGAGGGGGTGCCGGTGGGGCAGCCGGGCCTCGCGCTCGCGGCCAAGCTGGCCTCGCGGGCGCGGACGGCGGGGCTGGCGGTGCCGTTGCCGGTGGGGGAGGGCGTGGGCTACGAGCTCCTCGCCCTCGCGGCGTCGGCGGAGGCGGCCGGCGTGGACCCCGAGGCGGCGCTGCGCGCCGCGGCCCGCACGTACCGCGACGCGATCCGCGCGGCGGAGTCGGGCGCTGGGACCTGACCCCGGGGGCTCCGCCCCGGACCCCCAAAAGATCGCGCAGTTCCCCGCGCCCCTTTCAGGGGCGCGGGACTGTGTCGATTCGCGGCTCCGCCGCGTGGGCGCGAGAAGCCCCACCCACCCGCGCGTCCGGGGTCCAAGGGGCGGAGCCCCTTGAAGGGACGGGACGGGTAGGGGCGGCGGGGGCGAGGAAAGCCCGGGGGGCACCGGGCCGCTAGGGTCGCCCCATGCATGGCGAGCCCTCGCCGCCCCCGGCGGCGCCCACCCTGTTCGACTGGGAGTTCGCGGCGAACCCCTACCCCGCCTACGCCTGGCTCCGCCAACACTCCCCCACCCACCGCACCCGCCTCCCCAGCGGGGTAGAGGCCTGGCTCGTCACCCGCTACGCCGACGCGCGCCGCGCCCTCGCCCACCCCCACCTCTCCAAGAACCCCGCCCACCACGACGAGCCCGCCCACGCCCGCGGCAGAACCGGCATCCCCGGTGAACGCAAGGCCGAGCTGATGACCCATCTGCTCAACATCGACCCCCCGGACCACACCCGCCTGCGCCGCCTCGTCAGCACCGCGTTCACCCCCCGCCGCGTCGCCGAGTTCGCCCCCCGCGTCCAGGAGCTGACGGACCGCCTCATCGACGGCTTCGCCGCCCGGGGCGAGGCCGACCTGATCCACGAGTTCGCCTTCCCGCTCCCCATCTACGCCATCTGCGACCTCCTCGGCGTCCCGCCCGAGGACCAGGACGACTTCCGCGACTGGGCCGGCATGATGATCCGCCACCAAGGGGGCCCCCGCGGCGGCGTCGCCCGCTCCGTCAAGAAGATGCGCGGCTACCTCGCCGAGCTCATCCACCGCAAGCGCGAGGCGCTCCCCGCCGAGCCCGCCCCCGGCGAGGACCTCATCTCCGGCCTCATCCGCGCCTCCGACGAGGGCGAGCACCTCACCGAGAACGAGGCCGCCGCGATGGCGTTCATCCTGCTCTTCGCCGGCTTCGAGACCACCGTCAACCTCATCGGCAACGGCACCCACGCCCTGCTCACCCACCCCGAGCAGCGCACCCGGCTGCACGACTCGCTCGCCGCCGGGGAGCAGGGCCTGCTGGAGACCGGCGTCGAGGAACTGCTGCGCTTCGACGGCCCCGTGGAGCTGGCCACCTGGCGGTTCGCCACCCGCCCGCTGACCCTCGGCGGCCAGGACATCGCCGCCGGCGACGCCGTCCTCGTCGTCCTGGCGGCCGCCGACCGCGACCCGGAACGGTTCGCCGACCCGGACGTGCTCGATCTCACCCGCCGTGACAATCAACACCTGGGATACGGCCACGGCATCCACTACTGTCTCGGTGCGCCGCTCGCCCGCCTGGAGGGCCGGACCGCGCTCGCCACCCTCCTCACCCGCCTGCCGGACCTCCGACTCGCGGTGGATTCCACCGAATTGCGGTGGCGCGGAGGCCTCATCATGCGCGGATTGCGCACGCTGCCCGTGGAGTTCGCACCCGTCCCGAATTGAGGCGGCATCGGTTCCGCGTAAACACGGACGACCAGGCAAAGGTGACAGTTCCTCAGCTCTGTGATCTTCACGTGATCTGCGCTGCATTAACTTGTAACCGGTGTTGCTCTGGCTATACGTTCACGCATCAACAAGGCGGTTCCCATGGCCGCCGCGTTGGGTCACCGCTGTCGCGTGAAAGGCTTCCGCATGCTCTCCGGGAACGGTCGTCACCGTCGCCCCCGTCAGGCTCCGGCCCTCCTCGTCGCGGCCGGCGTGACCGGCTCCGCCATCGCCATCCCCCTGCTCGGTGCCACCGGCGCGAGCGCCGCCAGCGGTACCACCTGGGACCAGGTCGCGGAGTGCGAGAGCGGCGGCTCCTGGAGCGCGGACTCGGGCAACAACCTGTACGGCGGGCTCCAGTTGTCGCAGGACGACTGGAACAACTACGGCGGCCTCGACTACGCGGCCAGCCCGGACAAGGCCAGCCGTTCGCAGCAGATCGCCGTCGCGGAGAAGATCCTCGACGCCGAGGGCGTCGCCGCCTGGCCCACCTGCGGCCCGCTCTCCGGCCTCTCCAAGGACTCCGGTTCCGCGGACGTCGACACGGGTGTCGGCAAGGGCTCCTCGGGCGAGTCCGGTGATTCCGACTCCGGACTCGACCTCGGCCTGGACAACTCGTCCGGTTCGTCCGACTCGTCGTCCTCCTCGTCCGGCTCGTCCGATTCCTCTTCCTCCGGCAAGTCCGCCGGGAATTCCGACGGCACGTCCACCGGGAAGTCCGGCGACGACTCCGACGGAAAGGCGAGCGCGAGCCCGGGCAAGAAGGCCAAGGATTCCTCGGACGACTCCGGCGATTCCCGTTCCGGCGGCGATTCCGCCCGATCCACGGAATCCGGCGACAAGTCCGGCAGTTCGTCGGCCCGAGGGTCGAAGGGGGGCGAGTCGGACCAGTACCGGCAGGGCCCGGCCTCCTCCGCCCTCGTCGACACCGGCAGCGTCGACGGGACGAAGGGTGCCAACACCCTCATCGCCGACGGAACCGGCCGGCACCGCGGCAGCAGCGCCGAGGAGGGCTCCACCTACACGGTCCGCGACGGCGACACCCTCGGCTCCATCGCCGACTCCCTTGGTGTCGACGGCGGCTGGCGGGCCCTCTACGACGACAACAAGGGCGCCATCGGCGGCGACCCGAGCGTCATCCACCCCGGTCAGAGCCTTGTCGTGGAGTAGTTGAGCGGCTGTCGGAAACGTGGGGGACGCTGGGGGAGCAATCGGACGTACGGTGCCGAACTGCATGGAAAACCGGGGGAGTTTGGTCCGTGGATCACCCGTGATGTCCGGTTCGGTGAAAGTGTGGGATGAGTCTCATAAGCCGTGATCGTCTTTGAAATCCGGCGGATCCCGTGTCTACGGTCATCACCGCTCGCCACCGCGGGCCCCGACGGTCGCCACGCCGAATCCTGCCAGTGGCCGTACGGGAACAGTCGTCGCGTCAAGCGCCGTAGGCAGGAGCGGGGGACCCAGGTAAGCGCCGGGTCCGGCAGCCGGGGCCACAGTGTGGCTCCGGGCAGCCGGATACGGCTTGGGGTGAAGTCGTGCGCCGGAAGCGGCACACGACCGGGCAACTCAACCGGCCCGAACCCGACAGCTCACCTCGCAGGCGTCGGTGAGGGGATCTCTCCATGCTGTTTTCCGGCAAGGGCAAGCACCGTCGTCCGTCCAAGGCCACCCGTGTCGTCGCGCTCGCCGGTGTCACCGGTGCCGCCGTCGCCGCCCCGCTGATGGCGGCCGGCAACGCCTCCGCCGCCACGGCCTCCCAGTGGGACGCCGTCGCCCAGTGCGAGTCCGGTGGCAACTGGTCCATCAACACCGGCAACGGGTTCTACGGCGGGTTGCAGTTCACCAACTCCACGTGGGCCGCGTACGGCGGCACCGCGTACGCCGCGCGGGCCGACCTGGCCTCCAAGTCGGCGCAGATAGCCGTCGCCGAGAAGGTCCTCGCGGGCCAGGGCAAGGGTGCCTGGCCGGTGTGCGGCAAGGGGCTGACCGGCGCCGCGTACGACGGTGCGGCCGCGTCGTCGTCGAACGGCTCGTCCTCCAACGGCTCCAGCAGCTCCAGCGGCTCCAGCAGCGCCGGGTCGTCGAGCAGCTCGTCGTCCTCGACCGAGCAGCACGCCTCCCGGTCGCAGGAGCGGCCGGCCGCGAAGAAGACGGTCACCACGCCGACCGGCAAGAAGGTCGAGAAGGGCGACGGCGAGTACAAGGTCGTCAAGGGTGACACGCTGAGCGGGATCGCGGCGGAGCACGACGTCGCGGGCGGCTGGCAGAAGCTGTTCAAGCTGAACGACGACATCGTGGACGACGCGGACGTCATCTACCCCGGCCAGCAGCTCCACCTGAGCTGACGCTCCCCTCTTCACTCCCACCCCCGCCGCGTCTCCCCCGTACGCGGCGGGGGTGGTGTGTGTGGGGTGCGTCGTCGGCTGACGGCTGGTGGGCGCGACAAGCCAGGACGCACCCGCGGTCGCACCCGTACCGTTCGCCCCGCGCTCTCAGGCGCTCCCCTGTGCTTCGCCGCGCTCATTTTGTTCCGTCAGGAAACAATTCACCCACACTTCTGCCCACGGAGTGGGCCGCGCACCTGCCCCGCCGTCGGAGACGGCTAGGCTCGGGTCCGCGAGCCACCCCGGCCTCGCGCCCCGCGTCGGGCCCCGCGGCCCGGCGTACCCGCGTCACATCCCAGAAGGAGATGCTCGTGCCGTCCATCGACGTCGTCGTAGCCCGGGAAATCCTGGACTCCCGAGGCAACCCCACGGTCGAGGTCGAGGTCGGCCTCGACGACGGCAGCACGGGTCGTGCCGCCGTCCCCTCCGGTGCCAGCACCGGCGCCTTCGAGGCCATCGAACTCCGTGACGGCGACCCGAGCCGCTACCTGGGCAAGGGCGTCGAGAAGGCCGTCCTCGCCGTCATCGAGCAGATCGGCCCGGAGCTGGTCGGCTACGACGCCACCGAGCAGCGCCTGATCGACCAGGCCATGTTCGACCTGGACGCCACCGACAACAAGGGCTCGCTCGGCGCCAACGCCATCCTCGGCGTCTCCCTCGCCGTCGCCCACGCCGCCTCCGAGGCGTCCGACCTGCCGCTCTTCCGCTACCTGGGCGGTCCCAACGCGCACCTGCTGCCGGTGCCGATGATGAACATCCTGAACGGCGGCTCGCACGCCGACTCCAACGTGGACATCCAGGAGTTCATGATCGCCCCGATCGGCGCGGAGTCCTTCTCCGAGGCCCTGCGCTGGGGCGCCGAGGTCTACCACACGCTGAAGAAGGTCCTGAAGAACAAGGGCCTGGCCACCGGCCTCGGCGACGAGGGCGGCTTCGCCCCGAACCTGGGCTCCAACCGCGAGGCCCTGGACCTCATCCTGGAGGCCATCAAGGAGGCCGGGTACGCGCCCGGCGAGCAGATCGCCCTCGCCCTCGACGTCGCCGCCTCCGAGTTCTACAAGGACGGCACGTACCTCTTCGAGGGCAAGGAGCGCTCCGCCGCCGAGATGACGGAGTACTACGAGGAGCTCGTCGCGGCCTACCCGCTCGTCTCCATCGAGGACCCGCTGTTCGAGGACGACTGGGCCGGCTGGCACGTCATCACCGAGAAGCTCGGCGACAAGGTGCAGCTCGTCGGCGACGACCTGTTCGTCACCAACCCCGAGCGCCTGGCCCGCGGCATCGAGGAGAACTCCGCCAACGCGCTGCTGGTCAAGGTCAACCAGATCGGCTCGCTGACCGAGACCCTGGACGCCGTCGAGCTGGCCCAGCGCAACGGCTTCAAGTGCATGATGTCCCACCGCTCCGGCGAGACCGAGGACGTCACCATCGCCGACCTGGCCGTCGCCACCAACTGCGGCCAGATCAAGACCGGCGCCCCGGCCCGCTCCGAGCGCGTCGCCAAGTACAACCAGCTGCTGCGCATCGAGGAGATCCTCGACGACGCGGCGGTGTACGCCGGCCGCAGCGCCTTCCCCCGCTTCAAGGGCTGAGCGGCCGCTTCAAGGGCTGAGCGGCCGCTTCAAGGGCCGACCCGGCCCTGTGGGCAGCGTCGTCCGTACGTCCCCGTACCCGGTCCCGTACCGTGTGCGGGGACGTACGCGCGAGACGGGCGCGCGACCGCGACGGGAGGCGGAGGAGATGGCCGCGAAGGACCGGGACCGGTTCTCGACCGCGACCAGGCTGCGGCTGCTCGGCGAGCAGACGGCGGCCCGGGTCTACCGCTCGCAGACCCGGCGCCAGGCCCGCCGCTCCCGGCTCACCGGCCGCGCGGCGCTGCTCGCCCTGGTGCTGTGCACGATGATCGTGGCGCTGGCGTACCCGATGCGGCAGTACGTCTCCCAGCGGGCCCGGATCGCCGACGAGGAGCGCGAGCAGCGGCAGGCCCGCGAGCGGGTGGAACAGCTGCGCGACCTCAAGGCCCGCTGGCAGGACGACGCCTACGCCGAGCAGCAGATCCGGCTGCGGCTGCACTACGTGCTGCCCGGGGAGACCGGCTACGTCGTGGCCGACCCCAGCGCCGTCACCCGCACGCGCAGCGACGGCGGTGCGGCGGCGCGCCCTTGGTACGCCAACCTGTGGGACGGCGTCGACCGGGCGGACGCGGCCGTCCGCCGGTGAGACCGTACGGTTCTCGTACGGCAAGAGCGGGTCCCGGACCGAACCGGGCCCGTGGCATCACGGAACAGAGAGACTCTTCGACGCGCATGGACACCCCTCCGCCGACCACCCCGCGCACCGCACCCACCGACGCCGACGTGGAGGCGTTCCGGCAGCAGCTCGGCAGGCCGCCGCGCGGGCTGCGCGCGATCGCGCACCGGTGCCCGTGCGGGCAGCCCGCCGTCGTCGAGACGGCACCGCGGCTGCCCGACGGCACGCCGTTCCCGACGCTGTACTACCTGACGTGCCCGCGGGCGAACTCCGCGATCGGCACGCTGGAGGCCAATGGCGTCATGAAGGAGATGACCGAGCGCCTGGCCGAGGACCCGGAGCTGGCCGCGGCCTACCGCGCCGCCCACGAGGACTATCTGCGGCGCCGGGACGAGATCGAGGAGCTGAAGGGCTTCCCGAGCGCGGGCGGGATGCCCGACCGGGTGAAGTGCCTGCACGTCCTCGTGGCGCACGCGCTGGCCGCGGGGCCCGGCGTCAACCCGCTGGGCGACGAGGCGCTGGCGATGCTGCCGGAATGGTGGCGCAAGGGGCCGTGCGTGACGGTTCCCGGGGCCGGTGACGCACAGGACGCGCACGTCGCGCACGAGGAGGACGCCAAGTGACCAGGGTCGCCGCCGTCGACTGCGGTACCAACTCCATCCGGCTCCTCGTCGCCGACGTGGACCCCGAGACCGGTGAACTCACCGATCTGGACCGGCGCATGACGATCGTGCGGCTCGGCCAGGGCGTCGACCGCACCGGCCGGCTCGCCCCCGAGGCGCTGGAACGCACGTTCGCCGCGTGCCGCGAGTACGCGGCGGTGATCGAGGAGCACGGCGCCGAGCGGGTGCGCTTCGTGGCCACCTCCGCCTCCCGGGACGCCGAGAACCGCGAGGAGTTCGTGCGCGGGGTGGTGGACATCCTCGGCGTGGAGCCGGAGGTCATCACCGGCGACCAGGAGGCCGAGTTCTCCTTCACCGGCGCCACCAAGGAGCTCACCGGCCGCACCGACCTGGACCGGCCCTACCTGGTGGTGGACATCGGCGGTGGCTCGACCGAGTTCGTCGTCGGCACCGACTCGGTGCGCGCCGCGCGCTCCGTGGACATCGGCTGCGTACGGATGACCGAGCGGCACCTCCTGGTGGACGGCGCCGTCACCGATCCGCCCACCGAGGAGCAGATCCGGGCCATGCGGGCCGACATCGAGGCCGCCCTCGACCTCGCGGAGGAGACGGTCCCGCTGCGCGAGGCCCGCACCCTGGTCGGCCTCGCGGGCTCGGTCACGTCGGTCTCCGCGATCGCCCAGGACCTGCCGGAGTACGACTCGTCGGTCATCCACCACTCCCGCATCACCCGCGCGCGCGTCCGCGAGATCACCGAACGCCTGCTCCACTCCACCCACGCCGATCGCGCGAGGATCCCCTCCCTGCACCCCGGCCGCGTGGACGTCATCGCCGCGGGCGCCCTCGTCCTCCTGGCCGTCATGGAACGCGTCGACGCGCAGGAGGTCGTCGTCAGCGAACACGACATTCTGGACGGCATCGGCTGGTCGATCGCCCGCTGAGCCGCGCGTGACCGGCCGCTCGGGGCCGCTCGGGAAAAAATGCGGCGATTGTTCCATTTGTGTCGTTTGTGTCTTCCGTGGCGGTGAACTCGGCAAGGGAATCGCTCCGGAAGGAGGGTGACCAAACATGATCACCAGAGAACAGATCCCGACCGTCCTGGACCACCCGGTCTTCGACGACGGTGGTAACAAAATCGGCGAGGCCGCACACGTCTTCCTCGACGACGCCACCGGGCGCCCGGAGTGGGTGACCGTGAAGACGGGCTGGTTCGGCAGCAGCGAGTCCTTCGTGCCCATCCGTGACGCCTCGATGGTCTCCGACCACATCGAGGTCCCGTTCGCCAAGGGCAAGGTCAAGGGCGCGCCGCACGTCGACGTGGACGCCGGTGGTCATCTGTCCGTGGACGAGGAGCACCGCCTCTACGACTACTACGGGGTCCCCTGGGAGGTCCCGGCGGCCGGCACCGGCCGGACACCGGGCGGCACGGCGGGCACCGCGGGCACGGCCGGCACGGCGGGCGCCGCGGGCACTGCCGCCGGCGGGGTCGCGGGCGGCACGGCCGGGCGCGCGGCGGCCGGGCGTACCGAGTCCGCGGGGCGTACTCCGACGGCCGGCGGACGGACCGCGTCCGGCGACCGGTTCCGGCACGGCGACGACGCCATGACGCGCTCCGAGGAGCATCTGCGGGTCGGCGTCGAGCGCCGCGAGACCGGCAGGGCACGGCTGCGCAAGTACGTGGTCACCGAGGACGTGGAACAGACCGTGCCGCTGCGCCACGAGGAGGTGCGGATCGAGCGGGAGCCGATCACCGAGGCCAACCGCGGCGACGCGCTCGCCGGTCCGGAGATCGGCGAGGCCGAGCACGAGGTGATCCTGCACGAGGAGCGCCCGGTGGTGGAGACCGAGGCAGTCCCCGTCGAACGGGTCCGGCTGACCACCGAGGAGCACACCGAGCAGGAGACCGTCCACGGGCGCGTCCGCAAGGAGCGCATCGAGGGCGACGCGGAGCGGATCGACACGGCGGACCGCCGTGACGACAGAGGTGAGGGCCGCCGTCGCTGACCGGCCCGCGGCACCCCTCGCGCCCCCGCCGGGGCGCCGGGGTGCCGCCTCGACGGGGGCGCTTCGCGGAAGAGTTCGGAAGGTCCTGGGGCGTCGGCGGGCGCGGCTCCGTCGCGGTTGCCCGCGCGGTTCCCCGTGCTCCGCGGCGCCCTACGGAACGAAGTTCGTGAAGTTCTTCACAAGGATTTCGGCCCTGGTGGGGGACACCGGGCGGCGTCGGGGCCGTTCGGGTGGCTCAGCGGGCCACCCGGCCCGCTCGCCCGAGCGCCCCGGAGGGGGCCGGCCGACGCCGTACGCGCCCCCTGTTCACACCCTGTGGAGGCTCAAGTGGCTGCTCACTGGCCCTTGACAACGTCCGCCGGTATGTCGTGGTTCCCGTTCCGGTCCATGGTGTGGGTCACGTGGGCGGCGCAGTGTAGCAGAGACCCCGGGCAAGCTTGTGAAGGGGCGCACGAGCGACCCCCCTGGGCCGGGTGGATACTCGATGGCATGAGCACCACGGAGCGTCCCAGGATCCTCGTAGTAGGCGGTGGGTACGTAGGCCTGTACGCAGCTCGGCGCATTCTCAAGAAGATGCGCTACGGCGAGGCGACCGTCACGGTCGTCGACCCCCGGTCGTACATGACCTACCAGCCCTTCCTCCCCGAAGCCGCCGCCGGCAGCATCTCCCCCCGGCACGTCGTCGTCCCGCTGCGGCGCGAACTGCCGAAGGAGGCGGAGGTACTCACCGGCCGGGTCACGTCCATCGACCAGGACCGCAAGGTCGCCTCGATCTCGCCGCTCGTCGGCGAGGCGTACGAGCTGCCGTTCGACTACCTGGTCATCGCGATGGGCGCGGTCTCCCGCACCTTCCCGATCCCCGGCCTCGCCGAGCAGGGCATCGGCATGAAGGGCATCGAGGAGGCCATCGGCCTGCGCAACCACGTCCTCGAGCAGCTCGACAAGGCCGACTCGACCACCGACGAGGAGGTCCGCCGCAAGGCGCTCACCTTCGTCTTCGTCGGCGGTGGCTTCGCCGGCGCGGAGACCATCGGTGAGGTCGAGGACATGGCCCGGGACGCGGCCAAGTACTACCGCAACGTCACCCGCGAGGACATGCGGTTCATCCTCGTCGACGCCGCCGACAAGATCCTTCCCGAGGTCGGCCCCAAGCTCGGCCTGTACGGCAAGGAGCACCTGGAGGGCCGCGGGGTCGAGGTCTACCTCTCGACCTCCATGAACTCCTGCGTCGACGGCCACGTCGTCCTGAAGAACGGCCTCGAGGTCGACTCCAACACCATCGTGTGGACCGCCGGCGTCAAGCCGAACCCGGTGCTGTCCCGCTTCGGTCTGCCGCTGGGCCCGCGCGGCCACGTCGACTGCGCCCCCACCCTCCAGGTGCAGGGCACGGACTACATCTGGGCCGCCGGCGACAACGCCCAGGTTCCGGACCTCGTCGGCCGCAAGGCGGGCAACGAGAACGCCTGGTGCCCGCCGAACGCGCAGCACGCGCTGCGGCAGGCCAAGGTCCTCGGCGACAACGTGATCTCCGGTATGCGGGGCTTCCCGCAGAAGGACTACGAGCACGCCAACAAGGGCGCGGTCGCGGGCCTGGGCCTCCACAAGGGCGTCGCGATGATCGTCATGGGCAAGATGAAGATCAAGCTCCGCGGCCGGCTGGCGTGGTACATGCACCGCGGCTACCACGGCATGGCGATGCCGACCTGGAACCGCAAGATCCGCGTCTTCTCCGACTGGACCCTCGGCATGTTCCTCAAGCGCGAGGTCGTGTCCCTGGGCGCCATGGAGACGCCGCGCGAGGAGTTCTACGAGGCCGCGAAGCCGGCCCCCGTGGCCGCGGCCGCGAAGCCGGAGGAGAAGGCCAAGGCGTCCTGACGCCACGGCACCTCCAGCGCCACGCAGTACCCCCGAAGGGGCCGTCCGCCATCCGTGGTGCGGACGGCCCCTTCGCCGTGCCCGGGCACCGGCGCCACCGTACGGGGGGAGGGGAAGAGAGCGCCGGACGCGGTCGCGTCGTCGGCGCTGTGGGGTGGCGGATGGTGCCCGGAGCCGGACTTGAACCGGCACGCCCGCGTACGGGCAGCGAGGTTTAAGCTCGCCGTGTCTGCTTTCCACCATCCGGGCAGGCCGTGGGCTCCGCATCGAGTGCTCCGAGCCTATCGGGACGCGTCACTCGAACAGCGGCCGGGGAAGGCCATGTTGTCTTATTTTATTGGCGCCTGAGGGAGCATCAGTACCCGGTACAGGCCATCCGCACTTGCCACCAGCCTTGTCGGCGGGCGCCGGCGAGGCAGACGGAATGACGTGATTTCACCGCCGCGAGGGACGGGTTCGCAGAACCGCGCGAGGCCCCGACGGCAGGGTGAGCAACCGCTTTCCCGGGGCGGGGTCGTTCTGAGGTATGACGCCGGGCCGCCGGGTCAGCCCAGAGAGGGCCACGAGAACCGGACGGGCGGGGGACTACACGGGCGCGGGCGGCACCGAGCATGGAGTACGTACCCCTCGCACCCGGCCCGACAGGAGCACCCTCCCGTGACCACCTTCCCCCTTGCCGACCGGACCACCGGTGTGGCCGCCCGCGCCACGGAACTGTCGAAGGTCTACGGACAGGGCGAGACCCAGGTGGTCGCCCTGGACCGGGTCACCGTCGACTTCGACCGGGCCCGGTTCACCGCGATCATGGGCCCCTCCGGGTCCGGCAAGTCCACGCTGATGCACTGCGTGGCCGGTCTCGACTCGTTCAGCAGCGGCTCCGTGCGCATCGGCGACACCGAGCTGGGCTCGCTCAAGGACAAGCAGCTCACCCGGCTGCGCCGGGACAAGATCGGGTTCATCTTCCAGGCGTTCAACCTGCTGCCCACGCTGAACGCGCTGGAGAACATCACGCTCCCCATGGACATCGCGGGGCGCAAGCCGGACAAGGCGTGGCTGGACCGGGTCATCGACATGGTCGGCCTGTCCGGGCGGCTCGGGCACCGGCCCAGCCAGCTCTCCGGCGGCCAGCAGCAGCGCGTCGCGGTGGCCCGGGCGCTGGCCTCCCGGCCGGAGATCATCTTCGGCGACGAGCCCACCGGCAACCTCGACTCCCGCTCGGGCGCCGAGGTGCTGGGCTTCCTGCGCAACTCCGTGCGCGAGCTGGGGCAGACGGTGGTCATGGTCACGCACGACCCGGTGGCCGCGGCGTACGCGGACCGGGTGGTCTTCCTGGCCGACGGACGCATCGTCGACGAGATGCGGGAGCCGAGCGCCGACGCGGTGCTCGACCGCATGAAGCGGTTCGACGTCAAGGGCCGCACGAGCTGACGCCGGTGCGCGCGCCCCGGCGCGCGGGCATGCGCCGCCGGCGCGCGCCGCCCCGCCCTGTCCCACCCCCCTCTACTGGACTGAGTAGCCCCATGTTCCGTACCGCCCTGCGCAACGTCTTCGCGCACAAGGCACGGTTGCTGATGACCGTGCTCGCCGTGATGCTCGGCGTCGCCTTCGTCTCCGGCACCCTCGTCTTCACCAACACCATCACGGACGCCTACCAGAAGAGCTCCGCCAAGGGCTTCGACCAGGTCGACGTCGCCGTCGGGGCCGATGGCCGCGAGGACAGCGGCGACACCTTCGCCAAGCAGCCCGAGCTGACGGACGCGCTGCTGAAGAAGGCCGCCGGCGTGGACGGCGCGCGCTCCGCGATCGGCGTCGTCATCGGCTTCACCGCCCTCGCCGACAAGGACGGCGACCTCATCGGCAACGGCTTCCAGTCCCAGGGCGGCAACTACTGGGGCACCGACGACCCCCGCTACCCGCTGACCGAGGGCAGGGCCCCGCACGGCGCGAACGAGGTCCTCATCGACTCCGAGACCGCCCGCCGGGCCGGCTACCACGTCGGCGACACCGTACGGATGTCGGTCGACGGGCCCGTGCTGGCGCCGCGTGTCACCGGCATCTTCACCACCGACGACGGCAACGTCGCCGCCGGCGGCAGCCTCACCCTCTTCGACACCGCCACCGCCCAGAAGCTGTTCGGCAAGCCCGGCACGTACGACGAGATCGACGTCAAGGCCGCCGCCGGCACCAGTCAGACGCAGCTGCGCGCCGCCCTCGACAAGGCACTGCCCGCCGACACCGTCGAGACCACCACCGGCCAGAAGCTCGCCGACGACCAGGCCGCGGCGATCGCGTCCTCCATGAGCGGGCTCAAGCAGGGCCTGCTGGTCTTCGCCGGGATCGCGCTGTTCGTCGGCACGTTCATCATCGCCAACACCTTCACCATGCTGGTCGCCCAGCGCACCAAGGAGCTCGCGCTGCTGCGCGCGGTCGGCGCCTCCCGCCGCCAGGTCACCCGCTCGGTGCTGATCGAGGCGTTCGTCGTCGGACTGGCCGCCGCCGTCACCGGGCTGCTCGTCGGCGTCGGCATCGGGGCCGGGCTGCGCTCCCTGATCGGCACCTTCGGTGCTTCCGTCCCGGACGGCCCGCTGGTGATCACCTCCGGCACGGTCGAGGCCGCGCTCGCCGTGGGCGTCCTCGTCACCATGGCCGCCGCCTGGCTGCCCGGCCGCCGGGCCGCGAAGATCCCGCCGGTCGCCGCGATGAGCAGCCTGCACGCCAAGGCCACCACCAAGTCCCTCGTCGTCCGCAACACCCTCGGCTCGCTGCTGGCCGGGGCCGGCATCGCGACCGTGCTCTACGGGACCACCCTGAGCGGCTCCGACGGCCAGGCCCCCATGGGGCTGGGCGCCGTCCTGCTGGTGATCGGCGTCTTCGTGCTCACCCCGCTGCTGTCCCGCCCGCTGATCGCCGCCGCGGCCCCCGCGCTGCGTGTCTTCGGCACGGCGGGCAAGCTGGCCCGCCAGAACTCCGTGCGCAACCCGCGCCGCACCGCCGCCACCGCCTCCGCGCTGATGATCGGACTGACCCTGATCACCGGTCTGACGGTGACGGCGAACAGTCTCCAGAGCGCGATCGACAAGATGGCCTCCTCCGCGATCCGCGCGGACTACGTCGTCTCCATGGCCAACGGCAACTCGCTCTCCCCGGACGTCGAGAAGAAGCTCCGGGCGGCCGGCGGCGTCACCGCCCTCAGCCCGCTGCGCGAGGCCCCCGCCCGCATCGACGGCGACACCGAGTACGTCACCGGCGTCAACGGGGCCACCATCGGCAGGCTCACCGACCTGACCGTGGACAGCGGCAGCTTCCACGTGGACGGCACCCGGATCGTCGTCGACGACGACACCGCCAAGGACCACGGCTGGAAGGTCGGCTCCCGCATCCGGGCCGGCTTCGAGGACGACAGCAAGCAGACGCTGACCGTGGCCGGCGTCTACCAGGGCAACGAGATGATCCGCGGCATCATGGTGGACAACGCCACCCTCGCCCCGCACGTGGACGACGTCTCCGACATGCAGGTCATGGTCAGCACCTCCGGCGGCGCCTCCGACGGGGCCAAGGACCGGCTGGAGAAGGCGCTCGGCGACAACCCCGGCATCCAGGTCCAGGACAAGAAGGACATCTCCGACGGCATCGCGCAGATGTTCACCCTCATGCTGAACATGCTCTACGGGCTGCTCGCCATGGCTGTCATCGTCGCCGTCCTCGGCGTCGTCAACACCCTGGCCATGTCGGTCTTCGAGCGCTCCCAGGAGATCGGCATGCTGCGCGCGATCGGCCTCGACCGGCGCGGCATCAAGCGCATGGTCCGGCTGGAGTCGCTGGTCATCTCGCTCTTCGGCGGGGTGCTCGGCATCGGGCTCGGCGTGTTCTTCGGCTGGGCGGCCGGAGAGGTGTTCAGCACGAAGATGGCGACGTACGAACTGGTCCTGCCCTGGGGCCGGATGGGGATCTTCCTGCTCCTCGCGGGGCTGGTCGGCATCCTGGCCGCGCTGTGGCCGGCCCGCCGCGCGGCCCGGCTGAACATGCTGACGGCGATCAAGACGGAGTAGCACGCACGCGCGCGTGCACGGCGCACGACGTCGAGCAGTGGCAGGCGGTCATCGACGCCAGCACGTACGCGCGCGTGCACGGCGCACGGCGAAGGCCGCCCCGGAGGAACCCGGGGCGGCCTTCGCCATGGACCCGCTCGTGCTCAGTTCCAGGTGCGGGCCCGCAGCGGCATCCCCGAGTCGCCGGACTCGGGGGTGCGCACGGCGAGGACCTGGTTGATCCCGATGCGGTTGCGCTCGAACGCCAGCGCGGAGGCGGCCATGTACAGTCGCCAGACGCGGGCCCGGCCGGGGCTGGTGAGCCCCTTGGCCCGCACCCACTGGGCCTCCAGATTGGCCACCCAGCGGCGCAGCGTGAGGGCGTAGTGCGCGCGCAGCGACTCCACGTCGCGGACCTCGAAACCGGCCCGCTCCAGCTGCGTCACCGTGGTGCCGATCGGGGCGAGTTCGCCGTCGGGGAAGACATAGGCGTCGATGAACTCGTCGACGTCGTACGCCGACTCGTCGCGCAGCGGGCGCCGGGCGATCTGGTGGTTCAGCAGCCGCCCGCCGGGCGCGAGCAGCGCGTACAGGGCCTGCGCGTACTCCAGGTACCGCTCGGCGCCCACGTGTTCGGCCATGCCGATGGAGGAGATGGCGTCGTACGGGCCGTCCTTGACGTCCCGGTAGTCCTGGACGCGGATCTCCACCCGGTCGGTGAGGCCCTCGTCGGCGACGCGCTTGCGGGCGTAGGCGGCCTGCTCCTGGGAGAGGGTGACGCCGACGACGTGCACGCCGTGCTCGCGGGCGGCGTGCACCGCCATCGAGCCCCAGCCGCAGCCGACGTCCAGCAGCCGCTGACCGGGCTTCAGGGCGAGCTTGCGGCTGACCAGTTCGAGCTTGTCGCGCTGGGCGAGCTCCAGCGTGGAGTCGGGGGACTCCCAGTAGGCGCAGGAGTAGACCATGGACGGGCCGAGGACGAGCTCGTAGAAGTCGTTCCCGACGTCGTAGTGGTGGCTGATCGCCCGGCGGTCGCTGCGCCTGGTGTGCAGATGGCCGCGGACCCTGCGGATCTCCTCGCGGGGCGGCGCGGGCGGCGGCAGCGGTCCGGCCAGCGCGAACAGCCCCCGGGCGGCGGCCCGGAACTCGGGGTCGCGCAGCGCCTGGGCGAGCGTACGGGCGTCCTCGCCGCGCTCCCAGAGGAGGCCGGAGAGCAGGCCGAGCGCGGTGTAGAGGTCGCCGTCGATGCCGAGGTCGCCGGAGACCCAGGCGCGGGCGAGGCCCAGCTCACCGGGTTTCCACAGCAGGCGGCGCAGGGCGCGGCGGTTGCGGACGACGAGGGCGGGGGCGTCGGGCGGGCCGGCCTCCGAGCCGTCCCAGGCACGGATACGGATGGGGAGCGGGGTGGCGAGCAGTTGTTCGATGAGGCCCTTCAGCCGCGACGCGGCGTCTGCCATGGCGTGCACCTCCGTGAGTCCGGACCCGGAACGACGAACACCACGTAAACACCGGAAGGGCTCGCACACACTCCCGCGTTGGAGTTACGTCTCGGCAAAATACGTGTACGGGGCATGATTCGAGCGGCGTCGCGGAGGGCGCGGGGCCCGCAGGGGGCGCGCGGGGCGTGCCGTCAGTCCACGGCGGCCGGCAGGCGGGCCGCCGCCGCGGCGGCGAGCGAGGTCGCCGCGCGGCGCAGGGTCTCCCGCCCTGCCTCGCCCCCGACCACCACGTCCAGCGTCTCGACCAGGCGCCGCCCCCGGTCGTCGCGGTAGGCGCGCTGGACCACCTTCACCTGCCACGCGTCCTCGTCCGGCCCGTCGGGCCCCACGAGGGCGCGGCGGCCCGCGAGGCGGGTGAACGTGCCGTGCGTGGCGCGCAGCGGGCCGCCCCGGTCGAAGCGCACGGTGACGGCGAGGCCGGTGGTCGCGCCGCGCCAGCCGCACGACCACCGGGCGAACCCCGGGTCCGGGCCGGCCGCGTCGGCTCCCGGTACCGCCGTGAGCGCCTCGGCCGTGAGCAACCCGCAGGCGTCCTGGTGGAAGAGCGAGCCGGCCGGGAACGCGGCCGTACGGCGATGCGCCCGCCCCGTGTCGAGGACGGTGGCCGCCCGGCTCGCGGCCGCGTCGGCGAGCTCGCACAGGGGGGCGGGTCCGCCGTCCTCCGGGTCCTGCGGGCGGGCGGAGACCGCGACCGTGACACCGGTGCCGGCGGGCAGCAGCAGCCGGTCGCACCGCCCGCTCTCCGCCGGCTCCTCGCGCACCCGGACCGAGCCCCGGACGGTGTCCGTCCGGCTGCCCGGGGGCTGCCCGGCGTCGAAGCCGACCATCACGTCCACGTCGGTGCCGTCGGCGCGGTGCACGAGGACGTCGCACCGCGCGAAGTCGCCGTACGCCGGGTCGAGTTCGGTCTCGCCGAACCGGCCGAGGGCGACGGGGGAGAGCAGGGAGCAGGGGTCGGTGAGACGGTCGAGGGCGGGCCGGGGGGCCGGCGGGGCGAGGCGGAGGGACGACGGCGCGGACGACGGCGCGGATCCGGCGAGCGTCACCATGACCGCCGCCGTCGCCAGCAGCCGGGCACCACGCCGTGCCCACCGGGACCGAGGGGGCGGTGGTGGTGGGGAAGGCGGTGGTGGCGGGGGCGGGGGCGCGCCGGCGTGGTTGCGTACGAGAGCGATCTCGTCGTTGACCGCCAGCCGCTGCGGCGGCGGCATGCGCCTGTCCCGCAGGACGTGCCTCACCCGCTCGAAGACGCTGCCCAGGGGCAGTGGATCGGGGGCGCCGGGGACACCCCGCTCCAGGGTGTCGAGCAGCGCCCCGGTGAACGCGGGGTAGGGCTCGCCCGGCGGCGCGTACGACCGGCGGTGCATGGGGCACGACGTCATCACGAACGCGCTGTCGACGACCGCCGGGATCCTGGGATCCGCGGCCGCGTCCGTGCCCGTGCCCGTGCCCGTGCCCGTGTGCGCGCCGCCCATCGCACCGATGACGGCGGCTCCGCTGAAGCAGCAGTCCAGGACGACCACCTGGTTGCGCGCCCGGCGGCCGTTCTGGAGGATCTCGCGCAGGCGGTCGTACCGCACCGTCTGCGAGGGCAGCGACCCGTCGCACCCCGACAGCAGCAGACCCAGCCCGCCGTCGGCCAGCGACCCGTGGCCGGCGAAGTACACGAGAAGTGTGTCGACGGCCTCGGTGGCCGCCGTGTGCACGGCGTCCTCGACCACGCCGGCGTCCTCCGGGTTGTGCAGGACGCGGCAATTCTCGGCGGGCAGCCCCCACCAGCGGGCGTCGGTCAGCAGCCGGCCGAGCTTCGCCGTGCCCGCGGCCACCGAGGGCAGGCCGAGGTGCGTCGGCCCGTCGTACGCGTCCACGCCGATGAGGACCGCACGGGAGGCGGCGGGGTCCGGGAGGGGCATCAGACGGCCCCGGGCTCGCCCGTCTCCGGGACGCCGGGCCCCGGACCGGGGTTCCCGCTGTTCTCGGCACCGTCCAGCAGCGCGCGGACCAGGCGCAGGGCCTCCTCGTCGGTCTCGCCCCGCACCGTGACCGTCGTGCCGCCGCGGGTGACGGTGACGGTCCCGGCCGTCCGGCGGGTCTCGCGGTAGGCGAGGTAGGACAGGAAGAGGTCCAGGAGGGCGAGGGTGTCCACCACCACGGCGTCGACCACGTCGAACGCCCCCATGGCTCCCTCGCCGGGGCCCGGGTCCGGAGCGGCCTGGCGCAGTGCCACCCGGTGCCGCAGCTCCGGGTCCGTCCGCAGCCAGCGGTAGAGGTCGAGCGTCGCCGGTCCGTCGCCGGCCCGGATCTCGGTGTGCATGATGCCCCCGTGCGGTTCCCTGGTGCCCCATGGCCATCGGGGGCGGCGCTCACCGTAGGAGGGACGGAGGCCTTTCATGCGGGAGCCAGGCTCTTTTCACCCGATCGTGGCGGAGCGCATGCGCCCATCACGCACGCGGGAGCGCATGAGCCCACCACACACGCCGGAGCGCGCTCCCGGCGCACCGGACCGTTGACAGGGGCCGCCCCACGCCGGAAACTCGGGTCAATTCAAGTGAAAAGAATTTCACCTGACGAACACGACCTGTCCCGCCCCCGAAGGGAACGCCCGATGCGCACCACCGTCGGCATCATCGGAGCCGGCCCCGCCGGCCTCCTCCTCGCCCGTCTGCTCCACAACGCCGGCATCGCCTCGGTCGTCCTGGAGAGCCGCGACCGCTCCTATGTCGAGCAGCGCCAGCGCGCCGGCATCCTCGAACAGGGCACCGTCGACGTGCTGCGCGCCGCCGGGGCCGGGGCGCGGATGGACCGCGAGGGGCTGCGCCACGACGGCATCGAACTCCGCTTCGACCGCCGCAGGCACCGCGTGGACTTCCCCGGCCTCACCGGCGGCCGCGCGGTGATGGTCTACGCGCAGACCGAGGTCTGCAAGGACCTCATCGCGCTCCAGCTCGCCGAGGGCGGCCCGCTGCTGTTCGAGGCGGAGGCGCTCGCCGTGGAGGGTGCCGACACCGACGCGCCCCTCGTGCGGTTCCGGCACGAGGGGCGCGAGTCCGTCCTGGAGTGCGACTACGTCGTCGGCTGCGACGGCTTCTGGGGCGTCGCCCGCAAGGCGGTGCCCGAGGCCCTGTCCCGTGTGTTCGAACGGACGTATCCGTTCGGCTGGCTCGGCATCCTCGCCGACGTCGCCTCCTCCCACGACGAGCTGGTCTACGCCCGCCACGACCGCGGCTTCGCCCTGCTGAGCATGCGTTCCCCGTCGGTCTCCCGGCTCTACCTCCAGGTCCCCGCGGAGACCGACGCCGCCACCTGGACCGACGAGGCGATCTGGGACGAGCTGGAGCGCCGCTTCGAGACCGCCGACGGCTGGCGGCTGGAGCGCGGGCCGGTCACGCAGAAGTCCGTCACCCCGATGCGCAGCTTCGTCCACGAGCCCATGCGCCACGGCCGCCTCTTCCTCGCCGGCGACGCCGCCCACATCGTGCCGCCGACCGGCGCCAAGGGGCTCAACCTGGCCGTCGGCGACGTCGTCACCTTCGCCCGCGCCCTCGTCCACCAGCGCGAAACCGGTTCGAGCGAGCGGCTCGACGCCTACTCCGAGACCTGTCTGCGCCGGGTCTGGCAGGCCGAGCGGTTCAGCTACGACATGACGACGCTGCTGCACCCGGCCCCCGGTGCCACCCCCTTCGAGGACCGCCTCCAGGTGGCCCGGCTGGACCGGATCGCGAGCTCCCGCGCCGCCGAGACCGACCTCGCCGAGGCGTACACGGGGTTCCCGTTCGACTGAGCGGAGGACGGGGCGGAGGACGGGAGCGGGCGGGGCGGTCGCGGCGGCCGTACGGTCCTGTCACGGCTGTGTACCGGTGCGCGCCGGATGTCACACCCGGCGCGTACGGTGGCAGCACGGGGGAAAGATCCTCCCCAAGCAGTAGAGTCAATCTTTTGCGAAGCCATTACTCTTGAGGCCAAGGCCGCGCAGGGCGGCCATGGAGGAGTGAAATGAGGAGCAGCAACCCGGTCTTCTCGCGACGGGGGTTCAGCCGCGACAACGGCTACGCCGGCTTCAACACCGCGCCGCAGGCCGGGGGCCCCGCTGTCGGCACGCAGGCCAACCCCTACGCGCAGGGCAACCCGTACGCCCCGCAGGGCGGCAACCCGTACGCCCAGAACCCCTACGCCCAGCAGTACGGCCAGGGCGCCCCGCCGCAGGCCCCGGCCGCCCCCGGCCGGATGACGATGGACGACGTCGTCTCGCGCTCCGCCCTGACGCTCGGCACGGTCGCCGTCGGCGCCGCGCTCGCCTGGGCCCTGCTGCCCGTCTCCACCACCAGCTACGGCCTGGCGATCGGCTCCGCGCTCATCGCCTTCGTCCTGGCGATGGTGCAGTCCTTCAAGCGCAAGGCCTCGCCCGCGCTGATCCTCGGGTACGCCGCCTTCGAGGGCGTCTTCCTCGGGGTGTTCAGCGAGATGTTCAACTCGCGCTGGAGCGGCGCCCCGTTCCAGGCGGTGCTCGGCACCATGGCGGTCTCCGGCGCCACGCTGCTCGTCTACAAGGCGGGCTGGATCCGGGTCACCGCGCGGTACGCCCGGATCGGCATGGCCATCGCCGTCGCCTTCATCGCGGTGCTGGCGGTCAACCTGCTGCTGGTCGCCTTCGGCGTCGCCGAGGACGGCGGGCTGCGCAGCTTCGGTCCGCTCGGCGCGATCGTCGGCATCATCGCGATCCTGCTCGGCGCGTTCTTCCTGACGCTCGACTTCAAGCAGATCGAGGACGGCATCGCCTACGGCGCCCCGCGCGAGGAGTCCTGGCTGGCCGCGTTCGGCCTGACCATGACCCTGGTGTGGATCTACATCGAGATGCTGCGGCTGGTGGCGATCTTCAGCAGCAGCGACTGACGCGCGGCGCACTGCGCCGAAGGGCTCCGTACGGTCGAAGCGACGACCGTACGGAGCCCTTCTGTCTGCGGCGGTGGAGGGGAGCGGGGACCGGCGGCGGGTCAGAGCAGTCTGCGCGCGGCCCGGCGCAGGTCGTACTCGTGGACGAGCGCCTTGGCGTGGCCGTAGGCGAGGTTGTGCTCACTGCGGAGCCAGCTCACCTTCTCCTCGAAACGGACGAGGGCGGGGCCTTCTTCGACGGTGCGCAGCCAGTCGGCGACCTCACGACCGGTGCAGTGCGGGATGCGGGCGAGCAGATTGCGATGGGTCTCCGCGGAGAAGACTTGGGACATCGGCGCCTCCGGACGCGAGCGATGAATCCGGTCCTTCAGGTCACCGTGCCTGAGCGTTCGCCCGTTGGCAACAGTCCCGTCCGGACGCGTACGCTCGCGCCGTGCTTGATACGACGCCTTTGACGCGGGCCGTGGACCACTTCGCCGACCGGCTGCGGGCCGCCCCGCAGAGCCGGCTCCAGCGCGGGGCGGCGGCCGAGGCACTGGGGCTGGCCAGGGAACTGGCACGGCGTGCTCAGCTCCTGGAGGAGCCCTCGGCGACCCCCCGGGAGATGCCGGACGCGGGCATGTTCGCGGCGGCGGACCAGATCACCGTCGCCGGACAGGATCTGGCCCTCGTACTGGTGAACGAGGACGAGGAGGCGCTGTCCCAGGCGATGACCCTGGTGGCGGAGGCCCAGCAGCGCGCGGGGGTGTGACGGGGCGCGGGGCGCGCGGGGACCGCGCGGGACGATGAACGGGGCGCCGTCGGAGAACGGCCCCGTCGGAGAAATGCGCCGTCGGAGAAGGGCCCCGTCGGAGATGGGCCACGTCGGGGCGGGTCAGAGAGAGGCGATGACCCGGTCGGCCAGGATGTACACGCTCTCCTCGCCGCACTCGAACGTCAGGCTGTACGCCCCCGAGACGCCCGAACCGCCGAGCAGCACCGGCGTCCCGCCCGCGTGCAGCGCGGCCGCCAGGCGCTCCGCGGTCTCACGGTGGCCCGGGGTCATGCACAGCGTCGTCCCGTCGGCGAAGACGTAGACGTCCAGGGTGCCCAGCGGGCCCGGGCGGACGTCGGCCAGCGCGGTACGGGAGGCGGCGAGCTCCTCCAGACACGCGACCGTGCGCTCGTGGTCGCCGAGGACGGGCGAGGGGCCCGGCACGAAGTCCGGGTGCGAGGGGTGCCGGCGGCGGGCCGCGGCCAGCTCGGCCGGGTCGACGGCCGGCTCGCCCTCCTCCAGCGGGGGCTCGGTCACCGGCTCCAGCGCCTCGTGCTCCAGGCCGGCGAGGTCCGCCTGGCGGGGCAGGAACAGCTCGCCGCCGGGCAGTCCGCCCAGGATCGGGGGCGCGTCGATGTCGCGGGCCTCCTGGGCGGCCCAGAAGGCGCGGGCCTCGGCGAGTTCGCGCTCCCGCTCCTCGGCCAGGGCCTCGGCCACGGCGGCGCGTATCTCGTCGGTGTCCGCCGCGGTGCGCGCGGCCGGCACGGTGGCCGAGGCGTGCGCCGCACGGCTCTCGGCGAGTTCGGTGTGCAGGGCCGCGACCTGCCGGCGCAGCGACTTGAGGCTGCGCAGGGCGGCGACACCCACGGCCGCGGTGGTGGCCGTGGTGAGCAGCAGAGCAATCGGCATGGCGCTCACGGACGTACTCCCGGTTCGGTCGACCCCCGACTTCCTACATCAGCTTGAAGGGCGGACTATCGAGCTGTCAGTGCGTAACGTCACGAACCGGACAACTCATGGGGCGCCTGGGGGCTCTGGGGCAGTGTGCCGACCGCTGTGACCTGGGGGTATCCCTCACAGGAGCGAGATAGGTCACATCATGGGGGAGATTGGATCACAAAACGGCCCGGAGCCGTGTGGAAGCGGAACTCCGGGCCGTACGTGCGCGGGCGCGTGACGGCGTGCGCGGGGGTGGCGGGGTGCCGCGTGCGCGCCCGTCTCAGCTGAGGCGTTCGATCACCATGTCAGCTGAGGCGTTCGATCACCATGGCCATGCCCTGGCCGCCGCCGACGCACATCGTCTCCAGGCCGAACTGCTTGTCGTGGAACTGGAGCGAGTTGATCAACGTGCCGGTGATGCGGGCGCCCGTCATGCCGAACGGGTGGCCGACGGCGATGGCGCCGCCGTTGACGTTCAGCTTGTCCAGGTCGATACCGAGGTCGCGGTAGGAGGGGATCACCTGGGCGGCGAAGGCCTCGTTGATCTCGACGAGGTCGATGTCGTCGATGCCGATGCCCGCCCGCTTGAGCGCCTGGTTGCTGGCCTCGACCGGGCCGTAGCCCATGATCTCGGGGGAGAGACCGGAGACGCCGGTCGACACGATCCGGGCCAGCGGGGTCAGGCCGAGTTCGCGGGCCTTGGTGTCGCTCATGATGACGACCGCGGCGGCGCCGTCGTTGAGCGGACAGCAGTTGCCGGCGGTGACCAGGCCGTCGGGGCGGAACACCGGCTTCAGTCCGGCGACGCCCTCCATGGTGACGCCGGGGCGGGGGCCGTCGTCCTTGCTGACGACCGTGCCGTCCGGGAGCGTCACGGGGGTGATCTCCCGCTCCCAGAAGCCGTTGGCGATGGCCTGCTCGGCGAGGTTCTGCGAGCGGACGCCGAACTCGTCCATCTCCTCGCGGGTGATGCCCTTGAGGCGGGCGAGGTTCTCGGCGGTCTGGCCCATCGCGATGTACGGGTCGGGGAGCAGGCCGTCCTCGCGGGGGTCGTGCCAGGCCGCGCCCTCCTGCTCGGCGGTCGTGGCGGTGCGGGCCTCGGCCTCGGCGAACAGCGGGTTGTGCGTGTCCGGGAGGCTGTCGGAGTTGCCCTTGGTGAAGCGGGAGACCATCTCGACGCCGGCCGAGATGAAGACGTCGCCCTCGCCGGCCTTGATGGCGTGCAGGGCCATGCGGGAGGTCTGGAGGGAGGAGGAGCAGTAGCGGGTGACGGTGCAGCCGGGCAGGTGGTCCATGCCCATCTGCACGGCGACGATCCGGCCGAGGTTGTTGCCCTGCTCGCCGCCGGGGAGGCCGCAGCCGAGCATCAGGTCGTCGATGTCCTTCGGGTCGAGACCCGGGACCTTGGCGAGGGCGGCCTGGATGACGGTGGCGGTGAGGTCGTCGGGGCGGAGGTCCTTGAGGGAGCCCTTGAAGGCGCGGCCGATGGGGGAGCGGGCGGTCGAGACGATGACGGCTTCGGGCATCACGGCTCCATTGGCGGTACGGGGGTGGGCGGGCAGGGCTGACTGGGAAGCTACCCGTCCGTAGGGCTGAGGTCACGGTTGCCGGCGTGTGACGCGGGCCGCACTTTCCAAGCGCTTGCTTTGGTTGCCGGTGAGTTTCTTCGCCCCCGCCCGCCCCTACCCTTCCCATCCAGAACCTGGGGGCTCCGCCCCCAGGCCCCCGGGGGGGGGAGGGGGGGGACGGGTCGTCGGACGAGTGCGGGCGGGTGGGGGTTGCTCGCGCAGTTCCCCGCGCCCCTGAAAACGCTCCCGCACGTACCACCCGGGCTGAGGCTCGTCAGGGGCGCGGGACTGTGCTGAATCTGCGGCTCCGCCGCGCGGGCGCGAGCGACCACGACGCACCCGCACGTGCCCGCCGGGCCAAGGCTCCGTCAGGGGCGCGGGACTGTGCTGAATCTGCGGCTCCGCCGCGCGGGCGCGAGCAGCCACGACGCACCCCGCACCCGCCCGCCGGGACGCAGTCCCCCCACCCGGCGGCCCTGGGGGTGGAGCCCCTAGTGGGGGGCCTCCGCCGGGGTCGCGTCCGGGGTGGGGACCCGGCGCCGGCGGCGGCGCTTGAGGAGGGCCCACGGTCCCCGCTGGCCGGCCGGCATCGCCGCCGCCACCTCCGTACCGCCCTCCGACGCCGCCTCCGCCGCCGCCCGCGCCACCGGCAGGAACCCCTCGCGCCGGCTCGCGTCCGGCCGCTCTTCCTCCGGCCACAGGCCCAGCGCCGCGCACACCGTCGGCAGTACCGCCATCGCCGCCGTCGCGTACCCCTCCACCGAGGGGTGGTAGTTGTCGGGGCCGAACAGCTCCCGCGGGTTCGCCTCGAACTCGGGGCCGAGCAGATCGCCCAGCGACACCGTACGGCCGCCCTGCTCCACCGCGCCGATCGTCTGCGCCGCCGCCAGCTGCCGCGAGGTCCGCCGTGCCAGCCACCGCAGCGGCTGCTGCACCGGCTCGATCGTCCCGAGGTCGGGACACGTGCCGACGACGACCTCCGCCCCCGCCGTCCGCAGCCGCCGCACCGCGGCCGCCAGGCACCGCACCGAGCGGGTCGGCGGCACCCGGTGGGTGACGTCGTTCGCGCCGATCATGATCACGCACACGTCGGGCACCCGCGCCGGATCGTCCAGCGCCCGCCCGACCTGCCGTTCGAGGTCGTCCGACCGCGCCCCCGTCACCGCCACGTTGCGCAGCTCCACCGGCCGCTCCGCCACCGCCGCGAGCCCGGCGGCGAGCAGCGAGCCCGGCGTCTGCCGCGCCCGGTGCACGCCCTGCCCCGCCGCCGTGGAGTCGCCGAGCATGGTGAGCCGCAGCGGGGGCTCGCCGGGCACGGCGAACGCCCGCCCGTAGAGTCCGTCCGCGCTCGGCGGAGGCGCGCTCTGCCCGTTGCCCACATGACGCTTGGCGAGCTGCATCTCCGCCAGCACCAGGCCCACCGCGGCCGCGCCGACCAGTCCGACCCCGCCACCGCCGTACGCCGCGCCGGCCGCGATCCGCCGGGCCACCCGCGCCCTCGACATGCTCGTCATGCTCCGCCGCCACCTCCTCATAGCCGTACACCCACTGCTTGCCCCGTACGGTCGGTCGGCCAATCCCGACGGGAGGTGGACGGACGGTGACCAACGGCCGCGGGCAACCGTCTGACCAGCGCAGCGCTTACTCTGGCGGGACCATCACGACCATTTCCCCATCGCTGCGACCGGAGACAACGGTGCGATACCACGACTCGATGATCAGCCTCGTCGGCAACACCCCCCTGGTGCGGCTCAACAGCGTCACCGCCGGCATCGAGGCGACCGTCCTCGCCAAGGTGGAGTACTTCAACCCGGGCGGCTCGGTGAAGGACCGCATCGCCCTGCGCATGATCGAGGCGGCCGAGCAGAGCGGCGAGCTGCGGCCCGGCGGCACGATCGTCGAGCCGACCAGCGGCAACACCGGCGTCGGGCTCGCGATCGTGGCGCAGCAGAAGGGGTACAAGTGCGTCTTCGTGTGCCCCGACAAGGTGAGCACCGACAAGATCAACGTGCTGCGCGCGTACGGCGCCGAGGTCGTCGTCTGCCCGACCGCCGTCGACCCCGAGCACCCGGATTCGTACTACAACGTCTCCGACCGCCTGGTGCGCGAGACCCCGGGCGCCTGGAAGCCGGACCAGTACTCCAACCCGCACAACCCGCTCTCGCACTATCACTCGACCGGCCCCGAGCTGTGGGAGCAGACGGAGGGGCGGATCACCCACTTCGTGGCCGGCGTCGGCACCGGCGGCACCATCTCCGGCACCGGCCGCTACCTCAAGGAGGCGAGCGAGGGCCGGGTGCGGGTGGTCGGTGCCGACCCCGAGGGCTCGGTCTACTCCGGCGGCTCCGGGCGCCCGTACCTCGTCGAGGGCGTCGGTGAGGACTTCTGGCCCGAGGCGTACGACCGCGGTGTCGCCGACGAGATCGTCGCCGTCTCCGACAAGGACTCCTTCCAGATGACCCGCCGGCTCGCCAAGGAGGAGGGGCTGCTGGTCGGCGGCTCCTGCGGCATGGCGGTCGTGGCGGCCCTGAAGGTCGCCGAGCGGCTCGGCCCGGACGACGTGGTGGTCGTCCTCCTCCCGGACAGCGGCCGCGGCTACCTCAGCAAGATCTTCAACGACGAGTGGATGGCCGACTACGGCTTCCTGGACGACTCCGGCCCCAGCGCCCGCGTCGGCGACGTGCTGAACCACAAGGAGCACGGCCACATCCCGTCCCTCGTCCACATGCACCCGGACGAGACGGTCGGCCAGGCCATCGACGTGCTGCGCGAGTACGGCGTCTCGCAGATGCCGATCGTGAAGCCGGGCGCGGGCCATCCGGACGTCATGGCCGCCGAGGTCGTCGGCTCGGTCGTCGAGCGGGAACTGCTCGACGCGCTGTTCGCCAAGCGGGCCTCCCTGGAGGACCCGTTGGAGAAGCACATGTCCGCGCCGCTGCCGCAGGTCGGCTCCGGTGAGCCGGTGGCCGACCTGATGACCGTGCTCGGCGCGGCGGACGCGGCGATCGTGCTGGTGGAGGGCAAGCCCACCGGGGTGGTCAGCCGGCAGGACCTGCTGGCCTTCCTGGCCACGTCCGGCAAGCAGTAGGCGCCAGGGGACGCCCGGCCGCGACAAGCAGTAGGCGCCAGGGGACGCCCGGCCCGCGGACTTCGCGGAAGTGGTACGAGGGCGTCACGTCCGCGCAGCACCCGCTTAACACGCGAGGGGCACAGTGGTGGATGTCGGCAAGGGGCGGGAGCGGCTCCCCGCCCGGGCCGGCACCGTATGGCGTCCCGAGCTTCCGGAGCGGCTCCCGGACCTCCATGGCGCCACGGACGCGCGGCCCGTTCTGACCGGCTGCCGCCGTCCCTCGCGGGGACCGCCGTCGTCCCGCCCCCCGGGTCACCCGGGGGTGTTGGCGGTCCCCGCGCAAGCTTTCGCGCGGTGGCCCCCTGACCATCCTGGGAGGGCCTGCCCGTCCTGGGACGGCCTGATGATCGTCCTGGGAGGACCTAATCGTCCTGGGAGGACCGGCGGCGGCCGAGGAGGGCAGGCTGGGTGCGCAGCACCTGTGCCACGTTGACGCCCACGATGCCGAGCCACGCCGTGACCAGCCCCGGCAGATGGGCGACCCCGCCGCCGATCGCCGAGAGCGGGATCGCCAGCACCAGCGAGACCACTCCGAAGCCGAACCGCTCCCCCCAGGAGTCCGTGGGCCGCGGCCGGCCCGATCCGCGCGCCACCACGAGCTGCTGCTCGCCCAGATGGCGCCGCACCCGCCGGTCGACGGTGCTGTCGATGCGCTGGTCGACCTTCTCCAGGAACGAGTCGACCAGTGCGGACTCGTACTCCTCGCCGAGCTCCCTGCGCGCGTGCAGGGTGGCGTCGAGTTCCTTCTTCAGTTCTGCGTCGCGCGCGTCCATACCGCTCATGGGGACCACGGTAGGGAGCGCGGGCCGCCGTGACACTGGGGAGAACCCCCCAGTGCCGGATCGGGGTGGCCGGTCCCCCGCCGGTCCCTCCTTGCCGCCCCTGCATACGTTCATGCAGAATTCCAGGGACCTGAATAGGACGGACAGGGCGGTGGGCGCGGCCGTGTCCGCCGCTGCTGCCGCGTCCGGTGGCACACGGCGAGGGGACCACACCATGAGTGGCGCGACCGACAGCCCCGCCGCGCGGCTTCAGACGCTCTTCGAAGGGCACCGGCTGACGCCCACCCAGCGGCGCATCGCCCACAGCATGGTCCGCCGTGCCGCCGAGGTGCCGTTCCTGTCCAGCGTGGAACTGGCCGAGCTGGCCGGGGTCAGCCAGCCCTCCGTCACCCGCTTCGCCGTCGCCCTCGGCTTCGACGGCTACCCCGCGCTCCGCCGCCATCTGCGCGAGGTCGCCCCCGCCGAGGCACCCGCGGGGAGCGCCTCGTACAACGAGTACCAGCAGGCCGTCGAGGCCGAGATCGAGAACCTGCGGCACCTCGCCGAGGTGCTCGCCGACCCCGGACCGGTGCGCGAGGCGGGCCGGCTGCTCGCCGCGAGCCGGCCGCTGCCGGTGCTCGGACTGCGCGCCGCGGCGTCCCAGGCGTACGGCTTCACGTACTTCGCCGCCAAGGTCCATCCGGACGTACGGCTGCTCGACGAGGGCGGCACGATGGTCCACGACCGCGTCGACGCCGCCGTCCGCGCGGGCGCCACCACCCTGCTGTGCTTCGCGCTGCCCCGGCATCCGCGCGAGGTCGTCGACACCCTCGCGTACGCCAAGGAGGCGGGGCTGACCGTCGTCACCGTCGCCGACTCCGCGTTCGCGCCGGTCGCCAAGGTGTCCGACCTGCTGCTGCCCGCCGCCGTCGGCACCGGGCTCGCCTTCGACACCGCGTGCGCGCCGATGCTGCTCGGCCGGGTGCTCCTGGAGGCGATGTGCGACGGGCTGCCGGAGGCCCAGGCCCGCCTGGAGGAGTTCGACGTGCGGGCGGCCCGGCGCGGCCTGTTCGTCGAGTAGGGCTTTTTCAGGTCGTTCTCACGTTGCCCCACTAGCCTGCGGTGCCGGAAATCCCTTTGGCACGGACGGACGGGAGGACGGCGTGGCGCGCGCAGGACGGGAAGGCCGGGAGAGGCAGGAGAAGCGGGAAGGACGGGGCGGGCGCGAGGGGCGCGGAGGGCACGGGCTGGCCCGGGTGGCCGTCGTCGTACGGGCCGGGGCCGCCCCGATGTGGTGGCTCGGGGTGTGCGCGGCGGGCATCGGCGTACTGGTGCCGGGGCTCACCGGACGCCGGATCGGCGTCCTGGCCGGGGCCGCGCTGTATCTCGTGAGCCTCGCCGTCGTCGCGCTGCGCGGCCGCAAGGGGTACCGGGCGCTGGCCCGGGGTGCCGCCCGGGCCGGCAAGTACGACGTGCTCCAGGACCGTGCGGTCACCGTGCGCAACTGGCGCCGCGGGCACCGCTGGTGGCTGCTGCTCGGCTTCCTCCTCGCGCTCGGCGCCGCCTTCGCCGTGCCCGCCGCCGGCGGCATGCTGCTCGCCGGGCTCGGCACCGGGCTGCGGCTGAAGGCGGCCTGGCTCGGCCGCCTCGAACGTGCCGGCGACGGGCTCCTGTGGGTGCGCGTCGACTGGCTCGGCCGGGGCGCCGGCGCCCCGGCGGGGCGGACCGTCAAGGGCTACCGGCGCACCGGCATCGCGGCGGGCGACGCGGCCCCCGGAGGGGCGCGCCGCCGCGCCGCCGCGCTGGTCTGACGGCCGGGCCGTCGGGGTTCGTGGCCGGGCCGGTTCGGCCGGTGGCGGCTCAGACCTCCAGGGTCTCCTCGATCCGCTTCAGCTGGTGCCGGGCCATCGCCAGGTTGGAGCGCTTGGCGTCGAGCACCAGGTAGAGGAAGAGGCCGTTGCCGCCGCGCCCGGTCAGCAGCCGGATCATGTGGTACTGGTCGGACAGGGTGATGAGGATGTCCTCGATCTCGCCCTTGAGGCCGAGGTGCTCCATGGTGCGCAGCTTGGCGCGCACGACGTCGGTGTTGCCGGCGGCGGCCACGGTGAGGTCGAAGGACTTGCTGCCGCCGATCGTGCCGAGCGCCATGCCGCTGGTGTAGTCGACGAGCGCGGCGCCGGTGGAGCCCTCGATCGAGGCGAGGATTTCCTTCAGCGCGGTTTCGGTGTTCGCCATGACGGGGTGATCCCTTTCGGTTGCGGTTCTCGTTGGGTGTTCGCTCATGAGAGGTGTCGGTGTCGGTCTGTCAGTTCTGCACGGTGTTCTCCGCGGTGTTCTGCACGGTGCTCTCCGTGCTGTTCTCCGCGGTGTTCTCCGTGGCGCGCGCGTTCGCCGCGGAGCGTGGGGCGTTCGCGGGCGGGCGCGCGGCGCGGGTCCGCGCGGCGGCGGACCTGGCGGTGGGCCTCATGGGGGGCTTGGCGGGGAGCTTGTCCGGCGGCCCGGCCGGGGGCGGCGGTGCCGCCTCGGCGCGGACCGCGGCGGCGTCGACCAGCTCCCCGATACGGGCACTGGCCCGGCGCCCCTCCAGATGCAGCCTGCCGACGTTGACCCGGTCCTGGGCGAGCAGCGTCACCACGGCGGAGCGCCCGGCGGCGTAGGTGGCGACGTAGCCGTACACGCCGCGCACCAGCAGCTCGCGGAAGTCGCCCTGCGCGGTGGCGTCCGTCATGCGCACGGCGACGCCCAGCGCGGCCGCCGTCAGCGCGGCCACGCCCTCCGGTTCGACGCCGGGGGTGTCGTGCGCGAGCACCAGCCCGTCGACGCTCGCGGCGAGCGCGCCGGTCAACTGGGGTACGCGGGACCTCAACCGGCGCAGTTCGTCGAGGACCTCGGCCTCGGCGGCCATCAGCAGTCTCCTCTCGGCACGCTGGCGAAGCGCGCGGATCACAGTGCCTCCAGGGCGTCACGGAGCCGGCGCAGCAGCGTGATGTGCGGGTCGGCACAGGCCGTGTCCTGCGGCAGCGCCTCGACGTACGCGGGGGGCTGCCCGCCCGGAGCGGACGGGGGTGGGGGCGGGAGCGGGGCCGGGGCTGGTGCGGGCGGGTCCGCGGGCGCCCGGGGTGCGGGGTGGGCGTACGCCGTGCCGGGCGGGTCCGCCGGGGCGAGCAGGCCCGCCGCGGCCAGCCGGTGCACGTCGACCAGGGTGTGGAAGGCCGGCCGGCCCAGCGCGCGGGAGATGTCCGACGCCGTCCGCCGGCCGTCCACGAGGCGCAGCACCGCGGCCTGCCGGGGCGGCACCGCCGGTGCCGCCGCCGGTGAGCTCCGTACCAGCGGGGCCTCGTCCGGCGCCGGGTCGGGCCAGATGCGGTGCAGCAGCGCCCGGCGGCGCAGCGTCTCCCGCTCCACGGCCGCCACCGGCACCGGGTGCACGGGGCCGAGCCAGTGCGCGTCCCCGTACCGGAAGCGGGCCGGGGCGCTGCTCGGCTCCAGGACGAAGTAGGCGGCGTCGTACAGCGCCCCCAGGTGGCACAGCTCCAGCGCGCCCGTGGTCAGCCGACCCCGGTCCACCAGGTACCGCCCCACCCGCCCGTCCTCCCCGGCCCGGGCGAACGCCTCGCGCCAGCCCTCCGCGTCCAGTACGCCGTGCGCGGTGAGCAGGACGTCGAGGCCGGGGGTGTCCGGGCTCTCGGCGTGCACCACCTGGCCGTCGGCCAGGTAGAGCGCGCCGCGCTCCCGGATCAGCACGCCCGTGGCCCGCTCGGCGGCGAGCCGGACCAGCATCGGGGACAGGCTGCCCGCCGGTATTCGCGTGCGGTCCCGCACCGGCAGCGCGGGCGGCGGGGGCGGGGTGGGCGTCGCGACCATGGTCATCCCAGCACCAGCCGGCCCGCCATCTCACCCAGGCGTATCCGGGCCAGCGCGAGGTTGCCCTCGACGCGGGACAGCCACAGGTGGAGGAAGACGCTGCTGTCGAACGTCGTCGGGACGAAGCGCAGCAGGTGGTAGCTGTCGCTGTTGCTGATGATCAGGTCCTCGACGGGGATGTCGGGGCCGGACCAGTCGGAGCCGTCCGCCGGGGCGAAGCAGCGGTGTTCGGCGGCCAGCCGGGCGAGTTCGGCGGCCTCCGCGGCGGTCGTCTCGTGGTCGCCGCCGGGGGACTCCCCGACGACGCCCAGCGTCAGACCGCTGGTCCAGTCGACCACCGCGGCGCCTCTCGCGCCGGGCAGTCGCATGGCTTCCAGCAGGCACTCGTCGATACCGGGCACCCTGGCTCCCCTCCCGCCTCGGGTACGGATGAGTGACGCCGACGCTACGCAACGTGTGCGCGAGGGGTGACTGTTCTGGCATTTTCCGGTGGAACATGCGGAGGGGTGACTAATGTGGGTCGGCTCGGCTCGGCTGTGGGTGGGGGCCGTGGGGGGCGCGGGATTCTTCTCGCCCCCGGCGGCCCCTGCCCTTCCCGTCCCTTCGAGGGGCTCCGCCCCTTGGACCCCTGACGTGCGGGCGGGTGGGGCTTCTCGCGCCCGCGCGGCGGAGCCGCGCACCGACACAGCCCCGCATCCCTGTCAGGGGCGGTCAAAGGCTGGTCAGCGCACCCGCGTGCGCCCCGCCCGACTCCGTCACGATCTCCCGTACCGTCTGCGGCTCCCGCACCGTCGCGAACCGCACCCCACCGCCCCGCCCCCCGTCGGAGACGTACCCGTACACCCCCACCCGCGGCAACGCGTTGTACGCGTAGTGGTGCGCGAACCCGTACGCCCCCGCGTCCAGGACCGCCACCACGTCCCCCGGCTCCAGCACCGGCAACCGCCGCCCCTCCGCCAGCAGATCCCCCGCGAAGCACGCCGGCCCCGCCACGTCCTGCACCACCCGCGGCCCCTCCTTGGGCAGCCCCTTCGCGTCGTACACCGCGATCCGCACCGGCCACGCCCCCGGCGCGTACACCGTCCGCGTCGCCACCTGCACGCCCGCGTGCGTCACCGCCACCGCACGCCCGCCCGCGCTCTTGGTGTACTCCACGCGCGCCACCACCGCCCCGTGCTTCGCCAGCAGTGACCGCCCGAACTCGGTGACCAGCCCGTACCGCCCGTCCACCAGCCCCGGCACCGTCTCCGCGAGCAGCCGCGCATACTCCGCGTACGTCGGCGTCGACGCCTCCGAGCCGAAGTTCACCGGGAGTCCGCCGCCGATGTCCAGCACCTCGACCTGCCGCCGGCCCGCCCGCCGGTTGATCTCCTCGGCCAGCGCGTACACCTCGCCGACGCCCCGCACCATCAGCGACAGCGGGATGCCCTGCGAGCCCACGTGCGCGTGCAGCCGGGTCAGCCAGGGCCGCTCGGCGTACGCGCGCAGCAGCCACTCCCGCGCCCCCTCGTCCCGCAGCGCCACCCCGAACTTCGAGGTCGCCGTCGCGGTCGACAGCGCCCCGATCGCACCGCCCCCGACCTGCGGGTTGACCCGGATACCGAGGGGCGAGCGGGTGGGCGCGGAGCGGACCAGGCCGTCGATCCTGGCCAGCTCCTGCGGATTGTCGGCGTTGACGGCGATGCCCAGCGCGAGCGCCTCGCGCAGCTCCGCCGGGGTCTTGGCGGGCGAGTCCAGCACCGTCCGCTCCGGCGGCACCCCGGCCGCCCGCGCCAGGGCCAGCTCACCCGGGCTCGCCACCTCCGCCCCGATCCCGGCCTCCCGCAGCAGCCGCAGCACCGGCACCAGGGGACCCGCCTTCACCGCGAACGCGTGCAGCACCGGCGTGCCGGCCGGGAGGACCGCCTCGAACGCCGCCCGCAGCTCCGCCGCCGCCTCCCGTATCCCGGCCACGTCCAGCAGCCCGGCCACGGGCGTGCCCGGCCCGAGCAGCCCCTGCTCGACGGCGGCCCGCACCGCCTCGTCCCGCCGCGCCACCCGCTCCCGGTCGGCTTCGGACAGCGGACCGCCCGCCGCCGGACCCCACACGTTCTCCGTCACGGCCCGCGCCTCCCGCGCGGCCCGGCCCTCGTCCGCCTGCTCCCTCGGCTCCCTCTGCTCCCTCTGCTCCATCGGGGTCCCCGTCACCTCGTTCGCTCCACGTCCCCTGTGCACGTCCTGCCCATGGCCACGCGCCCGCGCCGCCGCACGGTTCCCACGGACCGCACGTCCGGCGCGTCCGGGCGGGTACCCCGACGGACCGGCGTGTCCGCGCCGGACACCGAGCCGGCCCGGGAGACCGTATTGACTAGCCTTATTCAGCACGCGACGATGTGAATATCTGCAACCCGGATCCGGACCCGAACGCGGATCCAGATCCATATCCAGATCCGTCCCAGTCCCAGTCCCAGTTCCACATTCCGGCCCGGGAGGCACCCATGTCAGGACCCCGTCCAGTCCGAGCCCCGCGCGGTACGGAGTTGAGCGCCCTCGGGTGGCAGCAGGAGGCCGCCCTTCGGATGCTGCACAACAACCTCGACCCCGAGGTCGCCGAACACCCCGACAAACTCGTCGTCTACGGCGGCACCGGCAAGGCCGCCCGCGACTGGCGCTCCTTCGACGCCATGGTCCGCACCCTGCGCACCCTCAAGCAGGACGAGACCATGCTCGTCCAGTCGGGCCGCCCGGTCGGCGTGATGCAGACCCACGAGTGGGCGCCGCGCGTCCTGCTCGCCAACTCCAACCTCGTCGGCGACTGGGCCAACTGGGAGGAGTTCCGCCGTCTGGAGGCCCTCGGCCTGACCATGTACGGGCAGATGACCGCCGGCTCCTGGATCTACATCGGCACCCAGGGCATCCTCCAGGGCACCTACGAGACCTTCGCCGCCGTCGCCGCCAAGCGGTTCGGCGGCACCCTCGCCGGGACCATCACCCTCACCGCCGGACTCGGCGGCATGGGCGGCGCCCAGCCGCTCGCCGTGACGATGAACGACGGCGTCGTGATCTGCGTCGACTGCGACCCGCGCGCCATCGACCGCCGCATCGAGCACCGCTACCTCGACGTGAGGGCCGACTCCCTCGACCACGCCCTCCACCTCGCCACCGAGGCCCGCGACCAGCGCAAGCCGCTGTCCATCGGCGTCCTCGACAACGCCGCCGAGGCGGTGCCGCGGCTCCTCGCCATGGGCGCCCCCGTCGACATCGTCACCGACCAGACCTCCGCCCACGACCCCCTGGCCTATCTGCCCACCGGGATCGCCTTCGAGGACATGGCCGACGCCGCCGCCAAGGACCCGGCCGGCTTCACCACCCGGGCCCGCGAGTCCATGGCCCGGCACGTCGAGGCCATGGTCGGCTTCCAGGACGCCGGCGCCGAGGTCTTCGACTACGGCAACTCGATCCGCGGCGAGGCGCAGCTCGCCGGGTACGAGCGGGCGTTCGCCTTCCCCGGCTTCGTCCCCGCCTACATCCGCCCCCTGTTCTGCGAGGGCAAGGGCCCCTTCCGCTGGGCCGCCCTGTCCGGCGACCCCGCCGACATCGCCAAGACCGACAGGGCGATCCTCGACCTCTTCCCTGAGGCTGAGTCTGTTCAAAACGCGTCCCTGGCCCGCTGGATCAAGATGGCGGGGGAGCGGGTCCACTTCCAGGGCCTGCCCGCCCGTATCTGCTGGCTCGGTTACGGGGAGCGGGACAGGGCCGGCGAGCGGTTCAACGACATGGTCGCGAGCGGCGAGCTGAGCGCGCCCGTCGTCATCGGCCGCGACCACCTCGACTGCGGCTCCGTCGCCTCCCCGTACCGCGAGACCGAGGCGATGCTCGACGGCTCCGACGCCATCGCCGACTGGCCCCTGCTCAACGCCATGGTCAACGTGGCCTCCGGCGCCTCCTGGGTCTCCCTCCACCACGGCGGCGGCGTCGGCATGGGCCGCTCGATCCACGCCGGGCAGGTCACCGTCGCCGACGGCACCCCGCTGGCCGGCGAGAAGATCCGCCGCGTCCTCACCAACGACCCCGGCATGGGCGTCATCCGGCACGTCGACGCCGGGTACGACATCGCCGAGGACGTGGCAGGGGAGCGGGGCGTGCGCGTTCCGATGCGCGAGGGCGACGAGACGCCCGAGGGCGGCGCGGCGTGAGCTTCCACAGCATGTGGGCGGAGCTGCTGCCGGTCGGCCGCAGCTCCGCCTCCGGCGGCTACCGCCGCTTCGCCTGGACCCCCGCCGACACCGACTGCCGGGCCTGGTTCCGCGCGCAGGCCGAGACCCGCGGACTCACCTACGAGACCGACCGCAACGGCAACCAGTGGGCCTGGCTCGGCGACCCCGCCGCCGGGAACGCCCTGGTCACCGGTTCCCATCTGGACTCCGTGCCCGACGGCGGCGCCTTCGACGGCCCCCTCGGGGTCGTCTCCGCCTTCGCCGCCCTCGACGAACTCCGCGCCCGGGGCGTGCCGTTCACCCGGCCCTTCGGCATCGTCAACTTCGGCGACGAGGAGGGCGCCCGCTTCGGCCTCGCCTGCGTCGGCTCCCGGCTCACCTCCGGCGCGCTCACCGTCGAGGCGGCCCACCGCCTCACCGACGCCGACGGCATCACGCTCCCGCGTGCCATGGAGGCCGCCGGGTACGACCCGGACACCCTCGGCCCCGACCCCGAACGGCTCGCCCGTATCGGCGCCTTCGTCGAACTCCACGTCGAACAGGGCCGCGCCCTCGACCTCACCGGGGACCCCGTCGGCGTGGCGAGCGCCATCTGGCCGCACGGCCGCTGGCGCTACGACTTCCGCGGCGAGGCCAACCACGCCGGCACCACCCGCCTCACCGACCGCCGCGACCCCATGCCGGCCTACGCCGAGACGGTCCTCGCCGCCCGCCGCGAGGCCGCCCGTGCCGGCGCTGTCGCCACCTTCGGGAAGGTCGCCGTCGAACCCAACGGCGTCAACGCCATCCCCTCCCTCGTCCGCGGCTGGCTCGACTCCCGCGCCGCCGACCAGCCCACCCTCGACACCGTCACCGGCGCCCTGGAGAAGGCGGCCCGCGAGTACGCCGAGGCCCACGGGGTCGAACTGGACGTCGTCCGCGAGTCGTTCACCCCCGTCGTCGAGTTCGACCACGCCCTGCGCGACGAGATCGCCCGCCTCCTCGGCACCGGCAGCGACCTCACCGTGCCCGTTCTCGGCACCGGTGCCGGACACGACGCCGGGATCCTCTCCGGCGCCGTCCCGACCGCCATGCTGTTCGTACGCAACCCCACCGGCGTCTCGCACTCCCCGGCCGAGCACGCCACCGAGGACGACTGCACGGCCGGCGTCACCGCGCTCGCCGACGTACTGGAAGGGCTGGCCCACAGGTGACGCGGACCTACTGGCTGGAGCACGCCTGGCTCGGCGACCACGTAGAACCGGGCGTCGCCGTCGGGACGGCCGACGGACGGATCACCACCGTCCGCACGGACACCCCCGCCCCGCCACCCGGCGCCGAGGTGCTGCGCGGCCTCACGCTCCCCGGGCTGGCCAACGCCCACAGCCACGCCTTCCATCGTGCGCTGCGCGGCACCGTGCAGGTCGGCTCCGGGACCTTCTGGACCTGGCGCGAGGTCATGTACGCCACCGCCGACCGGCTCACCCCGGACACGTACCACGCGCTCGCCCGCGCGGTGTACGCCGAGATGGCGCTCGCCGGGATCACCGCCGTCGGCGAGTTCCACTACCTGCACCACGCCCCCGGCGGCACCCCCTACGCCGACCCCAACGCCATGGGCGAGGCACTGATCGCAGCCGCCGCCGAGGCCGGCATCCGGATCACCCTCCTCGACACCTGCTACCTCTCCGCCGGCTTCGGCCGGCCGCCCACCACCCACCAGCTCCGCTTCTCCGACGGCACCGCGGAGGCCTGGGCCGAACGCTGTTCAGTTCTCAAGGAACGGGATCACGCGCGGATCGGTGCGGCCGTCCACTCCGTACGGGCCGTGCCCGCCGACCAGTTGGCCACCGTGGCCGGCTGGGCCGAAGAACGGCGGGCCCCGCTGCATGTGCACCTCTCGGAGCAGACGGCGGAGAACGACGCCTGCCGCCAGGCCCACGGCCGTACCCCCGCCCGGCTGTTCGCCGACCACGGAGTGCTGGGCCCGCGCACCACCGGGGTGCACAACACCCATCTCACGGACGAGGACATCGCGCTCCTCGGCGGCTCGGGCACCGGCACCTGCATGTGCCCGACCACCGAACGGGACCTCGCCGACGGCATCGGCCCCGCCGCCGCCCTCCAGCGGGCCGGCTCCCCGCTCAGCCTCGGCTCCGACAGCCACGCCGTCATCGACCTGCTGGAGGAGGCGCGCGCGATGGAGCTCGACGAACGGCTGCGCACCCGCACCCGCGGTCACTGGACGGCGGCCGCCCTGCTGCGCGCTGCCTCCGCCGACGGCCACGCCGCCCTCGGCTGGGACGAGGCGGGCCGTATCGAACCCGGCGCGCTCGCCGACCTCACGACGATCGCCCTCGACTCCGTCAGAACCGCGGGAGCGCTGCCCCGGCTGGGCGCGGAGACCGCGGTATTCGCCGCGACGGCAGCGGACGTACGCCACACGGTCGTCGGAGGCCGGCACGTCGTACGGGACGGCGCCCACGCGCTCGTACCGGAGGTGCCGGCGGCGCTGGCGCGAGCGATCGACGCGCTGCGCGGCTGAGGACGCCGGCCACCTCCCCGACCGCCACGGCCACTGTCACCGCCACCGCCCCGGCACCCACCACCGCGCCCGCCATCGCCCCCACCGAGGACACCATGAGCAGCAGCACGGTCATCACGAACATCGCCACGCTGATCACCAACGACCCCTCCCTCAGCGACACGGACCCCCTCGGCGCGGTCCGGGACGCGGCCGTCGTCATCGAGGGCGACCGCGTCGTGTGGACCGGTGAATCAAGCAAAGCACCCGCCACTGACAATCGGGTCGACGCCGCCGGCCGGGCGGTGATCCCCGGCTTCGTGGACTCCCACTCCCACCTCGTCTTCGCGGGCGACCGCACCGCGGAGTTCCACGCCCGCATGTCCGGCCGCCGCTACGAGGCGGGCGGCATCCGCACCACCGTCGCGGCCACCCGCGCCGCCACCGACGCGGAACTGGAGGCGAACCTCACCCGTTACCTGGGCGAGGCACTGCGCCAGGGCACGACCACGTTCGAGACCAAGTCGGGCTACGGACTGACCGTCGAGGACGAGGCCCGCGCCCTGCGCATCGCGGCCGCGCACACCGACGAGGTGACGTTCCTCGGCGCACACGTCGTGCCGCCCGAGCTCGCCGAGGACCCGGCGGCCTACGTCGCCCTGGTCACCGGCGCGATGCTCGACGCCTGCGCCCCGCACGCACGCTGGATCGACGTGTTCTGCGAGAAGGGAGCCTTCGACGGCGACCAGGCCCGCGCGATCCTCACCGCGGGCCGCGCCAAGGGCCTGCACCCGCGCCTGCACGCCAACCAGCTCACCCACGGCCCCGGCGTGCAACTTGCGGTGGAGCTCGACGCGGCCAGCGCCGACCACTGCACCCACCTCACCGACGCGGACGTCGACGCCCTGGCGAACAGCGGCACCGTGGCCACCCTCCTCCCCGGCGCCGAGTTCTCCACCCGCGCCCGGTGGCCCGACGCCCGCAGACTGCTGGACGCCGGGGCCACGGTCGCGCTCTCCACGGACTGCAACCCCGGCTCGTCGTTCACCAGCTCGATGCCGTTCTGCGTCGCCCTCGCCGTACGGGACATGGGCATGACCCCGGACGAGGCGCTCTGGTCGGCCACCGCGGGCGGCGCCCGCGCCCTGCGCCGGGACGACGTCGGCCGGCTCGCCCCGGGGGCGTACGCCGACCTCGTCGTCCTGGACGCCCCCAGCCACGTCCACCTGGCCTACCGCCCCGGCGTCCCCCTGGCCGCGCAGGTCTGGCGTCGCGGAGAACGCGTGACCTGACCGGAACGGGGAACACGACGGACGGGGCGGGAAGGCAGGGAAGAGGGACGGAAGAGGACAAGAGAACAGGGGAACAGGGGAAAGCAGGCGAACACGGAGAAGAAGCCGTTCCGTCGGCTGCTCCTCGGAAGCCGGACCGTCGGCTACTCCTCGAGCGCCAGGCCCTTGCGCAGCCGGACGAGCGTGCGGGCCAGCAGCCGGGAGACGTGCATCTGGGAGATGCCGAGCTCCTCGCCGATCTCCGACTGGGTCATGTTGGCCACGAACCGCAGCGAAAGGATCTTCCGGTCGCGCTGCGGCAGCCCGGCGATCAGCGGCTTCAGCGACTCGACGTACTCGACGCCCTCGAGGTCGTGGTCCTCGTAGCCGATGCGGTCCGCGAGCGCGCCCTCGGAGTCGTCCTCCTCGGGCTGCGCGTCCAGGGACGACGCCGTGTACGCGTTGGAGGCGACCATGCCCTCGACGACCTCGTCGTTGGACAGGCCGAGACGGTCCGCAAGCTCGGTCACCGTGGGCGCCCGGTCCAGCTGCTGGGCCAGCTCGTCGCTGGCCTTGGCCAGGTCCAGGCGGAGTTCCTGGAGCCGGCGCGGCACGCGCACGGACCACGAGGTGTCGCGGAAGAACCGCTTGATCTCGCCGATGATGGTCGGCATCGCGAACGTGGGGAACTCCACCCCGCGGCTCAGCTCGAACCGGTCGATTGCCTTGATCAGGCCGATCGTGCCCACCTGGATGATGTCCTCCATCGGTTCGCTGCGGGTGCGGAACCGGGAGGCGGCGAACTTGACCAGGGCGAGGTTCAGCTCGACGAGCGTGTTGCGGACGTAGGAGTGGTCGTAGGTGCCCTCTTCGAGGGACTCCAGGCGCTGGAACAGGGTCTTGGACAGCGCCCGCGCGTCCACCGGTCCGACCTCGTCGTACGGGGGGATCTCGGGGAGTCCGGCCAGGGGGTCGGACCCGGTGAGGTTCTCGAAGTCCTCCAGCGCCTCGAGCCCTTCGAGGGACTCGACAGCGGGTTCGAACTCCCGTCGTTCCGGGGAGCGTGTCGACGTCGCCCTCTGGGTATGCGATTCGTCGAGCCGGGGTGACATGATGTCCTCCATCGTTCTCGGCATGTGGCAGCCGAAGCCATTCGTGCACTGCGGTGTGCGGCGCCTCCAAAGCCGGCCGTGTCGATTGGGTGTCCCTACTAGCCCTACCCGCTTCCACAAGCCCGTTGCAAGTGCGTTTAGCTGCACGTTGTCCGGGTTTGTGCGTTTGTTCGGGTGTCGGGAGTCGTGGGGAAGGCGTAGTGTTCGAGGGCGTCAAGCAAGAGCCACAACGGTCGGGAGAGGGACGGCATGGACCGCGGGACGGTCGGCAGCGCACAGTCGGGCCGGCTTCTGGTCGAGGTGCGCGAAGAGGGCACGAGCGCTGTCGTGACACCGGCGGGTGAGCTGGATCACCACACCGCCGATCTGTTGCGCGAGCCGCTCGACGACTGCCTGGAGAAGGGTTTCGCACGCCTGGTGGTGGACTGCTCCCGGCTGGAGTTCTGCGACTCCACCGGGCTCAATGTGCTGCTCGGTGCCCGGCTGAAGGCCGAGGCCGCGGGCGGCGGGGTGCATCTCGTGGGGATGCAGCCGGTGGTGGCCCGGGTCTTCGAGATCACCGGCGCCGACTCGGTGTTCGTCCTCCATGACACGCTCGACCAGGCTCTCGCCTCCGAGTAGGCGAGGGGAGTGGAGCGGGCGCGCACGGGTGGAGCACGAACATGCGGACGACGCCCACGGTCCGCGGGGCGGGCGGCGACCCGTCCGGTGTCCTCTGCGCTGCCCCCTTTGCTGTCCCCTGTGACGGATGTGACGAGCGCGTTGCGATCGTCACGGGTTCCGTCCGAATCCGTGGGTGTTCCACCGGTCGGCCCGGGCAGGAGACATGCTGAACGTGCCGGTGGCACGGAAGGGCCGGCATTCCCGACGGCGCGAGCGGCGTCCTTCCCGCACGGAGCGGGGACGGTGACGCGCGTGCCGTCCGGGGCGGTGATCCGTGCGTCGTCCGGAACGGTGGTCCGTACATTGTCCGGAACGGTGGCGGGTACACCCTTTCGTGCGGGTACCGAGTCGTGTAGTGCGTCGTGTACGTCGTGTAGTGAGTCTTGAATTGTGAACTGGTGAATCGGTGAGGTGAAGCGCTGATGAGCACCACCCGGCCTTACTCGCCGGGCGACCGCGGCCCCGAGCCCAGCGGCGCTTCCGGGGTGACCGCGGACGGGGCGGTTTCCTCGGAGGGTCCGTCGTCCGTGCCGTCTGCGTCTTCCGCGTCCGCCGCGTCCGACGGTGGTTCCGTTTCCGCCGGTGGGCCCGCGTCCGCCGCGGGCGCACCGCCGTCCGGTGGGCGGCAGGTGCGGCGGCTGAACTTCGACGGGGCGAGCGGGGTGGTGCCGCTCGCGCGCGACTTCACCCGGCAGGCGCTCTACGCGTGGGGCTGGCTGCCGGCCGACTCCGCGGACCGGCGGGCCGCCGCGGAGGACGTCCTGCTGGTCGTCTCGGAGCTGGTCACCAACGCGTGCCTGCATGCCGAGGGGCCCGAGGAGCTGTACATCACCTGCGACAACAAGGTGCTGCGGATCGAGGTCTCCGACCGGGGGGCGGGGCAGCCGGCGCCGCGGAATCCCCACCGGGCGGGTCGGCCTGGCGGCCACGGCATGTTCATTGTTGAGCGGTTGTGTTTGGACTGGGGGGTTGTGCGGGCTGATGGCGCGGAAGGCGCCGCCGGTTCAGTGGGGAAGACGGTTTGGGCGGAGTTGGGGGCGCCGTAGCCCTCCGGGCGGGGTGCGCCGTAGCCCTCCGGGCGGGGTTCGCCTGGGTTCGCCTGGGTTCTTTCGCCCCCGCCGCCCCTACCCTCCCCCGAGCTCTCAACTTCGTTCGAGCAGGGGGGACCCCCACGTCCCTTCAAGGGGCTCCGCCCCTTGGACCCCGGAGAGCTCGGGTGGGTGGGGCTGTGTGGGGAGTGCGGGTGGGTGGGGGCTTGTCGCGCCCCCGCGGCGCAGCCGCGCAAGAGACACAGCCCCGCGCCCCTTAGGGGCGGGGTTGCGCTGCTCGCGCCCTCGCGCCCTCGCGCCCTCGCGGCGGAGCCGCGTGCTAGTCACAGCCCCGCGCCCTTTATCGCCCCCGCGGCGGAGCCGTGTGACGGTCGCAGTTCCGCGCCCCTGTGGGTGAACGCATGGTGAAGGGCGGCGGCCTCCCAAGGAGGCCGCCGCCCTTCAGGTGTGTCGCGTGTGCCTCAGCGCACGTCGCCCATCAGTTCCTTGACCTTGTTGCGGTAGAGCCAGACCGCCGCGCCCGCGACGACCGCCAGCGTGGCCTCCAGGGCGACGATGCCGTTCCTGTTGAGGTCGACGCCCGCGATGGAGAGCAGGCCCGTCGTCGCGTCGCCCGCGGTGACCGCGAGGAACCAGACGCCCATGAGCTGCGAGGCGTACTTCGCCGGCGCCATCTTCGTCGTCACCGACAGGCCCACCGGCGACAGCAGCAGCTCGCCCATCGTCTGGACGAAGTAGATCGCCACCAGCCACAGCGCGGCCGCCTTGTGGCCGCCGTCGGCGATCGACAGGGGGGCCAGGAAGACGAAGAAGGAGACGCCGACCAGCATCAGACCGGAGGCGAACTTCACGACCGTGCTCGGCTCCTTGCCGCGCCGGTTCAGCGCCAGCCACACCGCGGCGAACACCGGTGCGAACGCCATGATCAGCACGGGGTTGACCGACTGGTACCAGGAGACCGGGAAGCCCCAGCCGAGGACGGTGTTCTTCGCGGACTCGTCCGCGAAGAGCGACAGCGTCGAGCCGCCCTGGTCGTAGATCATCCAGAACACGGCCGCGGCCACGAAGAACCAGATGTACGCGGTCATCCGGGACTGCTCGGCGCGGTCCAGCGAGCGGTCCCGCTTGATGCGCGCGATGACGAACACCGGGATGACCAGGCCGGCCACGGTGATCGGCACCATCAGCCAGTTCAGCGTGTAGACGCCGGTCAGGCCGATGATCGCGTAGAAGATCACGGCGGCGGCCGCCCAGGCGCCGGTCTTGCGGAGCGTGGAGGACTTCTCGCGGGCCGACAGCGGCGTGGGGACGACGTCGGAGCGCGGGCTCAGGTGGCGGGTGCCGAGCAGGAACTGGGCCAGGCCCAGGCCCATGCCGACCGCCGCGAGCGCGAAGCCCAGGTGCCAGTTGACGTTCTCGCCGACGGTGCCGATGGCCAGCGGGGCGGCGAAGGCGCCGACGTTGATGCCGACGTAGAAGAGCGTGAAGCCGCCGTCCCGGCGCGGGTCGTCGGGGCCGTCGTACAGGTGGCCGACCATCGTCGAGATGTTGGCCTTCAGCAGACCCGAGCCGATCGCGACCAGTCCGAGGCCGCCGTAGAACGTGCCGGCCGACGGCAGCGCCAGTGTCAGGTGGCCCAGCATGATGACCGCGCCGGCGACGGCGACCGTCTTACGGGGGCCGAGGACGCGGTCGGCGACCCAGCCGCCCGGCATGGCGAGCAGATAGACGAGCGAGAGGTAGACCGAGTAGATCGCGGTCGCGGTGGTGGCGCTCAGATGCAGACCGCCCGGGGCCACCAGGTACAGCGGGAGCAGAGCCCTCATGCCGTAGTAGGAGAACCGTTCCCACATCTCGGTCATGAAGAGGGTGGCCAGTCCGCGGGGGTGGCCGAAGAAGGTCTTGTCGGAGCCGGGGGTGCCCGGGCGGACCGAGTCCTTCGTCAGGCTGGACGCCATGGTCGTTCCTTGCTGGTCGGGACGCGGTACGAAGCGTTGCGCCCGGTGGGGGGAGGCCGGCACCGGCGGTCGGGCGCCCACCCCACGCTCAGGGGGAGTCCGCTCCGGATCACGGAGCGGCGGACGGCGACCACCGGGATCCACGCCCCTCGCGTCGTCGCGCACGCGCTCGGGGCCCGGCCACAGGTCGTTGTTCGCAGGGCCGGAGAACCGGCCCGACCGGATCGGTGGGGGACCGGTCCGTGCACGGGCCGGTGGGGCCGACCCGTGCGGGCCGGGAAGAACCGGCCCGCGCGCCCGTACAAAAAGGGACCCGGCGGCAAGCCCGCCGCAGGTCCGCTCCCGGTTGTCCGGGTTGTTGTCACAGGCGCTCAATCTCACGATACGACACCACACCGCCCGGTATGGAAGCACTTGAGACGTGAATCACAGGTACGGACGGAACCGAACACCCGTTTCCAAGCTCTTTCCCTACTTCCCACCCCATGGTCGCAGGCCGTACGGCCCGACGCGAACCGGTGCCGGCCGACCGGCCACCCTCCCAGCTCAAGGTAAGAGAGCGGGGTGCCGATCACCCCCTCACCTCTTGCACTGGTCGGACTACCATCACCCCATGACCCGTGTACTGCTCGCAGAGGACGACGCGTCCATCTCGGAGCCACTGGCCCGCGCCCTGCGCCGGGAGGGCTACGAGGTCGAGGTGCGCGAGGACGGACCGACCGCGCTCGACGCGGGGATGCAGGGCGGCGTCGACCTGGTGGTACTCGACCTCGGGCTGCCCGGCATGGACGGGCTGGAAGTGGCCCGCCGGCTGCGCTCCGAGGGGCACACCGTCCCGATCCTCATCCTGACCGCGCGCGCCGACGAGGTGGACACCGTCGTCGGACTCGACGCGGGCGCCGACGACTACGTCACGAAGCCGTTCCGCCTCGCCGAACTGCTGGCCCGGGTCCGGGCGCTGCTGCGCCGCGGTGCCACGGAGCCGCAGCAGCCGCCCGCCACCCACGGAGTGCGGATCGACGTCGAGTCGCACCGGGCGTGGATGGGCGACGAGGAGTTGCAGCTGACGGCGAAGGAGTTCGACCTGCTGCGGGTGCTGGTGCGGGACGCCGGCCGGGTCGTCACCCGCGACCAGCTGATGCGCGAGGTCTGGGACACCACCTGGTGGTCGTCGACGAAGACGCTGGACATGCACATCTCCTGGCTGCGCAAGAAGCTGGGCGACGACGCGGCGAACCCCCGTTACATCGCGACGGTCCGCGGCGTCGGCTTCCGCTTCGAGAAGAGCTGACGAGGCCCCGGCAACCGTGCGCCGCCGTCTCATCCAGTCCACCCTCGCCGTCGTCCTCGTGGTGATCGCGGTCTTCGGCGTCTCCCTCGTCATCGTCGAGACCCGCACCATCAGCAACAGCGCGCAGGAACGCGTCGACTCCGAGGCGCTGCGCCTGGCCAGCATCGTCGACGGCCGCATCCTCGACCACGAGAAGGTCACCGCCGCGGCGCTCAAGGAGCAGCTCAAGGGCCAGGTCACCGAGGACCGCTACGCCGTCGTCACCCTGCCGGGCAAGGCGCCGGTCGAGGTCGGCTCCCGGCCCACCGGCGACGTCATCCACGCCACCACCCGGGGCGAGGAGGGCGAGACGGTCCACGTCGAGGAGCCCCGGTCCACCGTGACCCGCGAGGTCGGCCGCACGCTGCTGATCATCGGACTGGTCGCGCTGCTCGCGATCGTCGCCGCCGTGCTGCTCGCCGTGCGCCAGGCCAACCGGCTCGCCTCCCCGCTCACCGACCTCGCCTCCACCGCCGAGCGGCTCGGCTCCGGGGACCCCCGCCCGCGGCACAAGCGGTACGGGGTGCCCGAGCTGGACCGGGTCGCCGACGTGCTCGACTCCTCCGCCGAACGCATCGCCCGGATGCTCACCGCCGAGCGGCGGCTGGCGGCCGACGCCTCCCACCAGCTGCGCACCCCGCTCACCGCGCTGTCCATGCGCCTTGAGGAGATCACCCTCACCGACGACCCGGACACGGTGAAGGAGGAGGCGACCATCGCCCTGACCCAGGTCGAGCGGCTCACGGACGTCGTGGAGCGGCTGCTCACCAACGCCCGCGACCCGCGCACCGGCTCCGCCGTCTCCTTCGACCTCGACGAGGTCATCCAGCAGCAGGTCGCCGAGTGGCGCCCCGCCTACCGCAGCGAGGGCCGGGCCATCGTCAGCTCCGGCAAACGGCACTTGCAGGCCGTGGGCACGCCGGGGGCGGTCGCGCAGGTGCTGGCCGCGCTGATCGAGAACTCCCTGATGCACGGCGGCGGCACGGTGGCGCTGCGCACCCGTGTCACCGGCAACCAGGCGGTCATCGAGGTCACCGACGAGGGCCCCGGCGTCCCCTCCGACCTGGGCGCCCGCATCTTCGAGCGCACGATCAGCGGACGGAACTCCACGGGCATCGGCCTCGCCGTCGCCCGCGACCTCGCGGAGGCGGACGGCGGGCGGCTGGAGATGCTCCAGGCGCAGCCGCCGGTCTTCGGCCTGTTCCTGTCCCGTACGCCGCTGAAGAAGACCCCGGCGGGCGACGAGCCCCGGCCGACGGTGCGCTGAGCCCGGCCGTCAGCGGGGCAGGCGCCGGGGCGGCGCCGCCTCCTCCAGGAACGATTCCGCGCTCGCCACGGTCTCCTTGGCGGGCAGCGCGCGGAACACCCAGGTGCGGTACGACCAGAAGCGGAAGAGGGTCGCGACGCCGATGCCGAGGAACTTGAAGATGTTGCTCTGCAACGGGCTGTCCCAGCCGAAGCCGTACGTCGCCACGTACAGCACCCCGTTCTCGATCACCAGGCCGGCCGCGCTGAACAGCAGGAACAGCGTGAGTTCCTTGGTACGGCCGCTCTTGTCGCGGTCCCGGTAGGCGAAGTAGCGGAACCCCACGTAGTTGAACGCGATCGCGACGATCGTGGCGATCACACTGGCGCGGACGACCTGTAGATCGGTGGCGTGCCGTACGAGGTTGAAGACGAGCAGATTGACGAGGAGGCCGGCGCCGCCGACCGCGCCGAACTTCACGACCTCGCGGCCGAACTGCTGGACCTGCCGGCGCAGGCCACGGCGAGAGGCGCCCCGCACCCCCGTGGAACCATTGCCCATCGTCTCGCCAGCCCCCGTCGGGTCGCATCCACCGGCCACCCCCGCAGGGGCGACCACAATCCCCCCATGCTAACCAGCGCGCCGTCGCGGCGGCGCGAGCGACGAGGACGCGAGGTCACAGGGCGGGTCGGCGGGCCGAACCCCCCGCCGGATAACCTGGGGAACGTGACGTTCCCGGTAGTCGGCATGGTCGGCGGAGGCCAGCTCGCGCGTATGACGCACGAGGCAGGCATCCCGCTCGGCATCAAGTTCAAGCTCCTGAGTGACACTCCTCAGGACTCCGCGGCACAGGTCGTGCACGAAGTCGTCGTCGGCGACTATCGCGACCTGGACACGCTGCGCGCCTTCGCACGCGGCTGTGACGTGATCACCTTCGATCACGAACATGTGCCGACCGAGCACCTCAGGGCCCTGGAGGCGGACGGCATCCCGGTCCGCCCCGGCCCCGACGCGCTCGTGCACGCCCAGGACAAGGGGGTGATGCGCGCCAAGCTCGACGCGCTCGGTGTCCCCTGCCCACGGCACCGCATCGTGAGCGACCCGCAGGACGTGGCCGCGTTCGCCGCCGAGGGCGTGCCCGAGGGCGCCGGGGGCGACGGCTTCCCCGTCGTCCTCAAGACCGTCCGCGGCGGCTACGACGGCAAGGGCGTCTGGGTCGTCGACTCCGTCGAGGAGGCCGCCGAACCGTTCCGCGCCGGCGTCCCCGTCCTCGCCGAGGAGAAGGTCGACTTCGTCCGCGAGCTCGCCGCCAACGTCGTCCGCTCCCCGCACGGCCAGGCCGTGGCCTACCCCGTCGTCGAGTCCCAGCAGGTCAAGGGCGTCTGCGACACGGTGATCGCCCCGGCGCCCGGCCTGGAGGAGTCCCTCGCCCTGCGCGCCGAGGAGATGGCGCTCAACATCGCCAAGGAACTGGGCGTCGTCGGCCACCTCGCCGTCGAGCTGTTCCAGACCCGCGACGGCCGCATCCTCGTCAACGAGCTCGCGATGCGCCCGCACAACTCCGGCCACTGGTCGATGGACGGCGCGGTCACCAGTCAGTTCGCCAACCACGTCCGCGCCGTCCTGGACCTTCCGCTCGGCGACCCGCGCCCGCGCGCCAAGTGGACCGTCATGGTCAACGTCCTCGGCGGCGACTTCCCGGACATGTACTCCGCGTATCTGCACTGCATGGCCCGTGACCCCCGGCTCAAGATCCACATGTACGGCAAGGACGTGAAGCCCGGCCGCAAGGTGGGGCACGTCAACACCTACGGCGACGACCTCGACGACGTGCTGGAGCGCGCCCGTCACGCAGCCGGCTACCTGAGAGGCACGATCACCGAATGAGCCCCGCCGCACAGCCCGTCGTCGGCATCGTCATGGGGTCGGACTCCGACTGGCCCGTCATGGAGGCCGCCGCCAAGGCCCTCGACGAGTTCGAGATCGCCCACGAGGTCGACGTCGTCTCCGCGCACCGCATGCCGCGCGAGATGATCACGTACGGCGAGCAGGCCGCGGAGCGGGGTCTGAAGGTGATCATCGCGGGCGCGGGCGGCGCCGCCCACCTGCCCGGCATGCTCGCCTCCGTCACCCCGCTGCCCGTCATCGGCGTACCCGTGCCGCTGAAGTACCTGGACGGCATGGACAGCCTGCTCTCCATCGTGCAGATGCCGGCCGGCGTGCCCGTCGCCACCGTCTCCGTGGCCGGCGCGCGCAACGCCGGGCTGCTCGCGGCCCGCATCCTCGCCGCCCACGACGAGGAACTGCTCTCCCGCATGCGGGAGTTCCAGCAAGAGCTGAACGACCAGGCCACCGAGAAGGGCAAGCGGCTGCGCGCCAAGGTCGACGGCGCGGGCGGCGGCTTCGGCTTCGGCCCGGGCGCGGGGAAGTGACGGCGATGACCTCCACGACCTCCGCCTCCCTGGACGCGGCACGCGAACTGCTGCGCGAGTTCCCCGTCGTCGACGGCCACAACGACCTGCCCTGGGCGCTGCGCGAGCAGGTCCACTACGACCTCGACGCCCGCGACATCGCCGGCGCTCAGCAGGACCACCTGCACACCGACATCCCCCGGCTGCGCGCCGGCGGCGTCGGCGCCCAGTTCTGGTCGGTCTACGTCCGCTCCGACCTGCCCGGCGCCGTGACGGCGACGCTCGAGCAGATCGACTGCGTACGGCAGCTCATCGACCGCCACCCGGACGCGCTGCGCGCCGCGTACACCGCCGCCGACATGGAGGCGGCCCGCGCCGAGGGCCGGATCGCCTCCCTGATGGGCGCCGAGGGCGGCCACTCCATCGACAACAGCCTCGGCACCCTCCGCGCGCTGTACGCGCTCGGCGTGCGCTACATGACGCTCACCCACAACGACAACGTGGCGTGGGCCGACTCGGCCACGGACGAGCCGGGCGTCGGCGGCCTGTCGGCCTTCGGTCGCGAGGTCGTACGGGAGATGAACCGGCTCGGCATGCTCGTGGACCTCTCCCACGTGGCCCCCAGCACCATGCGGGCCGCGCTGGACACCACCTCGGCGCCGGTGATCTTCTCGCACTCCTCCGCCCGCGCGGTCTGCGACCACCCGCGCAACATCCCCGACGACGTACTGGAGCGGCTGCCCGGCAACGGCGGCGTGGCGATGGTGACGTTCGTCCCCAAGTTCGTCCTCCAGGCCGCCGTCGACTGGACGGCCGCCGCCGACGAGAACATGCGGGCGCACGGCTTCCACCAGCTGGAGACCACGGCCGAGGCCATGGCGGTGCACCGCGCCTTCGAACAGACGCACCCGCGCCCGGTCGCCACGGCGGCCACCGTCGCCGACCACCTCGACCACATGCGCGAGGTCGCCGGCGTCGACCACCTCGGCATCGGCGGCGACTACGACGGCACGCCCTTCACCCCCGCAGGTCTCGACGACGTCTCGGGCTACCCGAACCTCATCGCCGAACTGCTCGACCGGGGCTGGTCACGGGCCGACCTCGCCAAGCTGACCTGGCAGAACGCCGTCCGGGTGCTCGGCGCCGCGGAGGACGTGGCCCGCGCGGAGCAGGCCGCCCGGCCGCCGTCCAACGCCACGCTGGAGCAGCTCGACCGATAGCGGCAGCCGGGCGGGCGGCGGCCGTCGGGCCGCCTGCCCGCCTGCCGCCGGGAGCCCTCAGTGCTCGTACCCCTCCGCCGCCCGCTTCTCCCGCAGCTCGCGGATGGCGCGGCGGCGGGCCAGCCGGTGGGTGCGCCGGATCTGCGCCTCCTGCTGCCGGCGGCGGTCCCGGTCGGTCTCCGGAAGCACCGGCGGCACCGGGCGCGGCTTCCCGTCGGCGTCCACCGCCGCGAAGACGAGGTACGCCGAGCCCACGTGGGTGGCCGGCGTCGACTCGTTCCAGCGCTCGGCAAGGACCCGCACCCCCACCTCCATGGAGCTGCGCCCGGTCCAGTTGACCTGCGCCTTCACATGGACCAGGTCGCCGACCCTGACCGGCTCCAGGAACACCATCTCGTCCATGGAGGCGGTCACCGCGGGCCCGCCGCAGTGCCGTCCGGCCACGGCACCGGCCGCGTCGTCGACCAGCTTCATGACCACTCCGCCGTGCACCGTGCCCAGCAGGTTCGTGTCGTTGTGGGTCATGATGTGGCTGAGCGTGGTGCGGGAGGCGGATACGGGCTTGGCGGGAAGCCCCTCCGGAGTCGCCGACGAGGCGTGGTCTGTCATGACCTCCACCTTATGCGTCGCCGTCGTTCGAAGACTTTGTGTCGGCTTCGCAACAGCACTGGCCCAGTTTTCCAGGACCCCTGTAAGGCACACAGCCCGGCACTGCACACTGGGCGGCATGAACGAGTGGCCGGACGGGTGGTCCGAGAGCAACAGCGGCAATCGGTACGGACGCGGCAGCGCCGGTGCGCAGCCCGAGGGCGCCCGGTCGATGCGGCAGGTCCGGCGCGGCCCGGGGCAGGGCTACGGTCCCTCCGCCCCGCCGCACGGCAGGGTCCCGCAGCAGCCGTCGTACGTCGACGGTGGTGCCGGCGGTGCCGGCGGCGGGCAGGGCGGTTACGACGACGGCTCCGGCTACGACAGCGGCTACAACACCGGCCATGTCTACGGCGGCGGCCCCGGCGCGGGCGGCCCGGCCGGGACCGGCGGCGGGCGTCCCGCCCCGAACTGGCGGCGCCGCATCAAGTGGACCGCGATCACCGTCGTCACGGTGCTCGTGGTGACCACCGTCGGCACGTACTTCTGGGCCGACTCCAAGCTCAACCGCGACGTCGACCTGTCCAAGGTCATCGACCGCCCCGCCGAGGGCGACGGCACCAACTACCTGATCGTCGGCTCCGACAGCCGCGAGGGCCTGTCCGCCGACCAGAAGAAGGACCTGCACACCGGCTCCGCCGAGGGCAAGCGCACCGACTCGATGATGATCCTGCACGTCGGCGACAGCGGCGACACCCTCATCTCGCTGCCCCGCGACTCGGACGTCGAGATTCCGACGTTCAAGGGCTCGGAGTCCGGCAAGACCTTCCAGGGCACCGGCAAGCACACCAAGCTCAACGCGGCCTACGCCACCGACGGGCCGACGCTGCTGGTGCGGACCGTCGAGTACAACACGGGCCTGCACATCGACCACTACGTCGAGATCGGCTTCGCCGGGTTCGCCAACATCGTGGACGCGGTCGGCGGCGTCGACATCACCATCGACAAGGCGTTCAAGGACAAGTACTCCGGCGCCGACTTCAAGGCGGGCAAGCAGACGCTGAACGGCGAGGAGGCCCTGGCCTTCGTCCGCACCCGGCACGCCTTCGCCGCCAGCGACCTGGAGCGCACCAAGAACCAGCAGAAGTTCCTCGCCGCCCTCGCCCACCAGGTGGCCACCCCCTCCACGGTCCTCAACCCGTTCAAGCTGTACCCGACGCTCGGGGCCGGCCTGGACTCGCTGATCGTCGACAAGGACATGTCGCTGTGGAACCTGGCGTCCATGTTCTGGGCGATGAAGGGCGTCAGCGGCGGTGACGGCACCTCCATGAACATGCCGATCTCCGGCTCCAGCGGCGGCAACCTCGTCTGGGACAAGACGAAGGTGAAGACGCTGGTGAACGAGCTGAACAACGACGAGAAGGTGACCGTCTCGGGCAACTGAGGCGGGCGCCCGCGCCCGTACCCCGAACGCCCCGCCCACCAGGAAGCCGCCGGGGCTCCGTGCGACCGTGAACCGAACCCGTTCACGACACAGGGAGCCCGCCATGGCCGACCTGCAGGACGAGCTGCACACGACCACCGGACTGGGCGGGTTCGACACACCCCTGCCCGGCTCGGAACGGCCCGCGGCCCGCTCCCCGCAGGACGCCGGGGGCAGCGGGGAAGGCACTGAGGAAGGCGCCGGGGAAGGCACCAAGGCGGGCGCCGAGGAGGGCACCGGGGAGGGCGGTCCGCTGGAGCGGGCCCGGGCCCTCCTCGCCGTCCATCCCGTGGCCGACGGCCACAACGGGCTGGCCCGGGTGCTGCGGAGCCTGCCCTGGTACGACCTCGAACTCGGCGAGAGCGCCCTCGGCACCGATCTGCCCCGGCTGCGCGCGGGCCACGTCGGCGCCCAGTTCTGGTCGCTGCACCTGCCCGATCCCCTCACCGGCGAGCGGGCCGTCGGCGCCACCCTCGAACAGCTCGACCTGGTCCGTACGGTGGTCGGCGCCCACCCCGAGGGGCTGCGGCTCGCGTACGACGCCGGGCAGCTCGCCGACGCCCGCAACTGCGGCCGTACCGCCGTGGTCCCCGGACCCGCGGTGGCCGCCGCGATCGGCGACTCCCTCGGCATCCTGCGCTCCCTGCACGCCCTCGGACTGCGGCTGCTCACGCTCGCCCGGGCCTCCTGGGCGAGTGAGGCGGGGCTGACCCGGTTCGGCGAGGAGGTGGTCCGCGAGATGAACCGCCTCGGCGTCCTGGCCGACCTCTCCGGTGCCTCCGACGCCACCGCCCGCCGCTGTCTCGCCCTCTCCAAGGCGCCGGTCGTCTTCACCCGCTCCGCCGCCCGCGCGCTGCGCCCGCACCCGGCCAACCTCCCCGACGACCTGCTCACCGAGCTGGGCACCGCGCACGGGCTGTGCCTCGTCCCGCTCACCGCCGAGCAGACCGGCCCCTCGCTGCGGGACGTCGCCGACCACCTCGACCACGTCCGCCGGCTCGCCGGGGCGCACTGCGTGGGCCTCTCCGGCACGTACGACACCGGGACCGCGCACCCCGGCGGCCTGGCCGACACCTCCCGCTACCCGCACCTCGTCGCCGAGCTCCTCGACCGCGGCTGGACCGACTCCGACGTGGCCCTGCTGACCTGGGGGAACGTGCAGCGGGTGGTGCGGTGCGCGGACTTCACGGCCCGTGCGGCCCAGCAGCGGAGGGGACCCTCGGCGGCACGGATCGCGGACCTGGACGGCTGAGACGGCTGAGACGGCTGAGACGGCAGAGACGGCTGAGACGGCAGAGGGCCCCGGGCGGATGTCCGCCCAGGGCCCTGCGTCGCACGCGGGTGCCGTCAGCCGCCGTGCTCGATGCGGCAGAGGCAGAACGGATGCCCCGCCGGGTCCGCGTAGACCCGGAAGTCCTCGCCCTCGGGTGCCTGAAGCCGCCGGGCGCCGAGCGCCAGCACCTTCTCCTCGGCCGCGTCGATCTCCGCCCAGGTGCTGCCGCCGTCGAAGTCCAGGTGGAGCTGTTGCGAGTTGCGGTCGGAGCGCGGCCACTCCGGCGGGGTGTAGTCCTTCCCGGCCCGCTGGAAGGCGAGCCGGGGCCCGCCGGGCACCTGGACGACGACCCAGTCGTCGCCCCCGTCCTCGGCCTCCGGGGTGCCGCCGGCGATCCGGGCGTAGAACTCGGCGAGGGCGGACGGATCGGGGCAGTCGAGCACGACGGAACGGAACCGGGCGACGGTCTCGGGCATGGGGCGTCCTCTCTCGGGGGGCCGGCCGGCGGCGTGGCTCAGCCGGCACACAGGCAGAACGGGTGCCCCGCCGGGTCCGCGTAAACGCGGAAGGTGCGCGTGCGGTCGTCGGTCTCCAAGGGCGTGGCGCCGAGCGCGAGGACGTCCTTCTCCGCCGCGTCGAGGTCGTCGACCGTGAGGTCGAGGTGGAACTGCTGCGAGGCGTCGGGCGCGGGCCACGTGGGCGGCACGAAGCCGGGGGCGGCCTGGAAGGCCAGCGGGGTCGCGCCGCCGGGCAGCTCGAGGTCCACCCAGTCGCCCTGGTCCTCCACCGTGCCGCCGAGCACCGCGGCGTAGAACCCGGCGAGGGCGTGCGGGTCGGGACAGTCCAGGACGACGGTGCCGAGCGTGGCGAGAGCCATGACGATCTCCTCCAGGTCCTACGGGCGACTGGTTACCCCATGCTGCCGTCCTTCCGGTAACGCCGCAAGGGGGCGGAGCGGTACCGTCACTGGCATGAGTGAGCGAGTGCCCGCGCCGGGAGGTCTGGCCCTGGTGCAGGACCTGGTGAACACGCTGGACCTCGAATCGGGCGCCGACTCGCTCGACACGGCGGAGGGCAGGGCGCGCTTCGGGCTGGCCGGGGAGCGGGAGACGGCGGCGGCGCGGGAGTTGCGGGAGGCGCTGCGGGCGACCCTGCTGGCCCACGCGGGCCACCCGCCCCACCGGGAGACCGCCCCGCTGGACGTGCTGCTGGCCGAAGCACCCCTGGTGGTGACCGTCGGCACGGACGGCACGGCGTCCCTGGCCCCGACGGATCCCCGCCCCCTCACCTCCCGCGTGGCGGCGGCCATCGCGGAGGCACTGGTGGCAGGCACCTGGCCCCGCCTGAAGGCCTGCGAGGCGACCGACTGCCACTGGGCGTACTACGACCGCAGCCCGGCGGCTCGCGGCCGCTGGTGCTCGATGTCGTCCTGCGGCGCGAGAGCGAAGATGCGCCGCTACAGAGCGAAGTAGAAAGAGGGGAGGGGGGCGCCCCATAAGGGGCGCGGGGAACCGCGCGGCGCACCCCCACCGGCCGTCAGCCGACAACGCACCCCCCGGGGTCCAAGGGGCGGCGCCCCTTGAAGGGACGGGAAGGGTAGGGGCGGAGGGGGCGAAAACCCCTCCCCGCACGCCCCCTCCCCGGAAAACCGCTACGGCAGGTTCCGCGCCATCACGATCCGCTGCACCTGATTCGTGCCCTCGTAGATCTGCGTGATCTTCGCATCCCGCATCATCCGCTCGACCGGGTAGTCGCGCGTGTACCCGTACCCCCCGAGCAACTGAACGGCGTCCGTGGTGACCTCCATGGCGACGTCCGAGGCGAAGCACTTCGCGGCGGCGCCCTGGAAGGTGAGGTCGGCATCGCCACGCTCGGACTTGGCCGCGGCGGCGTAGGTGAGCTGCCGCGCGGCCTCGATCTTCATCGCCATGTCGGCGAGCATGAACTGGATCCCCTGGAAGTCGCCGATCGGCTTGCCGAACTGCTTGCGCTCCTTCACGTACCCCTTGGCGTAGTCGAGCGCCCCCTGCGCGATCCCGAGCGCCTGCGCGGCGATGGTGATGCGGGTGTGGTCGAGCGTCTTCATCGCCGTGGCGAAGCCGGTGCCCTCCGCGCCGATCATGCGGTCGGCGGGGATGCGGACGTTGTCGAGGTAGACCTCGCGGGTCGGGGAGCCCTTGATGCCGAGCTTCTTCTCCGGGGCGCCGAAGGAGACGCCCTCGTCGGACTTCTCCACCACGAACGCGGAGATGCCCTTGGACCGCTTCTCCGGGTCGGTGACGGCCATCACCGTGTAGTACTCGGAGACGCCCGCGTTGGTGATCCAGCGCTTCACGCCGTTGAGGACGTAGGTGTCGCCGTCGCGGACCGCGCGGGTCTTCATGCCGGCCGCGTCGGAGCCCGCGTCCGGCTCGGAGAGGCAGTAGGAGAACATCGCGTCGCCCTTGGCGAGCGGGCCCAGGTACTTCTTCTTCAGCTCCTCGGAGCCGGAGAGGATCACCGGCAGCGAGCCCAGCTTGTTGACGGCCGGGATGAGGGAGGAGGACGCGCAGACGCGGGCCACCTCCTCGATCACGATGACCGTGGCCAGCGCGTCGGCGCCCGCGCCGCCGTAGCTCTCGGGGACGTGCACGGCGTGCAGGTCGTTCGCGGTCAGCGCGTCCAGCGCCTCCTGCGGGAAGCGGGCCTCCTCGTCCACCGCGGCGGCGTACGGCGCGATCTTCGCCTCCGCCAGCGAACGGATCGCGTCGCGGAGCATGTCGTGCTCCTCCGACGGGCGGTACAGGTCGAAGTCAGCCGATCCGGCCAAGGTCTCTCACGCTCCCAGAATGCTGCGGCGGCGACGCCGGTGCTGCGGCGATGACGCTAACTACCGTTAAGTAACCCGAATTCTAGAGCCCGTCCGCGTCCCTGGACAGGTGAGTTCGACAACAACGGGAAGGCGACCGGCGAAGTGGCCCGTCCCCGCCCCGGATATGCTCGGGCGCGCACAATCGGCCGGACACCCCTGGAGCAGCCATGGCCCTGAAGATCACCGTGATCGGCACCGGTTATCTCGGCGCGACGCATGCCGCGGCCATGGCCGAACTGGGGTTCGAGGTGCTGGGGCTCGACGTGGTGCCCGAGAAGATCGCCATGCTGGAGCGCGGCGAGACGCCGATGTACGAGCCGGGCCTGGAGGCGCTGCTGCGCCGGCACGTCGCCGGGATCGAGGGCTCGACCGGCCGGCTCCGCTTCACCCTGGACTGGGCCGAGGCCGCCGACTTCGGCGACATCCACTTCGTCTGCGTGAACACCCCGCAGAAGCACGGCGAGTACGCGTGCGACATGTCGTACGTGGACTCCGCCGTCGAGTCGCTCGCCCCGCATCTGAAGCGGCCCGCGCTGGTGGTCGGCAAGTCCACCGTGCCGGTGGGCTCCGCGGACCGGCTCGCGGCCCGCCTCGCCGAGCTGGCGCCGGTCGGCGAGCAGGCGGAGCTGGCCTGGAACCCGGAGTTCCTGCGCGAGGGGTTCGCCGTCGAGGACACGCTGCACCCCGACCGCATCGTCATCGGCGTGCGCAGCGAGCGCGCGGAGGCGCTGCTGCGCGAGGTGTACGCGACGCCGGTGGGGGAGGGCTCGCCGTTCGTGGTGACCGACTTCCCGACCGCCGAGCTGGTGAAGACCTCCGCCAACTCCTTCCTCGCCACGAAGATCTCCTTCATCAACGCCATGGCCGAGGTGTGCGAGGCCGCCGACGGCGACGTGGCCAAGCTGGCCGAGGCGATCGGCTACGACGACCGGATCGGCCGCAAGTTCCTGCGGGCCGGGATCGGCTTCGGCGGCGGCTGCCTGCCCAAGGACATCCGCGCGTTCATGGCCCGCGCGGGCGAGCTCGGCGCCGACCAGGCGCTGACCTTCCTGCGCGAGATCGACTCCATCAACATGCGCCAGCGCGGCCGCATGGTCGAGCTGGCCCGGCAGGCGCTGGGCGGCGGCCCGTTCCTGGGCAAGCGGGTCGCGGTCCTCGGCGCGACGTTCAAGCCGGACTCCGACGACGTACGCGACTCACCGGCCCTCAACGTCGCCGGCCAGATCCATCTCCAGGGCGGCCAGGTCACGATCTACGACCCCAAGGGCATGGACAACGCCGCCCGCCTCTTCCCCACCCTGACCTACGCCCCCTCCGCCCTGGAGGCGGTCCGCGGCGCCGACGTCGTCCTGCACCTGACGGAATGGCGCGAGTTCCGCGAACTCGACCCGGCGGTCCTCGGCGAGGTCACCGCCACCCGCCTCCTCCTCGACGGCCGCAACGCCCTCGACGCCGACCTCTGGCGCAAGGCCGGCTGGACGTACCGCGCGATGGGCCGCCCGACGGCGTAGGGGGACCGCGCCCCAAAGGGGCGCGGGGAACTGCGCGAGAAGCCCCACCGGCCGTCAGCCGACCACGCACCCGCGGGGTCCAAGGGGCGGAGCCCCTTGAGGGATGGGAAGGGTAGGGGCGGCGGGGGCGAGAGAGCCCCCACCGCAACGCCCCCCTACGGGCACACCACCTCGTCGCCCTTCACCACCTCCGGGTCGTCGGAGGACGGGGTCGGGGCGACCTTCACCTTGCGTACGTCCTTGAAGTCCGTGCCCACCGTGACCTTCAGGACCGGGCCCTGGCCCGGGACCGCCCGCAGTTCGCTGCCCGGCAGCGCCGTGGACAGCGACCGCGCCGACCGGTCCCAGCGCGGGTCGTACTCGACGACCGTGCGCCGCACATCGTGCGCGACCGCGTCCGCCGGCTGCGCCGCCGACCGGAACCCCAGCCCCGTCAGCGCCCGGTCCACCCGCCCGGCCAGCCCCTTCGTCGTCGTCCCGTTCAGCACCCGCAGCCGGATCTGCTGCGGCGGCACCTCCACCGTCGGCGTCCGGTCCACCGGCGCCTTCCGGTGCGGCGCCGCCAGCGGCCGGTCCTCGCGCAGCGCGTCGAACAGCTTGCGCGCCTTCTCCTCGTCCCACTTCAGCGTCGAGCCGATCCCCTTCACCGGGAACGCCATCTCCGCGATCGGCACGGTCGTGAACTCCGACGACGACGGCGAGAAGTTCCGCATCGCCCGCCCCAGGTCGAGGAGTTCGTCCGCCCCGAACCCCTTGTCCGCGCGCACCGACCCGAGCACGGCCCGCGTCACGTCCCGGAACTTCATCGGGTTGAGCAGCACCCCGGAGGACGTCGTCCGCTCCAGCAGGGCGGCCAGAAAGCGCTGCTGACGCCGCATCCGGCCGAGGTCGGAGGCCCCGTCGGCGTGCCGGGAGCGCACGTACTGAAGCGCCTGCCCGCCGGTCAGCCGGTGCGTGCCGGCGGGCAGGTCGAGGCCGGTGTACGAGTCCTTCAGCGGTTCCGGCGTGCACACCTGCACCCCGCCGAGCACGTCCACCGTCCGCATGAAGCTGGTGAAGTCGACCTCCACGTAGTGGTCGATCTTCAGGTCGGTCATGTGCTCGACGGTGCTCACCGTCAGATTCGGTCCGCCCTCGGCGTACGCCGCGTTGAGGCGGACCGGGTGCGCGGCCCGCTGCTGCCCCGTCCTCGGGTCGGTGCGCGCGGGCACCTCGGCGTAGGAGTCGCGGGGCAGGCTGACGACGCTGGCCCGCTCCCGGTCGGCCGAGACGTGCACGATCATCATGGTGTCCGTGCAGTGGCAGGGCGCCCCGCCGAGATGGAAGTCGCGGCGCTCGGCGGCGGTGAGCCGGTCGCGGCCGTCGGTGCCGACCAGCAGCACGTTCATGCCGTGGCCCGCCGCGGGGCGGTTCTTCATGTCGCGGAACGCGTCGACCCGGTCGATGTCCGACTCGATGCTGCTGACCACCGCGTGCCCGATGCCGGCGGAGGCGAGGACGACCACGGAGAGCGTGGTCGCCATCCGCGTCGCCCACCGCGGCCTGCCCCGCCGCAGCCGGGGCCGCCCGACGCCGCCCGGCCGCCGCCGGCCCGCCGCCCGCAACGGCGCGGCGGCACCCGGCCGGGACGGCACCGGCGCACCGGCACCGGGCCGGGGCGGCACGGGCGCGGGCGGCCGGTGGGGCGGCGGGGGCACGGGAGGCTCGGACGGTGCGGGCACGGGGGACACCTCCGTGACGAGGGGGCCTGAACCGTGAGCACGGTATGCCCATACGATCTGCGGCCCGCCGCAGCAACCCGGCGGCGCGCACCCGTGTCCCCCGATCGCGGTAACGTGAGCACCGATTCGGATGAGAACTCTCCGGACGAAGACCCCCGGACGACAATCCGGATGAAACCCCCCGGACGAAAAGACGAGATGGGATCCCACCACGTGAGTCAGGTGCGCTCCGACGGGCAGCTCCCCGCCGTGTCCGTGATCATGCCCGTCCTCAACGAGGAGCGGCACCTGCGCGGAGCCGTCACCGCGATCCTGGCCCAGGAGTACGCCGGCGAGATGGAGGTGGTCATCGCCCTCGGTCCCTCCGGCGACCGTACGGACGAGATAGCCGCCGAACTGGTGCGCGAGGACGCGCGCGTGCACACCGTGCCCAACCCGACCGGCCGCACCCCCGCCGCGCTCAACGCCGCCATCAAGGCCTCCCGGCACCCGATCGTGGTCCGCGTCGACGGCCACGGCATGCTCTCGCCGAACTACATCGCCACCGCCGTACGCCTCCTCGAGGAGACCGGTGCGCAGAACGTCGGCGGCGTCATGCACGCCGAGGGCGAGAACGACTGGGAGCGCGCGGTCGCCGCCGCCATGACCTCGAAGATCGGCGTCGGCAACGCGGCCTTCCACACCGGCGGCGAGGCCGCCCCCGCCGAGACGGTCTACCTCGGCGTCTTCCGCCGCGAGGCGCTGGAGCGGCAGGGCGGCTACAACGAGGAGTTCATCCGCGCCCAGGACTGGGAGCTGAACTTCCGCATCCGCGAGGCGGGCGGCCTCATCTGGTTCTCGCCCGAGCTGCGGGTCTCCTACCGGCCACGCCCCAGCGTCCGGGCGCTGGCCAAGCAGTACAAGGACTACGGCCGCTGGCGACACGTGGTCGCCCGCTACCACGAGGGCTCGATCAACCTGCGCTACCTCGCCCCGCCGACCGCCGTGTGCGCGATCGCGGCGGGGATCGTGGTCGGCGCCGCCCTGACCCCGTGGGGCTATGTGATCCCTGCCGGCTATCTCGCGGCGATCGCCGCCGGGTCGCTGCCCGCGGGCAAGGGGCTGCCACTGAAGGCGCGGCTGCGGATCCCCGTCGCGCTGGCCACCATGCACATGTCGTGGGGCTGGGGCTTCCTGACCAGCCCCCGCTCACTGGCCCGCAAGGTGATCGCCTCCCGCCGCCCGGCCGTGACCGCCCCGGACACGGACACCAGCACCGCCGTCGGCTGACCCGCCGCCGGCCGACCGTACGGCACCACGGAAGCGGGCCCCTCCCCGACGGCGAACGCGCCGGGGAGAGGCCCGAGTCGTGTCTCACCAGGTGTAGTTCGGGTCCACCTTCATGCACGCCCCGGTGTCCGAGCCCTTGTCGAGCTTGGCGGACGAGGGCACCTTGTCGTCGTCCTCCGGCGCCTTGTAGGTGCTGCCCGAGCGCCAGTCGGCGCCCACGTACAGGGTGACGCCGGAGACGTCCGTCGACTTCTCCACCGCGTTCGTCGGGATGCCGAGCTCCTTGGCGACCCGCCGGGCGTCGCCCTCCAGGTCCGCGCTCGGATAGCGGACGACCGTGGTCTCCTCGGACGGCAGCGTGGCGCCGTCCGCCCTGGCCTGGGTGAAGCCCTTGCCCGCCAGCAGCTGCGTCACCTGCGTGGCCCGTCCGCCGACCGGGGCCAGCGCGTCGGTGCGGGTGCCGTTCACCACCTGCACGGAGATCTTGTCGTCGGCGGCGGCCGGGTCCGACGGCTTCTTCTCCTTGGCCTTCTTCTTGTCCTTGCCGTCCAGCGCCACGTCCTCGCGCACCAGACGGAACAGCTTGTCCGCGTCCTCCGGCTTGGGCAGCACCCGGTTGCCGTCGGAGGAGTACACCCACGGCATCGTCGTCATGCTGATCCGGTTGGTGGGGACCTTGCGCAGCTCCATGCTCAGGTCGTACAGCTTCTTCACGGTGCCGAGGCCGTCGTCGACGGTGAGCGACTTCGTGGCCGTCTCGGCGAGCTTGCGCATCTTGTTCGGGTTGCCCAGCGTGGCGTTCTCGCGCAGCTGGCGGACCATCGCGTTCATGTACTGGTGCTGCGCCTTGGTCCGCGCGATGTCGCTGCCGTCCTCGAACCCGTACCGGGTGCGCAGCCACTCCAGGGCCTGCTTGCCCTTGACGTACGTGGTGCCCTTCTTCAGCTTCAGGCCGGAGCCGTGGCCGGTCGAGGTGTGCGAGTAGACGTTCTTGTCGACGCAGACCGGGACGCCGCCGATGGCGTCGGCCATCGACACCACGCCCGCGAAGTCGACCATCATGAAGTGGTCGATGTGGATGCCGGTCAGCTTCTCCCAGGTGGCGACCGTGCAGCCGGGGCCGCCGTGGTTCAGGGAGTCGTTCGTCATGGCCAGCGACGTGGTCGCCTGGTAGACCTTCTTGGTCTTGGGATCGGTGCACTTGGGCAGGTGCAGCAGGGTGTCGCGGGGCATGCTCACCACCGACATGTTGCTGCGGTCCGCCGAGACGTGCACCAGCATCTGCACGTCCGCGCGGGCGTCCCCGCCGAAGGTGTCCTTCGCGCCGCCGAGCTTCTGGTTCTCCTTGCTGTCGCGTGCGTCGGAGCCGATCAGCAGGATGTTCAGGGGGGTCTGGCCGGCCGCGTTGGGGGTGGGCTTGGCGGCGCGGTCCTTGGAGTCGCCGAGGTTGAGATCGTCCTTCTTGATGTTGGCGTTGAGGTGCTGGTAGTAGAGGTATCCGGCACCGGCGGTCCCGAGTATCACCACCGCCAGGACCGTCGCCGACCAGCGCAGCACCCGGCGTCTGCGGCGCGGCCGGCCCGCCGCGTTGCCGGACCCGTCGCCGTCGCCGTTCCCCGGGCCGCCGCCGCGCCGGTGGCCGCCGCCACGCGCGGCCGGGCCGCCGTCGCCGTCACCGTTCTGGGAGTGGGCGCCGCCGGTCTCCTTGGTGCCCTGCGCGGCACCGCCCCGGGCCTCGGCCCCCGGGGCGGTGCCGGTCCTGTCCCCGGCTCCGTCCCCCTCGTAGAGGTCTTCGTGCCAGCCGAGATCACCGGCGTCCCGGGCGCGTGGTCGCGCCCCCTCTCCCCGCACACCGCTAGGCACCATCGCCGCCCTGCCTCCCACCCTGCGCCCGTCACACGGGTCCGTTCACGGTCCGGCCGGGCGCCCCGTCGCGCCCGGTCCGGACCATCGCCGTACGGTTGGACGCCCCACGCGCCCGACCGGATGTATCCGCGCGGGTAAGAAACCGTGTCCGCCGTTTCTCGCGGCCGTACGGCTCCCCGCGTCCGGCCGGGCGCGCGGTGCGGCCCGGCCGGCGGCGGGAGCCTCCGTGTGGCACCCGCCCGATGTCCTCGCGTCCCGTTGGACGCCGCACACGCCGTACCGGATGGGCTCCGGCGGCGGTGCGTCTGCGCCCTGTTAGACGCGCAACGGCCCCGTCAGGTCATCACGTGGAGCAGACTTGCTTGTCCGCGGTCGACTTTCCGTCGACGTCCGGCGCCTTGGACGACGACTTCACCGGCGTTCCGGCGCCCTTGAAGTCCTTGCCGAGGGTGAGCACGATCGCGGGCAGCCCCTGGTCGTTCTTCTCGCTCTCGCCGGGCTTCATCGCGGAGGCGGGCAGCCCCATCAGGTCGGCCAGCTTGCGGGCCTGGTCGGCCTGGTCGGGGGAGTACTCCAGCGTCGTCTTGCTGAGCGTCTTCTCGGCGTTGCCGAGCTGGCTGGCCTTGGCGACGCCCTGCTCGTTCTGCAACCAGGCCAGGGTCTCCTGGGCGCTGCCGGTGGCGGCGCCGCCGTTGTAGATGTCGACGCGGATGTCGGCTGCGGCGGAGCGGGAGCCCTTCAGCCGGGCCGCGACGGCCGCCTTCTCCTTCTTCTCCTTCTGCTTCACCGCGGTGAAGGAGACGTCGTCCTTGATCGCCTGGAACACCGCCGGGGCCGTCGCCTGGTTGACGACGACCGTCGCCTTGACCTTCTCGAGGGGGTTGTCGAGCACCGGGACGGTGAGGAAGGTGATGTTCTTCGGCGGCACCTTCTTCAGCTCAAGGGCCATGTCCTTCAGCGTGCTCGCCTTGCCGATGCCGGTGTCGACGGTGAGTGCCTTGGTGGCCGCCTCGGCGAGCTTGTAGAGCTTGGTGGGGCTGGTCAGCGTGTCGCTGGAGGACATCTTGCGGGCCAGCGAGCCCAGGAACTGCTGCTGCACCTTGATCCGGTCGAGGTCGCCCTCGTTGCCGAAGCTGTGCCGGGTGCGCAGGAAGGCGAGCGCCTGTTCGCCCTCGATCGTGTGCTTGCCCTTGGACAGCTTCAGGTGCGAGTCCGGGTCGTTGACGTCCTTGCCCACGCACACCTCGACGCCGCCGACCGCCGAGGTCAGCGTCTTGACGGCGTTGAAGTCGGCCATCATGAAGTGGTCGGGTTCGATCCCGGTGACTTCCTTGACCGTGCGCATGGTGCAGCCCGGGTCGCGGTTGTCCTGGCCGAGGCTGGTGTTGAACCGGACGTTCTGCGTGCCCCCGATGACCTTGGTGCTGCCGTCCTCCTGCTTGGTGGGGCAGTCCGGGATGTTCGTGATCAGGTCGCGCGGGATGCTCAGCGCGGTGGCGTTGGTCCGGTCCTTGGAGACGTGCAACAGGATGTTGGTGTCGGCATGGCCGACGCTGTTCTTGTCGCCGTAGCCCTCGTTGCCGGCGCCGGTGCGCTTGTCGGTGCCGATGATCAGCAGGTTGAAGGCCTCGTCCTTGCTGAAGCTGCTCTTGGCCGCGTCACCGACGTCCGTCGTGGTGATGTTTCCCTCGAGGTGCTTGAGGTACAGGTAACCCGCGCCGGTCACCGCGACGAGCACGAAGGCCATGCCGCCACCGGTCCACAGCAGGACCTTCTTGGCCTTGCCCTTCTTGGGCCTGCCCTTGGTACGACCACTGGTCTTGCCGCGCCGGCGGCCGGGCGGCGGCTCCTCCGGGGCGCCGCGACGGCGGCGCTGCCCGGGCAGCGCGTCCGGCGCCGGGGCCTCGGGGCCGGGCGCGCTGCGGGACCGCCCGACGGGGGCGTCGGCGGTGCGGGGTCTGGGTACCGATGACTGCGGAGGGGAAGGAGCCAGTCGCAGTTCGTATTCGCCGGTGTCCGGGTTGAGTACCCACTGGTCTGCGGGGTCGATGTTGTCCGCCCGCCCACGGCCTTGCGCGTCCACGGTTGTCCGAATCCTCCGTCGGGGCCACGCGGCGCCTTTCCCCTCAAAGGCGCTCGGGTCACTTCATGCGATGCGTGAGCCCAGGACGGACCTCGAGGCATGCACCGGGTCGCTCACACTATCCGCCCGGTTGGGGCTTGAGCGACGGCAGTGCGCTTTTTCACGTGCCTACAACCGGGCAATCCGACCTATTTCTCAGAGAGTTCTTAGCTCTGATGTTCCCGCTCTTGGGCCGGGCTTTACCAACGGTGCCCAAAAGGGCTGCCGGAAGGGGAGATTCCGGCATTCTTGGTGAGGCGTCGCCGCGACGCGTCCCGTCTAGCGGGCCGTCGCCGTGACGCGCTCCGTCTCGACGCGCTGTGCCAGCCGCTCCTCGGGGAGCGCGTCCAGGTTCCGGCACAGCACCACGGAACCGCCCGTCGCGAGCGGGGAGTAGAGGCCCGCCGCGAGCCCCTCCCAGGTGTCGTACGGGAGTCCGGACAGCAGTCGTGACCCCGGACCCGTCAGGCCGAGCCCCGGCGCGTCGGCGCGGGCCCTCTCCACCACCTCGGCGCCGCTGAACTCCCGCCCGGCGACGATCAGCGCCGGCTCCTCCGGGGCGACCGGGGCGTACGGCCGGAAGAGGTCGCCCTGGCCGGGCACCTCCACCGCGTAGTCGAGGAACCCCTCCGGCGGCTGCGGGAACCGCCCGCCGAGGGGGCGCAGGGCGAGCGCCACGCGCTCCCCGGAGCAGGCGCGCGCCGTTTCGAGCGACTCCGGGCCGCTGACGACGACATCGGCGGCGCCCGGTGCGCCCGCCATATCGGCGACCGCCCCCACCGACGCGCACGCCAGCAGCCACACCGCCGTCTGCCAGTGCGCGGGCAGCAGCAGCGCGACCCGGTCGCCGGGCTCCACGGACAGTTCGCCCTGGAGCAGGTTGGCGGTCTTGGCCACCCAATTGGCGAAGGTGGCGACGGAGAGTTCGACGCGTTCGCCCGTGGCGTCGTCGTAGAAGGTCACCAGGGGGCGCGCGGGGTCCGCGGCGAGCGCGGATCGCAGCAGGTCGGCAGGGGTGCGGTCGGTGGCGTTCACGCGCGTCAGCCTACGCGGGCGGCGCGGCGGGAACCGACCGTACGGGCCACCCGGGGGCCACCGGTTCGGCGCAACGCCGACCGACGGCCCGTCAAGTCCGCGATGGACAGATATGTATGACTATGTTCAGGATCGAGGGCATGCGTGGATACCTTGTTTCTTCGATCGGCGTCACCTGCGCGGCGGCACTCACCCTGCCGCTCGCCCCGACCGCCGCGACCGCGGCCGCCTCGCCCTCGCAGACCGTCTCCACCACCGCACGCGGAGCCGCGTCCGGGGCCGTCCCCGACAGCACCGCGCCCGGGGCCGTCCCCGGCAGCACCCAGTCCCTCGCGCTCGCCCCCCTCTCCCGCACCCGGGCCGGGGCGGGCGCCGGCGTCCAGGGGCTGACCCGGCGTGAGGTGCGGCCGTTCTCGCTGCTGGGCGTGGTCTGGGACGACCCCCGTGCCGCCCTGCACGGCACGGTCCAGGTCCGCACCCGCGCCACCGGCACCCACCAGTGGTCCGACTGGCAGGAGGTGGAGACCCACAACGACGACCACGCGGCCGACCCCGGCACCGCCGAGAGCCGCTCCGGCCGGGTCCGCGGCGCGACGGCCCCGCTGTGGGTGGGCGACTCGGACGGCGTCGAGGTCCGGGTGCGCCCGGCGCAGCCCGGCGAGGCGGGAACCGACGGCCGTACGGCGGCCGGGGGCTCCGCCGACGCGACGGACCCCGACCCCACCGCATGGGAACTCCCCGGCGGCCTCCGCCTGGAGCTCGTCGACCCGGGGGAGCCGCCCGCCACGGACACCGGCACCGGCACCGGCACCGGCACCGGCACCCGCACCGACGCCGCCCCGGCCCCCGTCCCCGCGCTCGGCCCCGTCTCCGCCGACCGCCCCCCCGTCCTGGACGCCCGTACGGCCGAGACCGCCGCCGCCAACGCGGAGCTCGCGGCCCCGGAGGCCACCGTGATCCCGGCCCTGTCGAAGGAGGAGACCGAGGCGGCGTACGCCGCGGGGCTCCCCGACTCCGCCGACGGCACCCGCGCCAAGCCGTACATCGGCCCCCGGCCGAGCATCACCACACGGCGCGGCTGGGGCGCCGACGAGGGGATCCGCAAGGGCGGCTTCACGTACACCAAGAAGGTCAAGGCGGCCTTCGTGCACCACACCGCGACCGGCAACAACTACACGTGCGCCCAGGCGCCCTCCGTCATCCGGGGCATCTACCGCTACCACGTGCTGAGCAACGGCTGGCGCGACATCGGCTACAACTTCCTCGTCGACAAGTGCGGAAAGATCTACGAGGGCCGCGCGGGCGGCGTCGCCAAGCCCGTCATGGGCGCCCACACCCTCGGCTTCAACACCGACAGCACCGGCATCGCCGTGCTCGGCACCTACAGCTCCAAGAAGCCGTCCGCCGCCGCGGTGAAGGCCATCGCGCGCCTGACGGCGTGGAAGCTCGGCCTGTACGGCGTCAATCCGAAGGGCAAGACATACCTGACGTCCGGGGGTGGCAACCTCTACGCCAAGGGCAGGAAGGTACGGCTGCACACGATCTCCGGCCACCGGGACGGCTTCGCCACCAGCTGCCCCGGCAAACGCCTCTACGCCAAGCTCGGCTCGGCCAGGTCCACCTCGGCGGGCTACCAGGGACGCTGACGGCACGTCCGCACCCGCGTTCGCCACAAAACGCCATAAAGTGCCCGAGGCGAGGCGCGTCGCGGACGCATCGCCGGCGTACTGCGGGCGTACTGCGGGCGCCTCGAAAGCGCGTCGAACGGACTGCATACACTGACCGGCCGAGGGGCCTCGGCCGGTCCCGGCAGGAAGCGGAGACGACAGGTGACAGAAGCGATCCTCCTGGTCGGGGGCAGAGGCACCCGCCTGCGCCCGCTCACGGTGCACACCCCCAAGCCGATGCTCCCGGCGGCCGGCGTCCCCTTCCTCACCCACCAGCTCGCCCGGGCGCGGGCGGCGGGCGTGGACCACATCGTGCTGGCGACGTCGTACCTCGCCGAGGTGTTCGAGCCGTACTTCGGCGACGGCTCCTCCCTCGGCCTCCACCTGGAGTACGTCACCGAGGAGGAACCGCTCGGCACCGGCGGTGCCATCCGCAACGTGGCCGGGCGGCTCCACTCCGGCCCCGACCAGCCGGTCCTGATCTTCAACGGCGACATCCTCACCGGCCTGGACATCCGCGCCCTCGTCCGCACGCACGAGTCGACGGGGGCGGACGTCTCCCTGCATCTGACGAGGGTGACCGACCCGCGGGCCTACGGACTGGTCCCGACGGACGGCACGGGCCGGGTCACGGCGTTCCTGGAGAAGCCGCAGACCCCGGAGGAGATCGTCACCGACCAGATCAACGCGGGGGCGTACGTCTTCCGCCGCTCGGTCATCGACACGATCCCGGCCGGCCGCCCGGTCTCGGTCGAACGCGAGACCTTCCCCGGGCTGCTGGCCGCCGGTGCGCACTTGCAGGGCATGGTCGACTCCACCTACTGGCTCGACCTCGGCACCCCCGCCGCGTTCGTGCGCGGCTCGGCCGACCTGGTCCTGGGCCGCGCCCCGTCCCCGGCGGTGCCGGGGCGCTGCGGCGACCGGCTGGTGCTGCCGACGGCGGAGGTCGCCACGGACGCCAAGCTGACCGGCGGCACGGTGGTCGGGGAGGGCGCGTGCGTGGGCGAGGGTGCCCGGATCAGCGGCAGCACGCTGCTGTCCGGCGCGGTCGTGGAGCCCGGCGCGGTCATCACCGACTCCATGATCGGCGCCCACTCCCGCGTCGGCCGCCGCACCATCCTCACCGGCACGGTCATCGGCGACGGCGCGACGGTAGGCCCCGACAACGAACTACGCGAAGGCACCCGCATCTGGTGCGACGCCCACATCCCGGCGGGAGCGGTGCGCTTCTCACCGGACGAGTAGGGCTCAGGCAGGGGCACGGGGCTGTATTTGATCTGCGGCTCCGCCGCGGGGCGCGACCAACGCAGGGGGCGCCCTCCTGCTTTTGAGGGGCGCGGGGCTGTGTTGTGTTGCGCGGCTCCGCCGCGGTGGGCGCGAGCACTCACCGTGCCCCCGTAAGGGGCGCGGGGCTGTGTTGTCTTGCGCGGCTTCGCCGCGGTGGACGCGAGCACTCACCGTGCCCCGTAAGGGACGCGGGGCTGTGTTGTCTTGCGCGGCTCCGCCGCGGTGGGCGCGAGCACTCATCGTGCCCCGTTAGGGGCGCGGGGAACTGCGCGAGAAGTCCCCACCCACCCGCACCCGCCAACGAACCCCACCCACCCGAGCTCTCCCGCGCCCCCACCCGGAGGGCCCGGGGTCCAAGGGGCAGCGCCCCTTGAAGGGACGGGAAGGGTAGGGGCGGCGGGGGCGAAAAAACTCCCGGGCGAACCCCCAGCCATCACAACCGCCCGATGTCCCCCCGCCGCATCCGCGGCGCCCGCCGCCCCGGCACCCGCCCACTCAACAACACCAACCGCACCGCCCGATGCCGCTGCCCCTGCCCCGCATACGGCTCCAGCAACGACAACATCGCCGCATCATCCGCCCCCCGATCCCCCCCGAGCGCGAACCCCACGATCCCCGGCAGATGCAGATCCCCCACCGTCACCGCATCCGCCGCCCCATGACTCCGCTGCACCGTCTCCGCGGACGTCCACACCCCCACCCCCGGCACCACCTCCAACCGCGCCCGCGCCTCCGCAGGCGCCATCCCCACCCCCTGCTCCAGCCGCGCAGCGACCCGCACCGCCCGCAGAATCGCCGACGCCCGCTTGTCGTCGACCCCGGCCCGATGCCACTCCCACGAGGGAATCAACGCCCACGTCCGCGGCTCCGGCATGACCCACATCCGCCCCGCCACCGGCCCCGGCGCCACCTCACCGAACTTCCGTACGAGCAGCCGCCACGCCCGGTACGCCTCGTCCGTGGTCACCTTCTGCTCCAGCACGGACGGGATCAGCGACTCCAGCACGAGCCCGGTCCGCGTCAGCCGCAGCCCCGGCCGCCGGTGCCGCACCATCGCCAGCAGCCGGTGCCGCGGCTCGAAGGCGTCGGGATCGTCCATCGCGCCCAGCAGCTCGGGCAGCTTCTCCAGCAGCCACTCCGCCCCCGGCCCCCAGGCCTCCGCCTCGGCGACCCCACCGCGCACCGCGACCCGCAGCGTCCCCGGCCCGGCCGGCGTACGGCTGGCCCGCCACACCGACCCGTCCGGCGTCGTACGGAAGGTCGGGTCGGCGGGCCCGCGCCGCAACGGCCCGAGCACCAGCCCGAGGTCGAGGGGCCAGGGCAACGCCCAGGACCGCCGCAGCCCGGCGACGGGGCGGGGGGACGCCGGTGAGGGCACCCCCGGGGGCACGACGACGTCCCCGCCGCGCATGGTCGTACGCGTGGGCCGAGGAACGAAACGTCCAGCCACGGAAAAGGTCCTTGGGGAAGAGGAGGTAGAAGACGCCCTACGAGACTAGGCCGCCCCCCAGCCACCCGTTCCCCAAACCCGATGTGCCCCCCGTCACCGCACGGCCACGAACCCCTCCACCTCCCGCTCCCCCCGCGCCGCCGGCTCCCCCGCCGGATGCCCCACCGCCACCGCCCCCATCGGCTCCCACGCCTCCGGCAGCTCCAGCACCTCCCGTACGACGTCCCGGCAGAACATCGTCGAGGACACCCACGCCGAGCCCAGCCGCTCCCCGGCCAGCGCGACCAGGAAGTTCTGCACCCCGGCGCCCGTGGCGACCACGAACATCTCCCGCTCGGCCGCGTCCCGCCGCGCGTCGTCGTACGTGTGCGAGCCGTCCATGACCATGCACGGCACCACCAGGTAGGGCGCGTTGCGCAGCACGTCACCCCGGCGGACCCGCTTGGCGATGGACTCCTCGCTCTTGCCGTCGCGGCGCAGGTCGGCGATCCACGCGTCCCGCATGGCGTCGAGCAGCCGGGTCCGTGCCTCGGGCGACTCCAGCAGCACGAACCGCCACGGCGTCGTGTGGTGCGGCGCCGGCGCGGTGACCGCCGCGGCCACCGCCCGCCGTACGGCACCGGCGTCGACGGGCTCGTCGGTGAACGCCCGCACCGTGCGCCGCTGTGTCACCGCCTCGCGTACCGCCTCCGACGTACCGAGCCGGAACATGTCGTCGCGCGCGCCGCGCACCATCGTCCGCGCCCCGTCGCCGTCACCGCCGCCGACGAGGTGCGCCAGCCCGCGCACCACCGCGACGGGCAGCCCGGCGGCCTTGCCCTTGACCAGGTCACCCGCGGCGGCCAGTTCGTCGGCGGTGGCGACGACCGTGGCGCTCAGCGGGTTGCCGTGCGCGTCCGTGCCGCCGCGCAGGTCGTCCAGGACCCGTACGCCCGCGGCACCGATCGCCACGTCCGTCAGCCCGTTGCGCCAGGGGCGCCCGAACGTGTCGGTGACCAGCACCCCGACCTCGACCCCGAGCGCGTCCCGCAGCCCGTCCCGCAGCGCCCGCGCGGAGGCGTCGGGGTCCTCGGGCAGCAGCAGTACGGTCCCCTCGGGGGTGTTGGAGGCATCGACCCCGGCGGCGGCCATCACCAGGCCCTGCCGGTTCTCGACGATCCGCAGCGGCCCGCGCCGCGCCACCACCCGTACCGTCTCGGCGTCGATCGCGGCCTCCCGGTCGGCGGCCCGCAGCACCCGTCCCTCCGCCTTCGACACGATCTTCGAGGTGACGAGCAGCACATCACCGTCGGCCAGCTCCGGCTCGGCCGCGGCGATCAGCTTGGCGAGGTCGTCGCCCTGCCGCACCTCGGGCAGCCCGGGCACGGCCCACACCCGGAACCCGGCACCGCCGGTCGTCCCGCCACCGATCCCGCTCACGCGACCCGCACCTCCTCCGCCAGCGCGAGCGCCTCCCGGGCCATCTGCGCCGCCGCCTCAAGATCGGTCATCATCAGCGGTACGGCACGGCAGCGGATGCCGGCCGCCTCGACCCGCTCGACCGCGCCCGCGTCGACCGTGTCGACCAGCCAGCCGTCCAGCAGCCCCGAGCCGTAGTGCTCGGCGACCGCCGCGGCCGTCGACTCCACGCCGACCGCCGCGAGCACCTTGTCGGCCATCCCGCGCACGGGCGCGTCGCCGACGATGGGGGAGAGGCCGACGACCGGCACGCCGGCGTCGGCGATCGCCGCGCGGATGCCGGGCACGGCGAGGATCGTGCCGATGGAGACCACCGGGTTGGACGGCGGGAAAAGGATCACGTCAGCCTCGGCGATCGCTTCCAGCACCCCCGGCGCGGGCTTCGCCTGCTCGGCGCCGACCGGGACGACGGCCTCGGCGGGCACGGAGGCGCGCAGCCGGACCCAGTACTCCTGGAAGTGCACCGCCTTGCGCTCGCCGTCCAGTTCGACGGCGACGTGCGTCTCGACGCGGTCGTCCGACATCGGCAGGAGCCGCACCCCCGGCCGCCACCGGTCGCACAGCGCCTCGGTCACCGCGCTGAGCGGGTAACCGGCGCCGAGCATCTGCGTGCGCACGATGTGCGTGGCGAAGTCCCGGTCCCCGAGCCCGAACCACTCGGGCCCGACGCCGTAGGCCGCGAGCTCCTCCTTGAGGTGGAAGGTCTCGTCGGCCCGCCCCCACCCCTGCTCCTCGTTGATGCCGCCGCCGAGCGTGTACATCACCGTGTCGAGGTCCGGACAGACCTTCAGCCCGAAGAGATGGATGTCGTCCCCGGTGTTCCCGATGACGGTGACCTCGGCATCCGGCACGGCCCCACGCAACCCGCGCAAGAACCGAGCCCCACCAATCCCACCGGCCAAAACCACAATCCGCATGGGACACAGTCTGTCAGCACCCACTGACAAAGCGCCCCGAAGGGGGCGCCCGCCCGTCAGGGGCGCGGGGCCGTGTCGATCCGCGGCTCCGCCGCGCGGGCGCGACCAGCCCTCCACGAACGCGCACCCGCCAACGAACGGAAGCTCCCGAGCTAGAAGGCGCCCAAGGGGGCAGTGGGGGCGCAAGCCCCCGCTCCCACCCCCCGCACGACCGGCATCTCCGTCAGCCCCGGCCAATACACATGCAAGCTCACCGCGGGTACCAACGCATCGTTGACGACCTCATGCGCGTACCCCGCCCCGAACACCCTCTGCACCCCCGCCCCCAGCGCCCGCACCCCCCGCGCGCTCCGCTCCGTCAGCACCCCGTCCAGCACCGTCAGCACCCCCGACGACGGCCCGTGCCCGTGCGGCCCGGTGCCCTGCCCGGGGACCCACGACAGCAGCCACACCTCGTACCCGGGCCCGGTCCGCAGCCGGTGGTACCACCGGGACGTCGCGTCGTACTGGACGAGCGGCTCCCACTGTGCGCGGTCGGCCGCGACGGCCCGCGCCAGCCCGGCGAACTCGGCCACGGTGGACGGATGCTCGCGCGGCGGCTGGAGCAGATGCGGCACTTCGAGGATGTCGCCGGCGATCTGGAGGTCGCTGTCACTGTTCATGGATGCGGTGGTTCCTCGGCGGAGAGTGAGGCGGGAACGGTAAGGAAGGGAGGACACGGAACGCGAGACGCGGACGCGGGTGACCGAAGCGAACAGACGACCGGATCACGCGTCGAGCGGGGCGAGGACGACGCCCAGCAGACGAGGACGACACCCCACGGGGGTCAACGAGAAAACCGACCGGACGACTACACCCGGACCCGGCGACGACCGGAGCGACAGACGGCGCTCAACAGCCGGAACAACGACAACACTGCCGACAGCTACAGCGAGACCGGGCAGCACCGTGGGACCCGGTGAGCCGGGTCGAGGCGATGGCCAAGTTCGCGAGCATGCCCCCTAGGACACCGGTTCACACTCCCGGTGTCAACTCGTCCCCCGGCCCGTACGGGTGTTTCACCTCATCCGGTGGATCCCCCAGGCGAAAGGTTTGCTCTCCCGGATACGGGGACACATGGCCCACACCCGGGTGCACGGCCGCCGTTGTGATCCTGTGATACGAACGTGATCAAGTTCGCTTCGACGACCGGGGCGGAACGAGATCGACCGTCCGGGCGTCCTTCCCTGTGAAGGGGTGGAGGCCCGCCGGGGCCCCTGTCGGCTGTCATGATTTAGGCCGATTTGAACACTTACTGCGCCGCCTTGGTTCCGCAGAGTGAATAAGGGGCTCAATAGCAGATCTCGGCTTGACTCGCCCGGAGCAGCACACTTGTAATTTCACTCGTGTCGTTCAGCCGGAATCGGTAACGACCGCATCACGGGGACGCGAAAGACAGACGAGGGGCGCACATGACCGAGCTGGTGGAGCAACTGCTGGTCGACGACGCGGACGAGGAACTCGGCTGGCAGGAGCGCGCGCTGTGCGCCCAGACCGACCCCGAGTCCTTCTTCCCCGAGAAGGGCGGCTCCACGAGGGAGGCCAAGAAGGTCTGCCTGGCGTGCGAGGTCCGCTCCGAGTGCCTGGAGTACGCGCTCGCCAACGACGAACGGTTCGGCATCTGGGGCGGTCTGTCCGAGCGCGAGCGCCGCCGCCTGAAGAAGGCCGCGGTCTGAAGAAGGTCGCGGTTCTGAAGAAGGCCGCGCTCTGACGGCCCGTCGGCCGCCACCACGAACCGCACGAACCGTCCGCACGGGTCGCCCCCCGTGCCGCACGCGCACGACCCGCACGAGCCCTCCGCACAGCACACGCACGACGCACGCACATCCCCCCGGAACCACCCCCCCGCCGCACCCCCGCGCCGCAGCGGCGCCCCTCAAGGCGCCCCGAGACGCCGCGAAACACCACGAACGGCCCGCCGTCGCGGGGTTGTCCACAGGCGGCGGGCCGTGATCTTGCGCAGCCGTTAGTGTGGGCCTCCGTCCGAGACACCCCGCCGTTCCCCTGAGGTTCGGGCACGGGTGTCCACCGCAGTCCATCGAACCGGGGCCCGTACCTCGATGTCCGTGCACAGCCACACGGCGGTTCCTCACGACACCGCCCTCCCAGAGTTCCCGCGTCACGTGGTGACGGCGGTGCTCGTCTCCCACGACGGCGCCCGCTGGCTGCCCGACGCGCTCGCCGGGCTGCTCGGCCAGGAGCGCCCGGTGCAGCAGGCCTGGGCCGCCGACACCGGCAGCGCGGACGACTCCGCACGGCTGCTCGCCGAGTCCCTCGGCGACGACCGCGTGCTGCACCTGGCCCGCCGCACGGGCTTCGGCCAGGCCGTCGAAGAGGTGCACCGCACCGCGCCCACGCCCACCGTCGAGGACCTGCCGTACCTCAAGCGCCCCAGCGGCTGGGACCCCGTCACCCACTCCTGGCGGGACGACACCTACGACCTGCCCGAACTGCCGTACGGCGAACCGGAACACTGGCTCTGGCTGCTGCACGACGACAGCGCCCCCGCCCCCGACGCCCTGGCCCAGCTCCTCGGCGTCGTGGAGCGCGAGCGCGAGGCCGGCCAGGACGACGTGGCGGTCGTCGGCCCCAAGCTCCGCGGCTGGTACGACCGCAGGCAGCTCCTGGAGGTCGGCGTCACCATCGCCAACTCCGGCCGCCGCTGGACCGGGCTGGACCGCCGCGAACAGGACCAGGGGCAGCACGACTACGTGCGCCCCGTGCTGTCCGTCTCCACCGCCGGCATGCTGATCCGGCGTGACGTCTTCGAGGAACTCGGCGGGTTCGACCGGCACCTGCCCCTGATGCGGGACGACGTCGACCTGTGCTGGCGCGCCCAGGCCGCCGGCCACCGCGTCCTGATCGCCCCCGACGCCGTCGTACGGCACGCCGAGGCGGCCTCCCGCGAGCGCCGCGCCGTCGACTGCGTGGGCCGCACCGCCGCCTCCCCGCACAAGGTGGACAAGGCCGGCGCCGTCTACACCCTCCTCGTCAACGCCCGCGGCGCGCAGCTGCCCTGGATGGCCGTCAGGATCGTCGTCGGCACCCTGCTGCGCACGCTCGCCTACCTCGTCGGCAAGGTGCCCGGGCAGGCCCTGGACGAGATCCGCGGACTCCTCGGCGTCCTGCTGCGGCCCGAGCGGATCCTGGCCGGCCGCCGCGAACGCCGGGCCCACCTCGACAAGAACGAGTCCAAGCCCCTGTTCCCGCCGCCCGGCGCCACCCTGAGAGCCACCGTCGAACAGGTCGCGGGCAACCTCGTGGGCCGCTCCGACCCCGAGGCGTCCTCGGCCGGCCGGCACGGCGGCGCCGTCGAGTCCGGCCCCGGCGGCGACGACGCCGACTTCCTGGAGATCGAACAGTTCGCCCGCCTCAAGCGCATCGCCCGCCGCCCCGGCCCGGTGCTCTTCCTGGTGCTGCTGCTCGTCTCCCTGGCCGCGTGCCGCAATCTGCTCGGCGGCGGCGCCCTGGCCGGCGGCGCCCTGCTGCCCGCCCCCGCGGACGCCTCCGAGCTGTGGTCGCGCTACCTCGACGCCTGGCACCCGGTCGGCGCCGGCGGCACCCCGTCCGCGCCGCCCTACCTCGCCGCCGTCGCCCTCCTCGCGAGCGTGCTGCTCGGCTCCACCGGGCTCGCGATCACCGTGCTGCTGGTCTGCTCCGTGCCGCTGGCCGGCCTCACCGCGTACTTCGCCTCGCGCCCGCTGGTCACCTCCCGGCTGCTGCGCGCCTGGGCAGCCGTCGCCTACGCCTTCCTGCCCGCCGCCACCGGCGCGCTGGCCGGCGGCCGGCTCGGCACCGCCGTCCTCGCCGTGCTGCTGCCGCTCATCGCCCGCGCGGGCGTCGCCGCCGCCGGGCTCGCCCACGCCCCGGGCACCCGCGGCAGCTGGCGCGCCACCTGGGCCTACGCCCTGCTGCTCACCGCCACCACGGCGTTCACGCCGATCGTGTGGCCGATCGCGGCCGTGCTCGGCCTCGCCGTCCTGGCCGTGCGCCGCCGCGAGGCGCTCGCGTACCTGCCGCGCTACCTCGTCCAGCTCGGCGTGCCGCTGCTCGTGCTCGCCCCCTGGTCGCTGACGCTGCTGCCGACCGGCTTCTTCCAGGAGGCCGGACTGGAGTTCGGCGCCGGCGCCGCCTCGGCCACCGACCTGCTCGGCGCGAGCCCCGGCGGCCCGGGCACGGTCAGCGGCCTGATGCTGATCGGCATCGTGCTCGCCGCGCTCGCCGCCCTGCTCCGCTCCGAGCGCGGCCTCGGCATCCGCACGGCCTGGGCGATCGCGCTGGTGGGCCTCGTCTTCGCCGTGCTGTCCAACGACTCCGCCTGGGCCGGACCCGCGACCCTGGTCTACGGGATCGCGCTGCTCGCCGCCGCCGTGCTCGGCGCCGACGGGGCACGCGCACGCGTGGCCGAACAGAGCTTCGGCTGGCGCCAGCCCGTGGCCGCGCTCATCGCGTTCGCCTCCGCGGCCGGCCCGCTGCTCGTCGCCGCGGGCTGGATGATCGGCGGCGCCGACGGCCCCGTGGAACGCCGCGATCCCGCTCAGGTGCCCGCGTTCGTCGCCGAGGAGAGCACCAGTTCGGACCAGCCGCGCACCCTCGTCCTCGACAGCCCCACCGCCGCCGACGTTCGCTACACCCTGGTACGCGGCTCCGGGGCCCGCCTCGGGGACGCCGAACTGGCGGCGGCCGACGGCGAGAACGCGCGGCTCGACAAGGTCGTCGCCAACCTGGTCGCCGGTTCCGGCGCCGACCAGGCCGACGAACTCGGCGGCTTCGCCGTGCGGTACGTGCTGGTCCGCAAGGGCGCGCCCCGCGAGGTGAGCCGCGTCCTCGACGCCACGCCGGGGCTGAGCCGGCTCAGCCAGCAGGACGGCAGCGCGCTGTGGCGGGTGGACCGCCAGGTCTCCCGCGCGGCGATCGTGACCGGCTCCGGGTCCGGATCCGACGCGGGATCGGATTCCGGTTCCGCCTCGGCCTCCGCCTCCGGCGAGCCCGAGGCCGTCGCCGCCGGGCCCGTCGAGATCCACACCAAGATCCCGGCGGCCTCCGGTTCCGGCGACCGGATCCTGCGGATCGCGGACACCGCCGATGCCAACTGGACCGCGACGCTGGACGGCAAGCCGCTCACCCGCACCACCGTCGACGGCTGGGCCCAGGGCTTCCAGCTCCCCGCCACCGGCGGCCGTCTCGACGTCACCTACGACACGCCGCTGGCCCACAGCGCCTGGCTGTGGGCGCAGGGACTGCTCGCCGTCGTCCTGGTGGTGCTCGCCCTGCCGGGCCGCCGCCGCGACGTCGACGACGACCTGCCCGACGAGCCGCTCGTACCCGCCCAGGACCTCACCGGCGACGGCCGCCGCGCCCGCCGTCTGCGCGAACGCGCCGAGAACGCCGAGGCGGCCGAGGCCACCGGGGAGTTCGAGACGGCCGGGGCCACCGGCGAGGGCGCCGACGGCTCCGTATCAGAGGCACCGGACGACGAGTTCGCCGTACCGGCCGGACAGCGGGAGGACGACGCGGACCCGGCCACCGCCGTCCCGCAGCAGTCCGTCCCGCACCAGGGGTACGACACCTGGGACACCGCCGGCGCCACCGGCTACCAGGACACCGAGTACGCCGGCTACCAGGCGGACCCGTACCAGGGCGGCCAGTACGCCCAGGACCCCTACGAGGCACAGCAGCAGCCCTATCAGGGCGACCCCTACCAGGGCGCCGAGGCCACCCAGAGCGGCCAGTACGACCCCTACGCCTACGGCGCCGGCACCCCCTACGACCAGGGGTATGCCCAGGGCTACGACCCGGCGTACGACCCCCAGGTCTCGTACGACGCGCAGGCCCCGTACGACCCCCAGGCCCCGTACGACGCGCAAACGCCGTACGACCAGGGCGTCCCGTACGACCAGGGCGCGCCGTACGACCCGGCGCACGACAACGGCACCGACAGCGAGCGCCCCCACGGGAGCCAGCAGTGAAGCGCACCACCCTGTCCCTGATCGCCGGCACGGCCGCGCTCGCCGCCGTCACCGGGTTCGCCACGATGAACGCCCCGGCCGACACCGGGGCGAGCACCGCCCGCGCGGCCGCCCAGCTGCCCGTGGAGCGCACCAGCCTGCTCTGCCCCGCACCGAGCAACTCCGACCTGGCCGAGACCGACTACACGTCGTTCACGCCGGTCACCAAGGGCACCGGCAGCGACGGCAAGGCGGAGCTGACGGCGGCGGACGGGCAGTCGCCCGACGACGCCAAGGGCGGCGACGCGAAGAGTGGCTCCGAGAAGGACTCCAAAAAGGACTCCAAGAGCGACTCGAAGAGCGCCGACACACCGTCACTGAAACCCAAGGAGCCCGGCACCCCGGTCGCCGACGACACCTCCGGCGCCGAGACCCCCGCCCTGGCGGGCACCGCCACCGGCCGGTTCGCGCCCGGCTGGACGGTGCAGCAGACCACCCAGGTCGCCGCGGGCGCCGGCCGCGGACTGCTCGGCACCGCGTGCGGCCTCCCGGACACCGAGTTCTGGTTCCCGGGCGCCAGCACCGCCGCCTCCCGCGCGGACTACGTGCACCTGACCAACCCGGACGACTCCGCCGCCGTCGTCGACGTCGAGCTCTACGGCAAGGACGGCGCCCTGAAGACCACCGTCGGCGACGGCATCACCGTCAAGCCGCACGCGAGCGAGCCGATCCTGCTGTCCACCCTCACCGAGGCCGACGAGAAGGACCTCACGGTCCATGTGAACGTCCGCAGCGGGCGGGTCGCCGCCGTTGTCCAGGCCCTCGACGACGAACTGGGCGGCGACTGGCTGTCCGCCACCACCGACCCGGCCACCCGGCTCGTGCTCCCCGGCATCCCCACGGACGCCACCGACGTACGGCTGGTCGCGTTCGCGCCGGGCGACTCCGACGCCGACCTGAAGGTGCGGCTCGCCTCCCCCTCCGGGCTGATCACCCCGGCGGGCCACGAGACGGTGCACGTCAAGGCGGGCACGACCACCGCCGTCGACCTCGGCGACCTCACGCGCGGTGAGGCCGGTTCGCTGGTGCTGACCCCGAGCGACGGCTCGGTGCCGGTGGTGGCCGCCGTGCGGGTGCTGCGCGGCAAGAGCGGCAAGCAGGAGACCGCCTTCATCCCGGCCACCGCGCCGGTGGACACCAGGGCGACGGTCGCCGGGAACGGCGCCAAGGGCACGGTGCTGTCCCTGGCCGCGCCCGGCTCGTCGGCGAAGGTGCGGGTGACGGCGTCGGCGGGCAGCGAGGGCGGCACGGCGGCGACGAAGGAGTACACGATCAAGGGCGGTGCCACCGAGAACGTCACCGTGCCCGTGCCGGGCGGTCTGAAGGGCACATACGCCCTCACGGTCGAACATCTGTCGGGCGGTGCGGTGTACGCGTCGCGCACCCTGGAACGTACGTACGAGGGCGTTCCCGCCTTCACCGTCCAGACGCTCCCCGACGACCGCGGCACGGTCGCGGTTCCGGACGCGGACCAGGACCTGTCGGTGTTGCAGAAGTAGGGCGTCGGCAGGACCTCGGCGGGCTGGCCGTACCGCGGGCGGGGCAGTCCGCCCGTACCGCGGGCCGGCCGTCTTCGAGGTCAGTCCTCTCGCACCGCCGGCCGGCCGTCTCCGGGGTCAGTCCTCTCCGTACCGCGGGTCGACCGTCTCCGGGGTGAGGCCGAGCACCTCCGCGACCTGCTCCACGACCACCTCGTGGACCAGCGCCGCCCGCTCGTCGCGTCCCTTGGTGCGGATCTCCACCGGCCGCCGGTAGACGACGACCCGTGCGGGCCGGCCGCCCTGCGCCGCGACGGTGCCGCCCAGCGGAACGGCGTCGTCGCTCCAGCCCGCCGTGCCGTCGAGCTGGGGCACGTCCAGGACCAGGAAGTCGACGTCCGACAGTTGCGGCCAGCGCCGTTCGAGCCGCTCCACCGAGTCCTGCACCAGGTCCGCGAAGGCCTCGGCACGGCTCGCGGCGAGCGGCACCTGCGGCGGTGCGATGGGGCCGCGCATGCCTCTGCCGTGCCGGTCGCGGCGGCGGGGCCCGGGGGCGGCGGCGCGGTGCGGTACGAGGTTGTCCATCACTTACGAAGCGTAGCCCCGCCGTCGCCCGTGCGCCCGGCCCCGACGCGACGGGAGCGCGGGGGTGCCGGGGCCGCACGGGCGCGGCACGACCGAAGCGGATCATTCCAGCCAAGCTCGGCTTGATTGCGTATGTTCTAGGGGTCGTCCGAGGTCGCCCGACTCACGCGGATTGATCGTTTTCGTACGTTCTTCTGACTGGATTCCTACCTGTTCGGTATTTCGCCGGTCGCTGTCCTCGCAGGTCAGCGACGTGGTTCGAACAGTGCGTGTGGGGTGTCTCACACCCCGACACGGGGGAGTGACCTGGGGGAGAGTCGTCGCGGCCCGCTCAAGAGTGCGGTACCGTCCAACGTCGTGAGCCCTGTACGTCGCTGTTCGCGCACCGCTTGCGGCCGTCCCGCCGTAGCGACGCTGACGTACGTCTACGCCGACTCGACCGCGGTCCTCGGCCCGCTCGCCACCTACGCCGAACCCCACTGCTACGACCTGTGCGCCGAGCACTCCGAGCGCCTCACCGCGCCCCGTGGCTGGGAGGTCGTACGTCTGCTGGACGGCTCCGCCCCCGCGCGCCCCAGTGGTGACGATCTGGAGGCGCTCGCCAACGCGGTCCGCGAGGCGGCCCGCCCGCAGCAGCGCGCGGCGGAGGCGGGCGGCGGGCGTACCGCCGACCCGATGGAGGTGGCCCGCCGCGGCCACCTGAGGGTGCTGCGCTCCCCGGACAACTGACGGCGCCCACCCGCCGACCGGCCGGGCCGCCACGTCTCACATGCACGCACGGGTACGTTGGCCGTCTCACGGGAGCGCACGGGTACGTTGGCCCGGACATCCGGTCCCCATGACTCGATGACCCCCAAGCACACCCAACGCACCCGACAACCCTCAATGCCTCTCAATCCCCCTCAATGACCTCAGAAAGGCCGGCCGTGGCTGCTGATCTGTCGCAGATCGTGAAGGCGTACGACGTACGCGGTGTCGTACCGGACCAGTGGGACGAGACGCTGGCCGCACTGTTCGGCGCCGCCTTCGTCGAGGTGACCGGCGCGGACGCGATCGCGGTGGGGCACGACATGCGGCCCTCGTCCCCCGGCCTGTCCGACGCCTTCGCGCGCGGGGCGGCGGCCCGGGGTGCCGACGTCACCCACATCGGTCTGTGCTCCACCGATCAGCTCTACTACGCCTCGGGCGCGCTGGACCTGCCGGGCGCGATGTTCACCGCCTCGCACAACCCGGCCCGGTACAACGGCATCAAGCTGTGCCGCGCGGGTGCGGCCCCGGTCGGCCAGGACACCGGCCTGACGGAGATCCGGACACTGATCGAACAGTGGAGCGAGTCGGGCGCCCCGGAACCGACGGACCGTCAGGGAACCCTCACCCGGCGCGACACGTTGGACGACTACGCGGCGCACCTGCTCTCCCTCGTCGACCTGACCTCGGTCCGCCCGCTGAAGGTCGTCGTCGACGCGGGCAACGGCATGGGCGGGCACACGGTGCCGACCGTCCTCGCCGGCCTGCCCCTGACCCTCGTCCCGATGTACTTCGAACTGGACGGCACGTTCCCGAACCACGAGGCCAACCCGCTCGACCCGGCCAACCTCGTGGACCTGCAACGGCGTGTCCGCGAGGAGGGCGCCGACCTCGGACTCGCGTTCGACGGCGACGCCGACCGCTGCTTCGTCGTCGACGAACGGGGCGAGCCGGTCTCCCCGTCGGCGATCACCGCACTGGTCGCCGCCCGCGAGCTCGCCCGGTACGGCGGCCGGGGCACGGTCATCCACAACCTGATCACCTCCCGGTCGGTCGCGGAGGTGGTCCGTGAAAACGGCGGCACCCCGGTCCGCACCCGGGTGGGCCACTCCTTCATCAAGGCGGAGATGGCGCGGTCCGGCGCGATCTTCGGCGGCGAGCACTCGGCGCACTACTACTTCCGCGACTTCTGGAACGCGGACACGGGCATGCTGGCCGCCCTGCACGTCCTCGCGGCCCTGGGCGGCCAGGAGGCCCCGCTCTCCCGCCTGGTCGCCGCGTACGACCGCTATGCGGCGTCGGGCGAGATCAACTCCACGGTCGACGACCAGCAGGCCCGCCTCGCGGCGATCCGCGCGGCGTACGAGACCCGCGAGGACGTCACCCTCGACACCCTCGACGGCCTGACGGTCTCCACCAAGGACTGGTGGTTCAACGTCCGCCCCTCCAACACGGAACCCCTCCTCCGCCTCAACGCGGAGGCGAAGGACGACCCCACGATGACAAAAATCAGGGACGAGGCCCTGGCTCTGATCAGGGCATGACGCCTTCTCACGTCTGTCGGGGGCGCAGGGGCGCAGCCCCGGGCGCCCCCGGGGGTCCAGGGGGCGGAACCCGTTTCAGGGGCGCGGGGAACCGCGCGACAAGCCGCCACCGGCGGTCAGCCCCCTAGGGGCCGCCCTGCAACGGGCCTGGGGGCGAAGCCCCTCACGTCTGTCGGGGGCGCAGGGGCGGAGCCCCCGCCGGGATACCGGGGCGGAGCCCCGCACACCCCCCCACCCCACCACCGCCCCCCGGGGTCGAAGGGGCGGAGCCCCTGGAGGACGGGAAGGGCAGGGGCGGCGGGGGCGAAGACCCCTCCGGCCCACCCCCACCCCGCACCCCCCACAGCGGTACCCTGACCAGGCCACCACGCCTACTCCGCCCCACCCCGAAGGGACCCCCGACATGCCGCTCGAAGCCGGCCTCCTCGAGATCCTCGCCTGCCCGGCCTGCCACGCCCCCCTCAAGGAGGCGGACGACGAGCTGGTCTGCACCGCCGAGTCCTGCGCCCTGGCCTACCCGATCCGCGACGGCATCCCCGTCCTCCTCGTCGACGAGGCCCGCCGCCCGGCGTAGGGCATGCACCGGGCCGCGCACACCGGCACGAGCGCCGGGCCGCACATACCGGCACGAGCGCCGGGCCGCCCGCAACGGCACGAGAAACTCCAGCCCAACCCTTCCCTGCCCCCCTCGCCGCCGCCCCGCGCCCGGAGGCCCCGCACCATGCTCGACGAATCGCTGCTCGACAACCCCGCCGCACTCGCCGAAGCCGACCGCCGCGGCCTCCTCCGCGGTGCCGCCGAGGCCGGCGCCCGCGTCCGCACCGCCCTCCGCCACGCCACCGAGGCTGGCATCGGCCAACTACGGCCCGACGGCCGCCCCCGCGCCATCCTGATCGCGGGCCCCGGCACCGGCTCCGCGGGCGTCGCGGAACTGCTCACCACCCTCGCCGGCGCCGCCTGCCCGGTCACCCGCGTGCACCCCACCGGCGTGGCCCCCGCCCCCGGCGCCCTGCGCTGGGAACTCCCCGGCTGGGCCGGCCCCGTGGACCTCCTCCTGGTGGCCACCCCCGACGGCAACGAGCCAGGCCTCGCCCTCCTCGTCGACCAGGCATACCGCCGCGGCTGCACGGTCGTCGCCGTGGCCCCCACCAGGACCCCGATCGCGGACGCGGTCGACCGCGCCCACGGCCTCTTCGTCCCGATGGCGTCCGCCCCGCACGAACCCTCCGCTCCCTACGGGCCGCCCACCCCGGAGCACCCGAACCCTCCCCGAGGAGCCGAAGGCCCCGGCGTCACCCCCGAGCTCCCGGAACCCCCCGCCCCCTCCGCCCCCGGCGTCCTCTGGGCCCTGCTCACCCCCCTCCTCGCCCTCCTGGACCGCACCGGCCTGCTGACCGCGCCCCCCGAGACGCTGGAGAAGGTCGCCGACCGCCTCGACCGGGTCGCCGAACGCTGCGGCCCCGCCATCGCCACGTACGGCAACCCGGCCAAGACCCTCGCCGCCGAGCTCGCCGAAAGCCTCCCGGTGATCTGGACGGAGGGCACCTCCGCGGGCCCCGCCGGCCGCCGCTTCACCGCCGCGCTCGCCGAACTGGCCGGCCGCCCCGCGGTCACCGCACAGCTCCCCGAGGCGCTCGCCGCCCACCACGTCCTGCTCTCCGGCCCGCTCGCCGCCGGCGCCGACCCCGACGACTTCTTCCGTGACCGCGTGGAGGAGCCCGCCGCCCTCCACGCGCGCGTGGTGCTGCTCCGCGACCGCCCGATCGGCGGCCTCAGCGCGGCCCCCGCCGCCCGCGAACTGGCGTTCGGTCATGACACACCGATCAGCGAACTCGAACCGGAGGAGGGCGGCGAACTGGAGACCCTCGCGGAACTCATCGCCGTCACGGACTTCGCCGCCGTCTACCTGGCCCTCGTCTCGAACGCCTGACCGGACCGATCGGACCGACCAGCCCGACCAGAACGCGCCCGGACCACCACGGACCACTCACCGCACCCATCACACCCACCGCACCCACCGCACCGCCACCGCGCCCACCACCCACACCGCCGACGGGGCCCCGGGGCCCCACCCGTCCCGGAGACACCACACATGGACCGCCTCACCAACACCGTCCGCCCCTACGCCTGGGGCTCCACCACCGCCCTCCCCGCCCTGCTCGGCGAGGAGCCGACCGGCGAGCCGCAGGCGGAGATGTGGATGGGCGCCCACCCCGGCGCCCCCTCCCGCACCCCCCGCGGCCCCCTCGACCAGGTGATCACCGAGGCCCCGGAGCGCGAACTGGGCGAGCGGACGGTCGCGGCGTTCGGCCCCCGGCTGCCGTTCCTGCTCAAGCTCCTCGCCGCCGGCGCCCCCCTCTCCCTCCAGGTGCACCCGAACCTCGACCAGGCCAGGGAGGGCTACGAGGACGAGGAGCGCCGCGGCGTCCCGATCGACGCCCCGCACCGCAACTACAAGGACGCCAACCACAAGCCCGAACTGATCTGCGCCCTCACCGAGTTCGACGGCCTGTGCGGCTTCCGCGACCCGGCCGAGGCCGCCGCCCTCCTCGAAGGACTCGGCGTCGACTCCCTCAAGCCGTACGCCGACCTGCTGCGCGCCCACCCCGAGGACGCCGCCCTGCGCGAGGTCCTCACCGCCGTCCTGACCGCGGACCCCGACGAAATGCACCGCACGGTCACCGAGACCGCCGCCGCCTGCGCCCGCCTCGCCGGCCCCTACGCCCCGTACGCCGGCCTCGCCCACCACTACCCGGGCGACCCCGGCGTCATCGCCGCGTTGCTGCTCCACCACGTACGGCTCCAGCCCGGCGAGGCGCTCTTCCTCGGCGCCGGCGTCCCGCACGCCTACCTCGACGGCCTCGGCGTCGAGATCATGGCCAATTCCGACAACGTGCTGCGCTGCGGACTGACCCCCAAGCACGTCGACGTCCCCGAACTCCTGCGCATCGTCCGCTTCGAGGCCGGCGACCCGGGCGTACTGCGCCCCGAGGCAGGCCCCGACGGCGAGGAGCTCTACGAGACCCCCATCGACGAGTTCCGGCTCTCCCGCCACGTCCTGGCCGAGGGCGCCGCCCCGCAGGACCTCAGCCGTCCCGCCCCGCAGATCCTGCTCTGCACGGCGGGCACGGTGCGTGCGGGCGACGAGGACCTGACGCCGGGCCACTCCGTCTTCGTCCCGGCCGGCGAGACGGTCCGGGTGAGCGGCCCCGGCACTCTCTTCCGCGCCACGGTCGCCGTCTGAACCACCGCCGGGCCGCGAGCGGTTCGGCGGCCCGGCGCATCCCCGCCGCACCGGGCTGCAAGAATGACCCACCGGCAAAGGACGGGCAAAGCCCGGCACGAGCGACCACGACGGCCACGCACGACGGCTCCGGCGGTCGGCGCGGGCCACGACGGTTACGAAGGGACAACGCGACCACATGAGCGCGTCAGGCGGCACCAGGGCGATCGTGGCGGCACTCGGCGCCAACCTCGCCATCGCGGCATCGAAGTTCGTGGCGTTCGCCTTCAGTGGCTCGTCCTCGATGCTGGCGGAGGGCGTCCACTCGGTCGCCGACTCCGGCAACCAGTTCCTGCTCCTCGTCGGCGGCAAGCGCGCCCAGCGCGAGGCGACCCCGCAACACCCCTTCGGCTACGGCCGCGAGCGGTACGTCTACGCCTTCCTCGTCTCCATCGTCCTCTTCTCCGTCGGCGGCATGTTCGCCATCTACGAGGGCTACGAGAAGATCAGCCACCCCCACGACGTCGAACACTGGTACTGGCCGGTCGGCGTCCTCGTCTTCGCGATCCTCGCCGAGGGCTACTCCTTCCGCACCGCCATCAAGGAGTCCAACCAGACCCGCGGCACCCTCTCCTGGGTCGAGTACGTCCGCCGCGCCAAGGCCCCCGAACTGCCCGTCGTCCTCCTGGAGGACTTCGGCGCCCTCATCGGCCTCGTCCTCGCCCTCGGCGGCGTCGGCCTGGCCCTGCTCACCGGCGACGGCGTCTGGGACGGCATCGGCACCGTCTGCATCGGCGTCCTCCTCGTCCTGATCGCCCTCGTCCTGGCCGCCGAGACCAAGTCCCTGCTCCTCGGCGAGTCCGCGGGCGCGGAGGAGGTCAGGAAGATCGAGGCCGCGATCGTCGACGGCGACACCGTCACCCGCGTCATCCACATGCGCACCCTCCACCTCGGCCCCGAGGAACTCCTGGTCGCCGCCAAGATCGCCGTCCAGCACGACGACACGGCCGACGAGGTCGCCGCAGCCATCAACGCCGCCGAGGCCCGCATCCGCACCGCCGTCCCCATCGCCCGCGTCATCTACCTCGAACCGGACATCTACAGCGAGGCCGAGGCCGCCAGGGGCGCCGACCGCGAGGCCACCCCCGGCGGTCCCACCCCCACCGACGCCCCCGGCCACTGACCCACCCGCGCGCCGCGCACACGGCCGGAACCGGCCCCTCCCGCCCCGACGCGGACTGGGGCCCACCCGGCAGCCCGGTGTAGCTTGGAGGCGAGCCAGACGTCGCTGCTGATGGCGGTCGGGCGGTCCCGTCACGGACCGGCCGAGGGAGAGAGGGCCTCCGACGGACTGCGCTGCGCGCACTCGGGCACGCGTACGCCCCGGGGCACACCCGTGCCCTCCCGGGCACCGCCGTGCCGACGGGCTGCCGCGCAGACCAGCCGTACCCACCTCGATCCGATCCCGAGGAGCAGCACACCATGACGACTGTCGAAAACCGGCAGGACTTCAAGGTCGCCGACCTCTCCCTGGCCGAGTTCGGCCGCAAGGAGATCACCCTCGCCGAGCACGAGATGCCCGGCCTGATGGCCATCCGCAAGGAGTACGCCGAGGCCCAGCCCCTCGCCGGCGCCCGCGTCACCGGCTCCCTGCACATGACCGTGCAGACCGCCGTCCTCATCGAGACCCTCGTCGCCCTGGGCGCCCAGGTCCGCTGGGCCTCCTGCAACATCTTCTCCACCCAGGACCACGCCGCCGCCGCCATCGCCGTAGGCCCCGACGGCACCCCCGACAACCCCCGCGGCATCCCCGTCTACGCCTGGAAGGGCGAGACGCTGGACGAGTACTGGTGGTGCACCGAGCAGGCGCTGACCTGGCCGGACAGCCCCACCGGCGGCCCCAACATGATCCTGGACGACGGCGGCGACGCCACCCTCCTCGTCCACAAGGGCGTCGAGTACGAGAAGGCCGGCAAGGTCCCCGCCCTGGACACCGCCGAGTCCGACGAGCACCGCGTCATCCTCGAACTCCTGCACCGCACCATCACGGACGGCTCCCAGAAGTGGACCCAGCTGGCCTCCGAGATCCGCGGCGTCACCGAGGAGACCACCACCGGCGTCCACCGCCTGTACGAGATGCAGCGCGACGGCATCCTCCTGTTCCCGGCGATCAACGTGAACGACGCCGTCACCAAGTCGAAGTTCGACAACAAGTACGGCTGCCGCCACTCCCTGATCGACGGCATCAACCGCGCCACCGACGTCCTCATCGGCGGCAAGACCGCCGTCGTCTGCGGCTACGGCGACGTGGGCAAGGGCTGCGCGGAGTCCCTGCGCGGACAGGGCGCCCGCGTGATCATCACCGAGATCGACCCGATCTGCGCCCTCCAGGCGGCGATGGACGGCTACCAGGTCACCACCCTGGACGAGGTCGTCGGCCTCGCCGACATCTTCGTCACCACCACGGGCAACAAGGACATCATCATGGCCTCGGACATGGCCAAGATGAAGCACCAGGCCATCGTCGGCAACATCGGCCACTTCGACAACGAGATCGACATGGCCGGCCTCGCCAAGATCCCCGGCATCGTCAAGGACGAGGTCAAGCCCCAGGTCCACACCTGGACCTTCCCGGACGGCAAGAAGATCATCGTGCTCTCCGAGGGCCGCCTGCTGAACCTGGGCAACGCCACCGGCCACCCGTCGTTCGTGATGTCCAACTCCTTCGCGGACCAGACCCTGGCCCAGATCGAGCTGTTCACCAAGCCCGACGAGTACCCGACCGGCGTCTACGTGCTCCCCAAGCACCTCGACGAGAAGGTCGCCCGCCTCCACCTGGACTCGCTCGGCGTCAAGCTCACCAAGCTCCGCCCCGAGCAGGCCGCGTACATCGGCGTCGAGGTCGACGGCCCCTTCAAGTCGGACCACTACCGCTACTGAGCCCCACCGTCCGGCTGCCGGGCATGCACGGCAGCCGGACGGCGACTCGGTACCGGTGAGCGCGCAGGCCCCCGCACCCCCGTGACGGGGGCCTGCCCGTCCGGCCCTCCGGCCGCACCAGCCCGTTCACGACCCAGGAACCCCATGCCCCGCGGCCGGTATTCGCTCCACGATCCGCACGATCACACCTCCCTCGGCGAAGAACACTTCCAGTGCGCGCCCGGCCCCTCCGGCTGGCGCTACGTCGCCCAACGCACCTCCCCCTCCGGCGACCCCGCAGGCTCCGTCGACCTCGCCCTCGACGAACTGGGCCGCCCCATCCGGCTCGAACTGCGTGCGGCGGACTGGCAGGTCCGCGGCGCCGCCCTCGACGGCATCACCTGGGTCCGCACCGACCCCACCGGAACCCACGCCACCGAAGGCAATGTGCGCGCCCACGCCTTCACCGGCACGTCCCCGGCGTTCCTCGTCGCCACCGCCCGTCTCCTGCGCCTCACCCCCTCTTCCTCCGCGACGCGCGTACGCCTCGTCGCACTCACGGACCCGGTCCTCGCCCCCCGCACCGTGGACCAGTCCTGGGCCTTGGTCCAAAGAGAAGCACACGCCACTGACAACGGCCCTCTGACCGTGGAGAAGTACCAGGTCACCGCCCTGGACACGGGCGAGCAGCACACCGTCCACCTCACCGGCGACGTGGTCCTCGAAGCCCCCGGCATCGAGCTGGAGGATCTGCAATCCCCACCGTCCGTCTTCCCTTGACCCCGGTCCCGCCGGCACAGCGGACCCACGCCGGGCGCGCCCGACTCAGGCAGGCGGCACGAACCCGGTGGCGGGACGGTCGGGCCGCGGCTCCCGCACAGCGTCGGCGGACGGCACTCGCGGAGACGCGGGAGCGGCGGCCTGCGGAGGCGTCGCAGCCGCTGGTGGGGGAGCGGCCGGAGTCACCGGAGCTGCCGTCTGCCAGGCCGCCGGAGCCACAGCGGCGCCCGTGACGGGTGGCGCGACCGGATACGGCTGCGGGTGAACGGCCGCAGGGTGCCCGCTTCCCGGCGCCCTCGCCCCCGTCGCCGCACCGGAGGCCCGGCGCACCTCCCGCAGTTGACGTTCGTACATCACGGCCGCCAGAAACGCGGCCGGCGGCACATCGGACGGCACCGGCGCACCCGTACACGCGGCCAGATCACCCGCGAGCCGCTCCGCCATGCCCCAGCCCACCCGCGGATCCAGCTGCGGCATCCGCGTCAGGTACTGCCGCACCGCCAGCCACAGCCCGTCCGGCACCGCCGACAGATCGAGTCCGGCGAACCTCCCCGCCAGCCACGGCGGGGGAGGCGGCACGAAACCCGTCCGCCCGACCGGGATCCGCTCCCGCACCACCAGCGTCCCGGCGAACACGTCACCGAGCCGCCGCCCCCGCGCCGACACGAGGGAGGCGATACAGGCCACGACGCCGAACGTCATGAGGACCTCCACGACTCCGATCGCACCCCGCACCAGGGCATGCCGGAACCGGATCGGCCCACCGTCGTCCCGCACCACCCGCAACCCGCACGCCAGCTTCCCCAGCGACCGCCCGTGACTGAGCGTCTCCACCACGATCGGCCCGCCTACCAGCACCAGCAGAAACGCGGCGATCGACAGGGCGATCTGCGCAGCCTCGTCGAGCCCCGACGCGGAAAGTGCCAGTACGACCATCACAACGATGTACGCCACCACCGTCACGACCAGATCGAGCGCCACCGCGAGCACCCGGCTCGGCAGCCTCGCGGGCCGCAGCTCCAACGCCACGGCCTCGCCCGTCACCAGCTCACTCACACCGCGTTCCTTCCCTGGCCCACCCCACCTCCGGCCAGTCTGCCAAGCTGAGAGCAGATCGCGCCGCAGTACGACAAGCTGACGTACGGGGCGGAGCACCGGCTGACCGCGGGACGAACGGACGAGGAGCGGCACACCCATGGACCTCGACGTCTTCGCCTCCGCGCACCACGCCGAATGGGACCGCCTCGACGCCCTGCTGCGCCGCCGGCGCCGTCTGACGGGAGCCGAGGCCGACGAACTCGTCACCCTCTACCAGCGTGCCGCCACACACCTGTCCCTGATCCAGTCCAGTGCCCCGGACCCACAGCTCACCGGCCGCCTCAGCCGGCTCGTGGCACGCGCGCGTGCCACCGTCACGGGCACCCGCCGCGCCTCCTGGCGCGACATCACCCGCTTCCTGACGACGGGATTCCCCGCCGCCGTCTACCGGTCACGTCGCTGGTGGGTACCCACCGCGCTGCTCTCCACGGCGGTCGCCGCGCTCCTGGGGTGGTGGATCGGCACTCATCCGGAGGTGCAGTCCACGATCGCGGCGCCCAGCGAACTGCGTGAGCTCACCCGGCCCGGCGGCGAGTACGAGACCTACTACTCGAGCCATCCCGCGGCGGCCTTCGCCGCCCAGGTGTGGACGAACAACGCGGAGGCCGCCGCCCTCTGCCTGGTCCTCGGCATCTTCCTGGGACTGCCGGTCCTGTGGATCCTCTTCCAGAACATGCTCAACCTGGGAGTGGGCTTCGGCCTGATGTCGTCCGCCGGCCGGCTCGACACCTTCCTCGGCCTCGTCCTCCCGCACGGCCTCCTCGAACTGACGGCCGTCTTCGTGGCTGCCGGTACGGGGCTCCGGCTCGGCTGGACGCTCATCGATCCCGGGCCACGGTCCCGCCGCACCGCCCTGGCGGAGGAGGGCCGCGCGGCTCTCGGCATGGCCTTGGGGCTGGCCCTGGTGCTGTTCGTCTCCGGGGCGATCGAGGGCTTCGTGACCCCGTCCGGCCTGCCCACCTGGGGCCGCATAGGCATCGGCATCCTCGCCGAGCTGGCCTTCCTGACGTACGTCTTCGTCCTGGGCGGACGTGCGGCGCGCGCCGGCGACACGGGAGACCTGGAGGAGACCGGACGGAGCGCAGCGCTCCCCACCGCGGCCTGATGTGCGGGCACCCGCGCTGAGCTGCTACTGTCTTCTCCGCCCCACCGCCTCCGTTGACACGGAGCGAACGGGGAGGTAGATTCGAACAGTTGCCTGGAACAGGGTTGGCAGAGTCAAACCCGGTCGGCAACCAGCTGAAAACTATCTGCTTCTCGAAACGTTGATAATTCTCGACTTCGATGAAGCCACCCTCCGATGGCTCAGAACGAACGGCCGGTCATTACGGCCCGAAACCTCTGATAAAGTCGGAACCGCCGGAAAGGAAAGCGCTCGGAAGGGCGAAGTCCTGGAAAGCACCGAGGAAATCGGACAGCGAAACGGTCTGATAGAGTCGGAAACGCAAGACCGAAGGGAAGCGCCCGGAGGAAAGCCTGAGAGA
>NZ_JOHS01000003.1 GCF_000725625.1 Streptomyces sp. NRRL F-6676
GATCGGGGCGGGTGGGGGAGTGCGGGGGGGTTCGTGGCTGGGCGCGCTCGCGCGGGGGGGGCGCCTGTGTTACAACCCCCCGCCCCCGGGCCCCCGGAGGGGGAGGGGGGATCGGGGCGGGTGGGGGAGTGCGGGTGGGTTCGTGGCTGGTCGCGCTCGCGCGGCGGAGCCGCATGTGTCACAGCCCCGCGCCCCTGGTGGGGGGCTGGGGTGGGTGGTCGTGTGCGGGTCGTTGATGGAGGTTGGTTGCGCTTGCGCGGTGGAGGTGCCAAGGCCTGCGCGGCCGCGGCGCTCCCGCGAGAGCGCGGGGCCTCGCCGCGCCTACGGAGTCCGGACCGGCTTGGGGTTCGGGGGTTCCGTCGACGGGTGCGTGCGTAGGGCTGTCGTGCAGGTGTAGCGGTTCAGGGAGGTGGTGCCGGGGCCGCCCAGGAGGACCGTGCCGTCGTCCGCGGCCGTGGCCTCCGAGCCGGCGAACGTGCAGATGATCTGGGCCAGTTCGGCCGGGGACAGGCGCTGCGGACGGACGCTCAGGCGGAACGTGTTCTCCGGGTCGCGGCGGTCCGGGCCGCTGACCCGCAGTGCCTGCTGCACGTCCGTCGAGTAGCCCGCCTCCGTCTCCGCCGCCGACGGCTTCGCCCCGAGTTCGTCGAGGAGGCCCTGTGCCACCAGGACCCGCCGCTCCGCCTCCGCCGTGCCGTCGGGTATCCGCACCGAACGGTCCACCGCCACCAGCTGTGCCGAGCACAGGAGGAACACCTGCACGGGTATGCCGGGGCCGGCCGAGGCCGTGCTCTCCGCCGCCGGCAGCGAGCACGGCAGCCGCGAGGGCGCCGGGCCGAAGTCCGTCGGCACCTGGGTGGAGCGGATGCCGCAGCCGGCCAGCACCGCCGCGAACAGGGGGAGCAGGAGCGCCCCCGCGGCCCTCCGCTGCCGTCGGCGCCGCCGCTGCCGGGACGCGCCCGGTCCGTGCCGTCTCATCGGTCCTCTCCCTCGGTACCCGCGGGTCCCTCGGCGTCGTCCTCGCGCCCGCCGTCGTCGAGGATCGAGGAGGCGTCGCGCGGCAGGCGCAGCGTGAACACCGCACCGCCCTCGGGGGAGTTGGCCGCGGTGATCTCGCCGCGGTGGATGTGCGCGTTCTCCATGGCGATGGACAGCCCGAGCCCGCTGCCCTCGGAGCGCGGGCGGGAGGCGCTCGCCTTGTAGAAGCGGTCGAAGACGTGCGGCAGGACCTCCTCGGGGATGCCGGGCCCGTGGTCCCGCACCCGGATCAGCAGGTCGGCGCCTTCCACGCGGACCGCGACCCGCACCGGCGAACCGCCGTGCTTGAGCGCGTTGCCGATCAGGTTGGCGAGGATGACGTCCAGGCGGCGCGGGTCGAGGTTGGCCATGATGCCGCGCTCGGCGTCCAGTTCGACGGCGTCGAGCCAGGCGCGGGCGTCGATGCACGCGGTGATCTGGTCGGCGATGTCCACGTGGTCCAGGACCAGGCGGGCGGTGCCGGCGTCGAAGCGGGTGACCTCCATCAGGTTCTCGACCAGGTCGTTCAGCCGCCGGGTCTCGCTGACGACGAGCCGTACGGCCGGCTCGATCATCGGGTCGACGCTGCCGGTCTCGGCGTCGAGTTCCTCCTCCAGCACCTCCGTCACCGCCGTGATCGCGGTCAGCGGGGTGCGCAGTTCGTGCGACATGTCGGCGACGAACCGGCGGGAGGCCTCCTCGCGGGAGCTCATGTCCGCGACCTTCTTCTCCAGCGCCTCCGCCGTCCGGTTGAACGTCCGTGACAGCTCGGCCAGTTCGTCGGTGCCGGAGACCCGCAGCCGGGTGTCGAGCTTGCCCTCGCCGAGCCGGCGCGCGGCGATGCCGAGCCGGTGCACCGGCTTGAGCACGGTCGTCGCGGCCGCCTGCGCCAGCAGCGCGGCGCCGACCAGCGCCAGCGCGGTGGCGATGCCGAGCGACCAGGCCAGCGAGTTGAGGTCCTTGGCCTCCGGCTCCAGGGACTTGAGCAGGTATCCGGCCGGCCCGCCGTCGGCCACCCGGGCGCCGCCGACGAGATACGGCCGGCCGTCCTGGTCGATCCGCTGCCAGTACAGGTGGTAGGAGGCCTTCTTGCCCGAGGCGTCGGGCTGCTGACGGTTGACCGCCTTGCGCAGCGAGGCCGGCACGTCCTCCAGGGTGAAGGAGCCGAGGTCCGAGTTGCCGGTGACGGTACGGCCGCCGGAGTCCTCGGCGACGAGCAGCACGCTGAAGCGCTGGCTGCTGGCGGCCATCTGCCCGGCGGTGTGCTGCAACTGCTCCTGTGTGGGATGCGTGGGCAGGGCGCTCGCCCTGTTCTGCATCTCCTGCTGGAAGTCGCGCAGTACGGCGTCCTGGGCGCGGGTGAGCACGGCCTCGCGGTTGAGCCAGTACGCGATCCCGGACGCCGAGACGGCGGCGGTCAGCGCGACCAGGCCGAACACCACGACCAGACGCAGCCGGAGGCTGGTCAGCCGGATCCGCGACCACACGCTCCGCCGGCGCCCCGCTGACCACCCGCGGAGACCCCCCTGGGCCTCGTCGGTGCCTGGAGCACCCGAGGCCCCCTGGGCACCCGGAGCCCCTTCGACGCCCTCGGCCCCCTTGATGTCCTGGTCCCCTTGCCGCGCTGCGGACTTCCCTGTCACCTGAGCCACTTCTGTCACTGAGGCGCGTCCAGCCGGTAACCCACGCCACGCACCGTACGGATGAGCGTCGGGGACGACGGCACGTCCTCGACCTTGGCGCGCAGCCGCTGCACACACGCGTCCACGAGCCGGGAGTCGCCCAGGTAGTCGTGCTCCCACACGAGCCGCAGCAACTGCTGCCGGGACAGCGCCTGTCCGGGCCGCCGGCTCAGCTCGAGCAGCAACCGCAGTTCCGTGGGCGTCAGTTGCAGATCCTCGCCGTTCTTGGTGACCGTCATCGCCGAGCGGTCGATCACCAGCGAACCGAACGTCGCCGAGTCGCTGGACTCGCGTTCGCCGCGGCGCAGCACCGCGCGGATCCGGGCGTCGAGCACCCGGCCCTGCACGGGTTTGACGACGTAGTCGTCGGCGCCGGACTCCAGTCCGACCACCACGTCGATGTCGTCGTTGCGCGCGGTGAGCAGAATGATCGGCAACTGGTCGGTGCGCCGCACACGGCGGCACACCTCGAAGCCGTCGATGCCGGGCAGCATCACATCCAGCACGATCAGGTCAGGCCGCTGCTCGCGCAGCAGTTTCAGACCGTCCTCACCGGTGGCAGCAGTGGCCACCCGGTGACCCTGGCGCGTCAAAGAGAGCTCCAGGGCCGTACGGATGGCGTCGTCGTCCTCGATCAGCAACAGGGAAGGCACGATGGCCATTCTGACCCATGGCGCCGACAGGTCGCGACTGTTGGGGTGCTCCCACACATCTCCCCCCTATGGGGAACCGTCCGCCGGGCCGGCCGCGTGGCCGCCCGACTCTGCTCCGTGACGGATGTTCCGCCGCGCCGGTGACCCCTGTGACAGCTCTGTGACAGTCGGCGGACACGGCGATGAAGTGCCCCGGGCAAGCTTTTCGACATCGAACGAGCACGACGCAGGACCGGTTACTCCACGACGGGGGGCGCGAGATGAACACGCTGCACGGCACGATGACAAGCGCGGTTGTCACGCGGCTCCACGACATCAACCGGACCACGGTCCGCGGCCGTGGACGTCAGCACGCCGCCGCCTGGATGGCGGTGGTCGACGGCCGAACGGGGGACGGCGCCACCACGGGGGCGGAGGGAACCGCGTACGGGGAGGCCCAGGGGGAGCGCCGGTCCGCGGCGGAGGCGGAGTTCACCGCCTACGTCGAGGAGCGCCGCGCCTCCCTGTACGCGACCGCCTACCACCTCACCGGTGACCGCTTCGAGGCCGAGGACCTGCTCCAGAGCGCGCTGTTCTCGACGTTCCGGGCCTGGGACCGGATCACCGACAAGGCGGCGGTCGGAGGCTACCTCCGCCGCACCATGACCAATCTGCACATCAGCGCGTGGCGCCGCCGCAAGCTGAACGAGTACCCGACCGAGGAGCTGCCGGAGACCGCCGGCGACACGGACGCGATGCGCGGCACCGAGCTGCGCGCCGTCCTGTGGCAGGCGCTCGCCCGGCTGCCGGAACTCCAGCGCACCATGCTGGTCCTGCGCTACTACGAGGGGCGCACGGACCCGGAGATCGCGGACATCCTCGGCATCAGCGTCGGCACGGTGAAGTCCAGCATCTGGCGGTCGCTCCGCCGGCTGCGCGAGGACGAGGTCCTCAGCTTCGGCCGTGACGAGGAGGAGTCCTTCGGCGAGCTCGTCGCCTGACAGCGAGCACCGGCCGGAGGTCCACGGGGGATCACGGGGGCCACGGGGGAAAGTACGGGGGATCACGGGGGATCACGGGGGACGGTACCGGGGGGCTCCACGGGGGAAACGGGGAGCGGTGCCGGGGATCCCGGGGGAGGGGACAACGGGGAACGGGGGGAACGGGGACCACGGGGGAAACACAGGAGCGGGGCCGGGGCCGGGGGGTCTCCCGGCCCCGCTCCTGCATGTACGGCCCGCTCCCGCGTGTAAGGCCCCGCTCCCGCGCGTGCGGCCCTCGCGGCGGTGGCCCCTACGCCACCGTGGACCCCGCCACCCGCCCCACCGCCGCGGCGGCCATCCGGCTCAGCGCCTCGTCGCGGTCGCAGGGGTGGGCGCCGAGCCCCGTCTGGCGGGCGACGATCGAGCGCTCGGCGCGCATCAGCCGCCAGCCGCGCCGCAGCAGGAACGGCACCGACTTGCGGCCCTCGCGCAGATCGCGCAGGAACCGCCTGCGGAACGTCTTCACCGGCCCCCGGGTCAGGCACAGCGCCTCCGCGAGCAGCCCCAGCTCCCGGCAGCGGTCCACGATCTCGGCGGCGAAGACGCCCTCCGCGACGAACAGCGGGGTCCGCCCGATGTCCAGCTCGTCGGTGCCGGTACGGGCGCTGAGCGAGAGGTCGTACACCGGCACCGCCGTACGGCCGCTCGCGCACAGCTCGGCGACGGCGGCGACGGCGGCGTCCCGGTCCCAGGAGCCGGGGGCGTCCCAGTCGATGTCCGAACTTCCCGGTACCAGCGGCAGCGTGGGGTCGTCACCGTCCTTGTAGAAGTCGTCCAGACGGAGGACGGGAAGCCCGGAGCGGGCGGCGACGAGGGACTTGCCCGAGCCGGAGGGGCCGCAGAGCAGCACGACGCGGGCGGGTGACGGGGGATGCGGGCTCACGGGACACCAGTTTGACGCATCACCCGCCCCGTGCCGACCCCGCGGGTCGGCGTTGGAGCGCACATCACACCTCAACTACCCTGCGTGTCGAATGCATTACGAGCGGCAAGCGCACCAGCGACCGAAGGCGGCACCACCCATGGCACGACCGGCACGACACACTCCCCGCCCCTCCCGCACCCCGGCCACCACCCGGCGCGTCCTCGTCGCCCTCGCGACCGCGGGCGTCGCCGTGGGCGCGGGCGCGACGGCCGCGTCGGCGGAGACGCTCCCCGTCGTGGACGGGACGTACCACACCGGCTCCCTCGGCAAGGTGGACCCGCAGGCGGGCCTCCAGGCGCTCACCGGCACGGTCGGCTACGTCACCGGCCCGGTCGCCGGGCTCAAGCCGAACCCCCTCGCGGGCACGGGCGTCGACCCGCTGGACAACGGCGTCGGCACCCAGCTCGCCGACTTCCGCCCGTTGACCTCGCAGATGCTCACGGGCCCGGTCGCCCAGGCCCCGTCGGTCGGCTCGATCCCGGTCGTCGGCCAGGCGGTGGGCGCACTGCGCTGACGCGGGGCGTGCCCGTCGGGCCGCGCGCGCTCTCCGTGCGGAGGCGGCGGCCCACTGGCCATCGGCCGGCCCGGGAGCGGGCCCGCCGCACTCGTCCGCCGTACCGGCCTCCGCGCACCAATTCGTCGTACTTGTTCGTCTCGTGGACTCCGCAGGCCCGCCCGAGGGCCGTTTAATGTGGGGTGATCCACGTTCCGCACAAGAGGTGCAAGGGGGCCGCGTGCACAACGACGACGGAGTCAACGGGGTCGGCGGCGGCGCCGGCGGACGTCCCGAGGATCCGCACTCCGCCCCCCGCACCGTGATCGAAGGCCGCTACGAGCTGGTGGAGCCCATCGGCAGCGGGGGCATGGGCGAGGTCTGGAAGGCCTACGACAGGCGGCTGCGCCGGTTCGTCGCCGTCAAGGGGCTCCTCGACCGCAGAGCCATGCCCCCGGACGCGCAGGCGGCCGCGATACACCGGGCCCGCCGGGAGGCGGAGGCCCTCGCCAAGATCGAGCACCAGAACGTGGTGACGGTCCACGACCAGATCGAGACCGCCGACCAGGTCTGGATCGTCATGAAGCTCCTCGAAGGGCGTTCGCTGGCCGACCTGTTGAGCCGTGACGGGGAGCTCGGCGTGCCCAGGGCCGCGGCCATCGGGCTCCAGATGGCACAGGGGCTGCGGGCGGTGCACGAGGCGTCGGTCCTGCACCGCGACGTCAAGCCGGGCAACGTGCTGGTGCGGGACGGTGGCCAGGTGGTCCTGGTGGACTTCGGCATCGCCACCTTCCAGGGTGCGGACCGGGTCACCCGGTACGGCGGGATCATCGGCACACCCCCCTACCTGGCGCCCGAACTCTTCGCCCCCGACACCCCCGGACCCACGCCCGCCTCCGACCTGTGGGCGTTGGGCGTCACCCTGTACGAGATGGTCGAGGGACGTCTGCCCTTCGCCGGGAGCGAGGTCTGGGAGGTGCAGGCCAACATCCAGCAGCACCCCGACCCCGTGCTCCGGTACGCGGGCCCCCTCGGCCCCGTCATCCGGGGGCTGTTGGTCACGGACCCGCGCCGGCGCCCGGACGCGGCCGTGGCGGAGGAGATGCTCCGGGAGGTCCTCGCGGACCCGGGCACGCCGACCCCGGCCCGGGCCGCCACCCCCGCCCGGGCCGCCACCCCGGCCGTCACCCAGGCACCCCCGCCCACGGCCCCGCCCACGCCGCCCGCCGCACTGTCCACGCCGGCGGCGGCCGTGCCGGAACCCGCCGTCTCCTCCTCCGGGACCGTCCCTCCCGAGCCGTCGCCGGCGGCGCCGCGCGGGGGCCGCGGCCGGTTCCGGGCCTGGAAGGTGGCGGCGGCCGCGGCGTGTGTCGTCCTGCTGGCCGGGGGAGGCTGGCTGATCTCGCAGGGCGGCTTTGGGGGACAGCGGGACGACGCCGCCGGGCAACAGGGAGCGGGGTCCGCCGGGGGCGGCACGGAGAAGGCGTGGCAGCGGTGGAAGAACGCCACGAAGAGGCTGACGATCGGCGCCAAGGAGGACCAGCCCGGACTGAGCCTCCACGACAAGAAGACGGACGCCTGGAGCGGGTTCGACATCGACATCGCCTATTCCCTCGCCCGTGAACTGGGCTACGACAAGGAACAGGTGGACTTCTACGGGGTCACCACGGCCAACCGGGCGAGCAAGCTGAAGAACGGGGAGGTGGACCTGGTCATCGCCTCGTACAGCATGACGCCCGAGCGCGAGAAGCGGGACGGCATCCGATTCGTCGGCCCCTACTACAAGGCGGGCACCAGCCTCCTCGTACGCAAGCGATCCGCGAAGTACGACCTCGACGAGGCGGTCGACGTGAAGAGGAATCACGTCGACGTGTGCACGGCGCGGGACTCCACGTACGCGGACCGGCTGGAGAAGGAGGGCTACACCACGGGGAAGTGGCAGCCCGACACCTACAAGGAGTGCGTGAAAAGGCTGTTGGACAAGAGTTCGAGCGTGTACGCGGTCGCGTCGGACGACGTCCTTCTCGCCGGGTACGCCAAGAACGATCCCGCGGAGCTGAAACTGCTGCCCAGCGGCGTGGGCACGGAGCCCTACGGGGTGGCGATGCGCAAGGACGACCCCGTACTGCGGACCAAGGTGTGCTCGGCGCTCGAGAAGGTCCTGGCCGGCGACGAGTGGCCGGCGACGTACATGAAGGACCTGTCCCCGCTGACGGGACGGAAGACGGCACCGAGCAGACCGGAGCTGAGACCGTGCTCGGATGAGTGAGTGACGAAGAGTTCCCCCGCAGTACCTGTCCCGTTGACCGTGCCTGGCTAGCTTTTCCCTGCCCCGCCCGGCCGCAGGAGAGGTACGTCCATGAGCACCCCGGCCCACCGCTCCTCGGCACGGCGTTCCACGGCATCCCCGGCGCCGGTCCGGCAGCGTCAGGAAGGGCGCGGGGCCGCCGGTCCGTACCGGAACCCGGTGGGGCACACCCTCCTCCAGGTGCAGTCCAGCGCCGGCAACCGGGCCACGTCCGCGGTGGTGCAGCGGGCCAGGAGCGCGGACAAGGGGAAGGCGCCGGACAACGGAGACGCGTCCGCCGGGGGGAAGAAGAAAAGGGACTATCGCGACCGGATCGCCGGGTTCCTGGACAGGTTCAAGAAGAAACTCGACTCCATCGACACCTTCGTCAAGGGCGTCCAGACCCCGGGCAACGCGAAGTTCACCCAGGAGGCCGCCGCCACGGCCGACGAGGGCCTCAAGCACTCCGCCGCCGTCTCGGGGGCCTCCGCCGCGTCGGAGAACCTCCTCACGGAGGCCGTCGGCACCGTGGCCAGCGGCATGGACGCGTACAAGAACATGAAGGACGCCAGGACGCACGAGTCCGGGGCCAAGTACCACACGGCACACAAGAAGGCCCGGACCAAGGGGACCGACGCGGTCGTCGGCGCCGCCGGTTCGGCGAGCTACAGCGCCGCCATCGCCAAGGAGGCGACCAAGGTCCAGAAGGCGGCGGACGCCGCGATGGCGTCCGAGGTGAGCGGTGTCGCCAGCGCTTCCATCGGCGCGATCAAGGGCGTACGGGCGGCCTTCCGGATCGGGGGAGCGGCTCGCAAGTACAAGAGGGTGAAGGAGCTCAAGGACCCCCGCCTCGTCCAGCCGGCCGCGCTGACCCGGCTGAACGAGGCGTACGAGCAGGCCGGATGGGCCGCGGCGGAGGCGTACGTCGCGCTGGACGCCTACTGGGACGAGGGCCAGGGGCAGCTGGAGTTCGTCGCCGAGGCCGTCGACGCCGCCTGGGAGGCGATGCGTGTCGTCCGCGACACCGCCGAGACCATCCAGCGCACGGAGAAGCAGTGGGAGGGGGAGGCGGAAAAACCGGGTGGGGCCTCGCCGCGGGCGGCGCCTCCCTCGTCTTCGGCGTCACCCTGTACAAGGCGCTCCGCGCCGCCACCAAGCGCTACGAGGAGAAACGCCACCCCGAGCGCTGGGCGCCTGAGGGCGAGACCCCGGAGGCCGCATCCCGCGGCGACTCGCTGAAGCACGCCCTGACATTCTGGAAGAAGGTCTCGAAGGGCGAACGCCAGGCCATGGCGCGCGAGATCTACGCCCTGGCGGCGGGCCCCGGCGTCCCCGGCAGCGGCGACACGACGCCCGAGATGAGGGAGTCCGCGAGGGCCCTCCTCATCGCCCTCAAAGCGGGCCCCGGCGACCACAAGCTGGAGCCCGAGGACTGGGCGCGCACCCTCGACGACCCGGCGAAGACCGCGGGCTGGATCAGCGAGATAGCGGAACAGCTGGCCTCGGGTTGATGCCCGGGGGAACTACAGAGAAGCGTCCTTGACGCCGTCGACGAACGGCTGCCAGGCGGCGGCGTTCAACAACAGGACGGGGCCGGTCGTGTCCTTGCTGTCACGGACGGGGACGGTGTCGGGGAAGTCGTCACAGACCTCCACGCAGGCATCCCCCTGCTGGTTTCCGCTATAGGAGGACTTGCGCCAGCGGGCGGTGTTCAGGTCAGGGGTGACTCGCATGGCTGGTACGTCTCCATCGTCGCTTCGATCAATGCCGCTGACTCCCTCGGTGGGAGGGCACTAGCCTTCATCAAATCGTACTCTCGCACCCGCTGCCTGACGGTCTCCTGGTCGTCGAAGGTCTCGCCGTTCCGAGGGCCTTCCTGGTACACGGTGGTGGAGTTGTCCGGCAGGGTGAGCAAAATGAGTGTGCCGTTCATCAGGGTGCATGCTCCTGCCGTGAACGGGACGACCTGGAGCGTGGTGTGGCGCGCTTCCACCAACGGCAGCAGCGTCGCGAGTTGCTCCCGCATGACCTCCGAGCCACCAATGGCCTGTCGCAGGGTTGCCTCGCCGAGAATCCACCAGATGTCAGGCGGGTTGTCACCCCGCATGACTTCCTGACGGCCCAGGCGAGCCGCCACCAAGGCTTCGATCGCGCTCGGGCTCATCCCCGGGTCGCCCTTGACGAACAGCGCGCGCATATATGCCGACGTCTGAAGCAGCCCCGGAATGACACTCGCCCCGAACTCCTGAATCCGCACCGCGCTCGCCTCCAACTCCAGACAATGATCGAACCGCCTCGGCGTGTACTCCCGCTTCACCGCCCCCCACAGCCCCTGGAACAACTCCCCCGTCCCGAAAGCCACATCGAGCTTCTCCGAGAGGGGTGGCAGGGGGAGCCGTTCCCCCGTCTCCACTCCGTGCAGGTGGGTCTTGCTGTAGTTGACGATGTCCGACATCCGGTCCAACGACAGGCCGAGCAGGCGCCGTTGACGACGCAGCTCGACGCCGTACAGGTCGCGGGCGGAGTGGGCGGGTTCGAGGTCCCGGGAGGGCTGGGTCATGGTCGGTGCTCCCTTGCCGTGTGCCGTGTGCCGTGTGCCGTGTGCCGTGTCGGTGTGCCGTTCCGTGGTGCCGAGCGGAACGGGCGCTCCACCGACGGTAGTCGCGCTCGGTGACAGTCTGAGCGCGAATGGTGAGAAGCGGCAGGTGGCGGCTGTTCCGCAACCCGGTTCGGAACACCGTCACCCTGGTCGGCCGAAGGCGCCCGCCATGACGCTGGGGGCGTGAACAGTGACAAGCGGCAGGAGGCCCCCCTTGCCTCCCCGGAGATGGCCCGGCTCCCCGTCGGCCGGCTCGCGCACGACACGCGGCGGGAGAAGCGCGGGATCGTCATGGACCACCAGGACGGCTTCGTGTGGCTGCGCCCCGAAGGCGGCGGGACGGAATGGACGGCGTTGCCCCGCGACGTGCAGCCGCTGCTGAACGTCCGTGACCGGGCGGAGGCCCTGATGTGGGCACGGGTGGCACGCGCCAACGCCCGTAGCCGGGGGGAGGTTCTCTAGGTGGAAGACGCCGAACAGGCATGCGAGGAACTGCGCGACGCGCTCAGGGCGGCGGGGGTGACGCTGCCGTCCCTCGGACTCGACGCCGTTTCGTGCGCCGGGTCCGCCCCGCTCGCATTGATCGACCTGGGCCGCTGCAACGCGACCACGGCCCGCGCGCTCGCCGTTGCCCTCCAGACCGGTCGGAGAGCGGCGAGTGGGGCATAGGCGGCCTCTGCGGGTAGCCGGTGGCGCTCGCCTGCTCGACGGTACCTGCGCCCGGAACTGGCCGGTAGACACGGCGTGATGTCAGGCGCCAGCACGGATCTGACAGGGCGTCGGCACGCCGGCCCGCGTCTGCCGGCGGACGGCCGCCTGCCAGGGGTTGGCAGGGTCGGAGCCGAAGGTCTCGACTCGGCCAGGTGCCCGGGATCGGTCTCGCGGTCGCCCTGTACGAGGATCTCGCCGGTCGCGACGATCTCGTACAGGGCGGGGCCGTTGCCAACGGTGCGAGAGGGTCAGTACGACGACCCCGACGCGCCCAGCGCTCCCGTCGGGTGCCAGACCGTCTTGGTCTCCAGGAACGCCGTCATGCGGTCCGTGCCGGGCGTCGCGGACCAGTCGTCCACAGGCTGTGGACGCAGGACGCGCTTGAGGTTGTCGGCCGCGGCGATCTCCAGTTCCTTGGCCAGGGACTCGTCCGCGCCCGCGAGGTCGATCGCGTTGACGTCCTGGTGGGCGGCGAGCGGTGCCGCGATCTCCGCCGTGCGGCCGGAGAGGATGTTGACGACGCCGCCGGGCAGGTCGGACGTGGCCAGGACCTCGCCCAGGGAGAGGGCGGGGAGCGGGGCCTTCTCCGACGCCACCACGACCGCCGTGTTGCCCGTCGCGATCGCCGGGGCCAGTACCGAGACCAGGCCCAGGAAGGACGACTCCTGCGGGGCGAGGACCGCCACCACGCCCGTCGGCTCCGGGGAGGACAGGTTGAAGAACGGGCCCGCGACCGGGTTGCCGCCGCCGACCACCTGGGCGATCTTGTCGGTCCAGCCCGCGTACCAGACCCAGCGGTCGATGGCCGCGTCCACCCGCTCGGCCGCCTTCGACTTCGACAGGCCCTCCGCCTCGGCGACCTCACGGACGTACTGGTCGCGGCGGCCCTCCAGCATCTCCGCGATCCGGTACAGGATCTGGCCCCTGTTGTACGCCGTCGCGCCGGACCAGCCGCCGAACGCCTTGCGCGCGGCGACCACCGCGTCCCGGGCGTCCTTGCGGGAGGCCAGGGGGGTGTTCGCCAGCCACTTGCCCTTCGCGTCGCTCACCTCGTACACCCGGCCGCTCTCGGAACGCGGGAACTTGCCCCCGACGTACAGCTTGTAGGTCTTCAGCACGCTGAGTCGGTCAGACATCGAGGTACGCCTCCAGGCCGTGGCGGCCGCCCTCGCGGCCGAAGCCCGACTCCTTGTAGCCGCCGAACGGCGACGTCGGGTCGAACTTGTTGAACGTGTTGGACCAGACGACACCCGCACGCAGCTTGTTCGCGACCGCCAGGATGCGCGAGCCCTTCTCCGTCCAGATGCCCGCCGACAGGCCGTACGGCGTGTTGTTGGCCTTGGCGACGGCCTCGTCCGGCGTGCGGAAGGTGAGGACGGAGAGCACCGGGCCGAAGATCTCGTCGCGGGCGATGGTGTGCGCCTGGGTGACGCTCGTGAAGAGCGTCGGGGCGAACCAGTAGCCGGAGGAGGGCAGTTCGCAGGCCGGGGACCAGCGCTCGGCGCCCTCCGCCTCGCCCTGGTCGGCGAGCGCGGTGATGCGGGCCAGCTGCTCGGCGGAGTTGATGGCGCCGATGTCCGTGTTCTTGTCCAGCGGGTCGCCCAGGCGCAGCGTGGAGAGCCTGCGCTTGAGGGAGTCGAGCAGCTCGTCGTGGATCGACTCCTGGACCAGCAACCGGCTGCCCGCGCAGCACACCTGGCCCTGGTTGAAGAAGATCCCGGTGACGATCCCCTCCACCGCCTGGTCCACGGGTGCGTCGTCGAAGACGATGTTGGCGCCCTTGCCGCCCAGCTCCAGCGTGAGCTTCTTGGCGGTGCCCGCGACCGTGCGGGCGATCTCCTTGCCGACGGCCGTGGACCCGGTGAACGCCACCTTGTTCACGTCCGGGTGGGCGACCAGCGCCGCTCCGGCGCGGCCGTCACCGGTGAGGATGTTGACGACGCCCTTGGGGAGCCCGGCCTGACGGCAGATGTCCGCGAAGAACAGGGCGGAGAGGGGCGTCGTCTCGGCGGGTTTCAGCACCACCGTGTTGCCCGTCGCCAGCGCCGGGGCGATCTTCCACGCCAGCATCAGGAGGGGGAAGTTCCAGGGGATGACCTGGCCCGCCACGCCGAGGGGCCTCGGATCGGCACCGAACCCGGCGTGGCCGAGCTTGTCCGCCCAGCCCGCGTAGTAGAAGAAGTGCGCGGCGACGAGGGGGAGGTCGGCGTCGCGGGTCTCGCGGATCGGCTTGCCGTTGTCCAGGGTCTCCAGGACGGCCAGCTCGCGGCTGCGCTCCTGGATGATCCGGGCGATGCGGAAAAGGTACTTGGCGCGCTCGGAGCCGGGCAGCGCCGACCACTTCTCGAACGCCTTGCGGGCGGCGCCGACCGCGCGGTCGACGTCCCGTTCGGTGGCCTCCGCGACCTCGGAGAGGACCTCCTCGGTGGCGGGGGAGAGGGTCTTGAAGACCTTGCCGTCGGCCGCCTCGGTGAACTCCCCGTCGATGAACAGGCCGTAGGACGGGGCGATGTCGACGACCGCGCGGGACTCGGGCGCCGGGGCGTACTCGAAAACAGGAGCCTGCTTTTCCATGGTCATGGGGTGTCAGTCCACCGTCACGTAGTCGGGGCCGGAGTAGCGGCCGGTGGCCAGCTTCTGGCGCTGCATCAGCAGGTCGTTGAGCAGCGAGGAGGCGCCGAAGCGGAACCAGTGGTTGTCCAGCCAGTCCTCGCCCGCGGTCTCGTTGACCAGGACCAGGAACTTGATCGCGTCCTTGCTGGTGCGGATGCCGCCGGCCGGCTTCACGCCGACCTGGACACCCGTCTGCGCGCGGAAGTCGCGCACGGCCTCCAGCATCAGGAGGGTGTTCGCGGGGGTCGCGTTGACGGCGACCTTGCCCGTCGAGGTCTTGATGAAGTCCGCACCGGCCAGCATCCCGAGCCAGCTCGCGCGGCGGATGTTGTCGTACGTCGACAGCTCGCCGGTCTCGAAGATGACCTTCAGCCGGGCGGCCGTCCCGCAGACCTCCTTCACGGCGGTGATCTCCTCGAACACCTTCGCGTAGTTCCCGGCGAGGAACGCGCCCCGGTCGATGACCATGTCGATCTCGTCCGCCCCGGCGGCGACGGCCTCGCGGACGTCCGCCAGCTTGACGGCGAGGGGGGCGCGGCCGGCCGGGAAGGCGGTGGCGACGGAGGCGACCTTGACCCCGGAACCGGCGACGGCCGCCTTCGCGGTGGCCACCATGTCGGGGTAGACGCAGACCGCGGCCGTGGCGGGCGTGGTGCGGTCGGTCGGGTCGGGGCGGACCGCCTTCGCGCCGAGCGACCGGACCTTGCCGGGGGTGTCCGCGCCTTCCAGCGTCGTCAGGTCGACCATCGAGATGGCGAGGTCGATGGCGTACGCCTTCGCCGTCGTCTTGATGGACCGGGTGCCGAGCGACGCGGCGCGTGCCTCCAGGCCGACCGTGTCGACGCCGGGCAGCCCGTGCAGGAAGCGGCGCAGCGTCCCGTCGGACGCGGTGACGTCGCTGAGAGCGTGTGGTGCAGTGGTGGGCATGGTCACCGTCCGAGCATATCTACGCGCGTAGCGGGTTGTACAGCCCCGGGGGCGGCGCCTACGGCCGCCCGGAGGTGGTGGTGCAGGCTGTACCCGGGATTGTCATGCAGCCCTCATCGTGCCCAACACCCCCTGGTTCCTAGGTTGGTGGGCACTTCGGACCGAGCCGGGTCCTTCGACCCCGAGGAGCTGCCAGACCATGGCGACCGAGACCACCCCCCGCACCCCCCGCACCTCCCGCATCGCTGTCACCGCCCTCGCGGCCGCCCTGGCCGCCGGCGCCGGGCTCGTCACGCCCGCCGTGGCGGCGGCGCACACCCCCGCCCCGTCCCTCCAGCGCGGGGCGGACGCGGTGCACGACACCGGCACCGTCGGCGTCGTCGTCCGCTCGACCGGCCCGCGCGGCTCCCGCACCGCCACCGCCGGGGTCGCCGACGAGGAGACCGGCCGTCCCGCCCGGCCCGGCGACACCTTCCGCATCGCCAGCTCCACCAAGACCTTCGTCTCCACGGTCGTCCTGCAACTGGTCGGCGAGGGGCGCCTCTCGCTCGACGACACCGTCGAGGACCTGCTGCCGGGCGTGGTCGCGGGCAATGGCAACGACGGCAGCCGGATCACCGTCCGGCAGCTGCTCAACCACACCAGCGGCCTGTTCGACTTCACGGCGGACTTCCCCGTCCTCACCGACATCGACGCCTTCCAGAAGGGGCGCCTGCGCAGCTGGACGGACGACCAGCTCGTCACCATCGCGATGAAGCACGCCCCGAACTTCGCTCCGGGGAAGGGCTGGAGCTACTCCAACACCAACTACACCCTCGCCGGCATGATCATCGAGAAGGTGACCGGCCACAGCTGGCAGCACGAGGTGACCCGCCGCATCGTCCGGCCGCTGGGGCTGCACCGCACCTCGGCCCCGTACACCGACCCCTACATGAAGGGCCCGCACCTCAAGGGGTACTCCGCCTTCGCCGCGGAGGGCCGGACGCCGATCGACGTCAGCGTGATGAACCCGAGCGCCGCCGGTTCGGCCGGCGGCATGATCAGCGACACGGCCGACCTGACGACGTTCTACTCGGCGCTGATGAAGGGCCGCCTGCTGAAGCCGGCCCAGCTCGCCGAGATGGAGACGACCGTACGGGCCAGGGAACTGGACCCCGCCTGGCCCGGGGCGCGGTACGGCCTCGGCCTGATGAAGGTGCCGCTGAGCTGCGGCGGCAGCTACTACAGCCACGGCGGTGACCTCTTCGGCTACACGACCCGCAACGGGTTCAGCGCGGACGGCCGCCATGTGGTCGTCGTGGCGGCGACGGGGGACGGCGACGACGACACGACGCCGGCCGCGAACGCCGTGATCGACGAGCAGCTGTGCGCGGCGGAAGGGCGCGGGTAGCCGCGGGGCGGCACGCCCGGCGGACCACGGCCCCCGGCCGCTCCTCCCTCCGCGTACGGGTCCGACGGGGCCGTCGGGCAGAATCGACGGCATGACGTCCCCCGAGACCCAGCCGCCCGCCCCCGAGCCGTCTTCCCGCCCCGACCGGGTCCACCGCTCCTCGGCCGGCATCGCCGGCGGGGTGGTGCTGCTCGCCCTGGTGGCGTGGCTCGGCATCGACGCGCTGGTCGTCGGCAAGGGCCGTACGCCGTGGCTGGCGCTGGCGGCGATGATCGTGATCGTGCCGCTGGTGAGCGCGTTCACGCTGCGTCCGGCCGTCTTCGTGAACGACGACCGGCTGCGCGTGCGCAACCCGTTCCGGGTGATCGTGCTGCCGTGGGGCTCGGTGGCCTCGCTGCGCTCCGGCTACTCCAACGAGGTGGTCGCGACCAGCGGGACGAAGTACCAGCTGTGGGCGGTGCCGGTGTCGCTGCGCGGGCGGAAGCGGGCGGCGCGGCACGAGGCGCGGCAGACGGCGGAGGGGATCGGCGGGGCCGGCGTCGGCCGGGGCGGCCCCGGCCGGCGGGGCGGGATGCTCGGCGGCCTGGGAGGCGGCTTCGGCGGCCGGGGGGCCGGGGCCGGGGCCGGCACCGAGGGGCCCGTGCGGGCGCAGACGGACCAGATCATGGACGACCTGAAGGAGTTCGCCGAGCGGCGGGGCGGGGCCGAGGCGGCGCAGGGGGAGCCGAGTGTGCGGTGGGCGTACGAGGTGCTCGGTCCGGTGGCCGCGGGCCTGATCGTCTTCGCCGTCCTCCTGGCGACGGGCTGACCCCCGGGCGTCCTTCCGCGACACATAGGCTGTGCCCATGACCTCAGCGCAGGAGGAAGGCCCCCGCGCGCTGTTCGCAGGGGCTTCCCACAGGTGGGTGCGGCTGCTGCCGTGGGGTGTGGCGTTCGTGCTGTGCGTCGCGCTGCTGCCCACGACCATCGTGGTCCTCACCGCCGACTACGGTCTGAATGGGGGTGTCGCCGCCGCGCTGGCCGTCGCGCAGGCCGCGCCGCTGCTGCTCGCCGTCGTACGGCCGCTCCTCGCCTGGTACGTGGTGTTCGCCGCGGACGTGGCCGGGGCGCTCGCGCTGCTCGCCGTCGACTTCCCGGAGCGGCTGCTGTGGCCGTTCCCGCCCACGGGGATCGTCGGGTACGTCGGTCTCTGCCTCGCCCTGGGCCTGCGCGAGCGGCGCCGGACGCTGGTCCTCGTGTGGCTGGCCACGGCGGGCGCGAACGTGGGCCTGGGGTTCGCCGCACCCCACGGCTACGGCGCCAGGGAGCTGCTGCTCACCATCCTCGGGGGCGTCGCGCTCCTGCTGGGCGGGGTGCTCCGTGAGCGGTCCGAGGTGCAGCGCAGGCTGGCCGAGCAGGAGACGATCAGCGAGGCCGAGCGCGGCCGGCGGACGCTGCTGGAGGAACGCGCCCGGATCGCCCGCGAGCTGCACGACGTGGTGGCACACCACATGTCCGTCATCACGGTGCAGGCGAACACCGCGGAGTACCGCCTCGAGAGGCTGCCGCAGGACGTGCGCGAGGAGTTCACGTCCATCGCGGGAACCGCGCGCGAGTCGCTCGGCGAGATGCGCAGGCTCCTCGGTGTGCTGCGCAACGAGGAGTCGCAGGGCGAGCTCGTGCCCCAGCCCGGACTGGCGCAGGTCGGGCAGCTGGTGGAGGCGACGGCGAGGGCCCGCGGACCGGTGGAGTTCAGCCCCTGCGACGTCGAGGTCGACGTGCCCGAGGCCGTGGGCCTGTCCGCCTACCGGATCGTCCAGGAGTCCCTCGCGAACGTCGTGCGGCATGCGCCGGGCGCGCGCACGCGGGTGTCGCTGTCGGTGGCGGAGTCCGATCCGGGGGAGGGCGCGTGGCTCACCGTCCTCGTCGTCAACGGCCCGCCGCCGACACCGCCCGCCGCGCCGCTGGAGACGAGTGGCACCGGGCACGGTCTCGTCGGCATGCGCGAACGGGTGCGGCTCGTCGGCGGCACCCTCGACGTGGGGCCGCTGCCGGACGGCGGCTTCCGCGTCGCGGCACGACTTCCGCTCACCGAAAAGGACCCCACGTGACGACCCGCGTGATCATCGTCGACGACCAGGCCATGGTGCGGGCCGGGTTCGCCGCCCTGCTCGCCGCCCAGAGCGACATCGACGTGGTGGGCGAGGCCCCCGACGGCGCGCAGGGCGTCGAGCTGAGCCGGCGTACGCACCCCGACGTCGTCCTGATGGACGTGCGGATGCCCGAGATGGACGGCCTGGAGGCCACCCGCCGGCTGCTCACGCCGTCGCCGGGGGTGACCCACCGGCCGCGCGTCCTGATGCTCACCACCTTCGACGTCGACGACTACGTGTACGAGGCGCTGCGGGCCGGCGCGAGCGGCTTCCTGCTGAAGGACGCGCCGCCGGCCGACCTCATCGCGGCGGTCCGCGTCGTGGCCTCGGGCGACGCGCTGCTCGCCCCCTCCGTGACGCGCCGCCTCATCGCGGACTTCGCCCAGCAGCGCCCCGCCGCCCGGGGCAGGCCCGCGCAGCGGCTCAAGGGGCTGACCGAACGCGAGACCGAGGTCCTCACCCTGGTGGCCCGCGGCCAGTCGAACGGGGAGATCGCGCAGACCCTGGTGCTGGCCGAACAGACGGTGAAGACGCACGTCAGCCGCGTCCTCACCAAGCTCGACCTGCGCGACCGGGCCCAGGCGGTGGTCTTCGCCTACGAGTCGGGGCTGGTGGCCCCGGGCGGGTAGGAGAGCCCCCGCCCCTCCTCCACCCCCTACCGCGGTAGGGGGTCCGCATTGGCTCCCCGGTATGACGCCCGGGGCACAGCCGTCCCCGCACTCTTCACCCGTCACGGGAATCGCGGACGAGGGAGAGACGGGACATGAGGCTACGCAAGGGCAAGCGGCAGAAGGCGGACAGCGGGCCGGAGGTGGACAGCCGGCCGGCGGCGGACAACCCGCGCGAGGCCGGCAGCCGGACCGAAGCGCCGGCCGCCACGCCCGGCCTCGCCGTCGAACTGCGCGACGTCCGGCGGCAGTACGGGCGCGGGGCGGGCGCCGTGCACGCCCTCGCCGGCATCGACCTGGGACTGCCGCGCGGCACGTTCACCGCGGTCATGGGCCCCTCCGGATCGGGGAAGTCCACCTTCCTCCAGTGCGCCGCCGGGCTCGACCGGCCGACGTCGGGGTCCGTGCGCCTCGGCGGCACGGAGATCACCGGCATGAAGGAGAACGAGCTCACCGAACTGCGCCGCAGCCGCCTCGGCTTCGTCTTCCAGGCGTTCAACCTGCTGCCGTCGCTGACCGTGGAGCAGAACGTGCTGCTCCCCATGCGCCTGGCCGGACAGCGCCAGGACCGGCACCTGGCCGAGGAGGTGCTCGCCCGGGTCGGGCTCGCCGACAAGGCGCGGCGCCGGCCCGGAGAGCTCTCCGGCGGTCAGCAGCAGCGTGTGGCCGTCGCCCGCGCCCTGGTCACCGGACCCGACGTGATCTTCGCGGACGAACCCACCGGCGCCCTCGACACCGGCACCGCCGCCGAGGTCCTCGGCCTGCTGCGCAACGCCGTGGACTCCCTCGGCGCCACGGTCGTCATGGTCACCCACGACCCGATGGCGGCCTCCTGGGCCGACCGCGTGCTGTTCCTCGCCGACGGCGCCTTCGCCGACCGCATCGAACGCGGTTCGGCGGAGCAGATCGCGGCACGGATGGCTGTGCTCACCTCCCGTGCCTCGCGCACGGGCGCGCCGGTGGAGGTGACCGTATGAAGCGCCCCAACGGACTCGCCCGTGAGGCCGTCCGCTTCAAGCCCGCGTCCTTCGCGGGGACCTTCCTCGCGCTGCTGATGTCCGCACTGATCGTCTCGACCTGCGGAATCCTGCTCGAGACCAGCCTGCGCGCCTCGGTGCCGCCGGAGCGCTACGCGAACGCGCCGGTCGTCGCGGCCGCGGACCAGAACGAGTACGTCGTCACCGGCAGCGGCGAGGACGAGGAGAGGGAGGCGACACCGCTGCCGGACACGGCACGGATGGACGCCGCCCTGGCGGCGAAGGCCGCCAAGGCACCGGGCGTGGCCGCGGCCGTCGCCGACTTCACCTTCCCGGTGCGCACGGCGCACGACGGCGCGGGCTCCGGCGCGCGCGACCTGCGCGTACCGGGCGGGGTGCTCACCGCGCACGGATGGGGCTCGCACGCCTTCACCGGCACCGCGCTGAGCAGCGGTTCCGCGCCCGGCGCGGGCGAGGTCGTGCTCGACGCGGGCACCGCCCGCGCCGCGCACGCCGCCGTCGGCGACACCGTGGTCCTGGAGACCGCCGCCGGCCGGCAGGACTTCCGCGTCGCCGGCGTCGCCCAGGCCGGACCCGGGGACACCGCCCGCGACCCCGGCCCCCTGGCCTGGTTCGCCGACGACCGGGCCGGCACGCTCGCCGGGCACCCCGGCACCGTCGACGCCGTGGCCGTACTGGCCGAGCACGGCACGGACACCGACGCCCTCGCCGACGCCGTGCGGCATGCCCTGGCCGGCTCCGGTGTCCAGATCAACACCGGCGACGACCGCGGTGGCGTCGAGGACCCCGGCCTCGGGTACGCCAAGGTGACGCTCTTCGGGATCGGCGGCTCCTTCGGCGGCATCGCCGCGATCGTCGCGGTCTTCACCGCCGCCGGGACCGTCGCGCTCTCGGTCGGGCAGCGGGCCCGCGAGTTCGCCCTGCTGCGCGCCATCGGGGCCACCCCGCGGCAGATCCGCCGCGCCGTCGCCTCCGAGGCACTGCTCGTCGCGCCGCTCGCCGGGATCGTCGGCTGCCTGCCCGGCATCGGGCTCGCCCACTGGTGGTTCGGGCAGTTGCAGGACCGCGGCGCGGTCCCGCACAGCGTGGAGCTGCACGTCTCCGGGTTCCCGCTGCTCGCCGCCGTCGTCATGGGGCTGCTCACCGCGCTCGGCGCCGGCTGGGCGGCCGGGCGGCGGCCCGCGAGGATCAAGCCGGGGCAGGCCCTGTCCGAGGCGTCGGTGGAGCGGCTGCGGCCCGGCGTGGTCCGTACCGCCCTCGGCGTCGTCGCCCTCGTCGGTGGCGCGGTCCTCACCGGTGTGTCCGCCAGCTCCGCCGGGGACGACGCGGCCGGCGCCGCCCTCGGTGTCGTCATGTGCTTCATGCTCGCCGTCGGGTTGCTCGGCCCGCTGGTGGCGCGGCTGTGCGCGGGCCTGTTCGGCCTCCCGCTGCGCTCCGCCGGCCCGGCCGCCGGGCTCGCGGCCGCCAACTCCCGCGCCAACGCCCGCCGTCTCGCCTCCGCGATCACCCCGATCGCGCTCGCCGTGGCGTTCTCCTCGACCCTCGTGTTCATGAACACGAGCCAGAACCACGCCGCCGACAAGCAGCTGCGCGCGGGCATCACCGCGGACCACGTGGTGACGGACCCGGCCGGCCTCCCGGTCGACACGGTCGCCCGCGCCGACCGCGCACCGGGCGTCCGCACGGCCGTCGGACTGCTGAACACGCAGGTGCTGGTGCCGACCGGCTCCGGCGAGTTCAAGTCGCTCCTGGGCGCCGCGACCCAGGGCGTCACCGGCTCCGGCGCCGAACTCGCGGAGGTCGAGGACCTGGACGTGCGCGACGGCAGCCTCGACCGGCTCGGCGAGGGCCGCATCGCCATCGACCGGACCCTCGCGGACTCGGCGGACGCCGGCGTCGGCGACCGGCTCCCGCTCTACCTCCCCGACGGCACCGAGGTCAGCCCCGAGATCGTCGCCGTCTACGGCCGCGGTCTCGGCCTGGCCACGGTGACCATGGACCGGGCGTCCCTGGACGGGCACGTCACCTCGGCCTTCGACAGCACGCTGCTGGTACGGGGCGGCTCGGAGAAGTCGCTCGCCGCCCTGGGCGAGGTCACCGACGTCTCCGGCTTCGCCACCGAGCAGAGCCTGGACGCGAAGACGGGGGCCTGGCTGAACAACACCATGGCCGCGGTCCTCGGCGGCTTCGCGGCCGTCGCCGCCGTCAACACCCTGGTGATGACGGTCCTGGACCGCCGCCGCGAACTGGGCACCCTGCGCCTCGTCGGCTCCACCCGGCGCCAGGTGATGACGATGCTCCGCTGGGAGGGCCTGCTGGTGGCGGTGGTGGGCCTGGTCCTCGGCTCCGCGATCGCCACGGCCACGCTCGTTCCGATGATGAGCGGCGTCACCGGCGACGCCCCGTACGTGCCCCCGCTGCTGTTCGGCTCCTTCGCGGTCGCCGCCGGCGGCCTGGCCCTCCTCGCGGTCACCCTCCCGGCCCGTGCGGTACTCCGCCGCTGGTCATGACCGGACGGCGCGCCCCGGTCAGGGGCGCGCCGGGGCCGTACCGGATCCGCGGCTCGGCCGTGCGGGCACGAGCGACCGCGTCGTGCCCGCACGCGAGGAACGGACCGCCCCCTCGGGGCGCTCAGAGGCCCGCCGCCTCCGACACGTCCCTCTTCAGCGCCGCCAGCAGCGCCCCCGCCCGCTCCCGCGCCGGCCGCAGGCCGTCCCGGGAGGCGACCGGGACGACGACCTCCAGGTAGCACTTCAGCTTGGGTTCCGTCCCGCTCGGGCGGACGATGACCCGGGCGCCGTCCAGGGTGTAGCGCAGACCGTCCGTCGGGGGGAGCCGGTCGGTGCCGCGGGTCAGATCCTCCGCGGCGGTCACCGCGAGGCCCGCGAGCCGGGCCGGCGGGTGCTCGCGCAGACGGCGCATCGCGTCGGCGATGACGGACAGGTCGTCCACCCGTACCGACAACTGGTCCGTCGCGTGCAGGCCGTGCTCGACGGCGAGATCGTCGAGGAGGTCGAGCAGGGTGCGTCCCTCGGACTTCAGGCCGGACGCGAGTTCGGTCAGCAGCAGTGCCGCCGTGATGCCGTCCTTGTCGCGGACCCCGTCCGGGTCGACGCAGTAGCCGAGTGCCTCCTCGTAGCCGTACCGCAGGCCCTCGACGCGGGCGATCCACTTGAAGCCGGTGAGGGTCTCCTCGTAGCCCAGTCCCGCCGACTCGGCGATCCGGCCGAGGAGGGAGGAGGAGACGATCGACTCCGCGAACGTGCCGGCCGCCCCGCGCCGGACCAGATGCGCGGCGAGCAGCGCACCGACCTCGTCGCCGCGCAGCATCCGCCACGCGCCGCCGTCCCGCACGGCGGCGGCGCACCGGTCGGCGTCCGGGTCGTTGGCGATGATCAGGTCGGGGCCGGCCTCCCGTGCCGTCGCGAACGCCAGGTCCATCGCGCCCGGCTCCTCCGGGTTGGGGAAGGCGACGGTCGGGAAGTCCGGGTCCGGCTCCGCCTGTTCCGCGACGAGCACCGGCTCGGGGAAGCCGGCCCGCGCGAACGCGGCGAGCAGCGTGTCCTTGCCGACGCCGTGCATCGCCGTGTAGACGGTACGGGCGGTGCGCGGCGAGCCGGGGGCGAGGACGGCGTCCGTACGGGCGAGATAGGCGTCGAGGACGGAGTCGTCGAGGATCTCCCAGCCGGAGTCCGGGCGGGGGACGTCCGCCAGGGCGGCGATCGCGTCGATCTCGGCGGCGATCTCCGCGTCCGCGGGCGGCACGATCTGCGAACCGTCCCCCAGGTACACCTTGTAGCCGTTGTCCCGGGGCGGGTTGTGGCTCGCGGTGACCTCCACGCCGGCCACCGCGCCGAGGTGGCGGATGGCGAAGGCGAGGACGGGGGTGGGCAGCGGGCGGGGGAGCACCGCCGCGCGCAGGCCCGCGCCGGTCATCACTGCGGCGGTGTCGCGGGCGAAGTCGGCGGACTTGTGGCGGGCGTCGTAGCCGATGACGACAAGGCCGGCGTCCTGCCCGGCGCCGTGCGGAGTGCCGTTCTTCTTCAGGTACGCGGCGAGACCGGCGGCGGCGCGGATGACGACGGAGCGGTTCATGCGCTGGGGACCGGCGCCGAGTTCGCCCCGCAGGCCGGCGGTGCCGAACTGGAGGGTGCCGGAGAAGCGGGCGGTGAGTTCGGGGAGGTCGGGGGTTTCGAGGAGGGCGGCGAGTTCCTCGCGGGTGTCCGGGTCGGGGTCCTCCGCGAGCCAGGCCTTGGCCTTGGCGAGGAGATCGTCGTGCACGGGTCAGCCTCTCTCGTTGTGGTGGGGGGTGCCTGGGGGGTTTCGCCCCCGCCACCCCTACCCTTCCCGTCCCCCAGGGGCTCCGCCCCTTCGAACCCGACGCCTCGGAGTTCGGGTGGCCGGTGTCGTGGGGCGGGTGCGGGTGGGTGGGGACTTCTCGCGCGGTTCCCCGCGCCCCTGGCGGGACGCGGCCCCTGCGGGGCGCCTCAGATGCGGTCCAGGACCTTGGTCAGCAGTGCGCCCATGCGGGTCGCGCTGTCGCGGCCGGCCTGGAGGACCTCCTCGTGGTTGAGGGGTTCGCCGGTCATGCCGGCCGCCAGGTTGGTGACCAGGGAGATGCCCAGGACCTCCGCGCCCGCCTCACGCGCGGCGATCGCTTCGAGGACCGTCGACATGCCGACCAGGTCCGCGCCGAGCGTCCGCGCCATCCGGATCTCCGCCGGAGTCTCGTAGTGCGGCCCGGGGAACTGGGCGTAGACGCCCTCCTCCAGGCCGGGCTCGATCTCCTGGCACAGCGCCCGCAGTCGCGGCGAGTACAGGTCGGTGAGGTCGACGAAGTTCGCGCCCACGATCGGCGAGGTCGCGGTCAGGTTGATGTGGTCGCTGATCAGCACCGGCTGCCCGGGACGCATCGTCTCGCGCAGACCCCCGCAGCCGTTGGTCAGGACGACCGTCTTGGCGCCGGCGGCGACGGCCGTCCGCACGCCGTGGGCGACCGAGGCGACCCCGTGACCCTCGTAGTAGTGGGTGCGGCCGAGGAAGACCAGGGCGCGCTTGCCGCCGACGCGGTACGAGCGCAGTCGCCCGCCGTGGCCCTCGACGGCCGGCGGCGCGAAGCCGGGCAGGTCGGTGACCAGCAGATCGGCGTCGGGCTCGCCGAGGGCGTCGACGGCGGGGGCCCAGCCGGAGCCCATCACGAGGGCGACGTCGTGGGTCTCGGCGCCCGTCAGCTCGCGCAGTCGCGCGCCGGCGGTGTCGGCGGCGGCGTAGGGGTCGCCCTGGCGGTCGTCCGGAAGAAGAGAAGCGTTCACGCGCAAGAGAGTAGCCGCTTACCGCCTACGCGCGTAGATGACGGAGGTCGCGGGAGCGCGATCGTTGCCGTGTCGTTTCCGACGGGTTTCCGGCGGCTGCTGTCCCGTCAGGCCGACGGCCAGTTGAGCAGGGCCGTGTCGGCGACCTGCCGGAGATCGTCGCGGGTGGCACCGCTCGCCGCCTGGACGGCGATGCCGTTCGCGACGGTCATGACGTAGCGGGCGAGGACGACGGGGTCGGCGTCCGGGGGCAGGTCGCCCTCGTCGACCGCCCGCCGGAACCGGTCGCGCAGCCGCTCGGTGCCCTCGTTGCGCCAGTCGGCGAGGGCGTCCCGGGCCGGCCGCCCCCCGCTGCCGGCGGCCAGGGACGCCTGGACGCCGAGGCATCCGGCGGGGCAGCCGGGCTGGGTGGTGGCGCGGACGGCGCCGTCGAGGAACGCGGCGGCCACCTGCCGGGCGGTCGGTTCCGCCAGGGCCCGCACCCCGTACGAGGCGGGGCCCTCGCCGTAGCGCTCCAGGGCCTTGAGGAACAGGGCCTCCTTGTTGCCGAAGGCCGCGTACATGCTGGTGCGGGTGATGCCCATGGCGCGGGTCAGCTCGGTGAGGCCGGCGCCCTCGTAGCCCTGTTCCCAGAAGACCCGCATGGCGCGTTCGAGCGCCTCGTCGGCGTCGAAGCCCCGCGGCCGGCCGATCGGTGCCTTCTGCCGCGCCTCCGGCTGCTCCCTCTTCTCCATGGACGCAATCCTACCTCTTCTGTACCGATCGGTTCAGAGGTGCTACGGTCTCCCTCGGGATCGATCGGTATCGATCGGTACCGAAATTCTTCCTGGCTGGGAGGCCACTGACATGGGACAGCTTGAGGGCAGGACGGCCGTGGTCACGGGCGGCGGCACGGGGATCGGCCTCGCCAGCGCCGTACGGCTGGCGGCCGAGGGGGCGCACGTGTTCGTCACCGGGCGGCGCAAGACGGAACTGGACGCGGCCGTGGAGACCATCGGCCCCGACCGGGCCACCGCCGTGCCGGGGGACATCGCGAACCCGGCCGACCTGGACCGGCTCTACGACGCCGTCCGCGCGCGGGGCCGGGGACTGGACGTCGTGTTCGCCAACGCGGCGACCGCCCAGCTGGTGCCGCTGGGGGAGATCACCGAGGAGGACTACGACCACGTCTTCGGGGTGAACGTGCGTGGCACGCTGTTCACCGTCCAGAAGGCGGTGCCGCTGCTGAACGACGGCGCCTCGGTGATCCTGAACGCGTCCACCGCCGCGGACAACGGGCAGGAGACGTTCAGTCTGTACGCGGCGTCCAAGGCGGCGGTGCGGTCGTTCGCGCGGACGTGGGGGAACACGTTGAAGGACCGGGGGATCCGGGTCAACGCGATCTCGCCCGGGCCGATCGACACACCGGGGATCACGGCGCTGTTCGGCGAGGAGCGGGCGGCCGAGGTGCGGGCCCACCTCGCGACGACCGCGGCGGCCGGGCGCATGGGGCGGCCGGAGGAGGTCGCGTCGGTGGTGGCGTTCCTCGCGTCCGACGAGAGCAGCTTCATGCTCGGCGCGAACGTGTACGTGGACGGCGGCGAGAACCAGATCTGACCGCGGGGGCTTTCCTCGCCCCCGCCGCCCCTACCCTTCCCGTCCCCGGGGGCTCCGCCCCCGGACCCCCCAAAAGATTGCGCCCACGCGGCGGAGCCGCAGATCGACACAGCCCCGCGCCCCTTTCAGGGGCGCGGGGAACTGCGCGACACGCCACGAACCCACCCGCACCCGCCGAACAACAGCAGACCCCGAGCTATCAGGCGCCCCTCAGCACGGGCGCTTGCGCAGCTCCATCACGTAGTCGTGCGGCGCGCCCGCCGACTCCGCCGCGTCGGCGAGCTCACCGAGGTAGCGGGCGGACGGCAGTCCGCCTTCGTACGCGTCGAGGACGTACGCCCACGCGGACTCCTCCCCCTCCAGCGTGTGCACCCGCACCTTCAGGCGGCGGTATATGTCCATGCCGACGCCCTCCCACCCGTCCAGCGCCTCCTCGTCCATCGGGGCGATGTCGTACAGCGCGACGAACACCTGGGAGCCGGGCGCCTCCACGATCGTCGCGAGCGCGCCCTCCCAGCTCATCTGCTCGCCGCCGAACGTCAGCCGCCAGTCGTTCAGCCAGCCCGTGGCGCGCAGCGGCGAGTGCGGGGCGCGGCGGGTCATCAGCCGCGCGTCGAGGTTGCCGGCGTACGCGGCGTAGAGCGACATGAGCGCAGCGTACGGCAGTCCCGCGCGCCCCACCCGGGCGGCGCCCGGGGCGCCGTACCCGCGCGGACCCCGACCGGACGCGCCTGCCGTCGGCCCCGGCGGGAAGCATCTTGAAGCGTGCGGGACAATGGGGTACGTGACTCGGATCGTGATCATTGGCGGCGGACCCGGCGGATACGAAGCGGCGCTGGTGGCCGCGCAGCTCGGCGCGGAGGTGACCGTCGTCGACTGCGACGGCCTGGGCGGCGCGTCGGTGCTGACCGACTGCGTGCCCTCGAAGACCCTCATCGCGACCGCCGAGGTGATGACCACCTTCGACTCCTCCTACGAGGAGCTCGGCATCATCGTCGCCGACGACACCCCGCCGCTTGAGCAGGCCGCCCGGGTGGTCGGCGTCGACCTGGGCAAGGTCAACCGACGGGTCAAGCGGCTCGCGCTCGCCCAGTCGCACGACATCACCGCCTCCGTGACCCGGGCCGGCGCCCGGGTGGTGCGCGGGCGCGGCCGGCTGGAGGGCATGCAGGCCGTCGACGGCTCGCGCACGGTCGTCGTACGGGCCGCCGACGGCAGCGAGGAGCGGCTCACCGCCGACGCCGTGCTCATCGCCACCGGCGGTCACCCGCGCGAGCTGCCCGACGCGCAGCCCGACGGCGAGCGCATCCTGAACTGGACCCAGGTCTACGACCTCGACGAGCTGCCCGAGGAACTCATCGTGGTCGGCTCCGGCGTCACGGGCGCCGAGTTCGCCGGCGCCTACCAGGCGCTCGGCTCCAAGGTCACCCTCGTCTCCTCGCGCGACCGGGTGCTGCCCGGCGAGGACCCGGACGCCGCCGCCGTGCTGGAGGACGTCTTCCGGCGTCGTGGCATGAACGTCATGGCCCGCTCCCGCGCCGAGTCCGTCAAGCGGGTCGGCGACCGCGTCGAGGTCACGCTCGCCGACGGCCGGGTCATCACCGGCTCGCACTGTCTGATGGCGGTCGGCGCCATCCCGAACAGCGCGGGCATGGGCCTGGAGGAGGCGGGCGTCCAGCTGCGCGACTCCGGGCACATCCGTACCGACCGCGTCTCGCGCACGACGGCACCGGGTGTGTACGCGGCCGGCGACGTCACCGGCGTCTTCGCGCTCGCCTCGGTGGCGGCGATGCAGGGCCGCATCGCGATGTACCACTTCCTCGGCGACGCCGTGGCCCCGCTGAACCTCAAGACCGTCTCGGCCAACGTCTTCACCGACCCCGAGATCGCCACGGTCGGCTACTCGCAGGCCGACGTCGACGCGGGCAAGATCGACGCCCGCGTCGTCAAGCTGCCGCTGCTGCGCAACCCGCGCGCCAAGATGCAGGGCATCCGGGACGGCTTCGTCAAGATCTTCTGCCGCCCGGGCACCGAGATCGTGGTCGGCGGTGTGGTCGTCGCACCGCGCGCCTCGGAACTGATCCACCCCATCTCGATCGCGGTCGACAACAACCTGACGGTCGAACAGATCGCGAACGCGTTCACGGTGTACCCGTCCCTGTCGGGTTCGATCGCCGAGGTCGCCCGCCAGCTCCACACCCGCAAGGCGACGGGCGGGGCGTGAGGGCGGACCGTCGGGAACCGGGTCGTCGCGGGGCCCGGCGGCCGAAAGCGGAGGCCGTGGTGACGGGCTGTCGTCGGCCGTCCGACGGGGTGTGTGACGGCCGGGAGCCCGTATACCACTTGTGACCCCCCTGTGCGAACAACTTCTGTTATTCGGCGCAAACTGCTGAAAGCAGGCGGTCGTTGGGGTTACTGTCAGTTTCGTGTTCGCTGCAGAACGTCGCCAATTGATCCTCGAAATGGTGCGCGCGAACGGGGCCGTGTCGCTCCGTGAGCTCGCCCGCGTCGTCCAGACCTCCGAAGTGACCGTACGGCGGGACGTGCGCGCACTGGAGGCAGAAGGACTCCTCGACCGCCGGCACGGCGGTGCGGTACTGCCGGGCGGGTTCACGCGGGAGTCCGGCTTTCCGCAGAAATCCCATCTCGCGACCGCCGAGAAGACGGCCATCGCCGATCTCGCCGCGAGCCTCGTCGAAGAGGGCGAGGCGATCGTGGTCGGTGCGGGCACCACCACGCAGGAACTGGCCCGCCGGCTGGCCCGGGTGCCGGGGCTGACGGTCGTCACCAACTCCCTGCTGGTGGCGCAGGCCCTCGCCCACGCCAACCGGGTGGAGGTCGTGATGACCGGCGGCACCCTGCGCGGCTCCAACTACGCGCTGGTCGGGTCGGGGGCGGAGCAGTCCCTCCAGGGGCTGCGGGTCTCCCGGGCCTTCGTCTCCGGTGCCGGTCTCACCGCCGAGCGGGGGCTCTCGACGTCCAACATGCTCTCCGCGTCGGTCGACCGGGCGCTGGTGCAGGCGGCGGCGGAGGTGGTCGTTCTCGCGGACCACACGAAGCTGGGCACGGACACGATGTTCCAGACCGTGCCGACGGATCTCATCACCCGGCTCGTCACCGACGAGCCGCCCGCGCACGACGACCGTGCGGGCGGGGAGTTGCAGGCGCTGGCCGACCAGGGTGTGCAGATCGCGGTGGCCGGGGCGGGGGGAGGGGAGACGGGGCCGGGGCCGGCCGGGGGCCGGCAGGCGCGCCGTGACGTCGGCCTGCCGGGGCCGAGACGGCAGGGCCCGGGGGCGCCGCAGCTCCGCAGCGCCCCGGTCCTCGGCGACCCCCCGGGCGGCGACCGCCCGGCCCGAGTAGCCGACCTCCGCCGCCGCTGACCAGCCTGCGGCTCGCTTTGGGGGGGGTGGGGTGCGGGGGGTGAGTTCTCGGCTGCGGGTGCGCTGTGGTTGTTCGCGCAGTTCCCCGCGCCCCTTGTAGGCGGGGGCGGGCCGTGGGTTTTCGGCTGCGGGTGCGTTGTGGTTGGTTGCGCAGTTCCCCGCGCCCCTGAGAGACGGGGGGCGTGCCTGGGGTCTCGTGTGCGGGTGCGCTGTGGTTGTTCGCGCAGTTCCCCGCGCCCCTTGTAGGTGGGGGTGAGCCGTGGGTTTTCGGCTGCGGGTGCGTTGTGGTTGGTTGCGCCCGCGTGGCGGAGTCGCAGGTTGATGCAGCGCTGGGCGAATCACCTGGGGGTGCAGGGGGCGGAGCCCCCGCTGGGGTGGTGGGGCTGAGCCCCGCGTTTCATCCCACCCCACCCCACCCCTCAGGGGTCGAAGGGGCGGAGCCCCTGGGGGGTGGGACGGGTAGGGGCGGCGGGGGCGAGGGAAAACGCCCCGCCACCCCCGGAGGGAACCGTCAGTCCTTGATCTCGCAGATCGGGGCGCCGGAGGTCACCGAGGCGCCCACCTCCGCGCCGAGCCCCTTCACCGTGCCCGCCTTGTGGGCATTGATCGGCTGCTCCATCTTCATGGCCTCCAGGACGACGATCAGATCGCCCTCCTTGACCTCCTGGCCCTCTTCCACCGCGATCTTGACGATCGTCCCCTGCATGGGAGAGGCCAGCGTGTCGCCGGAGGCGACGGGACCCGACTTCTTCGCGGCCCGCCGCTTCGGCTTCGCGCCCGCCGCCAGCCCCGTCCGCGCCAGCGACATCCCCAGCGACGCCGGCAACGACACCTCCAGCCGCTTGCCGCCGACCTCGACGACCACCGTCTCGCGGCCCGACTCCTCGTCACCCTCCGCATCGGCGACCGCGGAGAACGGCTTGATCTCGTTGACGAACTCCGTCTCGATCCACCGGGTGTGCACGGTGAACGGCTCGGCGGACCCGGTCAGCTCCGGCCCGAAGGCGGGGTCGCGGACCACCGCGCGGTGGAAGGGGATGGCGGTGGCCATGCCCTCCACCTGGAACTCGTCCAGCGCCCGCGCCGCCCGCTGTAGCGCCTCCGCCCGCGTACGCCCCGTCACGATCAGCTTCGCCAGCAGCGAGTCCCACGCCGGACCGATGACCGATCCGGCCTCGACACCCGCGTCCAGCCGGACACCCGGCCCCGACGGCGGGTCGAACCGCGTCACGGTCCCCGGCGCGGGCAGGAAGCCCCGGCCCGGGTCCTCGCCGTTGATGCGGAACTCGAAGGAGTGCCCGCGCAGCGGCGGGTCGTCGTAGCCGAGCTTCTCGCCGTCGGCGATGCGGAACATCTCGCGCACGAGGTCGATCCCGGAGACCTCCTCGGTCACCGGGTGCTCGACCTGGAGCCGCGTGTTGACCTCCAGGAAGGAGATCGTGCCGTCCGCCCCGACGAGGAACTCCACGGTGCCGGCGCCGACGTACCCGGCCTCCTTCAGGATGGCCTTGGACGCCGAGTACAGCTGGTCCATCTGCTCCTTGGACAGGTACGGCGCCGGGGCCTCCTCCACCAGCTTCTGGTGCCGGCGCTGCAACGAGCAGTCACGCGTGGAGACGACGACCACGTTGCCGTGGGAGTCGGCCAGGCACTGCGTCTCCACGTGCCGCGGCTTGTCCAGGTAGCGCTCGACGAAGCACTCGCCGCGCCCGAACGCGGCCACGGCCTCGCGCACCGCCGAGTCGTACAGCTCGGGCACCTCGTCCAGCGTGCGGGCCACCTTCAGACCGCGCCCGCCGCCGCCGAACGCGGCCTTGATCGCGATGGGCAGGCCGTGCTCCTCGGCGAAGGCCACGACCTCCTCCGCGCCGGAGACCGGGTCGGGGGTGCCGGCCACCAGCGGGGCGCCGGCGCGCTGCGCGATGTGCCGGGCGGCGACCTTGTCGCCGAGGTCGCGGATGGCGTGCGGGGGCGGACCGATCCAGATCAGGCCCGCGTCCAGGACCGCCTGGGCGAACTCCGCGTTCTCGGAGAGGAAGCCGTACCCGGGGTGGACGGCGTCCGCGCCGGAGTCCGCGGCGGCCTGGAGCACCTTGGCGATGTCCAGGTAGCTGGTGGCCGGGGTGTCCCCGCCCAGGGCGAACGCCTCGTCGGCGACGCGCACGTGCACCGCGTCCCGGTCCGGTTCCGCGTAGACCGCCACGCTCGCGATGCCGGCGTCGCGGCAGGCCCGGGCGACACGGACAGCGATTTCGCCACGGTTGGCGATCAACACCTTGCGCACGATGGCTCCCTCTCCTTGAAACAAGCCGAGTTTAGGGACTGCCGACACGACGTTTCGACCCGTGCCCATTGGTGAGCTTGCCCACACGGAGCGTGAGTCGGGGCTCACTCGACCGGCGAAACCCCTTGTCGCACCGGAGTGCGCGGGGGCCCTCCCGGAAACCCTAGCCCTCCGGTGTGGTCGAGGTCTCTGTGCGGCCGTGCTGCGGCCGGTCGTGTTTCTTTGTGGAGTCCCTACTAATGGCCCAATGATTCTTTGCCCCTGCCGCACCCCTTGTCCCAGCGTTTACCCGTGAGTAGCGTGCCCGATGTCCGGCAGGTACTGGCGGTAACGCGTGGGAAGGCGGGGGTGGGGCGGAGTGCTGCGCAGACCGGTGGCGCTGGTGACGGCGGTCGTGCTCTTCTGCGAGGCGGTGGGCATCGCGCTGCTCAACTGGACCCTGGGCACGCTCGTGGACCACCAGCACATGTCCCTCGCCGGCCTCGACCCGGACAAGATGTCCGCCTCGTCGAAGATCGGCGGCCTGGTCTTCGGCCTCTACTTCGTGCTCTGCGGCATCGCCGCGCTGGCGGTCTGCGTGCGCAACCGCCCGTCCGCCGGGCTCGGCCGGATACTGCTGATCAGCGCGGCGGTGGTGCACGCGGTGCTGGGCGCGTTCGCGGTGGGACTGATCGGGTGGCGGGCGTTCGCCTCCATGATGGTCGTGTTCGCGCTGATCGTGCTCACGCTGATGACGTACGACCGGGCGCAGGAGGAGCCGCGTCCCGCGGCGACGGACGCCCCGGGACCCCCGGAGCCCCCGGCGGGACCGCCCGCCGACCCCGGGCCCGTCAGCGCTCCTGGGCCGGGGGCGCCCACAACTCCGTGATGCTCACGCCCAGTTCCGCCAGCAGCCGGCGGAGCAGCGGCAGGCTGAGCCCGATGACGTTGCCGTGGTCGCCCTCGATGCCGTCGATGAACGGCGCCGAGCGGCCGTCCAGCGTGAACGCGCCCGCCACGTGCAGCGGTTCCCCGGAGGCGACGTAGGCGGCGATCTCGTCGTCCGTCGGCTCCCCGAAACGGACCACGGTGGCCGCGGTCGCCGAGACGTGCCGTCCGGTCGCGGTGTCCCACACGCAGTGGCCCGTCTGAAGCGTGCCGGCCCGGCCGCGCATCGCCTTCCAGCGGGCCGTGGCCTCCTCGGCGTCGGCGGGCTTGCCGAGCGCCCGCCCGTCCAGGTCCAGCACCGAGTCGCAGCCGACCACCAGCGCGCCGTGCACGTCCGGGCGGGCCGCCACGACGGACGCCTTCGCCTCGGCGAGGGCGAGCGCCAGCTCGGCGGGGGTGGGGGCGGTGAAGGGGTCCTCGTCCACCCCGCTGACGACGACCTCCGGGGCGAGCCCCGCCTGGCGCAGCAGGCCGAGGCGGGCGGGGGACTGGGAGGCGAGCACGAGGCGGCGGGGCGGCGACTGATCGGTCATGCGGGCCAGGGTATTGCGCCCCGCCCGCCGCGTGCGCGGCCGGCCGTGCCTACAGGATGCCCAGCACCAGCATGGCCAGCACCATGGCCAGGGCCAGGACGACGCCGAGGCGGCGCAGCATGGCCTGCGCGCCGCGCAGTTCCTCGGGCGGCTCGTTCTCGGGGTCGGACCACAGCATGTCTTCGAGGGTGCGACCGGCCGGTCGGTCGGCGCCTGAGTACGGGTACTCAACTTCCCGGGCGGCAGCGCCGGCCGCCCGGGAAGCGGGGCGTCAGCCCGGCCAGTACGTACGGCTCCAGGCCGTCGGGCCCGGCTGCGGCAGGCGCTGCGCCGCGAGGCGGGACGGGTCGGACCAGGAGGCGCGCGGGGCGGGCGCGGCGGGCGGCTCGGCGCCGGCCGCGGCGGCGCGGGCGCGGACCACCGCGAGGGCGGCGGCGAGCTCCTCGGGGGTGGGGTTGCCCCGTACGACTTTGATCGTCACAACGGCTCCTTCCGGGCTCTGGCTTCCGACTTTCAGAGGGGGATGTTGCCGTGCTTCTTCGGGGGGAGGGATTCGCGTTTGGTGCGCAGCTGGCGCAGGCCGCGGACGAGGTGGGCGCGGGTGTCGGAGGGCATGATCACGGCATCGACGTAACCGCGCTCGGCGGCGACGTAGGGGTTGAGGAGGGTGTCCTCGTACTCCTGGATGAGCCGGGCGCGGGTCGCCTCGGCGTCGTCGGCGCCGGCGATCGTGCGGCGGTGCAGGATGTTGACGGCGCCCTGGGCGCCCATGACGGCGATCTGGGCGGTGGGCCAGGCCAGGTTGAGGTCGGCGCCCAGGTGCTTGGAGCCCATGACGTCGTAGGCGCCGCCGAAGGCCTTGCGGGTGATGATGGTGATGAGGGGGACGGTGGCCTCGGCGTAGGCGAAGATCAGCTTGGCGCCGCGGCGGATGATGCCGTCGTGTTCCTGGTCGACGCCGGGCAGGAAGCCGGGGACGTCGACGAAGGTGAGGACGGGGATGTTGAAGGCGTCGCAGGTGCGCACGAAGCGGGCGGCCTTCTCGGACGCCCTGATGTCCAGGCAGCCGGCGAACTGCATGGGCTGGTTGGCGACGATGCCGACGGGGCGGCCCTCGATACGGCCGTAGCCGGTGACGATGTTCGGCGCGTACAGCGGCTGCGTCTCGAAGAACTCCGCGTCGTCCAGGACGTGTTCGATCACCGTGTGGATGTCGTACGGCTGGTTCGCGGAGTCCGGGACGAGGGTGTCCAGCTCGCGGTCCTCGTCGGTGACGGCGAGGTCGGCCTCCTCGGGGAAGGCCGGGGGCTCGGAGAGGTTGTTCGAGGGCAGGTAGGACAGCAGCTGCTTGATGTACTCGATGGCGTCCTTCTCGTCGCCCGCCATGTGGTGGGCCACGCCGGAGGCCGTGTTGTGGGTGCGGGCGCCGCCGAGTTCCTCGAAGCCGACGTCCTCGCCGGTGACGGTCTTGATGACGTCGGGGCCGGTGATGAACATGTGCGAGGTCTGGTCGACCATGACCGTGAAGTCGGTGATCGCGGGGGAGTAGACCGCGCCGCCCGCGCACGGGCCGACGACCAGGCTGATCTGCGGGATGACACCGCTCGCGTGGGTGTTGCGGCGGAAGATCTCCCCGTACGCGCCGAGGGAGGCGACGCCCTCCTGGATGCGGGCGCCACCGGAGTCGTTGATGCCGATGACCGGGCAGCCGGTCTTCAGCGCGAAGTCCATCACCTTGGCGATCTTCTGCCCGTAGACCTCGCCCAGCGCGCCGCCGAAGACGGTGAAGTCCTGGGAGAAGACGGCGACGGGGCGGCCGTCGACGGTGCCGTAGCCGGTGACGACGCCGTCGCCGTAGGGGCGGTTGTCCGCCAGGCCGAAGTCGGTCGAGCGGTGCCGGGCGAACTCGTCCAGTTCGACGAACGAGTCTGCGTCCAGGAGGAGTTCGATCCGCTCGCGGGCCGTCAGCTTGCCCTTGGCGTGCTGCTTGTCGACGGCGCGTGCCGAACCGGCGTGCGTGGCTTCCTCGATACGGCGCTGCAAATCCGCGAGCTTGCCCGCGGTGGTGTGGATGTCGATCTCTTCGCGCGCCTGGCGCTCTTCCGGCTCGGACATCGGGGATGCGGCTCCCTGCCTGCTCAAGTGGGGACGTGAGGGTGCGATGTGCGGTTCTCGGGTGATCGTGGGCGATTGGGGGTGATCACGGATGATCGGGGGCGACCGGGGGACGACGCTGGTCGGTGACGCTCGTGCGAGGGGTGGGCTACTCATCCGTAGCGTAGTGGTGTGCCTACGGGTCGGCAGTGCGGCGTTGGCCACACCCGACGCGCTCTAGGGTGACTCGTATGACGCCGCGAGACGCTTCCGAGCCGCCCCCCAGCCGCTGGTCCGACCTGGAGCGGCCGCCGCTCGACGCCGGTGGGCTGCGCCGGGCGCTGGTGCGGCCGGGGAGCCTGTGGTCGGAGGTGGAGGTGGTGCAGCGCACCGGGTCCACCAACAGCGATCTGGTCGCCCGTGCGGCGAAGGGCACGGCGGCCGAGGGCGCGGTGCTGGTCGCGGAGGAGCAGAGCGCGGCGCGCGGCCGGCTCGACCGGCGGTGGACGGCTCCCGCCCGGTCCGGCCTCTTCTTCTCCGTCCTGCTCGACCCCGCCGAGGTACCCGTCGCCCGCTGGGGCTGGCTGCCGCTGCTCACCGGCGTCGCGGTGGCCACCGGGCTGTCCCGCGCGGCGGGCGTCGACACCGCCCTGAAGTGGCCCAACGACCTGCTCGTCACGGTGGACGGCGCCGAGCGCAAGACCGGCGGCATCCTCGCCGAGCGGGCCGGGGAGCGGGGCGTGGTCGTCGGCATCGGCATCAACGTCACCCTGCGCGCGGACGAGCTCCCCGTGCCCACCGCCGGGTCGCTGGCCCTCGCGGGCGCGGCCGGCACGGACCGCGACCCGCTGCTGCGGGCGGTGCTGCGCTCCCTGGAGCAGTGGTACGGCCGCTGGCGGGAGGCCGGCGGGGACGCCGCGGCGAGCGGACTCCAGGAGACGTACGCCGCCGGATGCGCCACCCTGGGCCGTACCGTGCGGGCCGACCTGCCGGGCGACCGGTCGGTCACCGGGGAGGCGGTGGCGGTCGACGGGGACGGACGGCTGGTGATCGCCACGGAGGAAGGGGTACAGGAGCCGGTGGGCGCGGGCGACGTGATCCATCTGCGGCCCGCGCGGGGGTGAGAGCGGGCAGCTCCGCCGGGGAGTGAGCTACCGCACACCTGCCGTAGAGTTGAGCGCGGTCGATACCTGACCGCGACAGATCGGAAGGGCAGCAGGCGTGACCGTCGACGATTCGGGCTCGGGCACGGGCGCACATCCCGCCCCCGACGGTGAACCGGCGCGGGACGACGAGACCGGCGCGGGTGAACCCGGCTCCGGGGAGCCGGGTTCCGACGAGGTGGGGGCGGGACGGGCGACCGGTGGCGACGTGGCCGATGGTGACGGCGACGTGGCCGACGGTGAGGACGACGACGGGGAGGACCCGCTCGCACTCCGCCTCGAAGGCCTGATCCTCGGCGCCGAGCGCCGCTACACCCCCTTCCAGGCGGCCCGCAGCGCGGGCGTCTCCATGGAACTGGCCTCCCGCTTCTGGCGGGCCATGGGCTTCGCCGACATCGGCCAGGCCAAGGCGCTCACCGAGGCCGACGTCCTGGCCCTGCGACGGCTCGCCGGTCTCGTCGAGGCGGGACTGCTCAGCGAGGCCATGGCGGTGCAGGTCGCCCGGTCCACCGGCCAGACCACCGCCCGGCTGGCCGAATGGCAGATCGACTCCTTCCTGGAGGACCTCACCGAGCCGCCCGAGCCCGGCATGACCCGCACCGAGGTGACGTACCCGCTGGTGGAACTGCTCCTGCCGGAGCTGGAGGAGTTCCTGGTCTATGTCTGGCGGCGCCAGCTCGCCGCCGCCACCGGACGGGTCATCCAGGCCACGGACGACGAGGAGATGGTCGACCGCCGCCTCGCCGTCGGCTTCGCCGACCTCGTCGGCTTCACACGGCTGACCCGGCGGATGGAGGAGGAGGAGCTCGGCGAGCTGGTCGAGGCGTTCGAGACGACCGCGGCGGACCTGGTCGCGGCCAACGGCGGCCGGCTCATCAAGACCCTCGGCGACGAGGTCCTCTACGCGGCCGACGACGCCGGTGTCGCCGCCGAGACGGCCCTGCGGCTGATCGAGACCATGGCGAACGACGAGACGATGCCGGAGCTGCGCGTCGGCATAGCGTTCGGCACGGTGACCACCCGGATGGGCGACGTCTTCGGTACGACGGTGAACCTCGCGAGCCGGCTGACGTCGATAGCCCCCAAGGACGCGGTCCTCGTCGACCAGGCGTTCGCCGAGGAACTCATCCGCTCCGGCGAGGCCCCCGCCTCGGAGGCGGAAGCGGCCGAAGCCGCCGCGACGGCGGAGAAGGAGGGCGAGGACGCCCCCGCCTACCGCTTCGCCCTCCAGCCCATGTGGCAACGCCCGGTCAGGGGCCTGGGCGTGGTCGAACCCTGGCTGCTGACGCGACGGACGCCCGAGGAGTAGGGGCGAGCGCCCCATAGGAGCGCGGGGCTGTGTCGATCTACGGCTCCGCCGCGCGGGCGCGAGCAACCGCAGCCCCGCTAGGGGCGCGAGGCTGTGTTGTCTGCGCGGGCCGCCGCGGGTGCGCGACCACCCACCGTGCCCCATAAGGGGCGCGGGGAACTGCGCGAGAAGTCCCCACCCGCCCGCACCCGCCCCCCAACCCCACCCACTCGAGCTCCCAAGCGCCCGGGGTCCAAGGGGCGAAGCCCCTTGAAGGGACGGGAAGGGTAGGGGCGGCGGGGGCGAAAACACCCCACGAGAACCCCACCCCACTTCCGCCACCCCCCACTCCCCTGCGATGATCGACCCGACCACAAGTTAACCCACGTTAACCGGGAGGGCGCCATGGACGACGACACGACGGAACACACGGAGGAGCGCCGCTACGGCGACCACGTCGTCGTAAAACGCCACACCCACGTCGCCGAACTCGTCCTCGACCGCCCCAAGGCGATGAACGCCGTCTCGACGGCCATGGCCCACTCCCTCACCGCCGCCTGCGCCGCCCTCGCCACGGACAGAACCGTACGAGCCGTCGTCCTCACCTCCACCCACCCCCGCGCCTTCTGCGTAGGCGCCGACCTCAAGGAACGCAACTCCCTCACCGACGCCGACCTCCTCGCCCAACGCCCCCTCGCCCGCGCCGCGTACACCGGCGTACTGGATCTCCCCATGCCGACGATCGCCGCGGTCCACGGCTACGCCCTCGGCGGCGGCTTCGAACTCGCGCTCGCCTGCGACGTGATCGTCGCGGACAGCACCGCGGTGGTGGGCCTGCCCGAGGTCTCGGTCGGCGTCATCCCGGGCGGCGGCGGCACGCAACTGCTGCCCCGCCGCGTCGGAGCGGCCCGCGCGGCGGAGCTGATCTTCTCGGCCCGCCGGGTCGAGGCACCCGAGGCGCGACGGCTCGGCCTGGTGGACGAACTGGTCGAGGCGGGCGAGGACCGCGAGGCGGCGCTCGCGATGGGCGCCCGGTTCGCCGCGAACTCACCGGTCGGCCTGCGGGCGGCGAAGCGCGCGCTGCGGGTCGGCTGGGGGCTGGAGTTCCGGGCGGGCCTGGAGGTGGAGGACGCGGCCTGGCGCACGGTCGCGTTCTCACCGGACCGCGCGGAGGGAGTGGCGGCGTTCAACGAACGCCGACCGCCACGCTGGGAGGACTGAGCGCCCCACACGCCGGGACGACCGGGCGCCCCGCGCGCACCCGTGCGCGCCCCGCACGCACCTGTGCCCCCTCACCCCCGTTCGCCGTCCCCAACCTCCCGTATCGCCCCAATCCTCCCTAACCTGGAGTGATGGGTGAGGACAGACGGTTGCGGGCCGTGGTCGCGCTGGCGCAGGGCATGGCCGCCGCGCCCACTCCCCGCGACGCCTGGCGCGCCGCCGCCCTCGGGGCCTGCGACGCGCTCGTCGGCAGCTTCGCCGCGCTCTCCGTCTGGGAGCGCGACCGCGGCTGCCTGCGCGTCCTGGCGAACGTCGGCGCCCGCGCCGAGGACGAGGAGGAGTTCCCCGAGGACGAGACGTACCCCGTGCACGAGTTCCCGGAGATCACCGAGTTCCTGCACGAGCGCTGGGCCGGCGGCGTCGGCCCGAGCGCCTGGGTGGAGACGGCCGGCGGCCCGGAGGGCGCGTCGGCCACCCGCGCCGGCTACTGCCACCAGCGCGTCGCCGCGCTCCGCCGCCGGGGCCGCGGCGCCTGCGTCGTCGCCCCGGTCGTACTGCACGGCCGCGCCTGGGGCGAGCTGTACGTGGCGCGACCGGTGGGCGCGCCCGTCTTCGACCGGGCGGACGCCGACTTCGCGACCGTGCTCGCCTCCGTCGTCGCGGCCGGGATCGCGCAGACCGAGCGGCTGGAGGAGGCCCGCCGGCTGGCCTTCACCGACGCGCTCACCGGTCTGGCCAACCGCCGCGCCGTCGACATGCGGCTGGACGAGGCGCTGGACCTGCACCGGACCGAGGGTGCCGTCGTCAGCCTCGTCGTCTGCGATCTGAACGGGCTGAAGCGGGTCAACGACACCCGCGGCCACGCGGTCGGCGACCGCCTGCTGGAACGTTTCGGTTCCGTGCTCTCGCTGTGCGGCGCGATGCTCCCGGGCACGCTCGCCGCGCGGCTCGGCGGCGACGAGTTCTGCCTGCTCGCGGTCGGACCGCCCGGCGACGCGGTGGTCCGCGCGGCCGACGAACTCTGCCGGCGCGCGGCCGAGCTGGAACTGGGGGACGGGGTGGCGTGCGGCGTCGCCTCCACGGACGACCCCATCGGACCGGTGCGCTCGGGCCGCCGCCTCTTCCGCCTCGCCGACGCCGCACAGTACCGGGCGAAGGCCCTCCGGGCGGGCAAGCCGGTGGTGGCGGGACGCGAGGGCGCGGACGACCCGGTCGTCCGCCTGGCGGACGCCCGCCCGGAAGGCGCGGAACGCCGCACCTTCCGAGGCCGCGTGCCGTGACCCTCCGGGTGGGGCGCGGGAGAGCTCGGGGGCCCCTGTGATTCGTCGGCTGCGGGTGCGTCGTGGCGTGTCGCGCAGTTCCCCGCGCCCCTTGAGTGCCGTCGGCCGACAACCCACCCCCACCCGTGACACCACGGAATTCACTGCGTACGCTCCTGAATATGGATATGCAAACCGTGGTGGTGGGCACCACCACAGTCACCGCGTCCGACGTCCTCGCCGTCGCCCGCGACGGCGCCCGCATCGAGCTCGACGACGACGCCCGCACGGCCCTCGCCGCCGCCCGCCGCACCGTCGACGCACTCGCCGCCAAGCCCGACCCCGTCTACGGGGTCAGCACCGGCTTCGGCGCCCTCGCCACCCGGCACATCGGCGCGGACCTGCGCGGCCGGCTCCAGCGCAACATCGTCCGCTCGCACGCCGCCGGCATGGGCCCCCGCGTCGAGCGCGAGGTCGTCCGCGCGCTGATGTTCCTGCGGCTGAAGACCGTGTGCTCCGGACACACCGGCGTGCGCCCCGAGGTCGCGCAGACCATGGCGGACATCCTGAACGCCGGCATCACCCCGGTCGTCCACGAGTACGGCTCCCTCGGCTGCTCCGGTGACCTCGCGCCGCTCTCGCACTGCGCGCTCACCCTCATGGGGGAGGGCGAGGCCGAGGGCCCCGACGGCGTCGTACGCCCCTCGGCCGAGCTCCTCGCCGCGCACGGCATCGCCCCCGTCGAACTGCGCGAGAAGGAGGGGCTCGCCCTCCTCAACGGCACCGACGGCATGCTCGGCATGCTGCTCATGGCCCTCGCCGACCTCGACACCCTCTACAAGACCGCCGACATCACCGCCGCCCTCAGCCTGGAGGCCCTGCTCGGCACCGAGAAGGTGCTCGCCCCCGAGCTGCACGCCATCCGCCCGCACCCCGGGCAGGCCGCCAGTGCCGCCAACATGCTCGCCGTGCTGCAGGGCTCCGAACTCACCGGGCACCACCAGGACGACGCGCCCCGTGTGCAGGACGCGTACTCCGTGCGCTGCGCGCCCCAGGTCGCGGGCGCCGGCCGGGACACCCTCGCGCACGCCCGCCTGGTCGCCGAGCGCGAACTGGCCGCCGCCGTCGACAACCCGGTGGTCCTGCCCGACGGCAGGGTGGAGTCCAACGGGAACTTCCACGGCGCCCCGGTGGCGTACGTCCTCGACTTCCTCGCCATCGCCGCCGCCGACCTCGCCTCCATCGCCGAGCGCCGCACCGACCGGCTGCTCGACAAGAACCGCAGCCACGGGCTCCCGCCGTTCCTCGCGGACGACCCCGGCGTCGACTCCGGGCTGATGATCGCCCAGTACACGCAGGCCGCCCTGGTCAGCGAGTTGAAACGGCTCGCGGTGCCGGCCTCCGTCGACTCGATCCCGTCCTCCGCGATGCAGGAGGACCACGTCTCGATGGGCTGGTCGGCGGCGCGCAAGCTGCGTACGGCGGTCGGCAACCTCGCCCGCGTCCTGGCGGTCGAGCTCTACGCGGCCACGCGCGCGATCGAGCTGCGCGAGGGGCTGACCCCCGCCCCGGCGAGCCGCGCGGCGATCGACGCGGCCCGCGCGGCCGGCATCGGCGGCCCGGGTCCCGACCGCCACCTCGCCCCCGACCTGGCGGCGGCGGACGCCTTCGTCCGCGAGGGCGGCCTGGTCGCGGCCGTCGAGACCGTCACCGGACCGCTGGCCTAGGGCCTGTCGCTCCCTTCCTGTCGTCCGCCCGGAGGATGCGCACGGAAGCGTGATAAGGGGCGCGGGAGCGTACGGGGGCGAGCGGGAGCGTGCGGGGCGTCAGTACGCCGCCGTGCGCTCCCGTCGTACCGAGTACGCCACGAAGCCCGCGCCCAGGCCGAGCAGGAGCGTGCCGCCGACGACGTACGGGGTGGTGTCGATGCTGCCCGTGTCGGCGAGCCGGGTGCCGGCCGGGCCCTCCAGGGTCTGCGTGGCCGTCCCCGTCCCCGCGCCCGTCCCCCTGGTCGTCTCCGAGGCGGTGTCCGCGGCCTGCGCGGCCGTGTGCTCCGTGGTCGTCGTCGTGTCCGTGGAGGTTCTCGCGACCGCCGAGGAGTCCGTCATCGTCGACGTCGACTCCTGGGACGCGTCCTGCGAGGCGTTCGCGCTCGGGACGAACCAGAGGGCCGCGAGCATGGTTCCCGCGGCGGTGGCGGTCAGCAACGATCGGCGTGCGGTGGACGACGATCGGCGTGCGGCGGACACGAAATATCGATCCCCTTGTGGCGCTTGCGAATTGGCCGTGTGGGCAGATGTTAGTGACAGGCGTGGGCCGTGGGAAAGTCACGGCCCCCCGGCGACCGGCACAAGGCGGTTTCACGCCACCCCGGTGCGCCGGTCCGGCGGCCGGGCGGGGATGATTGATCCCCGGGATCGGGAACCGGAACCGGGCTCCACGCGTCTGAGTGATTGCTCCCTGGCGTCCCTCGGCACGCGGTGACCTCCGTGCGCCGGCCGCCCGGCGTGGTGTGCCTAACACGTCCGGGGCCTGTGGATGGGGACGGACCGGTCGTAGCGTTGAAGGTTCTGACGGGGATCTCGGGGTTTTTTGGGGATTCGGCAACGATGGAGAAGCGTGTGATGACGGACGGTAAGCGGCGCAAGGGTCTCGTGGCCGCGTCCGCACTGCTCGGTGGTGTGCTGGTGCTCACCGGGTGCAGCGGTGGCGACTCCGACGCCGGGGGAGGCGACGGCGACTCCACCTCGCAGGCGAAGGCCGACAAGGCGGCCGCGCAGAAGGCGTCCGAGGCGGATATCGCGATCACTCCGAAGGACGGTTCCGACAACGCGTCCATCAACAACGCCGCCAAGGTGACGGTCGCCAAGGGCACGCTGACCGACGTGACCATGACCACGGCCTCCGGCACCGCTGTCTCCGGCCGGATATCGGCCGACAAGACGAGCTGGGCGCCCACCGGCCAGCTGGAGCGGGCCACCACCTACAAGGTCGCCGTGACCGCCAAGGACTCCAAGGGCCGCGCCGCCCACGAGAACGCCTCGTTCACCACCGTCTCGCAGGCGCACTCCTTCATCGGCAACTTCACGCCGGACAACGGCACCACGGTCGGCGTCGGCATGCCCGTGTCGATCAACTTCGACAAGGCCATCACCAACAAGTCGGCCGTCCAGAAGGGCATCACCGTCTCCTCCAGCACCGGGCAGGAGGTCGTCGGCCACTGGTTCAACGCCAACCGCATCGACTTCCGCCCCGAGAAGTACTGGACGGAGAACTCCACGGTCACCCTCAAGCTCGCGCTCGACGGCGTCGAGGGGGCGAGCGGCGTCTACGGCGTCCAGCAGAAGACGGTGACCTTCAAGGTCGGCCGCAACCAGGTCTCCTACGTCGACGCGCAGACCAAGCAGATGAAGGTCACGCAGGACGGCAAGACCATCAAGACCATCCCGATCTCCGCCGGTTCGCCCGAGAACAAGACGTACGAGGGCCAGATGGTGATCTCCGAGAAGTTCAAGGAGACCCGGATGAACGGCGCCACGGTCGGCTTCACGGACGACGACGGCAAGGGCGAGTACGACATCAAGGACGTGCCGCACGCCATGCGGCTGAGCAGCTCCGGCACGTTCATCCACGGCAACTACTGGGGCGCCAAGTCCATCTTCGGTTCCGTGAACACCAGCCACGGCTGCGTCGGCCTGTCCGACACCAAGGGCGCCAACGACTCCAGCACGCCGGCCGCCTGGTTCTACAACAACTCCCTCATCGGTGACGTGGTCGTCGTCCAGAACACCGGCGACAAGACCGTCGCCCCGGACAACGGCCTCAACGGCTGGAACATGAGCTGGGCCGACTGGAAGGCCGGCTCGGCCGTCTGACCCGTCCCCGGCGAACCCCACGGCGCCGCCGCCCCCCGTACCGCACGGGGAGCGGCGGCGCCGTCGTCGTACGGTACGGCGACGGCGCCGTCGTCGTCGTGGTGCGGCGGGCCGCGCGGCGTTCATCCGGCCGCGAGGGAGCGATCGGACTCCGTTCACCCCCGCTCCACGTCACCTGCGGATACGCGCCAGACACGGGGCATTTTCAGCCCATGATCGTCCGAGGCGATCACCGGCGGCCGAGCTCTCCCTAGCATCGCCTGCGCAGTCGCTCTTCCTGTCCCACCAGTTCATCCGTGACGCGCGTACAGGAGTGTTCTCGATGCTCAAGAAGTTCTTCGTGTCCGCGGCGCTCGCAGCCACCGTCGCCGCGGGAGGCATCGGCCTCAGCGCCGGTACGGCCTCCGCCGCCACCTTCGTCCCCGGCGGCGTCTACCCGTCGATCGGCGCCTGCGGCGACGCGGGCAACGCCGGCTTCCCGCAGGGGCGTTGGGTCGGCTGGCGCTGCGAGTCGCTGGGCGACGGCCAGTACCTGCTCTGGGTCCAGCCGACGTACTGACAGATGTCACCGGCGGTGGAATGCGAACGCCGCATTCCACCACCGAGCCCTTTCCCGGTGCGGAACCGTGCGCCGGGCGGGCGCCGGGCGGGCGCCGGGCGGGTGCCGCCACCGCGCCCCGGCGGGTCCTGCCACCGTGCCCCGTAGGCCCCGCCACCGTGCCCCGGACGGCGCCCGCACAGCTCAACTTCCCTTCGCGCACAGGCTTCTCATCGTTCTCTTATGCCCGGCTTATGGCTTCATCACGGGGCGTCCCTACCTTGCGGCCATGTTCTTCACCTACCTGAGGCGCGAGTTGCGCCGCCGCAGAAAGGCGGCCCTGGTCGTCGCCTCCGGGCTCGCACTGGGCATAGCCCTGGTCATCATCGTCAGCTCCGTCTCCTCCGGGATGGGCAAGGCCCAGGACAAGGTCCTGCAATCGCTGTACGGCCTGGGCACCGACATGACCGTCACCAAGGCCGCGGCCGCGCAGAGTTCGGACGGCGCGCAGCGGCCCCGCTTCAACTTCGACGCCAAGGGCAGCGACTCCGACGAGGAGCAGAGCAATGACCGCGTGGTGGTGCAGGGCTTCCAGACCCTGGCGAGCTCCACGGTGGGCAAGGTGGACGCCCAGAGCGGCGTCTCCGACGCGGTCGGGGGCCTGAGCCTCCAGGTCATCAAGGTCAGCGGCCAGTTCCGGCAGGGCCAGTTCAAGCAGGACCAGAGCGGCGGCAACCAGCAGGGCGGCGGCTTGGCGGGCGGCGGCAACGGCGGGAACAGCGGCCGGCCGCAGGGCCGCGTCGAGGGCGGCGGCGCCGACTTCGACGTCGACAACTACTCGGTCTACGGCACGGACGTCGCCGAGCCGGCGCTCGGCCCGCTCACCTCCTCCAAGATCACCAAGGGGCGTACGTTCAAGACGTCGGAGACGAACGCCAAGGTCGTCGTCGCCGACACGTCGTACGCCAAGAAGAAGAAGCTCACCCTCGGTGACACCGTCACCATCAAGAGCGTCAAGTTCAAGGTCATCGGCATCGCCACCCCCGACAGCGGGGATGCGGGCGCCAACCTCTACATCCCGCTGAAGCAGGCCCAGGCGCTCAGCGACTCGAAGAACAAGGTCACCACGATCTACGTCAAGGCGACCGACTCGCAGAAGATCGACTCGGTCAAGTCGGCGATCCAGAAGAACATCTCGGGGACCACGGTCACCACCTCCGCCGACCTCGCCGACACCGTCTCCGGCTCCCTGTCCACCGCCTCCGACCTGGCCACCAGCGTCGGCAAGTGGCTGTCCATCGCGGTGCTCGTGGCCGCGTTCCTCGTCGCCGGACTGCTCACCTCCTCCGCCGTCTCCCGGCGCGTGCGCGAGTTCGGCACGCTCAAGGCGCTGGGCTGGAGGTCCGGCCGTGTCACCCGCCAGGTGGTCGGCGAGGCCATGGTCAACGGACTGGTCGGCGGCGCCCTCGGCATCGCGCTCGGCCTCCTCGGCGCGTACGTCGTCACCGCGATCAGCCCCACCCTCCAGGCACAGCTCGGCGGCGGCTCGGGCGGGGGCGGCGGCTTCGGCGGCGGTCCCGGCGGGGGTGGCGGCGGTGGCTTCGGCGGTCCGGGGCGGCAGCAGGCCGCGAAGTCCCTGGAGGTCGGGCTCACCGCACCGGTCAGCCTCACCACCATCGCGGTCGCGGTCGGCCTCGCCGTGGCCGGCGGGCTGATCGCCGGCGCGTTCGGCGGCTGGCGGGCGTCCCGCCTGCGCCCGGCGGACGCGCTGCGCCGCGTCGAGTAGTGCCACCCCGTAAGGACCCGGACCCCAGGAGCTGACCACCATGTACGTACTCAGCGGCGTCACCAAGCGCTACACACGCGGCAAGGACATCGTCAACGCCCTCGACGGCGTCGACCTCACCATCGGCGACGGCGACCGGCTCGTCATCCAGGGCCCCACCGGCGGCGGCAAGTCGACGCTGTTGCAGATGCTCGGCGGCCTCGACAAGCCGACGTCCGGCAGCATCGAACTCGACGGCACGGACCTCGCCCGGCTCTCCGAGGCCAAGCTCACGAAGGTGCGCAGCGAGAACATCGGCTTCGTCTTCCAGAGCTTCAACCTCATCCCCACGCTCACGGCCCAGGAGAACGTCGAGACGGCGCTCGTCCCGCTCGGCGTGAAGGTGAAGGAACGCCGCGAGCGGGCCGCCGAGGCGCTCGCCTCGGTCGGCCTCGGCGAACGCCTCGGCCACCTGCCCGGCGAGATGTCCGGCGGCCAGCAGCAGCGCGTGGCCATCGCCCGCGCGCTGGTCAAGAAGCCGAAGGTACTGCTCGCCGACGAGCCGACGGGCAACCTCGACGAGTCCACCCGCGACGAGATCATGGAGGTCCTGGAAACCCTCTGGAAGGAACACGGCCTGACGTTCGTGATGGTCACCCACGACTCGACGCTGGCGAAGAAGGCGCCGCGCCTCGTGACGATCCGCAAGGGCAAGATCACGGTGAAGGAGAACGCGAAGGCGTGACCGTGACGGGGAGGCCGGGCACGCCCCGGGCACCGCACCGGGCCTGCCGGGCCTCCCCCTCCACCTCGCACCACACGGTCTTGTGATCCGCCCCCGGCTCCACGCCCCACCTCAGGGCGAGCGAGTCGAGCACGGCGAGCCCCCGCCCGGACTCGTCCGCGAGGGAGGCCCGCAGCAGGACGGGCAGCGCCCGCGGGTCGGGATCGGTGACCTCGACGCGGACGGAGCCGTACGGCGTCCCGACAACCCGGACGGTCACGGGCGTGCCCTCCCCGACGTGGTCGACGACGTTCGTCAGCAACTCGGTGACACACAGCTGGACGTCGAAGCCGTGGTGCCGGAGCAGCCGGCGCACCCCGGGCACGGCCTCCGACGTGGCGAGCAGCCGCAGTTCGAGACTCACCGCTCCACCGCCTTCCGCAGTACGGCGGTCAGCGCGCGGGCCGTGGCGGTGTTGCAGTTCCCGAGCGCGACGAGCCCGGCGGGCGGCGCGTACGTGCCCGCGTAGACCAGGAGGTCGACGCCGAGCGAGGGAAGCGTGAGCCCGTGCAGGGCGAGGGCGGCGCGGAGTTCCTCCGCGCAGCGGGGCACGTCGTAGGGGGCGGCGGGCCGGGGGCTTGGAGGAACGGGACGGTCGGCGGGGGAACGGCCGGGCATGAGCGGACACCTCTCTGTGATGAATCGCTCACACTGTGACGCCGGGCGCTCTACCGTAAAAGGGGTATCGGGTACGCGGCCCGACCTGTGGAACAGATGGTGGTGAACCATGCCCCGAAGCAAGGACATCGACGGCTCGATGGGCGTCCCGACGTTCTACGGCAAGGAGTTGAGGTGGAAACGCGAGTCCGCAGGGCTGTCTTTGGAAGAGACGGTGGCGGGCAGCTTCTACGGCAAGTCCTACCTCAGCGACATCGAACGCGGCGAACGCCGCATGCCGCTGGATCTGGCCCGCCACGTCGACCAACTCCTCGCGACGGACGGCTTCTTCGAGCGCCGGTGCGAGGATGTGCGGAGGGCGCGGCGGGGGCCGCACGCGGCCTACTTCGAGAAGGTACTGGAGGCGGAGCGGCACGCGGAATCCATCGAGGAGTGGTGCCCCGGCGCCTTCCCCGGGTTGCTCCAGACCGCGCCGTACGCGCGGGTACTGGTGCGGTCGGCTCACCCGACGGCCTCCGACGAGAAGGTCGAGGAAAAGGTGCAGGCGCGTCTCGCCCGCGCCGGCCTCTTCGAGGACGACCACTCCACGCCGGAGTACTGGGTGATCCTGCACGAGTCGCTGCTCACCGACGCGACCCTGCCGCCGGAGGAGATGGCCGAGCAACTGGACCGGATCGTGAAGCTGACCGAGCGGTACCGGATCGTTCCGCAGATCGTCCCGCGGAGGTGCGGCGCGTATCCCCTGATGGCCGCCTCGGCCAAGGTCATGACGTTCCCTGACGCACCGCCGTTGGTCTACACGGAGGCGTCCTACAGCGGTGACACGATCGATGATCCGGCCCTCGTGAAGCAGTACCGCAAGGCATACGATCGGCTCAGGGCCGTCGCACTGTCACCGGAGACGTCCCTGGTCATGATCAAGGCGACCGCAGAGGGATACCGAGATGGCAAACAACTGGATCGATTTGAGTGAGGCGCTCTGGTTCAAGAGCAGCCACAGCAACGGTGACGGCGGGGATTGCGTCGAGATCGCGAGAGCCTTCCCCGGCGCCGCCCTCTGGCGCAAGTCCAGCTACAGCAACGGCGACGGAGGCAACTGCGTCGAGGTCGCCGACAACATCCCCGGCCTCGTCCCCGTACGCGACTCCAAGGTTCCCGACGGCGGCCCCGTCCTCCTCCTCACCGCCCACGCCTGGGCCCCGTTCGTCGCGTCGCTGAAGACGGCGTAACCGGCCGTCCGAGCCGCACAGCGAACAGGTGCGCGCAGGTGCCGACCCCGTGCTACGACTCGACGCCCCCGTGCAGGCCCCACTCGTCGAGACCCGAGTAGACGAAGGCCGTGCGGCCTTTGGGGAACGAGAGGCACTCGGCCTCACCCCTATAGACCGCCACCAGCGAGTCGGCCCCGCGCCACCAGGTGTCCGCGAGCCCCTGTACCTCCGGGACCGGCTCGTACGCGTCGAGCGAGAAGCGGTCGACGTCGTCGCCGACGACCCTGGTGATCCGCTTGGCCCAGCCGGACGCGTGGTGGGCGAGGGCGAGCGATTCCACCCAGCCCTCAACGGTCGCGTGCAGCGGAGTCCACCGCTCCGCACGAATGCCGAACTCGCCGTGTGGCCCGACGAGGAACGAATAGGGGACGGCGGTCCGCTGCTTACCCGCCTCGAAGCGCCACCCTTCGGACGCGGAGCCTTCGGGCGAGCCGGCGCCGAAGTACCTGGGCCCTCCGTCGTACTGCGGAGCGGGCGGCAGCAGTAGCCCGCCCCACCGCTGCTGGAAGCCGGCCATCCGGTCGACCACCGCGGCCGGAAGGCCCCGGTCGAGCCACCGCTGCCGGTGCTCCGCAACGGACCGGACGTCGACCTTGATGCCGTGCGCACTGACGAAGTACCGAGCCCTGCGCGTAAGCCCGTCGGGCACGTCGTCGACGAGATTGAGGTTCACCGGGAGACAGTAGCGAGTACGGCGGTACCCCCGGCGGCTGCTCCGTTCCTCCGCGCACCCAGAAACCAGTGGCCGCCCGCGCCGACCGGCTCCACGCTGTACGCCATGGAACAGCCGCAACGAGGAATCCGCGCGACCTACACGGACTCGACGATCACCGTCCGACCGGCTCGTACCCGTCGAGTGGGAGCTGTTCGACGTCGTGGCCGACGGCCTTGGTGATCTGCTTCGCGCAGTTGGACGCGTGGTGGGCGAGGGCGAGCGACTCCACCCAGCCCTCGATGGTCGCGGGCAGCGGAGTCCATCGCTCCCCGTGAATCCGTTGCCGGAAAGCCCCCGTCGAGCCACCACTGCCGGTGCTCCGCGATCGGCCGGGCATCGATCTTGATGCCGTGCACACCGACGAAGTACCGAGCCCTGCGCGTCAGCCCGAGGTCGGCTGTCGGCCGGCCGGCCGGCCGCGTCGGCGGCCCAGACCCCTGCGGGGACGTCGCCGTCCGTGTCGATGGCCGGGGGCCGGGCCGGCTCGGTGATCTTCGGCACGTGCCGGTCGCTGCCGGGTGTCTCCTCCTGGCATGGTGGCGGGTGTGGCCGATCGGCTCGAACGCTTTCGAACGGTGATCAGTTACGCTGACTACCGCCGCACAAACCGGTGTTGACGATTCCGGATCAAGCCCCCGGGCAGCGGGAGACGGGACCAAGGCCGGCTTCGTTTTCCCGGGATGCCGACGCACAACGCCAGAAAAGGGTAATCATGAGCCTGACACTCAAGACCTCGGTGGTAGGAGCAGTCCTCGCCGCGACCGCCGTACTGGCGTCTCCGGTAACCGCATCGGCCGATGAACCCGTGACCCGCTGTGACGAAGGCCAGATCTGTCTCTACGATGGCCACAACCTCACCGGTAGCAACTTGCAGCTCCAGTACGGGGTGGACGTCCCCAACCTTGGCTGGACGTGGAACGACCGAGCCAGCTCGGTGTGGAACCGTAGCTACTGGCCCGTCTGCATCTACACCGATGCCGACTACCATGGCCGCTGGTACAGCATCAACCCGGGCCAGCAGGAACTTCTGTACCTCTACGACAACGCGGTGAGTTCCATTCAGTACGGTGGCTGCGGGGGCTGAGCCGACCGACTGACCGGGCCACCCCCGCCGACAGCCCTGGCGAACCGGAGTCGCGTCCGGCCGCCGGACGCCGCGTACTTGGGCCGGCTCTGCCCCCTTGGCGTGTGGTCGATCAACGGCACACTGTTGAGTACGCCGTCGGACGCGCCCACCGCCCCGAGCATGTCCTCGACGCCGTCCCAGGAGACGGCGAGGAGCACCGCGTCGCGCCCGGTCACCGACTCGCGCGGTGCGGCAGCGAGCGCTCCGCGGCCCAGCCGCCGAGCCAGCTTGATCGCCTTGGGGAAACTCCTCGTAGCTCGCCAGACTGTCCCGGAGTGGCAGGCGGTCCTGGACGCGATCCAGGAAGTCGAGTACATCGGTGCCGGTCCGGTGGGCTATTGGGGAGTGTCGTTGGGGTGCGGACTCGGCGTGCCGTTCGTTGCCGACGAGCCACGGGTCCGCGCCGCGGTGCTGGGCCTGGGAGGCGCGTCGGCATCGGCCGAGGCGGCCGCACGGATCACCGTCCCGGTCGAATTCCTGGTGCAGTGGGACGACGAGCGGGTGCCGCGGGCTCAGAGCCTGGCTCTGTTCGACGCCCTGGCCTCGGCCCAGAAGACGCTGCACGCCAACCCCGGTAAGCACGGGGAAGTTCCGAGAGCGGCGCGTCGGCTCCGGGCGCCAACCAGGTCCAGCCGCCGACCGGATCCAGCCGCCGACCGGGCCTGGCGGCCGATGCGCCCACGCGGCCCCCGGTCTGGTCAGCGGGGGATGCCCACGGCATCCGCGTGCTGGTGCACGACATCCGCGGGAAGCCTCGGGCTTCGGCAGGCGTCTCGGGATCGAGCCGCACCAGCCGTCGCAGAGCCGGCCGTCGGAGCGTCACGGGGCGGTGTTGAAGCCGTCCAGTACGTAACGTTGAAGGATCACCTGCCTGCGGACGCCCGAAAGGATGCCGTATGACCCACCACCTGCGGTTCTTCTTCGAGGCGGGCGTGGACACACCCCTGTGGCCGGAAGACATGGCCAGCCCGTACGGCTATCCCTGCGACCTGGACAAGCTGCCGATCAGCCCGGCCACCCGGGAGGAATTGGCGAAGTTGTCCGAGCGGTACCAGTCGTCGATCGACTGGAAGTATCCGCCGAATCCCTCACCGTGGTCCGACGCGGAGTGGCAAACCTTCAGGGAGCGGGCGCACGCAGCCCTGGGCACCTTGCGCCGCGAGTTGGGAACGGACTGGACGGTTCGGGACGAGAGCCTGCTCTGAAGGCAGCGGCACGTCTGCCGACCTGACGACGGCTATCCGCTGGCCCGCGGCGTGGGAGCGGGGCAGGATGACGTGGGTCACCCAGTCGCGTTCACGGACTGCTTGGGGCGCATGGCCGCCCGCTGGTATCCCTCGCGCGCCGCCGACTGCTCGGCCTCGTCCACTTGTTCCGTCTGCTTCGGCATGCCCGCCATGATCCGCGACCGAGCGGCCTCGACCAACGGAGTTGTCGTCGCTCGGTATGAGCACGTTCTCAGACGCTGAGGAGGCCGGTGTTGTCGGTGGGCCGGAAACAAGGAGGCGCCGACAACGCTGGGCGGCTACAAAGGCGTGTATGACGGTCTTCCACTGCGCGAAGTGCGGAACCGAGTTCACCCCGGACTTGGTGAAGCTGCCCTCCGTGCCGGACGCCCCGGACCACGCCGAAGACCGGGACACGGGCACGGGGCCGGCCGCCTCCACTGTGCCGCGACGGCACTTCGCCGTTGATCCGGAGCCGTGGGGCGCGCCGTTCGTCCCGCCGACCGATGAACCCCGGCCGCCCCATCCACGCAGTCTGCTCATGCCGCCGGCGCTCACCGGTCGGACCCCGGCCGGTCAGAGGAACAGCTACGTCGTGCATCCCGAGGACGTGCCCGCCTTGAGGCTGGAGGAGCAGGGGGGCCCGCACTGGGGTTGCTGTGGGCCGCTCGGCACCGGTGGTCCGAACATGATCTGCGGATGCGGCGCTCCCGTCGCCACCCTCACCGCCGACTGCATGGGGCCGCACGAACTCCACCTCGATCCCGTACGGGTGTGGGCGTTCGACACGGAGGGTGCGGAGGGATGAGCAACCGTCCCGTGCCGGCGCACGCCGCTGAACTGGAACCGCTCAGGCGTCACCTCCGTGACCCCTCGTCCATGTTCGATGTGGGGCCCGGATGGCGTGCCCTTGTGCTGCGATGCCACGAGGCGGTCGTCGCGGTGTTTCCCCAGTACGAACTTCTAGCGGTGAAGCAGAAGTGGGCGGTCCTGTCCTTCCAGGCATTTCCTCGGCCGTGGAAACGGGGTGGGCGGTGGACATCCGACGAGGTGGCGAGGCTCCACGCGCTGGTGGCCGGGTTCACGGCCGCAAGCGAGCACCTTTGCGAGCGCTGCGGCAACGCGGGGTCGCTGCGTGAGACCCGGCGGATCGAGTTGACCCTCTGCACTGCGTGCGAGTCCCGCGTGGGACCGGACGGCCGCCTGTAGGCAGGCCCTGCTCCAAGCCCGTTGCCCGCCGAAACGCTTCTGCCTCACTCCTTCGAGCGGTGGACCGGCACTCGAGCCCGTTAGGCTGGTGCGCGGGATCAGAATCGCGCCCATGGGAGCAGCCATGACCACCTCCGACGCCGGGCAGCCGCTCATCCCCCAGCCGCCCTCCACCGTTGCCGCGCTGCGGCAGGCCGTCAGCCAGATCGCGCCTGCGGCGCTGCCGGCCTTCACCCGTGAGCTGGACCAGGCGGCCGACCAGTCCCGGCAGGGTTCCGACCTCGCACCGCTTCAGCGGTTCATCGCGCAATGGGCCGTTTACGTCCACATTCAGCGCCAGCCCGGCGTGGCAGCCGATTTCCGCCGCTGGGAGGACAGTGCCAGGACGGGCGACGCAGCCCAAGTGCGCCGGGCCGCGTCCGAACTCGGACGGATCTTGGACGAAGCCCACGCGGCTCTCGGTATTCCGACCCGGTGAGCGCGGACTGGCGCTGGGAGTACGACCCGGACCTGGCTCATGTCACGGGTGGCGTGCCCGCGTATGTGGTGGCCGAGGTAGAACGTCTCACCGGCCAGCTCGTCGAACTGGCTGCCACAGGCGTCGACGTCAGCGATCTCGGTAGTGGTCCGAGGCCGGCTGGCCTGCGCCGTATGGATGCGGCCGGAGGTTGGTTCTACTTCCTGGTGGCACCGCGGGACCCGTTGATCGTTGTTGTGCGCATCGTGCCCCCGTTCGATGCGCTGTAGTGATCGCCCGACGCGTGCGAAGGGCCACGGACAAGTGTCCGTGGCCCCCTTCACGCCTGGTGCCCGGCGGCTGCCGGGACCGCGTCAGATCGTCGACGCGTCGATGACGAACCGGTAGCGGACGTCGCTCGCCAGGACTCGCTCGTACGCCTCGTTGATCTCGGGCGCGGAGATGAGTTCGATCTCCGCGCCCAGGCCGTGCTCCGCGCAGAAGTCCAGCATCTCCTGGGTCTCGCGGATGCCGCCGATGCTGGAGCCGGCCAGGGTCTTGCGGCCGCCGATGACCGAGAAGAGGTTGAGGGAGATCGGCTCCTCGGGGGCGCCGACGTTGACCAGGGCGCCGTCCGTGCGCAGCAGGGACAGGAACGCGCCGAAGTCGAGCGGCGCCGACACCGTCGACACGATCAGGTCGAAGGTGCCGCGCAGCTCCTCGAAGGTCTTCGGGTCGCTGGTGGCGCGGTAGTGGTCGGCGCCCAGCTTGAGGCCGTCGTCCTTCTTGCGCAGGGACTGCGACAGCACGGTCACCTCCGCGCCCATCGCGTGCGCGAGCTTGACGGCCATGTGGCCGAGCCCGCCCATGCCGAGGACGGCGACCTTCTTGCCGGGCCCGGCGTTCCAGTGCCGCAGCGGGGAGTACGTGGTGATGCCGGCGCACAGCAGCGGCGCGGCGACGTCCAGGGAGAGGGCGTCGGGGATGCGGACGACGAAGTTCTCGTCGACGACGACCTTCTGGGAGTAGCCCCCGTAGGTGACCTCCCCGTCCCTGCCGACGCCGTTGTACGTCATCACGTTGCCGTTCGTGCAGTACTGCTCCAGGCCGGCCTTGCAGTTGTCGCACTCGCGGCAGGAGTCGACCATGCAGCCGACGCCCACGCGGTCGCCGACCGCGTACTTGGTCACGCCGGAGCCGACCTCGGAGACGACGCCCGCGATCTCGTGGCCGGGGACCATCGGGAAGATGGCCTCGCCCCAGCCCTCCCTGACCTGGTGGATGTCGGAGTGGCAGATGCCGGCGAAATGGATGTCGATGAGGACGTCGTGCTCGCGGACCGCGCGTCGCTCGATCGTGGTGCGCTCGAGCGGAGCCTTGGCGGCGGGCGCGGCGTATGCGGCGACAGTGGTCATGATCTCGGGTTCTCCGCAGTCTCGTGACGTGGTGCTGGTGGTGCTTCCACGGTGCCTCGCTCGCGGATGTTCGCCCAGGCCACGGCTTTGCGTACGTCCGCTGTGCCTACTACTGGCGGGGTCAGGTTCATGGGCGTACGACCGTGAATACTGGAGGGTATGGATGGACAGCTGGACCGGCGTGCCGAACTGAGCGAGTTCCTGCGTACCCGGCGGGCACGGCTCAAGCCGGAGGAGGTGGGGCTGGCCTCGTTCGGCCGGCACCGCCGGGTTCCGGGGCTGCGGCGGGAGGAGCTGGCGCAGCTCGCGGGGATGTCCGTGGCGTACTACACCCGGCTCGAACAGGGGAACGGGCGGAACGTTTCCGCGGAGGTTCTGGACGCGATCGCCTGCGCGCTGCGGCTCTCCGACGCCGAGCACGCGCATCTGCTCGACCTCGCCAAGCCCAAGCGGCAGAAGAAGAAGGCCGTCGCGCGCCCCCAGCAGGTGCGGGTGGGGCTGCTGCAACTGCTGGAATCCGTCGACACCGTGCCCGCGTACGTCTCCGGGCGGCGCTCGGACATCCTCGCCTGGAACCGCATGGCCTCCGCGCTGTTCGGCGACTGGGGGCAGCTGCCGGCGGCGGAGCGGAACTGGGCGCGGCTGGTCTTCCTCAACCCCGACTACCGCGATCTGTTCGTCGACTGGGACCGGAAGGCGTCGGACATGGTCAGCTTCCTGCGCATGGACGCGGGCCGGCACCCGGACGATCCCCGGCTGTCGGCGCTGGTCGGCGAGTTGTCCGTGAAGAGCGAGGAGTTCCGGCGGCTGTGGGCGACGCACGACGTCAAGGAGAAGAGCCACGGCGTCAAGCGGTTGCGGCACCCGCTCGTCGGCGAGCTGACCCTGTCCTTCGAGACGTTCCGCCTGGTGGACGATGTGGAGCAGAGCTTCGTGACGTACCACGCGGAGCCGAACTCCCCGTCGGCCGAGGCCCTGCGGCTGCTGGCCAGCTGGGGGGCCGACGCGGTGACGTCGCCGCTGCGGGGATGACCGCGGCGGAGGGCGGTCCGCCGGGACGACGAGCGCCGCTTCCGGCGAGCCGTCCGGGGGCGCGCGCGGAATGGCCCGGAACCGTCGGCGGTTGAGGGGGATGGGCCGCGGACGCCGGTGGTGTACGAGCCGGGCGGGCCCCGGGCGGCCGGGCCGCAGACCTTCGGCCTCTGGCCGAGCACACTTCGATGACTTACACGGACTGGAGGAGCCGCGATGGCTGCGCAGACGCAGAGGGCCGTGCTGGCGGGCGGATGTTTCTGGGGGATGGAGGAGCTGATCCGCCGGCAGCCGGGCGTCACCTCGACCCGGGTCGGCTACACCGGGGGCGACGTGCCGAACGCGACGTACCGCAACCACGGCACGCACGCGGAGGCCATCGAGATCCTCTACGACCCGGAGCGGACGGACTACCGCGCGATCCTGGAGTTCTTCTTCCAGATCCACGACCCGAGCACCAGGAACCGCCAGGGCAACGACATCGGCATGAGCTACCGCTCGGCGATCTACTACGTGGACGACGAGCAGAAGCGGATCGCCGAGGACACGATCGCGGACGTGGACGCGTCCGGGCTGTGGCCGGGCAAGGTCGTCACCGAGGTGGAGCCGGTCGGCCCCTTCTGGGAGGCCGAACCCGAACACCAGGACTACCTCCAGCGCTACCCGAACGGCTACACCTGCCACTTCCCCCGCCCGGGCTGGCGCCTGCCGGCGCGCACGGAGGGCTGACCAGGGCGCACCACCCTGCCCCCGGGCCGGCCTCGCCGCCCCCGGCCCGCCTCGCCGCCCCGGTTCGTCCCGTCGCCCGCCGACCCGGATGCGGCCGCCGGCCGGGGCGGCTCCGTTCGTCCCGGTGTCGGGTCGCGTTGGGCAACGGCCGCCCGCGCGGCTCGCTCGGCGGGCGCGTCGGACGAGGCCGGTCCTGCGGTCCGGGTCCCGCAGGACCGGCCCTGCCCTGCCTCGGCGGGCGGGCCCTTGCCCTGCCTGGGGCGGGCGGGCGCCTGCCCTGGGGGGCGTGTCGTGTCGGCGGGCGCGGCTGAGTCAGGCCCTGCGCGCGGTCCGCGCTGCGAGCGATCCGTCTCGCGGGTCCGGGCTCGGGTGGATGGCCTTGCCCTGGGGCGGGGGTGCCTTGTGGGCGGATGCGTGGCTGGCCCATCGGCGCGCGGGCCGCGCCGCGAGTGATCCGTCTCGCGGGTCCGGGCTGGACTGGATGGCCTTGCCCTGGGGCGGGGGTGCCTTGTGGGCGGACGCGTGGCTGACCCGCCCGGCGCGCGGGCCGCGCCGCGAGTGATCCGCCTCGCGGGTCCGGGCTGGACTGGATGGCCTTGCCCTGGGGCGGGGGTGCCTTGTGGGTGGACGCGTGGCTGGCCTGTCGGCGCGCCCCGCGCCGCGAGCGTCCCGTCTCGCGGGCTCGGGCTCGATTGGACGGCCTCGCCTTGCGGCGGGCATGCCCTGTGGGTGGACGCGTGGCTGGCCTGTCGGCGCGCCCCGCGCCGCAAGCGACCCGTCTCGCGGGGCCGGGCTCGATTGGACGGCCTTGCCCTGGGGCGGGCGTGTCCTGTGGGTGGACGTGTGGCTGGCCCGTCGGCGCGCGGGCCGCGCCGCGAGCGATCCGCCTCGCGGGTCCGGGCTGGACTGGACGGCCCCGCCCTGCGGCGGGCGTGCCCTGTGGGCGTACGCTCGGCTGACTCGCCCGGCGCGCGCCCCGCGCCGCCAGCGATCCGCCTCGCGAGCCCCGGCTCGACTGGACGGCCTCACCCTGCGGCGGGCATGCCCTGTCGGCGGACGCGCGGCTGACCCGCCCCGCGAGCCCCCGGCCGGCAAGCGACTGCCTCGCCGGGCGAGCGCGGCCAGCCGGCAAGCGACCGCCTCGCCGGCCGGCCCGGCTCCGAGGCGGCCCGCCCCCTCGCGGGCGGTTCGTCCCGTCGGCCGGCGGCGGAGCCGGCGGCTAGCGCGGCACCGTCATCGGGTTGCCGCCGTTCGCTTCGAAGCCGCCGACCGCGAGGGCGCGGCAGACCGTGTAGCCGGCGGCCGGGTTGTCGGAGAGGGTCCAGGGGAGGGCGCCCACGTGGCCGTCCACGTGGACGAGCTGGCTCATTGCCTCCGCCCAGCGCTCGCCGGCGACCAGGAAGTACACCAGCATGTGGCGCACGTGCGGCAGCATCGGGTCGTCCGGGCGGGCCGAGTGCACCGCGTACAGCGCGCCGTGCACCGCCTTGGTGACCACCTCGCCCTCGTACAGACCCCGCACCAGGTTGACCTCGGGCAGGTGCTCGAACACCGCGAACAGCGGCAGCGCCGACAGCAGCGAACCCTGCGGGGCCCGCGCGGCCGCCGCCTCCGCGAAGGCGGACGCCAGCTGCCGCGAGCCGTGCCACTTCTCGCACCAGTAGCGCAGGGCCACCATGTGCGCCCCCATGTGCGCGGGCGCGCGGTCCAGGATCTTCAGCCACAGCTGCTCGAACTCCGCCTGCGGATACCCCAGTCCGCGTGCCACGGAGAGTTCGACGATGTACGGCACCGGGTCACCGGGAGCCAGCAGCGCCGCCTCGCCGCACGCCGCCTTCGCCTCCTCCATGATGATCCGGAACTCGTCCGTCCCCGGCGTCGCCGTACGCCACGCCTGCTGCACCAGGAACTCGGCGTGCACCGCGGCCCCGCCCGCGTCCTTCGGCTGCTCCGCGCGCCACACCCGCAGCCACTGGCCGCCCGGTATCTCACCGACCCCGCCCGGCCGCCGGCTCAGCTCCAGGGACGCCGCACCGGCGAAGGCCTGCACGCGCTGCCAGCGCAGCTCGCCCTCCTTCTCCGTGCCCGCCAGCAACTGCATGGCGGCGCGGTAGTCCTGCGTGTGCTGGACGACCTCCAGGACGTCCAGCAGGTCCTGGTCGGGGCCCGGCAGCCGGACGTCGAGCTCCTCCTCCGGCACGAAGCCGTAGTTCGCCGGGTCGGCGGCGTCCGGATGACCGGGCGGGACCAGCTCAAGACCCCCGCTCCTGCGCCGCAGGAAGGGCAGCGCGACCATGCTGAGCATGGCCACCGCCATCAGGACCCAGAGAATCTCCATGCCTCAAGAGTTCCAGAAGGGTCTGACAATTGGCCAACCCGTTCGCCCGCCTGTTCGAGACCCGCGCGGCACGCCGTCGGCACGCCGCGGGCCGCCTCGCGCGGCGAGCCGCCCGGCGCCCGCGGTGACGGCGTGTGCCCCGTCGGCGCACTACCCTCGGAACCCATGAGCGACAGGCACATCAGTCAGCACTTCGAGACCCTCGCGATCCATGCGGGCAACACCGCGGATCCCCTCACCGGCGCGGTCGTCCCGCCGATCTACCAGGTCTCGACCTACAAGCAGGACGGCGTCGGCGGGCTGCGCGGCGGCTACGAGTACAGCCGCAGCGCCAACCCGACCCGTACCGCGCTGGAGGAGAACCTCGCCGCCCTGGAGGGCGGCCGCCGCGGACTCGCGTTCGCGTCCGGACTGGCGGCCGAGGACTGCCTGTTGCGCACGCTGCTCCAGCCCGGCGACCACGTCGTGATCCCCAACGACGCCTACGGCGGCACGTTCCGCCTGTTCGCCAAGGTCGTCTCCCGCTGGGGCGTGCAGTGGTCCGTGGCCGACACCAGCGACCCGGCGGCCGTCCGCGCCGCCGTCACCGAGAACACCAAGGTGATCTGGGTGGAGACCCCCTCCAACCCGCTCCTCGGCATCACCGACGTCGCCGCCGTCGCCCAGGTCGCGCGGGACGCCGGCGCCCGGCTCGTCGTCGACAACACGTTCGCCACGCCCTACCTCCAGCAGCCGCTGGCCATGGGCGCGGACGTCGTCGTCCACTCCCTGACGAAGTACATGGGCGGCCACTCCGACGTGGTCGGCGGCGCGCTGATCACCGGCGACGACGCGCTCGGCGAGGAGCTCGCCTACCACCAGAACGCGATGGGCGCGGTCGCCGGGCCGTTCGACTCCTGGCTGGTGCTGCGCGGCACCAAGACGCTGTCCGTGCGCATGGACCGGCACAGCGAGAACGCCGGCCGCGTCGCCGAGATGCTCACCCGGCACGCGCGCGTGAGCCACGTGCTGTACCCGGGGCTGCCCGACCACCCCGGTCACGAGGTCGCCGCCAAGCAGATGCGGGCGTTCGGCGGCATGGTCTCCTTCCGCGTCGAGGGGGGCGAGGAGGCGGCCGTCGAGGTCTGCAACCGCGCCAAGGTGTTCACGCTCGGCGAGTCCCTCGGGGGCGTGGAGTCCCTGATCGAGCACCCGGGGCGGATGACGCACGCGTCGGCGGCCGGTTCGGCGCTGGAGGTCCCGGCCGACCTCGTACGTCTGTCCGTCGGCATCGAGAACGTCGACGACCTCCTCCAGGACCTGCGGCAGGCCCTCGGCTGAGCCACGCGCGCCTGCTGAGCCACGCGTGCGTGATGAGCCACGCGCGCGTGACGATCCCGCCGCTCACCACCCGGTGAGCGGCGGAGTCGTCTCCGAGGGCGGCTCCACCCAGGGGTGCACGGTGGCCGCCCACACCGTGAAGGCGACCGCCGCCGCGCACAGCAGGAGCCACAGCAGCCGCAGCAGGGCCCTGCGGCGGCGCAGCATCCGGCCGCCGCGCCGCACCGCCTGCGCGTACAGGTCCGGCGGAACCACCGGTGTCGCGCGCTCCAGCAGCCGCCGTACGGCCGCCTCCCGCTCGGACCCGTTCACGGCGCCGCCACCTCCCGCACCGCCGGGGCCGGGCCGCGCGGGGGGTGCAGCAGCGTGGTGATCGCCCGCGCGCAGATCGTCCGTACGCGCTCGACGGGGAACCCGAGGAGCGCGGCGGTCTGTTCCTCGGCGATGCCCTCGTAGAGCCGCAGGACGACGACCAGCCGCTCCTGCGGGGTGAGCCGGGCCAGCGTCCCGGCCGCCCGCGGGCGGTGCCGGCCGAGCGCCCCGTACGTGTGCCACGCCGTGCGCGCGAAGCGGACGGCGAGCTGCTGCCGGGCGCGGTCGTAGGGGTCCTCGCCGCGCAGCCGGTCCCAGGCGGCGTACGTGTGCGCCAGGGCGTGCGTGAGCAGCTCTCGGGCACGCGGGTTGGCGTCGGGGCTCTCGGCGGTGAGCAGGGTGGCGGTGTGCAGCAGCCGGCCGGCCGCGCCGGCGACGAACACCTCGAACTCCCGGGCCCGGCGGGCACCGGGCGACGCCTCCCGTCCGCGCACCGCGCCTCCCGTCCGACCGCCCCAGAGCGCTCCCGGATGACGGGCCCCGGCCGCGCGTGCGACCGGCTCCCGTCCTCATATGAGGCCAGAGGGCCCCTCGCGGTCAAGAGTGCGTCGGGCACCGGCACGCACGGCCGGGCCCGCGGGGGACGAAACGGTGGGGCGGCGTCCTCGGGAGGGCGCCGGCCGAAACGGCGGGGCCGTGCCCTCAGGACGCCGGCGGCTGTTCCGTCGCGCCGCCCTGCGATGCCTGCCGCGCCGACAGGGCGCCGTTGAAGCGGGTGAGGAGCGCGGTGAACGTGTCCCGCTCCTCGGGGGCCCAGTCGTGCGTCAGTTCGGCCATCAACTGGCGCCGCGACGCGCGGACCTCGCCGAGCCTGGCCTGCCCGCGCGGGGACAGCTGGAGCACCACCGCGCGGCCGTCCTCCGGGTGCGAGGTCCGCTTGACCAGCCCCGTGTCCACCAGCGGGGCCACCTGACGGGTGACGGTGGAGGAGTCGATCCCCATGCTCGCGGCAAGCGCCTTGACGCCCATGGGGCCCTCGCTGTCGAGCCGGTTGAGTAGCAGGTACGCGGCCCGGTCCATGGAGTTGCGCACCTGCCCCACCCCGCCGAGCCGGGTCTGTTCGGCACGGCGCGCGAACACCGCGACCTCGTGTTGCAGCGTGTCCAGGAGACCGGTGTCACCGACGGTCGTCATGTCCATCGACATTTCTGGTGTGGGCATGGCGGGGGCTCACTTCATACAGGGGCGGCTGTGTTGGTCGACAAGGGTACGCGGCCGGGGCGCGAGCCGTACCGGCGCTGCGCGATCCGGTCTCGGCCCGTGGTCGCGCCCGGTGCGGCGGGCCCCGGACTGCGAGACTTGGGGCATGAGGTACAGCACGGCCCGAGCCCTGCCCACGGTGACGCTGGACGACGTGCGCGGCGCGCAGAAGATGCTCTCCGGCATCGCGCGCGTGACCGCGCTGGAGGGCAGCCGGTACCTGTCCCGGCTGGTCGGCGCGCCGGTGCGGCTGAAATGCGAGAACCTGCAACGCACGGGCTCGTTCAAGCTGCGCGGCGCCTATGTGCGCATCGCCGGGCTGCTGCCCGAGGAGCGGGCCGCCGGGGTCGTCGCGGCGAGCGCCGGGAACCACGCGCAGGGGGTGGCGCTGGCCTCCTCGCTGCTCGGCGTGCACTCGACGGTGTTCATGCCGAAGGGCGCCCCGCTGCCGAAGATCAGCGCGACCCGGGAGTACGGCGCCGAGGTCCGCCTGGAGGGCCAGGTGGTGGACGAGACGCTGGCCGCCGCCCAGGAGTACGCCGAGCGGACCGGCGCGGTGCTCATCCACCCGTTCGACCACCCCGACGTCTGCGCGGGTCAGGGCACGCTCGGCCTGGAGATCCTGGAGCAGTGCCCCGAGGTGCGGACGATCGTCGTCGGGGTCGGCGGGGGCGGCCTCGCGGCCGGGATCGCGGTCGCGGTGAAGGCACTGCGGCCGGACGTGCGGGTGGTGGGCGTGCAGGCGGAGGGCGCGGCGGCGTACCCGGTGTCGCTGGCGGCGGGGCGCCCGGTGCCGGTGGCCAACCCGGTGACGATGGCCGACGGGATCAAGGTGGGGCGGCCCGGTGAGGTGCCGTTCCGGATCATTGAGGATCTGGTCGACGAGGTCCGCACGGTCTCCGAGGACGATCTGGCCAAGGCGCTGCTGCTCTGTCTGGAGCGGGCGAAGCTGGTCGTGGAGCCGGCCGGGGCCAGCCCGGTCGCGGCGCTGCTCGCGGAGCCGGGCTCCTTCGAGGGGCCGGTGGTGGCCGTGCTGTCGGGCGGGAACGTCGACCCGCTGCTGATGCAGCGCGTGCTGCGGCACGGCATGGTCGCGGGCGGCCGCTATCTCCAGGTGCGGGTACGGCTGACCGACCGGCCGGGCGCGCTGGCCACGCTTTTGGGGGTGTTGTCAGTGGCGGATGCCAATGTTCTCGATGTGAGCCATGTGCGGACCGATCCCCGGCTCGGGCTCACGGAGGCGGAGGTGGAGCTGCACCTTGAGACCAAGGGACCGGAGCACTGCGCGGAGGTGCAGTCCGCGCTGCGCGAGGCGGGGTACACGGTCGTGGACTGAGGGGCCTGGGCCGAGCGCGGCCGAGTCCGCCGACGGCCGGCCGGACGGCATCGGCGCAGGCGGGAGGGGCGTCCAAGCGGAATACCGGATACCCGTTGTGAGACGCGATACATCGCGTTACTGTGTGTGTCGTGGAGGTGACCGCCGCCCCGCTCCGCCCCCACCCTCGCCCCCGCGCGAAAAGCATTACCGCTCGCGGCCGCCGTCCGGCAAAGTGAGCGCAAAGCGCCCTCAATGGCCGGGCAATACGGCAATGCCAAGTGAAATCCCCGACGACGTGGAGAACTCATATGCCAGGCGCCATCTATGCCGAGGGGCTGGTCAAGACCTTCGGTGACGTAAGAGCTCTGGACGGCGTCGACCTCGATGTCCCGGAAGGCACCGTCCTGGGTCTGCTCGGGCCGAACGGCGCGGGCAAGACCACCGCGGTCCGCTGTCTGACGACCCTGCTGCGCCCCGACAGCGGCAAGGCGGTCGTCGCGGGCATCGACGTGGTCAGGAACCCCGACGCGGTCCGCCGCTCGGTCGGCCTGTCCGGTCAGTTCGCCGCGGTCGACGAGTATCTGACCGGCCGGGAGAACCTCCAGATGGTCGGCCAGCTCTACCAGATGAAGGCCAAGGCGGCCAAGGCGCGGGCCGGGGAGCTGCTGGAGCAGTTCCATCTCGCCGAGGCCGGCGACCGCCCCGCGAAGACGTACTCGGGCGGCATGCGCCGCCGGCTCGACCTCGCCGCCGCGCTGGTCGTCTCGCCGCCCGTGATGTTCATGGACGAGCCCACCACGGGGCTCGACCCGCGCAACCGCCAGCAGCTGTGGGAGGTCATCAAACAGCTCGTCTCCGGCGGGACGACGCTGCTGCTGACCACCCAGTATCTGGAGGAGGCCGACCACCTCGCCCACGACATCGCGGTCGTCGACCACGGCCGGGTCATCGCCCGCGGCACCTCCGACCAGCTCAAGGCCCGCACCGGCGGCGAACGCGTCGAGGTCGTCGTGCACGAACGCGACCACCTGACCACCGCCTCCCAGGTGCTGCACGGCTTCGGCAAGGGCGAGGTCACCACCGACGAGCACATCCGCAGACTCACCGTCCCGGTCACGGGCGGCGCCAAGCTGCTCGCCGAGGTCATCCGCGAGCTGGACGCCCGCGGCATCGAGATCGACGACATCGGACTGCGCCGGCCCACCCTGGACGACGTCTTCCTCTCCCTGACCGGCCACGTGGCCGAGGAGGAGGCGGGCGAGGAGGCCGGCGACGCCGGCGGCCAGGGCGGCGCCGACAGCGCCCGTTCCCGCAGCACCCGCAGGAAGGAAGCCGCCAAGTGAGCGCCGCCACCGAGACCGCGGGGACCGGAGCCCCCCTGAGAACCGGCAGCGCGATCGGCCAGTCCGTCCGGGACTCGCTGGTCGTCGCCCGGAGAAACCTGATCCGCATGGCCCGGATCCCCGAGATGCTGATCTTCGGGCTGATCCAGCCGATCATGTTCGTGGTGCTGTTCACCTATGTGTTCGGCGGCTCGATCCAGGTCGGCTCGTCCACCTCCACCCAGTCCTACCGCGAGTTCCTGATGGCGGGGATCTTCGCCCAGACGGTGACGTTCGCGACCGCGGGCGCCGGCGCGGGCATCGCCGACGACATGCACAAGGGACTCATCGACCGCTTCCGCTCACTGCCCATGGCGCGCGGCGCGGTGCTGACCGGCCGCACCCTCGCCGATCTGGTGCAGTCGGCGCTCACCCTGATAGTGCTCGCGATCGTCGCCGTCCTGGTCGGCTGGCGCACGCACGAGAACCTCGGCAAGGTGCTCGCCGGGTTCGCCCTGCTGCTCCTGCTGGGCTACGCGTTCTCCTGGATCGGCGCGCTCATCGGCCTGTCCGTGCGCACCCCCGAGGCGGCGACGTCCGGCGGGCTCATCTGGCTCTTCCCGCTGACGTTCATCTCGAACGCCTTCGTGGACGCCAACCAGATGCCGGCCTTCCTGCGGCACATCGCGGAGTGGAACCCGTTCAGCGCCAATGTGCAGGCCTGCCGCGAGCTGTTCGGCAATCTGCCGCCGGGCTTCCAGGCGTCCGACGCCTGGCCGATGCAGCACCCGGTGTGGGCGTCGCTGATCTGGTCCGTCGTCATCATCGTCGTCTTCCGCACCCTGGCGGTCCGCAAGTACCGCTCGGCGACGGCCTGAGACGTCCGGACGCACACAGGACCGCCCCCGGCGCCGCGTGGGCGCCGGGGGCGGGTCCGGAAGGGAGATGCGGGCCGGGCCCCGGCAAGGGCCGGCCGCAGGGGGCTCAGCCCTGGTACGGCTCGGCCTTGAGGATCTTCACGGAGGCCTTCTTGCCGTTCGGCAGTTCGTACTCCGCGTCCTCGCCGACCTTGTGGCCGATCACACCGGAGCCCAGCGGGGACTGGGGGGAGTAGGTCTCGATGTCGGCACTGGCGTACTCGCGGGAGGCGAGCAGGAAGGACAGGGTGTCGTCCTCGTCGCCGTCGAAGGCGATGGTCACGACCATGCCGGGGCCGACGGCGCCGTCCGCGGAGGCCTGGGCCTCGCCGACCTGGGCATGCTCCAGGAGCTGGGTCAGCTGGCGCACCCGGAGCTCCTGCTTGCCCTGCTCCTCCTTGGCCGCGTGGTACCCGCCGTTCTCCCGCAGGTCCCCCTCCTCGCGCGCGGCCGCGATCTTCGCGGCGATCTCGGTGCGCGCAGGACCAGTAAGGTACTCAAGCTCGTCCTTGAGCTTGTTGTACGCCTCCTGGGTCAGCCAGGTGACGTTCTCGCTGGTCTCGGTCACAGGTGCTCCTCGTCGGTACTGGGAATACAAAGCATCGCCCTCCCCAGAAGAATGTTCCCTCTCTGGAGGGCGAAACCACGAGCCTAACAATTCCCCGGCCGAAGGGGGAGGACATAAGGCGCGAGAATGTCGTCGCGCCAGGTCAGCGCCCGGGAAAGGGGAGCGGGTCGGCCGCTTCGGGGCGGCGCGGGCGGACGGGGAGCGGTCAGCCGGCGTGGCAGCCGAGGAGTTCCGCGGTGGATCCCTTGGCCGTCGTCCGGAGTGTGACGACGCGGTCGATCCGGGTCTCGTTCCCGTCGAAGCGGAAGTCGGCGCGGCCGACCTCCGTGCCGTCGGCGGACTGGGAGCGCAGCGTGCAGTAGCCGTTCGCGTCCGCGTCCTTGCGCACCTCCAGATGCGCCTGCACCTTCTCGTCCGAGACGGCCTGGAAGGTGATCACCTGGCCGCTGATCTCGTTCTGCCCGACGTAGTGGTAGCCGAGCCAGCCGACCAGGGCGAGCAGGGCCACGCCCAGCACGATTCCGGTGATCTTGAGCTTGTGGTCGGCGCGTTCGTCCGCGGGGCGGCCGTAACGGCCCTCGGGGAGTCGCGTGCTCGCCGTACTCATGATCGTCCTCTCGGCCGTGCCGGGGGCCAAGGTCACGGAACACGCTTCCCGCCGGGCCCGGAATTATTCGCCCCCCGATTCGGTCACTATAGAAGCCTTCGCCCGCAAGCCTGCCGCCGCCCCGGGGGGACGGCCTCCGGGGACGAGAGAACGGACTGCGCTCGCGCACACCGGGCGCCGACTTACGAGGATTGAGTCTTGACTGACCAGCTGCGACTGATGGCCGTGCACGCCCACCCCGACGACGAGTCGAGCAAGGGTGCGGCGACCATGGCGAAGTACGTGTCCGAGGGGGTGGACGTGCTGGTCGTGACCTGCACGGGCGGCGAGCGCGGCTCCATCCTCAACCCCAAGCTCCAGGGGGACGCGTACATCGAGGAGCACATCCACGAGGTGCGCAAGAAGGAGATGGACGAGGCCCGCGAGATCCTCGGCATCAAGCAGGAGTGGCTCGGCTTCGTCGACTCCGGGCTGCCCGAGGGCGACCCGCTGCCGCCGCTGCCCGAGGGCTGCTTCGCCCTGGAGGACGTCGACAAGGCGGCCGGCGAGCTGGTGCGGCAGATCCGGTCGTTCCGCCCGCAGGTCATCACGACGTACGACGAGAACGGGGGCTATCCGCACCCCGACCACATCATGACCCACAAGATCACGATGGTGGCGTTCGAGGGCGCGGCGGACACCGAGAAGTACCCCGAGGCCGAGTACGGCCCGGCGTACCAGCCGGTGAAGCTCTACTACAACCAGGGCTTCAACCGGCAGCGCACCGAGGCGCTGCACCAGGCCATGCTCGACCGCGGCATGGAGTCGCCGTACGGGGACTGGCTGAAGCGGTGGGCGGAGAACGCGCGCCCGGAGCGGACGCTGACCACGCATGTGCCGTGCGCGGACTTCTTCGAGATCCGGGACAAGGCGCTGATCGCGCACGCGACGCAGATCGATCCGGACGGCGGGTGGTTCCGGGTGCCGATGGACCTCCAGAAGGAGGTCTGGCCGACGGAGGAGTACGAGCTGGCGAAGTCGCTCGTGGACACGTCGTTGCCGGAGGACGACCTGTTCGCGGGCGTGCGGTAGCCCTCCGGGGGTTCCGTGGGGCGGGGGCGGCCGCCCCTCCCCGGCGGCCGTGCGGGACGGGGGCGGTGGCCCTGCGGGACGGGTGCGGGGGCGGTTGGGGGACAATGGGGGCATGAGCGCAAGCGTGAGCCTGGCAGTGACGCATCTCGTGCCCCTCGCGGAGGTGGACGAGAACAAGGTCACCCCCGGTGTCCTCGGCTTCATCGTCTTCGCGGTGATGGCTCTGGCGGTGTGGGGGCTGATGAAGTCCATGAGCAAGCAGATGCGGAAGGTGGACTTCGAGGAGTCCCCGGCCGACGGCAAGTCCTCGGCGGAGGGGACGTCCGGAGGGGCCTCGCCGGCGAAAGGGTGACGTCCGGGGGCGCGGCCGGGCGGGTGGCTGCTCGCGCCCGTGCGGCGGTAGCCGCAGAGTGATACAGCCCCGCCACTGGGCGGGTGGCTGCTCGCGCCGGCGCGGCGGTAGCCGCAGCGTGATGCAGCCGCGCGCCCCTCAGCGGGGCGCCGGGACCGGCACGCCCATGACCTCCCGTGCGTGGCGGTCCGGGACCATGCCCAGGGGCCAGGCCTGCCAGGCGGTCTCCAGGCTGACGCCGCGTTCCAGCAGGAGCTGGTACGCGGAGACGTAGTCGTCCAGCTTCGGGTCCCGTAGCGGGTGAGTGGCCCGGGCGAGCTGGGAGAGTTCCTCCTGGGCCACCGCCGTGCCGACCTCCACCCCGCCCGGCGCGGCGTACGGCAGCAGCGTGCAGCGCAGGAAGCGGGCCCAGTCCTCGCCCCGCCGGTCCCCGTACGACGTGAACAGGCCGAGCGCCTCGTCGCACAGCCCGAGCGCGGCCTGGGTCCGCGCGTTGCCCGCGTCGACCACCGCAAGCTCCAAGCACGTCCACGCCTCGCCGTGCGCCACCCCGATGCGCTGGAAGTCGGCCCGCGCGTCGACGAGCAGCTGCCGGGCGAAGCCGGAGTTGCGCAGCGAACCGGTCTGCGCGGCCCGCTGGTCGCGGGTGACCCGCGCCGAGTGGTGCCGCGCGCACGCCAGCCCGTACACGTCCCGCATCCGGGAGAACATCGTGCGCGAGCGCTCCAGCTCGCGCACCGCCCGGTCCAGGTCGCCGGTCTCCTCCAGCGCCTGGCCCAGGTAGTACACGGTCCACGCCTCGCCCCGCGCGTCCTCGTTCTCCCGGTGCCGTACGGCCGCCCGGCGCAGCGCGTCCACCGCCTGCGCGGCCTCGCCGCCGACCAGCAGCGTCCGCGCCAGCTGGGTCAGCGCCCAGGCCTCGCCGCGGCCGTCGCGCGTGCGGCCGTACAGATCGAGGGCGGCCCGCAGCTCCGCCTCCGCGCGGTGCGGGTCGCCCATCCGCAGGGCGAGCTGGCCGAGCTGGTAGTGGGTCCAGGCCTCGCCGTGCACGGAGTCGTTGCGCCGGTGCAGCGTGAGCGCCTCGTCGAGGAGTTCCAGCGCCTCGGCCAGCCGGGAGCGGTCGCGCTCCACCGCCGCCAGCGCGTGCATCGTCCATGCCCGGTCCGCCGCCAGCTCCGGCGCCGCCTGGAGGTCCATCGCCTCGCGCAGCTTCGCCGCCGCCTGCGCCAGCTGCCCCTGGTGGTGCAGCGTGATGCCGAGCGAGCACAGCGCCCGCGCCGCACCGGCGTCGTGGTGCGCCTCCAGGTAGAGGTCCACGACCGACGTCAGGGTGGTCCGGGCCCGGTCCAGCTCGCCGAGCTGACGTGCGGCGATACCGGTGCGCCACTGCACGGACCGCACCAGCAGCCCCTGGCCCACCGACTGCGCCAGCTCGCTGATCTCGCCCAGCCGGTACAGGTCGCCGCGCAGCAGGCAGTAGTCGCACAGCGCGCCGAGGAGGTTCAGCACCGCCGCCTGGTCGACGCCCTCCGCGTGCCGCAGGGCCGCGGTGATGAAGCTCGACTCGTCGTCCAGCCAGTGCAGGGCCGCGTCCAGCGAGACGAAGCCGTGCGAGCCGAAGCGGTCGGAGCGGGTCGACATGTTGCCGTCGACCAGCCGCAGCACCGAGTCGGCGAGCTCCGCGTAGTTCGCGATCAGCCGCTCCTGCGCCGCCGCCCGCTCGGCGGGCTCCTCCTCGTCGGCCAGCCGGGCCGCCGCGAACGCCCGTACGAGGTCGTGCAGCCGGTAGCGGTCGCCGCGGACGTGGTCGAGCAGGCCCGCCCGGGCCAGCGCGGTGAGGTGCCGGGCCGCCTCCTGCTCGTCCGTCGCCAGCAGGGACGCGGCCGCCGCGGCGCCCAGCGAGGCCCGGCCCGCCAGCGCCAGCCGGCGCAGCAGCCGACGGGCGCCGTCGGGCTGGTCGGTGTAGCGCAGCCACAGGGCCCGCTCCACCGGCTCGACGGGCCCGTACGCGCCCAGGTCCGCGGCCAGCCGCTGCGGGGTGCGCGGCCCCAGCGAGGAGCCGGCCAGCCGCAGCGCCAGCGGCAGCCCGCCGCACAGCTCCCGGATCCGCTCCGCCGACTCGGCGTCGTACGGCCCCGAGGGATCCTGCGCGGACGTCTTCAACAGCTCCTCCGCACCGGCCGCGTCCAGCGGTCGCACGGGCAGCTCGTGCACCCACGCGGACAGGTCCGGCGGCAGCGCCAGCGGTTCCCGGGCGGTGACGAGGATCAGGCTCTCGGAGTGCTCCGGGACCAGCGCGCGGACCTGCGCCACGTCGTGCGCGTCGTCCAGGACGATCGTCACCGGCAGGCCCGCCAGATGGCGGTCGTACAGCTCGCCCAGCCGTTTGACCTGCTGGTCCGGTGCCGAGCGCTCCCGGAACAGCAACTGTTCGCGGGGCGCGCCGAGTCGGTTGAGCATGTGCAGCAGCGCCTCGCGGGTGGACAGCGGCGGCTCCTCGGGGCTGTCGCCGCGCAGATCGACGACGCACGCGCCGCGGAACTGGTCGCGCAGGTCGTGCGCGGCGCGCAGCGCCAGCGAGGTGCGGCCCGCGCCGGGGGCGCCGTGCAGGACGACCACGGTGGGCCGGGTCTCGGTGCTCGCGCGGGCCGCGTGCACCCACTGCGCGATCCGCGCGAGTTCCGTGCGCCGGCCCGCGAACCGGTCGACGGGTTCGGGCAGCTGTCCGAAGGACTGGGCGAGCACGTTGCGGCTGCGGGCGGCGGCGCTCTTGTCGCTGCCGCGCAGCCGGGGCGCGGTCCTGTTGGCCGGCCCGGTGGAGGCGGCGAGGACGCGCTGCTGGTCGAGGAACGGGCGGATGCCGCGCACCTCCAGCGCGGTCAGCCACTGGAGCCGGAGCTGTTCCGGGCCGCCGGGCTGGCCGAGCGCGCCCGCCTGGTGGTGGGCGGCGGGCACGTGCGCGGCGCCCACCTTCACGACGGTGGCGGCGGCCCCGACGACCCCGACGGCGACGCCCGCGCCGATCGCGGTGCCGGTGCCCGTGCCGAGGGCGACGTCGGAGACGACGGCGGCGAGGGCGGCGACGCCCGCGACCATCAGGGCGGTGCCGGCACCCGCCTTCGCGTACCGCTGGGCGAACGTCTGCCGGCCGGCCTCCGCGTCGTCCAGGGCGCGGGTGTAGGCCTCGTACTCCTCGGCCGCCGCCCCCGCCATCGCGTCCAGGGCGGTGCGGGCGCGGGACAGCAGGACGCCGCCGTCCGTGCGGCCGCCGGAGCGGCGCACCTCCTCCTCCACGGCCCGGGCCAACAACCGCTCCGCCTCCGCGCGATGCGCGTCCCGCATGCCACGCTCCCCCTGTCGCACCGGCCATCCGCCACCAGTGTCCTTGGCGGACGGCCGGTGCGACAGGGGGCGTGGGGGGTGGGGGCCTCATAGCGCGGGGGTGCGTGCTGTCGAGCGCCTGCGGGCGGGTGGGGGCTTATCGCGCAGTTCGCCGCGCCCCATTCGCCCGGCGGCTTCGTAAGGTGAGGTACGCGGCCCGGTGCCGCGGACGCTCGGTCAGCTCAGCGGAAGGCGCACCTTGTCCAACCGACTCGCCCACGAGACCTCCCCCTACCTCCTCCAGCACGCCGAGAACCCCGTCGACTGGTGGCCCTGGTCCCCGGAGGCCTTCGAGGACGCGCGCCGCCGCGATGTGCCCGTACTTCTCAGCGTCGGCTACAGCAGCTGCCACTGGTGCCACGTCATGGCGCACGAGTCCTTCGAGGACGAGGCGACCGCCGCGTACATGAACGAGCACTTCGTGTCCGTCAAGGTCGACCGCGAGGAGCGTCCGGACGTCGACGCCGTGTACATGGAGGCCGTCCAGGCCGCCACCGGGCACGGCGGATGGCCGATGACCGTCTTCCTCACCCCGGACGCCGAGCCGTTCTACTTCGGGACCTACTTCCCGCCCGCCCCCCGCCACGGCTCGCCCTCCTTCCGGCAGATCCTCCAAGGCGTGCACCAGGCGTGGACGGAGCGCCGGGAGGAGGTCGCCGACGTCGCCGGGAAGATCACCCGGGACCTCGCCGGCCGCGAACTGGCGTACGGCACCGCGCAGGTCCCCGGCGAGCAGGAACTGGCGCAGGCACTGCTCGGGCTCACCCGCGAGTACGACGCGCAGCGCGGCGGCTTCGGCGGGGCGCCGAAGTTCCCGCCGTCGATGGTGCTGGAGTTCCTGCTGCGCCACCACGCCCGCACCGGCTCCGAGGGCGCGCTGCACATGGTGGCGGACACCTGCGAGCGGATGGCCCGCGGCGGCCTCTACGACCAGCTCGGCGGCGGCTTCGCCCGCTACTCCGTCGACCGCGACTGGGTGGTGCCGCACTTCGAGAAGATGCTCTACGACAACGCCCTGCTGTGCCGTGTCTACGCACACCTGTGGCGGTCCACCGGCTCCGGCCTCGCCCGGCGGGTCGCGCTGGAGACCGCCGACTTCATGGTCCGTGAACTGGGCACCGCCGAGGGCGGGTTCGCCTCCGCGCTCGACGCCGACAGCGACGACGGCACGGGCAGGCACGTCGAGGGCGCCTACTACGTGTGGACGCCCGCTCAGCTCGCCGAGGTTCTCGGCGAGGAGGACGCCGAGCTCGCCGCCCGGCACTTCGGCGTCACGGACGAGGGCACCTTCGAGCACGGGCAGTCCGTGCTGCAACTCCCGCAGTCCGACGGCGTGTTCGACGCGGAGCGGATCGCCTCCGTGCGCACCCGGCTGCTCGCCGCGCGGTCCGCGCGCCCCGCCCCCGGCCGCGACGACAAGGTGGTCGCCGCCTGGAACGGGCTCGCGATCGCCGCGCTCGCCGAGACCGGCGCCTACTTCGACCGCCCCGACCTGGTCGACGCCGCGCTCCGCGCCGCCGACCTCCTCGTCCGGCTGCACCTGGACGAGCACGGCCGGCTGGTCCGTACGTCCAAGGACGGACGCGCCGGCGCGCACGCGGGCGTACTGGAGGACTACGCGGACGTCGCCGAGGGCTTCCTCGCGCTGGCGCACGTCACCGGCGAGGGCGTCTGGCTGGAATTCGCCGGGCTGCTCCTCGGCCATGTGCGCACCCGGTTCACCGGCGAGGAGGGCACGCTGTACGACACGGCGGCCGACGCCGAGCGGCTGATCCGCCGGCCGCAGGACCCCACGGACAACGCCACCCCCTCCGGCTGGACCGCCGCCGCGGGCGCCCTGCTGTCGTACGCCGCGCACACCGGGTCCGACGCCCACCGCACCGCCGCGGAGCAGGCGCTCGGCGTGGTGCGCACGCTCGCCCCGCGCGCCCCCCGCTTCATCGGCTGGGGCCTCGCGGTCGCCGAGGCGCTGCTCGACGGCCCGCGCGAGGTGGCGGTCGTCGGCCCGTCCCTGGAGGACGAGGCCACGAGGGCCCTGCACCGCACGGCGCTCCTCGCCACGGCCCCGGGCGCGGTCGTCGCCGCCGGCCCCGAACACGGCGAGGAGTTCCCCCTCCTCGCCGACCGCCCCCTGAAGCAGGGCGCCCCGACCGCCTACGTCTGCCGGGGCTTCGTCTGCGACGCTCCCACCACCGACGTCGACCGCCTGCGCACGGCGCTGGGCGGCTGACCACGGGAGCGGGAGCGAGGGCGGGGAGCCGGGAGCCGGGGGCCAGGGCCCTAACGGGCCCGGTCCGCCGGGCGGTCGTGGGTCAGGGCGCGTTCCACGATGGCCTCCAACTGGTCGTGGTGAGCGCCCTTCCAGTAGGCCCGCCCGCACTCCCGGCACTGCGCGAACACGTCGTACGTGCGCCGCGTGCCGCCTTCGAGCTGTGCGGCGACCTCTTCCTTGGTGGCCGCGCGGAGCAGCCCGTTGCAGGCGGTGCACCGGGTCCACGGGTGCGGCTCGGGCGCGAAGCGGTCGAGGACCTCGCGCAGCTGTTCGTCGGGGCGGGTGCTGTACACGAACGCGCCCGCCCACAGCTCCCTGCGGCGCAGCAGCCCCCGGTCGCGGCTGAGCAGCACACGCCGTTCGGCGGCGGAACGGGCGGCGAGCGCGGGATCGCCGATGTCGAGGGACTCGTACGCCGTGTCGACGCCGAGCAGCCGCAGCCGGCGCGCGAGGGTGCCCAGGTGGACGTCGAGCAGGAAGCGCAAGGGGGCGCCCGGAACACGCTGGGGGCGCGCGACGGGCCGTACGGCGACGGACTCGCCGGCGGCGGGGACGTGCGAGGCCGGGACCTCGCGGCCGTTCACCACCAGCGCGCCGACCTCGGTGAGGGGCACGCCGAGCGACTCGACGACATGGCCGAGCGTGGAGACGCCGTCGGTGACGGCCGTACTCGCGCCGCCGCGCCGTGCGGCGGGGACGAACAGGTGCAGCTCGGGGGCGAACTCGATGTGGATCTCCGGTCCGTTCACCCGGCCAGGATGGCACGGGGGCGGGGGAACGGCCCCGGGATTTTCCGGCGGGCGGCGGCCTCGGAGCACCGGGGCCGGGACGGGGCCGGGGGCGGGGGCGCTCGGCGGGTGCCCGGGCGGAACACCCGGGGAGAGCGCCCGGGTGGAGCGCCCGGGCAGAGCGCCCGGCCGGTGCCGGCCCGCTCGCCCGCATGCGCGAAGGGCCACGGCGTGACGCCGTGGCCCTGTCGTGCGCGGTCGTGCGTGGGTGGGGACGGTCTACGCGTGCTGGTACGCCACCAGGGAGATCCCCACGTAGTGCACGGCGAACGCCGCGAGCGTGAAGGAGTGGAAGACCTCGTGGAAGCCGAACCAGCGCGGTGACGGGTTGGGACGCTTGATGCCGTAGACCACGCCGCCCGCGCTGTAGAGCAGGCCGCCCACGACGACCAGGACCAGGACGGCGATGCCGCCGGTGTGCAGGAAGTCGGGCAGGTAGAAGACGGCCGCCCAGCCCATGGCGAGGTAGCACGGGGTGTACAGCCAGCGTGGGGCGCCGACCCAGAACACCCGGAAGACGATGCCGGCCGCGGCCGCCGCCCAGATGCCCCACAGCAGCCACTGCCCCTTCGCCTCCGGCAGGAGCAGCATGGTCAGCGGCGTGTAGGTGCCCGCGATGATCAGGAAGATGTTGGCGTGGTCCAGGCGGCGCAGTACGCCGTCCATGCGTGGGCTCCAGTTGCCCCGGTGGTACAGCGCGCTCACGCCGAACAGCAGGCAGGCGGTCAGTATGTAGATCCCGCAGGCGATCCGGCCCCGTGGGGAGTCGGCGAGCGCGGTGAGGACCAGGCCGGCGACGAGGACGGTCGGGAACATGCCGAGATGCAGCCAGCCGCGGAGCCTCGGCTTGGCCGGATGGGGAAGGGAGAGCGCCACGGGACCACGGCCGGCGGCGGCCGGCGTATCCGTGGGCGCGTCGGGGACGGGCGCAGTCATGCGGGGCATCGTACCTACGGAACCGTAAGTTACGCGTGAGTCCGGTTCTCGTGCGGACGAAATCCGGACGGCCACCGGTGCCGCACGCGGCCCCCCATGCGGCACGCGGCCACTCCTGCGGGGGCGGCCACCCCCGCAGTATGCGGTCACTCGCACACATGCTCCCACAGGTGTGCACCGCCGGATTCGCGGAACCCATTCCGGACGAGAAGAAACCCGCTCTCAAGTGGCATTGCTCACGCCGCTCAGTTGTGCGGCCCTCTGGACATATGGGCGGCAGAGTCGGATGATCAAATGAGTGCGGTCGGCACCGGATGAGCGCCGAGGGATCGACGCCGTGACGCATCCGGGTCGCAGCCCCCACGGGGCCTCCAATACAAAACCCCTCATCTAGGAGCAATCGTGGCGCGCGACATCGCGGCTCCCACCACCGTTCCCCCCACCGTCCCCACCCGCCATCAGGAACTGATCTCGTGGGTCGACGAGATCGCCGAACTGACGCAGCCGGACAACGTGGTCTGGTGCGACGGCTCCGAGGCCGAGTACGAGCGCCTGTGCGGGGAGCTCGTCGCCAAGGGCACGTTCACCAGGCTCGACCCGATCAAGCGGCCGAATTCCTACTACGCCGCCTCCGACCCCTCGGACGTGGCGCGCGTCGAGGACCGTACGTTCATCTGCTCCGCGAAGGAGGAGGACGCGGGCCCGACCAACCACTGGAAGGACCCCGCCGAGATGCGGGAGATCTTCCGGGGGCGCGACGGCGAGGGGGGCGTGTTCCGCGGCTCCATGCGCGGGCGCACGATGTACGTCGTCCCGTTCTGCATGGGCCCGCTGGGCTCCCCGCTCTCCGCGCTCGGCGTGGAGATCACGGACTCGGCGTACGTCGCCGTCTCCATGCGCACCATGACCCGCATGGGTCAGCCGGTCCTGGAGGAACTCGGCGAGGACGGCTTCTTCGTCAAGGCCGTGCACACCGTCGGCGCCCCGCTGGCCGAGGGCGAGCAGGACGTCCCCTGGCCCTGCAACAGCACCAAGTACATCTCGCACTTCCCCGAGGACCGCGAGATCTGGTCCTACGGCTCCGGATACGGCGGCAACGCGCTGCTCGGCAAGAAGTGCTACGCCCTGCGCATCGCCTCCGTCATGGCCCGCGACGAGGGCTGGCTCGCCGAGCACATGCTGGTGCTGAAGCTGACCCCGCCCACCGGGCAGCCCAAGTACGTCGCCGCCGCCTTCCCCTCGGCCTGCGGCAAGACCAACCTCGCCATGCTGGAGCCGACGATCTCCGGCTGGACGGTGGAGACCATCGGCGACGACATCGCCTGGATGCGGTTCGGCGAGGACGGCCGGCTGTACGCCATCAACCCGGAGGCCGGCTTCTTCGGCGTCGCCCCCGGCACCGGCGAGCACACCAACGCCAACGCGATGAAGACGCTGTGGGGCAACTCCGTCTTCACCAACGTGGCGCTCACCGACGACGGCGACGTGTGGTGGGAGGGGATGACGGAGGAGACGCCGGCCCACCTTACGGACTGGAAGGGCCGGGACTGGACCCCGGACTCCGACGAGCCCGCCGCCCACCCCAACGCCCGCTTCACCACCCCCGCCGCCCAGTGCCCGATCATCGCGCCCGAATGGGAGGACCCCCGGGGCGTACCGATCTCGGCGATCCTCTTCGGCGGCCGGCGTGCCACCGCCGTACCGCTGGTGACGGAGTCCTTCGACTGGAACCACGGCGTCTTCCTCGGCGCGAACGTCGCCTCCGAGAAGACCGCCGCCGCCGAGGGCAAGGTCGGCGAACTGCGCCGCGACCCGTTCGCCATGCTGCCGTTCTGCGGCTACAACATGGGCGACTACATGGGCCACTGGATCGAGGTCGGCGCCGACAAGGACCAGGCGAAGCTCCCGAAGATCTACTACGTCAACTGGTTCCGCAAGAACGACGAGGGCAAGTTCGTCTGGCCCGGGTTCGGCGAGAACGGGCGCGTGCTGAAGTGGATCGTCGAGCGGCTGGAGGGGAAGGCCGACGGCGTCGAGACGCCCATCGGCATCCTGCCGACGAAGGAGTCGCTGGACACCGCCGGGCTCGACCTGTCCGAGGCCGACCTGGAGTTCCTGCTCACGGTCGACAAGGAGGCGTGGCGCGAGGAGGCGGCGCTGGTGCCGGAGCACCTGAACACGTTCGGTGAGCACACCCCGCGGGAGCTGTGGGACCAGTACCGGGCGCTGGTGCGGCGCCTGGGCTGAGCCGCCCGGCCCGACGGACACCAGGCACCGTACGGCGGCCGGGGCGAGCCCGGCCGCCGGGGATACGTCCGCGGCGGGCCGGCCGCGCTCCTCGTCGGCCGGCGCCCGCCACGGCGAAACGGCCCCGCACAATGGCGTGCGGGGCCGCGGGCTTGGGGGGCGGATGCCGGGGGCCGTGAGGCACCCGGCCCGCGCGCCGCTGCGGGGGCGCGCGGACCGGGGCCGCTTTTTTCGGGAGGCGGACCCGCGTCAGTGGGACGCGAGCTGCCGGGGTTCGGTGACGGCCGGTGCCGTCCTGGCCGCGTGCGCGTGGACGTCCATCTGCTCGGCGGAGAGGATCGCGGCGGCCGTGTCCGCGCGGGAGGCGGCGACGACCAGGGCGCGGCCGGCGAGTGCGTGCGCGCGGCGGTGCAGGGCGGTGGCGCGGGCGTGGGTGTCCTGCGCGGCACCGGGCGCCGGTGCGGGCACCGCGGCACGGGCCGGCGGGCCGCCGCCGCGCAGCCGTCCCACCTGCGTGGCGACCCGCTCGGCGGACTCGTCCAGCGCGGGGGAGGGGACGAGGGCGCGGAGCTCGTCGGTCACCGCGAGCAGTGCGGCGAGGTGACCGGCGAGCTGGATGTCCAACTCCTCCTCCCGCGAACGGTGCGGGAAGTCGGAGGGGGCGCCGGCCATCGTGTGGACCGACTTGGTGCGGATCGGTTCGTACATGGGGGATGGCCTCCTGTGCCTGCGAGATGCCATCCTAGCTTAGATCGGGTCTAAGGTTGAGCGAATCCAGGAAGTAACTGGTGAGGGGTGCACGGGGACTGGGACGGCGCTACGTTTCGACCTCACGAGTGATGAGCGACAACAGGGGGATCGGATGTTGCCCGAGGCGTTGACGGCGCTGGCCGCGGCAGGGGGTTCCGCAGTGGTGCAGGCGGCCGGGAGCGATATGTGGGAAGGGCTGCGCAGCCGGCTGGCGCGGTGGTTCGGGCGCGGTGACGCCGAGCGGGAGCGCGGAGAACTGGAGCGGCTGGACCAGAGCGCGGTTGATCTCGCCGGGGCCGGGGCCGGGGCCGGGGCCGGGGCCGGGGCCGGGGCCGGCGCGGCCGAACGGATCCGCATGCGCCAGGAGGCTGCGTGGCAGACCCGTATCGAGACGTTGTTCGAGAACTTGGCGGACGACGATCAGCGTTCCCGGGCCGCTGTCGAACTGCGGCAACTGTTGGAAGAAGCCGCTCCCGCGACGACCGGCGACGCAGGGTTGGTGTCCGGTAACACATTCAACGGTCCCACCGCCTTCCAGGCCGGTGAGCACAATCGGCAGGATGTCCGCTTCGACTTCCGGCCATGACCACGCCCAGCGACGGCACCGTGGGCAGAGGCGGTGTACAGGGCAGTACCTTCCACGGCCCCGCGGCGTTACTCGTCGGCCAGGGCACCCAACACGTCCAGTTCGTCCATCAGTGGAAGCCCGCCTACCGGATCGAGGACTTCCCCGCCGAGCCGCGGGACCTGTCCACCCGCATGCTGGCCGAGCAGCCTTCCAGGCTGCTGCGCGCAGCGCACCAGGTGGTGCCCTTCACCGGTCGCCGCCACGATCTCGACCGGCTGACGGACTGGCGTGAGGATCCGGCCACCAGACTGGGCGTCAGGCTGTTGCACGGGCCCGGTGGACAGGGGAAGACCCGGCTGGCCGCTCACTTCGCCGAGCTGAGCCGCAGGGCGGGATGGACGGTGTGGCAGGCGGTCCTCAACGAGGCCGAGGCCGAGCCCGTGGACACCGGCCCACTTCCCCGAGCCGCGGTCGGCATCCTGCTGGTGGTCGACTACGCCGAACGCTGGCCCATGTCCGACCTGCACCGGCTGCTGCGGGAGCCGCTGCCGCACCGCACCCGCCTTCCGGTGCGAGTCCTGTTGCTCGCCCGGCCGGCAGGCATCTGGTGGGAGAGCCTGGAGACGTGGATCGGCGACACGCTCGACGTACCGGCCGACACGCATCCCCTGTCGCCCCTGGCGCAGGACGCCTCCGAGCGCGTCGCCCGGTTCAACGAGGCCCGCGACCACTTCGCCGAGCATCTGGGCCTCCCCTCCGAGGAGGCCGGCCAGATCAGGCCGCCCGTGGATCTCGGGACGGACGAGGACTACGCCCAGGTACTGACGGTTCACATCGCCGCTCTGGCCGCCGTCGACGCCCACCTGCACCACGACATCGCCCCCGTCGACCCGGCCCGTGCCTCCGCCTACCTCCTCAAGCGTGAACGCGCCCACTGGGGCGCTCTGCACCGGCGCTCGTCCTCACCCTTGACCACCACGCCGGAAGCCATGGGACGCACCGTGCTGACCGCCACCCTCACCCGCTCCCTGGCCCGTTCCCACGGTCAGAACGCCCTTCACCGGGTCGGTCTCGCCGACTCCGTCGCCGACGCCAACACCCTCCTGGACGACCACCGTTTCTGTTACCCCTCGCCGCACGGCAGCGCCGCCCGCACCGCCATCGTGCTGGAACCGCTCCATCCCGACCGTCTCGGCGAGGATTTCCTCGGCCTGAGCACCCCCGCCGATCCGCACGACTCCGCCGGCACCCACCCGGTGTCCGGGGCGGTCACCGACGACTGGGCGCACGGAGTCGCCGCACGCCTCCTCGCGCCCACGGGTACCGTCGAGCCGTGGACGCGCGACGCGCTGACCGTGCTGATCGAGACTGCTCGCCGTTGGCCCCACATCGCCACCGGCCAGCTCCGCCCCCTGCTGCTCGACCACCCGGAACTGGCGTTGCGGGCGGGCGGTACGGCGCTGGTCGCGCTGGCCGACCTCGACGCCCTCGACATCACCGTTCTGGAGGCCATCGAGCCGCATCTCCCCAGCGGCCGGCACGCGGACCTCGACGTCGGCATCGCCGCCGTCGTCGCGCGTGTGGCCCGTCACCGCCTGGCCACCGACAACGACCCCGTCGCCCGCGCTCACACCCAGGACACCCTCGCGGTACGGCGGCATCACGCCGGGCTGCGCGACGAAGCGCTCGTCTCGGGCCGGCACGCCGTGCGGGCCTGGCGCGACCTCACCCGCGCCGACGCCGCGCACCGGCCGAGCCTCGCCGGCTCGTTGTGCGACCTCGGTGCCTATCTGTCGGCGGTGGGGCGGCGCGCGGAGGCCCTGTCCGCCGTCGAGGAGGCGGTGGAGATCTGGCGCCGGCTGGTGGCCGACGACCCGGTCGCCCACGAGCCCGGCCTCGCCCTCTCCCTGTCCGCCCTGGCCCATCGGTTGTTCGACAGGGGGCGGCGGTCGGAGGCTCTGTCCGCCATCGAGAAGGCGGTGGAGATCCGGCGCCGGCTGGTGCGGGAGAACCCGGTGGCCCACGAGCCGGCGCTCGCGGCCTCGCTGTCCAGCCTCGGGGCTTCGCTGTCGGACGTGGGGCGGCGACACGAAGCCCTGGCCGTGACCGAGGAGGCGGTGGAGATCCTGCGTCGACTGAAGGCGAATGATCCGGCCGTCTACGGGCCCGACCTCGCCGATGCGTTGTCCAATCTCGGCAACCGGTTGTCGGCTGTGGGGCGGGAAGCGGAGGCCGTGTCCGCGATCGAGGAAGCGGTCACGGCTTACCGCCGGCTGGTGGCGGCCAATCCGGCGGCCTACGAGGCCGACCTCGCCCTGGCGTTGTCGAACCTCGGTCCCCTGCTGCTGAAGGCGGGTCGGCAGCGGGAGGCCATGTCCGTCACCGAGGAGGCGGTGGGTGTCCGGCGCCGGCTGGCGGAGCAGAACCCGGCGGCGTACGAGTCCGATCTCGCCGCCTCGTTGTCCAACCTCGGCAGCCTGCTGTCCGAGACGGAGCGATGGCAGGAGGCGCTGGCACCGGAGCAGGAAGCGGTGGGCATCCGGCGCCGGCTGGCGGAGGAGGACCCGGCGGCCCACGAACCCGGCCTCGCTGTCTCGCTGTCCAACCTCGGCGTCCAGTTGCTGAGGGTGGGGCGGGGGCAGGAGGCCCTGTCCGTCAGTGGGGAGGCGGTGGAGATCCGACGCCGGCTGGCGGAGGACGGCCCGGCTGCCTACGACCCCGATCTCGCTGCCTCGTTGACCAACCTCGGCACCGTGTTGTCCGAGACCGGGCGGCGGCAGGAGGCCCTGTCCGCGAGGGAGGAAGCGGTCGGGGTCCACCGGCGACTGGCGCTGGGCGATCCGGCGACCCATGAACCCGTCCTCACCGTGTCGTTGACCGCCCTCGGTGTCCTGTTGGGCCAGTTGGGACGATGGGAAGAGGCGATTGCCGCGGAGTGCGAGGCGGTGGACATCCGGCGTCGGCTGGCGGTGGGCGAACCGGCGATGTACGAGCCCGATCTCGCCGTCTCGTTGTTCAACCTCGGTGTATCCCTGCGCGAAGCGGGGCGGCAGCCGGAGGCCCTGTCCGCCACTGAGGAGGCGGTGGACATCCGGCGTCGGCTGGTGCGGGAGAGCCCGGCAGCCCATGAGTCCGATCTCGCAGGCTCGTTGCGCAACCTCGGAGCCTTGTCGGCGGCGGTGGGGCGGCGAGGGGAAGCCCTGTCCGCCACCGAGGAAGCCGTTGCGATGCACCGTCGGCCGGCGGCGGCCGACCCGGCGGCCCACGAGTCCGATCTCGTCGATTCGTTGTCCAACCTGGGCAGCCTGCTGTACGAGGCGGGACGGCGTCGCGAAGCATTGTCCGTGCTGGCGGAAGCCGTCGCGGTCAGCCGACGGCTGGCGCTGGGGAACCCGGCTGCCTACGAACCCGTTCTGGCGCGCTCACTCTTTGCCTGGGCCCAGGTGAGTCATGCGGCGCGGCAGGGTGCATCCGCAGCCTTGCGGGCGACGGCGGAGGCGGTGGAGATCTACCGCAGGCATGCCGCGGCAGGGCTTGGACGTTTCCCTGTGCCGCTCGGCTCAGTGCTGGATCTACAGGCGCGCCTGCTCCTGGGGCTGGGACGTCCGAGGGAGGCCGAGGCCATCCGGCGCTGGATCGAAGCGAACGGCGAGACCACCGGAGCACGGCCTGCGTAGAGCCTGTCCAGGCGCCGCTCGGAGGCCGGCCTCGCGCGCGCTGCCGTTCCGGGCGGGCGACCCCGCCTCACACCTGTCCGTAGCCGTCCAGGAAGTGGCCGATGCGGGTGATCGCCGATGTCAGGTCGGCGACCGTGGGGAGGGTCACCACGCGGAAGTGGTCCGGGTCGGGCCAGTTGAAGCCCGTGCCGTGCACCACCATGATCTTCTCCCGGCGCAGCAGCTCGAGGACCATCCGCCGGTCGTCCTTGATCTTGAAGACCTTGGGGTCGAGGCGCGGGAACAGATACAGCGCCCCCTTCGGCTTGACGCACGTCACGCCGGGGATCCGCGTCAGCAGTTCATGGGCGACGTCCCGCTGCTCTTTGAGCCGCCCGCCCGGCAGCACCAGGTCCTGGATCGTCTGCCGTCCGCTCAGCGCGGCGACCACCCCGTGCTGCCCCGGCATGTTCGCGCACAACCGCATGTTCGCCAGGATCGTCAGCCCCTCGATGTACGAGTCGGCGTGGGCGCGCGGGCCGGAGATCGCCATCCAGCCCACCCGGTACCCCGCCACCCGGTACGCCTTCGACATCCCGTTGAACGTCAGCGTCAGCAGATCCGGCGCGACCGACGCGGTCGGCGTGTGCGTGGCCCCGTCGTAGAGGATCTTGTCGTAGATCTCGTCCGAGCAGACCAGCAGGTTGTGCCGGCGCGCGATGTCGGTGAGCCCCTTGAGCACCGACGGGTCGTACACCGCGCCGGTCGGGTTGTTGGGGTTGATGATGACGATCGCCTTGGTGCGGTCGCTGACCTTGCGCTCGATGTCGGCGAGGTCCGGCATCCAGTCGGACTGCTCGTCGCACCGGTAGTGCACCGCGGTGCCGCCGGACAGCGACACCGCCGCCGTCCACAGCGGGTAGTCGGGGGCCGGGACGAGGACCTCGTCGCCGTCGTCCAGCAGCGCCTGCATCGCCATGACGATCAGCTCGGAGACGCCGTTGCCGATGAAGACGTGCTCGACGTCCGTCTCGATGCCGAGGGTCTGGTTGTGCATGACGACCGCCCGGCGCGCGGCCAGCAGACCCTTGGCGTCGCCGTAGCCGTGCGCCGTGGAGACGTTGCGCAGGACGTCCTCGAGGATCTCCTGCGGGCACTCGAAGCCGAAGGCGGCCGGGTTGCCGGTGTTCAGCTTGAGGATGCGGTGACCCGCCGCTTCCAGCCGCATCGCCTCCTCGAGAACCGGGCCCCGGATCTCGTAGCCGACGTTGGCGAGCTTCGTGGACTGGATCACCTGCATGTCCGTGAGCTTACGGCCGCGTCCGCGGGTGCGCGTCGTGTTTCCCACCACATGGGTCCCGTACGGCGCTGACCCGCTTTGCTCCCTATGTCACCCACCCCTGCCCCAACCGCCCCACGCGCCCCTACAATGCGCCCTCGTGTCATGGCAGCAACAGCCCGAGGGCGGGGCGCACGGCGAGAACACCGGGTACACCGGGGTGTACGGAGACGGCGCGGCGGACGCCGGCACCGTCGGCGACGCACGGCAGCACGGCGACGCACCCGCGGTTCACCCGAACGTGTATCACCCGTCCGCCGAGGCGACGACGCCCGAGTACGACCGGTACGCGGACCCGGCCGCCGCCCACGGCTGGCAGAACTCCTACGACGAGACCCGCGAACTGACCCCGATCGCCGTGCCCGCGGACCCCGCCGCCGACCCGGGCGCCGAAGAACCCGGGCTCTCCCCGCGCCGCCCGCGTACCGCCCGGCGCGCGGCCCTCGCCGTCGGGGCGCTCGGCGTGGCCGGCGTCGCCGTCCTGCTCGCCGGAGGCTTCGGCTCCGGGTCCTCCGGGACGCCGGGCGGCGGAGAGGAGCCGGCGCGGCCGAGGCCGGCGGCCACGGACGCGGCCGACTCCGCCGCCCCCGCCTCCAGCGCTTCCGCCTCCGGTACCCCCACCGGCACGGCCGGCCCGTCCGAGGACGCGCGGCCGTCGGCCACCGCCGGGACCTCCCGGGGCGCCGCCTCCCCCACGGCGCGCGGGGCGGACGCGGACGACGGTTCCGCGCCCGGCGGCTCCGCCACCCACTCCGCCGCGCCCGCGCCCACCACCCGCTCCGCCTCCCCCTCGCCCTCCGCCACCCCCAGCCCCACCCGGTCGAACCCCTACGGCGGCGGACACGGCAACGGTGGCGGCTGGGGCGGAGGAGGCTGGGGCGGCGGAAGCGGCGGCTGGGGAGGCCACTGAGCCCGCGTCCCGGGAGGGCGCGGCCGAAAACCGCCCCTTGCCCCCGCACGCCACCCCTCTGACAATGCGCATGACAACTCAACGTGCGGCGGCCGGAAGACCTTCGGCCGCCGTGTCATGTCTCAGAGGGGACCCCACATGAGAAAGCCTCTCGTCACCGCGCTCCTCGCCCTGGTCATCGCCGGGGCCGGCGCGGCCCCCACGGCGGCGGCCACCCCCACGACAACTCCCGCCCCCACCAAAGCCACCACCCCCGCCCTCCGGGCCGTCGACTACGCCGGCACCGTCGCCCTCAGCAACTGCTCAGGGTCCGTCGTCCGGCTCCCCGCCTCCGCCGACACCGACCCGGCGCTCGTGCTGACCAACGGCCACTGCCTGGAGACCGGCTTCCCCGAGCCCGGCGAGGTGATCGTCGACCAGTCCTCCAGCCGCTCGTTCGGCCTGCTCGACTCCGCCGGGACCCGCGTCGCCACCCTCCGCGCGAGCAAGGTCGCGTACTCGACGATGACCGACACCGACGTCACGCTCTACCAGCTCACCCGCACCTACGCGCAGATCAGGAGCTCCTACGGCATCGGCGCGCTCACCCTCGACGGCACCCACCCCGTGGCCGGCACCGCGATCAAGGTCGTCTCCGGGTACTGGAAGCGCATCTACAGCTGCGCGATCGACGGCTTCGCCTACCGGCTGAAGGAGGGCGACTGGACCTGGAAGGACTCCGTCCGCTACACCTCCGCCTGCGACACCATCGGCGGCACCTCCGGCTCGCCCGTCGTCGACACCGCCACCGGCAAGGTCGTCGCCGTCAACAACACGGGCAACGAGGACGGGGAGCGCTGCACCGAGAACAACCCCTGCGAGGTCGACGAGAACGGCGCCGTCACCGTCCGCGAGGGCATCAACTACGCCGAGGAGACGTACGGCATCCCGGCCTGCTTCGGCGCCGGCAACAAGCTGAACCTGAACGCGAGCGGGTGCACCCTGCCCAAGCCCTGAGCCACTGCCGAAAAAAGCGCCTCGGGGCGGGCGGTTCACGCCGGGGTGCGCCGCACCGCCCGCCCCGCCAGGACGTCCGTGCGCCGCCCGTCCTCGATGACGAAGCGGCCGTCGATCAGCACATACGGAATCCCCGTCGGCAGCCGGCGCGGCTCCGCGAACGTGGCGCCGGGCGCGACCGTCGCCGGGTCGAAGAGGACCAGGTCGGCCCGGTAGCCCTCGCGCACGAGCCCCCGGTCCGGCAGCCGCAGCCGGGCCGCCGCGCGCCCGGTGAGGTGGGCGACGCACTCCTCCAGCGAGAGCACCCCCAACTCCCGCACGTAGGTGCCGAGATACTGCGGGAAGGTGCCGTACGCGCGCGGGTGCGGCTTGCTGCCCTGGAGGATGCCGTCGGAGCCGCCGGTGTGCGCCGGGTGGCGCATGATCGTACGGACGTTCTCCTCGTTGCCGACGTGCTGGAGGATCGTCGTGCCGAGCCGGTCCTCGGTCAGCAGCCGGCGCGCGGTCGTCCAGGGCGTCTCGCCGCGTGCCCGGGCGGACTGGAGGACCGTGCGGCCGACGTACTCGTCGAGCGCGGGGTTGGACACGCCGGAGATCTCGATGGTCTCCCACTCCATCGGCACCCCGTGGCAGCCGTCGGAGCCGATGACCTCCAGATGGTGGCGGATCCGCTCGGCGCTGTCGTCGTCCGCGAGCCGATCGAGCAGCGCCTCGGGGCCGCCCTCGCCCGCCCAGCTGGGCAGTTGGGCGGCGAGTGTGGTGCAGCCGGGGGTGTAGGGATAGGTGTCCAGGGTGATGTCGGCGCCGGCGGCCAGCGCCTCGTCGAGCAGGGCGAGCAGCTCGGGCGCCCGGTCCCGGTTGACGCCGAAGTTCATGGTGGCGTGGGTCAGGTGCAGCGGACAGCCGGCCTCGCGGGTGAGGGCGACCATCTCCTCGTACGCCTCCAGCGCCCCCGCCCCGTAGGACCGGTGGTGCGGGCAGTAGTAGCCGCCGTAGGACGCCACCACCCGGCACAGCTCGGCCAGTTCGGCACCGTTCGCGTACATGCCGGGCGTGTAGGTCAGCCCGGAGGAGAGGCCGACGGCGCCCGCCTCCATGCCCTCCGCGACCAGCCGCCGCATCCGGTCCAGCTCGGCGGGTGTGGCCGGGCGGTCCTCCCAGCCGACGGCGAGGGCGCGGACCGTGCCCTGCGGGACGAGGTACGCGGCGTTGACGGCGATGCCCTGTCCGTCGAAGCCGTGGTCGAGGCGGTCGAGGAACCCGCCGACCGAGCGCCAGGAGAAGTCGATGTCGTCGCCGATCCCGTTCCAGCCGGAGATCGCCCGGCGGACCTCGGCGAGCGTACGGTCGTCGACCGGCGCGTACGACAGCCCGTCCTGCCCGATGACCTCGAGGGTCACGCCCTGCGCGGCCTTGGCGCTGTGGTCGGGGTCGCGCAGCAGGGCGAGGTCGCTGTGCGCGTGCATGTCGATGAAGCCGGGGGCGAGGACGAGGCCCTCGGCGTCCAGCTCCCGCCGGGCGCGCGGGCGCTGGCAGCCCGCGGCCCACGCCTCCTTGACGATCGAGACGATCCTGCCGTCCTCGATCGCCACGTCGGCGCGGTAGGACGGCGCACCGGTGCCGTCCACGACCTCCGCGTCACGCAGGACGAGGTCGGCACGGTCGGTGGGGTCGACGGGATCCATGGCGAGTACCGGCCTTCCTGACGAAGAACGTGACGAGGGGTGTGTCCGGGCGGGTCTAGAAGAACGTGCGGATGTAGTCGGTGACCGTGCCGTCCGCCTCCACCAGCGGGATGAGCTGCCACTTGTCGAAGGAGGTGCAGGGGTGGGAGAGGCCGACGCCGATCCAGTCGCCCACCTCCAGGTCCGCCCCGTCCGCCGTGCGCAGCCACATGTGCTGGTCGGAGAGCGCGGTCACGCTCACGCCGGTGGCCGGGCGCTCGTCGCCGTCCCGTCGTACCACCTGGGGGAAGGGCAGGTCCAGGTCGTGGGCGGCGTCCCGCTTGCCCGCGTTGGCGAACGCCTGCCCGGGGGAGGGGCGGGAGACGACCTGCGTCCACAGCCGGAACGCGGGCTCCAGACCGCCCTCCTCCGGGACCCGGTTGAAGGGGGTGACGTGCCGGTAGTGGCCGTCGTCGTGCGAGACGTAGGCGCCCGAGCGCAGCAGCTTGAGCGCGGGCAGGGAGAGGGCGGGCAGCGTGGCGAACACGTCGGCGACCGCGTCGAACCAGGCGCTGCCGCCCGCGCTGACGACGATCTCGTCCAGGCCCGTCCCCGTGAAGCGGCCCGCCGCGTCGAACTCGGCGGCCAGCGCGGTCAGCCGGCGCAGCCAGGCCCGTACGCGGTCGGGGTCGGCGTCCGGGACCTCGCCCTCGTAGCCCGCCACACCGGCCAGCCGCAGGGTGGTGGTGGAGGCGACCGCGTCGGCGACCGCCGCGCACTCCGCCTCCGTACGCGCCCCCGTGCGCGCCCCCTCCCCGGCGCCGAGTTCGACGACCACGTCGAGCGGGCGCCCGCCCTCGGGCAGCGGGGAGAGCGCGGCGTCCATCAGTTCGACCCCGCGCACGGAGTCGACGTAGCAGAGGAACCGGAACTCCGGGTCGGCGGCGAGCTCGGCGGCGATCCAGCGCAGGGCGGCCGCGTCGACGATCTCGTTGGCCACGAAGATCCGCCCGATGCCGAACTCCCGCGCCACGCGCACCTGGTGGGGGAGGGCGAGCGTGATGCCCCAGGCGCCGCGTGCGAGCTGCCGCCGGAAGAGCTGCGGGGCCATGGAGGTCTTGCCGTGCGGGGCGAAGACGAGGCCGTGCCGCTCGGTGTACTCCTCCATCAGCGCGAGGTTGTGCTCCAGCCGCTCGGCGGAGAGGGCCAGGACGGGGGTGGTGAAGCCGCCGGTGAACAGATTGCGCCGCTCGGCCGCGAGCGCGCCGACGGTGAGGTGGGCGGCGTCCGGCGGGAGGCCCTTGAAGCGGTGGCCGACGGGCTCGGCGGCGAGGCGGGCGACGGGGTCCTCGGTCGCCCCGTCGAGGGCGGAGCCGGTGGTGTCGACGGCCATGCAGCCTCCCTGATCAGGTCCGTTGCATTCTCTGCAACGTTCATTGCGTATGTCGCTCACTGCTGTCTAACATCTCGGCCGACGCGGGTCAACGGAGCCCGCGCCCCACCGGATCCCCGAGGAGCCCCCGCCGCCGTGACCGCCACCGGCCCGCACCGCACCGACCCGCCCGCCGTCGACGTCGTCGCGCTGGGGGAGTCCATGGTGACGTTCCTGCCCACGCGGCCGGGACGGCTCGCCGACGTGCCGGCCTTCGAGCGCGGGATCGGCGGCGCCGAGTCCAACGTGGCGTGCGCGCTGGCCGCCGCCGGGCACACCGTGCGCTGGGTGAGCCGGGTCGGCGCGGACGGCTTCGGCGACCACCTCGTGGAGGCGATCGGCGCGTACGGCGTCGACGTGGGCGCGGTGCGCCGGGACCCGGCGCGCCCCACCGGCATCTACTTCCGCACCGCCGGGGACCGCTCCGGCGACGCCCACGAGGTGGCGTACTACCGGGCCGGCTCGGCGGCCTCCGCGATGAGCGTCGAGACCCTCGACCTGGACGCCGTACGGGACTGCCGGATCCTGCATCTCTCCGGGATCACCCCCGCGCTGTCCGCCGACTGCCTGGAACTGGTACGGGAGCTGACGGCCCGCCGGACCGGCCGCCGCCCGCTCGTCTCCTTCGACGTCAACCACCGCCCGGAGCTGTGGGCCGACGCCGACGGCCCGCGGGTGCTCCTCGAACTGGCACGCGGCGCCGACCTCGTCTTCGTCGGCGACGACGAGGCGCGTGCCGCGTGGGGCCTGGACGGCGACCGGGCGATCCGCGCGGCGCTCCCGGAACCGGAGACGGTCGTGATCAAGCGGGGCGCGGCCGGGGCGACGGCGTTCGGCGCCGGCGCCGCGCAGGTCACCGTCGGCGCCCCGGCCGTGGACGTCGTCGCCCACGTCGGCGCCGGGGACGCCTTCGCCGCCGGGTTCCTCTCCGCCACCCTGCGCGGGCTGCCCGTCCGCGACCGGCTCCGCCACGGCCACCTCACGGCCGCTGCCGCCCTCACCGTCCACGGCGACCTCGCCGCGCCCCCGGCCCGCGACCACGCCGACCGGCTGGTCGCCCTGGACGACGGGGCGTGGGGGAGACTGCGACTCGGCCCCGGCTGGACCGAGCGCACCGACCGGACGCGGGACGGCGACGGCCGGGCCGAGGAGGAGGTACGCAGACCATGAGCCAGACCGTCGACCGGGCGCTGTCCATCCTGCCGCTGCTCGCCGAGGGCCCCGCCGACCTCGCGGGCGTCGCCGAGCGGCTCGACGTGCACAAGTCCACCGCGCTGCGGCTGCTGCGCACGCTGCACGAACACGGCCTGGTCTACCGCCAGTCCGACCAGCGCTACCGGCTCGGCGCCCGGCTCTTCGCCCTCGCCCAGGAGGCGATGGAGAACCTCGACATCCGCGAGATCGCGCACCCCCACCTCGTCGCCCTCAACGAGGAGTGCGGGCACACCGTGCACCTCGCGGTGCACGAGGAGAACGAGGTCCTCTACATAGACAAGGTCGACAGCCGCTACCCGGTGCGCATGTACTCGCGGATCGGCAAGCCGGTCGCCATCACCGTCGCCGCGGTGGCCAAGCTGCTCCTCGCCGATCTGCCCGAGGCCGAGCGGCGGGCGGTCGCCGAAGGGCTCGAGTACCCGCCGTACACCTCGCGCTCGACGCCGCACGCGGCCGCGTTCCTGCGCGAGCTGGAGAAGGTGCGCGAGCAGGGCTGGGCCACCGACCTCGGCGGCCACGAGGAGTCCATCAACTGCGTCGCCGCCCCCGTGCGCGGCGCCGACGGCCGGGTCGTCGCCGCGATGTCGGTCTCGGCGCCCAACGTCGTCGTCACCGCCGAGGAACTCCTCGCCCTCCTCCCGCGCGTGCGCCGCACGGCGGACGCGATCAGCGGCGAGTACTCGGGCCGGACGCCGGGCAGCGGCGAGTATCCGGGCCGGACGCCCGGCAGCCCCCCGGGCACGTCTTCAAGCACCACCGGAAAGGACACCCCATGACCGACAAGACCGCCCTCACCCCCAGGACGCACACCACCCCGCCCGCGAAGTTCTCGCACGGCGTGCGCAAGGGGAACATCCTCCAGGTCGCCGGCCAGGTCGGCTTCCTGCCCGCCGAGGAGGGCAAGGCGCCCACGCCCGCCGGGCCGACCCTGCGCGAGCAGACGCTCCAGACCCTCGCCAACGTCAAGGCGATCCTGGAGGAGGGCGGCGCGGGCTGGGACGACGTGATGATGCTCCGCGTCTACCTCACGGACGTGGACCACTTCGCCGAGATGAACGACCTCTACAACACCTACTTCGAGGAGCAGGGGCTCACCGCGCCCCCGGCCGCCCGCACCACGGTGTACGTCGGCCTGCCGCCCGGCCTGCTCATCGAGATCGACGCGCTCGCCGTACTGGACTGACCTCCGGGACCCGTCCCCGTACACACGTACGCGAGTACGCACGACGCGGATGCCCCGCCCCGCCGGGGCACCGCGCCGTCCCCCCATCCCCTGCCCGAAAGCCTCATGGCACCCCCTTTCACACGAGAAGCACGAGGACCCCCGCAATGCTCGCTGTCATGCCCATGCTCATATCGAGAGACCCGGTCGCCCTCGCGGCGGCCTCCGCACCCGAGACCCCGCCCCACACCGGCGGCCTCATCGCCCTCATCCACGGCACCGCCGGACTGCTCACGGTCGCCGCGCTCGGCATCGCGCTGCTGCTCTTCCTGATCATCAAGATCCGGTTGCAGCCCTTCCTGGCGCTGCTCACGGTCTCCATCGCCGTCGGCCTGGCCGCCGGACTGTCGGTCACCGAACTCTTCGGCACGGTGCAGCGCTCCGACGCCGTCTCGCTCATCGAGTCCGGCATGGGCGGCACGCTCGGCCACGTCGCCATCATCATCGGCCTGGGCACCATGCTCGGCGCGGTCCTGGAGGTCTCCGGCGGCGCGGAGGTGCTGGCCTCGCGGCTGCTGCACCTGTTCGGCGAGAAGCGCGCCCCGCTCGCGATGGGCCTGACCGGCCTGGTCTTCGGCATCCCGGTCTTCTTCGACGTCGGCATCTTCGTCCTCGCGCCGATCGTCTACGCGGCCGCCAAGCGCGGTGGCAAGTCCATCGTCCTGTACGCCATGCCGCTGCTCGCGGGCCTGTCGATGACCCACGCCTTCCTGCCGCCGCACCCCGGCCCGGTGGCCGCGGCCGGACTGCTCCACGTCGACCTCGGCTGGGTCATCCTGATGGGCATCGTCTGCGGCATCCCGGCCGTGCTGGCCGCGTGGGCGTGGGCGGCCTGGATCGGCCGGCGGATCTTCGTCCCCGTGCCGCAGGACATGGTCGAGGCGGCCGAGGAGTCCAAGGCGGCCCTCGCGGCCGAGCAGCGGGCGGAGGGCGTGACGCCGTCGGAGAAGCCGGTGCCGCTGTCCGTCGTCTTCACGATCATCGGCACACCGCTGGTCCTGATCCTGCTCGCCACCTTCTCCTCCATCGCCTTCGACCCCTCCACGGGCCGCTCGGTGGTGGAGTTCTTCGGCCACCCGTTCGTCGCCCTGACGATCGCGCTGCTGCTCGCCTACTACCTGCTCGGCATCCGGCGCGGCTGGTCCCGCAAGTCCCTGGAGACGGTCTCGACGGCCTCGCTGAAGCCGATCGGCAACATCCTGCTGGTGGTCGGCGCGGGCGGCATCTTCGGCGCGGTCCTCAAGGGCAGCGGCGTCGCCCAGGCCCTCTCCGACACCTTCCACGACGTCGGGCTGCCGGTGATCGTGCTGTCGTACCTGATCTCGCTGGTGCTGCGGGTGGCGCAGGGCTCGGCGACGGTCGCGATCGTCACGACGGCGGGCATCGTGGCGCCGCTGCTGTCCGAGGGCCACCACTCGCAGGCGTTCACCGCGCTGGTCATCATGGCCATCTCGGCGGGCTCGATCTTCGCCTCGCACGTCAACGACGGCGGCTTCTGGATGGTCGCGAAGTACTTCGGCATCAGCGAGCGGGACACGCTGAAGACGTGGACGGTCCTGGAATCGGTGCTGTCGGTGGCCGGGTTCGCGGTGGCGGCGGTGGTGAGCCTGTTCCTGTGACCGGGCGCCGGCGGGCGGCGGCCGGATTCGTATAACGATGCGGGGGCGGCTTGCACCGGACACAGGATGGTGCACCATACTGCCCGCTGTGGAGCAGCGCATAGGTTCGAGCAAGCAGCCCCTGGACGCCGGAGTGGACCCGGCGTACGTCCCCGGCCTGACGGTGCCCGGGTCCCGCGAGCCGGAGGAGACGACGGAGGCGGCGGAACCGGCCGCGTCGGCCCCGGAGCCGGCCGAGGCCGGGACGGACGCCGAGACGGAAGCGAAGGCAGAGGTGGAGGCGGAGGCCGGGACCGGCCCCGACGACGCCCCGGCCGACGACGAAGTCCCCGCCGACGGCCCGGTGTTCGACGCCTCCGACCGCCGGGCCTCGATCCTGGCGAACGCGGCGGGCGTCCGGCTCCACCTGGACGACCAGGAGTGCGAGTTCCGCTGGGACGAGATCGCGGCGGTCGAGACGGCGACCCCGCGCTTCGGCAAGCGATTCACGGTGACCGTGCACACGCCGCAGTCGCGCTGGTACTTCATCGAGATCGAGGCGCCCTCCCGCTCCCGTTTCGCGGAGTGGGAACGGCAGTTGGACGAGGTCCTGGACGCGTACTTCGAGGACGGCGCGGAGGAGGCCGGGGCCCAGGAGGCCCCGGAGGACGCGAAGCCGGACGACGAGGGCGACAAGGACGGCAAGGGCGGCAAGGGAGACAAGCGCGACAAGGGCGAGGACGCGTAACGCGCCCCAGCGCCCTCTCGCTTCCTGACGGAGCGCCGTGCGGCGGCCATGCCGGTCCGTACGGCGCTCCGTCACGCATAAATCCCGTGCCCCACCCACCGCACTGACGTACGATCGCCGTCGCTTTCGTCCACACCATCTGGGAGACCCATGACCAGCAGGCTCATCGAAGTGGTCGTCGACTGCCACGACCCCGAGCGGCTCGCGACCTTCTGGAGCGCGGTCCTGGGCTGGGAGGTGATCGACCGGGACGGCGACACGGTGGAGATCGGCTCCTGGGACCCGACGCGCGAGGAGTTCCGCGCCCGCCAGATGCCGCCGACGCTGATCTTCATCCCGGTCCCCGAGGGCAAGACGGGCAAGAACCGCCTCCACCTCGACGTCAGCCCCGTCGAGGGCACGACGGAGGACGAGGTCACCCGTCTGCTCGCCCTCGGCGCGAAGCGCGCCGAGGACCAGACCGAGGGCGCGGGCTGGGTCGTCATGACGGACCCCGAGGACAACGAGTTCTGCGTCCTGCGCACGCTGGACCGTTAGGACCGTCAGGACCGAGGGGCCAGGGGGCGGTGGTGCGCCACCGTTCCTCGGGCTCCTCTGGAGGGGATCTTGATGTCTCACCGACCGTTCGCCGGGTGCCCGCACGCCGCCCGCCGGCCCGCCGGGTCCGGCCGATGAGGGGCGTGCTGGTCACCGGTGGCTCGCGCGGCATCGGCCGTGCGGTGGCGAGGGCCTTCGCGGCCGGTGGCGACCGGGTCGCGGTGCAGTACGCCGGCCGCCGCGCGGACGCCGAGCGCACCCTGCGGGAGCTGCCCGGCACCGGGCACGCCCTGCTCCGGGCCGACCTGGGCGAGCCCGGCGCGGCCGAGCGGCTGGCGGCCGAGGCGGTGGCCGCGCTCGGCACGGTGGACGTACTGGTGAACAACGCGGCCGTGGCGCCCACCGCCGAGACCCGGCATCCGGTCGCGGAGACCCCGCTGGCGCACTGGCAGCAGGTCTGGCGGCGGATGGTCGACGTCAACCTGCTGGGCGCGGCCGACCTGAGCTGGGCCGTGGCCCGTCATCTCGTCGACCGCGGCGCGAACGGCGCGATCGTGAACGTCGGCTCCCGGGGCGCCTTCCGCGGCGAGCCGGACTTCCCCGCCTACGGGGCGACCAAGGCGGCACTGCACGCCCTCGGCCAGTCGCTGGCCGTGGCACTGGCGCCGCACGGCATCACCGTCACCTCCGTCGCGCCCGGGTTCGTCGCCACCGAACGGCAGACGGCGAAACTGTCCGGGCCGGAGGGCGAACGGCTGCGCGCGGAGAGCCCGTTCGGGCGGGTCGGGACGCCGGAGGAGATCGCCGCCACGGTGCACTTCCTCGCCTCCCCGGCCGCGGTCTGGGCCTCGGGAACCGTCGTCGACCTCAACGGCGCCTCCCACCTGCGTACCTGACGCCGCCCTCCGCCACCGGGGGCGGGCCGCCCGGTCAGGCGTCCTGGCGCTCCTGCCTCGCCACCGCCTCGGCCGTGACCGGCGTGAAGAGGTTGACCAGGCTGCCGTCCGGGTCGCGGAGGAGGACGGAGCGGTTGCCCCAGGGCATCGTCGTCGGCGGCTGGACGAACTCGTGGCCGAGGGCGGCCAGCCGCTCGTGCTCCGCGTCGACGTCGGAGACGCGGAACTCGATGATCACCGAGCGGTTGGCGGCCGGGGCCGCGAGGTCCGTGCCGCCGCCGAAGAGCGCCAGGGTGCGGTCGCTCGCGAGGGCCAGCGTGCCCGACGGGGTCGCCAGCTCGGCGAAGTCGGGGGTCCACCAGGTCGCCGGGACGCCGGTGACCTCCTCGTAGAAGGTGACGAGGCGGGTGACGTCGTCGCTGATGACGCGGAGGGAGACGAGGTTCATGAGAGGTCCAGTCGTACGTAAGGGTGTGCCGGTCGGGGACGCGTGCCACGCTAGAACGGATACCGGACAGGTTCCGCCCGGTATCGGAGGCAGAATTCTCCGGTGACCACCTCCACCACCCGCGTCCTCGCCCTGCTGGAGATCCTCCAGAGCGGCGGCACCCGTACCGTCGCCGACCTCGCCGACCGCCTCGGCGTCGACGAGCGCACCGTCCGCCGGTACGCCGGTCACCTGCTGGAGCTGGGGGTGCCCGTCGAGTCGGTGCGCGGGCGCTACGGGGGCTACCGGCTCGCGCCCGGCTACCGGATGCCGCCACTGATGCTCACGGACGAGGAGGCGCTCGCCGTACTGCTCGGGCTGCTGGTGGCGCGGCGGGCCGGGCCGGTCAGCGCGTCGGGCGCGGCGAGCGAGAGCGCGGCGGCCAAGCTGCGCCGGGTCCTGCCGAAGGCGCTGGGGCGGCGGCTGGAGGCGCTGCTGGAGACGGCGGACTTCACCGCACGCCCCCGCCCCGCCGGGGCCCACGAGGCGGAACTCCTCCTCGCCCTCGCCGAGGCCGCGCGCGACCGGCGCCCCGTGGCGCTCGCGTACACCGACCGCACGGGCCGCCGCAGCGACCGCACGGTGTGGCCGTACGGTCTGGTCGCGCACGGCGGCCGCTGGTACCTGACCGCCGCCGACCCGGCCGCCGGGGAGGCGGAGGTGCGCACCTTCCGCCTGGACCGCGTCGACGGCGTGACCGCGCTCGGCGGTTCCTTCGAGACCCCGGCGGACTTCGACCCGGTGGCGGCGGTCCTGGACGGCCTGGCCCGGACGCCGTGGGCCCACGAGGTGCGCGTGCGCGTGCGGGCCGACGAGCACCACATCCGCCGCCACCTCCCGGCGACCGTCGCCACGCTCTCCCCGCTCCCGTCCGACGACGGCACGGACTGGACCGACGTACGGCTCCGGGCGGAGCGGCTGGACTGGATCCCCGCCGTACTCGCCGCCCTGGACCGCCCGTTCGTCGTCGAACGCCCCGCGGAACTGCGCGCCCTCGTACGGTCGCTGGCGCGCCGTCTGGACGAGTACGCCGCCGAGCCCGCGCCGGACGGTCCCTGACCCGGGCCCCGAAATCGCTGGAGCCCCGCCCCGGCCCCGCCTACGCTGCCCCGATGAGCACCCGCACCTTCCGCGTCACCGTCCGCGGCGTCTTCGACGGCCTCAGCGACGCCCAGCGCGCCGAACTGCTGTCCCACGCCGCCGAGCACGACGTGCTGCGCGCGTCCTTCACCCGCGAGGGACACCTCAGCTACGACATCGCCGCCCGGCCCGCCTTCACCTTCCGCTTCCTGGACGAGGGGGAGGCCGAGGAGGACATCCTGGAGGCGACGGAACGCGCCGAGACCGCGGCGGCGGCATGGCTCACCGCACGCGGCTACGGCCACAAGAACCTGCGCTCCACCGCCGAGGACCTCTCCCAGGCCCCGCTGGGCAAACGCCGGCGCCGCGCGGCCGCCGGGAAGTGAGCGGGACGCCGGTCCGCCTCGCGGCGTCTCCGTCACGCACCGAGGCTCCGGCGCCGACGCCGCTCACGCCGTCGCTCGGTCCTGCGCGCCCGGGCGCGCTCCCGCCGCTCCTCGCGCAGACGGCGCTCGCGCTCCCGGTGCCTCGCCTCGCGCGCCTGCTCGGTGTGGAACCGGGCGGCCCACGGGACCAGGGCACCGACCGAGAGGAGGACGAGGGCCACGATCCAGTGGCCGACGGAGGTGCCCATGCTCAACGCGGCCGCCGCCCCGGCGACCGCTCCGGCGGGGTGACCCAGAGCCGGTCGCCAGTCCCTGCGGTAGATCCCGGTCTTGTACAGGAGGACAAGCGGCACCGGCGCGATCATGACGGCGGCGAAGTACTTCCCACCGCCGTCCGGTACACCGCATCCCCCCTTGGGCGTCGCCTCGCACCCCGTGCTCACGGATCCCGCCAGCCCCCACCCGAACCAGAGCACCATCCCCGCCGCCACGGCGGCCCCCACCCACTTGGCCCACATGCGCGGATCATAGGAGCGGTGGGCCGCCGGCCGCAGCTTCGCCGTCGGCAGCCGGGACGCGCCGCGCACGAGGGCCCGGGCAGCAAGGCCGGCAAGACCGGCATGGCCGGTCACCTGCTCTCAAGTAGCCTTCCGACGTGTCCATACCTCCGCCGCCGAACCCCTACGCGTCCGAACCGCCGCCCCCGCAGGGGCCCTACGGCGGACAGCAGGGGTCGCCACCGGGGCCGCCGCCGGGGCCGTACGGTCCGTATCCTCCGCGGCCGGCCCCGCATCAGGCGCCCTACGGGCCGGGGCCCTACGCCCCCTCGTACCCCCCGCCGCCGTACGGCTGGGCCGGGCCGCCGCCGAAGAAGCGGCGGGTCGGGCTCGTGCTCGGCATCGTGGGCGGGGCCCTCGGCGCGGTCGTCGCGCTCGTGGTCGTGCTCGTGCTCATCGGGCGGGCGGCCGTGGGCGGGTTCCCGGAGGCCGAGTACCGGCTCACCCTGCCGAAGACCCTGGCCGACGGCCGGTACGCGCTCGCCCAGGACCTCTCCGACACCCAGGGCCGGCAGATCGAGGACGAGGCCGACGGCGCCTGGGACGCCAAGGACCTGCGGGCCGTCGTCGGCCAGTACAACGTCGGCGGCGACAACACCAAGGGCCTGCTGCTGTTCAGCGGCATGTACGGGCGGTTCAAGAACACCCACCAGATGCGCGACCACATGCTGCACGGCGCCACACAGGCCGACGGCGTGACCCTGCTCAGGGGGCCGAAGGACTTCCCGAAGGACGGCGGGCCCACCATCGGGTGCGAGGTGCTCAGGCAGGAGAAGAGGGGGGCCGCCATCGTCTACCCCGTGTGCGCGTGGGGCGACGGCAACACGGGGGCCGCCATCGGCGTCACGGACGAGAACTCCATGACACAGGACGCCTCCGACATCGACCTCGCGTCCTACGCCGAGTTCACCCGTCAGGTGCGCGCCGACGCGGTCGAGCCGATCGGCTGACCGCCCCCGTCGGGACGACGGGGGCGGCCGGCCCGGGCGCCCCTACGGCAGCCCGTGCACGTGCGGGCCCACCGCGTTGATCCACGCGTTGCCCGCCGTCGCGTCCCAGTTCGTCGACCACGTCATCGCGCCCCGCAGGGCCGGATACGTCTTCGACGGCTTGAACGAGCCGCAGTTCGTGCCCTTCGCCAGGCAGTCCAGGGCGTTGTTCACCACCGACGGGGCCACGTAGCCGCTGCCCGCCGCGCGGGTCGACGCGGGGACGCCGAGGCCGACCTGGTTGGGGGAGAGGCCGTTCTCCAGCTGGATGCAGGCCAGGGCGGTGAGGAAGTCCACCGAGCCCTGCGCGTACACCTTGCCGTCGCAGCCCAGCATCGTGCCGCTGTTGTAGAACTGGGTGTTGACGACCGTCAGGATGTCCTTGATGTTCAGCGCCGTCTGGAAGTAACCGGCCGACGTGGACTGCATGTCGATCGTCTGCGGCGCCATCGTGATGACCAGCGACGACCCCGCCTGTTGCGACAGCGACCGCAGCGCCTGCGTCATGTACGTGGCGTTGATGCCGTTCTCCAGGTCGATGTCGACGCCGTCGAAGCCGTACGTCCGCATGAGCGAGTACACCGAGTCGGCGAAGTTCGTCGCCGACGTCGCGTCGCTCACCGAGACCGTGCCGTTCTGGCCGCCGACGGAGATGACGACCTTCTTGCCGGCCGCCTTCTTGGCCGCGATGTCGGCCTTGAACTGGTCGGTGGTGTAGCCGTTCAGGCCCGCCGAGTCCAGCGTGAAGGAGACCGCGCCCGGCGTGGTCGTCGCGTCCGCGAAGGCGACCGCGATGATGTCGTACTGCGCGGGCACGTCGGACAGCCTCTGCACCTGTGCGCCGTTGTTGAAGTTCTGCCAGTAGCCGGTCACCGCGTGCCCCGGCAGGGCACCGCCGCCGCCGTTGTCACCGCCGCCCGTCGCGGACGTCGTCCCCGTGACCGTCGCGGACTTCGCCGACTCGCCCGCCGCGTTGGTCGCCGTCACCTGGAAGCCGTACGACGTGGAGGCCGCGAGGCCGGTCACGGTCGCCGAGGTGCCCGAGGCCGACTGCACCTTCGTGCCGCCCCGGTAGACGTTGTAGCCGGTGGCGCCGGAGACCGGGTTCCAGGCGAGGGAGACAGACGAGGACGTCGTGCCCGACACCTTCAGGCCGCCGGGGGCCGAGGGGACCGTCGGGGTGTCCGTGCCGCCGCCCCCGTCCGGGCCGAACACCGACACGTCGTCCGCGTAGTACGCCTGCTGCCCGTACCAGCCGTGCAGGTACACCGTCACGGAGTGGGTGGCGGAGCCGGTGGTGAAGCGGGTGCTGAGCTGCTTCCAGGACGAGGAGTCCGGGGTCCAGGTGGAGACGTCGGTCGTGCCGGTGCCGGTCGCGCCGAGGTAGGCGTAGCCGCCCTGCACCCACGCGCTGAGCGTGTAGGTGGAGTCGGGCTTCACGGCGACCGTCTGGGTGCACTGGGCGTTGTCCTGGCCGGCCGGGGTCGCCTTCAGCGCGGAGGCGCCGCCGTGCACGGGGGAGGACACCGTCGTCCCGCTGCCCGCCGAACAGGTCCAGTCGCCCAGTCCCGCCTCGAAGCCGGCGTTCCTGGTGTTGTTGACGTCCGCCGCCGAGGCCTGGCCCGCGCCCGCCAGGGCGAGGGCGAGCGCGGCGGCGACGGCGCCGGCGAGGCGGCGGACGTGGCGGGCGCGGGGTCTGTTCCCGGGCGGGGCTGAGAGGCGGTGCACTGGGGCCTCCGGTGTGGGGAGTCGGGGGGAGTCAAGGGGAGAAGACGGTGGCCACCGTTGTGTGTTCAACATGGTCCAGACCAATGCGGCTGTCAAGAGCCTGACAACCCGACGGGTCGGCGGCGACGAAGCCTGCCGGTACGTCAACCTCCGTCCGGCAACGCCCAGTTGGCGCCGCAGCCGCCCCTCCCCGCTTCACTCTGTGTTGATCATGCACCGACCTTCGGTGAGATGATCTTCAAGATTCTGTGTTGAGCGGCGCACGCCGTGGATATGGTGCTGATGCAAGAGGACGTGCGAAAGGACGTCACAGGGGTGATCCGAGGCGGGGGCGACCGTCCCGCCGCGGGGAACGGGGTGGTGTGCAGCGTGCCGACCGCGATAGCCGTCACCAGTCCCGGTCTGGCGCTTCCGCCGCTCGACCGGGGGACCCCGCCCGCGGTCGTCCAGCCGGGCCCCACCCTCGAACAGTCCGTCGTCGCCCTGCACACGCTCGTCGAGCAGCACGGCTACGTCATCGCCCTGCACCCCGCCGCCTCCGGCTCCACCACCCCCGACCCGGCCGTCCAGCGGCTGCGCACCGCGCGCTCGATGCTGGAGACCGACCGGGTCGCCCTGCTCGGCGTCGACCTGCCGCCGCTCGGACTCGCCCTGCTCGCCCAGCAGTTACGGCAGCTGTCGGTGTGCGACTTCAGCCCCGGCGTGCTCGCCTGCGCCGCCCGGCTGCTCGCCCACTACGTCTACGCCGGCGCCCTGCTCGGCTCCGTCGCCCGGCTCGACCGGCTGCCCGTGACGCTCACCGCACACGCCAAGTCCTGGGTGCCCGGCGCGCAGTTCGCCGTCCTGGCCGCCCCGCGCCCCCGGCTCGTCCGGGTGGGCCAGGAGGACTTACCCGGCCCGGAGTTCGGCACCCGGCTGCTCGTGGCCGCCGGTCAGCCGCCCTCCGACTGGGTCACCGCCACGCTCGCCCCCGCCTGGCGCGTACAGGGCGTGGCCACCGTGCCGCTGCCCGAGCCGTCGGGGACCTGGTGGGGCACCACCCGGCTCGTCGAGTTCGCCGCGGGCCTGCACGACGTCTCCGTGCTCTACCAGCTCGTCTCCTCCGTACGCCGTGAGCTGTGCCGCTGGTGCGGCCTCGAACTCATCGGCGACCGCTGCGGTTTCTGCGCGGCCCCGCTCACCGCGCCGCCCCCGCAGCCACCACCGCCCCAGCTCGCCCCGGCCAGGGCCCACGCCGGCGCCGTACGGGCCCTGCCACCGGGCATGACCTAGCCACCGCGGCCCCCGGCCCCAGGCACCACCCCGCACGGCTCCGCTGTCCCCGCCCCGATCGAGGTTGCCCGAGTCATGAACTCCCGCCAGCGCCGCGGCGTCATCCTGCTGGTCCTCTCGGCCCTGTGCGCCCTCGGTGCCTTCGCCGGGGTCCTGTCGGTGATCCGCGACGTGAACTCCAAGGTCGGCCCCGAGGTGACCGCGTACCGGCTCAAGAGCGACATCGCCCCCTACAAGGAACTCGACGCCGACCAGTTCCAGCGCGTCTCCATGCCGGAGCGCTGGCTGCCGAGGACCGCCGTCACCGACCTCGCCCGGATCCGCGGCAAGATAGCCGTCACCCGGCTGGCCAAGGGCTCGCTGTTGCAGAGCGACATGATCGTCGCCCGGCCCGCGCTCGAAGCGGGGCAGCAGGAGATCGCCATCATGATCGACGCGGCCACCGGCGTCGCCGGGAAGATCGACCCCGGCTCCCGGGTCAACATCTACGCCACCTTCAAGGCCGAGAACGACAAGGGCAAGGACCAGTCCAAGGTCATCGTCGAGAACGCCCGCGTCCTGGACGTCGGGAAGATCACCGCCCTCGACCCCGACCAGAGCAGCGACGAACGGCGGCGCAGCGCGAGCCAGGCCGTCCCCATCACCTTCGCGCTCGACACCGCCGACGCCCAACGGGTCGCGTACGCCGAGTCGTTCGCGGAACACGTACGGCTCGCCCTGGTCGCGGGCGGCTCCCGGCAGTCGATCCCGCCCGGCGACCGCACGTACACCCTCGACGAGGACAAGTAGGAGGCCGCGCATGACCATCCGCATCCTCCCGGCCGTCGGCGACGCCGACGCGGCGCGCGGTCTGACCACCCTGCTCAGCCGGCTCGCCGACGCCGAACCCGCCCCGCCCGTCCCCGACTCCACCGCGCTCCTCGACACCCTCGCGCGGCTCGCCGCCGACTCGCTCGACGAACTGCCCGAGGTCGTCCTCGTCCACGAGCGGATCGGGCCGGTCCCCGCGCTCGAACTCATCCGCGACCTGGTGCTGCGCTTCCCGGCCGTCGGCGTCGTCCTCATCACCTCCGACGCCGGGGCCGCCGTCCTCACCGCCGCGATGGACTCCGGCGCCCGCGGCATCATCGGCCTGCCGCTCACCTACGACGCCCTCGCCGAACGCGTCCGGGCCGCCGCCACCTGGTCCGCCGGGATGCGCCGCCACCTCGGCAGCGCCACCCCCGAGCTGTACACGGGGCCGGGCGGCACGCTGATCACCGTCACCGGGGCCAAGGGCGGCGTCGGCGCCACCGTCACCGCCGTCCAGCTCGCCCTCGCCGCCCGCGCCTCGGGCCGTACGGTGGCGCTGGCCGACCTCGACCTCCAGTCCGGGGACGTCGCCTCCTATCTCGACGTGCAGTTCCGCCGCTCGGTCGCCGACCTCGCCGCCATCACCGACATCAACCCCCGGGTGCTCCAGGACGCCGTCTACGCCCACGACAGCGGCGTCTCCCTGCTGCTCGCGCCCGCCGAGGGGGAGCGCGGCGAGGAGGTCACCGACCGGGTCGCCCGCCAGGTGCTCGCCGCACTGCGCTCCCGGCACGACGTGGTCATCGTCGACTGCGGCTCCCAGCTGACCGCCGCCACCGCCGCCGCCGTCGAACTCGCCGACCAGGCCCTGCTGCTGGTCACCCCGGACGTCGTCGCCGTGCGCGCCGCCAAGCGCATGGTGCGGATGTGGGACCGGCTCCAGATCCGCAAGGCCGAGGAGACCCTCACCGTCGTCAACCGGCACTCGCGCGGCACCGAGATCCAGCCCGGCATCGTCGAACGCGTCACCGGCACCCGCACCGCCCGCACCACCGTGCCCGCCGCCTTCAAGGAACTCCAGTCCGTCGTGGACGCCGGCCGCCTCCAGGACCTCGACACCCGCTCCTCCGTGAAACAGGCGCTGTGGGGCCTGGCGGGCGAACTCGGCCTGGTCGCCGTCACCGAGGGCGGCGGCGGACGACGGCGCCGGACCGGCTCCGACCGGGGCGCCCTCTCGCTGCGCCGCCGCACCTCCTCGGACCGGGGCGCGGTCACCCTCGAATTCGCGGGCATGTTCCCCATCGTCCTCGTCGTCATGGCGATCCTCTGGGAGTGCGTGCTCTACGGCTACACGTACTCCCTGGCCGGCAACGCGGCCGACGAGGCGGCCCGCGCGGCCACGGCCGCCTACGCGGTGCGCGGCGACGCCCAGGGCGCCTGCGAGGCGGCGGGCGCCAAGCACCTGCCGGACGCCTGGCAGGGCGCCGACATCGAGTGCTCCCCGTCCGGCTCCCTGATGCGGGCGACCGTACGGGCCGACGTGCCGCTGTTCTTCCCCGGTGTCGACCTCGGCTGGAGCGTCGACGGCACGGCGGGGGCGGCGCTGGAACGGCCGGAGGGGAGCGACGGATGACGACGCGTACCCTCCGGACGCGCCTCTTACGGGACGCGAAGCGCCACCGACGCCCCTGGAACCGGGACGACCGGGGCGTCTCCATGATCGAGTTCGCCGGCTACCTCCCCGTCCTCCTCGTCATCGGCCTGGCCGCCATCCAGCTCGGCCTCATCGGCTACGGCGTCAACCAGGCGGGCACGGCCGCCCGCGCCGCCGCCCGCGTCGCCTCCCAGCAGGGCGGCGACGGCACGGGCGCCGGCATCGCCGCCGTCAGCGGCTGGCTCGACCCCGACCCCTCCGTACAGCGCGGCACCGACACGACCACCGCCTCGGTCACCGTCCACGTCCCCGCCGTCATCCCGCTCTTCGACGACTTCGACCTCACCCGCACCGCCACCATGCCCACCGACGACTGAGCCCAGCAGAGAGGAGCTGACCCATATGAGCCTCCGCTCCCGCCTCGCCGCCCCCGACGACGGCAAGGCAGCCCGCGAGGACGGCCACCTCGTCGCCGTCTACCGCGCCAAGCTCCTCGAGGAGATCGACCTCGCGGAGATGTCCGGCCTGGCCGCCACCGAGCGCCGCGCCCGCCTGGAGCGCGTCCTCGGCCACATCATCAGCCGCGAGGGCCCGGTCCTCTCCTCCGCCGAACGCTCCCAGCTCATCCGCCGCGTCGTCGACGAGGCGCTCGGCCTCGGCGTCCTCGAACCGCTGCTCGCCGACGCGTCGATCACCGAGATCATGGTCAACGGCCCCGACTCGATCTTCGTCGAGCGGGCCGGCCGCGTCGAACAGCTCCCGCTCCGCTTCGCCTCCGCCGAGCAGCTGATGCAGACGATCGAACGCATCGTCTCCACCGTCAACCGCCGCGTCGACGAGTCCACGCCCATGGTCGACGCCCGGCTGCCCACCGGCGAGCGCGTCAACGTGATCATCCCGCCGCTCTCCCTGACCGGCCCCACCCTCACCATCCGCCGCTTCCCGCGCGCCTACACGCTCCCCGAACTGATCGGCCTCGGCTCGCTCGACGAGCAGATGCTGCTGCTGCTCGCCGCGTTCGTCCGCGCCCGCTTCAACATCATCGTCAGCGGCGGCACGGGCACCGGGAAGACGACGCTGCTCAACGCCCTCTCCGAGCTGATCCCCGACCGCGAGCGCATCATCACCATCGAGGACTCCGCCGAGCTCCAGCTCCAGCAGCAGCACGTGATCCGGCTGGAGTCCCGCCCGCCCAACGTCGAGGGCAAGGGCCGCATCACCATCCGCGACCTGGTCCGCAACTCGCTGCGCATGCGCCCCGACCGGATCATCGTCGGCGAGGTCCGCGGCGGCGAGACCCTCGACATGCTCCAGGCGATGTCCACCGGCCACGACGGCTCGCTCGCCACCGTCCACGCCAACTCCGCGGAGGACGCGCTGATGCGGTTGCAGACCCTCGGCTCCATGTCCGAGGTGATGATCCCCTTCGAGGCGCTCAAAGACCAGATCAACTCCGCCGTCGACGTCGTCGTCCAGCTCGCCCGGCACGCCGACGGCTCCCGCAAGATCGTCGAGATCGCCCTCGTCGTCAGCCACGGCCGCGAACAGTTCCGCATCGCCACGGTCTCCCGCTTCGCCGCCGACCCCCTCACCGCCGACCGGGTCGTCCGGGGCCGCTACGAACACCTGCCGCTGCCCCGCGAGGTCGCGGAGAAGCTGTACGTCGCGGGCGAGCCGCTCCCCCCGGCGTACGGGGTCGCGGACGCGCTCGACGTACGCAACATCAGGCAGGCACTCGGATGACACTCGCCCTTTCGGCTCCCCGGAGGTGCCGGCCATGAACAACCAGGCGCTCCTCGCCCTCGGCGCCACCGTCCTCGGCGGCACGCTCGCCGTCGCCGGCGTCCACGCGTACGCCTCCGGGCGCGCCCAGCGCCGCGCCCTGGAGGACCGGCTCGCCGGACCCGGCAGCGGCCCGCCGCGCACGGCCTCGGGCCGCGTTCGCCACTTCACCGGCGTCGACCGGCGGGTCCGCCGCACCCGCCTCGGGCGCGCGGTCCACCTCCGGCTGACGACCACGGGGCTCGACCTGACGGCCGGCGAGTTCGTCACCTACGTGACATTCGTCGTCGTCGCCCTCTGGCTGATCGCGGCCGCCGCCCTCGCCCCGTTCTTCGGCCCGATCGCCGCCCTGATCGGCGTGTGGAGCGCGGTCGTCTTCCTCAACTGGCAGCGCCAGAAACGCATCGAGGCGTTCATCAACCAGCTCCCCGACGTCGCCCGCCTCCTCGCCAACGCCACCGCCGCCGGACTCGCCCTGCGCACCGCGCTCGCCATGGCCGCCGAGGAACTGGAGGCCCCCGCGGGCGAGGAACTGGCCCGGGTCGCCGACCAGCTCAGCCTGGGCCGCACCATCGACGACGCCCTCGGCGAGCTCGCCGAGCGGCTGCCCTCGCGCGAGCTGATCGTCCTCGTCACCACCCTCGTCCTGTCCAACCGGGCCGGCGGCTCCGTCGTCAGCTCGCTGCGCAACCTCACCCAGACCCTGGAGGACCGCAAGGAGACCCGCCGCGAGGTGCGCACCATGCTCTCCGAGGTCAACGCCACCGCCTTCACCGTGCCGATGCTGGGCCTCGGCTCCCTCGTCCTGGTGAACTCCTCGAACGAGGGCGCCCTCGCCCGCGTCACCGGCTCCCCGATCGGCCAGGCGCTGGTGCTGATCTCCCTCGGCCTCTACACCGTCGGCTTCTTCGTCATCCGCCGCCTCGGCCGGATCGAAGTCTGAGGAAAGGGACCGAACAGGCCATGCTGCCCCTGCTCCTCGCGCTCCTGACGGCCGCGTCCGTCGCCGGTGTCCTGCTCGGCATCCGCATGATCCGCGCGGAGGCCAAGCTCCCCACCGACCTCGCGCTCGCCCTGGAGATCGGCGCCACCCGCGTCTCCGCGGCGGGCTCCGCCGTCGACCGCCTCGGCATGCGGTTCGCCCCCCTCGTCCTGCGCCTGATGGGCCCCCGCCGCACCGACGCCAAACGCCGCCGCATCGACATGGCGGGCAACCCCGGCGGCCTCACCCTCAACCGCTACGCCGCCCGCCGCGCCGTCTACGGCTTCTTCGGCGCGTTCATGGGCCTGGTCTTCCTCACCACCGGCCACCCGCTGATCGCGCTCGCCACCCTCGCCTTCGGCCTGCTCGCCGCCGACGCCCTCATCTGGCAGGCCATCCGCGACCGCAAGGACGTCATCGACCGCACCCTGCCCGACTTCCTCGACGTCCTCGCCGTCGTCGTCTCCGCGGGCCTCGGCTTCCGCCAGGCGCTGGACCGCGTCGCCGACAAGTACGAGGGCCCCTGGGCCGACGAACTCCGCATCACCCTGCGCCAGATGGACATGGGCGTCAGCCGCCGCCAGGCCTTCGACGAACTGCGCCGCCGCAACAGCTCCGAACAGGTCGCCCAGTTCGTCTCGGCGCTCCAGCAGGGCGAGGAACTCGGCTCCCCGATCGCCGAGACGCTCATCCAGCTCGCCACGGACATGCGCCGCACCGACGCCCAGAACGCCCGCCGCCGCGCCGCCAAGACCATCCCCAAGGCCACGATGGTCACCCTGGTCTTTATGCTCCCGGCCACGATGATCCTCATCGCCACCGGCATGTTCCTGGGCTCCGGCACGAACTTCGGCTCGATCCTGGGGCGCTGAGATGACCACGCCGCACACCAGGGGCTACCTGGAGGACGACGCCCCCGCCCCGCCCACCCTCCGCCTCCAACTGGGCGCCCTGCAAACCCTGTGCCGCCAGACCTTCGCCGTCCGCCTGGCCGCCCTGCTCGTCGGCACGCCCTTCGCTCTCGCCCACACCACCACCGGCGCCCCCCGCTACGCGGCCCTCGCCGCCGGGGTCCTCGGCAGCACCGCCTCGTACGCCATGCTCCGCGACTGGCACCGCTTCGGCCCCCGGGTCCTCGCCCACCCGAGCCTCATGGCCCTGGACCTCCTCTTCGTGGCCACCCTCCTCCTCACCGCCTCCCCGGCCTCCCCCCTGGCCTACGCCACCGTGTGCACCCCCCTGCTCTCCGGCCTCCTCTACGGCCGGCGCGGCACCGGCGTCTTCACCGGGCTGCAACTGATCGTCCTCGTCACCGTCTTCCGCGCCTGGTCCCACCACCCCGGCGCCGGCGCCAACACCGCGCTCCTCGCCGGCTTCTGCGTCGCCGCCGGCATCATCGGCGTGACCCTGCGCAACCTGGTGTTCCGCTTCGGCGCGGCCGGCCAGGCCCTGGCCGAGGTCAACGCCCGCCTCGCCGTCGCGGAGGCGGTCGCCTCCGAACGCGTCCGCCTGGCCCGCGAGATGCACGACTCGGTGGCGAAGACCCTGCACGGCCTGGCCTTCACGGCAGAGGCCCTGGCGACGTCGGCGGACCGGGCCGACCCGGGAACCCTGAAACACCAGGCAGCCCTGGTGGCCGCCGCCGCCCGCCGGGCCGCCACGGAATCCCGCCACGTCCTGACGGACCTGCGCGCCCGCACGGACACGCACGCACCGACGGACCTGGCAGCGGAACTGAGGTCGTACGCGACGGACTTCACGACCCGCACCTCCCTCCGCACCACCCTGGACCTCACCGCACACCCGCCTCTCCCCCCGTCCGCGATCCACCACCTCCTGGCCCTCACCTCCGAGGCCCTGGAGAACGTCCGCCGCCACGCCCACGCCACCCACGTACACCTGACCCTGGGGACATCCGCACCCGGCGGCCTCCTCCTCCGCATCGAGGACGACGGCACCGGCATCCCGCACCCGGAGCGCTCCCTGTCCGACCTGACGCATTCCGGCCACTTCGGCCTGCTGGGCATGGCGGAACGCGCCCAGGCGCTGGGCGGCGAACTCGACCTCACCCGCCTGCCCCAGGGCGGCACGAGAGTCGAGCTCCGCGCCCCCGCGCCCTTCGCCCCACAGAAGGAGGCCGCACATGCCTGACCAGGCACGACCCCTACGGGTACTGGTGGCCGACGACAACCCGGTCGTCCGGGCGGGCCTGACCGCACTGCTCGACGCACACCCCGGCATCGAGGTCGTCGCGGCGGCCCCCGACGGCGCCCAAGCCCTGACCCTCGCCGCCCGTCACCGCCCGGACGTCGTCCTCCTGGACGCCCGCATGCCGGGCACCGACGGCCTCACGGCCCTGCCGGAGCTGGCCCGGCTGGCCCCGGTCCTGATGGTCACGTACAGCACGGAACCCGAGGTCATGCGGGAGGCCGCCCGTCGGGGCGCGAGCGGCTACCTGGTCCACGGCGGGTTCACGACCCCGGAACTGATCGACGCGGTGAGGACGGCGGGGGCGACGGGCCGGGGTTCCGGCCCCCCTGTCCGGTCTTCACCCCCGCCCCCTCCCGAACCGAGCGATTTCCCTTCGCAGCTGCAACCGCCCGTGGCACAGTCGTCGAAGGCACGCTTCGCCCGGGCGACCGCTTCCGGCCGCCGCCCGCCCGACCACCGGGACTTCGGGCTGAGCTCACGGGAGGTGGAGGTCATGGATCTCATCGCGTCCGGCATGAACAACCGCCAGATCGCCGCCGCCTGCTTCATCAGCGAGAAGACGGTGAAGAACCACATCAACCGCATCTTCGCGAAACTGCACAGCGCCTCCCGCAGCGAAGCGATCGCCCACTGGCTCGGCACGGCCCACCAGGGATGGCCGGCATGACCCCACGCCCCTACGGAAGTTGGGCCCCCGGACCCACTCAAAGTAGACGCCTTCTCACGTACGGTGTCGACGTCGGCTGTGCCACGGTACGGGAGGGCAGGGGTGATGAGCCGCTTCACCAGCTGGAGGAAGACGGTTGTCTCCCGCATGCGGGGGGCAGGGCGGGACGCGGGGGCGGGGTTCGTGGAGTATGCGGGCCTGATGATCATCATTGCGGGGATTTTCACGCTGATCGACAGCCTGGGCCTGGATGGTCTCATCTCGACCGCGATCTTGAACGCCGTCCAGGACGTCATCGGCGGCTGACGGCTGCGGCGCGGAGCGACCGAGGGCAGATCCTTCCGCTCTACATCTGGTTGACGGCGATTTTGCTCCTCGCAGCTCTCGTCTTCTTCGTCTTCGCCCAGGCGGCGTCCGCACGTAACGGAGCCCAGTCCGCCGCGGACGCCGCCGCGCTGGCAGCCGCGCAGGACGCCCGTGACGAGCTGATGCACCGGCTGGGAGCCGACATAGGCACGGACGAGGGCTGGCTCGACTGGCTGGACGGCGATCTGCCGAACGACGCGGGGGCCGGCGCCGCCGCACAGGAACTGGCGGCCCAGAACGACTCGACCGTCCAGGGCGGAGCCCAGCCGGTCATGCGCGACGGCTACCCCGGCTTCGAGGTGGCCGTACAGACGAACTACACCGTGGGCGACTCGATCATCCCCGGCACCGAGGGACAGCACGCCCGCGCCCACGCCGTGGCGGTCATCCAGCCGCGGTGCGACTTCGCTCTCGACGCCGACCCCAAGAAACCCGTGGAACTGGACTGCGACGGCCAGACGGTGAACATCGATCCCACCGATTTCGAACCGGACGACCTCCCGGACGCGTCCGTGCTGTTCTCCGTACATCTGGCCGAGTGAAAGGAACGCGTACCGATGACGTACCGGCACACCAGGAAGGGCCGCAGGGCGCTGAGCGCGGTGGCGATCACGGCTGGGCTGCTCCTCACGGTGGCCGGCTGCGGTGGGGGAGGGGACAGCGACTCCGACAAGGGAGCGACATCGTCGTCGGTTCCGGCCAAGAGCAAGGAAAGCGGAGGCGGTGGTGAGGAGACGCAGGAGTCCTCGGACTCGGTCCTCGCCGAAGTGAAGGGCGAAAACGGGATCACCCTTGCGGTCACGTCCGCGAAACGTGACGACGGCGGGTTCGTGACCGTCGAGGGTACGGTCACCAACAACACGGACAACACATGGATCGCGGCAAGTTGGCGAGGAGACGAGCGAGAGCTGGCCAAGAACGGGGCATCCATCGCAGGCGCCACCTTGATCGATCCACAGGGCAAGAAGAAGTACCTCATCCTGCGGGACACCTCGGGGCGTTGCTTGTGCACGCAGTTCACCGGCGGCGTACGGCAGGGAGAGACCTCGACCTGGTTTGCCCAATTCCCCGCCCCACCCGAGGACACCACGAAGGTCGACTTCCAGGTGGGCTCCATGCCCCCCGCCTCCATCGAGATCTCCGAGGGGTGACCCGTGGCCACCGTCCTGAGCGGTACGACAGTCGCCCTCCTCACCGCACTGGCCCTCTCCGCACCGACGCCCGCCCTCGCGGACGGCGGTGATCCGAGCCGGCCGCCCGGTACCGTCACCACCTCCCCGCCCCCCACGGTCGACCCGAACAGCCCGGGCCTCAAGCTCGCCGACGGAGCCACGCTGGCCGCCGCCAAGGTGCTGGACATCAAGTCCGTCGTGGAGGACCTCGGCGGCGAGGAGCGACGCGAGGACACCAACGAGAACGTCACCTTCGCGCTCCAGGCGGAGGTGCTGTTCCCCAAGGACAGCCCGAAGCTGAACCCCGAGGCCCGCTCCCGGATCGACGCGATCGCCACCGAGATCAAGAAGCAGAACGCGCAGGCCGTCCGCGTCTTCGGTTTCACCGACAACCTCGGCTCGTACGCCCACGGCCTGGTCCTCTCCAAACGCCGCGCGGAGGCCGTCCACGACGAACTGGCCTCCCACCTCGACGGCGACGTCACCTTCGAGGTACGCGGCTACAGCGAGGACTACCCGATCGCCGACAACACGTCCGAACAGGGCCGCCGCAAGAACCGCCGAGTGGAGGTGTCCTTCCCCCGCAGCGACTCGACGTCGGACGACCCCGGCACGGTGTCGTAGCCGGGGAAGAAAACCAGTCGCCCACCCCCACTTCCCACTGACACCATCACCCTCCATGAACGACGCCCCCACCTTCGAGGAACTGATCGCCGAGGGCGACGCCGTGCCCGTCGACGGGTGGGACTTCTCCTGGTTCGAAGGGCGGGCCACCGAGGCGCGGCCCGCCTGGGGGTACGCGCGGGGGATGGCCCGGCGCCTCGCTCGGGCGACCGCCGCCCTCGACGTCCAGACCGGTGGCGGCGAAGTGCTGAACTCCGCCCCGGCACTGCCCATCCTCACCGTCGCCACCGAGGGGTGGCCGCCCAACGTGGCCAAGGCCACCGCACTCCTCCGCCCCCGTGGCGTCGCGGTGGTGTCGTCCCCGGAAGACGCACCACTGCCCTTCGCCAACGACGCCTTCGACCTCGTCACGAGCAGGCATCCAGTAGCCACCCACTGGGACGAGCTCGCCCGCGTACTGCGCCCCGGCGGCACGTACTACTCCCAGCAGGTCGGACAGGAGAGCGTCTTCGAACTGGCGGAACACTTCCTCGGCCCCCTCCCCGACCAGGCCCGCCGCGCACGCGACCCCGAACAGGCCCGCGCCGCCGCCCACGCGGCCGGACTCGACGTCGTCGACCTCCGTACCGCACGCCTGCACATGGAGTTCCACGACATCGCCGCCGTCGTCCACTTCCTCCGCAAGGTCGTCTGGATCGTGCCCGGCTTCACCACGGCCGACCACCTTCCCCGCCTCCGCACCCTGCACGACCGCATCACCGCGGAGGGCCCGTTCGTGGCCCACAGCAGCCGCTTCCTGATCGAGGCCCACAAGCCGAACATCTGAACGGACGTCGCACGGCGGGAGAGCCGCCCGCGGACGGGAGGGGCCGGGTCGGTGCATCGCATGCCCGTTGCGTACGTCCGGCCTGGAAGACCTCGCCCTGCCCGGATACGGCCATGTCAGGCGGCAACGGGCGGATGCACCGGCCCGGCCCCGCCCCACCACGAGGGCCGACGCGCCCCGACCCGGACCTCATCCCGCCTCACCGTTGTCCACATCGTTACCGCCCCACGCTCGCCCCCACCGCACCCCGTCCCGTAAGTTCGGACCAAGGTAATTCGCGCCAGCAAAGCGACTGCTGCGCGGGCGGGTGGGTCCCGCGCAGTGGAGGGGGCTGCGCGGCACCCACCGCGAACCCCCGCTCACCACACCGCGAACCCCCGCTCACCCACCCCGCACCACCACGATCGTCACCCCGGGCCGCACCCCCCACCCCGCCAACGCCCCGGCCTCCGCCTCCAACACATGCCGCACCCACGGCCGCGGCAACCCCACCCGCCCCGGCCGCATCGTCCGCACCGCACGCACCCGCATCCCGCGGTCCAGGTACGCCACATCCACGGCGAACCGCATCCCCACCGTGTGCACCGCGCTCGCCGGACTCAGCAGCAGCGCGCCCTCGACCCCGTCCCGCCCGAGCAGTCCCCGCTGGCGCTCCCGCCGCGACGCGGCGATCTCGAGCGGCACCCGACAGGAATCGGCACCAGTAACCACCACGAACGACGCCGCACCCGACCCCGAACCCATCCCCGCACCGGAACCCGAACCCATCCCCGCAACGTAGCGCGGGCCGCAGGCGGCAGAGCCGCCGGCGGCCCGGCATCACGGAAAAGAGAACGGGCCGGTCCGTGGGGGGGAAACGGACCGGCCCGAGGGGGGGAGTTCCACCATAACCCTTCGTGAGGGGTGCTGCGTGCATCAGCGCCAAAAAACTACTCTCCGCAGTCGCCCAACCGCGACGCGCTGACCACGAAGACACTCGTTCAGTCGGCCCGAATGGCCGAATCGCGTTGGATTCGAAGGCGTGCCGACCCCTCAGTAGACACGTTCACAGGTTTTACGTACGCATGTCGGAGGGTGGGTGTCGAGTCACCGGCGTGTTCCGACGTACCCCGGGCGGGTGAACGCACGGAGGATCCCTCCCGGCTTCCCCCTCCGCCACACCACCCCCACGCGCCGCCCACTCACCCCCACCCCGCTTCCCCTGGGCCGGGCCCACCCGGCCCACAGCGGTAGGCTTCGCCCCCCGGGACCGCCATTCGGACGGCCGGCGCCGCCACGGCTGCCCGCAGACGGCTGCCCGCAGCCACGGCTGCGCCCAGCGCCGCCACGGCCGCACGGAGAAGGCCGCCACGGCCGCACGGATCCCGATCCACACGGAGGGGCTGACAATCTCGTGAACCTGCGCGACAACCTGCGCCGCCTGCTGGTCAGGGTCTACGCACGCAGGGTGGAGGGCCACCTCGACCACGCCCAGGTGCCCAAGCACATCGGCGTGATCATGGACGGCAACCGGCGCTGGGCGAAGGCGGCCGGCTCCACCACCGCACAGGGCCACCGCGCGGGCGCCGACAAGATCGAGGAGTTCCTCGGCTGGTGCAGCGAGACGGATGTCGAGGTCGTCACGCTCTGGCTGTTCTCCACGGACAACTTCGACCGCCCGCAGGAAGAACTCGTCCCGCTCTTCGGGATCATCGAGGACGTCGCCCGCTCCCTCGCCGCCGACGGCCGCTGGCGCGTGCACCACGTCGGCGCCCTCGACCTGCTTCCGTCGGGAATGCAGACCGTGCTGAAGGAGGCCGAGGAGGCCACCGCGCAGGTCAAGGGGATAGTGGTCAACGTCGCCATCGGCTACGGCGGCCGCCAGGAGATCGCCGACGCCGTCCGGTCCATGCTGCACGACGCCCAGGACAAGGGCACGACGATGGAGGAGCTCGCCGAGTCCGTCGACATCGACATGATCGGCCGGCACCTCTACACCAGCGACCAGCCCGACCCCGACCTGGTCATCCGCACCAGCGGCGAGCAGCGGCTGTCCGGCTTCATGCTCTGGCAGACCGCCCACTCGGAGTACTACTTCTGCGACGTGTTCTGGCCCGCCTTCCGCAAGGTCGACTTCCTCCGCGCCCTGCGCGACTACGCGGCCCGCCACCGCCGCTACGGCGGCTGACGCCCCCGCCGTCTCCCCAGGCCCACCCCCCCCCGGGAGTACCGAACCCGCTGACCGCACCTCAAGGCCCCGGCCTCAAAGCCCCGCCTCAAGGGGCCCCGGCCTCAAGGCCTCCTGAGCCCCACGTCACCAGGAGTTCACCGGCCCGCCCCCGCAACCCATGGCATGGCCGCGCGCCGAAGAGGGAATAAGCCAAACAGGTCGACACCCGAACCACGGGTGTCGGATCTCAGCGGACGGCACGGGGCCGTCCGCCCGGGAGGCCCTTTGCACCAGCCCGACCGTGCGGTCACAGCACGGACGCAGACGCGGAGGGCCGGTCGCCGGTCCTCGCGATGCGTGCATCGCGGCCGTCGACCGGTCCAGCTCCTCTCCGTCGCTCCCCGACCTCTTCCGAGGGGGTACGTCCTTCCGTGGTGACCAGCACACAGCGCCGCAAGTCCGACCGGCGCACCTACGTTCTCGACACCAGCGTCCTGCTGGCCGACCCGAACGCCCTGACCCGCTTCGAGGAGCACGAGGTAGTGCTCCCCATCGTGGTGGTCACGGAGCTGGAGGCCAAGCGGCACCATCCCGAGCTCGGCTACTTCGCCCGGCAGGCCCTGCGCCTGCTGGACGACTACCGGGTGCGGTACGGACGCCTCGACGCCCCCATCCCGATCGGGGAACTGGGCGGCACGATCAGGGTCGAGCTCAACCACTCGGACCCCAGCGTGCTGCCCAGCGGCTACCGCCTGGGGGACAACGACTCCCGCATCCTCGCGGTCGCCCGCAATTTGCAGGCCGAGGGGTTCGACGTCACCGTCGTGTCGAAGGACCTCCCGCTGCGGATCAAGGCGTCCTCGGTGGGCCTGCTCGCCGAGGAGTACCGCGCGGAGCTGGCCATCACGGACGCCTCCGGCTGGACGGGGATGTCCGAACTGACCCTGCCGGGCGAACAGGTGGACGTCCTCTTCGAGGAAGGCCATGTCTACGTCCCGGAGGCGGCCGACCTGCCCGTGCACACGGGGCTGACGATCCAGTCGGAGCGCGGCAGGGCGCTCGGCCGGGTCACCGCCGAGGGCAACGTCCGGCTGGTGCGCGGGGACCGGGAGGCGTTCGGCATCAAGGGCCGCAGCGCCGAGCAGCGCGTCGCCCTCGATCTGCTGCTCGACCCGGACGTCGGGATCGTGTCGATGGGCGGCCGGGCCGGCACCGGCAAGTCGGCGCTGGCGCTGTGCGCCGGTCTGGAGGCGGTGCTGGAGCGCCGTCAGCACCAGAAGGTGATGGTCTTCCGGCCGCTGTACGCGGTGGGCGGGCAGGAGCTCGGCTATCTGCCGGGCAGCGAGGCCGAGAAGATGAGCCCCTGGGCGCAGGCGGTCTTCGACACCCTGTCGGCCGTGACGTCCCGCGAGGTCATCGAGGAGGTCACCGCCCGCGGGATGCTGGAGGTGCTGCCGCTGACGCACATCCGCGGCCGCTCGCTGCACGACGCGTTCGTGATCGTCGACGAGGCCCAGTCCCTGGAGCGGAACGTCCTGCTGACGGTGCTGTCCCGGATCGGCGCCAACTCGCGGGTGGTCCTCACCCACGACGTGGCGCAGCGGGACAACCTGCGGGTGGGCCGTTACGACGGCGTGGTGGCGGTCGTGGAGAAGCTGAAGGGGCACCCGCTCTTCGCCCATGTGACGCTGAACCGGTCCGAACGCTCGCAGATCGCCGCACTGGTGACCGAAATGCTGGAAGACGGACACATCTAACGGCCGGTCGCGATTCGCCACGACACGTCGCGATCCGCCACGACACGTCGTGGCTCGCCACAACACACCGCAGAAAACCCAACTCAACGCATATGAACGGCAGTTGGCGCCGTCCGGCAGCAAGGCGAAAGAGCCTAGCCGGGCGGCGCCCCGTTGTGTGCGGTTTCCTGTGATTCCCTTGGGGCCGGCCGGGTGTGAGCTTTCACACGCAACTCCGAATTGATTCCCGGTGTCGGGTTACGGCAGAGTCTCGGTTCTGTCAGGCCCCGCATACGACACAGCCGTACCCCCAGCGGTTCGGCGCATCAGAGTCAGTACCAACTCCATAGAGCCGTCGTATGCCGCCCGAGCACCACATGGCACTCCCGTCGCGGGAGTTCCCACCGGGCCCGTGCCTCCCGTGACCCCGCAGTTGGGAGGCCAGCGTCAAGGGGCACGATCGCGTCCGCCAGGGTCACCGAAGCGGGCGATGCTGGAAGGAAACCGTGTGAGCCGGATCTCGGTCCGGGGATTCGCAGTGGCCTCGGCCACCGCGGTCACCGCCGTCGGTAGCGTCGTCGGCGTTGCCTCGGGCAGCGTTGCCCAGAACAACGACGCCGAGGCGACCGCAGCCGACGCGACGCTTCTGTCGGACATCCCCGTGGGCACCCAGGCCCAGGTGCAGACCGCGTCCCTCGCGCAGCAGGCCGACGCCCAGGCCATCGCCGCGGACACCAGCGCCCGGAAGGACGCCGAGGCGGCCGCGCGCAAGGCGGCCGCCAAGTCCGCGGTCGCCAAGAAGGCGGCGGCCGACAAGGCGGCGAAGGACGCCAAGGCGCGGGCGCAGGCGAAGAAGGACGCGGCCAGCCGCAGCGCCACCCGCGACGCCTCCACCTTCGCCGTCCAGAGCTCGTACACGGTCGCGCAGGTCCAGGCGATCGCCCGGCAGATCGTGCCGAGCGGCCAGTTCCAGTGCTTCAGCAACATCGTGAACCACGAGTCCACCTGGAACTACCAGGCCACCAACCCGTCCTCGGGCGCGTACGGCCTCGTCCAGGCCCTGCCCGCGGGCAAGATGGCCTCCGCCGGTGCCGACTGGCGCACCAACCCGGCCACCCAGATCAAGTGGGGCCTGAACTACATGAACCAGCGCTACGGCAGCCCGTGCGACGCCTGGTCGTACTGGCAGGCGAACGGGAACTACTGACCCGTACCGCCGCGTCCGCCGGCGCCCTGCTCAACCCCGCGCAGCCCCTCCCCGTCCTAGGGGGAGGGGCTGTTGCCCTGTAGCGTCTGATCCGACAGCTTCGGGGGGAGTGGTGGGGAAGAGCGGGGGAAGAGGACGGATCATGTCACGAGTGCCTGAGTGGCTCGGGCGGGCCGGGGCCCGGCTGACCGAGCTGGGCGAACGGCTCGACGCGCGCCGCGCCGAGGTCGAACGCGAACAGGGCGCGCCGGGCGCGCCGTCCGATCCGCGGCGCCGACCGGGCCGCCCGCCCGGCCCCGCCACCGACGCGACGTCCGCTGACGCGGCGTCCGACGGGGCCGAGAACACGCCCGCCGGTACGGGCGGTGACGCCCGCCGGCCGGCCGACGGACCCGCCGGGGCGGGTGCTTCCCCGCCGGCGTCCTCGGCTTCCGATCCCTCCAAGCCTTCCAAGCCTTCCGATCCTTCCCACCCTTCTGATCCTTCCGACGCCGTACCGGTGAACACACCGGACGGGCCGGACGGGCCGGGTCCGTCCGACACCCGGTGGGACGCCGAGGCGGAGGCCGGGGATCCGGCGCCCGGCACGGCCGCGGACGGAGGCCCCGCCGAGGGTGCGGCCGTCGGCTCCACCGCGCTCGCCCCCGTCGTCGTACGTCCGCGGCGGCCCGACCCGGCGCAGGCCGTGCCGTGGGGCGTGCGGGTCGCCGCCGAGGCCGGCTGGCGGCTGCTCGTGCTGGCCGGCACGGTGTGGGTGCTGATGCGGGTCATCAGCGCCGTACAGCTCGTCGTGCTGGCCTTCGTGGCCGCGCTGCTCGTCACGGCCATACTTCAGCCCACGGTGGCCCGGCTGAGACGGCACGGGGTACCGCGCGGGCTGGCGACGGCGCTCACCGCGATCCTCGGCTTCGTCGTCATGGGGCTCATCGGATGGTTCGTCACCTGGCAGGTGATGGAGAACATCGACAACCTCTCCGACCAGGTCCAGGACGGCATCGACGATCTGCGCCGGTGGCTGCTGCACAGTCCGTTCCATGTGACGGACAAGCAGATCAACGCGATCGCGAAGAACCTGCGGGAGGCGATCGGCGCCAACACCGACCAGATCACGTCGGCGGGTCTGGAGGGGGTCACCGTCATCGTGGAGGCCCTCACCGGCATCCTGCTGACCGTCTTCTCCACCCTGTTCCTGCTCTACGACGGCCGGCGCATCTGGGAGTGGACGCTCAAGCTGGTCCCGGCGGCGGCGCGGCCGGGGGTCGCGGGCGCGGGGCCGCAGGCGTGGCGCACGCTGACGGCGTATGTGCGCGGGACGGTGATCGTGGCGCTGATCGACGCCATCTTCATCGGGCTCGGAATCTACTTCCTCGACGTGCCGATGGCCGTGCCGCTGGCCGTGTTCATCTTCCTGTTCGCGTTCATCCCGCTGGTGGGCGCGGTGGTGTCGGGGGCGCTGGCGGTGGTGGTGGCGCTGGTGACGCAGGGTGTGTTCGCGGCGGTGATGACGCTGGCGGTGGTGCTGTTGGTGCAGCAGATCGAGGGCCACATCCTGCAACCGTTCATTCTGGGGCGGGCGGTGCGGGTGCATCCGCTGGCGGTGGTGCTGTCGGTGGCCGCGGGCGGGATGGTGGCCGGGATCGGGGGTGCGGTGGTGGCGGTGCCGCTGGTCGCGGTGACCAACACGGTGGTGGGGTACCTCCGGGCGTACAGCGAGGGCGAGGCCCCCGACGACCCCGCCCCGAAGCCGTCGGCCGACCAGTAGTCCTCTCGCCCCCGCCGCCCCTACCCTTCCCCAAGCTCTCGGCTTCGCTCGAGCAGGGGGGACCCTCACCGTCCCCGGGGGCTCCGCCCCCGGACCCCCAAAAGACGCGCGGTTCCCCGCGCCCCTGTCAGGGGCGCGGGGAACCGCGCGTCTGCCGAACCGTCGCGCGGGTTACCGCGCCAGTACCGCCTCCGCGTCCAGCGTCACGCCGACCGCCTCCACGACCGCCGCGATCTTGAACGCCTCCTGGATCACCTCGCGTTCGACCCCCGCCTTGCGGAGCACCTGCTCGTGCGAGTCCAGGCACATCCCGCAGCCGTTGATCGCCGACACCGCGAACGACCACAGCTCGAAGTCGACCTTGTCGACCCCGGGGTTGCCGATGACGTTCATCCGCAGCCCGGCCCGCAGGGTGCCGTACTCGTGGTCGGACAGCAGATGCCGCGTCCGGTAGAACACGTTGTTCATCGCCATCACCGCCGCCGCGGACTTCGCCGCGGTGTACGCCTCCGGCGACAGGTTCGCCTTCGCCTCCGGCTCCAGCTCGCGCAGCACGATCGGGGACCGCGAGGCGATCGCGGTCGCCAGCACCGTGCCCCACAGCTGCTGCACCGGCAGGTCGGAGTTGCCGATCACCGAACCGAGGTTCAGCTTCAGGTCCTTGGCGTAGTCCGGTATGGCGGACTTCAGCGCGTCGAGGGACACGGGGTCACTCACCCGCCAGCAGCGCGACCGGGTCGAGCGTCTCGTCGCCCTGCTTCCAGTTGCACGGGCACAGCTCGTCGGTCTGCAACGCGTCGAGGACCCGCAGGACCTCCTTGGGGTTACGGCCCACGGACCCGGCGGTCACCATCGTGAACTGGATCTCGTTGTTCTGGTCCACGACGAACACCGCGCGCTGCGCGAAGCCGTCCTCGCCCTCGATGCCGAGCGCGCGCATCAGCTCGTGCTTGGAGTCGGCCATCATCGGGAACGGCAGGTCGGTCAGGTCCGGGTGGTCCTTGCGCCAGGCGTGGTGGACGAACTCGGAGTCGCCGGAGAAGCCGAGGATCTGCGCGTCACGGTCGGCGAACTCGTCGTTCAGCTTGCCGAACGCGGCGATCTCGGTCGGGCACACGAAGGTGAAGTCCTTGGGCCAAGCGAAGACGATCTTCCACTTGCCCTCGTAGGTCTTGTGGTTGATCTGCTCGAACTCCTTGCCCTTCTCCAGGGAGACACAGGCGGTCAGTTCGAACTCGGGGAACTTGTCACCGACAGTGAGCACACGCTCTCCTTGCACGTAAGAAACGCCCCGTTCATCCGGCGCTTCTCATGGGTTGGACGCTGATGATCGTGGCACACGGTGCATTGATTCGGGAAATAGCTACACTCGGTCGTGTTGATCGGTGTCGTCTATCAGTGACCAAGGGTGAGAAGCGTGGCCATGGCAGGGATCGCGGGCGTGGCCGGAGCGAAGGCCCGCGGGCGCCGGCAGCCGAGCCTGTCCCAACTCCGCGCGTTCGCCGCCGTCGCGGAGCATCTGCACTTCCGGGACGCCGCCGCCGCGATCGGCATGAGCCAGCCGGCGCTCTCCGGTGCCGTCTCCGCCCTGGAGGAGATCCTCGGCGTGACGCTCGTCGAGCGTACGACGCGCAAGGTGCTGCTCTCGCCCGCCGGTGAGCGGCTGGCCGTACGGGCCAAGGCGGTGCTGGCGGAGGTCGGCGCGCTCCTGGAGGAGGCCGAGGCGGTGCGGGCGCCGTTCACCGGGGCGCTGCGGCTGGGCGTCATCCCGACGGTCGCGCCCTATCTGCTGCCCACGGTCCTCGGCCTCGTCCACGAGCGCTACCCCGACCTCGACCTCCAGGTGCACGAGGAGCAGACCGCCGGCCTGCTCGACGGCCTGGCCACCGGCCGCCTCGACCTGCTGCTGCTCGCGGTGCCCCTCGGCGTCCCCGGAGTCACCGAACTCCCGCTCTACGACGAGGACTTCGTGCTCGTCACCCCGCTGGGCCACTCGCTCGGCGGCCGCGAGGGCATACCCCGCGCGGCGCTGCGCGAGCTCAACCTGCTGCTCCTGGACGAGGGGCACTGTCTGCGCGACCAGGCGCTCGACATCTGCCGGGAGGCGGGGCGCGCGGACGCCCCGGTCACGACGACGGCCGCGGGGCTCGCGACGCTCGTCCAGCTCGTCGCCGGGGGGCTGGGCGTCACGCTGCTGCCGCGCACGGCGCTCACGGTGGAGACCAGCCGCAACGGCAGCCTTCTCACGGGGTACTTCGCCGAGCCGGCGCCGACGCGGCGGGTGGCGTTGGCGATGCGGGCGGGGGCGGCGCGGGCCGCGGAGTACACGGAGCTGGCCGCAGCGCTTCGGGAAGCGCTGCGGCCGTTGCCGGTGCGGGTGGTGGGCGGCTGAACACCGGCCGGGGCCCTACTCCGTCCGCAGGCCCTCCGGCCGCATCAGGCGGAGCAGCGCCGGCAGGCTCAGTACCGTCACCGCGAGGACGACCCCCGCCCCGACGCCCGTCATCGACACCACGCTGCCCCAGTCCACCCGTATCGGAACCGAGGACATCTTCAGCAGCACCGCGCCCAGCGTCAGCCCGACCGCCGAGGCCAGCACCAGGCCGAGGGCGACGGGGATCGCCGCCTGCCACAGCATCGACAGCGTCAGCGTCCGGCGCCGCGTGCCGAAGGCGACAAGGGCCGACAGCAGCCGCTTGCGCTCCCGCAACTGCTCCAGCTGCGACACCAGCAGGCTCGCCCCGATCAGCGCCAGGACGCAGGTCGCGCCGACGAACAGGCCGGTGCGGATGGCCTCGTACTGGTCGCTGGTCTCCGTCGACTGCCAGGTCCAGGCGTCGGCGAACGGGTCCACCTGGGCGGCCGTGGTCCGTACGTGGTCGACGGCGTCCGGCACCGAGTGGTCCAGCCGGACGTACACCCGGCCGGAGAGCGAGGGCAGCGCCTTGGCGGGCGCGGCCGAGGGGGTGACCAGCAGGCCCCAGACGGTGTTCTGGAGCGCGTCGTGGCGCTGCTTCACCACCGGCAGCTTGTTGGGGACCTTCCAGGCCACCTCGGCGCCCCGCTCCACACCGCTGCTGGACGGGTCGACGTACACCGTGTGGCCGGGCGTCGGCCAGTCGTCCGCGATGCCGGCGCTGGGGTTCGACGTGGACGGCAGGGTGAAGACGTCACCGTCGTGACAGGAGGGGAGCACGGCGATCTCGCGCAGGGAGGCGCACGAGCCGACGGTGATGTCGGTATCGCGCTCGGGGTCCGTGCGCCGATCGCCCAGGGAGCCGACGGACAGCGCCACGGCCGCCGTCACGCCCTTGGTCCGCTGGAACCGCTCCTGGACCTTGCCGCCGAAGGTGTCGACCTTGCTCGCGTTGTTCAGGTCGACCTCCATCTGCGCGCGCATGGGGTCCTTGCCGGTGCTCTTGGTGAAGTCGTCCTGGACGCCCGTGAACAGCATCTGGAGAGCGATCGCCCCGGCCACCGCGACCGCGATCCCGTTGACCATGCGGGCCGCCGTCCCGCTGCTCAACTGCAACCGCCGCACGGCCAGCTGCCAGGCCACCCCGCCCGAGTCCAGCCGCCCGACCACCGCCTCCACGACCCACGGCAGCAGCGCCGTCACGCCGATCAGCAGCAACAGGACGCCGCCGACGACGAGGTACTGGTTGAAGTCGCCGTTGTCGTTGCCCTTGCCGATCATCGGGTAGAGCATCGCCAGACCGGCCACCGGCAGCAGCAGCCGCCACCACAGCCGGCGCCGGGCCGGCTTCGCCGTGCGCACCACGCCGAGCGGTTCGATGACGACGCCCCGCAGCGCGAACAGGGTGACCAGGACCGCCGCCGCCGGCACCGCGAGCGCGACCAGCACGGCGAGCAGCGGCGAGGGCGTGAGGAAGCTCGGGAACACGCTGATGCCGAACAGTTCGATCGAGCCCACGAGTTCCCGGCCGAGCAGGAAGAACCCGGTGCCGAACACCAGCCCGAGCGCGGCCCCGGCCAGCGCCTCGCCGGCCGCGATCCGGCGGGTCATGCCGCCGTCGGAGCCGACCAGCCGCAGCGCCGCGAGCCGCCGGTCGCGCCGCTCGCCGCCGAACCGCACCGCCGCCGCGATGAACACGGCGACCGGCATCAGCAGCACCACGAGGATGACCAGGATGAGCAGCAGCAGGATCGGGGGCATGCCGTCGTCGGCCTGGGCTTCCGCGACCTCGCCGAAGCGGTCGATCCGGCCCACGCTCCCGTCGGCGCCGACGCGCTGCGCGAGGTCGTCGGAGTAGGCGTAGTAGGCGAGTTCGGCCGGGCCGACGAGCCCGGACTCGCCGATCGTGCCGACCGTGCGGTACGGCAGCCGGTCACGCAGCAGCGCACCGTCGTCCGAGGCCAGCAGCTTCTTCAGCGCGGGGGAGACGACCATCTCGCCGGCCTTCGGGAACGCCCCCACCCCCGGCGGCAGCGGTGCCTCGGGGCCCTCGGGCTGGAGCAGCCGCCCGCGGACGTCGGCGTCGCGGAAGCTGGTGTCGACGTGTGCCGAGACCAGGGTGTCGTCGCCGGGCGGGATCTTCTTGGCCGCCACGAACGAGAAGTCGTACCGGGCGTCGTCGCGGTCGTGCCGTGCGCCGAGCACGTTGGGCACCGCGGTGGTGAGCAGCAGCAGCCCCACCCCGAGCCCGACACCGACCGCCGTGAGCAGGGTCCGCGTCCAGCCCTCGCGGCCGCCGGTGACGGCGAACCGTGCGCCCATCGACAGGTCGCGGGCCCAGGTGCGCGCGCTCATACGACCCGCTCCATGTCCCGCGACTTGCCGTCCCGTACGACGATCTCGCGGTCGGAGTAGGCCGCGACCCGCGCCTCGTGCGTCACCAGCACCACGGCGGCGTTGGTGGACCTGGCCGCCTCGGTGAGCAGCTCCATCACCCGCTCGCCGTTGAGCGAGTCCAGGGCGCCGGTCGGCTCGTCGGCGAAGAGCACACGCGGCCCGGTCACCAGCGCGCGGGCCACCGCGACCCGCTGGCCCTGACCGCCGGAGACCTCGCCGGGACGCTTCCTGCCCAGGTCGTCGACCTCGAGCCGTTCCATCCAGCCGAGCGCCGTCCGCTCGGCCTCCTTGCGGGAGGTGCCGTTCAGCCGCAGCGGCAGCGCGACGTTCTCCACGCAGGTCAGCTCCGGCACCAACTGCCCGAACTGGAAGACGAAGCCGAACTCCGAGCGGCGCAGCGCGCTGCGCTGGGCGTCGCTCATCGTGGCGAGCTCGCGCCCGTTGTACTGGATCGAACCGGAGTCGGGGGGCACGATGCCGGCCAGGCAGTGCAGCAGCGTCGACTTGCCGGAGCCGGAGGGACCCATGACGGCGACGACCTCGCCGGGATGGATCGAGAACTCGGCGCCGTCCAGGGCCATCGTGGGGCCGTACGCCTTGCGCAGCTCCTCGGCCGCGAGCAGGGAGCCGGGGGGAGGGGTCATGGGGACACCGCCTGGGCGAGTTTGTCGAGGCGTGCGGCGGTCAGTTCCAGCCACCGCAGATCGGCCTCGAGATGGAAGAGGGCGTGGTCGCAGATGAGCTGGTCGGCGAGGTCGCCGTGGCGCTTGCGGTCGGTGAGGATCCGCATCATCCGCAGGTGCTCGGAGCGCTGGGTGTCCAGGACGTCGGCCGCGTTCCGGTGCGTGAGCAGCGCGAGGACGACCTTGGTGTACAGCACCGACTGGAGGTACGGCTCGGGCTTCTCCGGCGACGCCAGCCACCGCTGTACGTCGGTGATCCCGGCCTCGGTGATGGCGTACCGCTTGCGCTCGGGACCGCCGCCCGCCTCGATGCCGTCGACTTCGACGAGCCCGTTCTTCAGCAGCCGGGACATCGTCGAGTAGACCTGGCCGTAGTGGAGCGGCCGGTCATGACCGAACTTCTCGTCAAAGGCCCGCTTGAGGTCGTAACCATGGCGGGGCCCGGACTCCAGGAGGCCGAGCAACGTGTGACCGATGGACATGCGGAGCACTGTACACACGGGGTATACCCACGGGGTATACACACAGTGTGTAGATCATGGTGGAGGAAGCGAAGCCGCAGGTGGGCCCGCATTGTCACAGTCTCGTGACGGCGCTTTCCGGGCTGGGGTTACTTACCGGCAAGGGGCCACTTCTTAGGGGCGCGGGGAACTGCGCGACAAGCCACAACGGACCCGCAGCCGCCCAAGAAGCCAAGGCCCCGAGCTCTCAGGCGCCGCGCAGCGGAAGGGGGGCTACTCCTCGGAACCGCCAGGTTCCAGGGAGCCCCCACCCGCAGGCCGCCCCCGGCGCCGAATCGGCGCGGCCCCCCGAGGCAACCGCCCCGCCTCCCCCAACGCCCTGCGCAACAGGAACTCGATCTGCGCGTTGGCAGAGCGCAGCTCATCCCCCGCCCACCGCGCCAGCGCCTCGTACACCAGCGGATCCAGCCGGAGCAGAACCTGCTTCCGCTGCTTCGCGGACGCGGAGCCGGACGCGCGAGCGGGTGCCGGCGCGGCCGCCTCCGGCTGCCCCGGCACCCGCTCAGGACGCTCCGCGTCCCCCCGGGACGCGCTCACTGGTACAGCGACCCCGTGTTCAGCACCGGCTGCGGTGCCCGGTCCCCGCACAGCACCACCAGCAGGTTCGACACCATCGCCGCCTTCCGCTCCTCGTCCAGCTCCACGATGTCCTGCTCGGCGATCCGGGCGAGCGCCGCCTCGACCATGCCGACCGCCCCGTCCACGATCTGCCGCCGGGCCGCCACGACCGCGCCCGCCTGCTGCCGCTGGAGCATCGCGGAGGCGATCTCGGGGGCGTACGCGAGGTGGGTGAAGCGGGACTCGACGATCTGGACGCCGGCCGCCTCCACGCGCGCGTGCAGCTCGACGGCGAGCTTCTCGGTGATCTCCTCGGCGTTGCCGCGCAGCGAGAGCCCGCCCTCGTCGTGGGCGTCGTAGGGGTACTCGATGGCGATGTGGCGGACGGCGGCCTCGGTCTGCGTGGCGACGAACTCCACGTAGTTGTCCACCTCGAAGGAGGCCTGGGCGGTGTCGCGGACCTTCCAGACCACGACCGCGGCCAGCTCGATCGGGTTGCCGTAGGCGTCGTTGACCTTCAGGACGGCCGTCTCGTGGTTGCGCACGCGGGTGGAGATCTTGCGGCGCGAGGTGAAGGGGTTGACCCAGCGCAGCCCGTCGTCCCGGATCGTCCCCCGGTACCGCCCGAAGAGCTGGACGACCCGGGCCTCGCCGGGCGCCACCATGTTGAGCCCGCGCATGGCGATGACCGCCGAGAGGGCGACGACGAGGCCGAGGACGATGAGGACGGCCTTGGCGCCGGCCGAGCTGAGGGCGGCGGCGGTCGCGAACAGGGCGACGGCGACCAGCAGTCCCACCAGGCCGAGCAGCAGCGCGAGCCCGCCGCCGATGCTGTGCGCCGGGAACTCCCGCACCCGGGGCGCGGGCATCTCGGGAACGTCGGGCGCGCCGACGGCACCAGGTGCACCGGGCGCGCCGGGCGCGCCGGAGGTGGGCGGTTCAGGTGTGGACGGGTCGTCTGCGGACATGGGATCGGCCCCCGTTCAGAGCGTGTGCGCATGAGCACATGCCTGCTAGCTAAGTGATAACACTTTACCCGTCCGGGCAACCCTTCACCCGCGCCCGCCGTCGGTTTCTTCGGACGGGTGCTGATTGTCACGTCCGATTAGAGGCGGAAGGACCGTATTTGACGGCCCGGTGTCACATCGTGCGGTGTTAGCTTTCGGAGCTGACCTGTGCGACGAACCTGTGTGACCGACGAGAGCGAAGCGGAGCGGATCTACTCATGGGACGAGCGGAAGAGAGACGAGCGCGGCAGCGCGGCGGCCGCCGCGCGGCTCCCCCCAACCGCTCGGCGCAGGGCCGCGAGGCCTCGTCGCCGTCCACGGCGGGTTCGGCGTCGGGTTCGGCAGCGGGCTCGGAGGCGGGCTCCGCGGCGGACGCCCCGGTGGGCGGCCGCGCGGCGGCCCGCCGGGCGGCCAAGGGCCGGGGCAAGGGCGGCCGGGCCGCCAAGACCGCCAAGAACGCAGGGAAGGGCCGCATACGCCGCCTCTTCACCTGGAAGAAGGTCCTCGGCACGTTCCTCGGCGTCTGCCTGCTCGGCATCGGCGCGTTCGTCGTGATGTACATGATGATCCAGATCCCCGAGGGCAACGCCGCCGCCCAGCTCCAGAGCAACATCTACAAGTACAGCGACGGCAAGATGCTCACCCGCAAGGGCGACGTCAACCGCGAGGAAGTGGACCTCTCGGACATCCCGAAGCCGGTCCAGAAGACGTTCGTCGCCGCCGAGAACAAGAGCTTCTACGACGACAACGGCGTCGACTTCAAGGGCACCGCACGCGGTCTGCTCAACACCGTCCGCGGCAGGGGCGCGCAGGGTGGTTCGACCATCACCCAGCAGTACGTCAAGAACTACTACCTGACGCAGGACCAGACGGTCACCCGCAAGCTCAAGGAACTGGTCATCTCGCTGAAGCTGGACCGGGAGAAGTCCAAGGACTACATCCTCGCCGGCTACATCAACACCAGTTACTACGGCCGCGGGGCGTACGGCATCCAGGCCGCCGCGCAGGCGTACTACCGCGTCGACGCCAAGGACCTCAACGTCCAGCAGGGCGCCTACCTCGCCGCGCTGCTCCAGGCGCCGAGCCAGTACGACTGGGCGGTCGCCACCGACACCGGCAAGAAGCTGGTCAAGGCCCGCTGGAACTACGTCCTCGACAACATGGTCGAGGAGGGCTGGCTGGACAAGGGCAAGCGCGACGCGATGACGTTCCCGACGCCGAAGGACCCCAAGGCCGCCCCCGGCATGGAGGGCCAGACCGGCTATCTGGTGAACCTCGCCAACGCGCAGCTCGAGAAGCAGCTCATGAAGGAGCAGAACCTCACCCAGTCCGAGGCGGCGGCGAAGGTCGAGAACCAGGGCTGGACCATCACCCTGAACATCGACAGCAAGAAGCAGGCCAAGCTGGAGAAGGCGGTCAAGTCCCAGCTCACCAGCAAGCTCGCCAAGAAGAAGCGCAAGGTCGACGCCGACGTGCAGGCCGGCGCGGTGTCCGTCGACCCGAAGACCGGCAAGGTCCTCGCGCTGTACGGCGGCATCGACTACGTCAAGCACTTCACCAACAACGCGACGCGCAGGGACTACCAGCCCGCCTCCACCTTCAAGCCCGTGATCCTGGCCGCGGCCCTGGACCGGGGCGCGAAGACCCAGGACGGCAAGGACATCAACTCCACCACGATCTACGACGGCACCAGCAAACGGCCGGTCGTGGGCAGCGCGATCGGCTTCGCCCCGGAGAACGAGGACGACCACGACTACGGCGACATCACCGTGCAGACGGCGATGAACCAGTCCGTCAACTCGGTCTTCGCGCAGATGGGTGTCGACGTCGGCATGGACAACGTGCTGAAGACCGCCGGTGATCTGGGCATGGACACCGACGGCCTGAAGGCGGTCCCCGCCCAGACCCTCGGCTCGATGGGCGCGAGCCCGCTGGAGATGGCCGGCGTCTACGCGACCCTCGACAACCACGGCAAGAAGGTCACCCCGTCGATCCTGAAGTCCGTGGAGCACAAGGACCAGGTGGTCGAGCTGCCGGACCCGATCGGCGACCAGGTCATCAGCAAGGTGGCCGCCGACACGGTGACCTCGGTCCTGACCGGCGTGGTCGACGACGGTACGGCCCGCACCTCGGTCCGCGACAACCCCAAGCGCGACGGCCAGCAGGTGGCGGGCAAGACGGGTACGTCCGACAACAACAAGTCGGCCTGGTTCACCGGCTACACGCCCGGACTGGTGACCTCCGTCGGCCTGTTCGGCGAGAGCGCCAAGAACCACAGCCAGGTGGCGATGTACGGCGCGGGCGGCCTGCCGCGTGTCAACGGCGGTGGCTATCCCGCGCAGATCTGGGCGACGTACACGTTCGACGCGATGGGCGACGTCACCAAGTTCGACCTGGACACCAAGGAGGGCGCGGCGGTCGAGAAGACGAGCTCGCCGACGATGAGCAACTCGCCGTCCAACACCCCGTCCAACACGGCGTCGAGCGAGCCCCCGGAGTCGGAGTCCCCGGACACGACCACGAGCCCTCCGGCAGGCGGCGACGAGGAGACCTCCAAGCCCCCCGCCACCACGTCACCCCCCGCGAGCCCCAGCAACACGGCGTCCAACGGAGGCGGAGGCGACGACGAGGGGGACGACGAGGGCGGCCCGGACAACCTGCTGGGCCAGAACAGAGAGTAAGAAAAACGCAGTTCCCCAGCGCACCGCTTTCAAGGGGCGCGGGGAACTGCGCATCTTTTGGGGGTCCGGGGGCTTGCCCCCGGGGACGGGGAAGGGCAGGGGCGGCGGGGGCGAAACCAATCAAGGCGCACCCCCGCCGGGGGGTCACCCCCGGTTCAGCTCGAACCAGACGACCTTCCCCGTGCTGAGCCGCGTCGCCCCCCACCTCCGCGCCAACCGGTTGACGAGGTACAAGCCCCGCCCCCCTTCGTCCGTCGCCCGCGCCTGCCGCAGCCTCGGCAACTGCGGCACGTCGTCCCCCACCTCGCACCGCAGCACATCCGTCCGCAGCAACCGCAAGGTGATCGGCCGCGACGCGTACCGCACCGCGTTGGTGACGACCTCGCTGACCAGCAGCTCCACCGAGTCGGTCATGTCCTCCAGCCCCCACCGGGACAGCGCCCGCCGGGCCAGCCGCCGGGCGCGGCCCGGCGCGGAGTCCTCGGGCTCCAGGAACCAGTACGCGACATCGCTCGGCGCGATCCCGTCGAACCGGGCGGCGAGCAGCGCGATGTCGTCGTCCCGGTCGCCCGGGCCGAGCATGTCGAGCACCTCGTCGCACAGCGCCTCCAGCGGCGGCGGATGGTCGACGCCGGTGAGCTGCGCGGTCGTCGCGAGCTTCTCGCGCAGCTGCTCGATGCCGGTCCACACGTCCCGCAGCCGGGACTCCACAAGGCCGTCGGTGTAGAGCAGCAGCGTCGCCCCGGCGGGCGCGTCCAGCTCGACGGCCTCGAAGTCGACGCCGCCCACGCCGATCGGGGCGCCCGCGGGCACCCGCAGCACCTCCGCCCGGCCGCCCAGATGCAGCAGCACCGGCGGCGGATGCCCGGCGTTGGCGACGGTGATGCGGTGCGCGACCGGGTCGTAGACCGCGTAGAGGCACGTCGCCATGCGGTCGGTGCCGAGCCGCTGGGCCTGCTCGTCGAGGTGGTGCAGCACCTCCTGCGGCGGCAGGTCGAGCCCGGCGAGGGTCTGCGCGGTGGTGCGCAGCTGGCCCATGATCGCCGCTGAGGTCATGGAGTGGCCCATGACGTCGCCGACGACGAGGGCGACCCGGCTGCCGGGCAGCGGGATCGCGTCGTACCAGTCGCCGCCGACCCGCGCGGTCTCCGCGGCCGGCAGATAGCGCGAGGCCAGCCGTACGCCGGTGCAGCGCGGCAGGTGCTCGGGGAGCATCGTGCGCTGGAGCTCGTCGGCGATGTAGGCCTCGCGGCCGTAGAGGACCGCCTTGTCGATGCCGAGCGCGCTGTGCGTGGCGAGCTGCGCGGCGACCAGCAGGTCGTCCGCCTCGAACGCGGGGCGCTCGGGGCGGCGCAGGAACAGGGCCGCGCCGATCACCCGGCGGCGGCCGCGCAGCGGGGCGAGGATCGCGTGCTGCCCGGGCGGGACGGGGAGGTCGTCGCCGAGGAGTTCGGGCAGCGCGTCGGCGGCGCCGGGGGCGTCGGCGAAGACCGGCCGCACCCCGCGCAGCACCTCGGCGAGCGCGCCGCCGGGGCGCACCTCGCACAGGTCGTTGGTGAGCGTCGCCAGCCCGGAGGACTCCGGTGCGGGCACCGGCAGGATGCCGTCCTCCACGTCCCGCTGCTGCGGGATGCGGTCGGTGCGGCGCAGCCGCAGCAGCAGCGGTCCGGTGGGCCGCTCGTCGCCGACGGGCAGCGGGTCGCGGAGGTAGACGAGGATCGCGTCGGAGAACGTCGGCACGGTGGCCCGGCACAGCCCCATGACGATCTCGTCGAGGTCGATGCCGCGGGCGATCCGGCGGGTCGCGGCGCCGACGAAGCGCAGCCGGTCGCCGTCCCGGCGCATCGGCATCGGGCCGTGCGGCGGCGCCGTCTGCCCCGTGCGGCGCTCCAGGCCGCCGGGCGTGGCGGGGGTGCGCGCCTGGTCGCCGCCGGGCTGTACGGGGATGGAGTCAGGTGTGGGGCGCGGACGGTGCGGTCCGGGCTCCTCGGCGGCCGGCTGGGAGTGCTCGGGGCCGTCGTCGACCGGCAGCGGCGTGCCGGACGGCCGGGACGGGCCGCCCTGGCCGCCGGCCGAGGCCTGCGAAGCCGGTACGGGAGTCACTGGCGTCCCGGGTGCTCCGGCGAGGGGGTCGGCCTCGCCGAACGGGCCGGGCGCGGCGGGGGAGGCGGGGACACGCGGAAGCGCCCCGCGGGGGTCCGCGGGGCCGGCGCCCGGCTGGGGCGCGGGGGCGGCTCCCGGCTGGGGCCGCTCATGGGATGTGGGCTGCTCCGTCACGCGTGTCGAATCCGTCCGTCAGGGGCTGAGCGCCGCGCGTGCAGTTCGTGCCGCAGAATTCCGGATACCCGCGACACCGGCTCGCGGAACAGGGTTCCCGCGTGCTCAGGGGCCGTTCTCGCCACACCACCGTACGACCGGCCGACGCTCCCGCCGGCATCTTCCTCGTACCCCTCGCTCACGTCCTGCCGCCCCTCGGTGACGTATGGTCAGGCCCGGCGCCCGCCGCGCGAGTTGCCGTGGTGCGCCCCTGCGGAGGACGATCCTACGGTTGCGCCTCGGGGGCGCAACAAGGGTCTCATGCGCCCGCGCGCAAGGACATGCGGTCCCGGGCGCGACGTGCGCGCCGGTGTGCGGGTACGGACACACGGGTTCGGGCGCGGCCTGCGCGCCGGTGTGCGGGTACGGACACACGGGTTCGGGCGCGGCCTGCGCGCCGGTGTGCGGGCCCGTGCGGGCCGTCCTCACCGCGCCGCCGGGGCGGGCGTACGGTCCCAGTCGTCCGGCAGCGCCGGGACGGGCCAGGCGGGGTCCGGGCGCCAGTGCTCCCAGCCGTCCGCGAACGGTGCGCCCCACGCCCGCACCACCTCGAGGGCCGCCCGGCCGGCCTCCCGCACCCGGTCGGCGTCCGCCGCGTCCAGCAGACCGTCCCGCAGGGCTTGGGCGAACTCGTCCTCGTCGCGCCAGCCCCAGCTGCGGTCCGGGTAGACGCACAGGTCCAGGAAGTGGTCCTCGGAGTCCACCCCGCCGGACCAGCGGGTCAGCGGCTCCTCCAGATTGACGTACCAGTTCTTGAACCGCCAGCCCGGCTCCCAGAACAGCCACACCGACCAGGGTTCGCCGGGACGGGCCAGCTTGAGCACACCGGTGCCGAACCAGCGGCCGCGGTGGGTGGTGCGGGGCGTGGTGTACCGGGTGGCCAGGGGCTCCAGATGAACGGGCCGGCCGTCCGCGAGGGCCGGCCTGACGCACTCGGTGCCGGCCGCCAGCCAGACGGCGAGCAGTTCCTCGTCGTCCCGCACGACCGTGACGGGCCGGGCGATGTGGACACGGGGCCCGGCGTTCTCGCGGTACCGCCACAGGATGGGCGTCCCGCTCTCCCACCGGGGCACCCCGGCACCCCGTTCCGTCTGCCTCACGGCTCCGTCCTCTGCCATGCGGAAATAGTAGGCGCGCCCCTCAGGGGCGCGGGGCTGTGTCAATCTGCGGCTCCGCCGCGTGGGCGCGACCGAGCCACAACGCACCCGCACCCGCCCCACGACCCACCTCCCCGAGCTCTCCCGAGGTCCAAGGAGCGGAGCCCCCTGAAGGGACGGGAAGGGCAGGGGCGGCGGGGGCGGGAAAACCCGGCCCGGCCACCGCTAGGGACGGGTCATCCGCAGCACATCGAGCGCCTCGTCCAACTGCTCCGCCGTCAGCACCCCCCGCTCGACGTATCCCCCCTCCTCCACGACCTCCCGGATCGTCTTCCGCTCGGCCAGGGACCGCTTGGCGACCTTCGCCGCCTCCTCGTACCCCAGGTACTTGTTCAACGGCGTCACCACCGCCGGCGAGGACTCCGCGTACTCCCGCGCCCGCTCCCGGTGCGCCACGATGCCGTCCACCGTCCGGTCCGCCAGCAGCCGCGCCACGTTCGCCAGCAGCCGCACCGACTCCAGCACGTTCTTCGCGATGACCGGCAGCATCACGTTCAGCTCGAAGTTGCCCGCGGCCCCGGCCGCCGCCACCGTCGCGTCGTTGCCGGTCACCTGCGCCGCGACCATCAGCACGGCCTCGGGAATGACCGGATTCACCTTCCCCGGCATGATCGAGGAGCCCGGTTGCAGATCGGGCAGGCTGATCTCGGCCAGCCCGGTGCGCGGCCCGGACGACATCCACCGCAGATCGTTGGCGATCTTCGTCAGGCCGACGGCGATGGTCCGCAGCTGCCCGCTGGTCTCGACGACGCCGTCCCGCGCGCCCTGCGCCTCGAAGTGGTTGCGCGCCTCGGTGAGCGGCAGCCCGGTGGCGCGGGCGACCTCGGCGATCACGGCGGCGGAGAAGCCGGGCGGGGTGTTGATGCCGGTGCCGACCGCCGTGCCGCCCAGCGGCAGCTCGGCGAGCCGGGGGAGCGAGGCGCTCAGCCGCTCCACCCCGTACCGCACCTGCGCCGCGTACCCGCCGAACTCCTGGCCGAGCGTGACGGGCGTGGCGTCCATCAGATGCGTACGGCCGGACTTCACCACGTCCGCGAACTCCTCGGCCTTGCGCTCCAGCGAGGCTGCCAGGTGTTCGAGCGCGGGGACGAGGTCCCGGGTCACGGCGGCGGTGGCCGCGATGTGCAGGGACGAGGGGAAGACGTCGTTGGACGACTGCGAGGCGTTGACGTGGTCGTTGGGGTGCACGTCCCGGCCCAGCCGCTCGGTGGCGAGGGTGGCGATGACCTCGTTGGTGTTCATGTTCGACGAGGTCCCGGAGCCGGTCTGGAACACGTCGACCGGGAAGTGCTCGTCCCAGCGCCCCTCGGCGACCTCGGCGGCGGCGTCCGCGATCGCCTCCGCGATGTCCCTGTCGACGACCCCGAGCTCCGCGTTCACCTTGGCCGCGGCGCCCTTGATGCGGGCCAGCGCCTCGATGTGGGCGCGCTCGATGCGCTGCCCGGAGACGGGGAAGTTCTCCACGGCCCGCTGGGTCTGCGCCCGCCACTTCGCCCGGGCGGGCACGCGGACCTCGCCCATGGAGTCGTGCTCGATGCGGTAGTCGCGGCCCTCGTCCCGGTCGCTGTCGTCCTGGTTGCCGTCGCCGGCGGTGTGCGTCGTCGTCATCGTCGTCGTACCTCCGAAGAACGTGAGCGTGCGCGGAGCGCGGCGGTATTCCCGGGGAGCATGACGCGGGCGGCGGGGCTCACGCCATCTTGAGCGACTTCACCATCTCGGCGAGGCGGGTGAACGAGGCCGTGCCCGTCACCACCGTCGTCGCGCGCTTGCCGTCCTTGGCGTCCTTGTCCTTGAGGACGAGCGCGTCGTAGCGGCCGCCGGTGTAGTGCTGCCAGGTGCGGCCGTCGATCTCCTGGGTGGTCTCGGTGGCCTCGGAGCCCTGGCTGGCCTCGTCGATGAACAGGGACGCCTTCTGAGTCGACTGCTCGATCGCCACGTATTGACCCTTCGGATCCTGGAAACCCAGGTGCCAGTGGTCGAAGGAGGTGCCGTCGAACCGGACCGAGGTCGCCTTCCAGCTCGCGGGCAGTCCGTCGGGCGCGGCGACGGGATACGAGGCCGCGCGCCGGGCGGTGAGGAGCTCCACGTCGTAGCTCACCCGCTTGACGTCGGGCTTGGAGTCGTCGTGCGGGATGAAGAGGTAGATGACTCCCGCCATCAGCCCGATGAGGGCCAGGGAGAGGATCATGTCCCGGACCGTCTTCTGCTTGCCGTTCGTACCTGCCACGTCTCTATCGTCGCAGGTACCCGGGTCCGCTCATCCGTGGGGCCCCCTGCTCATTCTGCTCACCTGGGGATAGAGTCGGACCCATACCCTCATCCGGCCGTCGTCGTATCAGAAAGGTGCGCTCCGATGACCGAGAACCACCATCATCTGCCGTCCGAGCTCGAGGTTCCCTCCGAGGCGCCCGACCGCAACCTCGCCCTGGAGCTGGTCCGGGTCACCGAGGCCGCGGCCATGGCCGCGGGCCGCTGGGTCGGCCGCGGCGAGAAGAACGGCGCCGACGGCGCGGCCGTGCGCGCGATGCGCACCCTTGTCTCGACCGTCTCGATGAACGGCGTCGTCGTCATCGGTGAAGGCGAGAAGGACGAGGCCCCGATGCTGTTCAACGGGGAGCACGTCGGCGACGGGACCGGCCCCGAGTGCGACATCGCCGTCGACCCGATCGACGGCACCACGCTGACCGCCGGCGGCATGCCCAACGCCATCGCGGTGCTCGCCGCCGCCGACCGCGGCACGATGTTCGACCCGTCCGCCGTCTTCTACATGGACAAGCTGGTCACCGGCCCCGAGGCCGCCGACTACGTCGACATCAACGCCCCCGTGCAGGTCAACATCCGCCGGGTCGCCAAGGCGAAGAACTCCACGCCGGAGGACGTCACCGTCGTCATCCTCGACCGGCCGCGCCACGCGGGCCTGATCGAGGAGGTACGGGCCACCGGCGCGCGCATCAAGCTGATCTCCGACGGCGACGTGGCCGGCTCCATCCTCGCGCTGCGCGAGGGCACCGGCATCGACCTGCTGCTGGGCGTGGGCGGCACACCCGAGGGCATCATCTCGGCCTGTGCGGTCAAATGCCTGGGCGGCACCATCCAGGGCAAGCTCTGGCCCAAGGACGACGGCGAACGGCAGCGGGCCCTCGACGCCGGGCACGACCTGGACCGGGTCCTGACCACCGACGACCTCGTCTCCGGCGAGAACGTCTTCTTCGTCGCCACGGGGATCACCGACGGCGAGCTCCTGCGCGGGGTCCGCTACCGCTCGGAGACGGCCACGACGGACTCCATCGTCATGCGGTCCAAGTCCGGCACGGTGCGGCGGATCGACTCCGTCCACCGCCTGAGCAAACTCCGGGCGTACTCGGCGATCGACTTCGACCGGGGGATGTAGGGAGGAGCGCGGGGCGGGGTCGGCGGGCGGCGCGCCCCGCACTCCGGGGGGGAGTGGGCCGGCCCACTCACCCCGCCGCCGCTATCGTCGCCCCCGCCGCCTTCTTCAGTTCGATGTCGCGCCGGCGACGGCGCGCCAGGACGACCCGGCGCTCCGCGGCGGTCAGTCCGCCCCAGACCCCGTACGGCTCCGGCTGCATCAGTGCGTGCTCCCGGCACTCCACCATCACCGGACAGCGCGCGCACACCCGCTTCGCCGCCTCCTCGCGCGACAGCCGCGCGGCCGTCGGCTCCTTGGACGGTGCGAAGAACAGTCCTGCCTCGTCGCGCCGGCACACGGCCTCCGTGTGCCACGGGGCGTCCTGGTCCCGCCCGGGCCCCCGCTGGGTGGGAACTGCGGCGACCTGAAGGGACGAATGCGGCGGTTGCAGCACGGTCTACTCCTGACGACGGCTTCGCGAGCGAGAGACGATGCAGCAAGCCTTACCCGCTGTGCGTGGGCCTAAGCGTTGGGTTCCGTCTCCGCCGCCCGCCGGTTCAGTGCCCGAGGTGCCGCCGCACCTTCTGGTCGGCCTGCCGCAGCTTGCGGTCCACCTTGCGCTCCCACCCGCCGTCGAGCTTGCGGTCCAGCTTGCGCGAGACCCGGTCCGTCACCCGCTCCAGGATGTCCGCGACCATCCGCCCCCGCCGGGGCTTCGCCTCGACGTTGCCCAGGACCGCCCAGCCGTCCACGAAGACCGCCGGTGCCTGCGGGTCCCCCGAGTCCAGCGGGCTGACCTCGAAGTTGCCCAGCACACCGCCGCCCGTGCCGCGCAGCGACACGTTCTCCGGGACGCGTATCTGCACGTCGCCGAAGACGGATATCGCCTTCACGACGATCTGCTGGTACTCGAACAGCGCCTCGCTCAGGTCGATCTCGACGCTGCCGAAGACCGCGTACGCGTGGATCCGCCGGCCGGCCCGCCAGCGGCCCTTGCGCACCGCGCTGCTGAACACCGCCACCACGTTCTCGTCGGCCTCCGCGGGTATCGCGGCGGAGGGGCGGTACGGCGGCGGGACGGCCGCGCCGGACGGACGGGCGCCGTGCGCGGCGGGCAGGTCCCGTACGAAGGCGTCGAGCTCGCCGACCGTCTTCGCGGCGAGCACGCCCTCGACGCGCTCGGCGTGCTCGTCCGCGGTGAGCCGGCCCTCGGCCAGGGCGTCGCGGAGCATGTCGGCGATGCGGTCCCGGTCGGCGTCCGAGCAGCGCAGCTCGGTCGGCGGCAGGGGCCGGTCGCCGACGGGGGAGTCGGGCCGGGCATCGGTCGGGGCGGGGCTCTTCTTCAGGTCCACGGCAGCAGCGTACCGAAACGCGATAGATCGCGACTAGCCCCCGTCGGAACCTGTGGAAAACTCCCGCCCGGCCGGGAGGCGAGCGGTCGGTGGGCGCGAAGTGAGCCTTACCTCACAACCTCCCCCTCACCGGCAGGTTCTACGCTGGTGGACGCTGCCAATGGAGGCTGGCCGCCGTCGCTGAGGAAGCCCGCGGCGCGTCACGTCGAGTGAGGAATGGGCGAGAATGCCTGAGTTCGCGTACACCGATCTGCTCCCCATGGGAGAGGACACCACCCCCTACCGGCTGGTGACCTCCGAGGGTGTCTCCACCTTCGAGGCCGACGGGCGAACGTTCCTCAAGGTCGAGCCGGAGGCCCTGCGCAAGCTCGCCGAAGAGGCGATCCACGACATCCAGCACTATCTGCGCCCGGCCCACCTCGCCCAGCTGCGCCGCATCATCGACGACCCCGAGGCGTCCGGCAACGACAAGTTCGTCGCCCTGGACCTGCTGAAGAACGCCAACATCGCCGCCGCCGGCGTGCTGCCCATGTGCCAGGACACCGGCACCGCGATCGTCATGGGCAAGCGCGGCCAGAACGTGCTCACCGAGGGCGGTGACGAGGCGGCCCTGTCCCGGGGCATCTACGACGCCTACCACAACCTCAATCTGCGCTACTCCCAGATGGCCCCGCTGACCATGTGGGAGGAGAAGAACACCGGCTCCAACCTGCCCGCCCAGATCGAGCTGTACGCGACCGACGGCGGCGCCTACAAGTTCCTGTTCATGGCCAAGGGCGGCGGCAGCGCCAACAAGTCGTTCCTCTACCAGGAGACCAAGGCGGTCCTCAACGAGGGCTCCATGATGAAGTTCCTGGAGGAGAAGATCCGTTCGCTCGGCACGGCCGCCTGCCCGCCGTACCACCTGGCGATCGTCGTCGGCGGCACGAGCGCCGAGTACGCCCTGAAGACCGCCAAGTACGCCTCCGCGCACTACCTCGACGAGATCCCCGCCGAGGGCTCCCCGCTCGGCCACGGCTTCCGCGACAAGGAGCTGGAGGAGAAGGTCTTCGAGCTGACGCAGAAGATCGGCATCGGTGCCCAGTTCGGCGGCAAGTACTTCTGCCACGACGTCCGCGTCGTCCGGCTGCCCCGGCACGGCGCCTCCTGCCCCGTCGCCATCGCCGTCTCCTGCTCCGCCGACCGCCAGGCCGTCGCCAAGATCACCGCCGAGGGCGTCTTCCTGGAGCAGCTGGAGACCGACCCGGCGCGCTTCCTGCCGGAGACCACCGACGCGCACCTGGAGGAGTCCGGTGACGTCGTCAGGATCGACCTCAACCAGCCGATGGACGACATCCTCGCCGAGCTGACCAAGTACCCGGTCAAGACCCGGCTGTCGCTCTCCGGCCCGCTCGTCGTGGCCCGCGACATCGCCCACGCCAAGATCAAGGAGCGGCTGGACGCGGGCGAGGAGATGCCGCAGTACCTCAAGGACCACCCGGTCTACTACGCCGGCCCGGCCAAGACCCCCGAGGGCTACGCCTCCGGCTCCTTCGGTCCGACCACGGCCGGCCGCATGGACTCCTATGTCGAGCAGTTCCAGGCGGCGGGCGGCTCCAAGGTCATGCTCGCCAAGGGCAACCGCAGCAAGCAGGTCACCGACGCGTGCGAGGCGCACGGCGGCTTCTACCTCGGCTCCATCGGCGGCCCGGCCGCCCGGCTCGCCCAGGACTGCATCAAGAAGGTCGAGGTCGTCGAGTACGAGGAGCTCGGCATGGAGGCGGTCTGGAAGATCGAGGTCGAGGACTTCCCGGCGTTCATCGTCGTCGACGACAAGGGCAACGACTTCTTCCAGGCCCCCGCCGAGCCGCCCACGTTCACGAGCATCCCGGTACGGGGCCCGGGACTGGCCTGAGCCCTGAGGGGGGAGGGGCTGTCCCCTTCTCCCGCCCGGCCGTACGAACCCGTGGCGGGCCGGAGGCTGGGGGCAGGCCCGCTCCGCTACTCCTCGCCCTCCTCCTTCTCCTCCTCCGCGAGCGCCGCGTCCAGGCGCTCGCGGGCGCCCTCCAGCCAGGTGCGGCACACCTTCGCCAGTTCCTCCCCGCGCTCCCACAGAGCCAGGGACTCCTCCAGCGTCGTGCCCCCCGCCTCCAGCCGCCGGACGACCTCGATCAGCTCGTCCCGCGCCTGCTCGTAGCCGAGCGCCTCGTTCCTCTTCTTCCCGGCGTCCTTGGCCGTGCCGGTGTCCGTGCTGGTCATGCGCTCACTTCCCGCCGTCGCTGTCCGACTGCTTCCCGTGGTTCCCCACCCGTACGGAGAACTCGCCCTCCGCCACCCGCGCCCGTAGCCGCTCGTCCGCCGTGACCTCGTGCGCGGCGCGCACCACATGCCCGTCGGCCCGCTGCAACACCGCGTACCCGCGCTTGAGCGTCGCTGCCGGGGACAGCGCCACCACGCGCGCGTGGGTGTGCGACAGCTCCGACTCCGCGCGGTCCAGCAGATGCCCGAGCGTGCGCCGGGAGCGGTCGGTCAGCGAGGCGATGTGGTCGGCCCGCTCGTCCACCATCCGGTGCGGGTCCTCCATGCAGGGGCGCGCCAGCGCGTGCGCGAGCCCCCGCTCCTCCCGTTCGACGAACGCGTGTGCGCACCGCCGGGCCCGGTCGCGCAGCCCGCGCACCTTCTCCAGCTCCTCGCCGACGTCCGGTACGACCTTCTTCGCCGCGTCGGTCGGGGTGGAGGCGCGCAGGTCGGCCACGTAGTCCAGGAGCGGGGTGTCCGGTTCGTGGCCGATGGCCGAGACCACGGGCGTACGGCAGTCCGCGACCGTCCGTACGAGCTGCTCGTCGGAGAACGGCAGCAGGTCCTCCACGCTGCCGCCGCCGCGCGCCACGACGATCACGTCCACCTCCTCGTGCGCGTCGAGTTCCTTGACGGCCTGGACGACCTGGGGCACCGCGTGCACGCCCTGCACCGGTACGTTGCGCACCTCGAAGCGGACGGCGGGCCAGCGGTGCCGGGCGTTCTCCAGGACGTCCCGCTCGGCGGCCGAGGCCCGCCCGCACACCAGCCCGATCAGCTGGGGCAGGAAGGGCAGCGGCTTCTTGCGGCCGGGCGTGAACAGGCCCTCGGCGGCGAGGGACTTCTTCAGCTGTTCGAGCCGCGCCAGCAGCTCGCCCACGCCCACCGGCCGTATCTCGGCGGCCCGCAGCGAGAGCTGCCCGCGCGGCGCGTACCACTCGGGTTTCGCGTGGACGACGACACGGGCGCCCTCGCTCACCACGTCGGCCACGGCGTCGAACACCTGGCGGTAGCAGGTGACGCCGACGGAGATGTCGTGCGACGGGTCGCGCAGGGTCAGGAACACGACTCCGGCGCCCGGCCGACGCGAGAGCTGGGTGATCTGACCCTCCACCCAGACCGCGCCGAGCCGGTCGATCCACCCCCCGATGAGCCGCGACACCTGCCCCACGGGCAGCGGAGTGTCGGCGGACGTGTTGACAGCCATGCGCCGAGCGTAACGGCCGGGTACGACAACGCCTGCGCCGTAGGGGGCGCCCGGGCGCCCCCGTCCGCGTCCGTCCACCCCCGGCGGCTCCCGGGCCCCTCGCCGTGACGCCCTACGATGGGGAACATGAGCGCTTCGCCTGCCCGCCGCCGTGTCCTGCTCGCCGCCCCCCGTGGCTACTGCGCGGGCGTCGACCGCGCGGTGATCGCCGTCGAGAAGGCCCTGGAGCAGTACGGGGCCCCCGTCTACGTCCGCCACGAGATCGTGCACAACAAGTACGTCGTGCAGACCCTGGAGAAGAAGGGCGCGATCTTCGTCGAGCGCACGGAGGAGGTGCCGCCGGGCAACATCGTGATGTTCTCCGCGCACGGCGTCGCCCCGGTCGTCCACGAGGAGGCCGAGCGCGGCCGCCTCGCCACCATCGACGCGACCTGCCCCCTGGTGACCAAGGTGCACAAGGAGGCCGTCCGGTTCGCCAAGGACGACTACGACATCCTCCTGATCGGGCACGAGGGCCACGAGGAGGTCATCGGCACGTCCGGGGAGGCGCCCGAGCACATCACGCTCGTCGACGGCCCCGAGGACGTCGCCAATGTCGAGGTGCGCGACCCGTCGAAGGTCGTCTGGCTCTCCCAGACCACCCTCTCCGTGGACGAGACCATGGAGACCGTCGACGCCCTCAAGGGCAAGTTCCCCCAGCTCCTCTCGCCACCGAGCGACGACATCTGCTACGCCACGCAGAACCGGCAGCTCGCCGTGAAGCAGATGGGCGCCGAGGCGGACCTCGTCATCGTGGTCGGCTCGCGCAACTCCTCGAACTCCAAGCGGCTGGTCGAGGTCGCCAAGCTCGCCGGGGCGCGCGCCGCGTACCTGGTCGACTTCGCGGACGAGATCGACGAGGCGTGGCTGGAGGGCGTCTCGACGGTGGGCGTGACGTCCGGGGCGTCGGTGCCGGAGGTGCTCGTCGAGCAGGTGCTCGAATGGCTCACGGGGCACGGCTTCGAGGACGTCGAGATCGTCAAGGCGGCGGAGGAGTCCATCGCCTTCTCCCTGCCCAAGGAGCTCCGCCGGGACCTCCGTGAGGAGGCTGCCGCCCTGGTGGCGGAGCGCAAGGGGGCGACGGGCTGACGGGGCGCCACGTAACGTAAGCCCATGCAGATCTTCGGTGTGGACATCGGCGGCTCCGGAATCAAGGGCGCCCCCGTGGACCTGGACAAGGGCGACCTCGCGGAGGAGCGCTGCAAGGTGCTCACCCCGCATCCGGCCACGCCGGACATGGTGGCCGACGGCGTGCAGCAGGTCGTCGACCACTTCGGCTGGACGGGGCCGGTGGGGGTCACGTTCCCGGGTGTCGTCACCGGCGGCAGCACGGTGCGTACGGCGGCGAACGTCGACCCGAGCTGGGTCGACACCGATGCGCGGGCGCTGCTGGGCGAGCGGTTGGGCGGGTTGCCGGTGACGGTGCTGAACGACGCGGACGCGGCGGGGGTCGCGGAGATGCGGTTCGGTGCGGGGCGGGGGCGCCGGGGCACGGTGATCCTGCTGACCTTCGGCACGGGGATCGGGAGCGCCGTCTTCACCGATGGCGTGCTGGTCCCGAACACGGAACTCGGCCATCTGGAGCTGAACGGGCACGATGCGGAGAAGCGCGCCTCCAGCAAGGTGAAGGAGGACGAGGACATGTCCTGGGAGCGCTGGGCGCGGCGGGTGCAGAAGTATCTGGCGCACGTGGAGATGCTGTTCTCGCCGGAGCTGTTCGTGATCGGCGGCGGAGTGAGCCGCAAGGCGCACAAGTTCCTGCCGCACGTCGAGGGCATCAGGGCGGCGATCGTTCCGGCGGAGTTGCAGAACAACGCGGGGATCGTGGGCGCGGCGATGAGAGCGGCCCAGCGGCTCTGACGCGGCCGCACCCCGGTTGTTTCGCCCCCGCCGCCCCTACCCTTCCCGTCCCCAGGGGCTCCGCCCCTTCCACCCCGGCGGGGGCTTCGCCCCCTGCACCCCCGAACACGTGAGGGGCTGCGCCCCCAGGCCCGCCACAAGGAACCCCCAAGGGGGCTCTGCCCCCTGGACCCCCGAAAGGCAGGCGCTGCGCCCCGGCTAGGGGCGCGGGGAACTGCGCGGGCAACCACGACGTCCACGCGCCGTGGGAGCCGCCCCGCACCGCCTCTCCCGCTCAGCGCGCCGCCGGCCTCCCCGGCCGACGCGCCGCACCACCTCTGCCGGCTCCGCCGGAACCCCCGGCTCCGCCGGGCCGTGCCGCGCCGCCCGCACGGGCGCCCACACCTGCCCGCCGTCGGCCGACCGCCCGTACCGCCACCACCACCCCCGCCACCAACGTCCCCCCGTACAGCCACCCCGCCTGTGTCGCGAGGGCGGTGATGAGGGCCATGAGGCGGCCGCCGAGGCCGCCGTCGGCGGGCACCACCGGGAGCAGGCCGGTGCCGAAGGCGATCGGTGCCACCACCGGCGCCGTCAGCAGGTCGCCCGGCCGGATCCAGAGCGCCGTCAGCACGCACACCGGCAGGAACAGCACCCCGTACGCCGTCAACGAGCCCCCGAACAGCACCCGGTCCAGGAACCCCAGCACCAGCATCGCCGCCCCCGCGAACAGCCCCCCGCCCAGCCCGGTGAGCCGGGGGTTGGGCAGCCGCCGGGCCGCGGGCCGGACGGCCGGCCGGGCCGCGCCCCCCGGGCTGGACGGTCCGGGCCGTCGCGCCCCCGGCCCGCGCCCGCGCACGCCGGGCGCGACCGCCGGCCGCCGCCCGCCCCGCGGGGGCAGCGGCGCCCCGCGTCGCGGTCCGTACCGGGCAGACGGCGTCCTGTGTTGCTCCACCGGACCAACTTAGGTCGGACAATGTGCCGAATGGCCCCACAGACACGCCGTCGGCGCGTCCCCGCCGCTGGGTTCGAGACGCCGCCGAACGCCCCCACCCGCACGCCGTAGACTGGTGGATCGGCCCGCACCGCACCCCCGCCCGGCCCCGCCGGACCGGGCCCCGGGCCGCCCGGGAGCGGGCCACCGCCCCACCACCTCATCCTCACGTACGGGAAGTCGCAACGTGTCGCTCACGATCGGAATCGTCGGTCTGCCCAATGTCGGCAAGTCGACCCTGTTCAACGCCCTGACCAAGAACGACGTGCTCGCGGCCAACTACCCGTTCGCCACGATCGAGCCCAACGTCGGCGTGGTCGGCGTCCCCGACCCCCGCCTGACGAAGTTGGCCGAGATCTTCTCCTCCCAGCGCGTGCTCCCGGCGACCGTGGACTTCGTCGACATCGCCGGCATCGTGCGCGGCGCCAGCGAGGGCGAGGGGCTGGGCAACAAGTTCCTCGCGAACATCCGTGAGTCCGACGCCATCTGCCAGGTCATCCGCGCCTTCAAGGACGAGAACGTCGTGCACGTCGACGGCAAGGTCTCGCCCAAGGACGACATCGAGACGATCAACACCGAGCTGATCCTCGCCGACCTCCAGACCGTCGAGAAGGTTCTGCCGCGCTTGCAGAAGGAGTCGCGGATCAAGAAGGACGTCGGCCCCAAGGTGAAGGCGATCGAGGAGGCCAAGGAGATCCTGGAGAAGGGCGACACGCTCTTCGCGCACGGCATCGTCCAGGGCACAGAGCGCAACGAACTCCTGCACGACCTGCACCTGCTCACCACCAAGCCGTTCCTCTACGTCTTCAACGTCGACGAGGACGAGCTGACGGACGACGACTTCAAGAACGAGCAGCGCGCGCTGGTCGCCCCCGCCGAGGCGATCTTCCTCAACGCCAAGCTGGAGGCGGACCTCGCCGAGCTGGACGAGGACGAGGCGCTCGAACTCCTCCAGTCCGTCGGCCAGGACGAGCCCGGCCTCGCCACCCTCGCCCACGTCGGCTTCCGCACCCTCGGCCTTCAGACGTACCTGACGGCGGGCCCCAAGGAGTCCCGCGCCTGGACCATCAAGAAGGGCGCCACCGCCCCCGAGGCCGCCGGTGTCATCCACACCGACTTCCAGAAGGGCTTCATCAAGGCCGAGGTCATCTCCTTCGACGACCTCGTCGAGACCGGCTCCGTCACCGAGGCCCGCGCCAAGGGCAAGGCCCGCATGGAGGGCAAGGACTACGTCATGCAGGACGGCGACGTGGTGGAGTTCAGGTTCAACGTGTAGCGGCTGGCTCCGTCCCACCTCGATGACCTGGTGCGTCGCCCTCTCACGTCCCCCGGCACTCCCGGCACTCCACTCCCCGCTCTCTAGGATGCGGGGACGGCGAGGAAGGGGCGGGGCGCGTGGGGCGGGGTGAGCGGGAGACGGTCGCGCGCGGGGTGCGGCTGTACGAGGCGGCGCGGGGTGTCGCCGGGGATCACGGGCGGGCCGTCGAGGCGGTGCGGGCGGCGCTGCGGCCGCTGCACGACGAGCTTGTCGCCCGGGAACTCGACGCCCTCCCCGTCGCCCGGCTGCACGACGTCACCGAGGGCCGGCTGCGCCTCGGCACCGTCGAGAAGAGCGGCCTCGGCACGGTGGGCCGGGTGCTGGACGCGGGACCGTACCGGCTGCGCCAGATACCCGGCGTCGGACAGCGCACCGTCGACCAGATCCTCGCGGCCGCCGCCCGGCTCGCCGAGGCCGTGCACGAGACCGTGGCGGTCCACATCGACGTGGACCGGCCCGAACCCCGCACCACCGCGCTCGTCATGGCCCTGCACGTCCTGGTGGAGGCCGGCCCCGACGGGCGGCGCGTGGTGGACCGCGCCACCGCCCTGGCGGAGCGGCTCGGCCCGCTGCTGGACGCGGCCCGGCCCGCCACCGGGGCCCTGCGGGGGCTGCTGGCGGGCGCGGAGAAGCGGGCGCGCGCCCGGGCCGCCGTCGACGAGCTGCGGTCGCTGGCCGACGAGGCGGACCGGTCCGGGCTGCCCGAGTCGTTCGCCCAGGCCTCGGTGGACCTGCTCCGGCCGCCGGACGAACTCGCCGCCCGGGCCGACTTCGAGCTGCGCTCCGCCGAGTACTACAGCCTGCTCGCCGAGATTTCCGGGCGGGCGCCCGACACCGCTGCCGCCGAGGGCTTCCTGCCTGAGGAGGTCGCCGAACGGGTGCGCGGCGTACGCCTCGACGACTCGCTGCGCCGGGTCTCGCTCCGCGGCTACCAGGCCTTCGGCGCCCGGTTCGCCCTCGCACAGCGCAAGGTGATACTCGGCGACGAGATGGGCCTCGGCAAGACCATCCAGGCCATCGCGGTACTGGCCCACCTGGCCGCCGAGGGGCGGGAGGCCGCCGAGGGGCGGGAAGCCGCGGGGGAACGGGAAGCCGCCGGAGTGCGGCTGCGTTTCCTCGTCGTCTGTCCGGCCGGCGTCCTCGTCAACTGGACCCGCGAGATCGAGGCCCGCAGCGCCCTGCGCGTCACCGTGCTCCACGGCCCCGACCGGCAGGACGCGTTCGCCGACTGGAAGGAGCGGGGCGGCGTCGGCGTCACCACGTTCGACGCGCTGCGCGGCTTCCCGGCGCCGGAGGCCGACGAGGTGGCGCTGCTCGTCGTCGACGAGGCGCACTCCGTGAAGAACCCGGAGGCCAAACGGTCGCAGGCGGTCGCGCTGTGGGCCGAACGCTGCCCACGCGCCCTCTTCATGACCGGCACCCCGATGGAGAACCGGGTCGCGGAGTTCCGCGCCCTGGTGCGGATGCTCGACCCCGGCGTCGCCGACGCACTGGGCGGGGACGACGGACAGCGCGGACCGGCCGCACGGGGCGGACCGGCCGCGTTGGTCGGATCGGTCGCGTTCCGCAAGGCCGTGGCCCCCGTCTATCTGCGGCGCAACCAGGACGACGTCCTGACGGAACTGCCCAGCCTTCAGCAGACCGACGAGTGGGAGGAGCTCAGCGCCTCCGACGAGGAGGCGTACCGCGAGGCCGTGCGCGCCGGGAACTTCATGGCGATGCGCCGGGCCGCGTACGCGCGCCCCGAGAAGTCGGCCAAGCTGGAGCGGCTGCGGGAGATCGTCGAGGAGGCCGGGCAGAACGGCCAGCGGACGGTGGTGTTCTCCTACTTCAGGGACGTCCTGGACGTGGTGCGGCAGACGCTCGCCGTCGGCGTCGCACCGGTGTTCGGCCCGCTCACCGGGGGCGTCCCGGCCGCGCGGCGGCAGCGGATCGTCGACGACTTCGCCGCGACCCCCGGGCCGGCCGTGCTGCTGGCGCAGATCCAGGCGGCGGGCGTCGGCCTCAACATGCAGGCCGCCTCCGTCGTCGTCCTGTGCGAACCGCAGATCAAGCCGACCCTGGAGCACCAGGCGGTGGCCCGGGCGCACCGCATGGGCCAGGTCCGGCCGGTCGGCGTGCACCGGCTGCTGGCCACCGGGGGAGTGGACGAGCGCCTGGTGCGGATGCTGGAGCGCAAGACCCGGCTGTTCGACGCCTACGCCCGGCGCAGCGCGGTGGCCGAGGCGACGCCGGACGCGGTCGACGTGTCCGACACGGAGCTGGCCCGGCGGATCGTCGAGGAGGAGCAGGCCCGGCTCGGCATGACCGACGCGAGCCCCACGGCGTCGGGATGAGCGGCGGCGCGGGCGCCCGCGCCGGGATGAGCGCCGACGCGGGCGCCCCTCGCTCCGCCGCTCACGCGAGTTCGGTCTGCGGTTCGTTGGGGCGCGGGCCGGGGAGCTTCGGCTCCGGGCTCCGGGAATCCGCGGCGGGCGCCGTCGCGGCCGGCGGCCCCTCCTTCCACCGCCTGGTGGTCCGCACGTAGTGGTGCACGACCGAGGCCATCGCCAGGAGCAGCAGCGGACCGAACAGCCAGGGGAGGCGCGCCAGTTCCGTCGGGAGGTAGCGGTACGCCGTCAGCAGCGCCGCGAACACCACCGTCCCGTGGACGACGAGCAGGGTGGCCGAGCGGTCCCAGCCGTGGCCGAGCGCCCGCATCCCCGCCTCGACCGTGAGCGCGAAGACGACCCCGGCCACGAGGTCCGCGCCGTAGTGGTAGCCGAAGCCCAGCGTCGCCGTGAGGGTGGCGACCAGCCAGAACGCACCCGCGTACCGCATGAACCGGGAGCCCTCACGGGAGTGGACGAAGAGCGTGGTCGCCCATGCGGTGTGCAGACTGGGCATGCAGTTGCGCGGGGTGATCGCGTCGAACGGGATGGGATGCGGCGAGCCGAGCGGCGGCGCGGTGTGCGGCCACAGCTGGGCCGTCGCCCACGCCCCGCCGTCGGCGCCGTAGGCGAAGACCGGCCCGACGACCGGGAAGATCATGTACACGGCCGGTCCGAGCAGGCCGATGACCAGGAACGTGCGCACCAGATGGTGGCGCGGGAACCGGCGTTCGACCGCCACGTTCCGCAGCTGGTACAGCGCGACCAGGGCGGCGGCGAGCGGGAGCTGGCCGTAGACGAGATGCAGCAGGTGCTCGCCGGCCGGTCCGCTCGCCTCGATGATCCGGCCCACCACCCACGAGGGGTTGCCCAGGGCGTGATCGGCGGTGGCGACGTACGGGTCGAGCACGGTCGGACGGGTCTTGGAGGTGATGAGCAGCCAGGTGTCGCCCGTCTTGTGACCGGAGACCAGCAGCAGACCGAGCCCGGTCCCCTTCAGCAGCAGCGTGCGCTCCCGGCCGGTACGGCGGGTGAGGCCGAGGACCGCGACGCCGAGCATCACCCACAGCGCGCCGTTGCCGAAGCTCATCTCCGCGTCGGCCGCCCACCGCACCAGCAGGAAGACGACGTCGATGCCGACCGCGACGCACACCGCGACGAGCCGCTGCCGCCAGGTGAGCACCACCATGGTCAGCGCCAGACCGGCGTAGAGCAGCGGTCCCGAGTGCGGCGCGAGGACCAGCTCGCGGGCCTGGTTGGTGAGCGGTCCCGGGAGGCCGTAGTGGCGCGCGGCGCACTCCAGCGCGACGAGGAACCCGAGGGTCCCCACCCCCGCCACGGTCCACAGCGTCACCCGCGGCCGACGGAGGACGGCCGACAGGACGCCGTCGTTTCTTCGCCGGCCTATTCGTGTTGGTATGGAGTTCACGTGGTTGACCTGTTTATCCGAAAATGGCAGTGGGTGGGGATCTGGGACGTTTATTGCCGGTGATGCACCGGTTTGTGGGCAGAAGCCGGTCATTTGAGCTTGCTGTGAGTTCGAACATGCTACTTACCTTCGAAGAGTGGTGTCGTGGGGTGTCCGTTCCACAGCGGACGCGGGTCGCTCCGTGAGCGTCGTGATCTCTGTGAGCGTCGTGCGGTCCGTGAGCGCCGGCCCGCCCGTGGTCGTCGGCCGGTCCGTGGTCATCGGCCGGTCCGCGATGCGGGACAGGAACGCCGTCAGGGTGGAGCCGTTGACCTCCTCGAAGTGGTCGACGCCGGCCGCGCGCAGCGCCCGGACCGTGCGCACCCACTCCACCGGGTGGGAGAGCTGCCGGCTGAGCAGCCGCACCGCCTGCGCCGGGTCGAAGGGGGCGCCGGTGACGCTGGACATCACCGGGGTGTGGCCGGCGCGGAACCGGTACGTACGCAGGACCGCCGCGAACTCCCGGCCGGCCCCCGCCATCAGCGGCGTGTGGAACGGACCGCAGGCCGCCATCGGCAGCACCCGGACGCCCGGGCGGCTCAGCGCCTTCGCCGCGAGGGCCAGCTGCGACCGCTCACCGGCCACCGTGACCCGGCGGTCGGTGTCGTGGTGGGCGACGTGCACCGTGTGCAGCCCGGCGTCGCGCAGCGTCGCCTCGACGCGGTCCGCCGTCAGCCCGACGACGGCGACCATCGCGCCCCGCCGGACACCGGCCATCAGCGCGGCGCGGCGCTCCACCAGCGCCAGACCCTCCATCAGGTCCAGCACGCCCGCGGCGACCAGCGCGTTGAACTCGCCGAGGCCGTGCCCGGCGACGTAGTCCCAGCCGCGGCCGTCGCGCGCGAGGTCGAGCCAGGACAGCGCGTTGACGAGGAAGACGGCGGGCTGCGCGTACCGGGTGTCGGCGAGCCGCTCACCGGGGTCCTCGCGGCACAGCTCCACCACGGAGTGGCCGAGCAGTTCGCTCGCGGCCACCGTCTGGTTCGGGAACCGGGCGAACAGCCCCTCTCCCATGCCCTGGTGCGCTGCCCCTTGGCCGGGGAAGACCAGACAGTGCATCTGTGGACGCTCCTTCACTTCATGCGGGGTGACTCATCGTCCCGAGGGGTGCGGTTCGCGGCCGGTGGCCTGCCCTCTGTCACGCCTTCCTCGAAACTTTTCGATCTCTCGGTGCCGCGCGGCCGACGGCCGGGCGGGGACGACCGCGGCCGCCATGGCCGCGCACACGGGGATCGCGGATGCTTTCGGCGACATCCGTCGGGGATTCCCGTCGCTGGGCGAGCTCCGACGGGTGGGGGAACAACCGCCCAGGCGATCATTAACTCGTTCGCCTGGCGCTCCACATAATGGCAGCCCGGTCGGTACTGGTCAATAAAAGTCAGACGATTCGATGTACTCGGTATTCCGCCGCAGGTCGGATTGGTTAAGTGGGCGACTGGAGCAGCAGGTTGACACTCCGAAAGGTCGCACGAACCAGTCGATCCCGGACGGAAACGGAGACCTGAACAATGCTCAATTCCCCGCCATTGCGATACTCGTGATCTTGTCGAGTGGTTATTACTCAACGGTATCCGCAGGAAAGGCGGCGAGTTTTATCGGGTCGTATCGATCTGGCGCGAGTCACGTCGAGGCGTTTCCGCGGGTGGGGTGTGGTGCGGACGCGCGAGGGGCGGTGGGCGCCGGAGGGTGCCGCGCAGAGTGTCGAAACTTTCGGCGGTCGTCACATGACCGCAGTAACAGTTCGAGCGGTGTTGACGCTGCTTATAACGGGGAGAAAGTGCCCGGGTAAAGACCCTGTAAGGCATTTGTCATCACTTCGAGTGATTCTTTGGCCTTTGCTTGCATGGCACAACTCGCGGTTGCCAGGCTGTTGCTGTCTGTACAACCTGAGGGGAGTGGCCAGTGACATTCGGTGAGCAGCCCGCGTATCTGCGCGTTGCGGGTGATCTCCGCAAGAAGATCGTCGACGGCTCGCTGCCACCGCACACCCGCCTCCCCTCCCAGGCCCGCATCCGCGAGGAGTACGGCGTCTCGGACACGGTCGCGCTCGAGGCGCGCAAGGTGCTCATGGCCGAGGGGCTGGTCGAGGGCCGCTCCGGGTCCGGTACGTACGTACGGGAGCGGCCGGTCCCGCGCCGCGTCGCCCGCTCCGGCTACCGCCCGGAGGGCGGGGCCACACCCTTCCGCCAGGAGCAGGCCGACGGCGCCTCGCGCGGCACATGGGAGTCGCGCAGCGAGCAGGCGGAGGCGAGCGCCGCGATCGCCGAGCGGCTGGACCTGCGGACCGGGGACCGGGTGATGCGGACGGCGTACGTGTTCCGTGAGGCGGGCGAGGCGATGATGCTCTCCACGTCCTGGGAACCGCTCGCGCTGACCGGGCGGACGCCGGTGATGCTGCCGGAGGAGGGGCCGCTCGGGGGGATGGGCGTCGTGGAGCGGATGGCCGCGATCGATGTCGTCGTGGACAACGTGATGGAGGAGGTGGGGGCGCGGCCCGGGCAGGCGGAGGAGCTGCTGGCGTTGGGTGGGGTGCCGGGGCATGTGGTGCTGGTGATCCAGCGGACGTTCTATGCGTCGGGGCGACCGGTGGAGACGGCCGACCTGATCATCCCGGCCGACCGGTACCGGGCGTCTTACCACTTGGCGGTGAGGTAAGGGGCCCAGGCCCCGCCCAGCGCAATGCCGGCCGCCGGCTGGTGGAGGCCGTTCGCACAGCTCCCCGCGCCCCTTGGAAGACTCGAGGGCTCGGCCCCCGGCCCCCGCCCGGCGCACTGCCGGCCGCCGGCTGCTGGCTGGTGAGGGCGGTTCGCATAGTTTCCCGCGCCCCTTGGAAGACTCGGGGGCTCCGTCCCCGGCCCCCGCCCGGGTGCGTTGTCGGCCGCCAGCCGGTGAGGGCGGTTCGCACAGCTCCCCGCGCCCCTTGGGCGCAGAGGGCGCCCCACTGCTTTTAGGGGCGCGGGGAACTGCGCGACAAGCCACAACGCACCCGCACCCACCCACACAGCGCACCCCCCTCCCCGGAAGGCGCCCCGCCCGCAGGGCGACCCCTCCGCCCGCAGGGCGCCCCCCGCCGGGAAGGCGCGCCCCGCCCGGAGGGCAGCCGGCGCCCGCCGGGCGAGCCCGGGGGGGCACAAGAAACCGGACGTTCTCGCGCGGAGCGCCCCCGCTCGCTTCGCGCTGCTGGGGGCGCACTCAACGGCGCATTCAGCCTCCCCCGTCCCCTCCGCCATGGCTTCGCCATGGCCAATTGGCACGGGTCCCGGCCTGCCTCTTTGTGAGAAACCGTATTCGCTGAGTGAAGGTAAGGCGTACGCTCGGGCATATGCGGAGTGCGGTTTCGTCGGGAGGGGCGGGATGAACGAGAGCACGGTGACGCTCCCCTGGCTCGTCGTGCGCCGGGACGACAACGGCAATCGCTACAGCGTCGGCCGCTATGCGACCCGGGCCGAGGCCCAGCGGATCGCGGACAGCCTCGACAGCCGCGGCCCCGAACAGCTCTACTGGGTCGAGTGCCTGGACGAACTCGGCGAGGACGCCTCCGGCCGCCGGTAGCGCCCGATCCCGGCGGCGGCCCGACCCCGGCAGCCGCTCGATCCCGGCGGCCGCCCGATCCCGGCAGCCGCCCGATCCCGGCGACGGCCCGACCCCGGCAGCGGTCCACCCCGGCAGCCCGCCCACCCGTAGGCTCCCGCGCATGACCCCACCGATCGTCGTGGTCGCGGCCGCCCTCCTGGACGACGCCGGCCGCCTTCTCGCCGCCCGCCGCAGCGCACCTCCCGACCTCGCCGGCCGCTGGGAGCTTCCCGGCGGCAAGGTCGAACCGGGCGAGCACCCCGAGCACGCCCTCGTCCGCGAACTCCGCGAGGAACTCGGCGTCGACGCCGAACCGGTGGCGCGGGTACCGGGGGAGTGGCCGCTGAAGCCCGGCTACGTCCTGCGCGTATGGACCACCCGCCTCCTCGCCGGCACCCCCGAGCCGCTGGAGGACCACGACCGGCTGCGCTGGCTCACCCCTGGGGAGATCTGGGACGTCGACTGGCTCGACCAGGACGTCCCGGCCGTACGCGCCGCATGCGCCGTACCCGCGACACGGGACGCGGATGGCGCCGCCCCCTCCGTGCGGGGCGCGGTCAACACGGCGCCGCCCCAGGGGGAGTGAGAGGCCGGGCGAACGGGGCAGGGGCCCGCACCCGGCGCACCGAAGGGTGCGCGTGTGGGTGGTGCGTACGGCGCACGTGTCACCGGAGGCGCGTGGGGGTCGGGGGGCGCCAGGGACTGGCGCCCGGTACGCCGTTCGTGCCACAGTGCGCCCGCGTGCGCGGTACGGCCTCCCGGATATCGGGTATGTGCCCACTAACCCCACGAAACCGGACATGGGTGGGCTTCTGGCCTGGGAAGTGATCGGCGTGCTCGACACCGAAGGCGAATGCGCCGAGTGGACGTTCCCCGCGGACCCCGGCGCGGTGCGCAGCGCCCGGACCGTCGTCCGGGGGCAGTTGCGCGCCTGGGGGCTCGACGATCTCGTCGACGTCACCGCGCTCCTCGTGAGCGAACTGGTCACCAACTCCCTGCGGCACGCCACGGGACCCATCGGCGTACGGCTCGTGCGGTCCTCCGGGGCGGCCCCCGGTCTGCTGGTCGAAGTCTCCGATCCGCTGCCCGACCTGCCGCGCGAGCGGACCGCGCGGCTCGACGAGGAGGGGGGCCGCGGGCTGTACCTGGTCGCCTCCTCCGCCCGGCGCTGGGGGACGCGCCCGGGCACCTCCGGCAAGACGGTCTGGTTCGAACTGGCGATCCCCGAGGGGCATTCCGGCGGACTGTCCGGCGGCCGTGCGGACGGCCGCCCCGGCTGAGGAACCGGCGGCGGAACCGGCTCGTACGCCGGCGCGTGTCCGTGGCGTGCGCCCGGGTGACGCCCCCCGCCGAGAGGCGTTGCGCCGGGGGGCGGCTCCGGGGCGCACGGGTCGCGGCCGATTCATGACGGTCGTCACGGAGGAACTGCGTGGTTCGACGGGGCGCCACCTGGTTAGAAGACTGGGAGTATGTCGCGGCCGGTCCAAAAACCATCGGGACCGTGCTGTGATCGTGAACACCGTGTTGTGCGGCGCCGTAGTGCTGGATACTGCGGGCAGCCGCCCCCGGTGACCGGTGCCGGACGCGGTGAGCTGGAGGGGACGGTTCGCGTGAGCGAGATACCAGCGAGGGCCACGGGCCCCGAGGGCCCGTCGGACGGCGCGCGGGCATGGGCGCGGGCCGCGTCCGACGCGTCCCGGCGCGCCTCCGCGGCTCCCGCCGAGGACGCGACGAGCGGCCGCGGAGACGCCGGGGACGCCCGCGCCCCCCGGGGCGAGCAGGACGCCCGCGCTTCCCGCGGCGACCGCGCCCCCCACGGCGACCGCGACGCCCGCCACGACCGCGACGCTCACCACGACCGCGACGCTCACCAGGACCGCGACGACCGCCGTACTCGCGAGAGCGGCCGCGACGACCGCGCCCCCCGGACCCAGGAGAAGCCGGGCGTCCCCACCGACCCCGGTCACTGGCAGAGCAACCCGCCCGGTTCCCTCTACGACTACATCAAGGTCGCCTCGTTCTCCGTCGGCCCCGACGGGCTCGTCGAGCAGTGGAGTCTGCGCGCCGAGCAGATCTTCGGCATCCCCGCCGAGCGGGCCATCGGCATGGACCCCATCGAGGCCTTCGTCGACCCCGATCTGCGCGAGCGCGGTCGCCGCAAGATGGCCGAAATCCTCGACGGCCGCGAGTGGACGGGACTGATCCCCTTCCGCGCCAAGGGCACCGCCCGCACCGCGGACGGCACCGAGGACACCGACGGCCTGGCCGAGGTCTATGTGATGCCCACCACGACGGAGGACGGCCGCCGGGCCGCCGTCTGCATCGTCGTGGACGTGCACACCCTCCGCAGCATCGAGACCGATCTCGCCGCCTCGCAGTCGATTTTCGGTCAATCCCCGTTCGGTTTCCTGCTGATCGACCCCGACCTGCGGGTCCGCCGCGCCAACAAGCGGTTCGCCTCCACGTTCGGCGGCACCCCCGAGGACCACCAGGGCCGTACCGTCCACGACTACCTGCTCACCCCGGAGGCCGACCGGGTCCGGGCGACGCTGCGCCGTGTGCTGGAGACCGGAGAGTCCATCACGGACATGCACATCACCGGCTTCGTCCCCGGCTCCGACCAGCGCAAGCACTGGTCCGTCAACCTCTACCGGGTGCACAGCGGCAGCGGCCGCCCCATCGGCGTCGCCTGGCTGGCCATCGACATCACCGCCCGCCGCGCCGCCGCCCGCGAGGCCGCCGCCGCCCGGCGCAACCTCGCCCTGCTGAACGAGGCCGGCGCCCGCATCGGCAACTCCCTCGACCTGGAGACCACCGCGCGCGAACTGCTCGACGTGGTGGTGCCCGGCTTCTGCGACCTCGCCGTCGTCGACCTCTACCAGGGGCTGCTCGCGGGCGACGAGACCCCGCCCGGGCACGCCGACGGCAGCGCCGAACTGCGCCGGGTCGCCTCCGCCAGCGCGGTCGCCGGCGCCCCGTTCACCGGCGGCCCGGCCCCGGTCGCCGTCGGCGGCGTCCACCACTACGCGTTCAACTCGCCCTGCGCCGACGCCCTGCGCACCGGCCGCCCCAAGAGCGTCCCCCCGCAGGAGGGCAGCCCGATACAGTCCACGCTCGCCGTGCCGATGGTCGCGCACGACACCGTCGTGGGGCTCGCCCAGTTCTCCCGTACGAAGGGCAGCGAGCCGTTCGGCGAACGCGACCGGGCGCTCGCCGTCGAGCTCGCCGCGCGCGCCGCGGTCTGTATCGACAACGCCCGCCTCTACCGCCGCGAGCACGAACGCGCCCTGATATTGCAGCGCTCGCTGCTGCCCCCGGGCGACCCCGAGGCCTCCGGCCTGGACATCGCCTGCCGCTATCTGCCGGGCAACGCGGCCACCGAGGTGGGCGGCGACTGGTTCGACGTCATCGAACTCCCCGGCCACCGCACCGCGTTGGTCGTCGGCGACGTCATGGGGCGCGGGCTGCGCGCCGCCGTCGCGATGGGTGAACTCCGTACGGCCGTCCGTACGCTGGCCCAGCTCGACATCGAACCGGCCGAAGTCCTCTCCCAGTTGGACGAGATCGCCCGCGGCCTCGGCACCCCCAGCGGCGTCACGCAGGCCACCCGCACCGCGGCCCGCAAGCCGCGCGACGCCGACCTGTCCGAGGTCTACCTGGCGACCTGCGTGTACGCCGTCTACGACTCCGTGACCCGGCGCTGCACCTTCGCCAACGCCGGCCACCTCCCGCCCGTCCTCGTCGAGCCCGGCGAGAGCGCGCTGATGCTCGACGTGCCGCCGGGCATGCCGCTCGGCGTGGGCGGCGAGCCGTTCGAGGAGGTGGAGGTCGAACTCCCCGAGGGCTCGCTCCTCGCCCTCTACACGGACGGCCTCGTCGAATCCCGCGACCACCCGCTCGACGAGGGCCTCCAGGCGTTCGTCGGCGCCCTCACGGACCCCTCGCAGCCGCTGGAGGACGTCTGCGACCACGTCCTGAGCACGCTCGACACGCACCACGGCGAGGACGACATCGCCCTGCTGATGGCACGTGTCCAGGGCCTCCCGGCCGACTCCGTCGGCGACTGGACGCTGCCGCGCGAACCGCGCAGCGTCGGCCGCGCCCGCGAGTACGCCCGCGCCCAGCTCCTGTCCTGGGACCTGGAACCGCTGGTGGACACCGCGGAACTCCTCGTCAGTGAACTGGTCACCAACGCGCTGCGCTACGGCGAGGGCGAGATCCGCCTCCGCCTCCTGCTCGACCGCACGCTGGTCTGCGAGGTCTGGGACGCCGGCCTGGTCCAGCCACGCCGCCGCCGCGCCCGCGACACGGACGAGGGCGGCCGCGGCCTGCAACTGGTCGGCCTGCTCAGCGCCGCCTGGGGCTCCCGCCGCACCCCCCGCGGCAAGACGGTCTGGTTCGAGCTCCCGCTCCCCGGCGGCGACACGACCCTCACGGACCCGGCGGAGGCGTTGCTGAGCCTGTTCTGAGCCTGTTCCGGGCCCGTCCTAAAAGGACAGCGGGGCGAGGGACGCGCACAGGGAGGTCGGGAAGTCCGGCTCCCTGTGCTGTACGGCCGCGCAGCCCCCGGAGGTGGTGCGGAAGAACGGCTGCCAGCCCGACTTCTTCGCGCGGAAGAACCAGCGGTCGCCCAGCCGGGAGGAGCAGCCCGGCTCCGACGAGCCCGCGCAGGCGGGGCCCGTGCGCCAGGAGAAGTCCAGCACCAGCCACTTGCCGTCGCAGTGCTCGGAGTCCCGGTAGGTGTGCGCGGGGGCGTCGGCGGCCATCAGGGCCTGGTCGTAGGAGTTCGGGGTGCAGCCGGTGGCCGGGGGAGTGCAGCCGAGTTGGCCGCACAGGCGCAGGGCGGGCGGCTCGGCGCCGTCGCGCGTGAACCGGGTGCCGTAGCCGCTGAGGACGACGTCCCGGTTCCCGAGGGGTTCGGGCAGCCGGAGCCGGGCCGTGGCCGTGCGCTCCTTCGTGCACCCGGAGGAGCGGTCCCCGGAGGGGGAGACGAAGGTGACCTGCACCCGTGCGAGGTCGTCCGTCATCGGCTCCGTGAGTACGGCCTTCAGGTCCCGTACGCAGGCGTCGGCGCCGCTGGGCACCCGGGTGGCGAGGAGCAGCGTGCGGTCGCCGTCGTCGAGCCGGACCCCGGTGACGGCGGAGGGGGCCATCGTGGTCCACGGGATGGGTGCGGCGGTGGTCGCCGATGAGGCGGGTCCCGGACCCCCGGCCACCCGCGTGCCGCACGCGGAGAGGAGGAGCAGGGCGAGAACCCCGAACAGGGCGGCCGCGGCCGTGGCCGCCCGACGTCTTTCACCTGGACCTGGTGGCACGAGCGCTCGATCCCCCCGCCGATACGTACGCGTTGTCGGCAGCCTAACCCCGCGCGGCCGACGCCGGGTTCCGTTCCGCCGGGCCCGGGCGTCGGGTTCAGCCCCGCTCGGGGCAGGCCCTTCCGGCCCGCTCCGGCGCGGCGCCTATGCGGGCGGTGACCTTCTCGGCGCACCGGCGCAGCGTCCGCAGTTCCTCCGCGTCGAGGGCGTCGACGAACAGTTCGCGCACCTGCGCCACGTGCCCCGGCGCCGCCGCCACCAGGTGGTCGTGGCCGGCGGGGGTGAGGACGACGTGCGTGTACCGGCCGTCGTCCGGGTCGGGCTCGCGGCGCAGGATGCCGCGCTTCTCGAGACGGCTGACCAGGTGCGACAGCCGGGAGAGCTCCGCGTTGACGAGGGCCGCGAGCCCGCTCATGCGCATACGGTGCCCGGGCTGCTCGGACAGGAGCGCCAGGACGTAGTACTCGAGGAAGCTGAGCCGGGAGTCCCGCTGGAGCCGGCATTCGAGCGCGGTGGGAAGCTGCTGGGCCAGCCCCATGAACGCACGCCACGCGGCGAGCTCGTCGGCGGTGAGCCAGCGGGGTTCGACCGCCTCGTCCTTCCCTGCAACAGGCATGTGAACAGTTTAGGGTCTGGCACCCCCGAAGTCGCTTGAAGGTTCATGTGATCCTGGCTATCGTCACGCATGAAGATTCAAGTCATGTCGTCGTATGCCGTATCGACGGCATCGAGCAGTGCGGAGGAATCACGCATGAGCAATCTCAAGATCGCCGTCATCCTGGGCAGCACCCGTCCCGGCCGCAACGGGAAGGCCGTGGCGGACTGGGTCATGGCCAAGGCGAAGGAGCGCACGGGCGCCGAGTACGAGCTGATCGACCTCGCCGACCACCCGCTCCCGCACCTGGACGAGGCGGTCCCGGCCTCCCGGGGCGCCTACGCCGGCGAGCACACCAAGGCGTGGGCCGCGCTGATCGGCCGGTTCGACGGGTACGTCTTCATCACTCCCGAGTACAACCACTCCATCTCGGGCGTGCTGAAGAACGCGATCGACTACCTGTACGGCGAGTGGAACAACAAGGCCGCGGCCTTCGTCGCCTACGGCGGGCTCGGCGGGGCGCGGGCGATCGAGCACCTGCGGGGCATCGCGAGCGAGGTGCAGCTGGCGCACGTGCGCCAGCAGCTCTCCTTCTCCCTGCTCACGGACTTCGAGAACTACTCGGTGTTCACCCCCGCCGCGTACCACGACGGCGCGGCCGAGGTCATGTTCACGCAGCTCGAGTCCTGGGCCGGCGCGCTGAAGACCGTCCGCGACTGACACGGCGGGCAGCGCCTCACCTTCCTCACCCCCGGGCGAGGCCCCGGCCGGTGTCCTTGAGGGCGTCGACGAATGCGGTGAAGGCGTGGGCGGGGAAGGTGAGGTGGGCGCGGGCGGGGGCCTTGGAGTCGCGGACGGCTATGCGGGCGGGGGAGCCCGCGACTTCCAGGCAGGCGTTGCCGTCGCCGCTGCCGGAGTAGGAGGACTTCTTCCAGTGGTCGTGCGTGGCCATCGGGATGCCTCACAGGTCCTTCGTCAGCAGGTGAATGAGGTCGCGCGAACGGTCGGGTTCGAGCGATACGGACTTCACTCTACGGAAAAGCGTTCGGAATACGCCGAGTTGCGCCTCGGAGTCGATGAAGAGCGAACCGTGCGGTCCGTCGCGCACCACGGTGTCCAACTGCGGAACCGGTCCGCCCGCGTACACCATGGCTGCCGTGATGTCGGCGAAGTCGTCCAGTGCGAAAGGGATGACACGCACGGTGACGTGGTCCGTTTCCGAGAGCTCCAGAATGCGGGCGAGCTGAGCCCGTGAGGCGGCCCGGCCGCCGACCCTGATGCGCAATGCCGCTTCGTGCACCAGCACCTCGTAGGGCACGGGTGACGGTCGCTCGATGATGGCACGCCGCCGCATCCGATGCTCCACCCGCAACTCGACCTCATGAGGCGGTGGTTGTGGCACCCGGCAGGCGAAGAGCGCCCGTGCGTAGTCCTCCGTCTGTAGGAGTCCCGGGACGTGCAGGAAGTCCACGTCCCACCGCCGGACGGCGTGATGCTCCAACTCCGACAGGTCCAGGAAGGACGTGGGCAGGCGCCCCCGGTACTCCTCCCACCAACCGCGTGTGCGGTCGGTCGCCATCTTCGCCAGGGCGTCGACCAGCGGGTCGTCGGTGCACGCGTAATGGGCGGCGAGCCGACGGAGTCTCTCCTCGCTCACTCCGGTGGTGCCGGCCTCGATCTGGCTGATCTGCACGGAGTTGACGCCGAGCATCGCTGCGGCCTCGCGGGAGCTGAGGCCGGCCGCGTCCCGGAGCCTGCGCAACTCGACCGCCAGGCGCAGTTGCCGTGCGGTCGGCTCACGCCTGGTGCCCATCGACTGCTCCTCGTCCAACGTGCGCGGCAGCGCGACTCGTTCGGAGTCAGATTACGCGATGGGCTTGCCTCGGGTTAATTCTAATGTCTACCGTCGGTGACGCGACGCACACTCATGGTGCTCCGAGGTGCCGGAAGCGCACCGCACCGTCCTGCCACGACGGCTGCGGCAGACCACCGCCGCCCGGCGACCGCACCGTCTCCCACCACCGCACCGCGCAGACAGGAGCCGACGCATGCCCGAAGCCGCCCTCCGTACAGGTCCCGAGCCCTGGGAGTACTGCCTGTACGTACCCAATGACCCCCGTGCCGTGACCGTCAGCCGTCGCACCCTCCGGCTGATCCTCACCATGCACGGTCTGATCCGCCTCGTCGACGTGGCCGAACTCCTCGCCGCCGAGCTGATCTCCAACGCCGTACGGCACACGAAGGGGCCCGCCGCGTTGCGGCTGCGCTGGTCGGCGGGGGTGCTGCGGATCGGCGCATGGGACGCCGACCCGGCGCCGCCGGAGCCGCCCGTGCCGTGGGAGCGGATGGCGGAGCCGGCGGAGGACGGACGCGGGCTGGCGCTGGTCATGGCCTGCGCCGACGTGTGGGGCTGGCAGCCACTGTCGGCGGAGGGCAACTGCGGGAAGGTCGTCTGGTGTGAACTGGGCGCCGCGTAGGCGCTCAGACCTCGAACTCGCCGAGCCAGCCGCGCTCCAGCAGATGCTTGGGCAGGTAGTCCGACTCGACCTCGATGGGGATGCCGCCGTCGTGAGCGAGACAGGCGACGGCGAGGGGGGCGAGGGCCAGCATGCCCGAGGGGTCGTCGGTGCGTTCCTCGTCGGCGGTCCAGTACGCCTTGTGCAGTTCCAGGGCCTCGGCGAGTGCCTGGTTGAAGCCGGGGCCGTCCTGGCGGAGGAAGCGGTAGAAGACGTTGATCGGCGGATAGAGGATGTTCTGGAGCAGATCGTGCGGGGCGATCGTGGCGACGTCCGGGTGCGACTGCTGCATCGTCGCCGTCAACTCCTCCACGAGGCCCGGACGTTGCAGCCAGTACGCCTGCAAGGCCGCCACCCAGTGATAGACGTACTCGTCGTAGGCGCCCTCTTCCGACCGCAGCCGCTCAAGCGGTACCTGGCTCAGTTGCGTCAGCCGTTTCTGATCGCGGCAGACGACCGCCAGCCAGAAGGCGGTCAGCCAGTTCCCCGCATCCGCGTAGGGACGCGGGCCGATGGCGGGGATCGTGCGCACTTCGTGGTCGATACGGCACTGGACGGTGCCCTCCGTCGTACCCGTCACCGCGAACAAGGCGGAGTAGAGCTGCATCGCGCTGACGACCGCCTCCCACGTCTCGATCCTGGCCGCGCGAGGATCGACGGCGGACCGGGCCTGGAGGTGCAGGACGGCGGTGCCGAGCATGGAGTCGATCGAAGCGGGTGACCGCTCGAGCTTCGCCATGTTTCTTGCCATGTTCCGGCCGAGTAGCTCCGCGTAACCCTCATCGTCGGGCCCCGGTGAACTGTGGCGCCGGGTGGTGATGATCACGGAACTCCTTCGTCTCCCATGAGTTCTTCCGACGAGATACCCGAAGCCACGGGTGCGGCGAAGTCATCGACCTTCAGCCAGGTCGCGCCGTGCCGACGTACCAGGAGATCACCGAGATAAGACGTCAGATCGGTGTGGAGCGTGATCCAGTCCGACTGCTCGGACTCGTCGAGCGGCAGGCGGTCGACGTAGTTCTGCAGCGCCGGCAGCAGCGTCAGCGGCTCTTCGGCGTACCGCTCTGGTGGGATGCGGAGAGCGGCGGCCAGACCCGCGGCGTTGTGGCGCGCGCCGTCCGCCCACTTCCGCACCTTGGTGGCGAGTTCGCTTGATGTCCTGCTTCCGTCAGTCACTCTCCACTTCCGAGTTCGCCGGTTGCCCCATCAGTACTCGATCTCACCGACCCAGGAGTATCCCAGCAGTGCCTCGGGCAGGTACTCGGACTCGACTTCCCCCGTGATGCCCTGGTCGCGGGCGAGGCAGGCCAGGGCCAGCGGGCCGAGGGCGACGAGTCCCTCGGCGCTGGTCGCGCGGTCCTCGTCGGCGGTCCAGTACTCCTTGTGCCGGCGCAGCGCGTCGGCCAGCGCCTTGCCGAATTCGGCCGAGTCACGACGGAGGATGCGGTAGAGCATGATGGTCGGCGGGTGGAGAATCTTGGACATCAAGTCTGCGTCCGCGTGGCGCCGGGCCTCCGGGCTGGTGCCGTCGACTGCCGCGACGAGCTTGTCACCCACGTCCTGGCGACCGAGCCAGAAACTCTGCAGTGCCTCGACCCAGGAGTAGATGTACTCGTCGAACACCGCGCCGGAGTCGCGCAGCAGGGAGACGGGTACGTCGGCCAGCTGACGCAGACGGTCGTTGTCACGGCAGATCATCGCCAAGTAGAACGAGGTGACCCAGGCCCCCGCGTTCACGTGGGATTCCATGCCAGTCGCGGGTAGTACGCGCTGCCGCTCCTTGATCCGGCACGTGACGCTGGTGCCGTCGGGAGCGGTCGCGGCGGCGAAGAGCGCGGACCCGGTCTGCATCGCCGTGACCCAGGCCTGCCAGGTCTCGAACTTCACGGCCTGCGGGTCGAGGGCGCAGTGCTGCTGCGCCAGAGTGAGCGCCGTGCTCAGTGCCTGCGGGCGCAGCACGGGGGAGTCGGCGAACTCGTCGAGGATCCAGTCCGCGGCCTCGCCCAGAGCGTCGAGTGTGTCCGGCACATCGTCGGTGGGGTAGGGGTGGCGGGTACGGTCGTGGCCACGGATGCCTTCCTCGGGTCGAGTCTGTCGCCGAGCGGGGACTGTTCCACGCGCGCGGTCCCAGTACTGCCTGTGCAGGGTGAGGACGACGCCAGGGACTGATCGAGCCGATCGTCCCATCCGCCGTGAGAGCCGCCGCCCCTCGCTGCTGTGGTCAGGAGTTGGGGGGCGGGGCGACGCCGTCCGGGAGTGCTCAGGTGTCGAGTTCCCCCACCCACGCCCGCACGCGTAGATGTACTCGTCGTACTCGGCGCCGGACGCCCGCAGCAACGAGATCGGAACGTGGCAGAGCTGCGTCATCCGGTCCTGTTCACGGCAGATGACGGCAAGCCAGAGCGCTTTGAACCAGTTGCCTGCATGCGCACTGAACTGCGGACCCGAAGCCGGAATGGACCGCACCTTGCCCGAGATGCGTGCCTCGATCCGCCCCTCCGAAGCGGATGCCGAAGCGAACAGGGCCGATCCGACCTGCATCGCCGAGACCCAGGCCCGCCAGGTCGGTGAGTACTCGGCGAGGGGATCGAGAAGACAGCGTGATTCCGCTTCCGTGAGCGTGAGGAGGAAGGCCTGCTCGAATTCTCCGGCGCTCTCTTCGAGCCGCTCGATGGCCTCGGCAGCGGCAGCCCGGAGCATCTCGCTGCGCTCGTCGGGCCCTTCGGTGAGGTATTCGTGGCGAGTTATCGTCACCGTCACCGCGCTACTCCCTCCAGCTCATGGCGAAATGCAGGCAAGTTGACGTCAGGTGTCGTACTCGCCCACCCAGGACCGCTTCAGAAGGGCTTTTGGAAGGTACTCGGACTCGACGTCGATCGGCATGTCGGCGTCGTATGCCATGCAGGCGATGGCGAGCGGGGCCAGGGCGACGAGGCCCTCGGCGCTGCGGGAGCGGGCCTCGTTCGCGGTCCAGTACTCCTTGTGCCAGGTGAGCGCGTCGACCAGGGCCGTGTTGAACTGTTCCGGTTCGCGGCGCAGGTAGCGCTGGAAGAGGTCGAAGGGCGGGTGAAGGATCTTCAGCATGAGCTCGGGGCCGGCGATCGGGGCGCGTTGCCCTTCCGTGCCATCGACGGCGGTGACGAGGGTGTCCCAGACCGCCTGCCGACCGAACCACAGGTGCTGGAGGGTCTCCACCCAGGGGTAGATGTACTCGTCGAACTCCGCGCCGGACTCGCGCAGGAAGGAGACCGGGACCTGGGCGAGCTGGTTGACCCGGTCGTTCTCCCGGCAGATCACCGCCAGATAGAAGGACGTCAGCCAGTTCCCGGCGTGGAGGTAGTCCGCCGGTCCGGTCGCGGGAAGCTGCTTGACCTCGCCCTTGCTGCCGATCCGGCACGCGACGGGGCCGTCCGCCGCCGTCCCGGCGGCGAACAGCGCGCTGCCGACCTGCGCCGCCGTGACCCACGCCTCCCAGCTCGGGAACTCGGCGGCCCTGGGATCCGTCAGAGCCCGCCACTTGGCGACGGCGAGAGCGCTCGGCAGCGCGTCGTAGCGGTCGTCCTCGGAGGTCTCGATGTGGTCGAGAACGTCCTCGGCGCTTGCGATGACGGGAGCCATGAGGTCCGCCGCGTCCTCGTCGGGGCGGAGCTCATGACGTGCGATGCGGTTGACGACGGATCCTTCCGTAAGGGATCAGAGAGGACGCTCAGATCTCGAACTCGCCGAGCCAGCCGCGCTCCAGCAGATGCTTGGGCAGGTAGTCCGACTCGACCTCGATGGGGATGCCGCCGTCGTGAGCGAGGCAGGCGACGGCGAGGGGGGCGAGGGCAACGGTGCCGGATGGATCGCGCGTCCGGTCCTCGTCCGCCGTCCAGTAGGCCTTGTGCAGCTCCAGCGCTTCTGCCAGCGCCTCATTGAAGCCGGGGCCGTCCTGTCGGAGGAAGCGGTAGAAAATATTGATCGGTGGATACAAGACGTTCTGCAGCAGGTCCCGCGGAGTCACGGACGCCGTTTCCGGATGCGAGTTTTGGATTGCCGCCGTCAACTCCTCGACGAGCCCCGGCCGTTGCAACCAGTAGGCCTGCAATGCGGCCACCCAGTGATAAACGTACTCGTCGTACTCGCCTTCGCCGGACCGCAGTCGTTCCAGAGGAATCTCGCACAACTCGGTCAGCCGCCCGCGGTCCCGGCAGATCACTGCCAGCCAGAAAGTGGTGAGCCAGTTGCCCGCGTCGGCGAATGGGCGCGGTCCGATCGCGGACAGCGTGTGCACCTCATGACTGATGCGGCACTGCACCGTGCCCTCCTGCGCACCGGTCACCGCGAACAGCGCGGACCCGACCTGGAGCGCGGCCACCACCGCTTCCCAGGTCTCCAATTGCGCGGCCCGAGGGTCGGCCGTGCACCGGGCCTGGAGGTGCAGCAAGGACTTGGAGAACGCGGAATCGATCATGGACGCGGACTCGTCCAGCCAGCCGACGGACATGGCCAGGCTCTCGCCCAGGGCCTCCGCGTACTTCTCGGAGTTCGGGCCGGGTTCGCGATGCCTGGCAACGACGGCTGTCACGGCATACTCCTGTCAGTGATGTCGAACTTTCGCATCTGGTAGCCAGCGTACTCGCCGACGTTCTTCTCGCCCTTGACGACGATGTAGTCCAGCTTCCCGCTCCGCAGGGCCTGCTCCAGCTTGTCCGCGAGTACGAGTTCGCTGGGATGCGTTTCACCCCGCTTGCGCATTTCATCGAGTATGTCGAAGAAATACTCTCTCGTGCCCTGTGAGACTCGCTTTCCGTTGGGCAGGTTACGTGCGCCCAATTCCGTGTTGACGCTGCTCTTGGCCTCGACAACCACGTAGCCGCCGTCCTCGCGACGCCATACCTGGTCGAACTGATCGTTGCCGTTGCGCGGGCCGTAGGTGGTTTCCCGCGTGGCGCCCTCGTAGTGCTCCGGAATGACGTGGTGCTCCGCGACGGCCTCGCCGTAGGCCTCGGAGGAGTCGCGCATGTGCACGTGCGACTCCCGGTACGCCCCCTGTGCCTCGACCCGCTCGGCGTCCGTCTCCCATGTCGGCTGTTCGTCGTGTGCCTTGTTGGCCTCGTGCTTCCAGTTCTCCATCGCCTTGTCGTGATGGATGGCGTAGTGGCGCGTCTCGGCGGCGTCGTTGAGGTGCGAGGCAGCTTCCGGGCTCGCGGTGTCCGGACCTTGCTTCACCCAGTCGCCGAGGTAACGCGGCTTCAGCGGCTCGGGAGCCTTGTCCACCGTCGTCCACGGGTGGTCCGGCGACTGCCTGGTCAGCTGGGGAGGCGTCTTCCCGCTCTCGTCGACGAAGTCCAGGCTCTTGCGGTTGCCGTTGTTCTTGTAGAACTCGTCGAAGTAGGTCTTGTCGTGGTTGGCCCGGTAGACCTGGATCTCCTGCACCTGCTCATCGGTGAGCGAGCCCTCGCGGCCGTACGGGTTGTCGCCGTCCTGCATGAAGTCCGGTCGGGCCGGCTTTTCCGGGATGTCGGTGCCGTGGCCCGGCGCACCGGCTGCCGCGTCGTCCGCCGCGTTCCCCGCGTCGTCCAACACGTTGCTGCCCGCCGGCGGTTCGCCGCCGTGGTGGGGGGTGGTGGTGTCGCCAGGGGTGTCGTGGTGCGGGGTCGTGGCGTTGTCCGTGTGGCCCGGGGTGTCGGAGTGGTGGGTGCCCGGGGTGTCGTTGTGGCCGGTGTGGACCGGGTTGTCCAGTTCGTTGGTGGGGAGGTGGTCGGCCTTGCCGCCGGGGAGGTTGTCGCCGACCTTGCCGCCGGGGAAGTCGCCGCCGGCGTGGACCACTGGCGTGTGCGTGGCGTCGTCGCCGACGCGGCCGATGTCGCCCAGGTTGTCGTCCAGGCCGCTGCCGAGCTTGATGTGC
>NZ_KL647083.1:0-300858 GCF_000725625.1 Streptomyces sp. NRRL F-6676
GTGGGGGTGTGGGGGGAGTGCGGGTGGGTGGGGGTTGATCGCGCAGTTCCCCGCGCCCCTGAAAGCGCGGGGCTGTATCGATGTGCGGCTCCGCCGCGTGGGCGCGACGAGCCGCGTCCCACCCGCACCCGACCGCGAACCCCCGGTACGGCATGCTGAGGGCGCAGCCCTCGTCCGTCATCCGCCGCCCCTGGAACCGTCATCGTCGAACAGCCACCCCGCTCCGCCCCCGACCGGCTTCTCTCCGTGCTCGCCGCGTTCGATCACGCGCACCCCGCCCTCTCCCTCTCCGAGATCGCCCGCCGCGCGGCGCTCCCCCTCACCACCACCCACCGTCTCGTCGGCGCGCTCACCGCGTGGGGCGCGCTGGAGCGGGACGGCGCCGGCGTGTACCACGTGGGCCTCCGGCTCTGGGAGGTCGCCGCGCTCGCCCCGCGCGGTCTGGCGCTGCGGCAGGTCGCGCTCCCGTACCTCGAGGACCTCTACGAGGCCACGCACGAGAACGTGCAACTGGCCGTCCGCGACGGCGGCGAGGTCGTGTACATCGAGTGGCTCTCGGGCCGCAGCGCCGTGGGCGTGCACATCCGCGTCGGCGCCCGCTGGCCGCTGCACGCCACCGGCGTGGGGCTCGCCCTGCTGGCCCACAGCGACCAGTCCGTGCAGGAGGAGTACTGCGCCGGCCCGCTCGCCGCGTTCACCCCGCACACCGTCACCGACCCGGCCCAACTGCGCCGCCGGCTCGCCGAGGTGCGCCGCGCGGGCGTGGCGGTGAGCAGCCGCCAGATCACCGACGACGCGGTCTCGGTGGCGGCACCGGTCCGCGGCCCGGACGGCCGGGTGACGGCGGCGGTGTCGGTCGTCGTCCCCCTCGACGACGTCCACGTCCCGGCGCTCACCCCGACCGTACGCCTGGCCGCACGCGGCATCAGCCGCGCCCTGGGCTGGCGCCCGACGACACCCTGAGCGACACACGGAAGCCGCACGGCGCGGGGGGAGTGCGCCGTGCGGCTTCCGACCGTGAAGAGGGGGGAATCGGCGGCCGGGTTCCACGGGCGCGGATCTTCTTCGACGACGGCGGTGGCGCCCACCAGCCGCCGGGCCCCCTCACGGCCGGGCCGTCCACCGGCCCGCGACCCGCTCCCATTCGCACCCCCACGCCGCGATCCGCCGCCGCAGCACCGCCCAGGCGGCAGCCAGGTGGGCGAGCCGCCCCAGCACCAGCACCCCGGCCCCCGCGAGGATCCCGGACCCGATGGCCCGGCTGCGGATCTCCTCCGCCGTGCGCGGCGGCTCGGCGATCGTGCCCGCCGCGTCCGTCCACACCCGTACCCGGTCGCCCGCCGCGAGCCCCGGCGCCACCTCGGCGGTGGCGGTGCGGACCGTCCCGTCGGCCGCGGTGTACCGCACCTTCGCCGGGTAGCGGCTCTCCTGCTCCTCCTCCGACCCCGGCTCCGGGTGCCGGGGCACGTCCTGGACGAGTACGGCGGTGGTGTGCCGCCCGCCGTCGGTCTCGGCGCGGGCGCTGTGCGTCGCCCGGTCGTACACGGCGGTGCCGACCGCGTACCCGGTCAGCGGCGCGGCCGCGGCGACCACCGCGCCCAGCAGCAGTCCGGCCCAGGCCAGCAGCAGGTCCCCGGGCCGGCGCAGCGGGCCGGGGCGCCAGCGCCACCAGCGGTCGGCGGAGACGGCCGGCGGCGGCTCGGCACGCGGAACGAGGTCGGGCATGTCGCCTCCTTGGTACGACATCGGACCGGCGGACGGGGTGGTCGGCCGGCGGCGGTCAGGCGCGGCCCGCCGGGCCGACCGGCGTGGCCAGGACGGGATGGCGCCGCGCCGAGTCCAGCGCGACGGCAGCCCCGCGTACGGCGGCGGTGTGCGGCCGGGGCACCGGCCGGACGGAGGTGTCGAGCTGCCGGGCGAGCCGGTGGACCAGCTCCGGGCGCAGCGCGCCGCCCCCGCCGAGCAGCGGCCCCCGGCCGAGCGCGTCGACGAACTCCGGGCGTGGATCCTCCCGCACCAGGCCGGTGACCGCCTCGGTGACCCTGTCGGCCAGCTGCCTCGCGGTCAGGGTCCGCAGATCGCCGGTGCCGTGTTCGACGCGGCGGGCGACGGAGACGGTGCCGTCGCACAGCAGGGCGATCTCGGTGAGCTGGGCACCGAGGTCGACGACGAGCAGCGGCCGGGACAGGTCGGCACCGGCCGCGAGCGCGATCGCGCGGACGGTGTCGATCGCCAGCACGCTGCGCGGCCGCAGTCCGGCCAGCGCCGCGGCGAGCTCCGCCCGGTGTTCCGCGCCGCCGAGCACCGGGGTGGTGCAGACGATCACGGGGCGGGCGTACCGGGGAACGCGGGGGGGCGAGCAGCCGGGTGAGCAGCCGCGCGGCCCCGTCGGAGTCGACGATCGCACCGCGTTCGACGGGACGGACGACACCGGCGTCGTCCGCGGGACCGAACGAGACCGTGGGCGCGTCGAGGATGGTGTGTGCCCGGGTCCAGACGCGGGTACGGGCGCTGCCGAGGTCGAGCGCGAGGCCGGGGGAGCGCCGCAGCGCCCGCCACCCGGGCTCGCGCCGTGCGGACGTCACCGGTTCACCTCCCTGGTCCGGTGGCAGGGGGCGCAGTAGCGCGCCTGGGGGACGATGCGGAGGCGGGGCAGGTCCATGGGGTGGCCGCAGCGCAGGCAGAGCCCGTAGCTGCCCTCGTCCATCCGGGCGAGGGCGGCCTCCACGTCGGCGAGCACCATGCGGGCGGACGCGCACAGCTTGACGTGCACCTCCAGCTGCGAGGCCACACCACGCTCGCGGGCCCGCCGCGCCCGCGCGGGCGCGACATGCCCGAGCTGCGCGAGCTGATCGAGCCGGAACTCCCGCTGCTCGACCAGACCCTCCCGCAACGCACCCAGCTCCCCGGGCCCGATCCCGGCATTGACACCACCGACGACGACCTGCTGCTCCACGGCTTTCCCCTCTCCGAACGGGATGCGACACGGACGGCTGCCACCCGAAACCCCCGGCCGACCCAGAGGCGCGGGACTGTGTCGATCTGCGGCTCCGCCACGTGGGCGCGACCAGCCACACCCCACCCGCACCCGACGACGCGCCCCGGGGTCAACGGGGCGGAGCCCCGGCGGACGGACCCCTCAGTCCGCCCGCTGCGCGCACGGCACGCACGACCCCGCGTAGGGAAGGATCTCCAGCCGCTCCACCGGAATCGGCTTCGCGCACCCCCCGCACACCCCGTACGACCCGTCCTCCAGCCTCCCGAACGCCGCGTCGATGTCCTTCAGCGCCCTCCGCACAGCCATCCGCTGCGCCGACACCAGGTCATCGGCGACCGCGTCCCCCTGCCCCTCACGCAACGCCTCCAACTGCGCGAGCCGCGCATTGCGCTCGTGCTCCAGGCGCTGCCGGGCCTCGTGCATGCTCAGACGCCCGGCGGACGAACCGGCGCGGGCGGTGTCCAGCGACATCGCAACAGGTCCTTTCTACGAAAAGCGGCTCCCTCGGCCCGGGCCGGCCCGTCCGTCCCTCACGTCGGACGGACCGGCCCCGACCGGGGCCGACGGGCGCCCCGGGAGCCGGGCGGGAAGCTGACGGTCTCCCCGCTCGCCCTCCACCTTCGTCGGCCGCCCCCGGACGGGCCATCGGTCGCGGACCCCATTTCCGGTGGGTCGCGCAGTGCACGCCGACGGGCTTCCCGGCCCCCGCGCGCCGCGCAGATGGGGCCCGCTCCCCATCGACCCCCGCCCGCCCGGCACGGCAGTCTTGGCACCAGGGCGGCCACCGCGCCACCCCACCCTCCGTGACCCCACGGCCGGTGGCCGCCCGCGAACGGCGATAGTGGACGTACGCGCCCACCCGGCACGTACCGAACGACCGGCCACGTACCGAACGACAAGCAACGACAAGCAACGACAGCCGACGACAACGACGGAAGGCATGAGCCCCGGTGTCCCTGTTCTGGCGGATCTTCGGCCTGAACGCCCTGGTCCTGGGCGCGGCCACCGCGCTCCTGCTGTGGGCCCCGGTGACCGTCTCGGTACCGGTGGTGCTGACCGAGGCCGTGATCCTGCTGGCCGGCCTCGCGGTGATGCTGGTGGCCAACGCCGCCCTGCTCCGCATCGGCCTGGCCCCGCTGGAGCGGCTGTCCCGGCTGATGTCCACCGTCGACCTGCTGCGCCCGGGGCAGCGGCTGCCCGTCCCCGCGCAGAGCGGTGTCGCCGAGCTGATCCGTACGTTCAACGCGATGCTGGAACGGCTGGAGACCGAGCGCGCCACCTCCAGCGCCCGCGTGCTCTCCGCCCAGGAGGCCGAGCGGCGCCGGATCGCCGCCGAGCTGCACGACGAGGTCGGCCAGAGCCTGACCGCCGTGCTGCTCGGCCTGAAGCGCGCCGCCGACCAGGCTCCGGAACCGCTCCGCGAGGACCTGCGGCAGGCGCAGGAGATCACCCGGGAGAGCCTGGACGAGGTGCGGCGACTGGCCCGCCGGCTGCGTCCCGGCGTGCTGGAGGACCTCGGCCTGATCGCCGCGCTCACCTCGCTCGCCACCGACTTCGCCACCCACACCGGGCTGCGGGTCGTCCGCCGACTGGAGAACGGACTGCCCCCGCTGGACCGGGAGGCGGAGCTGGTGCTCTACCGGGTCGCCCAGGAGGGCCTGACCAACATCGCCCGGCACGCCGAGGCCGGGTGCGCCGTGCTCGCGCTGCGTCGCACCGGCACCGCCGTCGTCCTGGAGATCACCGACGACGGCCGCGGCATCGGCCCGGCCCGGGAGGGCGCCGGCATCCGCGGCATGCGGGAGCGCGCCCTGCTGCTGGGCGCCGCACTCGACCTCTCCCCCGCCCCCGAGGGCGGCACCCGGCTGCTGCTGACCGTGCCCACCACGACCGTGGCCCCCGCCCCCGCCGAGCCGCCGCCCGCCCCCGCTCCACATACCCGGAAGAACGCCTGACCCATGACAGAACCGACCACCCCACCGGCCGCCACCCGCACCCGCATCCTGCTGGCCGACGACCACGCCCTGGTGCGCCGCGGGGTGCGGCTCATCCTGGAGGGCGAACCCGACTTCGAGGTCGTCGCGGAGGCCGGTGACGGCGCCGAGGCCGTCCAGGCCGCCCGCGCCCACCACCCCGACCTCGCGATCCTCGACGTCGCCATGCCCCGTATGACCGGGTTGCAGGCCGCCCGGGAGCTGTCCCAGCTCCAGCCCGGCCTGCGCATCCTCATGCTGAGCATGTACGACAACGAGCAGTACTTCTTCCAGGCCCTCAAGGCCGGCGCGTGCGGCTACGTCCTGAAGTCGGTGGCCGACCGCGACCTGGTCGAGGCCTGCCGGGCGGCCGTGCGGGGCGAGCCGTTCCTGTACCCGGGCGCGGTCACGGCGCTGATCCGCAACTTCCTCGACCGGGTCCGCTCGGGCGACGAGGCCCCGGACAGCGTGCTGACGCCGCGCGAGGAGGAGGTCCTCAAGCTGATCGCCGAGGGCCACTCCTCCAAGGAGATCGCCGACACCCTGTTCATCAGCATCAAGACCGTCCAGCGCCACCGGGCGAACCTGCTGCACAAGCTCGGCCTGCGGGACCGCCTCGAACTGACCCGGTACGCCATCCGGGCGGGCCTGGTCGAACCCTGACCGTCCGGCCGGGGTCCCGCCCCGGCCCGCTCCCCCACTGACACACCGGCACGGCACGCTTCGGGCAGCCTCGCGCGCCGGCGCATATACCCATACCCCGTACCCGTATTTGTTTCCTCATATCCGTAGCCGTACGGCTGGAGCCCTTCTGTGAAACGCGTCGACCGCGTGCAACGCGCCTCCCGTGTGCGGGCCGTCCTGGCCCTCGTCGTCCTCGCCCTGTCTGTGTACATCGCGCTCACCGTCCCGCCCCGGCTGGGGCTCGACCTGCGCGGCGGCACGCAGATCGTGTTGCAGACCCGCGACTCGGACGCCGCGAAGGCGGACGCGGACGCCACCGACCGGGCGCTGGAGGTGCTGCGCCGCCGGATCGACGGACTGGGGGTGTCGGAACCCAACCTGGTCCGCTCCGGCGAGGACCGGATCATCGTCGAGCTGCCGGGCGTGCAGGACCCGCGCCAGGCCGCCGACGTCCTCGGCCGCACCGCGCAGATGACGTTCCACCCCGTCCTCGGCACCGCCACCGCCACCGACGCCACCGGGCGGGAGTCCCCGGGCGGCGAGCGGGTCCTGGCCGACGAGGACGGGCAGCGGCTGCGGCTCGGCCCGGCCGCGATGACCGGCGAGCACGTCGAGGGCGCCGAGGGCCGGATCGACCCGCAGCAGGCGGTGGGCTGGTTCGTCACCGTGGACTTCGGCGGCAAGGGCAGCGACCTGTGGGCGAAGCTGACCGGTCAGGCCGCGTGCAAACCGGCCGGGGACCCGGCCCGCCGGGTGGCCATCGTCCTCGACGACGAGATCATCTCCTCGCCCCAGGTGGACCCGTCCGTCTCCTGCGGCGCGGGGATCGCGGGCGGCTCCACGCAGATCACCGGCGGGTTCTCCGACAGCGCGGCGAAGGAGCTGGCGCTGCTGGTCAACGGCGGGGCGCTGCCCGTGCCGGTGGAGACGATCGAGCAGCGGACGATCGGCCCCACCCTGGGCGCGGAGGCGATCACCGCGAGCGCGTGGGCCGCCGTCATCGGCGCGGCGCTGACCTCGCTGTTCGTGATCGTCGTCTACCGGCTGCTCGGCGCGCTCGCCACCCTCGCGCTGGCCTGCTACGCCCTCGTCTCCTACGCCGCCCTGGCCGCGCTCGGCGCCACGCTCACCCTGCCGGGGCTGGCCGGCTTCGTGCTGGCGATCGGCATGGCGGTGGACGCCAACGTCCTGGTCTTCGAACGGGCGCGGGAGGAGTACACCGCGCGCCGGCGCACGACCCCGCGCACGGCGCTGAACGTGGGCTTCCGCAAGGCGTTCAGCGCGATCGCGGACTCCAACATCACCACGCTGATCGCGGCCGGACTGCTGTTCTTCCTCGCCTCGGGGCCGGTCCGCGGCTTCGGCGTGACCCTCTGCATCGGTGTGCTGGCGTCGATGTTCAGCGCACTGGTCATCACCCGGGTGCTGGCCGAGTTCGCCGTCAACCGGCGTGCGGTGCGCACGCGTCCGGCATGGTCGGGCATCGACCGCACGGGCCGGGTGCGGGCCTGGCTGGGCCGCCGCGACCCGGATCTGATGCGGCGGCCGCGGCGCTGGCTGGCCGTGTCGGGGGTCGCGCTGGTGCTGGCGACGGCGGGCATCGCGATGCGCGGGGTGGAGCTGGGGGTGGAGTTCACCGGCGGCCGGCTCGTCGAGTACTCCACCTCGCGCACCGTCTCCGCCGACGACGCCCGGGAGGCGCTCGCGGACGCCGGGTTCCCGCGTGCGGTCGTGCACTCCTCCGCCGACGGCGATCTGACCGTCCGTACGACCGATCTGACCGACGCCGAGGAGCGGGAGGTACGGGAGGCCGTCGGCGAACTCGGCGGAAAGACGGAGAAGGTGCGCGACGAGATGATCGGGCCCAGCCTCGGCGAGGAACTGCGCACCAACGCGCTGCTCGCCCTCGGCGCCGCTCTCGCGACCCAACTGCTGTATCTCGCCGTACGGTTCCGCTGGACGTACGCGACCTCGGCGGTGGTGGCCCTCGCCCATGACGTCGTCCTGCTGATCGGGGTGTTCGCCTGGCTCGGCAAGCCGCTCGACGGCGTCTTCCTGGCGGCCCTGCTCACGGTCATCGGCTACTCGGTCAACGACTCCGTCGTCGTCTTCGACCGGGTCCGCGAACTCACCGCCACCGACCGGAGCGGGCCCTTCGCGAGGACCGCCAACTCGGCGATCCTCAGCACCCTGCCACGCACCGTCAACACGGGGATCGGGGCGCTGTTCATCCTGGTCGCCCTGGTGGCACTGGGCGGCGACACGCTGACGGACTTCGCGCTGGCCCTGCTCATCGGCATCGTGGTGGGCACGTACTCGTCGGTCTTCACGGCGACCCCGCTGGCCGTGGCCTTGCAGGGCCGTGGGGCGGGAGGGTCCGGCGGGCGCGGCGGACGGCGCGAGCGCGGCTCCGAGGGCGCGCGGGGCGCCCGTACGCCGTCCCGGGCGTCCTGACCCGGGAGGGACCGACGGCCGAGGGGGCGGTGCATCCCGTACCGCCCCCTACCGCCCCCTTCATCCCTTGAACTCCCGCGCACGGAAAGTGATTTCCCCGCTTTACCTCTTGACGGCCGGGGCACCGGAGAGCACATTGAGCGCGCGCTCTGAGAGCGCTCTCAGCAGCCTTCCGGAGTGCATGCACCACCCGCGTACCCCCACTCCCCGTACGTGATGAGAGAAGAGGCATTCATCAGTTGACTTCCTCCCCCGCCTAGAAGCGGGGGATTCCAGCGGTCGCCCGCTGGGGTTCCTGCTTCACCGACGACCGCCCCGTCCGGGAGGACTCCCGTTGAGGTCTTACACCGTCTCCACAGGCAGACGCCGCCAGCCCGGCGGCCAGGATGGTGCGTGCCGCGTTCACGTCGCGGTCATGCACGGTGCCGCACTCGCACGTCCACTCACGGACGTTCAGCGGCAGCTTCGCCGCGACCGTGCCGCAGTTCCCACACAGCTTCGAGCTGGGGAACCAGCGGTCGATCACCACGAGTTCACGCCCGTACCACACACACTTGTACTCCAGCATGGAGCGCAGCTTGGCCCACGAGGCATCGGAGATGGCGCGTGCGAGACGGCCGTTCTTCAGCAGGTTGCGGACGGTGAGGTCCTCGATCACGACCGTTTGGTTCTCACGGACGAGCCGAGTCGACAGCTTGTGCAGGAAGTCGCGGCGCCGGTCGGCGATCCGCGCATGCACGCGGGCGACCTTGTGGCGGGCCTTGTCCCGGTTCGCCGAGCCCCTCGCCTTCCGCGACAGTTCCCGCTGGGCGCGGGCCAGCCGAGCGCGGTCACGCCGCTCGTGCTTCGGGTTGGCGACCTTCTCCCCGGTGGACAGGGTCACCAAAGAGGTGATGCCCGCATCGATGCCGACCGCGTCCGTGGTGGCAGGAGCCGAGAGGATCGTGTCCTCGCACAGCAGAGACACGAACCAGCGCCCCGCCGCGTCCCGGGACACCGTCACCGTCGTCGGCTCCGCGCCCTCGGGCAGCGGACGCGACCAGCGGATGTCCAACGGCTCCGACATCTTCGCCAGAGTCAGTTTCCCCTCACGCCACTTGAAGGCACTACGGGTGTACTCCGCCGAAGCACGGGACTTCTTCCGGCTCTTGTAGCGGGGATATTTGGCCCGCTTGGCGAAGAAGTTCCCGAACGCCGTCTGAAGATGCCGCAGCGCCTGCTGAAGCGGCACGGAGGACACCTCCGTCAGGAAGGCCAGCTCCTCCGTCTTCTTCCACTCCGTCAGCGCGGCCGACGACTCCACATAGGAGACACGGCGCTGCTCGCCGTACCAGGCCCGCGTGCGCTCCTCCAGCGCCTTGTTGTAGACGAGGCGGACGCAGCCGAACGTGCGCGACAGCTCTGCCGCCTGCTCGTCCGTGGGGTAACAGCGGTACTTGAACGCCCGCTTGACCTGCCGCATCACATCTCACACCCAATCAGGTCCCGTGTAAGCGACGGATGTCAGCCGGCCGATGGTGGACGCCGGTCCACCCTGACGGCGAACCGGCCTTCCCTGCCCCGCTCCGCACGAGCTTCGATTGCTCCCCCGCAAGCGGGAGACACCCCACCCCGGCCCGAAGGCCGGGACGTCCACGAAGGAGAGCCCCGATGACCGAGACATCCTCCACCGGCATCCGCCGGACCCCTCACAGACGCCGGCCCCTGCGGCGCGCGCTCGTCGCCGTCATCGGCACCCTGGGCCTGGCCGCCGCCGCGGCGACCGCCACCACCGGCTCCGCCAGCGCCTCGGCGCCCACTCCCCCGGCGGGCTGGTCCCAGGTCTTCCTGGACGACTTCAACGGTGCCGCGGGCACCGGGGTCGACACCAACAACTGGCAGTACGACACGGGCACGTCGTACCCCGGCGGCGCCGCCAACTGGGGCACGGGCGAGGTCGAGACGATGACCTCCAGCACCAGCAACGTCGCGCTCGACGGGGCCGGCAATCTTCAGATCACCCCGCGCCGCGATGCCTCCGGGCACTGGACCTCCGGCCGCATCGAGACCCGCCGCACCGACTTCCAGCCGCCGTCCGGCGGGAAGCTGCGGGTGCAGGCCCGCATCCAGCTGCCCAACGTCACCGGCGCGGCGGCCAAGGGCTACTGGCCGGCGTTCTGGACGCTGGGCGCCCCGTTCCGCGGCAACTACCAGAACTGGCCGGCCGTCGGCGAGCTGGACATCATGGAGAACGTCCAGGGGCTCAACACCGACTGGGCGACGATGCACTGCGGTGTCAACCCGGACGGGCCCTGCAAGGAGACGAACGGCATCGGCGGTACGGCCTCCTGCACGAGTACGACCTGTCAGGCCGGGTTCCACACCTACGCGATGGAGTGGGACAGGTCGACGAGCCCCGAGGAGGTGCGGTTCTACCTCGACGGGGTCAACTTCCACACCGTGCGCGCCAATCAGGTCGACGCGACGACGTGGGCGAACGCCACGAACCACGGCTACTTCGTGATTCTCAACGTCGCGATGGGCGGCGGGTTCCCGGGCGCCTTCGGCGGCGGTCCGGACGCCGGCACGGAGCCGGGGCACCCGATGACCGTGGACTACGTACAGGTGCTGTCCTCGGGCGGTGGGAGCGGTACCACCCCGCAGCCGGGGAACCGGGACGCCTACAGCGCGATCCAGGCGGAGTCGTTCGACAGCCAGTCCGGGACGTTCACGGAGTCCACGTCCGACAGCGGCGGCGGCCAGAACATCGGCGCGGTCGCGAACGGGGACTGGGCGCTGTACAAGGGCGTCGACTTCGGGTCCACCGCGGCGCACCAGTTCAACGCGCGGGTCGCCAGCGGGGCGGGGAGCGGGGTGAGCGGTCTGGTCGAAGTACGGCTGGACAGCCGCAGCGCCACGCCGATCGGGAGTTTCGCGCTGGCGAACACCGGGGGCTGGCAGAGCTGGCGGACGGTGCCGGCGAACATCTCCGGGGTGACGGGGACCCATGACGTCTACCTGACCTTCACCAGCGGCCAGCCGTCCGACTTCGTCAACGTCAACTGGTTCAGCTTCGGCCACTGAGTTCCGGCCCCCGCCGCCCCTGCCCCGCCCCTTCGACCCGGGGGCGGGGCAGGGGCGGCGTTCCTCAGCGGACCGGCGACACCCCTGATCAGCCCCGCCCCGCACACCGTCAAGGCCGTCTGCGAGCGTCGGCGCTCCCTCGAGGTCTCTGGCCTGTCGGCAGGTCCCGGGCATACGATCCGTGCAGCAATCCGCCCGGACAGACAGTCGATCCGTGGCATCGGCGTCCAACCACACGGACTCCGCAGTTGAACGGCCCGGGCCGGCCCGGACGGCCGCCCGTCGACACGCACCCCGCCGTCGCCCCCGGGCACCTCGCCTTCCTCTCGCCTCCCGCGCACACGGAAACGCGCAACCATCCGCCTCACATCTCCCGAGGACATATGCTTGATGTGGCGAAAGATCAGGGAATCAGCTGCCGTGAACTCAGACTCGGCACCGCGCGCATGCCCTACTTCCATGGATTCGACTGCCGACAAGCCCTGAGCGACCTGCTCCGCCGGGAACTCGCCGAGTACTCGAACGCCCTCATGCTCGTCGACGCAGCCGTCGAACGTCATGCACGGGGAGTTCTCGAGGACCTGACGGCCGGCCGCGGACCGCGAGTCGTACCGCTGGTGCTGACGACCGGCGAGGACGACAAGACGTTCTCCCGGGTCGGCGCTCTGCTGGAGCAGGCCGTCTCGGCCGGTGTGTCCCGCGATTCCGTGGTACTCGCCATGGGAGGCGGCGTACTCGGGAACATCGCCGGAATGGTCGCCGCTCTGCTCTATCGGGGCACCCCCTTGGTGCACCTGCCCACGACCCCCGTGGCGGCGTTCGACGCGGTGCTCTCCGCCAAGCAGGCCGTCAACCTCAGCCAGGGCAAGAACCTTTGCGGCACCTTCCTGCGGCCCTCCCTCGTCGCCTGTGACCTCGCCTGGCTGACCACCGTCCCCGGCGAGCGGATGTTCACGGGCGCCGCGGAGATGGCCAAGAACGTACTGGCCGTCGCGCCTTCGGCCACCGGGTCCTTCCTCGGCGCACTCGACGCACTCGGCCCCCTCGGCGATCCGGACCGCGGTCTGCGTGCGCTGTTGGACATCGGGATCGACGCCAAGGAGCCCTACCTGGCCATGGACCCCAGGGAGAAGAACCAGGCACTCGTCTTCGAGTACGGCCACACGGTCGGCCACGCCCTGGAGTTCGCGTCACGGGGTGTCATGTCGCACGGTGAGGCGGTGGCCTGGGGCATGCTCGCCGCCGCGGACGTCGCCCGGGAGCTTCGCGGCCTGCCGGACGCGGCGTGGCGGCGCCACCATGAACTCGTGGCGGCTCTGGGCATGCGCCGTGACCGGCTTTCGGCGCTGCGCCCGGAAGCGGTCAAGGCCCTGCTGCGTACCGACAACAAGCGCGGCTACCTGCCGTGTCCGGACGACCACTCCCCCATGGTCCTGCTCGAAGACCTCGGTCGTCCGGCCACCACCGGAAAGCGGCCTCTGACAGCGGTGCCCCACACCCTGCTCGACACCGTGGTGGACCGGCTTCTCACGGGTGGTGCCGATGACTGATACGACGACCCCTCGTTCTCCGGCAGCCGATGCCTCCCCTCCCGGCCCGCCGTCGTGGCCCGAAGTGGCGCCCAACGCCTCTCGGTACCTCACCGAGGCCCTGTACAGCGGGAGATGGGCGATCAGCACTCCCTACAACGGGTCGGCGTTGTACGAACGGAGGTTCGCCGAGGAGTTCGCCAGGTATCTGGGGGCCAGACGGTGCGTACCCGTCGATCACGGCTCCAGCGCCCTGATCATCGCACTCGAGGCACTCGGGATCGAGCACGGCTCCGAGGTGATAGTCCCGGCCCTCACCTGGACGGCGACTGCCACGGCCGTCTTCCGTGCGGGCCTGGTGCCGGTCCTCGCGGACGTCGATCCGGCCACCGGCTGTCTGACGCCCGAGACCGTCGACGCCGCGAGGACCTCCTCGACCAGAGCGGTGATCGTGGTGCACTGGGCCTGTGTGATGGCCGACGTTCCCGCCATCGGTGCGGCAGTCGCCCCCCACGGGATCGCCATCGTCGAGGACGCCGCGCAAGCCCACGGCGCCGCCTGGGAGGGCCGGCGGGCGGGGACCCTCGGCGACTTCGGCTGCTTCAGCATGCAGCACGCCAAAGTGCTCACGTGCGGCGAGGGCGGGGCCCTCGTCACGGATCGTGTGGAGTTGGTCCAGCGCCTGGAGGAACTGCGGGCGGACTCACGGAGTCATCGTGCCCGCCCGCTCCCGGGACAGCTGGAACTGGCCGAGACGGCCTCGGTGATGGGCGCCAACTTCGGGATCGACGAGCTCAGCGCCGCGCTCCTCTGCGCTCAACTGGAGATTCTGCCCGAGCAGCACGCGCGGCGGAACGCCAACTACCACCTGCTGGAGCGGCTCCTGGAGGACATCGACGGCGTGTCGCCGCTCCGCCGCGACCCCCGGCAGGACGAACTGTCCCTGTACGAGGTGCCGCTGGTCTTCCACGACAGCGCGTGGCCGAACGCCAGGATCGCCGAGGAGATGAGCCGCGAGCTTGGTGTGCGCGTCTACACGCCACGCGAGCCACTGGACCGCAGCCCGCTGCTCCGCCCGGACAGCAAACCGGGACTGCGTCCGCTCGCCGAACGCTTCAACCGTCGCAACGCCGGACGTCGCTTCCCCGGTGCGGCCCACCTGTCGTCGTCCGCCGTTCTCCTTCATCACAGCGCGTTCCTCGGCGGGGAGGACAGCATGCACGCCCTCGGCGACGCCGTGCGCGCCCTGGCGGCACGCGTCCGCCGCACCTGACCGGCGCACGCCCACCGCCGGAAGGCGTGTTCACGGGCTCAGTGTGACCCGGCCCACCAGGCCGTCGGGCTCGTCGACGACGCTTCGTACGACGTGGACGTAGTCCGCCGCGAAGTGAGCCACCATCCCGCCGTCGAAGAAGCGCGGGTCATAGGTGACATCGCCGCCTTCCCGGCGATTGTTCAGCGTGATCGATGGTGCCCCGCGTTTGGCCCAGAGCTCCAGGGCCCCGGGGACCGCCGTGGGAAGAACCGTCGCCGGCTCCCGCGGCTGCTCGTCGAGGGAGGGCGGCCGGCTGACGGTGAGACCACCGGTCCGGGTCGTCCGGGCGGAGGCCGGCGGCCCCGCCTGGAACCAGGAGTGGAAGAGATGGAGAAACGGCCAGGGACGTTCCGCCACGAATCCGGGGTGCACCTCGCGGGCGACGCGTCTGAAGGACCACTCCCGGGAAGTCGCTCGCTCCAGGCGGCGGTGCGTCTCCCCGACGGCCTCCCGCAGCGAGGTTCGCGGGTGAGCGGCCGACATGACGTACACGTTCGTGGTGAACTGCCCGACCAGTCGCGCGTACCCCCTGGCCCTCCTGCCGAGGGTGACCGTTCCGAACCGCAGTCCGTCCAGCCCCGTCCGCTGCCGCAGACAGATCTGGTAGGCGGAGAAGAGCAGCACGAACGGAGTGGTCCGCAGTTCCCTGGCCAGGGCGCGGACCTTCAGAGTCAGCTCAGGACCGAACGAGAACGGGCACCGCGCCTCGGCAGTCGGTTCGTCGCCCGGGCGCGCACGGACCGGAAAGAGCAGCGCCGGGCTCACCGGCCCCGAGTGCGGGAGCGGATCCTCACCCGGGGCCGCACTCTGTGCCCTCCGCTGGGCTTCGGCCACGTCCTGGAAGGTGATCCCGACCGGCTCCGGAACCGGGCCGTCGTCGCACCGCGCCGCGTACGCCGTCATGAGATCGTCGAAGAAGACGCCGAGGGACCAGCCGTCCGCGACGAGGTGACAGAGGCTCACGATCACCACGTGCCGACAGGACGAGAGGCGTACCACGCATACCGACCAGAGCGGCGCCCTGAGCACGTCGTAACCCCGCTGCCATCCTGCCGCGACCAGGTCCCGCAGCCGTTCCGTCCGTGCCCTGTCCGGCCGCCCGGACAGGTCCACGAACGAGATGTCGGGCTCGGTCCCGCTCGTGATCCGTACGCCCGGATCACACGTGAGGTCGGTGAAGGCGATGCGGAGGAAGTCGTGGCGCCGGGCGACGTCCGAGACGGCCCGGCACAGAGACTCCAGGTGCATCACTCCGTCCAGCTGTCTGTAATCACTCACATTGAACGGAGCGCCTCCGGGGTCGCGCGGCGAGAAGTACTTCAGGAACTCCCACAGGGCCTCCTGGCTGGGCGCGAGCGGAAGCACGTCGTCCCCCTCCCGCGGAGGTGTGCCTTCCATACGTGTGTCTCCTGTCGGATCAGTGCGGCGCGTCCTGCCCGACGAGCGCGGCGGTGGACGCCTGCGCGGACCGGTCGCGGCCTGCCGGCACATCCCAGTGCTCCTCGGCCCACGCGATGGTGCGCAGCAGTCCCCGGCGCAGACCGATGGTGGGGCGCCAGCCGAGTTCGCGTGTCGCCCGTGAGATGTCCGGGCAGCGGACGCGCGGGTCGTCCTGCGGCAGCGGCACATGCCGGATCACCGAGTCGGACCCGGTCAGCGAACGGATCAGCTCGGCCAGGCCGAGCACGGTCTTCTCGCTGGGGTTTCCCAGGTTGACCGGGCCGAAGAGGTCGCTGCGGACCGCCCTCACCACACCGTCGACGAGGTCGTCGACGTAGCAGAAGGAACGGGTCTGGCTGCCGTCCCCGGCCACTGTCAGCGGGCGGCCGGTGACGGCCTGGTCGATGAAGTTGGGTACGGCGCGCCCGTCCTGACGTCGCATGCGCGGCCCGTAGGTGTTGAAGATGCGGACGATTCCCGCGTTGACCGCCAGTCTTTCGCGGTGCACCCATACGGTCGCCTCGGCGAAGCGCTTGGCCTCGTCGTAGCACGAACGCGGGCCCACGGGGTTCACGTTCCCCCAGTAGCTCTCCGTCTGGGGGTGCCTGTCGGGGTCGCCGTACACCTCCGAGGTCGAGGCCAGCAGGAAGCGGGCTCCGGTGGTGCGGGCGAGTTCGAGCGCGTGGAAGGTGCCGAGCGAACTGGCCCGCAGGGTCTCCACCGGGTGGGCCGCGTAGTCGGCCGGTGACGCCGGTGACGCGAAATGCAGGACGGCGTCCACCGGACCGCCGACCGTGAGCGGTTGGGACACGTCGGCCTCGACGAGGTCGAAGCCGCTGTCGTCCACACCTTCCAGGTTGGCCCGCGAGCCGGTCAGGAAGTTGTCGACACACGTGACGGACCATCCCTCGGCGAGGAATCTCTCGCACAGATGCGAGCCGAGGAAGCCGGCCCCGCCCAACACCACAACTCGTTTACGTGTCACAGTGATCACTCCCTGTCTGCGTGTTCGATTCGTGAGTGGTCGCGGAGAACGGGGAGGCCGTCCGGCCGGTGCGCGTACGGCGCACCCGCGACAGCACCGCGACCGCGTGCTGGAAGTCCTCCTCCGTCGCGAGTGCGCCCAGCAACACGGTGCTCACGCCCGTCGCGACGTACCGTTCCAGGTAGTCGGCGACCCGCTGGTGACTCCCCACCAGCAGCGGCATGCTGTCCCGGTTCGCCCGGTAGGCACCGGTCCAGTACACCTCGTCGTACGTGCCGTCCTCCGTGGCTGTCGCCAGGCGGGCCAGGCGCCGGCTCCAGTCGGACCGCGCATGCGTGCGCATGAGTGTCATGGCCCGTGACCGCCGGTCCTCGGGGTAACGGGCACGGGCCACGGCCCAGGCCTCCTCGTCCGTCGCGCGGGCGATCAGCCCCACCCGGATCGCCGGCCGCGCCCGCGCCGGGCCGCGCTCCGCGAGGGTCTCGGCGAAGCGCGCCACCGGCTCCGGATGCGTGACCGCGACGTCGGCCACCGCGGCCGCGGCCCGCACGCCGGCCGAGGAGGAGCCGGCGACGAAGACACGGGGGCGGTGCTCCGGCTCCAGGAACGAGTGTGTCCGCAGCGACGCGTACCGGTAGAACCGCCCGTCGTGGTCGAGCGCCTTGTCCGTGCTCAGCAGGGCCATCAGCACGTCGCAGAACTCCTCCGCGCGGGCGTAGCGTTCGTCGTGTCCGAGCCCTTCGCCGAGCTGGGCGAGATCGGCCTCCGTGGCGCCGGTGATGAGGTTGATGTCCACCCGGCGCCGATGCAGCGTCGAGAGGGTGTGGATCAGCTTCGCCGCCGTGAAGGGCGGCAGGGAGTACGGCTGCACGGCCACCAGGGGGACGAGTCTTTCCGTACTGTGCAGGATCGCCGAGGCGACCGCCCAGGGGTCGGGCGAACGGTGGTTGTAGAACACCAGCAGCCCGTCCAGCCGGTGCTTCTCCGCCCGCCGCGCGAGACCGGCGATGTGTCCGAGCGAGTCGCCGGCGTCCGCGTGCGGCGCCTCCATCGTTCCGTACACCTCGAGGGGTGGGAGTGTCATGGCAGCCCCTTTTCCTGATCGGCTTCGGTCGTGGCCGGGCGGTGTCCCGGCGTCATACCGGCCGGTCCACCGGAGGCGCCGACGCCGTCGGCGCCGGCCCTGGTGCCGGGCGGCGCCTGCCGCACACGGTGCCGAGCCCCGCGAAGGCCAGACCTCCCAGTCCGGCCGCCGCGAATCCCCAGGCGGGTGAGGAGTGGTCGATGACGAACCCCACCGCGGGGCCGGCCAGCGCCACGCCCAGCCGTGTGGAGGAGTCCAGGAGCCCCATTGCCACACCTCGCGAATGCGCGGGGGCAAGCCTGCTGATCGTCTCGCTGTTCGCCGCCGTGGCGGGCGCGGTCAGCAGCGCCATCGGTACCAGCGCCAGACCCAGGACCCACCAGGGGGCGGCGAACAGCCCCACCGGGATCGTCAGCAGGCCGAGCAGCATGCCCAGCACGTCCTGCGGCAGTGTGCGGCGCATGGCGCCGTGCGGTATGCCTCCGACGATGGAGGCGACCGCCATGGTGGCGATCACGACGCCGGTCCAGGCCGTCTCGCCCCCCGCCCGCTGTGTCGCGATCACGGACAGTTCGGCGCCGACCATCGACACCATGCAGCCGAAGCAGACGGCGAAGGCCCCGAGCATCCTGCCGTCCAGCCAGCTGCGCACACGTGGCCTCGTCCGCGGGGTGGCCCGCGCCACCTCCTCCGCGGTCCGCGTCGGCAGGTTCGTCGCGCAGAGAAGCACGGAGGACGTCGCCAGCCAGACACCGATGCCCCGCAGTACCGCACCCGCCGAGAACTGGGTGACGGCCAGCACCGCCAGCGTCGGCGCGAGGATGTAGGAGACGCCGGCGAGCACCGTGTCGAGGGAGAACGCCGCCCGCCGCTGCGCCGTTGGGACGAGCGCGGTCAGGAACTGGCGTGCCAGGGAGCTCATCGGGAGCGCGATCAGTCCGGCGGGCAGGGAGAGGACCAGCAACAGCGCGTACGGCAGTTGGGCGACGGTCGACCAGAACAACGTGGTGAGCACCCCGCAGACCACCACCACGCGCCGCAGGCCGTACCGGTCGATCATTCGGCCCACGCTCGGAGCGCCCAGTGCGGTGCCCACCGTGGTCCCGGTGCCCACCAGGCCGGCCTCTCCGTAACTGCGGCCGAGGTCACCCACCACGTGCAGCGTCAGCGTGAGCCCCATGACCGGGAGCGGCAGCCGTGCGAGGAACATCAGCAGGATCGTCGACCCGACTTTCGGCAGGACGAGAACACTGCGGTAGCGGTGCAGGAACATCCACGGCCCTCTCTCCCCGGAAGCGGCGCACCGTGTGGGTGCGGTCGCCGTGCCGGTGTCCGGGCGACGAACCCCGTGCCCGTCCCGGTTCTCCTGCCGGACATCGGTCTCCTCCCGGCCAGCTAGCCTGCCGAGTCCCAGCACACGACGGTGTCGTCGCGGCGTTCCATCACCTCCTGCCACATGGCCCGACGCCTGGGTTTGCCACTCGTTGTGCGCCTGATCCAGCCATCGGGCGCGCTCAGGACCAGGACCCTCAGCTCGTAGCCGTGCCGGGTGATCGCGCGGCCGATGCGCTCGGCCTCGGCGGCCCGGCCCCCCTCGATGACCACGGCCGCGGTGTTGCACCGGTCGAGGAAGCCGAGCAGACACGTCATCCGGTTCGGACGGTCGGCGACGGACGCGGCCACGCGTTCCACGTCCTCGGCGAACACCCACCGGCCGAACTGCTTGACGCTGTCCCCCAGCCGCCCGACGACGAAGAGCTCACCGTCGGCCAGGAAGCCCGCGTCCCCCGTCGCGAGCACGCCGTCGAAGGGCTCCGGTTCAGTGCCCGGCTCCTCGACGTACCCGTCCGCCAGGGAGGGTGCGTGAACCCGGACCTCGCCGAGGACCCTGTCCGCGACCTGCCGTCCCTCGTCGTCGACGACGGTCACTTCCGTGCCGGGCAGCGGCCGGCCGCACCCGACGAAGGTGGCCGTGCGGTCGTCCCCGGCGGCCTCGTGGACCGCGCGCCCCACCGCCAGCGAGCCCACCTCGACCGACAGCGTGCGTACCGGCTCCGCATGCCGTACACCGGTCACCGCGAGCGTCGCCTCCGCCAGGCCGTACGCCGGCAGGATCGCGCCCGCGTCGAACCCGGCCGGTGCCAGGAGACGGGTGAACGCGTCCAGCACCGAGGGATCGACCCGTTCCGCTCCGACGATCAGCGTCCGCCAGGAGCGGAGGTCGAGACCCGCCACGTCGTCCTCGCGGACCCGCCGCAGGACATGACCGAGCGCGAACATCGGTGTGGTGGTCGTGGTGGCCGCGTGGTCCGAGAAGGTCCGCAGCCACCGCAGCGGCTCTCTGATGAACTGCTCGGGCCGCATCAGCCAGAGGTCCGCCGCTTGGGCCATGGGGAACAGCAGGGATCCCACGAGCCCCATGTCGTGGTGGAGCGGGAGCCAGGTGGAGAACCGGTCGACGGCGGGATCGAAGTCCAGCCATTGCCCGATCGCGCGGATGTTGGCCGTGAGTGCGGCCATGCCGATGCGTACCCCGCGCGGCGGGCCGCTGGAGCCGGAGCTGAACTGGATGACGGCCGTTCGCCGCGGCCGGACCGGTACGAGGCCGTCGTCGTCGGCGGTGGCCCCGGCCGGCGGGAGCAGCAGCGCGCAGCCGAGCGCGGTGACGGTCGGTTCGAGCAGAGGGGCCAGTTCCGGCACCGTCACGACCGCACGGGGGGCGACCAGCCGGAGCAGCCGGCCGAGGTGCTCGGTGTAGGCCGCCCTGTCGCGGAAGGCGGTCGGCGTGGCGGCCACCGACGGGACCGCTCCCGACCGGAGGACCCCGTAGAGGGCGGCGACGAACCCGGCCGACGTGGGACAGATGAGCAGGACCGTGTCCCCCGGTCCGACACCGGCCGAGCGCAGGTCGACGGCGGCCGACCGCGAGAGCCGGGCCAGGTGTTGGTAGGAGCAGAAGGACCAGCCGTTGCCACCGTCCTCGGCGAAGTGCAGGCCACGGTCGGCAGAGGGGTTCTCGAGCCAGCCGAACACGTCCGTCATCAGAACTCCCGCCGGGGAGCGGCGGTGCGGAGCAGCCGGAGGTCCTCGAAGTGCTCGCGTACGCCGGGGGTCAGCATGCCGATGTGGCCCAGATTCGAGACGATCTTGGAGAACATGGCCTGCCGAAACTCGATCATGTACGGGTCGTTGAGTGTGTAGGTGATGCCTGTCGTGACGTCCGCGCCCACGCGCTCCCAGACCTCCTCCATACGGAACCGGCGCGCCATCAGCAACGCGGACTCCTTGACGAATTCCTCGCGCTCGGCGCGCTCGTGGCTGGACAGTTCCCTGTACTGGTCCTTCAGGGCCAGTACGCCGAACGCCACATGCCGTGCCTCGTCGCGGGCGACCAGTTCGGTGATCCGCCCGATCACCGGGTTCTGGGGCGCCCGGCCCTCCAGCCGGAACACCGCCAGCGCGAGGGCCTCCACGATGATCTGCATGCCGAGGTAGACGATGTCCCAGCGGCTCTCGGAGACGATGTTCTCCATCATCGTGCGCAGGGCCGGGCTGATCGGGTACGTGTCGCCGAGCAGGTCGACATAGCGTCCGTACACCTCGACGTGGCGCGCTTCGTCGGCCAGTTGACTGGCCGCGTACAGCTTCGCGTCGGCGTCCGGCACCGTCGTGACCAGACGCGCCGTGCCCAGCAGTCCGCCCTGTTCACCGTGGAGGAACTGGTTCACCGACCAGGAGTGGTAGGCCCAGTGCAGCTCGCTCCAGCGGGAGCGGGGGACCGGACAGCCCTCGGCGCTTCCCAGTGGGCTCCTGGCACCGTCCGTCACCGCGGGCAGCTGCTCACCGAAGTTGATCCGGTGTGCCCAGTCGATGTCCGTGTCGACGTCCCACTGCATCGTCTTGGCCTTCTCGTACAGCGCCCTCAGCTTCGGGGCGGTGGACGTGTGCTGCCACGAGAACGTCATGGGCACGGTGACATCGATCGTCGTCGTGTCGTCGTGGTGCTGCATGTCTCCTCCCGCTGTCATCGTCCGGCGTCCGCCGGGGCCGGCTCCTCGGCCAGCCGGATCCCCAACGAGACCGGTACCGGCGTGCCCTCGTGCACCGCGATCGGGCCGTCCTCGTCGGCGAGCCTGAGAAAGATCGCCCCCGGTGACCGGTACGGATGCCAGGTGTCCCGCCGCAGGGCGCCCCAGTCGAGCATCGCGTTGATCAGTACCGGGTCCGCCGGTACCCACCGGTCGTCGGTGCGGATCTCGATCCAGTTGTGCGTGGCCGCGTACGGCGGCACGGCGATGAGCCCGAACGCCCACCTCGCCCGGACGCCGTACCGTGCCGCGGAGTGCAGCAGCAGGGCGGTGGCGCCCGAGCAGTCGCAGATGCGGGTCCGTCTGATGAAGTCGAGCCGGAAGCGCAGCGCTCGCGGAACGAACATCAGGTCGAGGTCCGCCGCCTCTGCCAGCAGGGCGCGGGCGGGCCCCGCGAAGCGCGGCCAGTCGGTCTCGGGAGAGATCGACTCACACGCCAGGACGCGGCTGCCGGCGTCGACCAGCCGCTCGACGCGGCCCTGCCCCGGCAGCGCGAGCCGGTAGCGGCAGACCGCCGCGTGCCCGGGGTCCGGACATGCCGCCTGGTACTCGATGCGGTAGCGCAGCCGGCCGGCGGACGGGTCCCGGTTCAGCCCCGCGGCCCAGTACCTGCGCGCCGCCCGGGCAGCGGGGCTGTACCCGAGGTGCAGAGCCACGTTGGTCAGGTCCTTGTCGTCGTACCGAACCCCGCCGTCCGCGGTCAGCTCCCGCGGCAGACCACGGGATCCCATGAAGTCCAGCAGGTCGGCGGGGATGCGGTAGCGCTCCCTGACCTTCTCCGGCGGCACGTCGAAGGTGCGCGCCTCATCGGGTACGCGGGTGATCCTGTCCAGCAACCTCAGGGCGTCCTCTCGGGGCACGGAGGCCTGCATGTCGCCATCCTTCCGGTCGTCAGGGCCGTCGGCGGGCCTCACACACGCGCCAGCGCGTCCTCCACCGCCTCCGGTGTCGGCGGCTCGCTGGTGCCCGCCGCGACCGTGGCCGCCACGAAGTCCTGCAACTGTGCGACGGTTTCGATGGGGGGAAGGTGCGTCGTGCCCGGGGAGCCGAGGCCGAAGAGCTCCTCGATCGCGAAGGACAGTTCCACCAGCCGCAACGAGTTGTAGCCCAGCTCCTCCTCCAGCACCGTGGCGGGAGTGATCCCGCCGGAGCCGTCCGGCGCGTAGGCCGCGACCACCCGCAGCACCACCTCACGCGCATACGCCTGGTCCACGCCCTGTTCAGGGGTGTTCGTCCGCAGGTCATCCATCATGTCGGCACCTCCGCCTTCCGCTGTCGGGTTCCGGCTCACACCAAGTGGCCGAATTCCTTGACCGGCCGACTCGGATCGAGCAGCATCCGCCGCACCAGGGCGCCGTACTGCTCCATCAGTTCGCGCACCATCTCCCGCGCGAAGAAGCGCGGGTCGTAGCTCACCATCGCGGCGCGCCTGTCCCCGCTGATGATGACGCCGGGGGCGCCCCGCCTGATCCACGTCAGTGAGCCGTCGTAGGAAGGCGCGGGCGCGGCCGCCACGCGTTCCAGGGACAGTTCGGCATGGTCGTCGCCGTACTCGGGGAAGCGGGCCTCGGCCCGGGGCGGAGCCGCCTGGAACCATCCGTGGAAGAGGTGCACGAACGGCCACGGACGCTCCTCGTCGAAGCGCGGATGCACCGCGCGCGCGATCGCCTTGAACGACGCGGCGAACCGGGTCGCCTCACGCATGCGGGCGTGCGCCTGACCGGTCACCTCGAGCAAGGTCAGGTGCGGCAGGACGCGCATGTCCAGGTACACGTTGTTGGTGAACTGGCCGATCACTCTGCCCGTACCGGGCAGATCGCGGCCGGCGGTCGTACTGCCGATCACGACGCGGTCCCAGCCCGTGCGCAGGCTCAGCAGTACCGCGTACGCCCCCAGGAGCACCATGAAGGGCGTGGTCCTGGCCCGGCGGCCGAAGGCGAGCAGCTCGTCCGGGAATCCGTCGGGGAACATGTGGACGTGCTTGGCCACCGCGCTCTCGGGGGAGACGGCGGACCGGTCGAGTACGGGAAAGGGCAGCGTCTCGGCCAGGGGCAGGAGCCGGCCGGCCCACTGCCGGATGCCGTCGGCCGCGGCGGCGACGTCCCGGCGCCTGCGGGCGGCGGCTTCCCAGTACCGCGTCGCGGGAGCGGGCGGGCGGGGGCCGAGGCCGCGGCGGGCCTGGTAGGCCGCCTTGAGGTCGGCCAGGAACAGCCCGACGGAGTGGCCGTCCGCGACGAGGTGGAACAGCGTGACCACGATCAGGTGGTCCTTCGCCGCCGTTCTGATCACCACGACCTTCCACAGCGGCCCCTGGAGCAGATCGAACGTCGCGGTCGCGGCCCGGTCGACGAGCTCGTACCGGCGCCGCGTGCGCACCTCGTCGGTCAGCGGGGACAGATCGTGGAAGGAGACCGCCGGTGCCATGCGGGCCGCGACCCGCAGAAGGGGGTCGACTCCCGTCCGGACGAAGACGGTCCGCAGTGCGTCGTGGCGTCGCGCGAGGTCCGCGACCGCCGAGCGGAACGCCGTGGGCTCGATTTCTTCCGGAATCCGCACGGAGCCCACCACGTTCATGCCCGCGTGGCTGGGATTCTCCGGTGCGAAATACTTGACGAATTCCCACAAGGTCTCCTGCGCCGGCGCCAGCGGGAGTGATTCCGAACGTCCGGCCTGTCCCTCTGTCACGTCCGCCCCTTCGCTGTGGGGGTGATCAACAGATCCATCAACCTACTCCGCGGTCTGGAGTTGTTCAAGAGCCGGCCGGGACCCAAGTGCCGTAGCGACAACGCGATTTCGGAGCTACGATGCCGATATCCGGCCGGGCGACCTGTGGCGCCCGCGAACCGCAGACGGCGAAATCACGCTGATTCGGGGGACACATGCCTCCAAGAACGTCTCGAAAGCTCAACGTCAAAGAGTTCGCCGACATCAAGCACACGGTGGCTCTGAAATCGGAAGCACGCCGGCAGGCCGAGAAAGATCCCACCTACGCTTCTCCGCTGCCGCAAGAGGTCTGCCTCCAGCTCACCTATCGGTGCAACTTGCGGTGCACCCACTGCTATCAGTGGGCGGAACAGGGATTCTTTCGCGACTACAGCCGGGAGAAGCAGCGGTCCGAACTCGGCATCGGCGTCGTCGAGGACGTCCTGGAGCTCACCGCCCCGCTGCGTTCCAAGCTCTTCCTCTGGGGCGGCGAGCCCCTGATGTACAGCAAGTTCGCCGCGGTCGCGGATCTACTGCGCCGCTACCCGCGTACGGTCAACATGTGCACCAACGGGCTGCTGCTGAAGCGGCACCGGGCTCAGCTGCTCGGCATCGAGGACTTCAACATGCTGGTCAGCCTGGACGGGCTCGTGGAGGATCACGACGCCCTGCGCGGCAGCGGGTCCTTCGAGCGCACCGCCGAGAACATCCGCGCCATGCTGGAGCTCAAGCGCCGGGGCGAGTACCTGGGTGAGATCTCGCTGTCGTGCATGGTCTCGCACACGAACGTGTCGCGGATGTACGAGTTCATGCAGTGGGCCGAGGACATGGGGGTGCACACCGTCTACTTCCAGTTCCCGTGGTACATCTCGCCGGAGGTCGCCGGGGCGATGGACCGGCTGTACGAGCAGAGTTTCGCGTGGCTGCCCCACTCGGGCGAAACGAAGAGGCCCACCTGGCATTCCTACACCTACCGGCTGCCCGAGGAACTCATTCCGACGCTGCGGCAGTCGATGGCCGAGCTGGCCGCACGGGAGTGGAAAATCCGTATCCGCTACCAGCCGCAGGTTGCCGAGGACGAGATCGAGGACTTCATCCTCGGAAGGCCCGCCCCGGTGCAGAAAAGGAGCCGCTGCCTGGCCGTCCACAACCGTATGGAAGTGCATGCGGACGGCAATGTCAGCTCCTGCAAATTCTTCCCCGAGTTCGTGGTCGGCAATCTGTACGACACGTCGGCGGAAGATCTGTGGCACAGCCCCAATTTCCGGCGGGTCCGGGAAATCATGGCGGAGAACGGCATGATGCCTATCTGCTCACGGTGCATCCTGCTCTACCTGAATGGAGTGTGACTGGCGTGCAGGACATCGAGTCCACCATCAAACAGGTACTCGTCGAGGTACTCGAGAACGATGTGTCCGTGGACACGATTCGGTCGGACGGGGACATGGTCGGAGAGTACGGCCTGGATTCTCTCCAGGCGATCTCTTTCCTGCTCTCCATCGAGGATGCGTTCGGTGTGCAACTCGATTTCGAGACACTCAGTCTGGACCTGCTCCGATCCGTCCGGACCTTCGGTGAGTACATCTCGGGCCTGTTGGTCGGGTCCGAGTGAGCGTGGCAGAGACGGTCGGCACGGTCAACCTCGGCACCTTCGACGCCGAATCGCGGTGGCGCCCGGACGACCTGGCACAGCTGCCGGCCGTCGCGGACGTCCAGAGCCGGGCTCAGGTCGCCACGATGGACGAGATGCTCCTCGGCTTCTGCGAGCCCGGGGACGCGCTGGTCACCCGCTACCCGGTGGCGGCTCCGCTGCGTGAGGCCTTCGCCGGGGCCGGCTTCGCCCCCCGCTACCTCTCCGTCGTGGACGAGGACGAGTGGCTGTCCTCGGAAGCACCGCGGGGCGCCACGGTGGAACGTTTGCTGCTGGGCGCCCCCCGGGCGCTGCGGGAGATCTCCCGGTATCCGGGATTCGTCCCCTACGCGGTGCTGCCCGACACCGTGGAGCTCGCCGCCCGGACCGGCCACGGGCACTCCGTTCCCGACGTCGCGGCGGTGGCCCGGGCGAACTCCAAGGTGTTCTCCGACGACCTGGCACACCGGTTGGGCCTGCCCGCGGGCCGCACCGTCCGCTCCGTGGCCGAGTTGTCGGCCGCCGTGGCGGAGACGGACGGCACGGCCGTGATCAAGGATCCCTTCGGAGTCGGGGGCCGGGGGATCCTGGAGGTCGACCGGCCGGCCGTTCTGCGGACCATCACCAGGTACCTCGGCCGGCAGGTCGGTGACGGCAGGCGCGTCGAGCTGGTGGTGCAGCCGAAGTGGCCGAAGCGCGCCGACTTCTCCGGATATCTGGACATCACCCGGGCCGGCGGTGTCGAGTTCCTCGGCACGCAGTCCGTCGAGCACCGCGGGCTCAGCCACGTCGGGGTGGGCCCGCTCTCCGGCGAACTCGCGGACGAGGCGGACCGGCAGGGCTTCTCCCGGACCCTGGTACGACTCGGTGCGGCCATCGCCGCGGAAGGCTACTGGGGCCCCGTGGGCGTCGACTCCCTGTTGCTCGGGGACGGGCGGATCGTGCCCGTGCTGGAGATCAACGCACGCCGTTCGATCGGGATGCTCAACATGGCGATCGACCGCCGGGTGCGCGGCACCGGCCTGCGCTCCCATCTGTGGCGCGTGTCGCTGGTGGTGCGGCACGAGGACGCCATCGGCCGGCTGCTCGACGAACTCGCCGCCGCCGGCGCTCTGCACAGCGAAGCCTCGCCCGGCGGGGTGCTGCCGCTGACGGGATCTGTTCTGCGGCCGCCGCGCGGCCGGCTCGAATGTGCTTTCATCTGCCTGCCCTCGGAGGTGGAGACCTGGCGACAGCGTCTGACCCGGGCTGCCGAGGCGGTCGGCATGAGACCGGTGGGGGCTCCCGCGGGAGCACGTTGAGGAGGACACGTGGACGACAGCAGCGATTTCCTGCAAACCCGGCTCAGCGACGCCCTCGCCGCCGCGGGTGTACCGAAAGAGGAGGTGGCCGACGTACGGGAGCTCGGCGGTGGCACCTTCAACACCGTCTTCCGGGTGCGCCGGACCGACGGCTCCGGACTGGTGGTGAAGCTGGCACCCGATGCGAGCGAGCCCGTACTGCGGTACGAGCACCGCATCCTCGCCACGGAGGCCTGGTTCTACGACACGGTCCGGAAGGCCACCGGCGTCCCCGTGCCGGCCGTCCTCACCCCGCCCGGTGACAAGGGCACCGCCGCCGGCGACCACCTGGTCATGTCGGAGTGCCCCGGCGGCAACTGGTACGAGCTGGGGGACGCGCTGGAGGCCGGTGAGCGGCAACGCCTGCGCACCGAGCTGGGGCGCTTCACGGCCGCACTGCACTCGATCACCGGTGAGGCCTTCGGGTATCCGGCCGAACCGCTGGGCCCGTTGCGCGGGAGCTGGCGGGAGGCGTTCCTCGAGATGGTCGGCGCCGTCCTCACGGACGCCGGGCGCTTCGCCGTCGAGCTGCCCGAAGACGCCGATCGCATCAGGGAGTTGTTCGCGGCGCAGAGCGCGGTCCTCGACGAGGTGAGCACCCCGCGGCTCGTCCACTTCGACCTGTGGGACGGCAACATCCTGGTGGACCGCGGCCCGGCGGGCGCACGGATCGGCGCGCTCATCGATGCCGAGCGGGCCTTCTGGGGCGACCCGCTGGCCGAGCTGGTCTCGCTGTCCCTCTTCGGCGACATCGAGCGTGACGACGCCTTCCTGGAGGGGTACCGAATGGCGGGCGGCACCGTGGCCTTCGACGCGTCCGCGCGACGGCGGCTGACCCTCTACCGCTCCTACCTCTACTTGATCATGTGGGTGGAGGCGGTGCCACGCAGGTTCGACGCCGAGCGGTGTGCCTGGCTCCGCCAGCAGGTCGTACAACCCCTCGCAGCTACCTTCGACCTCTGGGCGGCCCAGGGGCGGAAAGGGCCGGCATGATCGCGATACTGACCTCCGGCGCCACACTGGGCGTACACGTTCCCGGGCTGTTGCTCGCCGATCGGCTGCGCGAGCGGGGCGTGGTGGCCGAGGTGAACGTCCTGGAACGCCTGCTGCCCCCGGAGAAGCTCGTCACCATGGGCGACCTCAAGTGGGCCTACCACCGCAGCTTCCGGTTCGCGCTCGCGGGCCGCCGCATGGAGCGGGACACCTCGTCGGACCTCGGCGAGGAGGCGGTGCGTCTTCTGTGGCAGGGCTGGCGGGAGCGCGGGGTGCGGCACTTCGTGGTGTTCTCCGGTTACTGGCTCTCGGTACTGCGCGGCTACCGGGAATTCCTCGGGACGCCGATCGGGGTGGACCTGTGCCGGGGGGACGCGGCCCCCATGCAGTCGTTCCTCCTCGGCGGTGCTCCGCCGCCGGAGGGAGCACGCGAGATCGCGCTCGCCGACGGCCCGGGGCGGGCCATACCCTGGACGATCCCCGTGTCCGCGAAGCCGCCCGTACCGTGGGCGGACCGCGCCGGCCGACTGCTGGTCCACGGCGGAGGGTGGGGACTGGGCACCTATCGTGAGCGAGCGGACGAACTGGTGGAGCACCGGTTCGGACTGGACATGATCGCCTATGAACCGAGCGACGTGGACCACGGCAAACCCGGTGCGCGCTACTTCATGATGGATCCGCGCTGGCACCCGTGGCACGACGACGGCTATCCGCCGTTCGCAGAGGTGGAACCCGGACACACCGGGGCGACGGGCACGGTGGACGTGTCCGCGCTCCCCTTCGCCCGGAAGGCGGAGTACCCCCACGCGTTCGACCTCGCGCGCAACGCCGTCGCGGTCATGAGCAAACCCGGCGCCGGCACCTTGCTCGACGGGCTGTGGGCGGCCACCCCTCTGGTGATTCTCGAGTCATGGAGCGACTCGGAGAGGCGCAACGGCGAGCTGTGGCGCGAGCTCGGCCTCGGCATCACGTTCGAGGATTGGCGCGCGACGGATTTCTCCCTCGGCGTCCTCGCCGAACTGCACGAGCGGATCCTGCCGGTCGCGCGCCGGGCACCCGACTACTCGGCCGACCTGGCGGCACGACTGGCCGTGCAGGGACCGCCGGTCACTTGACGCCCGCGGCCACCAGCGCGTTGCGGGGCATGGTGGCGGCAAACCCCGTGCCTGTCGGTTCCACCAGTCGCGTGACCACCTCGCCGCTGTCCGGCCGGGGTGATCGCGCCGCGTGCTCCGTGATCAGCTCCCAGAGTCCGCGCTGCCAGTCGGGAGCCTGCCGCAGTCCGAACAGCCCGTACATGTCGGCGACGTACGCGCACAGCCCGCGCCGCGCGGACCGCGGTGTCGTCCCGGACACCGTGAACGGGTCGTAGATCTCTCGTGCCGACACGTCCCGGAAGCCCACCGCGCGCAGGTCCGCCAGCAGGTCCCGCCGTGTGAAGTGCTCGTAGGAGTGGCCGTTGGGTGCGTAGCGGTGGACCACGGTGGAGAACCACCGCGCCACCGCGCCGCCCTCCTCGAAGTCGTGCACCACCACGCGGCCGCCGGGCTTCAGCACCCGCAGCGCCTCCGCGTAGGCCTTCCGCCGGTCCGGCACAGGTATGTGGTGGGTTCCGTAGGCGAGGATGACCGCGTCGAAGGTCCCGTCGGGCAGCAGCAGGTGTTCCGCCGGCTCGCAGATGGCGGGCAGCCCGTAGCGCAGTGCCTGGGCGACCATGTGCCGGGACAGGTCGCTCGTCAGGACGCACTGCCGGTCCTGTACCGCGTACGGCCGCAGCCGGGCCAGCGCACGGGCCAGTGTCCCGTCCCCGCCCAGCACGTCCAGGATGCGCAGGGTGTCCGGCCAGCGGTGCGGGACCGGCCCGTCCAGCGCCAGCTGGAGAAGCGCCCGAATGCCGCGGAGCCGGACCTCCGGTGCGCGTTGGGCGTTGCGGTAGGAGTCACCGCGGCCGCTCTCGTCGGTGTCGAACTCGTTGCCCCTGCGGAGTGTGTCCATCACCGCGTCGCCCGGTGGAACGGCGGGGAGCACCGGGAAGAACCTCGGGAACTCCGCCATGCGGCTCCGGTAGCGCGCGAAGCTCATTCCGGGCAGGTACGCCCGGTTGTCCGCGAGTGCGGCCGAGCCGTGGCAGGGCACTTCCGTCCGCAGTCCCTCGGTCATGCCGTGCCCTCCTGAGTCATACCCTGTTCGCCTGGACATCAGCGTGCGCTCCTCTTCCGGTCGCTTCCCCGGGCCGCTCTTCGCCGGCGGATGCGAACCGGGACTCGTCGATGTCGAGTCGTGAGAAGAACAGGTCGGGGCGGTGCAGTTGCAAGGCGGCGATGAACGCCCCCAGATCGAAGGACCACTCCAGCAGTGCGCAGACCGTCGTCTCCGCGACCGCCCGCACCGACCGGTCGTCGCCGAGCGACCGGCGCACGTGCCCGGCGAGCAGCGCGGTGCCCACGGCGCCGCCGAGCAGAGCCGCGTGCCGGAGCCGGCCGCGGGCGAGGCCCAGCGTCAACGTCGCGGCGAGGGCACTGACCGGGTTCAGCTTGAACCGCCGGTAGGCGGGATGGACCGTGCACAGCCACTGTTCGGACCTGCCGTAGGTCAGCAGCCGGCGGAACACCGCCCCGAGGGCGTCGGAGCCGGCGCTGCTGTGGGAGACGACTGCGCCGGCGTCGCAGAGGATCGCGTAACCCGCCTCGGACACCCTGATGCCGAGATCGACGTCCTCGCCCGCCACCACGGTCAGCGACTCCTCGGCGAACCCGCCCACCTGGTGGAACACTTCGCGCCGCAGCATGAGATTGGACGTGGTCGCCCACAGGAGCCGCCGGTACCGCAGAGGGCGTTCGAGGTCGCCGTTGAGCACGTGTCCGCGCCGCATGACGCGGAAGACGCGGCTGTCGCAGTCGTCCACCACCGTGGGACCGGCGACACCCGCCACGTCGTCCGGGGCCGCTCGCATGGTCGCCACGTGCCGCGCCAGGAGGTCCGGCGAGACACGGCAGTCGGAATCGGTGAACAGCAGCAGGTCGTACGAGGCGAGCCCGGCCCCCACATTGCGCTTGGCACCCACATGACGCGGTCCGGTGAGGTAACGGGCTCCGTACAGGCGGCAGTGCTCCCGGTGTCTGCGGGCGTCCGCGTCGTGCGAATCATCCACCAGGATGACCTCGACCGGTCCCGGGGCCGCCTCGGTGGCCGCGCTCAGGCTCTCCAGCAGTCTGCGCACCTCGTCGACCCGGCCTTTGACGGGGACGACGACCGACACCCCGCGCGCGGGGTGCCCGCCCGGCCCGCCGCCCACTGCCCCCAGCGGCGCTGGAACGATGGCCTCTCGCATTCCCTCCACCTTTCGTGACACCTTCACGGCTCTTTGCGGTGCGGCACGGTACGGCGCGGGAGCGCCGGGCCGGTGCGTGCGGCTGCGGTCGGGGAAGGGAGTCGGCGTCACAGGTCCCAGGGCAGGCTGCCACACGGCCAACCGGCTTGGGGAGTGCTCAACGATTCGGTGCCGGACGGTGGTTCGCGCCCCGTCTGAGCCGCGTGTTCAGTAGAAACGGACGGGTGACGGAAGACAACGATCTCGTACCACGCCCCTCTCACCCCCGGGAGAAGTACGCCCGGGCCGAGCGGGAGAGGCGGTTTCTGCTGGCTCACCCCCCGGACGCCTCCGGCGTCGTCGCCACACGGCGCATCACCGACCTGTATCTGGCGGACACGCGCCTGCGGCTGCGGCGGACACGTTTCCTCGAGGACGGAACCATCGAGTACAAGCTCACCCAGAAGGTCCCTGCCGCACGGCCCGGTGCCCTTCAGGGACTGGTGACCAACGTCTACCTGTCCCGTGCCGAGTACGAGGTGCTCAGCGGGCTCCCGGGCGCCGTCCTTACGAAGACCCGGCTGAGCGTGCCCCCGCTGGGCGTCGACGTCTTCGACTCCCCTCGGCACGGACTGGTGCTGGCCGAGGCCGAGTTCGCCACGGACGAGGACGCGGCGTCGTTCCGCCGCCCGCCCGCTTGCGTCGCGGAAGTCACCGACGACATCCGCTTCACGGGTGGCCGCCTCGTGGGTGCCACTCGGGAGGAACTGCTGTCCTGGCTGGCCGAGTACGGGCTCGAAGGCGCTGCCCGGCCCGCGTGTTCGACTGCCCGGGATTCTCAGTTGAGCAGTGGTCCCCCGGCTCGCCCCTGACCGCGCAGCGCGTCGAGTACGGTGCAGGTGCCGTGCGCCAGGATCTGGAGGGCGGATCCACCGCCTGTCGAGGAAGCTCCGCCCCACGGCAGCTCGGCCACCGTGTCCCCGCCCACCAGCAGCGCGTCGACCGAGGGCCGGGACAGGTGGGCCAGCAGTGTCCGGCAGGCGAAACGGTGTCCCTGCGGATAACAGCCCGGTGTGCCGGCCAGCACGGCCCGGCCGCCCCGGGCCCCGAGTGCTCTCAGGCGGCTGCGCAGCCAGGGGCGGGGCACGAAGTCGACGATCATGTGGTCGTCGGGGACGCCCTGTGCCACGCCGATCCGGCGGGCCCGCCGCCCGTCCCTCGGTGCGACGGGGGCGATCATCACCGTGTGCGGAACGTGGACGACCGCGCGGGCGGGCAGGGCCAGCACCTGCTCCGTGACCTGCGCGCACCGGCGGGGGTCGGAGCCGAGATCGGAACCGCCGACGTCGTACCCCAGCACTTTGAGCACGGTGTTCAGCACCACCCCGCCGGGCACGACCACGTCGTACATCCGGCAGAAGCCCGGCAGCCCGATGAGGGTCTTCTCCGGCTTGCGGCCGCCCAGGACGGCCAGCGACGGGCCGGCCGGGGGACGTGCCGCCCACGAGGACAGCCGACGCACCTCGGTCTCCAGGCTGCCCGCCACGCATGCCGGGAGGTGACGTGTGAGGCCGACGTTCGAGGCGTGCCTGCGGTGGGCCTTGGAGAACCCGGCCAGCGCCACGACCTCGCCCAGCGCGGCGAACCGCTGGGCGAGGGCGGAGTCGTCGGCCGCCTCTCCGGCATGGAACCTGGTGTTCCCGAAGAGGGTCACCTCGCCGGGACGCATGGCCAGGGCTGTGCGCTGGGCCGCCGCGGAGTCGTTCTCCGGGAAGTACCGCACGGGGCGCCGCAAGCGGTCCTGGAGGTACCTGGCGACGTAGTCCAGGTGGCGCGCCGATCCGTCGTCCCAGCGACCCTGGTGCGACAGGACGGCCACCCGGGCGCCGGCGTCGGACAGCCGGCGGAGGTCGTCGAGCTCGCTGTCGATGCGGGAGGTGTCGGTCAGCGCCGGACCGACGTTGAATCCGGCCGAGTACACCCATCGTTGGCCGGCGGCCACGCTCCGCCCGCGCAGCAGCGGCACGCCCGCCAGGAGGTCGGGGGTGCGCCCGGCGGCCGTCCCGGGGCCGTACGGGCCCGGCGGGACCGGGGCCCCGTCCACCGCGTGCCCGGGCCCCTCACCGGTACCCACGGGCCTGCGTCCGATAGGTCCGCGCGTACAGGCCGCCGGCGTCCAACAGCTCCTCGTGGCTCCCGTACTCCGCCACCCTGCCGCGGTCCATGACCACGATCACGTCCGCCGTCCTCACCGTCGAGAACCGGTGTGAGACCAGGACCGTCGTCGGTGCGGCTCCGGACTCCCCGCCCGCACGGGTCATGCGTGCGTAGGCGCGGTACACGCCGTCCTCCACATGCGGGTCCAGACTGGCTGTCGGCTCGTCGAGGACGACCAGCCACGGCTGTCGCCGCATGGTGGCCCGCCCGACGGCGATGCGCTGCCACTGGCCCGTCGACGGCACGACACCGTCATGGAACGACGTGCCCAGGAGTGTGCGCAGGCCGTCGGGCCAGCGGTGCTCCAGCGCCCCGTCACCACTGCGCAGCAGTGCCTGACGGACTGCCGCCTCGTCCGAGATGCGGGACGGCTCACCGGCGCCGATGGACTCGCTCAGCAGGCCTTCCAGACGCAGGAAGTCCTGGAAGGCCCCTGTGGTGGTGGCGCTCCAGTCGTCGAGCGGCACCCGGGCCAGATCGCTGGTCCCGCCGTCCGGCAAGGTGAGTAGGACGCTGCCGCGCGACGGAGTGCAGTAGCGGCAGACCAGTCTGACCAGGGTCGACTTGCCCGATCCGTTGGCGCCCACCACCGCCACCACCTTGCCCGCCGGCAGGTCCAGCGTCACTTCCGAGAGAGCGGGCGTGCCGGCGCCCGGATAGGTGAAAGAGACGTTCTCCAGCCGGAGGCCGGGGACCCGCGTACGGCGGCCGGCCGGGAGGCGGCCGGGCAGCTCCCGCCCTACGGGCGAAGCCGTACCCGGCACGTCCGCAGCCGTCGGGCGGGCCTGCTCGACCAGCCATCGGTAACGGGTCGCCGAACGTGCCACGCGCAGCAGGTCGGAGCTGATCGACACCGCCCGGCCGATCTGCCAGTACAGCTGCTGTCCCGCGGTGAGGATCAACAGCAACTCGCCGATGCCGAGGGTGCCTCGTCGCGCCCTGTCGGCCGCGACGAGGACCACGGCGAAGAAGGCTCCCAGCCCCAGCAGCAGGGCGCTGCCGGCCACCAGGGAGGCGTGCAGCTCCGCTCTGATCCGGCCCCTGGTGACACCGCGCCACAGTCGGGTGTGCCGGCGCAGCAGCTCCTCGGGCATACCGGACAGGCGCAGTTCACCACCGTGGGCGGGCCGCGTGGCCAGTTCGTACAGGAACGCCGCACTCCGCTCGTCGGCCGCCATGACCTCCTCCGCGGCTTCCGCCGTGCGCTGCACACGTGCCGAGACGACGAAGGCTCCCACGGCCAGGACGGGCAGCGTTCCCAGGAGCGGGCTGACGGTCGCGAGCAGCATCCAGGTGACGCCGACCTGGACCAGTACACCGGCCGCGACCATCGGAGTGAGCGCCGCGAGGCACACGACGTCGCGCTCGTTGCGCAGGAGCGTCAACCGGTCCGCCGCCCGGCCCGATTCCAGACGCTGGGGCTCGGGGACGGAGCAGACCGCGTGCACGACGGCGCAGTCCACGGTCAGCCGCATGCTCTCCCGCACCCCGTGCAGGACGAGGGCGCCGATGTTGGCCGCGCCCATGGCCACGGTCCACAGTCCGCCCAGGGCCAGGCCCCACCACACCGCCTGCCGTGGCTGCCCGTGGAACATGGCGTCGGCGAAGTGCTGCGACCCCAGAGGCACCAGTCCGCCCGCGGCACCGGCGCCCAGGACCAGGACGGTGCCGGCGGCGAACCGTCTCCTGCGGCATGCCGCGGCCGTACGCACGGCGAAGAGGAGCCCTCCCAGGAGACGACGGGTGCCGGTCACCGGGCGGGGTCCGCCCCGGCGAACGGAGCCGCCTGAAGCGCGAACATCCGTGCGTACACACCCTGCCGTGACACGAGTTCGGCGTGCGTGCCCGACTCCGCGATGCGTCCGCCGTCCAGTACGGCGATACGGTCCATGCGGCGCACGGTGGAGAGCCGGTGCGAGATCATCACCATCGTCATGCCCTTGGTCGCCTCCAGGAAGTGGTCGACGAACGCGCTCTCGGCAGTCGCGTCCAGGCTGGCGGTGGGCTCGTCCAGGACCAGGAATCGCACCCCGTGCCGGGCGGCGAAGAGGATCCGCGCCAGGGCCAGCCGCTGCCACTGCCCGCCCGACAGGTCGACGCCGTCCGGCCCGATGACGGTGGCCGCCCCCCGGGGCAGTGCGTCGATCGCGGTGGTGAGACCCACCTGATCCGCGACCCGGCGAATACCGGGCAGGTCGTCGCGATGGTGCCAGGCCCCCGTGGCGATGTTCTCCGCGAGAGTGAAGGAGTCGTAGCGGATGAACTCCTGTGTCAGGACCGCGATGTCCCGCTGCCAGGAGTCGATCTCGGCCAATGGGCGGCCGTCCACGGTGATCCGGCCCTCCTGGGGGCGCCGCAGCCCGGCGAGGAGCGTGATGAGAGTGCTCTTCCCGGCACCGTTGACACCCACGAGTCCCATCGAGCGGCCCGCGGGAAGGAACAGGTCGAGCCCGCTGAGCACAGGGCGGGACCCGGGGTAGGCGAAGGTCACCCCCGCCAGTTCGATCCCCTGGCGGGGCCGTCCCCGCGGCGGCACTGAGCCGTCGGCGACAGGCAGGCCCGCGGTGCGGGTCATGATGCCGGCCACCAGGCGGACCGCCGCCCCGCCGTACTCGACGTCGAAGTCCCAGGCCTCGAAGAACCGCCCCACGCCCGCGACCAGGAGGCAGGCCGCGAGCGCGGCAGTGATCCGGGCCAGGTCCGAGCCGTTCAGGTGCGGCAGCCCGGCCAGCGCCGCGAGGGTGCCCGTCAGCACCACCAGTTCGACGGCGTAGGCACGGATCAGGCCGGGGATGGCGAACCCCTCCAGCTCGGCGTTCCACGCCCCGCCCATCCGCCGCGTGCTCTGGCGCACGCGGTCCACGAGCCACGGTCCCAGGCCGAAGAGGCGGACCTCCTTGGCCGTGGCGGGAGAGGTGCCGATGCCGAAGAAGTAGTCCGCCTCCCGCTGGTCGTTCCCATGGCGTCCGCCGACCTCGGCCAACTGGACGCAGCGGGCCCGGAAGGCGAACCGCACCCACAGACCGGCCGCCAGCACGGGCGGTGCCAGCCACCACCAGGACGTCACGGCCAGCAGCACCGCCGCCGCCCCGGCCTTGAGGTACTCACTCATGACGAACAGCTGACCGGCGAATGCCGCCCCCGGGGTGGCCGACGTAGAGGCGAGGCCGGTGAGTCCTCCCAGGGCATCGCGCATCTCGGGCCGGTGCAGGTGGTCCACCCGCGTTCCGCTGAGCGCGGCACGCATCACGCGCCCGCGCAGCGCGCCGTTGACCGTGCGTACGACCCACAGCCGCAGCGCCTCCTGGACGCATTTGAGCGTCTCCTCCACGGCGAAGAGCAGCGACAGCCCGATGACGAGACCGGTCAGCGGACCGGCCGGGGCGCCCAGCCGGGCGTTCAGGACGGCGCCCAGCAGTTGCCCCCCGAGCCACGCGAACGCCACCGGAATCACGGCGCGCGCCACCATATAGGCGACCACCCACGTGAACTGACGTGGCGTCAGGGCCGACCGGAGGGAGAACACCTCACCCCGGGCACGGGCCACCGCCCTGCGACGCTCCCGCCACGTCTCCGCCCTCTTCACACCGTCACCAGCAGGCTGCGCAGGCCCCGCAGCGTCACCGTGTCCAGCCATTCCGGCTCGGCACCCGTCAGGCGCATGTCGGGGAATCTGGCGGCGAGCCGCGGCAGCAGGATCTCCATTTGCAGTCGGGCCAGCGGGGATCCGAGGCAGAAATGGATGCCCGCGCCGAAGGAGAGGTGGTGGTTGTCCTTCCGGGTCAGGTCCAGACGGTCCGGCCCGGGAAAGCGTTCGGGATCCCGGTTGGCGGATCCCAGGAGCAGGATGACACTCTGTCCCGGCTCCAGCGTTCGGCCGGCGTGGGCGAACTCCTCGACGACCACCCGGCTCGTCAGCTGCACGGGCGTGTCGAAGCGCAACAGTTCGTCCACCGCCGCGGGGGCGATCTCCGGCTCGGCGGCCAGCCGCCGCCAGGCCGGACGGTCCCGCATGAGCGCGAGAACCGCGTTGCCCATGAAGTTGCTGGTCGTCTCGTGTCCGGCCACCAGCAACAGGGCGCACATCGACAGCAGTTCCTCGTGGCTCAGACGCCCGCCCTGACGCTGCGCCGCGATCAGGTCGCCGAGCAGATCACTGCCGGCGTCCGCCGTACGGTGGGCGGCTATTCGCTCCGCGAAGTAGGCGCGCAGCTCCCGGCGGGCCCGCAGACCGCGGTCGTGGGCCTCGAACGACACGACCGGGTCGGTGAGGGAGAACATCTCGGTCGACCACGCCTTGACCTTGGCGTGGTCCTCGGCGGGTACACCCATGAGTTCGGCGATCAGCGTCATCGGGAGCACGAGACCCAGGTCCCTGATGACGTCCATCCCTCCTGCCTCGGCAGCCCGGTCCAGCAGTTGCTCCACGAGTCGCTCAATCCGCGGCCGCAGTGCCTCGATGCGGCGGGCCGTCAGCGCGCGGTTGACCACCGTGCGCAGGCGGGTGTGATCCGGCGGGTCGAGGTAGAGGATGTCCTGCGCCCCTTCGAGCAGGGCCTGGGAAACGGAGAGGCCGCCCGGTGGGACCTTTTTGGGGTCGCGCCCGAGATGGGCCGAACGCAGCAGTACGGCGACGTCCCGGTAACGGGAGACGACCCAGAATCCGGGGAACTCTGAGAAGTGCACCGGATCCGACTCACGCAGTCGACGGTAGAGCGGATAAGGATCGGCCCGCGCCGCGGGATTCATAAGATCCATGATCGCAGGAGCTGTCACTTGCCCACCCACCGTCCCTTTCCAGACAAAGCGCACCTTTTCTCTTCGTGGTGAAGAGTTGATCGCGGAGTCCTGTGGCCCGGTCGGTTTTCCGGTGGGATACCGGACCCGCACCGAGGTGGCGCTAATCGGCTCCCTGCCCGGCTCCGGTTCCGGTTCGGTACTTCGCGAACTGGCGCGGTCCCGGGCACAGTGTCGTGATGAGGTCGTAGCAGTTCAAGTCGTCCGCCGCGTGCGCCACGTCGTACACCACCGGAAGATAAGAGCTCACCCTCTCCCGCTGGTCGGGCAGAATAGTTGTCGCCGCCGAATGCCCCGCCCCGGCCAGTCGTTCCCAGAACCTGAATCGCATACTCGCCGCGATGATTTCCGCGAACATCTCCGTGGTCCCGACCTCGGAGCCGTCTTCGACCGATTTCCACGTCCCGCCCGGCGCCGGAGCGGGCGTGGTCCGGCCTCCGAGGTACATCCCGCGGGTCACCACGAAGAGTGTGGCGAACTGCCGCGCCGCCGAGACGAGCAGCTTCTCGGCGTAGCGGTCCGGCGTCGCCGGGGGCTGGAGGACGACCGTTCCCGCGGGGACCTCCGTGACGTCTCCGTGCACCACGACGTCCGCCACCAGCTGTGGTACGAAGGCCACCTGGGTGTGGTCCAGCAGTGCGGTCACCTCCGCGGCGAACTCCGGTGCGAGTGCGGGACCGCGCGTGCGCAGGACCTCCGCCGGCAGCACGGCGGGCGAGTGCCCGGTCAGGTCCTCGCCCCGCACGCTGACGACGCGCCGTCCCGCCAGCCGCACGACGGCCGGGAGCGGAGAGGAGCTCCGCAGCGCCACGAGGGCGTCGGGTGTCAGTTCCTGCCGGAAAAGGTGTTCCGCCACTCCTGCCCCGTAGGTGTCGGCCACTGATTCGGCCTCGGTGGGTGTCAGGGACAACCGGGGGCCGTGCCTCCGCGCGTGATTTTCCCGCAGAGCCGACACCCGCTCACGGCGATAAGGCTCCACGTGCAGGAACCACCGGTGGATGTGCAGGCCGTCGGCAATCGTCGACCAGCCGTCTGCAAGGGTCGGCACGCTCTGTCTCCCTGGGTGCGTTCAGCGGGCCGCTAGCCTAGCGCCCTGGTCACACCGACACTAGTTCCGTCATGTTCGGGCACCCTTTCCGATGAGGAGACCACGTGCCGTTGAAGATGCTGCTGACCGGCGCAACGGGGGTTCTGGGCAGAGAGATTCTTGAGCATGCGCGGTACGACGGGCGTTGGGATGTCCTCGCGGTCAGTTCCCGCGGCGACAAGGAACTCGGAGTCCTGCCGTGGCGCGTCGGATTCGAGCCTCCGCCCGAAATACTGAGAACGGAATGGGATGTCGTGGTGCATTCAGCCGCGGACACCCGGTGGAACAACCCGCCCGCCGCCGCGTGGGAGGCCAATGTCCGGCCGCTCGAAACACTGCTTTCCATGTGCGGCCCCCGGACCCGGTTCCTGCATGTCTCCACGTCGTACGTCGGAGGATTACGCGGATCGACGGAATCGACACGGCTCACCGATTACCGCAACAGTTACGAGTGGTCCAAGGCGGCCGCCGAACGCCTGCTGCGCGCGCGCAGACCCGACGCGGTGATCGCCCGACCGCCACTGCTGATCGGCCGCCGCTCCGACGGCTTCGTGGCCCGTTTCAGCGGCATCTACTCGGTCCTCACGGCCGCGTTGACCGGAATGCTGCCGACGATGGTCGGGGAGCCTGACGCGCTGGTGGACCTCGCCCCCACGGACGTCACCGCGGCCTGGATCCTCCGGCTGGCCGCCGACCCCTCGAGGACGCCCGCCGTCCGCACCATCGGTTGCGGGCCGGCCGCCCTGACCCTGGGCCGGCTGGTGAGCACCGCCTTCACCGCCCTCGGCGCCTGGCGGCGCGAGCGGGGCGCCTCGCCGGTCGCCCCGCCGGTCTTCACCTCGCCCGAGGTGTGGAACCGGTTCCATCTTCCGTTCATCCGACCCCATCTGACTGAGCGTCAGAAACGGGTCATCGGCCTGCTCGGCGAGTTCGAGGGCTACTTCTCCTGTTCATCGGTTCCGCCGCCGGACGAACCCGTGGAACGGATCGCTGAGGCATTGGCCACCGCGGTGCGGTGGTGGGCACAACAGCGCAGCCACATCGCCTCGCGCGAACCCCGGCCGTGGAGCGTGGCACCGTGAGCCCGTCCGCACCGGACGCCGATGGCCCCCTCCCCCGCCGTACCGCGCGGGAAGGCGCCCCGACGGCCCGGCGGTCGGTGCCGGATACCCTGCGGGCGCATGCCGCCGCGGACCCGGACCGGGCGGTCGCCGTACTCGACGGCACCCATGTGCTCTCCTACGGGGAACTGGACAGGACCTCCGACGTCCTCGCGGCCGCGCTGGCGGAGCGAGGGATACGCCGGGGGGACCGGGTGGCGCTGGTGTATCCAGGCAGCGGCTGGCTCGACTTCGCGAGCGCCTACTTCGGGGTACTGAAGCGCGGTGCCGTCGCGGTGCTCCTCTCGGACCGGTTCACCGCCGCGGAGCTGGCCGGTCATCTGGGACGGCTGCGGCCGTGCGGGGTCGTCGCCGGTTCCGGGCTCTCCGTGCCGGCCCGCATCCCCGGTTGGACCGTGTCGCACCGGACCCTGCTGGCCGAGGGCGGCACGGCACCCGCCGCGGTCCCGGCCGGCAACGACCCGGAGGATGTCGCGGAGATCCTTTTCACCTCCGGCACCACCGGCGTCACCCGCGGGGTGGAGGTGACCCATGCCCATCTGACGCACTGGGAGAAGCGGGTCGACCCCCGCGTCATCGCCCATGCGCTGCCGATCGCCACGACGGCTTCCCAGACACTGCTGGTGGACGGCGTCCGCGGACGGCAGACACTGCTGCTCTTCTCGTCGTTCGCTCCCGCGCTGTACTGCGAGGCGCTGCGGAAGTACGAGGCGTCCTGGGTGGCCATGGCTCCCGCCACGGCGCTGTCCCTGGCCCGTGCCGGCGCCGGACGCCGGTATCGGATACCGAGTGCGAGCGGGGTGACGTTCGTCGGTGCGCCGCTGCCCGTCACGGCGATCCCAGTGATCCGCGCGCTGTTCCCCCGGGCCCGGATCCGCAACTACTACAGCTCGACGGAGGCGGCTCCCGCCGGTGTCAGCACCGAGTTCGATCCCCGGCGTCCCACGTCCGTCGGCCGCCCCGAGGACAACTCGTCGGTACGCCTGGTGGGCGCCGACGGCCGCGATCTCCGGCCGGGCGAGCGGGGGGAGGTCCTGCTGCGGGCCCGGGGCGTGGGTCCCCGGGCCTACGTGGACGATCCGGACGCCAGCGCGGAGGTCTTCACCGAGGGCGGCTGGGTACGCACCGGCGATCTCGGCTTCCTGGACGAGGACGGTTATCTGTATCTGACCGACCGGATGAGCGACACGGCGAACATCAGCGGCTTCAACGTCTCCACGCTGGAGGTGGAGAACGTGCTGCACGACCACCCGGCGGTCGACGAGGCGGCGGTGTTCTCGATACCGCACCGGTCGCTGGGCGAGGTCCTGGCCGCGGCGGTCACCGTCAACCGGCGGGTGAGCGCGCACCAGCTGCGCGCCTTCGCACGTGAGCGGCTGGCCCGGCACGAGGTGCCGGCCCTGGTCCGGATCGTCGACGAGCTGCCGCACAACGCGACGGGGAAGGTTCTCAAACGGCGGCTGCGCGAGTCGTTCTCGGCACCGGCGGCGACACGAAGCGCGGGGCGCGAGAAATGAGGACGTGCGGTGGTCCGGCAGCCGTTCCCGCCGGACCACCGCACGGACGCGCCCACTGAACCGCGTCCCCCGGATCAGTCCGTTGCCCGGCCGACCGCCTCGAAGGTCGGCCCCTCGTTTCCCGAGGACCAGACGAACGGCCGGTGCTCCACGGCGAAGCGTTCCCCGAGCCGGCTCAGACACTGTTCACCGACCTTGTTCCCCCGCCACAGGTACTGGCCGACCAGGTAAACGGCCGGCGCCCGCAGGACGAGCCTGTCCAGATACCAGTCCCGCATGTCGTCGGGGACTTCTGTCAGCCCGAACGTCGATACGACGAGATCGAAGCTCGCCTCCTCCAGAGCGGTGGCGTCGGCGGGATTCTCGATGTCCAGGATCCGCACCCGGTCGCGCTGGGCGGCGGTCAGGCAGGAGTCGGCGTAGAGCCGCTGGATGTCGACGATTCGATCGATGTCCACGATGGTGTACGACGCGCACAGCCCGAGCTGCACGAACATGCGCATGAGATTGCCGTAGCCGCCGCCGATCTCGCAGATGCGCCGGCGCGAGAGGTCCGGGAAGCTGTGGCACTGCCGCGTCAGGTAGTAGAAGTGCTGCGCCGTGCGGGAGTTCGCCGCGAAATCTCCCGGCTCCGGCTCCTCCAGCGCCCCGTGCGAGACGGCCCGGTACCGTGCCCGCAGCTCCTCGTACAGCTGCGGGTCCGCCTGCCGCGCATGGGCGAGGAAGTCGGTGCGGATGCCGGCACCGGAGTTGAACATGTACCAGCGCACATAGGGATGTTGGGAGAAGTCCGCGGGCGGCTGCGGGCCGAGCCCTTCCTGGACCGTGCGCCACAGCGGATCGACGCCGTTCACCCGTCCGCCTCCGCGGACAGCACCGTGTAGGTGACGATGCGGGGCTCGCCCTGCACGAGCAGCAGCAGCCGGAGCAGGGCCTGCCCGATCTCCGTGGACTCCATGGCCTCGTGCAGGGCGTCCAGGGAGTTCCAGCGCGTCAGAACCACGATCTCGGCGGTCTCCTCGTCCTTGGGAACGACCTCGGTGAGCAGGGGCACCGCCCCCTGCGCACCGGCCGCGCGCAGTGCCGGAAGCAGCTCGGCCCGGGCCTGCTCGATGCCTGCTTCGATGTCGGCACTGCGTACTCTGCCGGCGAAGACCCGAACGCAGCCGGCTGCTCCTTCTTCCACATCAACCTCGCATCGTCCTTCGGAGTTCCAGGGCGTCCCGGTACACGGCGGCAAGGCGCTCGCGCAGTTCCTCGTCGGACACCAGGAGGAGCGCGCGTGCGTGGTCGGCTTCGGTGCTCGCGAGGAGTTCGCTCTGCTGCCGGAGGTAGGCGCTCAGGAATCCGCGCACCGGTCCCCGCGTCCGGTCCAGGATTCGACTCGTGTAGATCATGGTGAGCGGAAAGGCCCAGCACGCGTGGAGGAAGCCGAAGGCCGGACGGTCGGTCCGCCGCCAGGGCGAGTAGAAGGTCTCTCCGGCGCCGATCTCACTGCCCGTGGCCGCCAGTGCGTCGTTGAGCCAGTTGTGGCCCGCCTCGTGGACGAGGTCCCGTCCCAGTACCGCCGCGTGACCGGTGTGGTCGCAGAAGACCGTGCCCGGCAGCCGGGTGATGGCCCAGCTGTGCAGGGTGTCCTCGAGGCCCATCCGCCGCAGCAGGCAGATCACGACGGCGTGGTCGGCGAGAAGGTCGGTGAACCCGGCGTCCGCCCCGATCGCGCACGCCTGCGCGGCGAGTTCCCGCAGCGGGCCGGGGGCGGCGGTGGTGTCCGCCCCGATGACGTAGTAGGCCGTCTCGGACATCGCCCCCCGGGACATACGGTCCAGACCGGGGGAGAGCACGATCCTGGGGCCGACGGCCGTGTCCACTGCCAGTTCCGCCCCGTTGGCGCCCGGGTTCGACCGGTACCAGGCGAAAACGCGGCTGTCGCCCGCACGTGCGGCGGCCTCCGCGCCCTCCAGGACGTGGTGGGCCAGTGCGTAGTCCGTGGCCGTGCGGCCGGTTACGGCCGCCGGCGCGACGATGCCGTGGATGCGTGCGGTGCGCGTGCGGTGCAGCCGCTCGACGGCCGGGAACGGGGCGAGAGCTGCCTTCAGAGCGTCCATGGGGCCTTCCCCTGCGATCGGTGGTTCCCTCCCCGGCGGCTTCCTCGGCTGGGGCTCCCGCCGCCGACGGGCCCGGTGCCGACCGTCCTGACCGGCACCGGGCGGTTCACGGACGGGTGCCGCTCCGCGGCACCCGCCGATCAGGCCTCGTGCCCCTGATCCGCTTCGGGCACCCAGCCGTCCGCCGACACGCTGGAGGTGTGTGCCGTGCTGCGCACTTCTTCCTCGTCCCGCAACGCGTCCACGGCGTCCAGGAAGTCGGCCATCCTGTCGGTGCTCTCCATCTCGATGAACCCTTCTGACGACGATCGGTGGTCGTGCTCCAGCGACGGGCATCGGCGGCCCGCCCCGGTGCTCCGGAAGAGCCCCGTTCACGGGGTCATTCGCCGAGCACCTGCGCTCCCTCCTCTCCCTCTTCTGCCGGTGCCGAGTCGGCAGCCCAGCCCTCGGCCGAGACACTGGCGGTGTGTGCGGTCGTGCGGGGGAGCTCCCCGTCCCGCAGGACGTCCACCGCCTCCAGGAAGTCCGACATCCTCCCGGTGCTCTCCATCGTCGGCTCCTCTTCCCTCTCGTGATCACTCGGGCGTGATTCCGGTGCGGATGTGTCAGAGGGTGTGCGCCCGGGCGTCACGGGCGGGTGCGGTTCCCCCGGACCGCGTACAGCCACAGGCCGTCCCCGGGTCGGGACCGTCGTGCCGGGCCGCCTCGGTGAGGACGTCCGTGGCCCGCGAGAGGACGTCGCGGTACGCCTGCCGGCCGTACCCCGGCGAGGGGCGCAGCCGCAGATTGAGGACCGGCCACATCCGGCCCGTGGTCTCGCAGGTGAGATAGCACCGGTCGACGGCTGCCCGTACCTCCGCGGGGAGAGCGGGTGCCGCCCGGGTGACGGTGCGGCACAGTGCCGACGCCACTGCCGCGTACTCGTCGGGGTCCCGGGGCAGGATGCCCGCCATGCGTTCGGCCATCGGCAGGTCCGTGCCTGTGTAGTCGTGGCCTTCACAGCTGTCGTACGTGATGAGTCCCCAGCCGGCGGTCAGGACGTCGACCAACGGCCGGACACCCGGTTCGAGGGCCGCGTACCAGTCCGGGTGGGCGGGGTCGAGGTCGTCGGCTTCGTGGACGCCGGGCAGACCCACCGTGTTGATGTTGCCGTAGGGGCTGGTGCGCAGCCTGGCAGCAGGCCGCGGGACCGCGGGTCGGTTCCAGCGCGCCATGAAGGCCGCGACGTCGTGCATGCTGTTCGGTGACGGCTGGTGCCACCGTGCGGAACGGCACCACGCCCCGGCCGGCCGGCCGGGATGCGCGGCCAGGGCCGCGACGCCGTCGACGAGGCGCATGCGGGAGTCGCAGTATTCGTCCTCCTCCCCTGCCCGGTCGTACCGCCATCGAGTGGCCACACAGCCACCACCGCAGGTGTCCCGGTAGTCGCAGCTGACGCAGCGCCCCATCAGGGACTTGCCCTGGTTCAGCAGCCGGGAGTTCCGCTGCGCCCGGACGACGTCGGACTGCTCGGCCATGTCGTCCAGCATGCCCAGTCGCGCCTGTGGCCAGGGCAGTTCGTCGCAGCTTCCCAGGCGGCCGTCGGGGTAGAGCGTGAAGACGTGGTCGCATTTGAGGTTGGTGAAGTGGCAGAAGCCGGTGTCCAGGCCACGCTGCCGCCTGATGACGGAGACCGCCGGTTCGAGCTTGAGGCGGGTGAAGTGCCCCTTGGTGATCCACCGGACGGTGGCCCGCAGGACGAACTCGGTGTATTCCGCGGGCCGGATCGCCCAGTCCGCTCCCGCTGCGCCGTTCACATGCGCCCGCTGGAGCACCCGGCTGGCCGGTTCCCTGCGGGCGGAGACGGCGGTGGGCCGTACGACGGAGGTGTCGAAGCAGGGGACGAAACTGACGGCGTCGACCGCGTCGAATGCCGCCAGATGGTCCAGGACCGCCTCGGCCCTGCCCAGCACGGCGGGCGTGACGGCGCAGATCACGCCGGCCCGCTTCCCGCGGCGGGCCAGCAGGCCCAGGGACTCGGCGACCCGCGGGTAGACGGGGCGGCCGTCATATCCGACACGCCACGCGTTGCCCCGCTCGTCGCCGTCGAGGGATATCCCGATCCGCAGGTCGGGACAGAGACGTTCGAAGAGATCCAGCCAGGCGTCGTCCAGAAGCACCCCGTTGGTCTGGAGGGACACCCTCACCACCGACGGTTCGGCGGCGAGTGCCCCGAGCACCTCGGCCATCTGGTCGTGCCCCGCGGTCAGCGGTTCGCCGCCGTGCAGCTCCACCGCGAGCGGTCTGCCGCTGAAAAGGGTGCCCAGAGCGTGAACCTGCGAGGCGTCCACGCGAGCCCCGCCCGGGGACTCCTTCCTTTTCTCATAACAGTAGAGGCAGTCAATGTCGCACGTCTCGCCCCTCATTTTGAGAATGACGGACACGGCACTGTCCGCATCATCGGGACCGAGAAACCGATACAGCTGCTCGATTCCGCTTTCCGCTGCTGTGACGGGGTGCATGAGCTGCCCCTTCCTGCCCTCCCGGTCGACGCCCTTGGCCCTGCCGTGACGGCCCGTGGAGGAACAATGCGATTGTAGAGAACGCGAATACCGTTCAACTGCCCGGCGACTCCCCCGTTTTCGCGGGCCATCTGATTCAGCAGATCCGGTGGGGCACCGGTTCACCGGCCAGCGCGGCCCGTACCGACTCGACCAGCGCCCGCCCGACGCGCGCCTGGGCCTCGGCCGTCGTCGCTCCGATGTGCGGGGTGAGAACGACGTTGTCCATGCCGACCAGCGCGGTGTTCGTCCGCTCGTGGCCGCCGACGTCGAGGCCCGCCCCGGCGACACGGCCCGTCCTGAGCGCCTCGACGAGAGCCGCCTCGTCCACCACCTCGCCTCGGGCAACGTTCACGAGCAGGGCGGAGGGCTTCATCAGCCGCAGTTCGGTCCGTCCGATGAGGTGGGTCGTCCCCGCGGTGAGAGGGACGGCCACGCACACCACGTCCGCGCACCGCAGTGCCGCACGCAGGCCCACCAGTGGCACGTCCGCGCCGCCCGGCGCCGGGCGGCGCGCCACAGGGTCCCGGACCACCCCCACCACCTCCATGTCCATGGCCCGGCCGATCCCGGCGACCCGGCCGCCGACCGCGCCCAGCCCGATCACGGCCAAGGTCCGGCCGGCCAGTTCGGTACCGAGCAGGCTCTCCTTGGCACGGACCCCGGCACGCAGTTGCCGGTCCGCCACGACGATCCTCCTCGACAGGGCGAGCATGAGGGCGAAGGCCAGCTCGGCCACCGACTGGGCAGAGGCCCCCGGGACGGTGCAGACCACGATGCCGGCCTGCCGTGCCGCCTCCACGTCGATGTTGTCGACGCCCGTGCCGGCGCGGGCTATCAGCCGCAGTCCGGGTGCTGCCCTGATCGCGTCGCCGGTGAGGAGGACGCCACTGCGCACGACGACGGCCTGCGCGCCGCGGATCAGCGTGGGCAACTCGCGCGCGGAGGGCCGGAGGTGCACCTCGACGTCGAAGTGACGCCCCAGTTCCCGGACGGCTCCCTCGGCTATCGGGTCGAGGACCACCACGCGGGCCCTGCGGTGCGGTGTGCGTGCCATGTCACGGGATCCAGTTCCGCCAGAACGACTTGGGCAGGCCGAGGGCGTCGCGCAGTCCGTCCAGGTCGCTCCCGATCTTCAAGGTGGGGAAGAAGCCCTCCGGGGTCCGCAGGGTCGGCAGCGGAAACGGCAGCGCCCCGACCAGCCGCCGCTCGGCTTCGAACGCCACGTCCGCCGCCTGCCGGGCGGTGGTCTCATCACTGCCGTACGGCGGCGGAATGCTGTCCATGTCGGCCAGCAGGGGGCCGTCCTGCGCCAGCAGGGCCAGATGGACGTCGGCCTCGAAGGGAATGTCCGTGTACCCCCGCAGCGCCAGTTCGGCGACGGCGATCTCCTTCAGCATCAATCCGGCGGCCTCGACGGCGGTCTCCCACTGGCACGCGTCGAGCGCCGCCTCCACGTCGGTGTGGAAGGCCTGTACGTGCAGGCCGTACACCCAGATCGCCACGTTGGCACTGGTGGCGGTCCAATGCGCGTCGAGTGTCCTCATGACAGGGCCTCGTCCACCAGGGCGGTGTCCAGCCGGGGGACGAGTTGCTGAGTGGTGAGCGTGTCGAGCAGTTGCTTCGCCGGCATCGCGGCCATCGCCTCCTCGAGGGTGCAGGGTCCCAGCTCCGAGCGTTCGACCAACCGGGCCCGGGACAGCAGCAGGTACCGTTCCCGGCCGAGCGCCACCTCCCGCATGTCGTGGTAGGGCCGCAGGCGGATCAGCTCCCGCGGATCGAGCCGGGGCAGCCCCACCCGCCGCAGGGCAGCTCGGAAGCCGTCACGGTCGCGGACGTGGGAGAGCGCGACGACCACGTCATCGGGGATCGCGGCCCGGCGCACCCGCTGGGGCAGCCACTTCTCCGCCACGAAGAGTTCTCCCGCACCGCGCAGTACGGTCTCCAGCAGCCACCGGCCGGCGCGGCGCCACAGGTAGGGCGCACCGGCATGGCCTGCCCGCGCGGCGAGTTCGGCCGTCGTGCAGCACAGCAGCGTTTCCTCGATCCCGCCTCGCACGAGCACCGCGTGGGCGAGGTCCTGCTCGTCCCGGGTGAAGACCGTTTCGTTCCCGCCGTCCTGGAAGGGAAGTGCGTACAGCCAGTGCGCCATACGCCGCTGGGTGGCGCGTGCCGGGGTCTCACCAGTGCTGCACGGACCGATGGACAGGGGCAGTACGCGGGTGTCGTTGTCCCGGAACCCCCGCATGAGTCCGCGGGGAATGGCGTAGGTGAACTGTTGCACCTCCACCGGCCGGTCGTCCGCGAAGAGTTCCATGAGCCCGACGTCATGGGCCTCGCCGAAGACGTGCACATCGATGTCGCTGCCGCGGTTCCCCAGCCCTGCGGCCAGTGATCCGACGAGGAAGGCCTCCCTGTCGGCGAAGATGCTCCCCGCCAGCTGCACGACGGCGGACGGCTGGACATCGATCCTCTTCAGGGCTTGCGCCACCGTCAGTCCCGAGCGGCGCGACCAGTCGAGTGTCACGGCGTCACCACCGGTCGATCAGCGGATCGAAGTCCGAGCCGCTGCCCAGAGCGGTGAGCAGAGGCTCGGTGATCTTCGGCAGGAGGACGACCGACCGCAGTTTCTCCAGCGGAAGCCATGTCACGGCGGTCTGGTGGGGATCGTCGGGCTCGGGCGGCATAGCCGGTTCGGGGCTGCCGGGCCGTAACGTGCAGGCGAAGGTGGCCTGCACCTTCTGGTAGTCCCCGAACTCCCCGTTCCAGCGCTCCGGGATGTATTCGGTCAGCAGGAGCAGCCGGCCGGGATCCACCTCGGCGAGGGTCTCCTCGCGCACTTTGCGGACGACGGCGTCACGCAGCCCCTCACCGTTTTTCACCCTGCCTCCCGGCAGGTTGTAGTGCAGGTCGTCGCCCGGGTAGAGATACTCCACCACCAGGATCCGGCCGGAGCGGACGAGGGCCGCCTTGACGCTTACGCTGATCTGCTGGTCCACGAGGTCTCCTGGGGAGTGGGTCGGTGCGGGGAAGCCGTGCCGGACGAGCGCGGGACCACGTGTTCGTCGAGTTGCCGGAGAAGCTCTTCGGGAGGACGGGTGGCGTCGAGCCGCAGCACGGCACCGAGTTCGGGCCGGGTTCCATCGAGCAGCTCCTGGAAGGCGTCCCACAGGTGCCCCGTCGTGTCGGCCGTCTGCCACCAGGCGCGCTCGTGCGGAGGCCTGGCCTCCACCCGTTCGAGAACCTGGTGACGCGGTCTGTCCAGGAAGACCGTCAGATCCGGCATGCGCACCCCGGCGGCCAGGTAGGCAGGGTAGCTCTCCTCGATCGGGATGTTCCACAGCGCCCGCTGGAAGGCGAGGTCACTGACGACGTAGCGGTCGGCGACGACATGACCCCGTTCGAGCTGCGGGGAGAGCAACCGGGTGTCCATGACGAGCTTGTCGTCGAGGTAGGCCCGCAGGATCTCCCCGTCGTCGACGGGCAGTCCGCGGTAACGGGCCCGGGTGATGGTCCGTGCGCTGTGCGGCGAGAGCCAGGACACATGGTTGACGGTGAGGGCCGAGGCGCCGGTGTGTGCGAGACGCCGGTACAGATGGCGTCGCAGTGTGGTCTTGCCCGAGCCGTCGACTGCTTCGATGGCGATGAACACGCTTCCTCCTCAGGGGAGATGGCCCAGTACGGCGAAGCCGGTGACGGCGGCGAAGAAGCGGCCGGCCGCGGCGCGTTCGCGCTGGTCGTCCAGCCAGGTCCGGCGTTCCTCCGCGTGCAGCGCACCGGACGCGACCGCGCGTTCGAGCACCATGGGTATCTCGAACGCCGCGACGGCGAGGTCGTAGTCCGTCACGATCAGGGTGTCGGCGAAGACGCTGACGCGCTCCAGTCCGGCGTCCTGGAAGAGTGCCGGCATCCGGCGTGCGGAGTGGGGGCCGGGTACGAGGCCGGCGTACGCGTCGACGATCCTGGCGGTGAGACGGGGATCGGCGGAATCGTAGACGAGGGTTCCGTAGTCCGGGTCGACCGTGAGGATCCTTCCGCCCCGGCGGCAGACTCTGACCATCTCGGCGAGGAGCGGCCACGGGTCCGTGGTGCGGACCAGGACCCGGTCGGCCCGGCAGGCGTCGAACGTCTCCGCCCGGAAGGGCAGTCGCGTGGCGTCCGCCCTCAGCAGGCGTGCCGAGCGTTCGCCGGGGGTGGCGGCGGGGATGACGCCGGGGTCGATGTCGACACCCACCGCCACACCGGTGGGGCCGACTGCCCCGGCGAGCGTTTCGGCGTCGTCGCCCCGTCCGCAGCCCACATCCAGAACCCGGTCGCCGGGGCTCGCCCCGAGGAGCCGGTGCGAGCGGTCCTTGTAGTTCCGCACGGCCTCCACGGTGCTCATCACGTCCAAGTAGTGCGCGAAGTCCGCGTTCATGTCGCATTCCGCCGCATGGGCCCTTCCGCCTTTCCTCAGTGCTGGCCCGCTCCCCCGCCGTCGGTGTACTTCGCGAACCGCTGCCCGCCGGGGAACGACGTGGTGAGCAGATCGGCGGTGTTGACCTCCGAGAAGGCCTCCGCGACCTCGTCGAGCACGGCCTCCAGGGGCCGGGCGTGAGCGGTGAGGTAGCGCAGGCACAGCCCGCTCTCCAGGATCTGTTCCGCTGCGGCGTCGCGCCGCAGGGTGCCCGTACCGGGACCGAGGTCCCAGGTGCGGTCGGGCTCGACGGCCGTGGGACCGGAGGCCGCGAAGCCGGACACCAGCGCACGGGCGGCGGCAGCGACCAGGCGCAGGCCGTACTGGACGGGAGAGTCCTGCGGTGGTGCCAGGTAGACGGTGCCGGGCGGGCGCCGGGACGGCGGGGGACCACCGTGCACGATCACTTCGGCGCACAGGGGGACGAGAAACCCTAGCCCGGCCACCCCGAGACACCGGTCCACGGCCCGTGCGTAGTCGGGCTCCAGGTCCGGCTCCCCGTCCAGGAGGGTGTCGCCGTGGACGATTCCGTCGCATCCGGCGAGGTGGCCGGTTCGTCTGACGACCACGGGGGTGCCGGCCAGGGAGACCGTGGCCGGGACCCGGGCCGGCGGGTGGTGCGGCCAGTCGGCCGACTGGGCCGGATGCAGCAGGTGTGCCAGCACGGCATCGCCGAAACGCGCGCGCAGGTCGGCCAGCGCGGGCAGCGGGGCGCCCCGCCGCTCTTCTGCCTTCTGGTGGAGTTCCGCCACGTACCGCTCCCGCAGGGGTTCCACCGAGAGGTAGTGGCGGTGCGTCTGGAGTCCGTCGGCCAACAGCGTCCAGGCCCATTCCAGGGAGTACTGACGCGTGCTCATGGTCGCTCCTCACGTACCAGGGGAACAGCGGACGGGCCCGTGGGCGCGGCCGTCAGGGCCCGCAGCAGGTGCGGGCCAACGGCCGGCTGGAGCGTCACCCGGGGAATGCGGACGAGTGGCAGCCAGGTGACGGCGGCATGGCCCGGTTCCGGCCGCGCGGGCATACGGGCGTCCGTGGCGGTACGCCCGGGAGCGGGCGTGCAGCGGAACACCAATTGCAGTCGCGGCAGAGGTCCATGGACGCGGTCATGCCGGTCGGGAAGGTATTCGACGATCGCCAGCAGCCCCTGGGAAACGACGTCGAGGCAGGTCTCCTCCGCCACTTTCCGCAGGGCGGCCGCTTCCGCCCCCTCCCCGGGCACCGGCCGCCCGCCCGGCAGACTGAAGTGACCGGTGTCTCCGGGACAGCGGTACTCGACCAGCAGGATCCGGTCTTCGTGCACCACCGCCGCCTTGGCGCTCACTCTCGTCGGCCTTGTGGTCAGGCGTTGATCCACGAGATGACCTTCCGCACCCGCCCCCGGGTGACGGGCCGGGTGCCATGGACGACCTGGGAGCCGATGAGGTACGCGGTGCCCAGGGCGGGCTCGGCGGTCCAGCGCGTCCTCGGAATGCTCCGGAACTTCTCGGAAGCGTAGTTGGCCATCCGCATGAGCCGTTCGGTTCCGTCGTCCTGTGTCCAGAGATCGCTCGCCCCGGAGGTCTCCACAAAGATCTCCCCGCCGGTAAAGCCGTCATTGAGCTGCACGCTGATGGCCGCGATCTTGGGATGGTCGGGCTGCTTCTTGTTCTTGTACTGGTCGGCGTGCGCGGTGATGAACTGCCCTTCTCCGTACTCGGCGTAGAACCACGGACCGACGTCGGCCGCGCTCGGGAAGTAGCGCCTGATCTCGGCCATCCGGCGCGCCACGGCCGCGGTGAGGATCTCCTCCACCGGGGCCGGCAGCTCATGGATCTCTCCCCGGCCGGCCGGCTCGAAGACATCCACGGCCTGCTGCACCGTGAAGCCCTTGACGGTGTGTATGGAGTTGCCCTCCATCGCCGTCCGCCTACGGGCGTCGAGCACTTCCTGATATCGGTCGATCTCCATGAGGACCTTCGCGGCTTCCTGCGGATCCAGAAACGCCTCGAGTGAACCGGGCACCAGCGTTTCGAGCCATACCATGACTGCAAACTCCCTGATACGGGGCGGATTTTCCTGCGCACAACCGACGAAGGGATCAATGACCGAAAGACTCGGCCGCCTCGCCCAGAATGTCATCCAACAGCTTGAGAGTGCCAGGCCACGAAGACTCCTCCACGGCACTGAAAGCAATGCGGAGAAAATTCTCCGGCGTTTCTCCACAACCGTAGAAGTGTGCCGCGCCGATTCCCGCGAGCCCCGAGCGTGCCAACGCCCCGAGCATCAGCCGGGCGCGCTCGTCCGACGGTTCCACCAGGAGGTGCATACCGCCGGAGGGTGTGCGGCAGGGCAGCCGGAACCGCCGCAGGAGGGCCAGGAGTTCGTGGCTCCGTCGGGTGAAGCGTTCCCGTCTGGCGGCCATGAGGTCGGCCGCGCCTCCGGTCACCAGGAGTTCGGCCAGTCCGGACACGGACGCCGGATCCGGAGCGGGCACCGTGAAGGGCGCACCGTGCGGCATCCCCACGAACCCCGCCTTGTGCGGCCATCCCAGCTTCTTGGTCCAACTGCCCAGGTAGATGGTGCGCTCGGGGATGCGCCGGAGCAGGGGCAGCGGTTCCCCGGCCGGGGAACCGCCCAGGTGGGACAGGCCCCGGAACGCGTCGTCCTCGACGATCCAGGTCCCGGTCGCCCCGGCCCAGCGGGCGAGGGAGTCCAGGTACGTCCCGGACAGGGAGGAGGCGACGGGGTTGGCGTGCACGGGGTTGACCACGAGCATCGCGGGCGTGTGCCGGGGGGCGGCGAACTCGGCGGCGGACCAGCGCGCGACCGGGAGGACCGGGCAGGTCGTCCGCCAGTCGGCGGGAAGATGGCGCGCCGTCCGCTGGTAGGCGGGCAGCACCGCGCCCCAGGGACGTCCGGGAGCTGCCGCGAAGATCGCCTCCAGTGCGCGGCCGGTGCCCGGTGTGAAGGACCAGCGGTGCGAACGGACCACGTCCGCGCCGAAGTGCTGGGCGACCCACGTGGTCAGCGCCGCCTGCGGGGCGACGGGAGCCTTCCCTGGTGTACCGGGCAGAAGGGCACGGATCTTCCGGTGCCAGTCGGGGCCGTCGTCGGCGAGCGCGAAGGGGCTCGCGATGCTCACAGCGGTATCCGGCGGAACTCTTCCCCGTACCGGTGGCCGCCGCGTTCGCCGATCGCGGCGAACATGGCCCGCATCTGCTCCTCGAACCTGTCGCGCCCCTTCTCGTCGCCCGGCGAGAAGCCCATCTCCGTCTCGTACTGGCTCTCGTGGCACATGATGGCCTGGAGTTTGGTGGTGAACGTGTCGGAGATGTCCTCCAGGCGGTTCGCCTGGAAGGGAGCGAAGAGCCACAGTTCCCCGACGCTCCAGTGGTTCCGGCCGCGCCGCGCCGCCTCCCGGTAGAACCTGGGCTCCCGGGCCCGCACCGCGGCCAGGAATCCGATGCGGCCGGCCTCCGTGTGGTCGGGGTGCAGGATGTACGGCGCCCACGGGTCGTACGTCAGCAGGACCTGTGGACGCACCTCACGTATGACCAGGGCGACTTGCTCGACGGTTTCCTCGCCGGCGTTCAGCAGGCCGTCCGGTTCGCTGAGGAAGCGCACGTCGTCGTAGCCGACGACACGGGCGGCCGCGCGCTGTTCCTGCCGGCGCCTGTCCCTGATCTCGGCGTCGGTCAGGCTCGTGTCGTGCGACCCCTTGGCCCCGTCGGTGAGGACGAGCAGGGTGATTCGGGTCCCCCGGCGGGCCCAGGACGCGAGTGTGCCGGCGCAGCGGAAGTCGACGTCGTCCGGGTGCGCGCAGACGGCGAGGGCTCGTTCGGGTATCTCGAGTGCGCTCTGCTCCGTCATGTCCGGTGTGCTCTCCTTTCACGGGACGAGCCAGGGCAGGAAGACCCGGTCGACGTGGGCGAACGTCGTCTCCAGGTCGCCGCTGTTGTCGACGACCACGATCCGGCCCAGGGCCGGATAGCGGTCGCTGTGGTAGAGGATGTGCGTGAACAGCTCGTGCACCCTGCGCTGCGTCTCCAGGTTGTCCCACCGGTTGCGGCGGTCGGAGCCGCGGGCCATCAGCCTGCGCACGGCGGTCTCGGGCGCGGTGTCGACGAACAGCGTGAGATCGGGGAACCTCACCCGGCTACGGGCGTACGCCTGGTAGGTGTCGTCCATCGGGATGTCCCACAGGACCTGGTGGTACACCATGTCACTCATCACGAACCGGTCCCCGAGCACATGGCGCTCCGCCAGGTGGGGATCGATCAGCCGGTCGGTCATCGCCTCCTTGTCGCCGACATACGCGGCGGTGATCCGCGGCCGGGGAAGGGGGCGGTTGTGGAACCGGGCATTGGTGATCACCTCGGTGTGCTCCGGAACCAGCCACGAGGTCTGGATCACCGTCAGCACCTCCTGGTCCGCGCGCTGCGCGGCGCCGTACAGGTGTTTGCGGATACTGGTCTTGCCGGCCCCGTCACCGCCCTCCAGGACGACCCAGCGGTACCGCGTCATGGAAACAGCTCCTGAGGTGAGGTCGTGGTCGAAATCCGCCCGGCGTCCGGCCGCGAGGCCGCGGGTGCGGTGTCCGCCCGGGCACAGGCCCCGTCGAGAATGCCGAGCGCGTCGGCCGTCTCACCCGTGCTCAAGATCAGCGGCGGCAACAACCTCAGCACTTCCGGCCTGCCGAGGCAAGGCGACAGGACAAGGCCCTCCTGGCAGGCCGTGAGAAGGACGGAGCCCGCGGTCTCCGGCCGGTCGAAGACAAGTCCCCAGAGCAGGCCTCGCCCCCTCACCCGTATGAGGACGCCGGGGTGGCGGGCGGCGAGGTCCGTCAGCCCGCCGCGCACGGCGGCCTCCAGGCGGGCGGCCCGGTCGGCCGACTCCCGCAGGACGTCCAGGAACGCGATGCCCGCGGCGCAGCTCAGGGGATGCCCGCCGAAGGTGGTGGTGTGGAGGAAGGGGTCGCGTCTCAACGGGCCGTACAGGTCGTCCGTGCACACCACCGCCGACAGCGGCATCACTCCCCCGCCGAGCGCCTTGCCGAGAATGACCGCGTCCACCGGGATCCGCGCCGCCAGCGCCAGGGACACCGCCCCGCAGCGGAAACCCGTCTGCACCTCGTCGGCGAGGACGAAGGCACCGGCCGCGTGGGCGTCGTCAGCCCACCGCCGCAGGATGTCGGAGGCCAGCGGGACGACGCCGTTCTCGCCCTGCACCGGCTCGAAGATCAGGGCCGCGGGTTCGTGCCGCGCGCAGGCCTCGGCCACCGCCCCGGGATCTCCGGGATCGAGGTGGACGACCTCGGGCAGCAGACCGGCGACCGGCGCGCGGTAGCGCTCACTCCAGGTGGCGGCGAGGGCCCCCATCGACTTGCCGTGGTAGGCACCGCGTACCGCCAGGACCCGGCTGCGCCCGGTACGCGCCCGGGCCAGCTTCAACGCGGCCTCGACGGCATCGCTGCCGTTCAGGCCCAGCCACACCCTCGGGAGCCGCTCGGGGTCGACGGCCGCGGCCAGTTCGTGGGCGAACCGCGCCGTCACAGGGTTGGCCAGCGTCCTGGTGGCCGTGGCCTGCGATGCCAGCTGGCGGGTGACGGCTGCCACGACCTCCGGGTGACCGTGGCCGAGCAGCGTCACCGCATAGCTGCCGAGGTCCAGGGCGGTACGGCCGTCGGACAAGGTGACGGTCGCACCGGAGGCCCGGCACTCGACCGACGACTGTCCGGCGATCCGCTGCATGAGTCCGAGCGGCGGGGCCAGGTGCGCGCGGATGCTGTCGAACGCGGCCTCGGCCGCCTCGCCCTGCCTCATGTGGCGGCGTACCGGGCGGCGGAGCGCAGCAGCGGCTCCGGAAGCCGATACCACACGGTCGGCACGTACACCCGGTCGTTGACGGTCACCAGGTCGCCGTCGGCCAGCTCGATCACGCGGACGCCCGACGCACCCGGCAGCGTCCAGGAACGGCCGGTGCTGTCGGCGTACGCCGGTGTCCCCCCGCCCACCGGACTCACGCCGGGAAGCAGTTCGGACGCGAGGTCGACCGGGACGAGCCGTACACAGGTCCAGGGATTGAGGCTCTCGCGCATCCGCACGGCGTGCCGGTGTGCCCGCCGGGACCGGTCGACATCGAGCCGCAGATGGCGCCCGTAGTACCGCGCCGCCGTGGTGGCACAGCGCAGTCCCGCGCGCGCCGACTGACGCAGTCCCAGTCGGGCCGCGTGCGCGGTCGTGACCCCCCAGCGGTGGTACCACTGCGGCGCGAAGGGCGAGGGCGCGGGCTCGTGACGGGCCCCGAAGCGCAGGCCGGCCATCCGCCTGCGCCGACGCGGTTCGAGGGCGTACCAGCGTGCGACCCGGTCCAGCATGCCGTCGAAGTACGACTCGAGTCCGGCCGACGACAGCTGCTTCCGCACCTTGTCCCAGTCGACGGCGGCGATGTCGGGATCCAGGTACAGGTAGAGGTCGTTGAGGTCCTTCAGCGGGGTGAAGAAGTCGCCCGCCGCGTTCGCGATCAGGACGGGGAGGTTCTGTTCGCTGTCCAGCCGGTGCAGCCCGGGGCCGGCGTTCCCCGGATCCAGGGGAAGCAGGCCGCAGTGCCGCACGGAATAGCCCCCGAAGTGGATGTCCACGGAGACCGACATCTCCGCGTCGGCCTGGACGCGCAACAGCATCTGTCCGTACACCAGGCCGTCGGGGGTCGCCTTGAGCCAGGGCAGTTCATGCGGGTCGACGTCGAATCCCGCTCCCATCAGGGAAGCGGACAGGGCACATGCCTCATCCGCTGTCGGCACCCACACGTCGATGTCACCGGTGTCCCGGTCCTCCGGCCGCTCATAGAGTGTCCGCGCGGCCATCCCCTTGATGAGGAAGCAGCGCACGCCGGCCTCCTCGGCGGCGCGGCCGACCACGCCGATCCGCTCGTCGAGGTACCGGTTCAGCTTCTCCCGGCGCGCGATGTGTGGTGCGAGCGCCTCGCGCAGGGCGGGCGGAATCCGCGGCGCGCAGCGCCCCACGACCTTGTTGCGGGTCAGCCACTCGGCGGCCCGCGCGGGCGGCAGGGAGTCGATCCGCGCACGGGCCCGGGCGCCGTCCATGGCGGGGGCGACGGAGCCGAGGGACAGCACGGCGAGCAGGTCCTCCTGCTCACGCTGCCCGCGCTTCATCGCGCCCCCTTCACGGGCGGGAGGACGGTCCCGTGTTCAAGCCTCTGTTCGAGACCCAGGAGCATGCTCTTGCTGTTGTCCTCGACGGCCCGTGCCGCGATCGGGTTGAGCATGTCGGCCAGCAGGGGGATGCCGATGCGGAACCCGATGAGCATCTGCACGCGGACGCTGCGGGCGGAGACCGGGTGCACCTGCCAGAAGCCCTCGAGGTGCTCCATGTCCCCCTCGGTCTGCGTGAATTCGAGCCGCATGGCGCCGTGGTCGACCTGTTCGTCCTCGGTCCACCGCAACACGGCGCCCTTCAGCAGGATCTCCCAGGAACTGACGCGGTGCGCACCGTCGTCCCGGCCGAGCCGGGTGGTCAGAACGCTTTCCATGAAGACGGGATAGGACTCGACGTCCAGGATGGTGCCCCAGGCGGCTTCCGGAGGGGCGCCGATGGTCAGCTCGAAGTCGATCGTCGGCACGGCTAGACCTCCGGCCCGCTGCTCGACGCCAGGGTCTCGGCGGGCACCGCCCGGTCGGCCAGTCCGTGCCCGACCCCCACAAGGCGGTCGACGTCCCTCAGCGACCACAGCTCCTGGCCGAGGGAGGAGGGACCGCGCTCCGTGTCCGCCGCTTCTCTGACGAGTCGGTCCATGACGGGCCCCACCGCGCGCATCAGTTGGTTGGCATAGATGTAGACATCGAATCCCTCCTTCCAGAAGGCCCGGGGTGACTGGTCGGGGTAGAGCGTCGGCGCACCGATCAGGGGGACGGAGGACTCGGACTTCCAGCGGCGGGCGACCTCGAACAGGTCCTCCAACGGGCCGGTGCCCTGGACCATGAGGGCATCGGCGCCGGCTTCCGTGAACGCACGCATGCGTTCGAGCGCTGCCGGGACGCCCTGTCCCGCCACCAGAGCCTCCGTGCGGGCGATGACGGCGAGATCCGGACGGGTGGCGCGCCGAGCGGCGTCCGCGGCGCGGATCTTGTCCGCGAAGACGGAGATCTCCTCCAGGCGCTGCTCCTGCGCCGAATAGAAGGAATTCCGCTTGGGGAAGACCTTGTCCTCCACGCAGATCCCGGCGATGCCGCTCGTCCGGCACACCTCCTCCACGACGTGGCGGAGAACGATGTCGTCGCCGTAACCGCTGTCGCAGTCCAGTACGACCGGCAGCCCCCGGGCCGCCAGATCGATGCGCCGGCCGATCGCGACCATCTCGGCGGAACTGACGATCGAGGCATCCGGACATGCGCGCATCGTGGCCGATACGCAGTAGCTGGAGACCCACAGCCCGCCGATGGAACCGAATTCACATGCTCGGGCACCTTCCCCCACGAGCCTGGCGGTCAGCGCATCGTAGACCCCGATCCACAGCTTCTCCGTCAGAAATTCACGGTCGACCGCCAAGGCCGGCCCCCTTCTCGTTGGGCAACCAGTTCTCGTTGGGAAACCAGACGACCTTCACTCCGGCCGGCCGTACAGGCCTTCACGCCAAGGCGCGTTCCTGGGACACCGGAACCGCTTTCTGGGAAGCGTCACCATTTTGTTCCGCCGACTCGAGTCTGCACGCCAATTGATTCCACGCTTCGGCGCATTCACGCGCGAGCAGGGCGACATTCCGTGCACAGTGCCGCGGAACCACGTCGGCGATCTCTGAGACGATGGCATGCGCGCTCAGTAACCGCAATAACTGACGTCCCCCTCGGCTGTACTTCAGTGAAGGATCCCGGCTGAGCCGGCGCCAGGAGTTCTTCAGCCCCAGGGACTGCACGCCCGCCGGCGATACCTCCGGTGCGGGCCGTGTACGACGATCCGCCTCTCCGCCTTTCCATGACCGGCCGGCCGGTACCGGATTCTCGCCTCTTTCCACGCGGCGCTTCACATCGGTCACCGTACCCAGAGACAGACCCGTCTCCTTGGAGATCTGCCGCAGTGACGCCTCCGGCCGCTGCCGCATCAGCTCGCCGGCCCTGCGCCGGGCGTCCGCGGTGCTGTTGGGCCGGAATCTGCCGTCCCTGCCGACCCGGCCGTTCAACTGTGGAATTTCCTCGGTCGAACGCCTTACGGCGGCCACGGTGTGCGCCGACAGCCCCACCACCTCGGCGACCACGCGGTCCGACCACTCGGGGTGCGAGGCGAGCAGCCGCTGCGCCGCCGCCCGCCGGTCCTCGGTCGTCAGCGGCAGGCCATGCGCGTTGTTGGCCTTGACCGAGAGGACGAACGCCTCTTCGGGGCTGCCTTCGAAGAAGCGGATCCGGATCCGCTTGTCGCCTCTGAGGACTGCCGCTTGCAGGCGGTGCATACCGTCGATCACACGCATCGTCAGCCGGTGCACGATGATGGGGGGCAGCTCCTGGCCGGACTCCGCCATCAGTTTGACGTGTTCCTGATTCAGTCCCGTCAGCCGCGGAGAGTCGGCGGGTACGAGTCGTGCCGTATCGATCTTTACGACGTCGCCGGCGCTGTCACTGTCGGGTGCGGTCACCCCTGTCCGCCCACCCGGATCCAGACATTCCGCATTCTCCTCACTCTCGCCGCCGGAAATAACCAGGATCGTCAATGTTCAACTCCTTGACGAAGTGCGGCCACGCCGCTCTCACGGATTTCCATTACTCCGCGAAAACGATCACCCGACACCGCCCCATGTCAGGAATGAGGGCGCACCGGCCCGTCATCCCCAGGGCCCCTACAGGCGACGGCCGACTACCTCAATAACACGATCGAGTTGCTCTGCTCGCGGAGTGCTGCGCTCACCGGTGGGCGACGGCCCGTAAAGCGGACCGTCCGAATGACAGGAACAGCAAACGCTTACTCAGCCATGCCTCGTCACTCGATCGAGTCTACACGAAACATCTGACACTTAAACCCCGCGATATTCTCGAAAGTTTTCGAAGCGGCGACAGTGCGCGCACCCTGAATAAAGCGACCAACTTTCCCCAAAATCGTCACCGAGGCCTGTGTCATCGTGATAGTGGCCACCCGGCCGGGTCCGAACGGCGCCGCCGAGGTGAACCGGAGCCGCCGGCCCGCCCTCGCAGGTCCGGCCGATCACCGCGCGGACGCCGCCCGGATGCCGTCCGGAGAGGTCTCACCGAGCCGTCGCCAACAGCCGTGAGACGGCCTCCCAGACCGTGCCCATGGTCGCGAACGTCTCCGCCGTCAGCTCGTCATCGGGGAAGACGAAGCCGAACGTCTCTTCCGTCTGGACGACGATCGCCGCCATCGCCAGGGAGTCCAGCCCGAGGTCCACGAGCAGATCGTCCGCGGTGAGGGACACGTCGTCGTCGAGATGAGGACAGTTCTCCCGAACGATCGCCTCCAGCCGAGCATCCCATGACGCTCCCCGCATGTCCGGCTCCTCTCGCCACAGGGGACCGATCACGCCCGAGTGTTCAACTGCCAGGCCTGCACAGCCGAACCGGGCTCCTGTGCGGTGGTGCGGTCGACGGGATCGGTCCGGCCCGCGCCGGCGTCGGCCGGGCAGCGTCAATGTACCGATACGAGGCGGGCCGGGCCATCGCCGCCCGAGTCGCCGGCTCCCGCGACGAGGCCCACGCCGTGCCCGCACGGGGACACGGGGAACCACCCCTCACCCCATCTCCGCCCGGAAGATCGCCGGCGTCAGGCCGGTCCGCTGGTGGAAGAACTTCGAGAAGTTCGCCGCGTCCGGGAACCCGAGGGCCGCGCCCACGCGGCCGACCGGCACATCCGTATGTGCCAGGAGCCGCTTCGCCTCCAGCACCACCCTCTTGTCGATGAATCCCTTCGGCGTCTCCCCCGTCGCCGCGCGCACCGCGCGCACCAGCGTGCGCCGGCTGTACCCGAGCGCATCCGCGTACGCGCTCACGCTGTGGTTCGTCGCGAAGTCCCGTTCCACCGCCTCCCGGAACCGCCCGAACGTCGTGCTGTCCGCCCCCTCCACCCCCGGCCGTCCCGCCGAGCCGACGGCGAGGTGGGCGAGGCGGTACAGGAACGCCGTCAGCGTGTGCCGCAGCACCGCCGTGTGCAGGCTCAACGGCAAGGTCGCCGTATCGACGTACTCCCGCTCCAACTGCCGCAAGCAGTGCCGCAAGGCGGCGAGCTGCGCGCCGTCCGGGCGCAGCAGGGGCGGCAGGTCGTACCGGTACAGCCCCGTCGCCTCGACGATCGCCCGCGGCAGGAACCCGGGCTGCATCGTCAGCGCGGTCCCCCGGTACGCGTGCGCGGGCCGGAACCGGTGGACCTGCCCGGGCCGGATCCACAGCACGTCACCCGCCCGCGCCTCGTGATCGGTGAAGTCGATCATGTGGGTCACCGGCCCCCCGGTGAACAGCATGACGACATGGAAGTCCACCCGGTGGACCCGCTCCGGCACCGCCCGGGACTGCCATGTCGGCCCGTCCTCCCCCATGGGCCCGATCTGCATCCCGACCCCGCTCACGCTCGCGCGCGGATCGAACGGAAAGGTCTGGATCGCCCCCTGGGCCACTTGAGACCCCTGCGGTCCCTCTGGCCCCTGCGGTCCCTCTGGCCCCTCTGGCCCCTCTGGCCCCTCTGGCCCCTGCGGCCCTTGCGGCCCCTGCGCCCCTTCCGACGACCCCTCCGACGGGCCGATCTCCGCGTCGGAGGTCTGGAACGCGTCTCCGTAGGTACCCGTGCCCGTGTCCACCATGTCCGTCTCGCGTGAGTTCATCCGGCCGCACGGCGCCCGCCGACCGGGGCCGTGTCCCACTTTCACCGAAGCGTGGCACAGTGCGACCTGGCCTGCCAAAAGTCAGACTTTTAGGTTTGAAGGCGTCCGACCGGTCTTGCCACACGATGTGAGGACTTCTTGAAGATGAGTATTCAGAACCTCGGCCGCCCCGGCCGCCTGGAGTGGACCGAGCTCGACCGCCGTGCCGTGGACACAGCCCGTGTCCTGGCCGCCGACGCCGTGCAGAAGGTCGGCAACGGCCACCCGGGCACGGCGATGAGCCTGGCCCCGGCGGCGTACACGCTCTTTCAGAAGGTGATGCGGCACGACCCGGCCGACCCGGAGTGGACCGGCCGCGACCGCTTCGTCCTCTCCCCCGGCCACACCTCCCTCACGCTCTACACCCAGCTCTACCTCTCCGGCTACGAGCTGGAGTTGGACGACCTCAAGGCGTTCCGCACCCACGGCTCCAAGACCCCCGGCCACCCCGAGTACGGGCACACGGCCGGCGTCGAGACGACGACGGGGCCGCTGGGCCAGGGCGTGGCCAACGCCGTCGGCATGGCGATGGCCGCCCGCTACGAGCGCGGTCTGTTCGACCCGGAGGCCCCCGAGGGCGAGTCCCCCTTCGACCACACCGTCTGGGCGATCGTCTCCGACGGCGACCTGGAGGAGGGCATCTCCGCCGAGGCCTCCTCGCTCGCCGGCCACCAGCGGCTCGGCAACCTCGTCTTCCTCTACGACGACAACCACATCTCCATCGAGGGCGACACCGCGACCGCGTTCTCCGAGGACGTACTGAAGCGCTACGAGGCGTACGGGTGGCACGTCCAGCGCATCGAGCCCGCCGAGAACGGCGACATCGACGTGCACGCGCTGTACACGGCGCTCGGTGAGGCGCAGGCCGAGACCGCGCGCCCCTCGATCATCGCCATGCGCACGATCATCGCCTGGCCCGCCCCGCACGCCCAGAACACCGAGGCCGCGCACGGCTCGGCGCTCGGCGCGGACGAGGTCGCGGCCACCAAGCGGGTCCTGGGCTTCGACCCGGAGAAGAGCTTCGAGGTCGCCGACGACGTCCTCGCGCACACCCGCAGGGCCCTGGACCGGGGCGCGGAGGCGCACGCGGCCTGGGACAAGGAGCTGGCCGGCTGGCGCGAGGCCAACGGCGAGCGCGCGGAGCTGTTCGACCGGGTCGTGGCCGGCCGCCTGCCCGAGGGCTGGGAGGACGCCCTGCCGGTGTTCGAGGAGGGCAAGGCCGTCGCCACCCGCGCCGCCTCCGGCAAGGTGCTCCAGGCACTCGGCGCGATCCTGCCCGAACTGTGGGGCGGCTCCGCCGACCTCGCCGGTTCGAACAACACCACGATCGACAAGACCAGCTCCTTCCTGCCCAAGGGCAACCCGCTCCCCGAGGCCGACCCGTACGGCCGCACGGTCCACTTCGGCATCCGCGAGCACTCCATGGCCGCGGAGATGAACGGCATCGCGCTGCACGGCAACACCCGCATCTACGGCGGCACGTTCCTGGTCTTCTCCGACTACATGCGCAACGCCGTACGGCTGTCCGCCCTCATGCAGCTCCCGGTGACGTACGTCTGGACGCACGACTCCATCGGCCTCGGCGAGGACGGCCCCACCCACCAGCCGGTCGAACACCTGGCCTCGCTGCGCGCCATCCCCGGCCTCAACGTCGTCCGCCCGGCCGACGCCAACGAGACCGCGCTCGCCTGGGCGGAGATCCTGCGCCGGCACGCCACGCATCCGGCCCCGCACGGCCTGGCCCTGACCCGCCAGGGCGTGCCGACGTACGCGCCCAACCCCGAGACGGTCAAGGGCGCCTACGTCCTCCAGGAGGCCTCCACCGGCACCCCCGACGTCATCCTGCTCGCCACCGGTTCCGAGGTGCAGCTCGCCGTCGGTGCCCGGGAGCGGCTGGAGGCCGAGGGCGTCGCCACCCGCGTGGTGTCGGTGCCGTCGGTCGAGTGGTTCGAGGAGCAGGGCCCGGAGTACCGCGAGCGGGTGCTGCCGGCCGCCGTGAAGGCACGCGTCGCCGTCGAGGCCGGCATCGGGCTGACCTGGCACAAGTACGTCGGGGACGCCGGCCGCATCGTCTCCCTCGAACACTTCGGCGCCTCCGCGGACGCCGGGACGCTCTTCGCCGAGTTCGGGTTCACCGCGGAGCACGTGGCCGCCGCGGCGAGGGAGTCCCTGGCCGCCGCGCGCGGCTGACCCGCGCCCACGTTCACGTCCACGTCCACCGAAATCCGCAGCAGAAGGAAAGAAAGATCACTGTGACCACCGAAGGAACGTCCGCCGCCCCCTCCCCCGAGCCGCTCGCGCTGCTGGCGAAGGAGGGTGTCTCCGTGTGGCTGGACGACCTCTCCCGCCGCCGTATCGCCTCCGGGAACCTGGCCGGGCTGATCGCGGACAAGCACGTCGTCGGCGTGACCACCAACCCGTCCATCTTCCGCGCCGCCATCGGCTCGGGCGAGGGGTACGAGGAGCAGCTCGCCGACCTGGCCGTGCGCCGGGTCACGGTCGACGAGGCCGTACGGATGATGACCACCGCCGACGTACGGGCCGCCGCCGACGTGCTGCGCCCGGTGTACGAGGCGACCGGCGGCCGGGACGGCCGGGTCTCCATCGAGGTGGACCCCCGGCTCGCGCACGACACGGACGCCACGGTCGCCGAGGCCGTGCAGCTGTCCTGGCTGGTCGACCGGCCCAACGTGATGATCAAGATTCCGGCCACCGAGGCCGGGCTGCCCGCGATCACCGAGGTGATCGCCCGGGGCATCAGCGTCAACGTGACGCTGATCTTCTCCCTGGCCCGCTACCGCCAGGTGATGGACGCCTACCTCACCGGTCTGGAGCAGGCCCGGGAGCGCGGTACGGAGCTGTCCGGCATCCATTCGGTGGCCTCGTTCTTCGTCTCCCGCGTGGACGCCGAGATCGACAAGCGGCTGACCGCGCTGGGCACGGACGAGGCCCTCGGCCTGCGCGGCCGCGCGGCGCTCGCCAACGCCCGCCTGGCCTACCAGGCGTACGAGGAGCTGTTCGGCACGGCGCGCTGGGCGGCCCTGGAGAGCGCCGGAGCCAACCGGCAGCGCCCCCTGTGGGCCTCCACCGGGGTGAAGGACCCCGCCTACAAGGACACCCTGTACGTGGACGAACTGGTCGCCCCCGGCACCGTCAACACCATGCCGGAGGCCACGCTGGACGCCACCGCCGATCACGGTGACGTCCGGGGTGACACGGTCACCGGTGGGTACGCGCAGGCCCGGGCCGACCTCGACGCGGTGGCACGGCTGGGCATCTCGTACGACGAGGTGGTCGGGCTGCTGGAGGACGAGGGCGTGGCGAAGTTCGAGGCCGCCTGGCAGGAGCTGCTGGACGCGGTCGCGGCCTCGCTGCGCGTCAAGGACGGCGCCGACGACGACGGCAAGGAGGTGCACGCCTGATGAGCGACGACGAGACGGCCGCCAAGGCCACCAAGCGCGCGGCCAAGGGCACGAGGAGCAGGGCCGCCGGGACCGCCGGGACCAGGTCCCGGGCTGCCAAACCCAAGGTGGCCCAGGCACCCGAAGAAAAGCCCCAGAGGCCCCAGGAAACCCAGAAAAACCAGGAATCCCAGGGAAGCCAGGAAAGCCAGGAACCCACGGCTTCCCGGAACGCCCAGGCTTCTCAGAACCCCCAAGCCGCCCAGGACGCCGCGGACGCCGTGGGCGCCTGCGCCACCCCCGACGACCTGCTCGGCGACTGGGCCAACGAGCTGCGTGACCCCCGGGACCGCCGGCTGCCCCGTATCGCGGGCCCCTCCGGTCTGGTGATCTTCGGGGTCACGGGCGACCTGTCCCGCCGCAAGCTGATGCCGGCCGTGTACGACCTGGCCAACCGCGGTCTGCTGCCGCCGGGCTTCTCGCTGGTCGGGTTCGCCCGCCGGGACTGGGAGGACCAGGACTTCGCGCAGGTGGTGCACGACGCGGTGCGCGAGCACGCCCGTACGCCGTTCCGCGAGGAGGTCTGGCAGCAGCTCGCCGAGGGCATGCGGTTCATCCCCGGCGACTTCGACGACGACACGGCGTTCAAGCAGCTCCGCGCGGCCGTCGACGAGCTGGACTCCTCCCGCGGCACGTGCGGCAACTACGCCTTCTACCTCTCCGTGCCGCCGAGGTTCTTCCCCAAGGTCGTCCAGCAGCTCAAGAAGCACGGGCTGGCGGACGCCCCGCAGGGCTCCTGGCGCCGCGCGGTCATCGAGAAGCCGTTCGGCCGTGACCTGGCGAGCGCGCGCGAGCTGAACGCGCTCGTGCACGAGGTGTTCGCCCCGGACCAGGTGTTCCGCATCGACCACTACCTGGGCAAGGAGACCGTCCAGAACATCCTGGCGCTGCGCTTCGCCAACCAGATGTACGAGCCGATCTGGAACCGCTCGTTCGTCGACCATGTGCAGATCACGATGGCCGAGGACATCGGCATCGGCGGCCGGGCCGGCTACTACGACGGCATCGGCTCGGCGCGTGACGTCATCCAGAACCACCTGCTCCAGCTGCTCGCGCTCACCGCGATGGAGGAGCCGGCCGCGTTCGACGCGGAGTCGCTGCTGGCCGAGAAGCTGAAGGTGCTCAAGGCGGTCAAGCTGCCCGAGGACCTGGGCGCGCACACCGTGCGCGGGCAGTACGAGGGCGGCTGGCAGGGCGGTGAGCCGGTGCGCGGCTATCTGGAGGAGGACGGCATCGACCCGAAGTCGAAGACCGACACCTTCGCCGCGATCAAGCTGGAGATCGACAACCGCCGCTGGGCGGGCGTGCCGTTCTATCTGCGCACCGGCAAGCGGCTCGGCCGCCGGGTCACCGAGATCGCGGTGGTCCTCCAGCGGGCGCCGCACTCGCCGTTCGACTCGACGGCCACCGAGGAGCTGGGCCAGAACGCGATCGTGTTCCGGGTCCAGCCCGACGAGGGCATGACCGTGCGGTTCGGCTCCAAGGTGCCGGGCACGTCGATGGAGATCCGGGACGTGACGATGGACTTCGCCTACGGCGAGTCCTTCACCGAGTCCAGCCCGGAGGCGTACGAGCGGCTCATCCTCGACGTACTGCTCGGCGACGCCAACCTGTTCCCGCGCCACCAGGAAGTGGAAGAGTCCTGGAAGATCCTCGATCCGATCGAGGGGTACTGGGACGCGCACGGCACGCCCGCGCAGTACGCCTCGGGAAGCTGGGGTCCCAAGGAAGCCGACGAGATGCTCGCACGAGACGGACGGAGCTGGCGCAGGCCATGAAGATCGACCTGACCGACACCACGGCAAGCAAGATCAACAAGGCGTTGGTGCGGGGCCGCCGCGCCATCGGCACCCCGGCCGTGGGCATGGTCCTGACGATGGTGATCGTCACGGACGAGGAGAACGCCTACGACGCGCTGAAGGCGGCCGAGGAGGCCTCGCACGAGCACCCCTCGCGCACCCTCGTCGTCATCAAGCGGCACGCCCGCACCCTGCGCGACCGCACCACCTCCCGGCTCGACGCGGAGGTGCGGGTCGGCTCCGAGGCGGGCACCGGCGAGACGGTCGTCCTGCGGCTGTACGGCGAGGTGACCGGGCACGCGGACTCGGTGGTGCTGCCGCTGCTGCTCCCCGACGCGCCCGTCGTCGTCTGGTGGCCGGTGGACTCGCCGGAGAACCCGGCGAAGGACCCGCTGGGCGCGCTCGCCCAGCGCCGGATCACCGACCTGTACGCCGTCGAGTCCCCGATGGACGTACTGCGCACCCGGGCCGCCTCCTACGCGCCCGGCGACACCGACCTGGCCTGGACCCGGCTCACCCTGTGGCGTTCGATGCTGGCCGCCGCCCTGGACCAGGCCCGTACGCCGGTGACCTCGGCCGCGGTGGAGGCCGAGGCCGACAACCCCAGCGCCGAGCTGCTGGCGCGCTGGCTGGAGGCCCGGCTGAAGGTGGACGTGGACCGGGTGGAGAGCGGCGGCCCGGTGGTGACGACGGTGCGGCTCGGCACGGACAAGGGCGAGATCGTCCTGGACCGCCCGGCCGGCCCGCTGGCCACGCTGACCCTGCCCGGGCAGCCCCCGCGCTCCCTGGCGCTGAAGGTGCGCCCGCTGTCCGAGCTGATCGCCGAGGAGCTGCGCCGGCTGGACGCGGACGAGATGTACGAGGTGGCGCTGCGCGGCGCCGACGCCTCCACCGAGGAGGCCGTGGCCCGTGTCTGAGACCACCCCCGGCCGCCACCCGTGGCTCACCCGCCGGCCCGAGTGGACGGCCCTGGAGGACCACCGCGCCGACGCGATACCGCAGCCCCGGCTGCGCGACCTGTTCGAAACGGACCCGGGGCGCGCACAGCGCTACCGCGTCCGGGCCGGCGATCTGCTCATCGACTACTCCAAGCACCTGATCACCGACGAGACGCTGGCCCTGCTCCAGGAACTGGCCACCGCCACCGACGTGTTCGGACGGCGGGACGCGATGTTCCGCGGCGAGCGGATCAACACCACGGAGAACCGCGCGGTCCTGCACACCGCGCTGCGCGCCCCGCGCGACGCGGTGGTCGAGGTGGACGGCGAGAACGTCGTGCCCGCCGTCCACCAGGTCCTGGACCGCATGGCCGACTTCGCGGACCGCGTCCGCTCCGGCGAGTGGACCGGCCACACCGGCAGGCGCATCCGCACTGTCGTCAACATCGGCATCGGCGGCTCCGACCTGGGCCCCGCGATGGCGTACGAGGCGCTGCGCGCGTTCACCGACCGCGAGCTCACCGTCCGGTTCGTGTCGAACGTGGACGGCGCGGACCTGCACGAGAACCTGCGGGATCTGGACCCGGCGGAGACCCTGTTCATCGTCGCCTCCAAGACGTTCACGACGATCGAGACGATCACCAACGCCACCTCGGCCCGCTCCTGGCTGCTCGCCGGGCTCGGCGGCGAGGAGAACGCGGACGACAAGGCGGTCGCGAAGCACTTCGTGGCGCTGTCGACCAACGCGGAGAAGGTCGCCGACTTCGGCATCGACACGGCCAACATGTTCGAGTTCTGGGACTGGGTCGGCGGCCGCTACTCGTACGACTCGGCGATCGGCCTCTCGCTGATGCTGGCGATCGGCCCCGACCGCTTCCGCGAGATGCTCGACGGCTTCCACACCATCGACGAGCACTTCCGCACCGCCCCCGCCGAGGCCAACGCCCCGCTCCTCCTCGCCCTGCTGGGCATCTGGTACGGCAACTTCCACGACGCGCAGTCGCACGCCGTACTGCCGTACTCGCACTATCTCTCCCGGTTCACCGCCTATCTCCAGCAGCTCGACATGGAGTCCAACGGCAAGTCCGTCGACCACGACGGCCGCCCCGTGGAGTGGCAGACGGGCCCGGTGGTGTGGGGCACGCCCGGCACCAACGGGCAGCACGCCTACTACCAGTTGATCCACCAGGGCACCAAGCTCATCCCGGCGGACTTCATCGGCTTCGCCCGCCCGGTGGCCGAACTGAGCGACGAACTGGCGGCGCAGCACGACCTGCTGATGGCCAACTTCTTCGCCCAGACCCAGGCGCTGGCCTTCGGCAGGACGGCGGAGGAGGTGCGCGCGGAGGGCGTGCCGGAGGAGCAGGTGCCGCACCGCACGTTCCGCGGCAACCACCCCACCACCACGATCCTCGCCCCCGAACTGACCCCCTCGGTCCTCGGCCAGCTCATCGCGCTCTACGAGCACAAGGTGTTCGTGCAGGGCGCGGTGTGGGGGATCGACTCCTTCGACCAGTGGGGCGTCGAGCTGGGCAAGGTCCTCGCCAAGCGCGTCGAGCCCGCGCTCAGCGAGGGCGCCGACGTCCCCGGTCTCGACCCGTCCACGGCCGCGCTGGTGGCCGACTACCGCGAACTCAAGTCCAGGGAAGTGAAGTGACATGCAGCTCGGCCTGATCGGTCTCGGCAAGATGGGCGGCAACATGCGGGAGCGGCTGCGCCGCGCCGGCCACACCGTCGTCGGCTACGACCGCAACCCCGACCTCTCCGACGTCAAGGACCTCGCGGAGCTGGTCGACAAGCTCGAAGCCCCGCGCACCGTCTGGGTGATGGTCCCGGCCGGCAATGCCACCCAGTCCGTCATCGACGAGCTGAAGGACCTGCTCTCCCCCGGTGACACGGTGGTCGACGGCGGCAACTCCCGCTGGTCGGACGACGAGAAGCACGCCGCCGAACTCGGCGTCAAGGAGATCGGCTTCGTCGACGCGGGCGTCTCCGGCGGTGTGTGGGGCCTGGAGAACGGCTACGCGCTCATGGTCGGCGGCAGCAAGGAACACGTGGACCGGCTCCGGCCGATCTTCGACGCGCTCAAGCCGGAGGGCCCGTACGGCTACGTCCACGCGGGCAAGGTGGGCGCCGGGCACTTCTCCAAGATGGTCCACAACGGCATCGAGTACGCCATGATGCAGGCGTACGCCGAGGGCTGGGAGCTGCTGGAGAAGGTCAAGTCGGTGGACAACGTCCGCGAGGTGTTCCGCTCCTGGCAGGAGGGCACGGTCATCCGTTCCTGGCTGCTCGACCTCGCCGTCAACGCCCTGGACGACGACGCCCACCTGGACAAGCTACGCGGTTACGCGGAGGACTCCGGCGAGGGCCGCTGGACGGTCGAGGCGGCCATCGACAACGCGGTCCCACTGCCCGCCATCACGGCGTCCCTGTTCGCCCGGTTCGCCTCCCGGCAGGACGACTCGCCGCAGATGAAGATGGTCGCGGCGCTGCGCAACCAGTTCGGCGGCCACGCGGTGGAGTCCGCGAAGAAGTAGGCCAGGCGGAAGGTGCGGCCGGTCCCGGGGACCGGCCGCACCTTCGCGCCGTCAGGAGGCTGTTGACATCCGGGGCCACCCGGGCAAAAGTCCCCGTTGATGGAGATCAACGAGCTGACGGCGGCCGAGCGGCGCGTGTGGGAGGCGTTCCCCGACGGCGCGGAGGTGGACTTCCGGCGGTCACCGGACGAGGACCCCGCCGACGGCGCCGGCTGGGGTCCCGAACGCACCGTACGCGCCCGGGTGTTGCGCTCCCTGCTCCTGGACGGCCCCGCCCGCGCCGCCGAGATACCCGTACTGAAAGTCATCGGCGCCCGCATCACCGGCCGGCTCGACCTCAAGTACGCCACGATCGACCACGCCGTGGAGCTGAAGCACTGCCACTTCACGGACGGCCCCGCGCTGTACGACTTCCGTGTCCGCCAGCTCAATCTGCGCGGCTCGGTCATGCCCGGCCTGCACGCCGCACGCCTCCAGGTGGACGGCGTCCTGCGGCTGACCGGCTGCCGGATCACCCACCAGGTACGGCTCGGCGGCTCCCGCATCGCCGGAGCACTGTTCCTCGACGAGGCACACCTCACCTCGGAGAACCTGGCGGAGCCGGTGCTCCAGCTCAACCAGGTCACCATCGGCGACGCGCTGTGGGCGCCGGGGCTGCGGGTGGAGGGCGAGACCCGGCTGGAGAGTGCGACGGTGACCGGCCTGGTCATGCTCAAGGACGCCCACTTCCACCACCCCGGGGCGACCGCCCTCCAGGCCCGCAACCTCACGGTGGACTCCGACGTCCAGGCCGGCTGTCTCGTCGCCCACGGCATGCTGAACCTGCGCGGCGCGCGCATCCCCGGCCAACTGAACCTGTCGTACGGCCGGTTGTCCCACCCCGAGGGCACGGCACTGCGGGTGAGCAGCGCGGTGATCGGCGAGCTGTGGCTGCGCGAGCCCGAGCGGATCGAGGGCGCGCTCAACCTCCGCCGCGCCCGTATCGACGCGCTGCACGCGGCGCCGGAGGTGTGGCCCGAGGAGCTGTGCCTGGACGGCCTCACGTACACCACCCTCACCCCGCACGCCCCGGCCGAGCGGCGCCTGACCGTGCTCGAGCGGGACGTGGACGGCTATGTGCCGTACGCCTACGAGCAGTTGGCGGCGGCGTACCGGCGCGTCGGCGACGAGCACGCCGCCCGTACGGTGCAGCTCGCGAAGCTGCGGCGGCATCGGGGGACGTTGCCGTGGTACGGGCAGGTGTGGGGGCATGTGCAGGACGCGACGGTGGGCTACGGGTTCCGGCCGCTGCGGGCGGCCGGGTGGTTGCTGTCGCTGCTGGCGGTCGGCGCGGTGGCGTTCGGCGTGCACCCGCCCGCCGCGCTGAAGCCGGCGGAGGCGCCGCCCTTCAACCCGGTCTTCTACGCGCTCGACCTGATGCTCCCGGTGATCTCCTTCGGCCAGGAGGGGGCGTTCGCACCGGCGGGCTGGTACCAGGCCCTGTCCTACGTCCTGGTCCTGACCGGCTGGATCCTGGCAACGACGGTCCTGGCAGGCGTCACCCGCGCGGTCAGCCGCCAGTAGTTTCCGCGCCCCCTGCTTGTCAGGGGCGCGGGGAACTGCGCGAGAAGCCCCACCGTCGGTCGGCCGACAACGCACCCCCAGGGGATCCAAGGGGCGGAACCTCTTGAAAGGACGGGAAGGGTAGGGGCGGAGGGGGCGGAAAACTCACCGCCCATCCACCGCCGCGTCCAGCGCCACCCCCAACTCCCCCACCACCGCCTCCAACGCCCGCACATCCCGCTCCGCCCGCGCCACCACCACCGCCCCCTCCACCGCACTCACCATCACCACGGCGAGCCCCCCGGCTCGCCCCACCGGCACACCCATCCCCACCAACGCCTCCCCCACCGCCCCCACCCACTCCCCGAACGCCCCCGCCGCCGCCACCCGCGTCGACTCCACCGACTCCGCACACCCCACGGTCGCCGCCACCACCGGGCATCCGCCCGCGAATCCCTCCCGCGCGAACTCCTCCGTCCACTGCCCCACCATCGCCGCGAACAGCCCGCTCGGCGTCGGCTCCGCCATCTCGGCCACGAACCTCGCGACCCGCTTCGCCGCATACCGCCCCGCCCACCGCACCGCCTCGTTGACGAGCTGCTCCTTGCCACCCGGGAAGTAGTGCTGCAACGAACCGCGCGGCGCGTGCGCGTGCGCCACCACGTCCCGCATCCCCGCCCCGGCCACCCCCCGCCGCCGGATGAGCTGAGCGGCGCTGAACACCATCCGCTCCCGAGGCCCCCGCTCGGACTCCGTCATCGTCCACCTCCGCACCCGCCCCGAACCACCCGGAAGCGGGCGGACAGCTTACGACCCCACCCCCACCATGACACCTGTCATAATCACCCCACTATGACAACCGTCATAGCCACACCTCACAAGCACCCGGTGGTCGCCATGCGCACAGTGGGATTCCTCGGCCTCGGCGTCATGGGCACCCCCATGGCCCTCAACCTGGCCCGCGCGGGCACCCCCCTCATCACCTGGAACCGCACCCCGCACAAAGCGGAACCCCTGCGCGCGGCCGGCGCGACGATCGCCGCGACCCCCACGGAGGTCTTCGCCACCGCCGGCACCGTCATCCTCATGCTGGCGAACAACCACGCCACCGACGCCGTACTGGAACGCGGAACCCCCGCCTTCCGCACCCTCACCGCCGACCACACGGTGGTGAACATGGGCACCACCGCCCCCGACTACTCCCGCGCCCTGGCGGCCGACATCCGCGAAGCGGGCGGCCGCTACGTGGAGGCCCCGGTCTCCGGCTCCCGCATCCCCGCCGAACAAGGGACGCTGGTGGCCATGCTGGCCGGGGACGAGAAGGACGTAACAGAAACCGAGCCCCTCCTCGCCCCCATGTGCCGCACGGCCTTCACCTGCGGCCCCGTACCGAACGCGCTCCTCATGAAGCTGTCCGTGAACCTCTTCCTGATCACCCAGGTCACCGGTCTCGCGGAGGCGTTCCACTTCGCCGACCGCCACCGCCTCGACCGACAGCTGTTCCTGGACGTCCTGGACGCCGGCCCCATGGCCAGCGCGGTCTCCCGCATGAAGGCGCCCAAACTCCTGCACCGCGACTTCGCCGTGCAGGCGGCCGCCGCGGACGTCCTGATGAACAACCACCTGATCAGCGACGCCGCCCGCACCACCGGCCTGGCCACCCCTCTCCTCGACGCCTGCCACGCCCTGTTCACCGAGACGGTGGCCCTGGGCCACGGCACGGAGGACATGGCGGCGGTCCTCCACGCCCTGGAAGCCCGCACCCGGAATCTCTAGGCTTCGGCGGCGTCATACCGCTGCTGAGCGGCCTCCAGCGCGGAGGTGTTGTCGCTGAACCAGCTCAGCAGCGCGCACAGCTGCTGCGCCAGGCTCTCTCCGAGCGGCGTCAGGCTGTAGGTGACCTGCGGCGGAACCGTCGGCTCCACCACTCGTTCGACCAGCCCGTACCGCACGGTCGACTTCAGATACTGCGACAGCATCTTCTGGCTGATGCCACCGATGTGCTGGTGCAGGCGGGAGAAGCGCATCGGTCCGGGCACCAGCGCGGCAATGATCAACGCGCCCCACCGGCCGGTCACCTGGGCCATCACCGGACGCGTCGGACAGTCCTTGTCGAACGACGCCGCCGGAAGCCGGGCGAAGACATCCTGGGCCTGCTCACTCACCGCCATGGCACCAGCTTACAAAAAAGTACGTACTTACGAAAGGATACCGGCGGTTCTAGAGTCAGCCCCGAGATCGAGAACCAAGCACGGACGAATGGATCAAAAATGTTTGCGAGCCGCGTATCCCCGGCCTTCCTGGGCTGGGATCTCGGGGGCATCATCGTGCGCCGGGTCGACGAGATCGACATGTCCCCGGAGACCAGTCAATGGCTGCTGCCCGGTGCCACACCGGGACACCTCCAGGATCCCTGGCTGCGACCCGACTTCACCGACGGGGCATCCTTCTCGATGCACGTTCACATCTTCGCGATCGAGGCACACGGCAGACGCATCCTGGTCGACACCGGCATCGGCAACGACAAGCCCCGGCAGATACCCGACGCCGACCACCTGCGGACCCCGCTGCTGCACGCCCTGACCGCCGCGGGCTTCGCCCCGGACACCGTCGACCTGGTCATCAACACGCACATGCACGTCGACCACGTCGGCTGGAACACTCACCTGGCGGACGGGCGCTGGACGCCGACCTTCCCGAACGCCCGCTACCTGACCGACCGCAGGGAATGGGACCACTGGACCACCGCCGCCGAAACCGACGAGGAAGTCGCCCAGGTGCACCGCGACTCCCTGCGGCCCATCCGCGACCACGGCCTGTACGACCTGCTCGACCTCGCCGCCCCGGGCCTCGAGGTGGCCGACGGCGTCCGCCTGGTGCCGACACGCGGTCACACCCCCGGCCACCTGTCGGTACGGCTGACCGGCACCGACCGCACCGCGCTGATCAGCGGCGACAGCCTGCACCACCCCGTGCAACTGGCACACCCGGAGATGGGCAGCGTCGGCGACGTCGATCCCGGCGGGGCACGGACCACCCGCCACCGTCTGCTCACCGAGTTGGCCGGCACGGACGACCTGCTGCTGGGCACCCACTTCACGCATCCCACCGGCGGCCGCGTCCACCAGCAGGATGGCCGGTTCCAGCTCCTGGCCGATCCCCCGGTCTTTCTGGCGAGGTAGGTGCTCAGCGCCTCGGAACGCCGTACACCCGCTCGACCCGCAACCGCAGCACGAGCCGGCGTTCGCGCACCATGGCGGCCCGGTAGTCGTCCCAGTCGCCGTGCTCGCCCCGCACATCGCGGTAGAGGCGCACGAGCTCCTCCACCGTTTCGTCGTGCGGGTCCTCCGCGACGGGCGTGAGATCGGCCGTGCCCTCGGCGACCGCGTACGCCCACCGGTCCGCCGTCGTCACGTGGTACGAGGCCCGCGGGTCCCGCCGCAGATTGCGGGTCTTGGCCCGGTCGTCGGTCAGGGAGATCCGGAGGAGCCGCTCGTCCGGGTAGTACACATGGGCGACATTCGACAACTGCGGCCGTCCGTCGCGCTTGAGGGTGACCAGCACCCCGCCCTTGTGCTCGGCAAGAAGTTCGAGCAGCGCTTCGTCCATGACACCGACCTCCTGAGCGCGGCACCGTCTCCCCACGAGGTACCCGGCAGGCGTCCGGCCACCCCCACCAGGGAAGGGAGACACCCATGAAGGACCTGCGACAAGAAGTGGACCCCACCGAGGCCGGTCTGGACCCCCATGCCCTGACCCGCCTGAACGCCCACTTCGCCCGCGCGGTGAGGGACGCCAGACTCCCCGGCTACCTGCTCTCCCTCTCCCGCCACGGTCACGTGGCCCACCTCACCACCCACGGAGAACGCGACCAGCGGACGCACGCCCCCGTCACCACCGACACCCTCTGGCGCATGTACTCCATGACCAAACCGGTGACATCCGTCGCCGCGCTCATGCTCGTCGAGGCAGGAGACCTCACCCTCGACACACCCCTGGCCGAGATCATCCCGTCCTTCGCGAACCCCCAGGTCTACGTGGACGCCACCCACACCCGCCCGGCCTCTAACCCACTCCTCATCCGCCACCTGATGACCCACACGGCGGGCCTGACCTTCGGCTTCTACCACGACCACCCGGTCGACGCGCTCTACCGCGAGGCCGGCCTGGAGTCCTCCGTCGTCCCGGGCACCACCCTCGCCGAGACCTGCGAGACCTACGCCCGCCTCCCCCTCCAGTTCGACCCCGGCACGGCCTGGAACTACTCGGTCGCGACGAACATCCTCGGCCGCGTCATCGAAACAGTCTCCGCCACCCCCCTGGACGACTTCTTCCGCGACCGTATCTTCACCCCCCTGGACATGCGCGACGCCGGCTTCCACGTCACCCCCGAACAAGCCCCCCGCCTGGCCGAGCTGTACGGCGAAACGGAAACCGGCGGCATCACCCCCGTCCCCGGCCTCCCCCTCCACACCCGCCCCAAGCTCCTCTCCGGCAGCGGCGGCATGGTGGCGACGGCCCGCGATTACCACCGCTTCATGGAGTTCCTCCGCCGCAAGGGCGAACTGAACGGCACTCGCCTCCTCACCTCCCGCTCCGTGACCCTCATGACGTCGAACCATCTCCCCCACCACACCGACCTGCACAGCTACGGCACCCCACCTCACCGCACCGAGACCAACAAGAACACCGGCTTCGGCCTGGGCGTCTCAGTAAGCACCACAGGCACCTACGGCTGGAGCGGAGTAGCGAGCACAACATTCTGGGTGGACCCCGCCCACGACCTCACCGTGCAGTTCCTCACCCAGGTCCGCCCGAAGGGCAGCAACCCGTTCTTCCAGGACCTACGCAGACTGGTCCACGAGGCAGTGACCAGTTGACCGACCGGGAAAGCCGCCCACGAACGGGAGGGGCCGGGCCGGTGCGTCACAAGCCCGTTGCGTACGCCCGGCCCAGGAAACCTCAGCTCCCCCCGGATACGGCCATGTCAGCAGGCAACGGGCGGATGCACCGGCCCGGCCCCGACCCACCACCGAACCGGACGCGCCCCCTCAAGAAGACTGCACCACCGCGTCCAGATGCGGCAGATAGTGATCCAACCGCTCCCGCTTGGTCCGCAGATACGTGATGTTGTTCTCGCACGGCGGTATCAGCAACGGTACCTGCGTCTCGACCTTCACCCCGTGCCGCTCCAACGACTCCCGCTTCCGCGGGTTGTTGGACAGCAACCGCACCGACCGCACCCCCAGATCCCGCAGCATCTCCGCGGCCACGCGGTAGTCCCGCGCATCCACCGGCAACCCCAGCGCGAGATTCGCCTCGACCGTGTCGAGCCCCTCCGCCTGGAGCTTCATCGCCCGCAGTTTCCCCAGCAGCCCGATGCCCCGCCCCTCGTGCCCCCGCAAGTACACCAGCACACCCCGCCCCTCGGCCACGATCTCCCGCAGCGCGGTGATGAGCTGGGGCCCGCACTCGCAGTGCGTGGACCCGAACGCGTCCCCCGTCAGGCATTCGGAATGCAGCCGGACGAGCATTCCCTCCGCCTGCACATCCCCGTACACCAACGCCACTTGCTCGTCACCACGGACGTTGTCCTGGTAGCCGACCGCCTCGAAATCACCGTATTTCGTGGGCAACGGCGCGGTAACCACCCGAGTGACCCCGGCGACAACTTCTGTCATGATCAGTTCCTATCTGAAGAACACATTGAGGAAGGGAAGCCACGAAATGAAGAAAGAAGCACCGACCGACACCACCGGCGTCCTCCCGACCGACACCACCGAGGACGTACGACGCCGGGCCGCCGGCCAGAACCCCCAGGTCGCCGTCCTCCCCATCGGCAGCTTCGAACAGCACGGCCCCTGCCTGCCGTTGGCGACGGACACCCTGGTCGCCTGCGCGATAGCCCGCGCGGTCGCCGCGCGATACCCGGTGCACCTCCTGCCCCCGGTGACGATCGCCTGTTCGCACGAGCATGCGGACTGGCCCGGCACGGTCAGCATCTCCTCCGTCACTCTCCACGCGGTGGTACGGGACATCGCACAATCGCTGCGCCGCTCCGGAGTCGAGGCCCTCGTCCTGGTCAACGGCCACGGCGGCAATTACGTACTCGGCAATGTGGTGCAGGAAGCCACCGCGGCCGAAGGACCCACCATGGCGCTTTTCCCGGCCCCGGAGGACTGGGAATCCGCACGCGAACGGGCCGGAGTCGAGACCTCGTTGCTGACCGACATGCACGCGGGGGAAATAGAGACCTCCCTCCTCCTCCACTGTCATCCCGAGGTGGTCCGCGGTGGATACGAGGCCACCGATCTCGTCGCCGACGACCGCCGGCACCTGCTGACGACCGGCATGGCCGCCTACACGGAATCCGGTGTCATCGGCCGTCCTTCACTCGCCTCGGCGGAGAAGGGGGAACGCATACTCACCGCACTGACCGACTCCTTCGCCGCGTACTTCACCCTGCTGAACCCTTAGGCGTAACGGGAACCCGGCCCCGTCTCCGTCTCCGAATCCGTCACCCCAGGAGGCGACCGGGGAAACGGAACATGGGACAGGACCCGCGAACCGCCGACCCACCGCACCACCAACACGACAACCCCCGGCAGACTCGCCACGAAGCTCAGCACCCCGTACACGACGGCGACACTGAGTCCCGTCCCCGCACCCAGCCCCGCCGCCCCGAACGCCCAGGCGGTGACGCCTTCCCGGGGCCCCCAGCCGCCGACGTTCAACGGCAGCCCCATGGCGATCAACGCGAGCATGGCGAGCGGCAGCAGCCGCAGCGGACTCACGTCGGCCCCGGCGGCCCGCGCGGCAACGAGGAACGTCAGCAGATACCCACCGAGCACGGCGAGGGAAGAGAAGAGCACCCCACCCCCGACCCGCCGGTCGAGCAGCACACCCCGCGCCTCGGCACATTCCGCACGCACAGCCCGCCACCGCGAACCGGAAGCGGAACCGGCATCCGCCCCCGCACCCGCACCCGCACCATCTGCACGCACCGTACGAGGCACACGCCCCGCACGCCCCATCCGCACCGCGGCCACCACAGCCGCCACACCCACGATGACCACCCCGAGCACGGCCACACCGTGCCGCACCTGGTGCACCACGGGCGACTCGACCAGAAGCAGCACCGGCACCCCCGCCGCGACCAACGCGAGCTGCCCCGCCGTCCGTTCCATCACCACGGCCCGCACCCCGCGCCCGAGGTCGCCGGAGTCGCGCCCGTGCCGCACGGCACGGTGCACGTCGCCGAGGACGCCGCCGGGCAGGGCGGCGTTGAGGAACAGCGCCCGGTAGTAGTCGGCGACGGCGTCCCGCAGCCGCAGCCGGATGCCGAGGCGCCGCGCCACCAGGCACCAGCGCCAGGCGCTGAGCACGGTGGTGAGCAGCCCGATGCCGAGCCCGGCGAGCAGCGTCGGCGTGTCGATGCGCCGCAGCCCGTCCAGGAACACCCCGGTACCGAGCCGCCACAGCAGCACGGCGAGGATGACCACCCCGGCCACGCTCCCGAAGTGCCGCCGCACAACCGCCGGCACCCGCGACCGCCCCGCCGCGGCCCCCGCCGCTCCCGTCACCTCCGAAACCGCGGTGGTCACGACACCCCACCCGCCCCCGGCAGCACGAGCACATCACTGTGCCCGACCACGATCCCCAACTCCCCGCCCCCGCACTGGGCGAGCCGCTCCCGCAGATACGTATCCGCACACGCCGCCAGCTCCGGCCGCTGTTCGACGGCCGCGCCGACCCATCCCCGCAGCCACTCCCCCGCCAGCTCGGCGTGCTCGGCCCCGAGCCGCCAGGGGCTGGGGTGCACCCGCACCGTCGCACCGAGGCGGCCGAACGCCTCGCAGGCGGCGGTGACCGCGTCCGGGCCGAGGAGTTCGCCGCGGCGCTGGTGGGCGTCGAACGCGGCGGCGAGTTCCGCGTCGAGCGGGCGGGAGGGCGTCAACTCGACCCGTCCGACGACGGACAGGGTGAGCAGCGCGGGGACGCCCGCCCCGACACAGGCCGCCGCGAGCGTGTCGATCTCCTCGCGGGTGAGCACGTCGAGCAGCGCGGACGCGGTCACGAGGGAGGCACCGGCGAGCACGTCGGCGGTGAGCCGGCCGAGGTCGCCGCGTTGTGTGGTGACCTCGATCCGGCTGCCGTCGGCGGCGGACCGGGGCGCCCCCACGGCGGCGAAGTGCAGCAGATAGGGGTCGCGGTCGTGCAGGATCCAGTGCTGGGGCCCGTCGAGCAGGGGCGCCAGCCAGCGCCCCATGGAGCCGGTACCGCAGCCGAGGTCGTGCACGACGAGCCCGGCCCCGCGCCGGCCCGGCCGGTTGGCGAGCCGGATGCGCAACGGGTCCAGCAGGTCATGGGCGCGCGCGGCGGCGTCGGCGGGCTCGCGCAGCCGCAGCCACCGGGGGGCGTACCGGGGCACGCCCGACTCGTCGTCGACGGGCCCGGCGCCGGGCGCGGGCACGGCGGAAAGCGAACCGACGGGCCCCGCACTCACATCCGCCCCCGGCCCCGCACCCGCACTTACGTGCGCACCCGCATCCGCGTTCGCACCCGCCCCCGTCCTCACGCCGCCTCCCGGGACTCGGGCCGCAACCGGCCCAGTACCGCCGCGAGGCTGCGCGCGGTGGTGGCCCAACCGTCGAGCGCGGCCCGGCGCCCCCGCGCGGCGGCCTTCAGCCGGCGCCGTACGTCCGCCTCGCCGAACCACCCGCGCAGCTCGGCGGCGAGCGCGGCGGGGTCCTCCGGCGGTACGAGGATGCCGGGCACCCCGCCGTCCGGCGCGCGTCCCACCGCTTCGGGCAGCCCGCCCACGTCGGTGGCGAGGACGGGGATGCCCCGGGCGAGCGCCTCGGTGACGGCCATGCCGTAGGTCTCGGCGTAGGAGGCGAGGACCATCAGGTCGGCGGCGGCGTAGCTGGCGTCGAGCGCGGCGCCGGAGCGCGGCCCGACGAGGCGGAACCGGTCGCCGAGCCCGTGCGCGGTGATCAGCTCCTGGACCCCGGCGACATACTCGGGGTCCTGCGTGAGCGAGCCGACGCACACGCAGCTCCACGGCAGGTCGGGGGCGGTCGCGAGCGCCTCGACCAGCCGGTGCTGCCCCTTGCGCGGGGTGACGGACGCGACGCACAGGAGCTGCGAGAGGCCGTCGGTGCCGGAGGCGAGGGGGGCGATGTCGGCGCCGGGGGCAGCGACGTGCACGCGGTCGGGGGCGAGCCCGTGGTGGGAGACGAGCCGGCGTACGGCCCAGTCGCTGGTGGCGATCACCGCGGAGACGGCGCGCAGGGTCTCGCGCTCCTTGGCGTCGAGCGCGGCGGCGATGTCGGCGTCGAGCCCGGTCTCGTCGCCGAGCGGGAGGTGGACGAGGACGGCGAGACAGAGCCGTTCGGCCTCCGGGACGACGACCTCGGGGACGCCGCAGGCGACGAGGCCGTCGAGCAGCACGACCGTGCCGTCGGGCAGTTCGCGCAGGGTGCGGGCGAGGGCGGCGCGGGCGTCGGCGCCGGGGGCGGGCCAGGCGCCGCCGACGGTGTGCTTGACGACCTGCCAGCCGAAGCCGGGGAGGTCGAGGCAGATCCGGCGGTCGTAGGCGTTGCCGCCGCTGGGGTTGGCGGGGTCGTCGACCCCGGCCGGCAGCACGAAGTGCAGGGTGCGCAGGGACATGGGGATGATCTCGGCGTGGGTGGGGACGGAAGCGGGGGCGGCCTGCTGGAAGGGCACGTAGTCCAGCCGCCGACGGACGGCGGGGGCCGTCTGCCCGGCGGTGGGACGGGCCGGCTGTCCAGTGGTGGGACGGGCCGTCTGCCCCGCAGTGGGACGGGCCACCTGCCCCGTGGTGGGACGGGCCGTCTGCTGGGTGATCACGTCACTCACAGGTCACGCTCGTAACTCGCCCAGGCGATGTGCGACTCGTGCAGGGTGACGGTGAGCCCGGTGAGCCCGCGGGCCCCCTCGCCGAGCCGGCCGTCCTGGACGCGCTGGGCGAGCCGGTCGGCGACGACCTTCGCGAGGAACTCCGTCGAGGTGTTGGTGTCGGCGAAGTCGGGCTCGTTGTCGAGGTTGCGGTAGTTCAGCTCGGCGACGACGGCGCCGAGTTCCTGCGTGGCCAGTCCGATGTCGACGACGATGTTGTCGTCGTCCAGCTCGGGGCGGCGGAAGGTGGCGTCCACGAGGAACGTCGCTCCGTGCAGGCGCTGCGCGGGGCCGAAGACCTCGCCGCGGAAGCTGTGGGCGATCATCAGGTGATCGCGGACCGTGATGCTGAACAACGGACGACCCTCCAGGTGCGGTGCGTCTGAGCGCCCGGACGGTACCCCCGTCACGGAGGACGGGAACCCCGGCCGGGCCAGGCATGCCGTGTAGTACGGCCGATCGACGCGGGTTGTTCAGTTGTTCAGCAGCGGCTTCGCCGGTTCACGGGCCGCCACCTGCCGGCGGGCGGCCCCAGCCGTGCCGGCGGGCGGCTTCAGACGTACGTCACCCGGTGGCAGAGCCCGCCGAGTTCGCCCGAGGTGAGCCGCGACAACAGCTCCGGCAGCTCCTCGAAAGAACTGTCTCCGCTGATGAGCGCGTCGAACGCGGGGTCGGCGAGCAGGTCGAGGGCGAGGGCGAGCCGGTCGCCGTACGTACGCCCGGACCGCGCACGGGGCGAGACCGTGCCGACCTGGCTGCTGCGCACGGTGAGCCGCCGGGAGTGGAAGGCCTCGCCGAGCGGCAGCCCGACGATCCGGTCCCCGTACCAGCTCATCTCGACCAAGGTGCCCTCGTGGGCGAGCAGTTCGAGTGAGCGTCGGGCCCCGGCCTCGCTCGCGCTGGCGTGCACGACGAGGTCGCACTCCCCGAGCGCCTCCTCCGGCAGGGCGAAGTCGACCCCGAGCGCGCGGGCGACGTCGGCCCGTCCCGCCTCGGCGTCGACGAGCTGCACCCGCACCCCGGGGAACCGGGCGAGCAGCGCGGCGACGCTGCATCCGACCATCCCGCCCCCCACGACGGCGATGCGGTCGCCGAGCAGCGGCGTGGCGTCCCACAGGGCGTTGACGGCGGTCTCGACGGTCCCCGCGAGGACGGCCCGCCCGGCCGGTACGCGCTCGGGCACGGGGGTGACGGCGGAGGCGGGCACGACGTACCGCGTCTGGTGCGGGAAGAGGCAGAACACGTTCCGTCCCAGCAGCTCCCCGGGCCCCCACTCGACGACCCCGACGCTGAGGTACCCGTACTTGACCGGGGCGGGGAAGTCGCCGTCCTGGAAGGGCGCGCGCATGGCGCCGTACTGGTTCGCGGGCACACCGCCCCGGAAGACGAGGGTCTCGGTGCCGCGGCTGACCCCGGAGTACAGCGCCCGTACGACCACGTCGCCCTCGCCCGGCTCGGGCAGCGCGACGTCGCGGATCTCGCCGAGCCCGGGCTCCCGCACCCAGAAGGCCCGAGCGGAACGTTCCGTGCTTCGTTCGCTTCGTTCGCTTCCTGCGTTTCCTGTGCTTCCTGTGCTTCCTGTGCTTTTCATTTGCGCCCCTCTGAACGATCGACGGATTCCCCACGTACCGCAGCTACAAGAAGTCCCGAAGCACATCACGAAGTCGCGCACAACGTACGCAACGAAGATCGAATCTGTCACTCGACGATCTCGCTGATCTCACTGATCTCGCTGATCTCGACGACACCGGCCGGAGGGTGAGCGGTGGCCCTGAACCACACATACGACGCGAGGCTGTTGCAGCAGGAGACGACCGTGGGGGCGGGCGTGCAGGTGTTGCTGCTGGCCCTGCTGGGCACGGCGACGGGCATGAGTCCGGCGGGCTGGCTGACCGGCCTGGCCTTCGCCCTCGCCACCTGGGCCGTCCTCACCCGCGCCGTACTCCGCTCCCGGCTGACGTCGTTCGGCCCGGCCAACCGGGTCACGCTGGGCCGGGCCACGCTGGTGGGCGGGGTGACGGCGCTGGTGGCGGACTCCTTCGAGACGGCGCCGCCCGTCACGCTCTTCGTGGGGCTGACGGCGGTCGCCCTGATCCTGGACGGCGTCGACGGCAAGGTCGCCCGCCGCACGGGCACGTCGTCGGTGCTCGGCGCCCGCTTCGACATGGAGGTGGACGCGTTCCTCATCCTCGTCCTGAGCGTGTACGTGTCGATGTCGCTGGGCCCGTGGGTCCTGCTGATCGGCGCGATGCGCTACCTGTTCGTGGCGGCGGCCCGCTTCCAGCCATGGCTGAACGCCCCGCTTCCGCACAGCATGGCCCGCAAGACGGTGGCGGCGTACCAGGGCATCGCCCTGCTGGCGGCGGCGTCGGGCTGGCTGCCGTACCAGGCGTCGGCGGTCCTGGTGTCGTCGGCGCTGGGCTGGCTGGTGTGGTCGTTCGGGCGGGACGTGGGCTGGCTGTGGACGGAACGGGCCGACCCGGAGCAGGAACAGGAACAGGAGCAGGAGCAGGAGCAGGAGCAGGAGCAGGAGCTGAAGTCGACGCCGAAGCCGAAGCCGAGGCCGACGGCCGAGGTGAGGACACAGCCGGCGACCTCACTGCCTGAACTGGCAGGCCGAGCCTGAGGAGGACGCACGCCTCCGACCCGCTCAAGGGGGCGGTGGAAGGGAGGCGTGGCCTCCCCTTGTGCGCCCTTTCGTGACGGGGTCCGTCCCGTCACACTGATGTCGTTCGGCGCTGTCCGGCTTCTGCCCCGGGCGGTGGAGGCGCGCCTGGGGGGAGTGAGCGTCGCGGTGACGAACGACGACCCGTCCGACGACGAGGTGCACAAGGCGCTCGACGCGTTCTCGGCACGCGGCCGGCGCAGACGTCCGGGACCGGCTCCGACGGATTTCCGGCTCTCCCGGCTGCATCTGCTAGAGGCCTCCGTCACCCGCCGCATCGAGCAGCGCTCCGAGAGGACGCATCACCGGCCCGGCACCGTCGACCTCTCGGAGCGACCCCTCTACGACGTGCTGCGGGACTACAAGCTCGGCCCGCACGAGAAGCCCGTCGACCGGCCGATCGACCTGGTCAGGCGTGGCACGGTGCATCTCGCGTCCTGCGACTGCGGCAACGGCCGACGGCAGTGCGCCGACTGCAAGGGGATGAGATACCGCCCGTGCGAGCCCGCCCAGACGTGCACGGTGTGCGAGGGTGTCACGGCGTGCACGCAGCTCCTGAAACACGGCGGCCTGCCCAGCACCCCACCACGGCCGGTGAAGCCGGGCAGGGCCGACCGCCCCCAGGAGCGGGTGACCTGCGAGGCCTGCCGGACACCTGACAGCGCGTGCCCCGGATGCCGGGGCTGGGGGAAGGTGAGGTGCACGGAGTGCGAGGCGAGGGGGCGTATCCCCTGCGGTCCGTGCAAGGCGTCGGGCACCGTCGACTGCACCACGTGCAAGGGGCACGGGAGCCTCACGTCCTGGACCGCCGGACGAATAGAGTGGGTCTCCCGGACCCGCTCGGTGCCGCCCCCCGTCCCGAGGCCCCGGCAGGTGGCGTCGGAACTGGGCTCGGCCGGCTGGCGCGAGGACCGGCTCGGCGCCGACGATCCGCTTCCCGACGGCCTCCTCCCTTCCCATCGCTCCGCACTCGAGCCCGAACTGGGTGTACAGCCGGGCGAGAAGGAACGCGAGGTCGTCCTCCGGCGGCTCACGGTCGTCAGGGCGACACCACCCGGCTCCGGCAACCTCGAGCTGTACGTTTTCCGAGACGTCGGCGGACAACTCACAGTACGACGGCGGGTGTCGGAGGAGGGGCGGCGCAAAGCCCTGCTGGCCGTGGCGGCGGCCGTGGCTCTTGTCGTCCTCGTGCTGCTCCTGGCCCATTGACCCGTTTCCGGCAGTGCTCGCGCGCCGTGCCTCCACCGGCCGGGTGGAAGGGTGGAAGCCGTCGGGATCGACGTACTGGGCGGACACGGCGGACGCGGCGGACGCGGTCGCCCCGGCAGGGGAGCCGGGCGCGATCGCCCCGTCCGGAAAGCCGGACCCGGTCTCCCCGGCCGGAAAGCCGGACGCGATCGCCCCGTCCGGCTCCCGGCCCGATGCCGGATCCGCGCGGATGCGCAGCCTGTCGCCGGAGGCGGCGGCATCCTGGGCATGTTCCTCTCCGCCCTCCCAGCGGGAGCCGCCCGCCCACTCAGCGCGGACCGGCCCCGCCCCGCAACCCGTCGACGAGAACGGCGAGCATGCGCTTCCGCCGCTCCCGCCACGCGGCCCCGTCGCCGCCGCTCTCCCAGAGGAACGCCCCGAGAATGAGCACGTCCTCCGCCCCGGCGTCCACCCGCACCTGCCCCGCGTCCTTTCCCGCCGCGAGCAGCAGCTCCAGCGCGGCGAGGACGGGCGGGTGGCACCGTCCGTACCGCCCGCCCCCGTCGGCGATCCGCTCCAGCCACAACCGAAGCGCCTCCAGCGGCTCATGCTCGTCGAGCAGCCGCCCGGCGTCCTCGGCCAGCCCGGCGACCTCCGCCTCGTGGACGGCCAGCAGCAACTCCTCCCGGCCGGAAAAGTGCCGGTAGAGCGTGCCCTGGCCGACCCCGGCCGCCTTGGCGACGGAGGCGAGGCTCGCGGAGGGGTCGGCGGAAAAGGCCGCGCGGGCGGACTCGACGAGGCGTGCGCGGTTTTCCCGTGCATCGATGCGCGGCGCACGCCGCGGGCGGGCAGGGGGCATGGTCCGGCGCCTCTCGCGTTGCCTGGCCTGAGGCCTGCCATCCTGCTCTACTTGTTGGTCGGCTGACAAGTAAGTGAGTAGTCTGACCCCATGACCACCCCCGCCCGCACCCAGAAGCAGCGCCGCGACGAGGCGGAGTCGGCCCTGCTCAACGCCGCCGCCGAACTGGTCGCCGAGCAGGGCCTGCGCTCCCTGACCCTGGCTCGCGTCGGCGAACGCGCCGGCTACAGCAGGGGCCTCGTCACGCACTACTTCGGCTCCAAGCAGGCCCTGGTCGAACGCCTGGCCCGCGCGGCCCAGTCCGGCTTCGTCCCGGGCCTGGAGGACGTGCCCCCCGGCCTGGACCGCCTCCTGCGCCTCATCGACGGCTACCTCGCGCAGCAGGCCAAGCACGCGAGACCGCTGAACAAGGCGTTCCTCCTCCTCTGGATCGAGGCCGCGACCTCCCCTGACCTGGCTCCCCTCTTCCACGACCGCACGGAGGCCTTCCGCAGGGACCTGCGCGAGGACCTCACGGCAGGCCTCACCGAAGGCACCATCCACCCCGGCATCGCCCACACCCTCGACGAGACGACAGCCGCGATCGTCACCCAACTCCGCGGCCTGGCCCTCCAACTCATGGTCGACCGCGAGTCGGTGAACGTGCGCGAGATGCGGACGTACCTGACGGAACACTGGCGTCGGGCGCTGACGCGAGCTCCCGGGCCCCGGGATCACGACTTCGCGGCGGGCGGCGGCAGTTCGCGCACGCCGTAGAAGAGCACGGGGCGGGGCCTTTCAGGCCTTCGGCGACCGCGGCGGTGAGTCCTCCCGCAGCAGGTCCCCCCTCGGCACCCGTGCCAGCACCGGCGGCTCGTGTTCGCCCTCGTAGCCGAGGTGGAGTTCGCGGTGGGCGCGGGTGGCCAGGACGTAGTACGCCATGCGCAGGGTCGCGGACGTGGGGTCCTCGGCGGCGTCGGAGTGGGTGTCGGGGACGACCACGGTGTCGAAGCCGAGCCCCTTGGCGCTGCGGCGGTGGACGAGGACGATGCCGGGCCGGCCCAGGTCGAGGTTGCGGTACTGGCCGCCCCTCGCGTCGGATGTGTAGAGCTGCGGCTTGAGCCGCGGTGCCCGGCGCGACAGGCTGCCCAGCAGGGAGAACTGGGTGTGCTTGGAGTTGGTGATCACGCCGATGCTCCGTCGGGGGTGCTGTTCGGCCAGCAGGATCAGCAGGTCGGCGGCGCCTCGTTCGGGGAAGCGGTGCAGGCGTGGCGGCGGCCCCTGCCGGTCGGGGAGGACCGGCTGCGCGGTGCCGGTGTGGAAGTGGGCGGCCAGCGCGGCTATCTGGGCGGTGTTGCGGTGGTTGCCGTCGAGTTCGTGACGGGTGCAGTGGCCGAGCCGTCCGGTGATCTCCTCCACCGTGGAGTTGGTGTCGGTGAGCCGCTGGTACTGGTCCGCGCAGACCGTCGTGCGGGCGCCCAGCATCCGGCAGAGCGTGTAGAACTCCGGCGGCAGGTCCTGGCCTTCGTCGACGACCAGTGTGAGACCGGGGACGGGACCGGTGCCGGCGGCACGGTCCCAGAGAGCCGGCCAGTCGTACCAGTCGCCGGAGCGCGGCGCGCCCGGCCCGTACCACTCGGCGAGCCACGCGTGCGCGGTCGTGACGCGGACCGAGCGGTCGCCGGGCCCCAGCGCGTGCACCGCCCCGGCGAGCGACTGGCGCAGCAGGTTGGAGTAGGTCAGCAGCGTCACCGGGGTGCCGGTGAGGGCGAGCATGACGGCGCGCTGCACGGCCAGCAGGCTCTTGCCGGTGCCGGGCGGGCCGCTGATCAGGTGGTTGCCGTCGAAGGGGAGTCCGTCCAGGCAGCCGCGCTGGTCCGAGGTGAGGTCGAGGTAGGTGAGGGTCATGCCTGCTCCAGTGCGTCGGCCGCGGCGGCCCGGGCGGCGGTGACGATCGTCTCCAGGTAGCCGGGTACGTGTGCGCCGCCGACGACGAGGGCCCGGTCCAGCAGGGTGTTGCCGGTCTCGCAGCTGGTCTCGGGGAGCAGCGCGCAGGCGTGGCAGGCGGCGCGGTTGAGGTTGCCGAAGCCCTGGCCGGTGTGTTCGGCGCACAGCGGGTCGGCCGAGCACCAGGCGGCGGCCTCGGTCATCCGCAGCAGGGTCTCGGCCAGGCGCGGCGGTTCACCCTGGCGGACGAGGCCGCCGAGGGTGCCCTCGGCGTCCCCGGCGGCGGTGTAGACGAGGATGCCGTACTGGTCCTGTTCGGGGCGGGCGTAGATCCGTTCGCGCAGGCTCGCCGTGGTGTAGCCGGACTCGAAGGAGAGCTGGCGGATCAGCAGGTGGGCGAGGGTGTGCAGAAGCACGAACCGGGGGGCGAGTTCCGCGCCGGTCAGCGCTTCGAGGCGGTCCTTCTGGAAGGAGCGGTCGAGGTCGGCGCGCATTCCGGCCACGTGCGCGCGGACGTCCCGGTCGTCCTCCCACTCCGACAGCGCCGTGCGGTTCAGCGTGAGGAACAGGCCCTCGCCGAACACCTCGACGGCCGGCAGCCACTTCAGCCGGCGGGCGGTGTCGACGGGGACGACGGTCGCGTCCGGGGAGACCCGGGTGAAGCCGGACAGGGCACGCACCTCCCGCAGCCGATCCGCGAGGACGATCCGGCCGAAGCGGTGGCCGAGCGCGGCCCAGGGGTCGGTGGTCTCACCGGCGAGGCCGAGCGTCGTCTCGCGGAGTGCGAAATCCCGGGTGGCGGGCGGTACGGGGGCGATGAACGCGGCCCACTCCTCCCGGCTGAGATCGAGGCGAGCCGCTCCACCACCGGCGTCGGAAGCCGCGCCCGCATCACCGGACGGCCCGCCCGGAGGCGCCGCCTCTCCGGTCTCCTCCTCCAGCAACGCGTCGAGCAGCGCCTCGTCCGCCCCGGTGTCCTCCTGAATGATCGTCCGGTACATGACTGCCCGCGGCGTCCCCGCCACCTGGCACAACGGCACCCACAGATGGTGCGCACGCACCTCGTCCGCGCGAGCGTCGTCCGCGTGCGCGGGCACGTCCGTCTCCGGGATGTCGAGTGCCGAGTGCGTGACCGGGTAGTACAGGTTGCCGGCCGTGCGCTGCACGATCTGCACCGGCCGGACGCAGTCCACCGCGTCACCGGCCCGCTGCCAGGGGTTGCGTCCCGAGCAGCGCATGCCGTGGGTGCCGAGGATGTCGAGCAGATCCCGGCCGGCGCCGCAGCCCTTGGCCGTGCAGACGACGGACAGCGCCTCCAGGCCGGAGGCCCGTTCGGAGACCTGGAAGCGCAGCCGCTCACGTTCGCCGCAGTTGCGGCGTTCACCCGCGTCGCGCTGGGAGTGGGCCCAGAACCACCAGTCGACGTCACTCAGGTGCCCGGCCTGGCAGATCTGCACGAACCGCATGGGCGCCAGGGTCCGCGCCGGTGAGCAGGACGGGCAGCGCGGCGGCTGCCCGGGCTTCTCGTCGGCGATCCGCCACCGCTTCATCCGCCGGCAGGCGCCGCAGAACAGCCAGGACGGGAAGCGGATGTACGGGGCCCCTGGCGCGTCGGGGACGTCGAAGCGGTCGTTGACGGTGGCGGGCGCGGCGTGGAAGCCGCTGACCCCGAGGCGGGCGGCGAGCCGGGCCGACTCGATCCGCTGCCTGCCCCTGGCCGGCCAGTCCCCGATGCCCGTGGCCACGAACGACTCACCCTGGATGTCGAAGACGGCCCCGACGCCGAACGGCACCACCGTCTGCGACTGGCGTACCCGGAGCGTGCGGCTCACAGGTCGGCTCCCTTCACCATGACCTGGCATTCCCGGTCGACGTTGCGCATGGAGTTCGGTGTCTCCCAGAGGCCGTAGTTCTGTTCGAAACTCTTGATCAGGTTGGTCTGTCCCTTGCCCTGGCCGCGGTAGTAGAGCTCGCGGCCGTCCCGGCGGGCCTCGCGTGCGGCGTCCTCCCAGTCGGCGATCAGCCCGGCCAGTTCCTTGCGGACCTCGTCCCCGGCCGACGGCTCGGCCGCCTCGGCCCGGACCGCCAGCTCCTCCGCGAGCGCCTCCACTTCGGGCAGCCGGTCGAGGATCTGTCCGGCCTGGTTCTCGGCGGCGAGCCCGAGCCGGTGCCGTACGAGGACGACGAGCGCGGCGTGCAGCGCCCGCCGCCGCGAGGGCACGGACCAGGGGGTGACGCTGGTCGGCTCGACGTGCCGGTACAGCGAGCGGTGGTAGACATCGAAGGTCTCGTAGTGCGAACGGTCCCTGGGCCGGGTGGCGTTGAAGAAGGTGACGACGAGACCGGGCACGGAGTGCCGGCCCACCCGGCTGGTGGCCTGGATGTACTCGGCGGTGGTCTTGGGCTGGCCCTGCATCAGCATCAGCGCGAGCCGCTTGACGTCGACACCGACGGACAGCATGTTCGTGCAGGGCAGGAAGGACACCGACTGCGGGTCGTCCCACCGCTTCTCCAGCCGGTCGAGCAGCACGGGCTGTTCGGCACGCGGCAGGTTGCTGGTCAGCTCCTGCACCTGGTGGTCCGCCAACTGCCGTACGCCATCGCCGGTACCGGGGTCGAGGCCGGCGAGCTGGGCGGGGATGTCGTCGGCCGCCGCGGTGACGGTGCGGCCGAGTTCGCGCAGGCTGTGGTGGTAGGCGACGAGGGTCCAGTAGGCGTCCCGGTGCTCCTCGGGCAGCTCGTACGCGCCCTGGAGCAGCGCGGCCGCGGTGGCGACGGCGGCGCGGCCGGCGGTGTGTCCCTGAGCCATGACGCCGAGGTAGCGGCGACCGGGGCGGGAGGTGTCGGGTTCGGCGAAGTAGGAGTGACGGGCGTCGAGTCCGGCCGGCGGGAAGAGCTGGACGCCGCCACCGTACAGGGCGCGGACCTGCTCGCCGGAGCGGCGGATGGTGGCCGTGGAGGCGACCACCTTGGGGCCGGTGCCGTCGGGCGCGGTGCACAGCCCGAGGACGGCCGCCTCGTACAGGCCGACGGTGGTGCCGAGCGGGCCGGTGAGCAGATGCAGCTCGTCCTGGATGACGAGGGACGGCGGCAGGTTCCGTACCGATGTCCCGCCCGTGGCCCCGAACAGCCGTCCGGCGCGCGGTTCCCAGGCCAGCCGGGCGAACTTGTCGACGGTGCCGAGGACGAAGGTGGGCGGCCGGTCGTAGAGCTGCTCGTCGACGACGGCGACGGGCAGTTCGTCGTGGAAGACGCAAGTCTCGCGCGGGCAGAAGAAGGCGAAGGAGTCGGCGCCGGCGCGCACTCCGTAGTCGCCGATGTCGGGCGACTTGTGTGCGGGCAGAACGCGTGTGCCGCACCAGGGGCAGCGGTCGAGGATGAACACGTCCTCCGGCCGGGCGGCCTGGCGGGCGTTGTCGAGGGCGGCGCGGGCCTTCTCGTAGGTGTTGGGTGTGGTGGTCTCGCCCACCCACAGACCGATGGAGAAGGGCTCCTCGCCGTACGTGGCCGGATCGGCACGGCGCAGGGTCTCCAGGGCGCAGACGGTGGTGGCGGCGCGCTGGAACTGCTGGGTGGTGAGCAGGCTGAGGGTGTAGCGGCTGAGTACGGCGGTACCGCCGCCGTCGGGTCGGCGGCGGCGCAGCACCATGGCGAACGCGGCCAGCAGCAGGTAGGCCTCGGTCTTGCCGCCACCGGTGGGGAACCAGATCAGGTCGGTGACGGACCGGTCCGGGTGCCGGGGGTCGGACACCCCGTCCAGGGCGAGCAGGAAGAACGCGAGCTGGAAGGGGCGCCAGTCGGCGTCGGCCGCGGGCTCCGCGCCTGCCGGTACGGCGTCCCGGCGGGATCGCCGGGTGCCCGCGAGGTCGGGCGCGGAGTGCCGCATTTGCAGGGCCATCGCGCGGTTGGCGGCGCGGAAGGCGTGCAGCAGCTCGGGACGGCGCGGATCGCACAGGGTGCGGACGCCGGACTCGACGCGGGTGACGGCGGCGTTGATCCGGCCGAGCACCCGGTCGGCGGCGTCGCGCCCCCACTCGGGGATGTCCGCGTTGAGCTGCCCCACGTACCAGGCGCGGTAGTCGGCGGCGAACTCGGCCAGCTCCTCGCGCAGTTGGTCGACGGGAACGTCCGGGTCGGCGAGGTGGCACAGGTTGAGCACAGGTGAGCCGCTGGGGCCGGCCGCCCGTACACCGGTGACCTCCGCCTCGGGGAGCACGGCGGCGCGCAGCCCGGTGACTCGCTCACCCGTCTCGTCGTACCGCTCCTCGACCGCGCATCCGTGGCCGACGGCGTGGGTACGGACGTGCCGGTACTGCAACCGCAGTTCCTGCTCCTCGGGGTCACGGCTGGCCAGGCGCACGCTCGGGTACTGGAGCACCCTGCCGTTCACCGGCCGCCCCTCCAGCTCCACCTGGAACAGCATGCGGTCCCAGTGGGCGGCCCTGCCGAGGCCGGGTTCGTGCGTGGCGGAGTTGACAAGGGCGACGGTGACGAGCTGCCCGGTGCCGAACGCCCGTCGCCGCAGCCGGAGTTCGGCGCGGCCGTCCAGTACGGGAACGTGATCGCGGTCGGGGCCGAGGGTGTGCGTCTCGGCGGGCAGTGGAATGCGCTGCCAGCTCCGGCCGCGCTCACCCGTGCGCGAGCGGGTCGCGTAGTGGGCGGCCGCGCAGACGACCTCCACGGTGTCGGCGTCGGTGTAGAAGCTGAAGCCGAGGGAGGAGGGCAGCCAGGAGTTGGACTCGGGTACGGGGTCCCCGGCCGGTGCGGTGTCCTCGGCCCGCCCCTCCGTCCCCGCCCCCTCGCGCTCCTCAGCGGCGAGGTCCAACTGGCGCTGGAGGTCGGCTTCCTGGGGGTAGAGGGTGCCCATCAGGTACTGGCGGTCGGGCGGGGCGTCGAGTGTCTCGTGCGCACCGCGGGCCGGGCCGACGAGTTGCCGCCGGAGGTAGGAGACGAGTTCGTGTCGGGGATCCATGTCGTTCCTGGTGATCGCGGTCTGTGGACTTCTCGGACAGGAGGCGGGGACTGGGCGGCTCAGGGCCGACGCCAGCGGTCCCGGAGGGAGGTACGGCTGCCGGCCGCCTCCTGTACGACGGCGAGCTGCGCCTGGGCTTCGGCGAGCCGGGTACGGGCGTCGGCGAGCTGCGCCTGGGCGTCGCCGAGCTGCGCCTGGGTGTCCGCGAGCCGGGCCCGCAGATCGGTGAGGGCGACCCATGCCTCGTGCTCGCTCCGCGCGATGCGCTCGGTGGCCTGCCGCTCGGCCTCCTCGGCACTCGCGCGGGCTGCCACGACGAACCGGTCCCGCCGCGCGAGCTCGGCCTCGCTCTCCCCCAGCCGCCGCTCCAGCTCGGTCACACGTGCCTGGGCGCCCCGGCGGTACTCCTCCCGTGCCGACGCGACCGCGCGCTCCCGCTCGGCCGCGGCCGCCTCGGCCTGCCGCAGTTCGGTCTCCCGCTCGGCGCCGACCGCCCGGGCGTCCGCCAGCCGCGACTCGAGGTCGCCGATCCGGGTCTCGGCACCCTCCCGGTACGCGCGCAGCCACTCCCGGTGCTGCTCCCTCACGTGCGCGAGCCGCTCCTCGGCCTGCCGCTGGAGATGCCTCTCGCGCCGCTCCCGTACCTGGTCCGCACGGTGCAGCAGTTCCTCCTCCCACGCGTCGAGCTGCCGCTCGCCCTCCGCCCGGGCCGCCGCGAGACGTTCGTCGGCGCTGCGGCGCTCCTCCTTCAGCCGACGGCCGTACTCCCGCACGAGCAGTGCCAACCTGACCTCACGCCGGGTCCGCGCCCCGGCGACCAACCCATCGACGTCGTCCGTCAACGGCGCCATGCCGGCCGGGGGTTCGACCGTCAGCGGTACAGCCGCCGACAGCGACTCCTCCACCGCGGGAACGACCTCCGGCTCGGCCGCCACCGGTTCCACGGCCGCCGGTGCCACGGTCGACGGCTCGACGGCCGGCGACTCGACTGCCGTCGGCTCGATCGCCTCCACCGGCGGCTCCACCCGCGGCGGTCCGACCCGCGCGTGCTGCCCCGCCGACGTTGCCGCGTGCCTCGCGGTGAACTCGCTCAGCGCGTCGCGCACGGCTCGGCGCGGCTCGGCGCCCGTCAGGGGCGCCGTACGAAGGTGCGCCCGCGGCGCCACGCCGGCCAGTGCCTTCGCGGGGTGCTCGAAGAAATGTTCGGGCCGCAGCCCCAGCTCCCGCACGCCGTCGAATACCTCCCGGAGCACTTCGAGCGCCTGCACCACGGGGCGGTCGAGCGTCCCCTTCTCCCGCGCGGCCCGCACCACCGCGTCCGCCGCGGACGAGCCCAGCAACGCCGTCAGCTGCCGCTGCCCCAGCGCCAGCACCGCGTACTCCGCGAGCCAGGGCACGCCTCCGCCCATGGGCGCTTGCGCCAGCGCCAGGGCCCTGCCCCACTCGGCGGTGATCTCCGGCGCGCCCGCACCCTCCGGTGCCTCGATCTCTTCCAGTTCCTCCGCCGTCTCCGGGCGGGCCGGCACCGCGGCCAGGAACTCACGCAGCGCGTCTCGCACCGCGAGCCGCGACTCGCCGTTCACCAGCGGCCTGGCCGCGAGGTAAGCACCGGGCGTCGCCCCGCGAAGCGCTTCGGTGGGCCGTTCGAAGAAGTCCTCGGGCCGCAGCCCCGCATCCGCGACGTGGTCCAAGACGCGTCGGAGTACTTCGAGCGCGGTCAGCACCGGCCGGTCGGCCGGCTCCCGGTCCCGGGCGACGCTCACGACCGCCTCGGCCGCGGTCTGCCCGAGGTACGCCACGAGATCTTCCTGCCCCATGGCGGCGAGCACGTACTCGGCGAGCCAACTCTGCCCGCCGGGCGCCTTCGCCAGCCGAAGGGCACGCGTCCAGTCGGCGGCGACCACGTCCGGCTCCCCGACGCGCACACTCTCGCCACCGTCAGGGGCCGCCCGTCCGGGCTCCGCCGGGACCTCCGCGCCGCTGGAAACCTCCGGAGCAGGCTCCACGGGTGTCTCGCCGCCCCCCGGAACCGCCGTCAGGGCCTCTTCCGAACCCGCCTCGCCGCCACCCGGAACCGCCGTCACGGCCTCTGCCGAACCCGCCTCGCCGCCAGCCGCGACCGCCCGCACGGCCTCCGCCAGTACCGGCTCCACCCGCAGGGGCTCCACCGTGGCCTCCACCGCGCTCTCCGGCCGGGTCGCACTCTCCGCCCGCGCCACGCGCGCCGCCCGGACCGGCCGTTCCGCCCGGGCCCGGCGAAGGGCCTGCCGGGCGCGGGCGATCCGCGCCGCATGCGTCGCCCGTGCGTACCGCGCCGCCCTCGCGGCCGCCGCCGCTTTCTCCGCCGCCCGCTCGGCCCTCTCGCACGCCGCGTCGAGGCCGACCAGGCCCACCTCGCGCAGCCGCTCCCGCAGCGCGGGCCGCATCTTCGCCTCGATCTGCCGGATGCGCTCCCGTGTGACGCCGAACTCGCCTCCGAGTTCGTCCAGTGTCGAGGGATCTTCCCCGTCGAGCGCGAGGCGCCGCACGAGAATCCTCGCCTCCCGCTCCGTGAACGTGCCCACCAAGTCCAGCACGTCCCGCACGAAGAGCGCCCCCACCACCTGCTGCTCCACCGGCGGCAGCACATGCGTGCGCGCCACGAAGTCGGCGAGGGTCGCGCCGTCGCCGATGACGCGGTCCAGCGAGTCCGTACGGCGGCTAAGCCGCCGGGCGTGCTCCACCTTCTCCAGGGTCATGTCGCAGGCCACCGCCACGTCCGCCGCGGTCACCGGGCGCCCCCGCGCGGCCAGGTTCCGCTCGGCAGCCGCCACCTTGCGCACCTGCTCGTGCATGTGGACGGGGATGCGGATGAGGGCCCCCTCATCGGCGATGGCCCGGCTCATCGACTGCCGGATCCACCAGGTCGCGTACGTCGAGAACTTGTTGCCCATCCTCGGGTCGAACTTCCGCGCCGCCCGCATCAGCCCCAGCACACCGTGCTGGACCAGGTCTTCGTACTCCAGCCCCTGTTCCAGGTGCGACCGCACCAGGGAGTGCACGAGCCGCAGGTTGTGGACGATCAGGCAGTCCCTGGCACGGATACGGAGGTCGCCACTCGGCAGCGCCTTCAGCTCCTCCTCCGAGGCCTCCTCCGCGATGCGCTCCGGCCCGCCCCGCAGCAGTACGGCCAGCCCGACCTCGGCCTCCGCGCTCAGCAGCCGCTTCTCCGGTCCCCGGCGGAGGCGGTCGGTCTCCAGCACGGCCCGCGCCGCCGCCATCGCCCCGTCGAGACCGTCCAGCCCCTCCACCACGTCCGCGACGTCTGAGACATCCACGGCATCCGGGACGTCCGGAGCGGCGTCGTCGGCAACCGGCACAACCGCCGCGGCGTCACCGTTCCCCGGCCTGGCACCACCCGGACCACCCGAACCACCCGCGGGCTCTGCCCTCACCGCCCGGACCCGTACGGCCCCCCGCAGTGCCGCCGCCTCCGCCGGGTCGAGCCCCGCGAGCCGTACCACCCCCTCCAGCGCGCCGGAACCGACCCGTCCTTCCACGTCCGCGTAACGCGCCAGCAGCGCCCGCGCCGTCATGACACGCGTGGGGAACACATTTTCTTCACTCTTTCCGCCGACACGTGCAACCTTTTCCGCTCCCCGCGAGTCGCCGTCTGTGTGCACGTGCAACCTCCGCACGGGCAGCCCCAGCCGGGCCAGCTCGTCGCGTACCCGCTCCCGCTCGTCGTCGCCGAGCGCGAGCTCCCGGACGGCCGCAAGGAAGGCCCCTTCCGGTACGACGCCGTCCACCGCCGCGCGCCTCAGCCGCTTGAGCAGCACACCCAGCGCCGCCCGCACATCGGACGACTCCTCCCCGTTCACAGGTCGCAGCACCGTCCCGGTCACCCCCCAGCTTGTTTCACTCAGGACCGTAAGTCTGCGCGTTGATGATGTCAACAGACTAGACGCTACCGCTCCTCACCCATCTCGTGTACGGTGACGAACACTCAGCGCGCACAGAGGAACACGGACCACGGTGACAAGGGGAGCGGCAGTGAGCCAGGGGCTGGTCGACGGCAGATTCCGCGTCGGGCGTGTCATCGGCAGGGGGAACATGGGGGAGGTCCATCAGGCGGAGGATCTGCACGCCCCGGAGGGCACCCCGGAACGCACCGTCGCCCTCAAGACGGTCCTGCGCAGCCGCACCGGCAGCCGGATCGACACCGGCGGCGACACCAAGGCGATGCAGCGCTTCGCGCGCGAGGTGCGGATCATGCGCCGTCTGCGCCACCCCAACCTCACCCGCCTCATCGCGGGCGGCACCGTCACCACCGAAGGCGAGGACGCGGCCCCGCTCCCCTACCTCGCCATGGAGTTCCTGGACGGCGAGACCCTCCGCGATCTGATCGCGGAGGAACCCCAGCTTCCCGTCCCCTGGGCCGCCGCCATCGGCGCGCAGATCGCCGCCGGTCTGGCCGCCGCCCACACCGTCGGCGTCGTCCACCGCGATCTGAAGCCCGCCAACGTCGTCCTCACCCAGGGCGGCACCGTCAAGGTGCTGGACTTCGGCATGGGCAGCGTCGTCGAGGACCCCGACCAGACCCGGCTGACCAGCACGGGCGTCAGCGTCGGCACCGCCCGGTACATGGCGCCCGAGCAGTGCCAGGCCAAGCAGGTCACGCAGGCCGCCGACCTCTACGCGCTGGGCTGTGTGCTGTACGAGATGCTGGTGGGTGTCCCTCCGTTCACCAGCGAGTCGGCCTACGAGCTGGCCGACCGGCACGTCAACCAGCAGCCCGCCCCCGTCCGGGCGATCCGCGCCGAGGTCCCCGCCGAGCTGGCCCGGCTGGTGGAGCGGCTGCTGGCCAAGAATCCCGCGGACCGCCCCGCCGACGCCGTCACCGTACGGGACGCGCTCCTGCCCCTGGCCGCGGCGGACGACGGACACCCCCTCCTGCCGCACTGGGGCGCCCTGGACCCCACGGTCCCCCTCCGCGAGCCCGCCCCGGCGCCCGCGCCCGAAAGCGGGCGGTCCCCCGGAGAGACCGCCACCCCGACCGGCACGACCACATCCCCCACCCCCTCCTCCGTCATGGATGTCTTCGGCGTCCACCGCGCCCTCATCAAGGACTACCGCTCCTTCACCGAGGGCGGCACCGTCATCCGCGACGACCGCGTCGCCGACTTCGTCGAGCGGGACCTGGACGGCAAGTCCCAGTGGCCCGACCCCTGGCTCTCCCTCAACCCCTTCTTCCAGGGCGGCGGCACGGTCGTCGAGCTCGCCCAGGAAAAGGTGCTGCACCCCGAGTGCGCCCGCATCTTCCAGGCCCGCAAGACCGAGGGCGGCACCGTCTGCGACGGCCGGCCGCTCACCCTCCACCGCCACCAGCGCGACGCGATCGACGCCGCCGCCGCGGGGGCGTCGTACGTCCTGACGACCGGCACCGGCTCCGGCAAGTCGCTGTCCTACATCGTCCCGATCGTCGACAAGGTGCTGCGCGAGCGCGACCAGGAGGGCCCGGGCGCCACCAAGCGCGTCCGGGCGATCATCGTCTACCCGATGAACGCGCTCGCCAACAGCCAGCTCCGCGAGCTGGAGAAGTACCTGCGCGACGGGTACGGCGCCGGCCAGGAGCCCGTCACCTTCGCCCGGTACACCGGCCAGGAGGACGACGCCCGGCGCAAGGAGATCCGGGACAACCCGCCGGACATCCTGCTCACCAACTACGTCATGCTGGAGCTGATGCTCACCCGTCCCGCCGACCGGGCGAGCCTGATCACCATGGCCCGGGGCCTGGAGTTCCTCGTCTTCGACGAACTGCACACCTACCGCGGCCGCCAGGGCGCCGACGTGGCCCTGCTCATCCGCCGGGTCCGCGAGGCCTGCCAGGCCTCCGCCCTCCAGTGCGTCGGCACCTCCGCCACGATGTCGACGGAGGGCACGGCGGCCGACCAGCGGCAGGTGGTCGCCGACGTGGCGAGCACCCTGTTCGGCACCCGGGTGCGGCCGGAGCACGTCATCGGCGAGACCCTGGTCCGCGCCACCGGCGAGGCCCCGGACACCGTCCCGGCCGAACGGCTGCGCACCCCCGCCGCCCCGCGCCGCTACGACGACCTGGTGCGCGACCCGCTGGCCCGCTGGATCGAGGGCCGCTTCGGCCTCGTCGAGGACGACGCATCGGGCCGTCTGGTGCGGCAGCGACCGGCGAAGATCGAGACGGCGGCGCAGGAGCTGAGCGAGGCGTCCGGCGTGCCCGCCGAGGACTGCGCCGCCGCCATCCGCGCCACTCTGGAGGCAGGTTCGCAGGCCCGCCACCCGGTCACCGAGCGGCCCCTGTTCGCGTTCCGGCTGCACCAGTTCCTCTCCAAGGGCGACACGGTCTACGTCACCCTGGAGGACAAGTCCTCCCGCCACCTCACCCGCTCCTACCAGCTCGAACAGCCCGGCAGCGGCGGCAAGTTGCTGATGCCGCTGGCGTTCTGCCGAGAGTGCGGGCAGGAGTACCTGACGGTGTGGCGCACCGAGAAGGACGGCGAGGTCCGCTACGAGGCCCGCCGTGACACCTCCGCGACGGGCGGCCGGCAGGGCGACGGCTATCTGTACGTCGACCACGAGCGCGAGTGGCCGTCGAACACGCAGTACGCCGTGGACGACCGCCGGCTGCCGGAGTCCTGGCTGGAGGTGGACGACCGGGGCCAGGAGGTCGTCAAGCGCGCCTACCGCGACCGCGTTCCGCGCGCGATCACCGTCGACCCCTACGGCCGGGAGGGCCAGGGCGAGCTCAAGGCCGCCTTCGTCCCCTCCCCCTTCCTGTTCTGCCTCCACTGCGGCGTCGCCTACGAGCAGACCCGCGGTCGTGACTTCGCCAAGCTGGCCACCCTCGACCAGGAAGGCCGCTCCTCCGCGACCTCCCTCGTCTCGGCGTCCATCGTCCGCTCGCTGAAGTCGGTGCCGGAGGAGGCCCTGGACAAGGAGGCGCGCAAGCTCCTCACCTTCGTCGACAACCGTCAGGACGCCTCCCTCCAGGCGGGCCACTTCAACGACTTCGTGCAGATCACCCAGTTGCGCGGCGCCCTGTACCGCGCGGCCCTGGACGCCGGCGCGGACGGTCTGCACCACGAGGAGCTGGCCTCGGCGGTGACGAACGCCCTCGCGCTCGCCCCCGCCGACTACACCGGCGACACCGACCTCTCCCCCGGCCTGGCCCGCAACGCCGCCCGCACGCTGCGCGACGTGGTCGCCTTCCGGCTCTACCTGGACCTGGAGCGCGGGTGGCGCATCACCATGCCGAACCTGGAGCAGACGGGCCTGCTGGAGATCGACTACGAGGACCTGCACTGGGTGGCCGGCAAGCAGGACCGCTGGGCGGACACACACCCGGCGCTCCGGGACGCCGACCCCGCCCTGCGCGCGGAGATCGTCAAGACGCTCCTGAACGAGATGCGCCGCTCCCTCGCCATCGACGTCTCGTACTTCCGCGACGACACCTTCGAGTCGCTGCAACGCGCCACCGAGGAACGCCTGGTGGACCCCTGGATCCTGTCCGCCGGTGACAAGCCGCGGGTCGGCACGGCGTACCCGCACCCCTCCCGCCCGGGCGCCGACCGCTCCAGTCTGTTCCTCTCCGCGCGCGGCAAGTACGGCAAGTACCTGAGGCGGGCGGACGGTTCGTTCGCGGGCCTGGACCAGGACGATCTCCAGCTGATCATCGCCCAGTTGCTCACGGTCCTCACCGGGGCGGGCCTGGTGAAGGAGGTCGAGACCGCCCCGCGGCGCCCAGGCCGTTACCGCAGGCCCTCCGGCCCGGCGACGACGGGCTACCGGGTCGCGGCGCAGTCGCTCGTGTGGCGGGCGGGCCGGGGCGAGTCGGGCGCGCACGACCCGCTCACCCGCACCTACCAGAGCGGCGACGGCCCGCGCATCAACTCCTTCTTCCTCAAGCTGTACCGGGAGACCGCCGACGCGCTCTCCGGCCTGTTCGCCCGCGAGCACACCGCGCAGGTGGCGCCGGAGGACCGCGAGAAGCGCGAGGAGGCCTTCCGCAAGGCCGAGCTGAAGCTGCTCTACTGCTCCCCGACGATGGAGCTGGGCGTCGACATCTCCTCGCTCAACGCGGTGATGATGCGCAATGTGCCACCCACGCCCGCCAATTACGCCCAGCGCTCCGGCCGCGCGGGCCGCAGCGGCCAGCCCGCGCTGGTGACGACGTACTGCGCCACGGGCAACAGCCACGACCAGTACTACTTCCGCCGCTCCGCGCGCATGGTGGCGGGCGCGGTCGCCCCGCCCCGCCTGGACCTCGCCAACGAGGACCTGGTCCTCTCCCACCTCCAGGGCATCTGGATCGCCGAGGCGGGCCTGCGCCTCGGCCGCGCGATCCCCGAAGTCCTGGACGTCTCCCACCCCGACACCGGCGACCGCCCCGACCCGGCGCTGAAGCTGCTGCCGGAGATCGAGGCCGCCGCACACGACGAGGGCGCCCGGCGCCGCACGGTCGACGCCGCCCTGCGCGTCCTCGGCCCACTGCTGCCCGACTTCGCCGACACCACCTGGTGGCACGACGACTGGATCCAGGACCGGGTGCGCACGGTCCCCGAGCGTTTCGACGACGCCTTCGACCGCTGGCGCACCCTGTTCCGTGCCGCGCTCGACGACCAGTACGTGCAGAACAAGCGGCGACTGGACTACAGCCTCACCGAGTACGACCGCAACCGCGCCAACGCCCGCCGCCGCGAGGCGGAGACCCAGCTCAACCTGCTGATGAACGAGAGCGTCGACAGCAAGTCGGTCCTCTCGGACTTCAACCCCTACCGCTATCTGGCCTCCGAGGGCTTCCTGCCCGGCTACAGCTTCCCGCGCCTGCCGCTGGCCGCCTACATCCCGACGGTCGGCCGCCGCCGGGGCGACGGCGACTACCTCCAGCGGCCCCGCTTCCTCGCCATCCGCGAGTTCGGCCCCGGCGCGCTCATCTACCACGAGGGCGCCCGCTACCAGGTGACCCGCATCCAGCTCCCGCCGGACTCCTCCGGCGAGCTGACCACGGGCGAGGCCCGCCGCTGCGCCCACTGCGGCTACCACCACGACCCGAAGAACCGCGAGGACCGCTGCGGCTTCTGCGACGAGCCGCTGGGCTCGGCCACCTACGGGCTGCTGCACCTGCACACGGTGTACACCACCCGCCGGGAGCGGATCTCCTCCGACGAGGAGGAGCGGCGCCGGGCCGGGTTCCGGCTCCAGACGTCGTACCGCTTCCACGACCACGGCGCCCGCCGGGGCCGCCTCAACGCGAGCGTCGCCGACGCGGCGGGCGGGCCGCTCGCCGGGATCGCGTACGGCGACTCGGCGACGGTCCGCATCACCAACACCGGCCGGGTGCGCGCCAAGCAGGACGAGCCGCCGGGCTACTGGCTCGACCTGGCCGACGGCCGCTGGATGACCGACAAGGACGCCGCCGAGGCCTCCGGCGACGTCAGCGAACTGGATCTGGTGGACGCCGACGGCAACGAGCGGCGCCGCAAGAAGCGGGTCATCCCCTTCGTGGAGGACCGCCGCAACATCCTCGTCGTCACCCTCGACGAGGCACTGCCCGAGCCGGTCGCGCTGACGCTGATGTACGCGCTGGAGCGGGGCATCGAGGCGGCGTTCGAGCTGGAGGACGCGGAGCTGACCGCCGAGCTGCTGCCGCCGGACGACGGCCCCCGCCGCCGCATCCTGTTCATGGAGGCGGCCGAGGGCGGCGCGGGCGTGCTGCGCCGCCTCCAGGCCGAGGACGACGCGCTGGCCCGGGCGGCCCGCCGCGCCCTGGAGATCTGCCACTTCGCGGCCGACGGCACGGACGAGGGCGACGAGGCCCACCGCCCCGGCCGGGCCTGCGCGCGCGGCTGCTACGAGTGCCTGCTGACGTACGGCAACCAGCTCGACCACGCCCGCATCGACCGCCACACGGTGGCGGCGCTCCTGGTGCGCTTCGCGTCGGCGACGGCGACACGGGAGGCGCGCGGGGAGTCCCGCTCGGAGCAGTACCGCCGCCTGGTCGCGGACACCGCCGGGCCGACGGCGGGGCCGACGCCGGTGGAGACCGCCACGGCGGCGGAACTGGCGTCGAAGGGCGACTTCCTCGGCTGGCTGAAGGCCCGGGGCCTGCATCTGCCGACGGAGACCGCCACCCTGCTCACCGAGGCCAACGCGATGCCCGACTACGTCTACCGGGAGCCCGGCACGCGCCTGGCCGTCTTCGTGGACCTGCCGGACACCGAGCGGAGCGCCCTGCGCGACGAGGACGCCGAGGAGCGCCTCCTCGACGCCGGCTGGGAGGCCGTACGCTTCCGCCCCGGCGACGACTGGGACGCGCTCGCCGCGTCCTACACCGACTGCTTCGGCACCCCCGCCGCCGACTGACCGCCCGCATCCGGCCCTTCGAGGAAACAGACGACTGACATGGCACTCACGTACTCCGCCGGCTCGCTGGTGACCGCTCGCGGCCGGGACTGGGTCGTGCTCCCCGAGAGCGAGCCCGACCTGCTGGTACTGCGCCCGCTGGGCGGCTCGGACGACGACATCGCGGCGGTGTTCCCGGCCTTCGAGACGGTGAAGGGCGCCGAGTTCGCACCCCCGGTCCCCGGCGACCTCGGCGACCAGCGCGCCGCCGGCCTGCTGCGCACCGCGCTCCGCGTCGGCTTCCGCTCGGGCGCGGGCCCGTTCCGCTCGCTGGCCGGGATCGCCGTCGAGCCGCGGGCGTACCAGCTCGTCCCGCTGCTGATGGCGCTCCGGCAGCGGACCGTGCGCATGCTGATCTCCGACGACGTCGGCATCGGCAAGACGGTCGAGGCGGGTCTCGTCGCGAGCGAGCTGCTGGCGCAGGGCGAGGCGACGGGCCTGGCGGTGCTGTGCTCGCCCGCGCTGGCCGAGCAGTGGCAGCAGGAACTGCGTACCAAGTTCGGCATCGACGCCGAGCTGGTGCTGTCCTCGACGGTCTCCCGCCTGGAGCGGGGCCTGGACCTCGGCCAGTCCCTCTTCGACCGCTACCCGCACGTCATCGTCTCCACGGATTTCATCAAGTCCACCCGCCACCGTGACGACTTCGTGCGCCACTGCCCCGATCTGGTGATCGTCGATGAGGCGCACACCTGTGTCACCGCCGACGACACGAAGGTGAGCACGCAGAACCAGCTCCGCCACGAGCTGCTGCGCCGCGTCGCCGAGGACGCCGAGCGCCACCTGCTGCTCGTGACGGCGACCCCGCACAGCGGCAAGGAGTCCGCGTTCCGCAACCTGCTGGCCCTGGTCAGGCCCGAACTGGCGGACGTGGACCTGGACTCGGAGTCCGGCCGCAAGCTGCTCGCCCAGCACTTCGTGGCGCGCAAGCGGGCGGACGTACGGCAGTACCTCACCAAGGAGGACGGCCTGGCGGACGACTCGCTCGCCGAGCGCACGGCGTTCCCCTCGGACCGCTACTTCAAGGACGAGACGTACAAGCTCTCCCCCGCCTACCGGGCCCTCCTCGACGACGCGATCGCCTACGCGAGCGAGCGCGTGGAGGAGGCGGACGGCCGGGGCCGGCGCGAGGCCCGTATCGCCTGGTGGTCGGCGATCGCGCTGCTGCGCTCGCTGGTGTCGTCCCCGAGGGCGGCGGCGCAGACCCTCCGGACCCGTTCGGCCGCCGCGGTGGCCGCCTCCGCCGAGGAGGCCGACCGGCTCGGCGCCCCGCTCACCAGCGACTCCGCGGACAGCGACGCGCTGGAGGGCATGGACGTGGCCCCCGGCGCCGAGACGGAGGAGAACGCGGGCTCACGTCTGGCCGAACTCGCCACACGCGCCAAGGAGTTGGAGGGACCGGCACAGGACCTGAAGCTCAAGGCGCTCATCAAGCATCTCAAGGCGCTGCTGGCCGACGGCCACAACCCGATCGTCTTCTGCCGCTACATCCCGACCGCCGAGTACCTGGCGGACCAGCTCGGCAACGACCCCGAGGCGAAGAAGCGCGGTCCGCTCGGCGCGCGGACGGTCGTCAAGGCGGTCACCGGCACGCTCTCCCCGCAGCAGCGCATCGAACGCATCGAGGAGCTGGCGGCGGAGGCCGGCGGGGACGCCGCCGCGCGCCGGGTCCTGATCGCCACCGACTGCCTCTCCGAGGGCGTCAACCTCCAGCACCGCTTCGACGCCGTCCTCCACTACGACCTGGCCTGGAACCCCACCCGGCACGACCAGCGCGAGGGCCGCGTCGACCGCTACGGGCAGAAGCGCGACGAGGTCCGCGTCATCACGCTGTACGGCGAGGACAACGGCATCGACGGCAAGGTGCTCGAGGTGCTGATCAAGAAGCACCGCCAGATCAAGAAGGACCTCGGCATCTCGGTCTCCGTCCCCGACGAGATGTCGACGGGCGTCACGGACGCGATCGTGGAGTGGCTGCTGCTGCGCGGCCGCCAGGGCGAGCAGGAGGCGCTGTTCGAGTCGGACGCGTTCCAGCAGAGCTTCGCCGACCTGGAGCAGGACTGGAACTCGGCCGCCGACCGGGAGAAGGCGTCCCGCTCGCGGTTCGCGCAGCGCTCGATCCACCCGGAGGAGGTGGCCCGCGAGGTCGCCGCAGTGCGGGAGGCGCTGGGCGGGGCGGGCGAGATCGACACGTTCGTACGGGAGTCGCTGCACGCGCTCGGCGCGGTGCTGCGCGAGTCCGGCGGACCGGGCGCGTCCGGCTCGCCCGGCGGGTCCGGCGCGTCCGATTCGTCCGCCTCGTCCGGCGCGGACTTCACCGCGCAGGTCGGTGGCACCCCGGCCGGCCTGCGGGACGCGCTCGCCCCGGTGGTCGGCCCGGAGACGGTGGAGCAGGACCGCCCGATCCCGTTCCGCACGGACCCGGCGGTGGCACGCGGCGAGGCCGCCCTCGTCCGCACGGACCCGGTGGTGGGCGCGCTCGCCTCCCACGTGCTGAACGCCGCCCTGGACCCCGAGGCGGACGGCGCCCGCCCGGCCCGCCGCTGCGGTGTCGTCACGACGGACGCGGTGAGCACGCGCACCACGCTGCTCCTGGTCCGCTACCGCTTCCACCTCACCCTGCCGTCCCGCAACGGCGACAAGCAGCTCGTGGCGGAGGACGCCCGCCTGCTCGCCTTCGAGGGCGCCCCCGGCAAGGCGGTCTGGCTCCCGCCGGAGCGTGCAGCGGCGTTGCTGGACGCACAGGCGACGGAGAACACCGCCCCGGCTGCCGGCGAGCGCACGATGACCCGCATCCTCGGCCAACTGGACGACGTACGCCCGTACCTGGAGTCGTACGGCGACGACCTGGCCGCCGAGCTGGACGCCTCGCACCGCAGGGTCCGCGCGGCCTCCGGCGAGATCGTCCGCGGCCTGTCCGTGACGGCCCAGAAACCGGCCGACGTCCTGGGCGCCTACGTCTACCTGCCCGCCGCTCCCTCCGCCGTCCCGGCGTCCGCCGCCTCCGCCTCCGCCGCCTCTGCCTCCGCTGGAGTGACCGCCTGATGTCCGCCACCACCCGCAACCAGGTGTTCACCGCCGTCCACACGGTCGGCGGCCTGCTCCCGGCCGACATGCTGGTCCGCGTCTCCGAGGGCAAGGACGTCCCCGGCTCGGGCCCCGCCGACTACGGCCTGCCGTCCTCGCGTTCGGTACGGGACGAGGCGGAGCGCAGCTGGGAGTACCTCAAGCCGCTCTGGCGCGACCTGCGCAAGCACCTGCCCGGTTCGACGGAGACGGGCGCCCCGTCCACCGACCCCACCGGCCGCGCCGACACGGACTGGCTCGCCCCGCTCTGGCGCGAGCTGGGCTTCGGCCGGCTCACCCCGGTCGGCCCGGCGGGCATCACGGCGGACTCGGACCCGGAGAAGAAGTTCCCCGTCTCCCACCACTGGCAGCACGCCCTCGTCCACCAGACCCCGTGGAACGCGGAGCTGGACAAGCGCCCGGCCGGCCCGGGCAGCGTCCCGCCCCAGTCCATGCTCCAGGAGTGCCTGAACCGCACGGAGGCCCACCTGTGGGCCGTCCTCACCAACGGCCGCCAGGTCCGCCTCCTCCGCGACTCCAGCGCCCTCGCGACGGCGTCCTACGTCGAGTTCGACCTGGAGTCGATCTTCGACGGCGAACTCTTCAGCGAGTTCGTGCTGCTGTACCGGCTGCTGCACGTGTCCCGGTTCGAGGTGGCGGAGGGGGCGGCGCCGTCGGCTTGTTGGCTGGAGAGCTGGCGGACCGTCGCCATCGAGTCCGGCACCCGCGCGCTGGAGCACTACCGTGACGGCGTCCAGGCCGCCCTCACCGCGCTCGGCACGGGCTTCCTGCGCCACCCCGACAACGCGGCACTGCGCGAGAACCTGGACCCGGCCGCGTTCCAGTCCGCTCTGCTCCGCCTCGTCTACCGGCTGATCTTCCTCTTCGTCGCCGAGGACCGTGAGGCCCTACCGGACCCGCGGGCCGACGGGCGGGACCGCGACCGCTACACCCGCTACTTCTCCACCGTCCGCCTCCGCGAGCGCGCCCTGCGCCGGACCGGCACCGCCCACAGCGACCAGTACGAGGCCCTGCAACTCGTCCTCGCCGCCCTCGGTGACGAGGAGGGCCGCCCCGAGCTCGCCCTGCGCGGCCTCGGCGGCCTGTTCAACACCACGGACGCCGACGCGCCCCTCGACGGCGTCCGCCTCTCCAACCGGTACTTCCTGGAGGCCGTACGCCACCTCGCCCGCGTGCGCGACCACGGCTCCTCGCGCTGGCGCCCGGTCAACTACCGCAACATGGGCGCCGAGGAACTGGGCTCGGTCTACGAGGCGCTGCTGGAGCTGGTCCCCAAGCACAGCGCCTCCGACCGCACCTTCGCCCTCGTCGACCGCCTCGGCAACGACCGCAAGAAGACAGGCAGTTACTACACACCCACCGCGCTCACCGAGACCCTCCTCGACTCGACGCTGAACCCGGTGATCGACGCCGCCGTCGCGCGCGGTGAGGAACGGGCCGCGGCGGCGGGCCGCACGGACCCCGCCGACGCCTCCGACGCGATCGTCGAGGAACTGCTCTCCCTCACCGTGTGCGACCCCGCCTGCGGCTCCGGCCACTTCCTCGTCGCCGCCGCCCGCCGCATCGCCAAGCGGGTCGCCTCCGTCCGCGAGCGCAACCCCGAGCCGACGGCGGAGGCGGTACGGCACGCGCTGCACGAGGTGGTCGAGCGCTGCGTCTACGGCGTCGACCTCAACCCCATGGCCGTGGAGCTGGCCAAGGTCTCCCTGTGGCTGGAGGCCATGGAACCGGGCCGTCCGCTGGGCTTCCTGGATGCCCATATCCGGCACGGCAACGGCCTGATCGGCGCGACGCCCGCGCTGATGCGGGACGGCATCCCCGACAAGGCGTTCAAGAAGGCCGAGGGCGACGACGAGGCCTGGGCGAAGATGCTGCTCGCCCGCAACGAGCAGGAACGGGCGGGACAGGGCGGCCTGTTCGACGTCGAGTCCGAGACGCGGGTCGCCAACACGGCGTTCGCGTCCGGCCTGCGCCGCATCACGACGGCGCCCGCGCACGACCTCGCGGACGTACGCCGCAAGGAGGCCGCGTTCCGCGAGTGGTCGACGTCCGGCGACTACCGGCAGGCACTGCACCTCGCCGACGCGTGGTGCGCGGCGTTCGTGTGGGTCAAGCGGGAGGACGCACCGCCGGCCCTCACGGACAAGGTGTTCCGCGGCCTGGAGGACCCCGAGGGCGACGCGGCCCCCGAGTCCACGCACGAGGAGATCACCCGCCTGCGGGACCAGTACGCGTTCTTCCACTGGCACCTGGAGTTCCCGGAGATCTTCACGGTCCCGGAGGACGGCTCCGGGGAGTCGGCGAAGGTCGACCCGGGCACGGGCTGGGCGGGCGGGTTTTCGTGCGTGGTGGGCAACCCGCCGTGGGACAAGGTCGACTTCGAGGACAAGAAGTACTTCAGCGTGGTCGACCCGGACATCGCGGCGATCTCCGGTACGGCTCGGCGTACGCGGATCGCGGAATGGGAGATCGAGCACCCGGAGGCGGGGGCGCGGTACCGGGAGGCGCGGCGGACGGTCAAGGGGAACTTCCATTTCCTCGGGAACTCGGGAGTGTTCCCGCTGTGCGCGAAGGGGCTGACGGTCAAGGGCGTCAACTCTCTCCAGACCGACACCTTGTTCGCCGAGCGCATGTCCAGTGTGGTGGGGCCAGAGGGGCGGTTCGGCGTGATCCTGCCGACCTCCATCGCGACGGGAGCGGGCTCACAGCACCTCTTCTCCCACTTCACCAGGCAGAAGTCATTGGTCTCGCTGTACGACTTCGAGGTGAGGCGTCCCAGGTCGGCAGCGCTGCCCCAGGGCGGCAAGTGGTTCGACATCGACTCAAAGCAGTCGTTCTGCCTGCTCTCCCTCACTGGGCGTGGCCTGCGGCAGAGTGCTGCTCGGTTCGGCTTCTCCATCGGCGACATCACCGAACTCGATGATCCCGAGCGCGTCTTCGCCTTGAGTTCAGAGGACCTGGCCCTCATCAACCCCAATACGGGCACGCTTCCCAAGTTCCGTTCCCAGCGTGATGCAGCCCTGGCGGCAGACATCTATCGGCGTATCCCGGTGCTGTGGGATGAGGGACGTCGGAACGGCAACCCCTGGGGCATCCTCTTCAAACGCCTCTTCGACATGACCGACGACTCCGACCTCTTCCGCTCACGGAAGGAACTGGAGGACGCCGGCTGGTTGTTGGACGGGAACGTGTTCCTGCGCGGTAAGGAACGGATGCTGCCCCTGTACGAAGGGAAGATGGCGCACCTGTTCGACCACCGTTGGAACAGCTACACCGGAACGGGCACCGAGGACCGCCGTCGAATCGACCCCGTCGAGAAGCAGGACCCGGCCGCCTGCGCCGACCCGCGCTACTGGGTCGCGGAGCATGGACCAATCGCCACCGTCCGCAAGGGCAAGGAGCTGAAGGAACGTGGCATCGCGGACCGCCTCGGCGAAGTGAACTGGGAGCATGACTGGTTGATCGGCTGGCGTGACGTCACGTACTTCACCAACGAGCGAACGGCCATTCCCGCGTTCCTGCCACGAGCCGCCGTCGGCCACACGTACCCCCTGATGCTCCCGCGCGTCTCGCCGCCCCTGGTCGCCACCCTCATCGCCACCCAGTCCTCCTTGATCTTCGACTTTGTCAGCCGGCAGAAGATCAGCGACGCGCACATGAAGCTGTTCGTGTGGAAGCAACTGCCCGTCCCCACCCCCACCACCCTCGAACCGCACCTCCCCTTCCTCCTCCCCCGCGTCCTGGAACTCGTCTACACCGCCAACGACATGACCCCCCTCGCCCGCGACCTCGGCGACGAGGGCGAGCCGTTCCGTTGGGACGAGTCCCGTAGGGCTCAGCTCCGTGCCGAGCTGGACGCCTACTTCTTCCACCTGTACGGCATCTCCGCCGAGGACACCGACTACATTCTGGAGACCTTCCAGTCTGAGTCGGGCGGCCTCAAGAACAACGAGATCGCCAAGCACGGCGAGTACCGCACCAAGCGCCTCGTCCTCACCGAGTACAACCGCATGGCGCAGGCCGACCTCACCCTGGAGTCCCCCCTCGTGGGCAGCGAGGCCTACACCTCGCCCCTCACTCCACCCCCTGGCCACGGCCCCCGCCACAGCGCCTGACAGAGCACACCACCGCCATCCACATCCCAGGGGGGACCATGAGCAACCCGACCCAGCCCGATCCGATGCCCTCGAAGTACGAACTCGAGGTGTGGGACTCCATCCAGCAGTACAAGGGCCGCCCACTGTCACAGGCGATGCAGAACGCCGGCGAGCACGTGGCCAACGGCGTCACACGGCTCGGCAAGCAGGCGGCGAAACAGTTGGAGAAGCACCCTCGCGCCGCGTCGGCCGTGTCGCGAGGTCAGGAGTTCGTAGCCAAGGGCGCCTCCAAGGCCGGCGCGAAGGCACGCAACGCCGCCGAGAACATGCCGGAGTGGGGCGGCACGGCCGTGCAGTCCGTACGGAAGACGGTGGGGAAGATCTCGCGCGCGGGACTCTCTCCCAAGCGGGTGGTGGCGCTCCACACCAAGCGAGGCCACGAGGTCGCCTCGCTCTCCGACGTGCGCCAACTCGACCTCGAACTCGTTGAGAAGGTGCGCGGCCGGGCGGCGAACTGGTACTACCCCATCATGGCAGCGCTCTCAGGAGCGGGCGCCGGGCTTGCGATCACCGGTGGACAGCTCGCGATCACCGCCTCCGCCGGCGCCGCGGCGGCTCCTTCGGCCGGTGCGATCGCGGGAGCGTTCACTGCCGACACCGCAGCCGTACTCGGACTGTCGTCCCGGGCCGTCGGTCAGATCTCCCTGTTCTACGGATACGACCCCGAAGACCCGTCCGAGAAGCTCTTCATCATGTCTGTCGTCAACTTGGGGACCGCGAGTTCGGCCACTGCCAAGAACGCCGCGATGGCCGACATCTCGAAGCTCACCCAGGCACTCTTCCGCGGCAAGACGTGGGACGTCCTCAGCAACTCCTTCGTCACCAAGGTCGCCGAGAAGTTCACCAAGGCGTTCGGCGTCCGCCTCACCAAGAAGGGGCTCGGCAAGGCCGTACCCGCCTTCGGCATCGTCGTCGGTTCCACGCTCAACTGGGCGACGCTGGAAGGGATCGTCGACGCGGCCGAGATGGCGTATCGACGCCGGTTCCTGCTGGAGAAGTACCCGTACCTCGCGGAGGAGGAGGCGTTCGTGACGTTCACCGACGCGGACGTCTCCGACGACGTCGACGAGAAGATCAGCGTGCTCGACGAGATCGTCGACGAGGGCGGCCCGGACCTTCGCTGACGTGACGTCCCGGCGGTGCGCGTCCCCACGCCCACCGCCGGGAGCAAGCGGCTCAGTCCCCGGCCGCGAACGCCACGAAGTGAGCCCAGCCCTCACGCCCTACGGCGAACGGCTGCCTTGCCACGTCCTTGGAATCCCGTACGTGGACGGCTTCCTCAGCGACGGCGATCTCCACACAGTCGTCGCCCTGTGCGCTGCTGTAGCTGGACTTGAACCAACCGAGTTCGGACGTCTTCATAGTGCTCCTCTGATCCGCATCAGCAGGCCCATGGAGTCCTTGGGTGAGAGTGCCTGCGAACGCAGTCTTGCATAGCGCATATGGATGCGGCTCACCTCTTTCGCACCAGTGATCAAGCGGCCGTTCTCCTGCCCCTCGGAGTACGCTCGCCAGCGGCCGTCCGGCACCTCCAGCAGTCGTACGGGCCCCGAAAGGCACGCGTGCTGCTCGCTGTTCGCAGGCATGACCTGGACGGTGACGTTGCGCAGCAAGCCAAGCTCAAGAATGAGGTCGAGCTGCTCCGCAGTGACCTGCGGCCCTCCCAAGTGGCGCATGAACACTGCCTCTTCGATGATGAAGTCGAACGCCGTGTTGGGTCGTTCGCGGAGCAGTCGCTGACGCTCCATGCGCACCTGCACGGTGGTTTCCAGAGCGTCATCCGACAGAGGCGGGATCTCGTTCTCGCAGAGAGCCCGCACGTACCCCTCCGACTGCAACAGCCCAGGGATCAGCCGACACTCGTACGTGCACAGACTCACCGCCGTACGCTCCAGCCTTGCCCACTGCCGAAACCAGGCCGCAAGGCCCACGTCCCCCCTCGTCAAAAACCTGGCCGAACGCCGCAACGCCCCCGTGTTACCGGTCGCCCCCTCCGCCCGCTCCACGAAGGACTCGTCCGGCATCCTCCTCCCCAACTCCACGGACTCCACCGTGTGCCTGGAGAACCGCACCAGCTCACCGAACTCCGCCCGGCTCAGCCCCGCGTGCTCGCGCAGCGCCTGCACCACCGCCCCGAACGTCCGCAGGCTGTCCGACGGATCCGGCTCCCGCTCACACTCCCCACCCGACACCCCCGGCCCCACCGCTCCCCCCGGCTCCGCCGGATCCACGGCCCCCACGTGGTCGGTCGTCGTCATTGCGAGGTCACCTCCAGATACATACACACGCGCCAAGTCCCCCGCGATCAGGGTGCGAAGGTTCCCACCGTGACCCACCGGAATTCGTACAGTCCACCGAACGCGTCCGTACGCTGACGCACCGTACGGACACGTTCACGCGGCAGTCCGCAGGAGCACTTCCGGAAATGCCCGTTGCCGAGGTCAACGCGATAACTGTTCGGTGGCGATCCGCCCCACCTCGGCGATGACACCGACCGGGAGGCCGGCGGTCTGGGTACTCCTCGTTCGGGTTGTCATCCCACTTCCAGTCAGGTCACAGCCCTGCCTCGTCCGCCGCGTCCGCGCGGATCTTCCGGATCTTGCGAGAAGGGCGCACGCCCTCCTCGGCCACCACCTCGCCGGCGCCGCACCCCGGCCCCCGGCGTGGCCGTCCGTCCTGCCCGCCACCGCTCGGCGATGTGCTGGCCACGTCCCGCCTGGGAGAACCGGTCGAGACCGGAGCTGGTGGCGCACTGAGTAGTTCATGGAGCAACCGCGGAAAGGCTGACCGCCAACGACCGGACGCTCACACCGGCCACTCATGAAGTGAATTCCAGCCATTCATGCGCCTTACGACTGGCCTGCGGCGGGTCCGATCAGAAGACTATCGACCAACCGCACCGCTGCGATCCGAGGTACTCCATGCCGAAGAAATCGTTCAGACACAGATGGCCTGTGACCTTTGTCGCTCTGTCCACGTTAGCAGTGTCGATAATAGGAGGGAGTCCTGCGGCACAGGCGAGCCCTCTCGACGGGCTCGTCGACATCGGTAAAGTGACGCAGACTGAAATAGCGTCCAAGTTGGCTACTTCACAGCCGAAAAGCCTCAGTGACGGAGTGTCACCCTCCCGAAAGAGCTGCGAAACGTTCACGAACGGGGACAAACTCTGCAACCAAGTTGCAGCCGACTTGTCTGCGGCGACAAAATCAGCCATGTCGACTCTGGACGACACAGATGAGGCGCACGACGACGACTCGGACCCGGGAACTGACGGAGAAACTCCCGCGAGCTGCTCGGTTACGCTCAACTCGTACAACTATTCTCGATTCAGCTACTGCTACAACTTGACCGTCACTACGACATTCACTGACGCCAAAGATGGAGTATTCGTTAGCCACAGCCTTATCAACGGCAGAGGGACTCTCCACAGGAACAGCGGATTCTGGCAAGAGGAGGATCTGATAACGCTTGTTGACGGCGAAGGGCCATTGGCGACATCGAACGTCTTGTTCAACGCGGGGTGCAGCGGGGGATCCTGCGTGGCACTTTCGAATTGGCCCACGACAGGGACCCCTATGGTCCCGGGAGAAAGCCTGACTGCGGATATCACTTTCAGCGCCGCCCCAGCAGCCGGCGAGAGCAACAACCTCTCGCCTTCATACACCTACAGCGCGAGGCCGGCCACTAAGCCAGCTACTGGCACTCCGGCCACCTGGAGTGCCACGAGACCTGTCAGGTGCGACAAAACCATGGTCAGGAATACGTCAATTGGATGCGTGATTGCATCCCACATTCCCGTTCTCAGTATATCTGCTGCGGACAACAGATACGGGGCCGCGGCAGTCACGTATCTGTACGGAGAGATCTACTTGGCGGGAAAGTTCGGAACCTCGGAATCCAAGCTGACACGCATCGACGATGTAGCCAAAAAAACTAAGAACAGGAGACAGACCTGCGAGGATCTGGCCTCGGTGAAATTCGAGCCCAGGGATGATATTGTGCCGAACGACTCCTGCGATGAATACCCATTCGCGGGTACCAAGCAGGGAGGTACCGACGGGGCGCTGTGCGCCGAAATAGTCCCACTCTGGCACACCGACGACAAGTCGTGGCACATACACACTTTCACCAACCATCCCAACACCGGCAAAGAACCATGCGTCCGTTCACACGTTCCACTGCTACAGAACACCACCGCCGGCTCCAAGTACGCTGGATTCATCAATAGCTGGCATGTAATCGGCGGCGAGGACTTCATAGTTCACCCAACACTCACCTGATCTTCTAGCGTCGCGATCAGAGCCGACTTCAGCGAGAGCGGGCGCATGCTTCGAAAGGCGGCCCGCCGGGGGGTATAGTGTCATATTCCTCAAGTGACGAGGACGCACTGTTCGGGCTCGAGCTTCCCGGATTCCAGTTGTCCTACATCCGCGGTGTTTCTCCAGACATTCTGTTGCGTTGCATGGGAGTGGAACAGCCGGCCTCAGGCGAACCCGCACTGGACCTGTGGGAATCGCAGAAGCTAGTTCCCTCCGACCCAGACGGTGCAGTGGTGCGAGCAACTGAGCTGGGTGAATGGTCCCTCTGTTTTGAAGCGTGGGGGGCGGCATCGATATGCCAGAACCTGTTGAGTGGCATCTCTCAACAGTCCGAGGCAGTGCTCTACCATAATGGCGGCACGGGAATGGATACGGTTTGGCGATGGGAGAGCGGGAAGCTCGTTGAGGTTTTCGAAGTTCTCAATCCGTCGTCACTGCGCGCTTACGCTCGGAAGACACTCTGGGATTCTGCCCAACGTCATGCGGTCAGGGTGGATGATCGGGGCTCCGCCACTCTACAGGCGATACACGAATACATCGGACACACTCCCTCGATCGAACTACTGACGGGACCGATGCACACTGCGTGGGTACCTTATTCTGCGCTCCCTGAAAAAGTGGACGAAATCTTCCCTCCGCGAGTCCCGCAACATCACACAGATCCGCGTGAGCTCAATAATTGAGACCGGCTGAAGGCGCGGGTACGCGGACGGGTGTTCCGCACGCTGGACGCGGAGGTCCGGCGGCAGCAGGTGCTGCCGCCGGACCTCGCCTGCATCAGTAACGCTGCTCGACCGTGCGGTCGTCGGTGTGCACGAGGTCGTCGTCCGGCGCGAGCCCCATCGCCTCACGCTCGGGCGACGCCCAGTACAGCGCGTTGCCCTCGGCGAAGGTCTCGGGGCCCTCGTAGGAGAGCAGCCAGACGAACTGACTGCGCTACCGCTCCCCTCGGTCACAGCCCGACCTCGGCCGCCGCGTCCGCGTGGATCTTCCGGATCTCCGCGATGGCATCCGTCGGATCCTCGACACCGGCACTCACGATCTCCTCCAGATGTCGCAGGCGCGCGCCGCGTGAGGGGTACCGCTGAATCGCGACGAACACACCCCACGTGTGGACGAAGGTGCGCAGTGGCGCGAGGGACTGTTCCTGCTGAGCGCTGGTGGTCGCGTCGACGAGATCACGGACGAATGTCGGCATGCGGCTCGGCGTCAGTCGCTCGACCGCACCACGCAGCGCATCAGGGGTGAGTGCGGGCATGGGCATGAGTGGCTCACCGGCCTGCGGCTCTGCATGCGGTGCGGTCACGGTCGCCCGCATGTCCGACAACACCCCCGAAGGACCGGAAGCCGTCCCCGCTCCTCCGGTGCCCGCCACTCCCCCGACGCCGGTTCCGCCGGCTCCCGGCGGCGGTTCGGGACGGCGGGGCAACCGCATCCGCCTCGTCGCCGCCGCAGCCGCCGTGCTCGTCGTGGGCAGCGGTGTTAGCTACTGGGCGCTGTCGGGCGACGGGGACCCGATGGACCATGTCGCTGTCTCCGGCGGCAAGTTAGTCACCGGCGACAGCGATGTGGACGACGACAGCGACGACGACGCGTACTGCGACGACACGGACACCTACACGTTCAACGACTGCGACACGGACGACGACGCCGAGCCGGAGTCGACGTACGAGTTCGTCTACAAGATCACGAACGAGGGCGACGAACCCGCCAACTACTCCGTCCTCGTCAACGCCTTCGACAAGGACGGCGACTACGTCGGCCAGACGTACCTCGGCGTAGAACACCTGGCGCCGGGCAAGACGGACGCGGACAAGAGCGAGTTCACCTCGTACGGCACGTTCCAGGACAAGCACGGGGTGTCCGACATCGCGTCGGTGAAGGTCGCCCACGTGGAACGCACGGCACTGGCCAACTGACGGGGCGTAACGGCAAGGCGGCCGGGCCGGTTGGACGTCGTACCCGCGCCAAGAGCCCGGCCCGGACCGCCCACACCGAATACCGACCACGCCACACGCCAATCGCAGATCACCGGCCGTCGGCCGGCGGCCGCCGGTCACCGATCCCCGATCGCCGATCGCCGATCGCCGAAGAACGAGAGAGCGCCCATGAACCCGTACAACACCCCTCCGCCCCCGCGCTGGACCCCGCCCCGATCCCGGCCCTGGTGGCGGACCACCCCCGCCGTGCTCGGCCTCCTGGCGCTCATGGCGGTGCTCAGCGCGGTGAGCTTCCCGCTGGGCTTCCTGGTGATGATCGGCGCGATGGTGGCGGTGTGGGTGCTGCCGCCGTGGCGCTGGTACGCCCGGCTGGGCGCCACGTTCGGCGCCTTCCTCCTGACGGTGATCGGCGCGGGCATCGGCGGACAGCTCGACGACAACGCACCGAGCACGACCGAGGCGGGTGCGAAGAACGCCGCGGCGAGCGCGTCCCCGGCCGCCTCGAAGGCCCCGCCCCTCACCGACTACACGGGCAAGGCCCTGGACGAGGCGGAGAAGGGCGCCCGCGCGGCCGGCTACACGCTCGGACGCCACGACGCGTCCCCCGAGGACCGCGCGATCGCCGTGCGGTCGGCGTGGACGGTGTGCTTCCAGAAGGCCGACGCCACCGAGAAGATGGTCACCTTCGCCGCCGTCAAGGACGACGAGCCCTGCCCGGTGAAGGACGGCGGCGCCCTCCCCTGGCCCACGATGCCGGACGTCGTCGGCGACACGTACAACACGGCGCTCAAGGCCCTGGACCGCGCCGGCATCGACACGGCCGACGTCACCCTCGACGACGTCTACCTCGACGTCGACGCGCCCACGGCGAAGCAGGCCGCCGCGAAGGGCGACGAGTGGCGGGTCTGCTTCCAGCGCCCCGCCGAGAACAGCGACGTCACCTCCACGACCAAGGTCCGGCTGGACCTGGGCCGCTGGACCGACGCGGACACGGTCCAGAAGTGCCCGTCGAAGAAGAACACGACGTACAAGATCCCCGCGAACGATCCCGACCACCACGACAAGACCCCCGGCACCCACACCACCACGGGCGGCACCTCGACCAACGGCGGTTCGAACAACGCCCGTTCGACCAACGGCGGCACCGGAAACGGCGGCTCGACCGGTGGCAGTTCGTCGTCGTCGAGCGGCGGCTCCTCGACGTCGTCCGGCGGCGGCAGCTCCACCAGCGGCGGCAGCAGCTCCTCGTCCGGCGGGAGCAGTTCCTCGTCCGGTGGCAGCGCCGGCACCGTCCACCCCGGCTCCTTCTGCTCCCCGGCCGGCGCCACCGGCGTCACCGCGGCAGGCACCCCCATGGTCTGCGGCCCCGGCTCCGACGGCCGCGACCGCTGGCACTCCGCCTGACCCGTTCCCTTGCGCTCGGCGCTGATTGCGCGCTGCGCGAGCGCGGGTGGGCTGCGGCGAGTCGTGCCGCAGCCCCAGGCCACGCGGACGAACAGCGGGCCTCGCGTCAGCGGTTCGGGTCGGAGGTGGCCGAGCGGTTCAGCCGTGGTGACGGGAGCACGGTCGTCGTTCGTGGCCTTTTCCACCGCTACGGGTGCGGCTTCTCGCCCTTCGCCAGCATCGCCACGTACTTCTCGATCCGCCGCGCCCGGGTCTCGGGCCGCTTCGCGTCCTGGATCCGGTACAGGATCGCGTAGCGGTTCTGCCGGTCCAGTGTCTCGAAGAACGCCGCCGCGGCCGGGTCGGCGGCCAGCGCCGCCGCGAGGTCGTCCGGCACCGTGGCGGTCTTCGCGCCGTCGTAGGCCGCCTCCCAGCGGCCGTCCGCCTTGGCGCGGTCGACCTCCGCCTGCCCCGGCGGACGCATCCGGCCCTGCTCGGTCAACGCGGCCACCTTGTCCCGGTTGACCTTGGACCACTTGCTGCCCGGCTTGCGCGGGGTGAACCGCTGGAGCCACCACTGGTCGTCGAATCCGGCCTTCTGCCCGTCGATCCAGCCGTAGCAGAGCGCCACGTCGAGCGCCTGGGCGTAGTCCAGCGCGACGATTCCGGGGCCCTTCTTGCGCAGCTTGAGCCAGATGCCGGGCGAGACGGCATGGTTCTCGCCGAGCCACGCCTCGAACTCCTCGGCGGATGCGAAGGCGACGGTCTCCAGTTCCTGAGTCACCCTCGCAGCGAACCACATCCGGCCGACCGCCACTACACGTTCGACCACCGTTCCGACGAGCTTGTCCGGTCTCCTCTCACGCCGACAGCCGCCGACAGCCGCCGACAGCCGCAGGCATACGGCGGCATACGGCCGGCGAGGTCACCCGCGTCCTCAGCCGGGCGCCGCTGTGCGCAGGCGGCTGTTCATCGGAACAGGTCCAGGTTGTCGGCGGCCCAGCGGCGGAACGGGCGGCCGGGGCGGCCGGTCAGTCGCTCGGTGGAGCGTGCTGCCTCATGGTGCTCGGTGGGCAGCGCGGCCCAGTAGTCCAGGATGGCATCGGCCAACGCCGCGGGCACATGAGCGCTCAGGTGCCCGGCTGCCTGTTGACGAGTGGGTTCGCACAGGTCGACCGGACGGTCGAGCAGTTCGCCCAGTATCCGCGCCTGGTCACGGAAGCTGAGCACTTCCGGCCCGCCGAGAGCGACGGTCTCGCCGTCCAGTCGGTCGCTGGTGAGGGCCAGTTCAGCGACGTCGGCGATGTCCTCGGGGTGGATGACATCGAGCTGGGCGTCCGGATGCAGCTGTTCGACGGGTCGGCCGGCACGGATGGCTTCCGCCCAGTGCAGCGCCATGGTGGCGAACCCGCCCGGGCGCAGCACGGTCGCCGTCAGCGGGGCGGCCCGTAGCGCACGTTCCACCCGCAGGTGGTGCCGGGCCAGCGCGTTGTGTTCCGCGTCGGGGAGGGCCGCCGAGTCCGACGAGAGCAGTACCACCCGCTGGACCCCGGCCGTGATCGCGCTGCTCAGCAGGGCTTCGATCCCGGCCGGTTCGGCGTAGAGGAAGACGTCGGTGACGCCGGCCAGCGCGGGAGCGAAGGTCTTCGGGTCCGCGAGGTCGAGGGCGACGGCGGGTATGCCGGCAGGCAGCTCGAGCCGTTCCGGGGCGCGACTCGCCGCCCGGACCTCGTACCCGGACGCGTGCAGGCGCCGCAGCAGACCGGCGCCGATGCCGCCGCGCGCTCCGGTGATCAACAGACTCACGTGTCCTACTCCTCATGGTTGCTGGGATGCGGCCCCCTAAGCGGTGCCGGGTGCCGGATGCCAGCCTGCGACGATCACGGCATCGAGTCCAACGAAGATTGCCGATGACATCGATCGGTGTGCGCTATAAATGGGGGGTGGAACTACGTCAGCTGGAGTGCTTCGTCGCCGTGGCAGAGGAACGCAGCTTCACCCGCGCCGCAGCCCGTTTGCACCTCGTGCAGTCCACCGTGTCCGCCACGATCGCCGCTCTGGAGAGTGAACTGGCCGCCCCTCTGCTGGTGCGCACGACCCGGAAGGTCACCCTTTCCGACGCCGGGTTCGAGCTCCTCCCCAAGGCCCGGGCGGCGCTCGACGCCGTACGGGACGCGCGCGACGCCGTCCATGCCGTCCAGGGCGGGCTGCGCGGAACCCTGCACATCGGCACCATGAGCTCACTCGGGCCTCTCGACCTGCCCGCCCTGCTGGGCCACTTCCACCGCGGTCATCCCGAGATCTCCTTGCGCCTGGCGACGGCCGCGTCCAGCGGAGGATCACCGGGGCTCGTCACCGCGCTGGCCGAAGGCCGGCTCGACCTCGCCTTCGTCTCGATCCCCGGGCCTTCCCCGGCCGCCGCACGGCTGCGTCACCTGACCTCGACACCGCTCGACCTCGTGGTCCCCCAGGAGCACCCCCTGGCCGGCCGCGGCACGGCAACGCTCTCGGACCTGGCCGACGAGCCCTTCGTCGACTTCCCGTCCGGCTACGGGAACCGGGCGGTGACCGACCGCGCCTTCACCGCCGCCGGAATTCGGCGGCACGTGACCATCGAGATCAACGACATCACTGCCGGTGTGGACTTCGTTCGCCACCGTCTCGGCCTGGCGCTGCTGCCGCGCGGTGCCGTCACCCCCGACCACGATCTCGCCACCGTCCCGATCACGGACGCCGACCTGGACTGGCCCATCTCGCTCGCCTCCCCGACGGGACGCAGCCCTTCCGCAGCCGCGCGGGCCTTCGAGCAGTTCGTCGAGGATCACCTGGCCGCGGGCTCCTGAAGCACAGCCACCGCCGCCGTACACTCACGCAGCGTACGGATCTTCCGTATGGCGTGCGCCCCCGCGCGCCCCGCACGGTGGCCCCATGAACGTCACCACGTCCGCGTCGGCCACCGCTGCCGTCAGGACTTTCGTACAGCAGTTGTCCTCCACCCGGCGCGGCGCGCGGCTCGCGCGGCTACTCGCGGCGGCGCAGTTCCAGGCCTGGCAGGTGTCACCGTCCGTGGCCGAGCGCGGGGAGCAGATCGTCGCCGAGCTGGCCGCGAACGCGGCGCTGCACGGCCACGTCCAGGGCCGCGACTTCCGCCTCACGCTCCGCTTCGACCCGGCGGCCGGCCGGCTCCGCATCGAGGTCACCGACGCACGCGGAGACCACCTCCCCGCCCCCGCCCCCGTCGCGCCCACGGACTCCGAGTCCGGCCGCGGCCTCCTCCTGGTCACCGCCCTCGCCGACCACTGGGGCACACGCCCGTACCCGCCGAGCGGCAAGACGGTGTGGGCGGAGTGCGGGCCCTGAGCGCGCCCGTCACCCGTCGGGGACCGCTGTCAGTGGGAGCCCCTACTGTGTGAGTCGGTCGTACGGTGAGCAAGCGGGAGAAAGCGTGGGGGATCGATGACTGTGGAGGGCCAGCGGGCCGCCGCCTACCCGGAGTTCCGGTTGCGGCTGCCGAACGGCGGTCCCTACGCGCGGGGGCGGGTGCTGCCCGCGAAGGGGCTCAACGGCAGTCCCAAGTTCCTGCTGCTCGCCGGGTCGCCCGTGCGGCCGGAGCTGACCGCCGGCGCGGGGCGGTACGCGGCGGAGCAGCGGGAGGCGCTGATCGCCGAGGGGGCGGTCCGGCCGTCGGAGCGGTGGCCGGGGTATCTCGAGACCGCGCGGGACATCGAGTGCAACTCGCCCTCCGCCGCGGCCTCCCTCGCCGCCGGACACGGCTCCAACGCGCTGTCGGAGTGGCGGACGGTGGAGGAGGACTTCCCCCTCGTCGACTACCTCGGTCACTCCTGGCGGCCGCCCCGCAAGGCCTGGCTGGTCCGCGGGTCGAACGTGGCGGGGCGGGACCTGGTGCGGCGGCTGTGGCTGCCGGAGGGCCTGGTCACGCTCGCCGCGGCGCACCTCCCGCCGCTCGGCGAGGAGGACCCCACCAAGAGCGCCCTGCGCCGGTACGTCCAGGAGGGCTACGACGCCACCGCCTCGTACAGCCAGAAGCAGGCGCTGGCCGACGAGTTGCACTACTTCCTGACTCAGATGCGGCCCGGCGACACCGTCTGCACGATCTCCGGCGGACAGCTGTACGTCGGCCTCGTCGAGGGGCGGGCGGAGCAGGTCGAGTCCGAGGGCGGGCTCGCCAACCTGCGCCGCAGAACGGCGTGGCGGCCCGAGGGCGTGCCGTACGACGCGCTGCCGGAGGCGTTGCAGCAGAAGCTGTCCGTGCAGCACGACGTCGTGGACCTGACCCCCGTGCTCCCCCTCGTCGACGGACTCGGCCGCAGCGACGAGGAACTGGCCGAGGAGGCCGGGTCCGCGGACGGCGACGCCACCGCGGAGGCGGCGGCCCTCGTCGCCCGCCGCGACCCCGAACTGCCCGCGCCCACCGACGCGCTGGCCGCCGAACTGCTGGTGCACGACCCCGCCTGGCTGGCCGAGGTGCGCGATCTGCTCGCCGACGAGCGGCAGTTGGTGTTCCACGGCCCGCCGGGCACCGGCAAGACCTACCTCGCGCTGAGGCTCGCCGAGTACTTCGGGGGCGGGCCCGAGCAGGTCAAGCTGGTGCAGTTCCATCCCTCGTACGCGTACGAGGACTTCTTCGAGGGGTTCCGGCCCCAGGAGGACCCCGAGACACGGGAGGTCGCCTTCCGGCTGACCGCCGGACCGCTGCGCGAGCTCGCCGACCTCGCCTCCCGCGAGGGGAACCGGCACGTCCCGCACTTCCTGGTCATCGACGAGATCAACCGGGCCAACCTGGCGAAGGTCTTCGGCGAGCTGTACTTCCTCCTGGAGTACCGCAACAAGTCGGTGCGGCTGACCTACTCGGGGGACGACTTCGCGCTGCCGCCCAACCTGTTCGTGATCGGCACGATGAACACCGCCGACCGGTCCATCGCCCTGGTGGACGCGGCGATGCGGCGGCGGTTCGCGTTCGTGGAGCTGTCGCCGCGCGTGGAGCCGACGCGCGGGCTGCTGCGCCGCTGGCTCGCCCGGGAGGAGCGCGGCGCCGAGCCCGCCGATCTGCTCGACGCGCTCAACTCCCGCATCGACGACCCCGACTTCCGCATCGGGCCGTCGTACCTGATGAAGAAGGGGGTCTACCGGGAGGGCGGCCTGGAACGCACCTGGCGGACCAAGATCCTGCCCTTGCTGGAGGAGCACCACTACGGGGAGGGCGTGGACGTCGAGAAGCGGTACGGCCCGGCGGCGCTGCGGGAGTCGCTGGGGTGAGCACGGTCGTCGAGCCGGTCGAGCACGGGCCGGCCCGGAGCATCGACCTCGTCGAGTACGGCCCGGCCCGCAGCATCGCCCTGCCCGACGCGGTGGGGCGGGCGCTCGCGGTCGGGAACGTCGTGGACGCGGCCCCGGACCCGTACGCGCCCGGGCACTGGTCACTGCGCGCCGGCAGCAGGGTCGGCGCGGTCGCGCTCACCGTGCCGGGGGCCGGGGCGCCCGTGACCGTGCGGGTCGCCCCGAAGGTGCCGATCGCCCGGCTGTTCTTCCTGCTCGGCTACAGCCTCGACCCGAGGGGCCCCTGGCGGGAGGGGGACGTCGACGTCGCCGGGCACCGGGAGCTGCTGCCCGCGCTCGCCCACGCCGTCGAACGGCAGGTCGACCGGGCCCTGCGGCAGGGCCTGCTCCAGGGCTACCGGGAGACGGAGGCAAGCGCCCTGGTCGTGCGCGGCCGGATCCGGGAGGCCGAGCAGATCCGGCGGCGGTTCGGCGCGGTGCCGCCGGTCGAGGTGGCGTACGACGAGTTCACCACCGACATCGCGGAGAACCGCCTGCTGCGCATGGCGGTGGAGCGCCTGCTGCGGCTGCCCGGCGTGCCGCGCGAGGTGCGGCGCCGGCTGCTGCACCAGCGGGCCCGGCTCGCGGACGTCACCCCCGTCATACGCGGGCAGCGGCTGCCGGACTGGCGGCCGACCCGGCTCAACGCCCGCTACCACCAGGCGCTGCGCCTGGCCGGTGCCGTCCTGGAGGACGCCTCGCCCGAGCACGCGCCCGGCGGACTGCGCATCGAGGGGTTCCTGTTCGACATGAACCGGCTCTTCGAGGACTTCGTGACGTGTGCCCTGCGCGAGGCGGTGCGCGGCTCGGGGCACACGGCCCGGTTGCAGGACGCCCACACCCTCGACGAGGCGTCGGCCGTCCGGATGCGGCCCGACTTCGTGCTCTACGGGCCGGACGGCACCCCGTGCGCGGTCGCGGACGCCAAGTACAAGGCGGAGAAGGCCGTGTACAAGGTGCGGGCGCGGGGCCGTCTCCCGCGCGGGCCGGGCGGTTTCCCCGAGGCCGACCTGTACCAGATGCTGGCGTACTGCACCGCGCTCGGCCTGCCCGAAGGGCACCTGGTCTACGCGAAGGGCAACGCCGCGCACGCCGCCCACCGGGTGCGCCACGCGGGCGTTCTGATCCACCAGCACGCCCTCGACCTGGACCAGGAACCGGCGGGGCTGCTGGCCGACATCGCCGAGGTGGCGCGACGGATGCGGGTGAGCGCCGCGCCCGTATGATCGGACACGTTTCGTCCGTTCAGGTGGGGAGTGGGCCTCGTGCCGCAGCTGGCGTTCGCCAACAGCTTCTGGGAGAGCTACGACTCCCTGGAGAAGTCCGTCAGGAACGGCGTGCGCAAGGCGATGCAGAAGTTCCAGCTGCTCAGCGTCCCGGAGCTGCAACAGGACAAGGGGCTGCACCTGGAGTCGGTCGAGAAGGCCGCCGACACCCGGATGCGGACCATCCGCATCAACGACTTCTGGCGCGGCGTCGTCCTCGCCCCCGACGACGGCAGCGACGTGTTCCTGCTCGTCAACGTCGTCCCGCACGACGACGCCTACACCTGGGCCGCCAAGCGCCTGTACACGACGAACTCGGCGACCCGCGCGCTGGAGGTCCGCAACGCCGTCGCGATCGACCAGCTCACCCCCGCCCTGGAGAAGGCGGCGGCCGACGCGCCCACGCTGCTGTTCGCGAAGTACTCCGACACCGTCCTGCGTGAACTGGGCATCGACGACCAGGTGCTGCGGGCGGTGCGGACCGTCATCGACAAGCAGCAGCTCGACGCTTTCCAGACGCTGCTGCCGGAGGACCAGTACGAGGTCCTGTACTTCCTGGCCGACGGGTACAGCCCCGAGGTGGTCTACCGGGACGTGGTCACCGCCCGCCGTCCCGTCGACGCGGGGCCGGACCCGGACGAGAGCCTGGCCGCCGCCATCGCCAACACCCGCAGCCGGATCACGCTGGTCAGCGGGCCCGAGGAGCTGGCCGACATCCTGGAGAAGCCGTTCGCCGCCTGGCGGGTGTTCCTGCACCCCTCGCAGCGGCGGGTGGCCTATCGGGTGTCGTACGGCGGTCCGGTGCAGGTCACCGGCGGTCCGGGCACCGGAAAGACGGTCGCGGCCCTGCACCGCGTCAAGCATCTGCTCACCCGCTCCCCCGACAGCCGGATCCTGCTCACCACGTACACCAACGCGCTGGCGGCCTCACTCCGCGAGAACCTCGCCCTCCTCCTGGGCAGCGGCGACGGCGGCGGCGCGGCACTGCTCGACCGGGTCGAGGTGACGACGGTCAACGCGTACGCGCACGCCGTCGTCACCCGTCTCGACGGCAGGGCCCCCTCCCCCGTCGGCGACCGCGACGAACGGCAGCTGTGGAGCCGCGTCGTCAAGCAGCTCGGCCTGCCGTGGACGGAGCAGTTCCTGGCGCAGGAGTACCGGCATGTGATCCTCGCCCAGGACCTGCGCACCCTCGACGCCTACCGGGCCGCCTCCCGGCGGGGCCGCGGCAGCGCGCTGTCCCCCGTCAGACGGGAGCAGCTGTGGCCGGCCGTCGAACTGTTCGAGCGGATGCTGCGCGACCGCGGCTCCACGACCTATCTGAAGGTGTGCGCCCGCGCGGCCGAACTGCTGTCCGCCTCCGCCCCGACACATGACCACGTCGTCGTGGACGAGGCGCAGGACCTGCACCCCGCGCAGTGGCGGGTGCTGCGCGGCGCCGTACGGCCCGGCAACGACGACCTGTTCCTCACGGGCGACCCGCACCAGCGGATCTACGACGCGAAGGTGTCGCTCGGCTCCCTGGGCATCCCGGTCGCCGGCCGCACCCACCGGCTGCGCGTCAACTACCGCAGTACGGAGGAGATCCTGGCCTGGTCGACGGGGATCATGACACCGGTGTCGGTCGACGACCTCAGCGGCGAGGGCTCCGACACCCTGGCCGGCTACCGGTCCCTGCTGCACGGCCGCAGACCGCACGTGGACGCGTACGGCTCGGAAACGGCGGAGGTCGCGGCGCTCGTCGAGCGGGTGCGGGGATGGATCGCGCAGGGTATCCGCCCCTCCGAGATCGGCGTGTGCGCCCGTTTCAACGTGTTGCTCGACAAGGCGTACGACCGGCTGCGCGCGGCCGGGGTGCCGGTGGTCCGGGTCCGGGACAACCCGGGCGCGGACGAGGAGGGCGTGCGGCTGGCCACCATGCACGCCATGAAGGGGCTGGAGTTCCGGTGCGTGGCGGTGCTGGGGGCGACGGCGAGCGCGGTGCCGTTCATCCGCGAGGTGACGCCGGCGGCGGTGGACGCGTTGCAGCACGGGTCGGACCTGCTGCGCGAGCGGTGCCTGTTGTTCGTGGCGTGCACGAGGGCGCGGGAGGCGCTGGCGGTGTCGTGGAGCGGGACGGGGAGTCCGTTCGTACCGCGGCAGCAGTGACCTGCCGTCCCCGTCTCAGTCCCCCGGCCGCAGCGCCCCGTTGCCCAAGCCGTCCCGCGCCAGCGTCGCCGCCTCGCGGCTGAGTTCCGCCACTCGCCCGGCCCGTTCCTCGAACTCCCGCAGGGCGCGGAACGCCGCGCCGTACCGGCGTTGTTCGTCGATGTCCATCTGCGGGACGCGCGCGCCCTTGCCGTCCAGGCGGAACGTGCCGCTGGCGCTGGTGGAGCGCCGGTTGTTGGCGGCGCTGCGCAGGAAGCCGCGCAGGAAGTCCGTGTCGAGCTGGTCGCTGACGGAGGCGGGCTCGGGCGTGCCGTAGGCGACGAGCCCGGCGCGCGCGAGGTCGGCGACGCTGACGGTGGGGCCGTCCTGGATGCCGGGGCCGTCGGTACCGGTGAGCGCCGGCAGCAGTTCGGCCAACGCCCGTACCTGCTCGGCCAGTTCGTCGCGCAGTGCCTCGTACTCGGCGGCGTACTCGCGGTGGGTCTCCACGACGTGGCGGCCCGGGGTGAGGTCGACGGTGTCGTTGAGGAGGTCGATCAGCGCCACGTCGGCGCACTGGTCGGGCCGTGCCTCGAGCGTGCCGTCGGGGTCGTTCGTGGTGAGGTCGACCATGCGGACGTGAGTGGCGGCGTCGCCCGGGGAGAGCGGGCGGCGCAGCTGCCACAGGTGCACGGGCAGCGCGTGCGAGACGGCCGTGCCCGGGGGCAGGGCGGTGACCTGGGTGAGGATGCCCCGGCGGACGAGTTCGGCCCGGATGCGGCGGCCGGCCTTGCGGTAGGCGACGGAGGCGGACATCACCATGAGGACCCGGCCGCCGGGCGCGGTATGCGCGTAGGCGTGCTGGAGCCAGGCGAGTTCGCCCTCGGCCCGGGAGGGGGTGCCCAGTTCCCAGCGGGGGTCCAGGAGAAGTTCCTCGCGCCCCCAGTCGGAGTCGGCCACCGGTGGGTCGCAGACGACGAGGTCGGCCCTGAGCCCCGGCAGGCGGTCGTCGCGCAGGGAGTCGCCCGTCTCGATCTCGACGCCGCCGCGTCCGGTGAGGCGGGCGCGCAGCCGGGCGAAGCGTGCGCTGTCGGCGTCGGCCTCCTGGCCGTACCGCTTCGGTCCCTGCTCGGGGCCGACGGCGAGGAGGAGCGTGCCGATGCCGCAGGCGGGGTCGAGGAGCGTGGCGTCGGCTGCCGGCTGGCCCGCGAAGTGCCGTACGGCGCGGACGACGCGCGGGGAGGTGATCTGGTCCGAACCGGCCCTGCGGACGGAGTCGGTGAGGCGTTCGACGAGGGCGGTCACCACGTCGTGCGCGGAGGTGTCCGCCGCCAGGGTGCGCACCAGGCGGGCCGCCTCTGCGGGGAGCCGATCCGGGGTCTCGTCCGACGGTGCGGAGAGCACCTGTGCGACATCGGCGAGTCCGCGGATCATTTCGTCGCCGTAGGCACTGCGCAGTGCCTGCCACAGCTGGACCTCGTCCGAGACGTCCTGCCCCTTGCGCTGCCGGTCCAGCCACGCCTGCACCTCGGCGAGGGCGAACAGCGGGCTGTGGGCGCCGCCGCCCGCGGGCAGCGGGAAGTCGTCGTAACGCCGCCGCCAGTTGGAGACCGCCGCTCTGGTCACCCCCGCGAGCCGCGCGATCTCTGCGCCGGAGACCAGCGGACCGGCGGAGGAAGCGGCGTTGTCCGTCATGCGGGCCACCGTACACGGGTAACAGAACCGTCTCAACGGCAAACGTGTTGATGTGGTACACAGCGCACACAATCCGAATGAATGTATACGACACGTTCAGTCGCGGAGGAGCGGAAGGAGGTGGGGCCGCCGCCGGACCGCGCTTCCCCTTCCCAGTACGCCAAAGTGCTGGTCGGCGGGCGGACTTGCGGGAGAGGATGGGGGCATGACGGTTGAAGGCAGCTCCATCGACCCCAGCAAGCCCAGCATCGCACGCGTGTACGACTACCTGCTCGGCGGCAAGGACAACTACGCCTCGGACCGCGAGGTCGGTGACGTGTTCAAGCGCGATCTGCCCGGCTCGGTGGCCATCGCCTTCGCCAACCGTGCGGCCCTGACCCGGGCGGTCGCGGAGATCGCGACGACGACCGGGATACGGCAGTTCGTCGACCTCGGCAGCGGCCTCCCGACCGCCGACAACGTCCACCAGGTCGCCCAGCGGCACGCGCCCGAGTCCCGGGTCGTGTACGTCGACATCGACCCCCAGGTACTGGTCCACGGGCGGGCGCTGCTGGAGCAGAACGACCGGACGCGGGTGGTACGGGCCGACGTGCGCGACCCCGCGGGCGTCCGCAACCACCCGGACACGCTGGAGTTGATCGACTTCGACCGCCCCGTCGCCGTCATGTTCAGCGCGATCCTCCACCACGTCAACGACGAGGAGGACCCGGCCGGAATCGTCCGCTACTGGCGCGACCGCGTACCGGCCGGAAGCCACTTCTTCGTCAGCCACTTCCGCTCCGGCAACAACCCGGAGACCGAGGAGGCCGAGCGCGTCCTCCAGCAGACCTTCGGCCGCGGCCGCTGGCGCACAGACAAGGAGATCGAGGCCCTGCTCGACGGCCTGGAGATCCTCGATCCCGGCATCGTGCCGGCCTCGCTGTGGCGCCCGGAGACGGTCGACAGCCCGTGGGGCGGCAACGGCGGCGAACAGGACCTCACCGTCTGGCAACGCCTCATCGCGGCGGGGCTGGCCAGGAAGGCGTAGGGAGCCTGCTCCCAGGGCTCGGGTCAGTCCCAGAGCTGCAGCTTGTCCGGGTTGCGGACGGCCCAGATGCGGGTCACGCGTCCGGCGGTGAGGGCGAACGAGGCCACCGTCAGGACGGTGCCGGCGCGGTGGGCGACCAGGCCCGGGGTGCCGTTGACCGACCGTTCCGAGAGTTCGAGTCCGGGGGCCCGCTCGGCCATGGCGACCATGTACCGGGCGATGCGCGTACCGCCCTCGACCGGGTGCGGGGCGGCACCGGCGAGGCCGCCACCGTCCGCGGTCATCACGGCCTCCGGGTCGAGAAGGCCGATCAGGGCCGTGATGTCCCTGCTCTCCCAGGCCTCCTTGACCCGGCGGACCGCCTCGGCCTGGCCGGCCGTCACCGCGGCGTGCCCCGCCGCTTCCACCCGCCGCCGGGCGGAGGCCGCCAACTGCTTGCAGGCACCGGGGGTACGGCCGAGGACGCCGGCGATCTCGGCGAACGAGTACCGGAAGACGTCGTGCAGGACGAACGCCACCCGCTCGGCGGGCGTCATCGTCTCCAGGACGACGAGGAAGGCCATGGTCACCGACTCGTCGAGGACGATCTGGTCGGCGGGGTCGAGGGACACGGTGGGACCGGCGAGGGCCAGGGCACCGCCGCGATCACCCTCCCGCCCTCTCCGCTCCCCCCGGTCGGGCAGCGGGTCCGGCAGCCACGCGCCGACATACCGTTCCCGGCGGGAGCGCGCCGACCCGAGCACATCCAGACAGACGCGCCCGGTCACCGTCGTCAGCCAGGCTCCCGGGGACACGATCCCGTCCCGGCGGCTCCCCGGCAGCGCGTACCAGCGGGCGTACGCCTCCTGCACGGCGTCCTCGGCCTCGGCCAGCGAGCCGAGCAACCGGTAGGCGACGTTGAGCAGTTGACGCCGCTCACCCTCGACGCCCCCGGCGCCCGCGGCACCCCCGGCACCCCCGACGTCCGTCCCCACCACCCCCATGCACCGCACCCCCCACTGCGACGACCGCCTCCCGCCTTACCTTTCGCGGCCCCGTGTCGTCGTGCTGGTGAGACCTTATCGATCCACGCGGCCTCCGGGCGGCGGAAAAGGGGGACGTGACATGGCCACCCAGGTGACGGCACGGCGGCACCGCTTCTCGCTCCTGCGCACCGCGATCGCGCTGCAAACCCTGACCATCTTCCTCCAGGCGGTCTCCGCCGGGCTGTTGCTGACCTCGTCCTACGGGGAGACGCTGCACAGCGCCGGGGCGCGCGTGATGTACGGGGCGTCGATGCTGTACGTCCTCGCGGCGGTACTGGCGTGGAAGCCGGGCGGCGGCTCACCGCGCCCCGTCGCGCACGCCCTCGGTTTCCTCGCCCTCGCCTCCGCCCAGGTCGCCCTCGGCATCGCCCACGTCCCGTCGGTCCATCTCCCGCTGGGCGTCCTGATGTTCGGCCTGAGCGTGCTGGCGCTGACCCGGCCGCCGGCCCGCTGACCGTCCCGCCACCGAGAATGGGGTGGCGGGCCGGAACCGCCCGCACCTACGCCCGCCATTGCGGCCACGCCGACCTGCTGCGCGAGCGCATCGACGGGCGGGTGGGGCAGCGAGGGGGAGCGTCGTATGGCGATGCCGTTCCCGGTGAGGCATCCCGGTGACGCACCAGCCCGACCGCGTCCAGCTGTGCTGGGCGGCACAGCACACCGGTCAGGTGCTGTGCTGGAAGCGCACCGGTTCACCCAGCACCGCATCGGCACCGTCTGCGGGAGCCGTCGCGGTCGCCGGCCGGGCGGCGTGCTCGTCCGGCAGCGACGCCGTGCCTGTCGCTTCCGGCGTCCACCGGGCCGGCCGCTGGTCGCCCAGCTCGCGCCACCCGTGGGGGGGGGCTCCGTGCCGAACGACAGGCAGGCGAGTACGGGGATGGTGAACTCGGCGAGGGAGGCGCCGCCGTGGTAGCCGGCCCTGTGGGCGGTGTGGCGGGAGTCGGCGTCCCACAGGGCGACGACGGACGCCCCGGGTTCGGGCCACACGCGCGGCCCCGTCAGGGTGATCTCGGGCTCCGCAAGCGGGCCGCCGGCGGACAGACGGTGGCGGGCGGGCGGCGACGGCCGGACGGTGACGGGCGGACGGTGACGGGCGGAGGAACGGTCGGTGGCGGTGTCGATCCTGGTGCCGTGCCGTGCCGTGCCGGTCGACGACGTGGCCGTGGTCGCTGGTGAGGACGACCGCCATGCCCTGGGTGGCCGCCACCCGCAGCAGGTCGCGCAGACCGGGCACGTCGTCGATCCGCCAGGCGCCGTCGCCGAACTTCGGCTCCTTGGCGAGCCGGTCGTCAATGGCGTTGAGGACGACGGCGCCGTGGGTCCTGCCGTCGGCCAGCGCCTCCGTGAGGGCCGAACCGAAGGTGCCGCCCGCGGTCTCGGTGCGTAGGTCGTCCTTGTGGAACACGGCGGCGGGAGCCCCGCCCCCACAGTTTCAGCACGGGGAACAGCCGCTTCTCGTCGGCCTGGGTGCCCTTCATCAGGGTGCCCGGGCACGATGTCGTCGACTCCGCCCGGACGATGGTCGGCACCCCGACATGGCTTCAACGCGGGCCGGCGTAGTCGCCGAGCCCGACCCGGCCGAGGCCGGACGGCAGCCCTCGCACGGCCATCGCGACGGCCTCGTCCGCCGTCGCGAACAGGCCGAGGTCCGGGGTGAGGAACCCCCTGCCCACCCCGTACGTGCCGTCGCCGCCCGCAGTCAGACACGGCCCGACGACGGCCAGGTTCGGACGAATGGTGGCCGAGAAGCGCAGCGCCCAGTGGCTCGTGAACGGATAGAGGGCCCGCAGCGCCGGCTCCGCGTACGCCGCCTCGATGAGGGCCTGGTAACTCTCCCGCCAGGCGTACTCCAGTTCGCGCGCCTCCTTGAGCATGCCCCGCCACTCGGACTCGGCCAGGCCCACAGGATCGCGGTCGGGTACCTCGAACCGGCCGGTCAGGTGCACGAAAGGCGCCGCGCGGCGGATGTCGTCCAGGGCCGCCCCGTCGTGCCACCCCCTGGCGGCCCTGGCGATCTGTGCCAGGTCGCCGGTCCTGCCGCAGATCAAGGACAGTCCCTGGAACGGCTCCGCACCGTCGACCGCCCACCGCCGCTCGTGCGACCACGCGGTGATACGGAGCGGCTCGCGGTGAGCCACCGTGCTCGGCACGCTCGCGTGGAGCAGCGGGGCGGAGTCGGGGGACGTGACGGGGACGGCCGCGAGAGCGCCTCCCGCCTCGCGCCGGAGGGCTGCGGCGAGGCTGCCGCACTTCTCGATCTCGGAGTACAGGACGGAGGGTTCAGGAGGGGTGGCCACGGCTCCCGATTGTGCCCGCCCCCAGGTCGGCGGTGAGTTCCCGGATCAACCAGCGGATGAGGGGCCGGTGGTCGGGCTTGGCTGGGCGGGGACATGGCCATCCGGACGAGGAGTCCTCGTCGTCAGGGGTGAGATGGCGGGGACGGCTTCCCGCCCGTCGAGGGCGCAGGCCGGTCGGCCCGTGCGCTTGGTCGCGACGGCAGGGATGTGCGGCGGAGCCCTGCCCCAAGTGGCTTTGTGTGTTGGCCTCGTTGGGGCTCTGTGCGGTGAGTGCGGGTGGCTGCGGGCTTGGGCGTCGTGACGGTGGTCGCAGCGTGGGGAGCGACCGCCGTCGCGACCGGACGCCTCGCAGCGGACGTTGGCCGTGGTGGCGGTGGACGGCGGTGCGGTACGCGGTGGGTGCGGCGTCGGGGGCGCGGGGTGTCGCTGCGGGTCCGGGCATGCGCAGGGCCCCCGGCAAGCGCATGCCCGTCGAGGGCCCTGCGATTGGTACCGCCCCTGTCAGAGGGTGGCGAACTCGACGAACGCGGTCCACGCCGTGGGTTCTACGGCGAGGGCAGCGCGGGTGGTGTCTTTTGAGTCGCGGACGTGGATCGTGGCGGGGGTGGCGGCCACCTCGACGCATTCACCGCCCGAGCCCGTGCTGTAACTGCTCTTGACCCAGGCCGACTCGGGGATCGGCGCTATGAGCTGTTGGGCGTTCATCTCTCTCCAAGCAACTTCTCGACGATGGCCAGCGACTCACGCGGAGTGAGCGCCTGGGCCCGAAGGATGCCGTACTGCTCCTCGATCTCCCGTACCTGCCTCCGCTCCGTGTAGAGACGGCTGTCCTTGTACGCCTCCACGTAGGCGATCCTCTGCCCTTCGTGCGTCTCGATCAAGGTGAAGGGGCCTTCCAGCCCAGCATGCTCGTCGCGCTCAATCGGCATCACCTGGATCTCGACGTTACGCCGATGCCCGTACAGCAGAACCTGCTCCAACTGGCCCCGCATCACGTCTCGGCCGCCGAGCGGACGCCGTAGTACGAACTCCTCGATGACAAAGCTGATGGTGGGCATCGGGGTTCGGGAGAAGACCTCCTGGCGTGCCAAGCGAGCCGCGACCCGCTGAGTGATGGTCTCCTCGTCCAGCAGCGGACGCCACATGGAGAACACAGCTCGCGCGTAATCCTCCGTCTGCAATAGTCCTGGCACTGCCTTTGTCGCGAACACATGCAGGGCTGCCGCCTTGGTCTCCAACCTGGCCGCGTCCCGGAAGAAGGCCGGGTACTGGGCGCGAGCCACCTCCTCCTTACCCGCGCACAACACCCCACCCGCCTGCAGCAGTTCGTCCACCTGGTCGATGAACCTCGACGGCGGGATACGCCGTGCCAGTTCGAACGACGTGATCGCCGAGGCCGAGTAGCCCGTGAGCGAACCGAGTTTCGCCCGGTCGAGCCCTGCCCGTTCCCTGAACAGCCTCAACTGTCGTCCGAACACGCACAGCATGCCCGTCCCGACCTCGTACTCCGGCTGCTGAACCTCGTCGTTCATGCCGTGGACCTCCCGTACGACCATGTCACCGGCCTCCGCCCCGCCCAACGCACGGTCGGCACGCCGGTCACGCCAAGATCAAGTACAAGCGCGCCCATGGTATGTACAGGCCCCACCCGTCACGGCTCGCTCCTGTTCAACGCTACGCAGAGTCCATAATCGTCGACTCTATGAAGTCAACAACGCCCTCGAATGGGCATATGCCACAACGCGCCGCGCCCGAACACGAGTTCACCATGCGCTTCACCTCGACGCCCCGAGGTGCGCGTCTTGCCCGCCGGCTCGTCTCGCACCGGCTGGACTCCTGGGGTCACCCCTACGCAAGCCCGGTCAACGAGACGCTCACCCTCATCACCGCGGAGCTCACCGCCAACGCCGTACGCCACGGCCACGTCCCCGGTCGGGACTTCCACGTCCGGCTCACGCTCGCCGAAGACGTCCTACGCATCGAGGTGACCGACACCCGCGCGGAGAAGCAGCCTCCGGCCAGTCCCCCGGCGGCGACCGACTCGCTGTCCGAGTCCGGGCGGGGCCTGCTTCTCGTCACCGCGCTCGCGGACGGATGGGGCGTCAGCCCTCGCCCGGCCGCTCCTGGCAAGACCGTGTGGGCGGAGCTGTACGTACAGGAACGGAGCCACCCGGGGTGCCCGTGACGGCGCCGTCCGGATCAGCCGGTCCGGCGCGCTGACCAGGTCCGCGCCCTCACTGCGGGCGTACCACCAGGGCATGACCGACCGGCTCGTCGCCGTGGCCGCGGAGGCACTGGCCGCGCGCGGCGGCGCCGGTTCCCCGGGCGACCCCGAACCGCACATCGCCGCGATCGCCCTGTTCCGGCTGTGGTCCGCCGACGGAATCGGGCCAGGATGATGACGTTCTGACAGCCAGGGGCCGGCGGCCGAACACCTGGAGTGGGCCGCTCGTTCGGTGCCGCTGCTACCGGCTCCTCGGAGGCCGTCGCACCTCGAAGTGGAAGCACCCGTATTCCAGGGCTCTGACGTGCACGAGCACCACGTGCGGATCGTTGAAGGCATCGTCGAAGGCCGCGTCGAAGCCAGTGATGGCGTCCTCGGGGATCTCCAGAAGGCGGCCGCCCGCGATACGGCCGCGGGCGTCATAGCGGCGCACCGTGCGCAGGGCTCCCGGCCGGGCGAAGGGGTAGTTCCCGTCGGGGGTGAAGCCGCCACAGTCGTCGGCATGGATGAAGACGGGACCCTGCTCGTCGTACGCGCCCGGATCCGCACCGCTCGTGGCGGCCCAGCGGCGCAATGGGGCGTACGAGACAAGGGCGATCCGCTCGCCGAGCGTGATGGGGCGCAGGCAGCAACGCAGCGGAGAGCCCACGTCGTCGCCGGTCGCGATGTACGGGGCGCAGGGACGGCCGGCGTCGTCGACCGTCCGCAGTTCCTTCAGGGCGGCTGCGCCAATGGGCAGCACGGTGTATCTGGTCATGAGCCCATGCTGGGCGGGTGCACGGACGATTGCTGGCAGGAAATCGACGTCAAGCCGGGGTGGGTCTGTCGCTGGTGCGGACGGAGCCGGTGCGAGCTGCTTCGTACTCACCGGCGCGGTCCCGCACTGGCGCGACGGCGCCTTCCGCGCGGCGAAGGACGCCGGTGGCATGCCGCCGGTCGCCCCCGCCTCCACTGACGGTGTCGTTCACCCCGTATGGATCTCCAGGGCAACCCGCACCGCCGACTCCACGGCGCCCTCGATCCAGGCCGGCTTGACCGACGTGTGGTCACCGGCGAAGTGCAGTGGCCCTTCGGACACGGGGATGGAGTGCAGCAGTTCCGTGTGCTGGCCGGGCAGGAGTACGGACGCCTCCCCGTAGGCGTAGGGGTCGCGCAGCCAGCTCTGGGTGCGTCCCGCGCCGGTGTAGAAGACCTCGATGCGGCGGCCGTAGACCTGCTGGAGGCCGCACAGGGCGTGCGGGTACCGTGCCTCGCCGTCCAGGGAGTCCCAGCGCATCGCGTCGTCCGCCCAGCTGTAGGAGGCCAGCACCACGCCTCCCGCGCTGCCGGCGACCGGGTGGGAGGGGTGGAACATGAACCGGTTGGCGTTGTCCGAGACCGAGCCGCCGCCCACGACGTGGACCGCCTCCGGCTCGTCGCGCGCGAGCGCGCGGTTGGCGGCGTAGTGGGTGCGCTGACCGGCCGTGATGTGCCCGTCGGGCACGGAGGGGTGGGCGCCGAGCAGGCTGCCGTCCGCGGCGGCGCGGCCGGTGCGGTAGGCGTCGTAGAGGCCCGGGTCGATGGCGCGCAGCTCGCGTTTCCAGTCGGCCTCGTCGAACTCCCACCAGCGGCGGCTGAACTCCAGCAGCACCTTGGTCGCGCTGTCGTAGTGCAGTTCGGTGACCGCGCGGCGCTTGCCGTAGGACATGGGCGGGTCGATCTGCACGTGCCGCAGTCCGGCGAACGGCACCGTGACCACGGCGGCGTCCGCGGTGAACTGCTCGCGCACGACGGGGCCTTCGCGGCCCTCGGAGACGGTGTCCACCCACACGTGCGGGCCCTTGTCCCGGACGTGCTCGGTGTCCGGGGAGGGGCGGTCGGGGTGGTGGTACTCGATGCGCGTGACGCGCCGGTCGAACCGCACGTCCTTGCGCACCCGTTCCAGGAGGGCGTCCGGCAGTACTGCCGTGCCGCCCTCCAGTTCGTAGAAGGGGGTGTCGGGACTGATGAGGGAGGACCCGATGAAGCTGTGGATGAAGGACAGGGGCAGCCGTGAGGTGAGGTTCTCCAGGGTGCCGATCAGGTCGACGGTCCGCTCGTCGAGGCCGGCGTGTTCGGTGAGGAAGCGGAACATCGACCAGTCGCCGAACCGCTGCACCACCCGGGCCCAGCCCCGCAGCCGCTCCGGGAGCGGCTTGTCGACCCGCTTGCCGTCCTGGCCGACGGTACTGAACTCGTCGCGCACCGGGTCCAGCACGGAGCGCAGGATGGTGGCGGCGGGAGTGTCCCAGTGGGCCCGGGGGACACCGAAGGACCGGTTCACCCGCCGGGGCGCGCGGGCGTAGTCGGCGCGCCGCACGCGAATGCCGTTGACGTGGATCCAGGTGTGGTTGACGGGGCGTCCCTCGGAGTCGACGTCGACGTAGTAGAAGGGCCGCTTCTTCAGGCCGAACCTGTCGATCAGCTCCATCACCAGGGGGTGGCTGCCGGGGATGCGCATCGCGCCCGCTTCGGCGTACTGACGGGGATCGGCGAAGGGCTGCCCGGCGCCCTCGTGGCCGCCCTTGCGGAAGGTCTTGATCCGTCCGCCCGCGCGGTTGCCGTTGGCCTCCAGCACCGTCACCCGGTGACCGGCCTCCCTCAGCAGCCAGGCGGCGACCAGCCCGGCCGGGCCGGCACCGACGACGAGGACGTCCTTGGCCCGCGCGCGCCGACCGGTGGGCAGTCCGTCCTTGAGGACGCGGCGGTAACGCGGGACGAGTTGGTGGTCGTCGGAGTCGAGGACGAGCAGTGCGCGGGCGACGACGAGGCACCGGTCGAAGCCGGGGCCGGACGCGGCCGGGGTGGTGGGGGCGGCCGGGGCCGCCGGTACGGGCAGAGCCGTGGCGGGCCCCGCGGTCAGAGCGGTCGCCGCGGCGGCCGTTCCCGCCACCGCCGCGAAGCTCCTGCGGGAAAGGCGGGAAAGACCGTCCTGTGTGCGGATCACCGCGTGTTCGTCAGCCATGGCGGCTTTTGTACCGGTGGCCGCGCCCCGGCGCCGCAGTTCACGGCGTTGTTGACCCTAAGGAGCGAAACCCCGGCAAACCCTGACGGTACGACGGGTCGACGGAAGCGGAGGCGCCGTTCCTGCGGAAGCGGAAGCGCGCCGTCCGGCGGGGCGCCCTGCGAGGACGGCGCCCCGCGGGACGGCGGGAAACCCGAAGGGATGAATGCCGACCGGACTCCGTCCGCCGTCCTGGCCGGTCCCTCACACTGCGGACGAGGATCCGCGTCCGTGCTCTCCGGCGGCCCGCGCGGCACCCCGTGTGCGCGGCGCCGGTCCGGCCGCGCGAGAGCGCCGGACGAGACCGGTCCGGCCGCGCACGAGCGCCGGTCGAGAAGGGGGAAGGAAGGGGGAGGAAGGGAGATGGCACAGCGGCGCACTCCGTTCGGCGCGAGAGCCCGTTACTGGTTCGACAGCACGCTGGCCCGCGGCACCTCCGCCCTCTTCGGCTGGATGGCGCTGTTGTGTCTGGGCGCCGTCGTCCCGGCCAGTGCGGTGCTGGTGTGGACCGACCCCGACGCGCCGGCGTCCCTGAGGGACCGGCTGGCACAGGTGTGGCACCTCACCGGGGAGACGCTGCGGCTGGGCGGTGCGACGGGCACACCGCTGCGGGTGCTGATGTCGGTGCTGCTCGCGCTGATCGCCCTGCTGTACGTCTCGACGCTCGTCGGCCTGATCACGACGGCGCTCACGGAGCGGCTCACCGCGCTGCGGCGGGGCCGGTCCACCGTGCTCGAACAGGGGCACACCGTGGTGCTGGGGTGGTCGGAGCAGGTCTTCACGGTGGTCGGCGAGCTGGTGGCCGCCAACGCCAACCAGCGGCGTGCGGCGGTGGCCGTGCTGGCCGACCGGGACAAGACCGCGATGGAGGAGGCCCTGGCCACGAAGGTGGGCCCCCTGGGCCGTACGCGGCTGATCTGCCGCAGCGGTCCCACCACCGACCCGGCCGTGCTCGCCCTGGCCAGTCCCGCCACGGCCGGGGTCGTGCTGGTCCTGCCCCGTGACGAACCCGACGCCGACGCCGAGGTGGTGAAGACGCTGCTGGCGCTCCGGGCGGCGCCGGCCGGGAAGGGCAACCATCCGCTCGTCGTCGCCGCCGTCCGGGACGACCGCCACCGCCTGGCCGCCGAGCTCGCCGCCGGGCCGGGCGGCGTCGTCCTGGAGAGCGACACCGTCACCGCCCGGATGATCGTCCAGACCGCCCGCCGCTCCGGACTCTCCCTCGTCCACCAGGAGCTGCTCGACTTCGCCGGCGACGAGTTCTACCTGGTCGCCGAAGCCTCCCTGACCGGGCGCCCGTTCGGCGAGGCGCTGCTGTCCTATGCGACGTCGAGCGTCGTCGGGGTGATGCGCGGGGACACTCCACTGCTCAGCCCGCCGCCGGGGACGCCTCTGCTCCCGGACGACCTGCTCATCGTCCTCACCCGGGACGACGACACGGCCCGGCCGGAGGACTGCGCGGAGCTGGCCGAGGAGGGGGCGATGACGGCCGGTCCCCCGACGCCCGCGCGGCCGGAGCGGATCCTGCTGCTGGGCTGGAACCGCCGGGCGCCGCTCGTCGTCGACCAGTTGCGCCGCCGCAGCCGGCCCGGATCGGCCGTCGACGTGGTGGCGGACGGCGGTGGAGCGACGGCACGGGAGGTCGGCGGGACCGTCGCGCGCGGCGGCACCGGCGTGGCCCTGACCCTGCACCACGGGGACATCACCCGTCCCGAGACCCTGCGCCGCCTGGACGTCCACTCCTACGACAGCGTGATCGTGCTCGGCCGGGACCCCGCGCCCGGGCAGCCCCCGGACGACCCCGACAACCGCACGCTCGTCACCCTCCTGCTCCTGCGGCGGCTGGAGGAGGCCACCGGGCGCCGACTGCCGGTCGTGACCGAGCTGATCGACGACCGCAACCGTGCGCTGGCGCCGATCAGCCCCGGAGCCGACGTCATCATCAGCGGCAAGCTCATCGGGTTGCTCATGGCCCAGGTCTCGCAGAACCGGCACCTGGCGGCGGTGTTCGAGGAGCTGTTCTCCGCGGACGGCACCGGGGTCCGCCTGCGGCCGGCCGGCGACTACGTGCTGCCGGGGTGCGAGACGTCCTTCGCCACGGTCGTGGCCGCGGCACGTCGCCGCGGCGAATGCGCCATCGGTTACCGCAGCCACGACGGCTCCTCGTCGGGTCCCGGCTACGGTCTGCGGATCAACCCGCACAAGGCGGAGCGGCGCCGCTGGTCGGCCGAGGACGAGGTGGTCGTCGTCGGCGAGGACTGAGGGGGACGCCGACGGGACACGGGGGCACGGGGGCACGGGGGCACGGGGCACCGCGACGAGGCAGGGAACCGGGTGGGCGCGCACGACGGCCGGATTCTCCGTCCGGACGCGAGCGAAACAGGCTGTGGCCGGGGCCCTTTCCGGCACTCGGAAATCGGTGGTGGGTTCGGGCCGCCCCGCACGAACATGGGGTGCATGACCGACCAACCCGCACGATGGACCCGAGCGACCGTCTACCCCGACATGTGGGCCGACCCGGACGACGACCCCCGCAACAGCGAGGGCCGCTCCCCGGACGGTGAACTCGCCACGCTGGACGACTTCCTGGCCAACTACCGCATGACGCTGCGGATGAAGTGCGAGGGCCTGGACGCGGAGCAGCTTGCCCGCCGGTCCGCGCCGCCCTCGACGATGTCCCTGCTCGGCCTGGTCCGGCACCTCGCCGAGGCGGAACGGGACTGGCGCAACTGGATCAGCGAGGGCGACCCGCTGCCCAAGCTGTACGGCGCGCGTGACGCGGACTTCGACGGCGCCGTCGCCGCGCCGGGGGAGATCGAGGCGGCGTACGACGCGCTGGCCCGCGAACAGGCCGCGACCGACGCCGCGCTGGCCGCGCACCCGGACCTCGGCGAGCGCCTGGGCAAGGACGGGATCGCCGTCCGCGAACTCCTGGTCCACAGGATCGAGGAGTACGCCCGCCACTGCGGCCACGCCGACCTGCTGCGCGAGCGCATCGACGGGCGGGTGGGGCAGTGACGAACGCCGCCGGAGCCGGTCGGGACCGGACGGGGCGGACGGGGCGGACGGGGCGGACGGGGCGGACGGGGCGGACGGGGCGGACGGGGCGGAGCGAACAGCGCTGAGCGGACAGCACTGAGCGGACAGCACTGAGCGGACAGCGCTGAGTGGTCCGGGTCGGTCGGAGCGGGTCCTCCTTCTCCCGCCCGTGCGTTCTTCACACCGAGGCCGTCTCCTCCAGGACCGCCGGCAGCCCCACCGTCAGCATCTTGCGGCGGACGCGGCCCAGGATCCGGGACATGAGGAGGCCGCCCGCGCCCGTGAAGCCGGTGTGGTCGTAGGTGAAGCGGGTGCCGCCGGCGTGGGGTTCGACGTGGTACGTGACCTCGGTGGTCTCGCCGCCGCCGTGGTCGGTCCACGAGTAGCGCAGCAGGCGAGGGGCGTCGGCCTCCCGTACGACGCAGTCGACGATGCCGCTCCAGCCGGGCTTCGGTTTCGCGACGAAGCGGAACTCCGTGCCGACGACAGGGGCGAACCCCTCCGGGCGGGCGCCGGCGCCCGTCGCCGTCCACAGCGGTATGAGGTCGGGGTCGGTCACCGCCCGCCAGACCTGGGCGGGGGCGTACGGATAGTCGCGGACGATATGGATGGTGCTGCTCATGGCGCTCCCCTGGGCTGTGACCGCTACCGATCTCAATCTCTATAGTCGCTGGAAAATTACAGTAGCAGTAATTATCCCGTCGCCGTACTACTCTGGCGGCATGAGCACGGTGGACTGGACCGCATGGCGCCCGCAGCCGGAGCCCGGGGCCGAGGGGTTGCGGGAGCGGAAGAAGCGGCTGCTGCGGCAGCGGCTCTCCGACACCGCGACCGAGATGTTCCTCGAACGCGGCTTCGACGCCGTCCGTGTGTCGGAGATCGCCCACGCCTGCGACGTCTCCGAGAAGACGGTCTTCAACCACTTCCCGACCAAGGAGTCGCTGATCCTGGACCGGGGCGAAGCCACGGCGGCCGCGCTGCGCACCGGCCTGGCCGATCCGGACCGCTCCCCGGTCGAGGCCGCGCTGGGGATGCTCTCCGACGAACTGCGCGCCCTGACCTCCTGGCTCGCCGCGCAGGACGATCCGCGTGACGCCGCCGCCCGGATCAGACGGTTCGGCGCGCTGATCAGGTCCACGCCCTCACTGCGGGCCTACCACCAGGACATGACCGACCGGCTCGTCGCCGTCGCCGCCGAGGCACTGGCCGAGCGCGGCGACGGCGGTTCCCCGGGCGACCCCGAACCGCACATCGCGGCGATCGCCCTGCTCGGGCTGTGGTCCGTGCAGTTCCGCAGCCTGGCGAGGCATCTGGCCGACGACACCCGCACCCCCGGCCGGCTCCACGACGCGGTCACCGCCGACGTCCGCCGCGCGGCCGGCCTCCTCGACACCGGCCTCGCCGCCCTGGCCTCCCCTGCCGGAAACGGCCGTACGCCCGACGGCGCCCAGGGCCGCGCCCCCGCGCACGCCCCCGCACACACACCCGTACGCCCCACCGTCGAAAACATGCCAAGATGATGTTCTGACAGTCACTCACCGCCCTTCGTACGGCGGTGGGATGCGAGTCCAGGACGGAGCCAGCCTGCATGACCTCCCCGACCTCCCCCAGCACCGACGGCACCTCCGGCAGCGGCGGCGGTGCCGGTGACGCCGGCGGCGCCTCGTACCGGATCGACACGAGCAAGCCGCACCCCGCACGGATGTACGACTACTTCCTGGGCGGCAAGGACAACTACGAGGTCGACCAGGAGGCCGCCGAGCAGTTCATGAAGGTGGCGCCGGAGGTGCGGGACGGGGTCCGCGCCAACCGGTACTTCATGCACCGCGCCGTCCGGCACGTTGTCGCCGAGGGCGGGGTGCGGCAGATCCTCGACATCGGCACCGGGCTGCCCACCGCGCCCAACGTGCACCAGATCGCGCGGGCCGTCGCGCCCGGGACCCGGGTCGCCTACGTCGACAACGACCCGATCGTCAGCGCGCACTCCCGGGCCCTCATGGACCAGGACGACACCTCCGTCGTCCTCGCCGACCTGCGCGATCCGCGCGGCGTCCTCGACCACCCCGAGGTCCGCCGGGTCATCGACTTCGACCAGCCGGTGGCGTTGCTGCTGGTGGCCATCGTGCACTTCCTGTCCGAGGCGCGGGACCCCGACGGCATCCTCGCCACCCTGCGCGACGCGCTGCCGACCGGCTCCTACCTCGTGCTGTCGCACGCCACGGGCGACCTGCACGAGGACCACCGCGAGGACGCCGCGGCCATCTACAAGAGGGCCACCGCGAGCATGAACCTCCGCCCGCACGCCCGCATCCTGGACTTCTTCGGCGACTTCACGCTGCTGGAGCCCGGCCTCGTCACGGTTCCGGAGTGGCGTCCCGACGAGCCGGCGGAGGCGGGCGCGCCGCCCATCGGCATCTACGGCGGCGTCGCCCGCAAGGACGGCTGACCCGGCCCCGTGAGGGGCGCGGTGCCGGAGCCGAAGACGGACCCTCCGCCACGACCCGTCAGGTGGTCGTGGCGGAGGGCAACTCACTGCGTCGTCACGCCGTGTGCAGCGTCAGTCCGTAGCGGTTGAGCACCTCGTTGATCGGCTGGAACCACGTCTCGCCGCCCGAGGTGCAGTTGCCCCAGCCGCCCGACGTCGTGCCCTGCGCCTGGTCGCCGCTGATGAACGAGCCGCCGGAGTCGCCGGGTTCGGCGCACACGTTGGTCTTGGTCATCTGGTGCACCGCGCCCTCGGCGTAGTTGACGGTCTCGTTCTTCGCGAGGACCGTCCCGCAGTGCCAGTGGGAGGTCGAGCCGGAGCGGCATATCGACGCCCCGACCGGCGCCTCGCCCGAGCCCCGCACCAGCTGGTCGGAGACGGTGCCCCAGCCGAGGACGACCGGCACGGTCCACCAGCCGCTCCCGACGTTGACCCACGCGTAGTCGTTGTCGGGGAACGAGGAGCCCTGGAAGTTGCCGATGTAGGTGTGGTCCCAGCCGCTGACGCTCATGCCGGGCGTGCCGCAGTGGCCGGCGGTGATGAAGCCGCCGTACACCGAGAAGCCGATGGAACAGCGGACGTTGCCCGTGTAGTACGGGTCGCCGCCGACGGTTCCGGCGGCGAGCGTACGCGGCTGCTGGTTCGTCTCCTGGACGGTCACCGGACCGGCCTTGCGGGCGCGGGCCACGAACGCCTCGACATCGTTGTCGCTCTTCTGGGAGTCGACGACGGTGACGGTGACGGTGCTGGACTTCGGGTCGACGTGCCAGCCGGCGACGCCGTCGGGCGCGTCCATCGCGTTGAGCTTGGTCATGGTCGAGTCGAGTGTGCGTTCGGTGTGTGCGACACGGGTGACGGCCGCGCCGGTGGCCTCGACGGCGGCGCGGTGCGTGTCGCCCGCCAGGCCGACCACGAGCGTGCCGCGCTTGACATCGAACCACGAGCCGCCGTACGTGGCGCCGGCCGCCTTGCGGGCGGCCTTCTCGACGGTGCGGGCCGTGGTTTCGGCGGCGAGGCGGTCGGTGGCCTGGGACTTCGTCAGGTGCAGGTCGCGCTGGAGGGCGTCGATCAGGGCGGGGGAGGCTGCGGCCCTGCTCTTGGTGGGGGTGCTCTGGGGGGTGGCGTCGGGGGTGGCCGCGGAGGCCTGGCCGAGGCCTGCGGCGGCGGTGACGAGGAGGAGGGCGGCGGAGAGGGTGGTGGCGCGGAGGGTGGTGGCACGGGGAGTCGTGGTGGTTTTGCTGCGTCTCATGGGGGTGCCTTTCGTCGTCCGGTGCTCTGTGGGGGGATGGAGCGAGGTGGGGCGGACGGGCGAACTGAGAGCGCTCTCAGGGTGGTTCTCGTGGAGAGGGTAACGGGGAAGGCAAGTCAGGTCCATGCCAAGCGAGGTGATTGGTACGGTCCATTTGTGCCGAGGCACTCTTTCGGGGAGGGGCTCCGCCCCTTGGACCCCCGGAGAGCTCGGGTGGGTGGGGTTGAGTGGGGAGCGCGGGTGGGTGGGGGGTTGCCCACGCACCCGCACAAGACGACGAACCGCCACCACCCCCCAGGGGCGCGGGGAACTGCGCGACCAACCACCACGCCCCCGCACCAGACCACGAACCGCCACCACCCGCGTCCCGAACCCTTCGCCCCGGCTCCCGTTCCCGTGGCGGAGCCGTGTGGACGACACGGCACCGCGTTCCCCGGGCGGCGGCCTTGTCAGTACGTGGCCAGTGCGCGCGGGGGGATGATCCTGCCCGTGGCGCGGCCGGTGGCGTCCAGGAGCCAGCCCATTCTCTTGGGGGTGCGCAGGTTGATCGCGTTGTCGCGGAGGCGGAGCCAGGGCAGGTGGTGGCCCAGGGTCCGTTCGATGCGGAGCATGTCGTGCGGGGAGCGGGTCCAGAACGTCATGGCGAGGTTGGCGTCGCCGGTGGTGGACAGGCACATCCGCAGTTCCGGCATGGTGGCGAGCGCGCGGACGGTCCTGCGGTGGTCGGCGGGTTCCACGTGGGCGGTCCAGGTGCTGCTGACGGTCCAACTGGAGACCTCGGCGGCGAGTTCGCAGCGGAAGGAGAGCAGGTCCGACGCGAGCAGCCGGGCGAGCTGCCGGCGCACGGTGGCCGGATTGCGTCCGGTCGAGCGTGCCAGGTCCGCCGCGGTGGCGCGTCCGTCGGCGGCGAGTGCCTCGATGAGGGGCCACGCGTGTCGCGGCGGTGGCGGCGGGACCGCCGCCGTGTCGCGGCGGGCGGCCGCTTCGAAGGCCGCTTCCTCGGCGGGACCGAGGGCGTCCAGACGCCAGTGACTGCCGTGGCGGTGGACCGCCGTGGCGACATGGGTGCGCTGCCGGGCCACTCCGGGCAGGGTCTCGAGGTCGTCGAGGACGAACGCGGTGAGCGCGGCGAGGTTCTCGGTGATGACGGTCAGGAGCAGGTCCCGGCCACGCGTCGACTCCTCGACGGTGACCGCGCGCGGGTCCGCGCAGACGGCGTCCACGACCGCCCGCCGGGCACCGGGCAGGCAGTCCACCTCGACCAGGGCGAGCGTGACACGCCGGTAGCTGCCGCCCGGGTGGGCGGTGATCCAGGCGAGGCCGTGTCTGCGCAGCCTGGCCCATCGGGCGGCTTCGCCGGCCGCGGTCGTCCCCAGGATGCGCGCCGCTTCGGCCCATGGGATCCGGGGGGCGATCTGGAGACCGTGCAGCAACCTCAGGTCCCTCTCGTCGAGCTCCGCCTGCTCCGCATGCACGGAAATCACGGATCCAGTCTTCCAGATGCGCGAATCCACCGGAATCCCCCTCACGAGTCAGCGGCATCGCATACTCGCTCTCCCCGGATGCACGGAGGACGGAATGGCGGTGCGGGACGACATGACGACGACGGTGCCGGACGACGCGCGGGCCATGCGGGACGAGCTGATCCGGTTCCGGCGGCTGCTGCACGCGCGGCCGGAACTCGGGCTGGACCTGCCGTATACGCAGCAGGCGGTGCTGGCCGCGCTCGACGGCCTGCCGCTGGAGATCTCGACGGGGAAGGAACTCACCTCCGTCACGGCGGTGCTGCGCGGGCACGCCGCGGCACCCGGCCGGCCGCCGGTGCTGCTGCGGGCGGACATGGACGCGGTGCCGGTGCGGGAGGAGACGGAGCTGCCGTTCGCCTCCACCGCGGCGGAGGCGGCGCACGCCTGCGGGCACGACCTGCACACCGCCATGCTCGTCGGCGCGGCCCGGCTGCTCGCCGCCCGGCAGGCGGACCTGGCGAACGACGTCGTACTGATGTTCCAGCCGGGAGAGGAGGGCTGGGAGGGCGCCCGGGCGATGCTGGCGGAGGGGGTGCTCGACGCGGCCGGCGAGCGGGTCGGCGCGGCCTACGCGCTGCATGTGTTCTCGACCCTGCCGCAGGGCTTCCACCTGCGGACGGGGACGATGCTGGCCTCCTCCTCGTCCCTGGACGTCACTGTGCGCGGCGGTGGCGGGCACGCTTCGGCGCCCCATCTGACGCGGGATCCGGTGCCGGTGGCGGCCGAGATGATCACGGCGTTGCAGACGCTGGTCACCCGCCGGGTCGATGTGTTCGATCCGGCCGTCCTCACGGTGGGTGTGGTGCGGGCCGGGACACGCCGCAACGTCATCCCACCGACGGCCCGGTTCGAGGCGACCCTGCGCACCTTCTCCGACGCGACCGCCGTCCGGATCGGTGACGAGGTCCGGCAGCTCCTCGCGGGCATCGCCGCCGGGCACGGCGTCGAGGCCGACGTCCGGTTCGCGCGGGAACGCCCGGCGACGGTCAACGATCCCGGCGAGACCGCCTTCGCGGAGCGCACGGTCACCGAGGTCTTCGGTGCGGACCGGCTGAGCCCGTTGCCGCACCCGTTCACCGGCTCGGAGGACTTCTCGCGGGTACTGGCCGAGGTGCCCGGGGCCTTCGTCGCCCTGGGCGCCCTGCCCGCCGGCGCGGCCCCGGACACCGCGCCCTTCAACCACAGCGGACGGGCGCTCTTCGACGAGACGGTGCTCCCCATGGGCGCCGCACTGCTCGCGGAACTCGCCCTGCGCCGCCCCGAACTCACCCTGCCCGTCGCATCCCCGCAGGAGCACCGATGACCACGACCTCTTCCGCGGGCGGCCGGCGGCACGTCGGCCGCACCCTGTTCGGCATCTGCGTCGGCCATGCGCTCGAGTGGTACGACTGGGGTATCTACACGATCTTCGTACCGTTCTTCGCCGGCCAGTTCTTCCCCGGGGACGCCGCGGGATCGGCCGTCCTGTCGGGCCTCGCCGTCTTCGCCGTCGGCTTCGTGGCCCGGCCGCTCGGCGGACTGCTCGTCGGCCGGCTCGCCGACCGGGTCGGCCGGCGCCCGATGATGAGCCTCACCGTCGGCGGCATGGCCGCAGCGAGCCTGCTCATCGGCGTCGCGCCGACCTACGCCACGGCCGGCGTGGGAGCGTCGTTGATCCTCCTGTCGTGCCGGGTGCTCCAGGGGCTGGCGACGGGCGGTGAACTCCCCTCCGCCCAGACGTACTTGTCCGAGCAGGCGCCCGCCCGTCGACGCGGCCTGTGGTCCAGCCTCATCTACATCGCGAGCGTCGGCGGCAACGCGGTCGGCGTCCTGCTCGGGCTGGTGCTGTCGCTGACGCTGTCGCACGAGGACATGCTCGCCTACGGGTGGCGCATCCCGTTCGTCGTCGGTGGCGTCCTGGGCGTGGTCGCGCTGTGGGTCCGGCGTTCGCTCACGGAGTCGGCGGCCTTCGTCAAGGAGCAGGAGCAGGAACGGGAGCGGGAGCGGGAGCAGGAAGAGGAGCGGGAAGAGGAGGGGGAGCAGCGAGGGGAACGGCCGACGCGCGAGCAGCCGTTCTGGGCCGACCTGGTCCGGCACCGCCGCGCGGCCCTTCAGGTGGTCGGGATGTCGGTCGGCCCGACCGTCGTCTACTACGCCTGGGTCATCGCGGCGCCCGCCTACGCCATCACCGAACGGCACCTCGACTCGACGGCGGCCCTGCTGGCCGGCGTCCTGTCCAGCCTGGTGCTCATCGCGGTGCTCCCCCTCTGGGGAGCCCTCTCCGACCGCGTCGGACGGCGCCCCGTCATGCTGATCAGCCACCTCGGCACCGCCGCGACACTGTTCCCCCTCCAGGCGCTCGACCTCGGGAACGCCGTGCAGTTGGGCCTCGCGATGTCCCTCGCGATGGTCTTCATCGGCGCGGGCGTGTCGATCCTCCCGGCGGCGTACGCGGAGATGTTCCCGACCCGCATTCGGACCGCCGGGCTCGCGGTGCCGTATTCGGTGGCGGTGGCCGCGTTCGGCGGGACCGCCCCCTATTTGCAGACCTGGGTCGGCCAGATGTTCGGACCCGCGTTCTTCACCGGTTACGTCGTCCTCCTGCTGCTGGTGTCGGCGGTGACCGTGCTGACGCTCGGGGAAGGCCGGGGCACGGACCTGAGCGCGCTCGGCCAAGAGGGTCGGGCGGACCAGGCAGACCAGGAAGACCAGGCAGACGAAGCAACGATCAGAAAGGCTGAGGTTCATGACCCCGCTCGACATGCTGGCTGACGGCGTCACGGTCGTCGATCTCGCGCAACCGTTCGAGGTCGGCATGCCGTCCTCGCCCACGCACCCACCGTTCGAGTTCGCGCTGCGCCACCGCCACGGCGACGTTCCCTACCCCGACGGACTCACCGGTTCGCACGAGATCATGGTGCTGGGCGGGCACGTCGGCACCCACATGGACGCGCTGAGCCATGTGGCCGTCGACGGCACGCTGCACGGCGGCCTGCCCGTCGCCGACGCGGTACGGGCGGGCCGGTACCGGAGTCACGGCATCGACCAGGTACGTCCCTTGTTCTGCCGCGGGGTGCTGTACGACGTGCCGCGCAGCCGGAAGGTCCCACGCCTGGAGCCGGGGGCGGCCGTCGGCGTGGCCGACCTGGAAGCCGGCCCCGAGCCGCGCCCCGGCGACGTGGCGCTGATCCGGACCGGGTGGGGGCAGTTGTGGGAGGACGCGCGTGCCTACGTCGGCGACGCGTCCGGCGTGCCCGGCCTCGATCTGGCGGGCGCGGAATGGCTGGCCGAAAGGCAGGTGGCGGCCGTCGGCGCGGACACGCTCGCGCTCGAACACCGGCCGCCCGGTCCGGGCCCCGCGGGGCTCCCGGTCCACCGCCTGCTGCTGCACGGGCACGGCATCCATCTGATCGAGGTGATGAGGCTGGAGGAGCTGGCCGCGGCCCTGGCCTCGGCCCACACCGCGGAGTTCCTCTTCATCGGCGCCCCGCTCAACGTGGTGGGCGCCACGGGCGCCCCCCTACGCCCCCTGGCAGTGCTGGCCGGCATCCCGTAGGTGCGCCGGGCTGCGTCCCTCCGCGACTCCGCCGCGCAGGCGCGACCAGCCACGACGCACCCGCACCCGGACACGAACCCGCACCCGCACCCGCACCCGCACCCGCACCCGGACATGAACCCGAGCCCCAGCCCCGAACCCCTCACCCCGGCTCGCGCTCCCGCGCGTCCGACCCCGGCATCGCGGGATGGCGCGCGAGGACGAACACCCCCGTGACGACCGCCGCGAGGCCGGCCGTCGCCCAGGCGAGGGCCGCCGGATCGGTGTGGAGCCGGTCGCCGAGGAAGCCGATCCCGCAGGCGATCCCGGCGATCGGCTCCGCCGCGGTCAGCGCCGGCAGCGACATCCGCAACGGCCCCGCCTCGAACGCGCTCTGCACCAGCATCAGCCCGGTCACCGCGAGCGCGACGATCGTGTACGGCTCCCAGCTCGCCAGCAGCGCCGGGATCCCGTCGTCGGCGATGATCTGGCTGGAGACCCGGGTCAGCGCGTCCTGCAACCCGTACAGCGCGCCCGCCGCCGCGGCCAGCAGCGGCGGTTCCTCGAAGAACGGCAGGTGCCGCGCCACCACGATCAGCGCCAGCGCCACGCCCACCACCAGGCCGAACACCAGCCAGTGCCGCAACGCCCCGACCTGCGCGTCGGTGCCGGTCGGCCGCCCGGCCAGGATGAACGCGGCCACCCCGCCGCTCAGCAGCAGCACCCCGCTCCAGCCGGAGCCGCCCAGCCGCTCCCCGCTCATCCAGCGGGCCAGTGCCATCGCGAAGAGCAGGTTCGTGGCCAGCAGCGGTTCCACCTTGGACAGGTCGCCCTTGCTGAGCGCCACCGCGCTGAGGATCTGACCCACCACCATGCAGCCGATGCCGCCCAGCCACAGCGGCACCCGGACCAGGTCCCACAGCAGCCGGAAGGAGAGCATGTCGGAGACGGGCGCCCGCTCGGCGGCGTGCTGCTGGAGCACGAAGCCGAGGCCGAGCAGACAGGCGGCGATCAGACCGAAGAGGTAGACCACGGGCGACTCGCTCCTCCGCGATATGTGTTCCCCCGTTTTCCCTTCCGTTCAGTCTCGCCCCCGGGCCCCCGGACGGGACGCAAGGGGGCGCGCGGCGGACATGTCCTATGATCACCGCACCTGATCGGGTGTGGTCCCCGCACGACACCGGGCCGGGTGAGGCGGGGGGCGTGCTTGCCCCTCGACGTACGAACCACGACGACACACACCGAGGGTCACCCCGTATGCATCCCCAGAATCATCAGTACTTCCCGGGTTCGCCCGACTCCCCCGTCATCCTCCACGTCCCCCACTCCTCCCGCGCGATACCGGAGGGCGTACGGCACGGGATCACGCTCGACGACGCCGCGCTCGGCACCGAGCTGGACCACATCACGGACGCGCACACGGCGGAGCTCGCCGCCGCCACCGCCGACCGCTGCGCCACCGCCCCCTGGCGGTTCGTCAACCGGCTGTCGCGGCTGGTCGTGGACCCCGAGCGGTTCCCGGACGAGCGCGAGGAGATGCTCTCCGTCGGCATGGGCGCGGTCTACACGCGGACCACGCACGGGCAAGAGCTCCGCCCGGAGCCGTACGACGCACGGCCGCTCGTCGAGACGTACTTCCGTCCCTACGCCGCCGCCATGACCGACGCCGTCGCCGAGCGGCTGGCCGCCGTGGGGCGGGCGGTGATCGTGGACGTGCACTCGTACCCGACCGTGCGACTGCCGTACGAACTGCACGGCGACGGCCCCCGCCCGCCGATCTGCCTGGGCCGGGACGCCTTCCACACCCCGGACGCGCTGCTCGCCCACGCGAAGCGGGCCTTCGCCCGCTTCGGCGGCACGGGGATCGACAGCCCGTTCCAGGGAACGTACGTTCCCCTGCGGTACTACGAGCGGGACCCCCGGGTCACCGCACTGATGATCGAGATCCGGCGCGACGTCTACATGACGGAACCGGGCGGCCCGTACGGCCCGGGGCTCGACGCGCTCGCGGACGCGCTGGCGGAGCTGGTCGGCGCGGCCGGAGCCACTGCCTGACGGCGGTCAGCTCCGTCGTGCTCCGTCCCTGGGGCGCCGCGCCGCAGCCGGTGCCGGAAGGCGGACGGGACCGTCCGGCGCCGGAACGTGGTGGGGGAAGCGGATGCGCAGGGCCAGGGCGGCGAGTGCCGAGAGCAGGACGGTCGCGGCCGCCAGGACCAGCGCCCGACGGTACCCGTGGTGCAGCAGGGGCGCGGCGGCGAGCGGGCCGAGGATCTGCCCGACGGAGTACCCGGCGGTCAGCAGCGCCACGGCACGCGGGAAGCGCAGCTGTGTGCCCGTCGCCAGCGCGAGCGTGCTCACGCCGATGAAGGTGGCGCCGAAGAGGACCGCGGAGAGCAGCGCGGCGGCGACCGATCGGGACAGCGCGGGCAGCGCGATCCCCACGGCCTGCACGAGCAGCGCGGCCGCCAGCAGGGTCGGCCGGGACCAGCGCCGGCCGAGCCCGGCCCACAGCGCGGAGGAGGGGACGGCGGCCAGGCCGACGAGCACCCAGGCACCGCTGCCGATCCAGCCGGGCGAGCTCTGCTCGATGGCCGCGACCAGGAAGGTTCCGGCGACGATGTAGCCGATGCCCTCCAGCGTGTACGACACGAACAGGGCGCCGAACCAGGGATGGGTGCGCGGTGGCCGTGTGGTCCCCGGGGTGGCGGGCGTGGCGGCCGTCTGTGCCGCCTGCTCGGGCCGCAGGCCCCAGGCGGCGAGGGTCAGCGCGGCGGCCAGGGCGGCGGCGGCCCACCAGGCGGTCCGCCAGTCGCCGGCCGAGCGGAGTACGAGGACCAGCAGCCCCGACAGGGCGATGCCGGTGCCGACCCCGCCGAACGCCCAGCCCGGCAGGTGGGCCGGGTGCTCCCGCAGATGGCTGAGCAGGGAGCTCGCGGAGATGACGAAGATCAGCGCGCTGAAGACGCCGGCAGCCAGCCGGAGCAGCAGCCACACCGTCGTGCTGTGCGTCAGCGGCATGGCGGCGAGCGAGGCGACCAGGGCGAGGAGCGCGCCGCGCAGTACGGCCGGGGAGCGCACCAGCCGCGGCAGGAACGTGCCCGCGAGTGCCCCGGCCAGATAGCCGACGTAGTTGGCGGTGGCGAGGTCGGCGCCCGTGCCGGCGGAGAGTCCGGCCTGTGCCTGCATCAGCGGCAGGATCGGTGTGTAGACGAACCGTCCGACGCCCATGCCGGTCGCGAGCGCGGCCCCGGCCTGGGCGACGTGGAGCCACGGGGTGCGCGCGCCGCCGCCCGCGGCACGCGTGCGGACGGGGGCGGGGGCGGCGCCGGTTCCGCGGTCCTGCTGCCTGCTTGCCATGGCCCCAAGGGTGGGCCGCCGGCCCCGGCGAGCGCCAGGACCGGCTTCCTCCCTGCTGGGAGGCCGAACCTCCCACGGACCCCGTACGGGTGCGGCCCGGACCCGGATCGCGTCACCGTCCGGGGCGACATCGCCGACCCGGCCACGGCCGCGCGCGTGGCCGCCGCCGGCGACCTCCCGTCGGCGGCGGCGATGGTCCGCGAGGTGGCGACGACGGCGTGACCGAGCTTGCGGTACGCCTGGACGAGCCCGGCGCCGATGCCCTCCCGCACTTCCCTTCACCGGTCCGCCGACGCACCCCCTCTGACCTGCGGTGGGAGGCTGTGCCTTCGGGTGGGAGCGGACAGGTCGGGCCGAGGGTCCGGACCGGAGCCCCGCCCGCGCGGGTCCGTACGATGACCTCCGTGGAGTTGCGTCAGTTGCGGTACTTCGTCGCGGTGGCCGAGGAGCTGAACTTCGGCCGGGCCGCGAAGCGGCTGCTCATCGCGGGGCCGTCCCTGTCCCAGCAGATCAAGGCGCTGGAGCGGGACCTCGGCGTGCGGCTCTTCGACCGCGACCGCCGCTCGGTCGCCCTCACCCCGGCCGGCGCGGCCCTGCTCCCGCACGTCCACGACCTGCTGGAGCGCGCCGACGACCTGCGCGGCCGCGCCGCCAGGATCGCCGGCTCGGAGATCGTCCGGCTCGGCCACGTCAACTGGCTGCCGCCGGACCTGACCGCCCGTACGCCGGCCGGGGCGCGGGTGCACGTCGACACCTGGGTCGCGCCCTCGCACACCCAGGCGGCCCGGGTCGCGGACGGCAGCCTCGACCTCGCGGTGTGCTGGGTCCGCCGCCGGGACCTGGCGGAGCGCGGGCTGGAGGCGCGGCCGATCGGCGCGGACCGCCTGTACGCGGTGGCCACCCGGCTGCCGGACGAGGAGGTGCGCGCCCGGGACGTCGTCGCCCTGCTGGACAGCGACGTCACGACGTGGTCGTCGTGGAACGTCTACGCCGGGGAACTGGCCCGGGCCACCGGCGCCCGCGCGGTCCGCATCACCGACGGCGGCATCACGGGACCGGCCTTCTACGACCACGTCCGCCGCTCGCCCCGCCCGATCCTCAACTGTCCCAAGTCCCAGACGGCCCCGCTGCCACCCGACCTGGTCGCCCGCCCCGTCGCCGCACCGAGGATCTACTGGACGTGGTCACTGGTGTGGCGCCGCGACGAGACCCGCGAGGCGGTACTGCGCACCGTCGACGCCCTCACGGAGGGAATCGGCGACCTCGGCCTGGACGCCCCGGACGTCTGGCTCCCCGAGGACGACCCGCACATGCGACGAGGGCCGCGACCGTAAGGTCGAGGCCCTCGCAGGTGTGCCGATCACGTCGATCGAATAAGTGTCCGAGGGGGGACTTGAACCCCCACGCCCGATAAAGGGCACTAGCACCTCAAGCTAGCGCGTCTGCCATTCCGCCACCCGGACGAGGTGTCCGTCGCCCGGCCGGGGTGGGGCCCCGCGGCGACACGGACAACAATACCAAGCTTTGGCGGTGCCTTTCACCTGCGTATCCGTCGGGTGGAGGGGGCGGACCGGGGGCGGGGGCCGGGTGGGGCGGTCAGTGGGCGAACGCGGCGTCGAAGGCGGCGGAGGGTGGCTCGAAGTCGTACGTCCGCAGTCTGGCGAGGGCCTCCGGTGCGCCCTGGACGCGGTCCATGCCGGCGTCCTCCCACTCGACGGAGACGGGGCCCCGGTAGTCGATGGAGCGCAGCATGCGGAAGACGTCCTCCCAGGGCACGTCCCCGTGGCCGGCCGAGACGAAGTCCCAGCCGCGCCGGGGATCGCCCCACGGCAGGTGGGAGCCGAGGCGGCCGTTGCGGCCGTCGAGGCGGGTGCGGGCCTCCTTGCAGTCGACGTGGTAGATCCGGTCGCGGAAGTCGTACAGGAAGCCGACGGGGTCCAGGTCCTGCCAGACGAAGTGCGAGGGGTCGAAGTTCAGGCCGAAGGCGGGGCGGTGGTCCACCGCCTCCAGGGCCCGCCGGGTGGTCCAGTAGTCGTAGGCGATCTCGCCGGGGTGGACCTCGTGGGCGAACCGCACGCCCTCCGCGTCGTAGACGTCGAGGATCGGGTTCCAGCGGTCCGCGAAGTCCTCGTAACCGCGTTCGATCATGGATGCGGGCGCGGGCGGGAACATGGCGACCAGGTGCCAGATGGACGAGCCGGTGAAGCCGACGACGGTGTCGACGCCGAAGCGGGCGGCGGCCCGCGCGGTGTCCGCGATCTCGTCGGCCGCGCGCCGTCTGACCCCCTCCGGCTCGCCGTCGCCCCAGATGCGGGCGGGCAGGATGGCCCGGTGGCGTTCGTCGATGAGCGCGTCGCAGACGGCCTGGCCGACGAGGTGGTTGGAGATGGCCCGGCACTTCAGGCCGTACTTGTCGAGGAGCTGGTGACGGGATTCCACGTAGGAGGGGTCGGTCAGGGCCTTGTCGACCTCGAAGTGGTCGCCCCAGCAGGCGAGTTCGAGGCCGTCGTAGCCGAAGTCGCGGGCGTGGCGGCAGACCTCCTCCAGGGGCAGGTCGGCCCACTGGCCGGTGAAGAGCGTGAAGTCGCGCGGCATGTCGCTGCTCAGCCTCCTCAAGGGGCGGTCGGGTCGGGTACGGAGGTGGGTATCCGGGTGTAGACGGCGTTCTTCGCGGCGCTCTCCTCGACGGCGGCGAGCACGCGCTGCACCCGCAGTCCGTCGGCGAAGGAGGGCTCGGGGCGGCGGCCCTCGGCGATCGCGTGGACGAGGTCGCGGACCTGGTGGACGAAGGTGTGCTCGTAACCGAGCCCGTGGCCCGGCGGCCACCAGGCGTCCAGGTAGGGATGATCGGGTTCGGTGACGAGGATGCGGCGGAAGCCCGCGTGCTCCCCCGGCTCCGTGCCGTCGTGGTACGAGAGTTCGTTGAGCCGCTCCAGGTCGAAGGCCAACGAGCCGCGCTCACCGTTGAGTTCGAGGCGCAGGGAGTTCTTGCGGCCGGTGGCGTAGCGGGTGGCCTCGAAGGAGGCGAGGGCGCCGGAGGCGAAACGGCCGGTGAAGACGGCGGCGTCGTCCACGGTGACCTCGCCCGTGGCCACGCCGGTGACTTCGCCCATGGCCACGCCGGTGACCGCGTCCGTCGCCTCGCCGGTGGCACCGTCCGCAGACCCCGACGGCCCCGACGGCCCCGCCGAGAGCCCCCGCCCCGCGCCGGTGGCCGTCGTGGCCGCCGGCAGCGGCCGGTGCCGTACGAACGTCTCGGTGAGCGCCGAGACGCCCGCGAGCCGCTCCCCGGTCAGGTACTGCGCCAGGTCGACGACGTGGGCGCCGAGGTCGCCGAGCGCGCCGGACCCGGCGCGTTCCCGGCGCAGCCGCCAGGTCAGCGGGGCGCCGGGGTCCACCAGCCAGTCCTGGAGGTACGTCACCCGTACGTGTCGCAGTCGGCCGAGGCGCCCCTCGGCGACCATGCGGCGGGCCAGCGCGGTGGCCGGGAGGCGCCGGTAGTTGAAGCCGGTCATCGCCAACTGGCCCCGGCTGTACGCCTCTTCGGCGGCCCGGGTCATCGCCTCCGCCTCCGCGACCGTGTTGGCCAGCGGCTTCTCGCACAGGACGTGCTTGCCGGCGGCGAGCGCGGCCAGCGCGATGTCGGCGTGGCTGTCGCCGGGGGTGCAGATGTCGACGAGGTCGATGTCGTCGCGTGCCACCAGGGCCCGCCAGTCGGTCTCGGTGCTCGCCCAGCCGTGCCGGCCGGCGGCCAGGCGTACGGCGTCGGCGTTCCGCCCGCAGAGCGCGACCGGGACCGGGTTCAGCGGCAGGTCGAAGACCCGCCCGGCGGTACGCCAGGCCTGGGAGTGGGCGGCGCCCATGAAGGCGTGGCCCACCATGCCGACCCGCAGCGGCGGCGCGGCCGCCGAGGGACGCGCGACCACCGCGGTGGCACGCCCCCCGGCGACCTCCCCCACCTCCCCCGTTCCCCCCGGCTCCCAAGGCTCTCCCAGCTTCCCCGGCTTCCCCGGCTCTCCCGGCTCCCTCATACGGCTGTCCTCCTCGTCGTCGTGGCGCGGCGCGCCCGGTGCGGCGCTGCCGGCCGCCTCACTTGAAGCCCGTGGACATGTACCGGTCGACGTTCTCCTTGTCGACGACGGCCGAGTAGCAGGTCAGCGACGCGGGGATCTCGAACTCGGCGAGCCCGGAGACGCCCTTGCCCTGGCCGAGCGCACGGGCCAGGTCGATCGCGGAGGCTGCCATCGTCGGCGGGTAGAGCACGGTCGCCTTCAGCACGCCCCGGTCCGCCTTGATGGCCTGGAACGCGGAGAGCGCGCCGGCGCCGCCGACCATCAGGAAGTCGTCCCGCCCGGCCTGCTCGACGGCGCGCAGCGCGCCCACGCCCTGGTCGTCGTCGTGGTTCCAGAGCGCGTCGAAGTCCTGCTGGGCCTGGAGGAGCTGGGCCATCTTGGCCTGCCCGGACTCGACGGTGAACTCGGCGGCCTGGCGGGCCACCTTCTTGATGTTCGGGTAGTTCTTCAAGGCGTCGTCGAACCCTTGCGTGCGCTGTTTGGTGAGTTCCAGGTTGTCCAGTCCGGCCAGCTCGACGACCTTGGCGTCCGCCTTGTCCTTGAGCCGTTCGCCGATGTAGTGGCCGGCGTTGAGGCCCATGCCGTAGTTGTCGCCGCCGATCCAGCAGCGGTATGCCTGCGGCGAGTCGAAGACGCGGTCGAGGTTGACGACGGGGATGCCGGCGCGCATCGCCTCGAGCCCGGCCCGGGTGAGGGCCTTGCCGTCGGCGGGGAGGACGACCAGGACGTCGACCTTCTTGTTGATGAGCGTCTCGATCTGGCCGATCTGCTGGGCGGTGTCGTTGGAGCCCTCGGTGACCTCCAGGGTGACGTCCGGGTACTTCTCGGCGCGCTTCCTGGCGTTGTCGTTGATGGCGTTGAGCCAGCCGTGGTCGGCCTGCGGTCCCGCATAGCCGATGGTGACGCGTCTGCCGGGCTTGTCGTCGGCGGCGGGGCCGTCGTTCGCGGCCGCCCTGCCGTCGCCGTCGTCGTCCGGGTCGTTGCTGGTGCAGCCGGTGAGGAGGGCACCGGCGGACACGGCGGCGGCTCCGAACAGCAGTCCTCTGCGGGAGGAGGTGAGCTGGTGCATGACTGTGAACCCTTTCCTCAGGTCGTGCTCGCGGTACGGCGCTGGACCAGCACGGCGGCGACGATGATCGCGCCCTTGGCGATCTGCTGGACGTCGCTCTGCAAGTTGTTCAGGGCGAAGAGATCGGTGATCGTGGTGAAGATCAGCACGCCGAGGACGGAGCCGCTGATGGTCCCCCGGCCGCCGCTGAGCAGAGTGCCGCCGATGATCACGGCGGCGATGGCGTCGAGTTCGTAGAGGTTGCCGTTGGTGTTCTGGCCCGAGCCGGCCAGGACGATCAGCAGGAAGGCGGCGATGCCGCAGCACAGCCCGGAGAGCAGATAGAGGTAGAGCCGCTGGCGGCGGACGTCGATGCCGGCCAGCCGGGCGGCCTCCGGGTTGCCGCCGACGGCGACCGTGCGGCGGCCGAAGGTGGTCCGGTTGAACACCAGCCAGCCGACGACCGTGACCGCCGCGAACACCAGCACCAGCGGCGGCACGCCGAGCACATACGCGTCCCGCTCGCCGAGGTCGAGGACGCCCGGCACGGTGACGACCTGGGTGCGGCCGTCGGTGATCTGGAGGGCGAGGCCGCGCGCGGAGGCCAGCATGGCGAGCGTGGCGATGAACGGGACCAGGCCGCCGTACGCGATGAGCACCCCGTTGACCAGCCCGCAGCCGAGGCCGACCAGGACCGCGGTGAGGAGGATGCCGCCGAAGCCGTAGCTCTGGGTGGCGACCGTGGTGGCCCACACCGAGGACAGGGCGACGATCGCGCCGACGGACAGGTCGATGCCGCCGGAGGCGATCACGAACGTCATGCCGACGCTGAGGACGCCGATCACGGAGGCCTGGGTGAGGACGAGTTGGAGGTTGCGGGTGTCGAGGAACTCGTCCGGCCTGGTGAGGCCGCCGATGAGGACCAGGACGGCGAGGACGCCGAGCAGGGTGAGGGTGCGGACGTCCGCGTGGACCGGCAGGCCCCGCCGGGCGGGCCGCCCGGCCGGCGGGGCGGCCTTTCCGGTGCCGTCCCGGGGCGGGGACACGTGCTGTGTCATGAGGCCGGGCTCCCTTCCCAGGAGGAGTCGCTGGACAGGTTCTCGCGCGCGTCCCGGTGCGCGTTCATGACGAGATCGAGTACGCGGTGCTCGTCGAGCGCGCGGGCGGGTGCCTCGTGGACGACGCGGCCCTCGCGGAGCACCAGGACACGGTCGGCGAGGCCGAGCACCTCGGGGATCTCGCTGGAGACCAGCAGGACGGCGAGACCCGCGTCGGCCAGCCGCCGGATCACCGCGTAGAGCTCGGCGCGGGCGCCGACGTCGACACCGCGCGTGGGTTCGTCGAGCAGCAGGACCCGGCAGCCGCGCAGCAGCCAGCGGGCGAGGACCGCCTTCTGCTGATTGCCGCCGGACAGGGTGCGCACGGGCACGGCGGGGTCGTCGGGGCGCAGCGACAGCTCCCGGGTGGCGGTCCGGGCGGCCTCGCGTTCGGCGCGCCGGTCGAGCCAGCCGCCGCGCGCGAAGCGGGGCAGTGCGGAGACGGAGACGTTGCGGGTGACGGACTCCAGCATCAGCAGGGCCTGCGCCTTGCGCTCCTCGGGGGCGAGGCCGAGCCCGGCGCGGACGGCGGCGCGCACGCTGCCGGGCCTGAGCGGGCGGCCGTCGACGAGGACGTGGCCGGTGCTCGGGCGGCGGGCGCCGTAGACCGTCTCCAGGATCTCGGAGCGGCCGGAGCCGACGAGTCCGGCGAGGCCGACGATCTCGCCGGGGCGGACGTCGAGGTCGAGCGGGGCGAACTCGCCGTGCCGGGAGAGGCCGCGGACGCTCAGTACGGGGGTGGCGGCGACCCCCGATCCCTCATCTGATCGGTCCGGCCGGTCCGGGAAGACGTACTCGATGTTCCGGCCGGTCATCAGCGCCACCAGCTCGCGGGTGGGCGTCGACCGGGCGGGCAGTCCGCCGGCGACGGCGCGGCCGTCCTTGAGGACGGTGACCCGGTCGCCGATGCGGCGGATCTCCTCCAGGCGGTGCGAGATGTACACGACGGCGACGTCGGCGGCGGTGAGGTCGGTGACGATGCGGAACAGGTTGTCGACCTCGTCGGGGTCGAGGGCGGCGGAGGGTTCGTCCATCACGATGAGGCGTGCGTCGTGGGAGAGCGCCCGCGCCATGGACACGATCTGCCGCTGCGCCGCCGGGAGTTCGCCTACCGGGCGACCGGGGCGGATCTCCGGGTGCCCGAGCCGTTCGAGCAGCGCCGCCGTCGCCGACCTCGCCGCCCTTCCCCGTACGACGAAGCCCGCGCGGGTCGGCTCATGGCCCAGGTGGACGTTCTCGGCGACCGACAGATGATCCACGAGGTCGAGTTCCTGGTAGATCGTGGCGATGCCGAGGCGCATGGCGGCCATGGGCGAGCGGAGGGTGACGGGCTCGCCGCGCCAGCGGAGGGTGCCGGCGTCGGGCTGGTGGGCGCCGGCCAGCACCTTGATGAGGGTGGACTTGCCGGCGCCGTTCTGGCCGAGCAGGCAGTGCACCTCGCCGGCCCGGACGTCGAGGTCGACGCCGTCCAGGGCGCGGACGCCGGGGAAGGTCTTGGTGACGGAGGACATGCTGAGCAGGGGTGGTTCCGGTGCCATGTGAGGTCCCCTCGGCGGGCGTACGGACGGCCGGAGTCAGGACAGGGCTGCTCGGTCCGGTGGGACGGAGCCGGTGCGGTGGGCTGGGGCGGAGCCGGTGCGGTGCGGTGCGGTGGGTGGGCCGGTGCGGCGTGGTGTGTGGGGCCGGTGCGGCGTGTGGGGGCCGGTTCGCGCGGGGGCGCGGCCGGTTACGCCGGTGAGAACAGGTGGTCGCTGATGAGCCGGGCCGCGCCGATGACGCCGGCGGTGGGGCCCAGCTCGCCCAGCACGATGGGGAGGTTGCCGGTCGCCAGCGGCAGCGACTGGCGGTAGACCTGGGTGCGGATCGCGGCGAGCAGGGTGTGACCGAGGCCGGTGACCCCGCCGCCGATCACCACCAGGCCCGGGTTGAAGAAGCTGACCAGGCCCGCGATGACCTGGCCGGTACGGGTGCCGCCCTCCCTGATGAGGTCGAGCGAGGTGGCGTCGCCCGCGGCGGCCGCGGCGGCGACGTCGACGGCGCTCAGGCCCCCGTTCGCCTCCAGTCGGCTCGCGAGCTCGGCCGACAGGCCCTGCCGGGCGGCCTCCGCCGCGTCGCGGGCGAGCGCGGCACCGCTGAAGTGGGCCTCCAGGCAGCCCCGGTTGCCGCAGGCGCACTGCCGTCCGTCGGGCACGGCCTGGATGTGCCCGATGTCGCCCGCACTGCCCGTCGTCCCGCGGTGGACGTGGCCGCCGACGACGATGCCGCAGCCGATGCCGGTGCCGATCTTGACGCAGAGGAAGTCGGCGACGGTGCGGGCGACGCCCGCGTGCTGCTCCCCCAGCGCCATGAGGTTCACGTCGTTGTCGACGAGGACCGGGCAGCCGAGCTCCTGGCTGAGCGCCTCCCGTACGGGGAAGCCGTCCCAGCCGGGCATGATCGGCGGCGCCACCGGGACGCCCTCGGGGAAGCGGACCGGTCCGGGTACGCCGATGCCGGCGCCGTCGAACCCCTCCGCCCACCCGGCGGCCCTGAGCTTGGCCGCCAGGGACAAGACCTGCTCGAAGACCGCGACCGGGCCTTCGCGCACGTCCATGGGCTCGTTGAGGTGGCCGAGGATCTCCAGCTCGGCGTTGGTGACGGCGACGTCGACGGAGGTCGCGCCGATGTCGACGCCGAGGAAGCGGAGTCGCGGATTGAGGCGGACGTTGTGGGAGCGGCGGCCGCCGCGCGAGGCGGCGAGTCCGTCGGCGACGACAAGGCCCGTCTCCAGCAGCCGGTCCACCTCCACGGCCAGCTTGGACCGTGACAGATCGACCTGGTCGCCGAGGCGGGCCCGGGAGTTGGGGCCGCCGTCGCGCAACAGCCGGAGCAGATGGGCCTGGTGTGCGTTGCCCGGACGTGCCGTCATGCGCCTCACGAGCCCCTCCCCGCCCCAATTCGGCCTGTGCGCGGCGGTGTTCGGCCGCGTTGGTGGCTTGCTCGGTAAGGGAACGTAGCAGCGCCTGCCGAACCTGGGAAGAAGCTGTGCGCGGATTGCTCGTTCTTTCTCCTCGCACAGGACAAAGTCCGGCACGAACGGGGCCGCGGCAGGGTTCAGTGACGTATGTCCTCGGTGTGGGCGCGCATCAGCGCGGACGCGCGGGAGGCGTCGCCGTCCGCGATCGCGGCCGTGATCGCCCGGTGTTCGGCCCAGGCCCGCGGGCCGCGCTGCCGGGCGGCGGGGTCGTGGTACCAGCGCACCCGGCGGTCGATCCGGGCGGCCAGTTCGGCGAGGACCGCGTTGCCGGAGAGCTCGATGACCTTGGCATGGAAGCGGGCACCGAGGGCGACCGCGCCGTCCACGTCGCCGGCCGACAGGGCCCGTTCGCCCTCCGCGCACAGCACCTCCAGCGCGCCGGCGCCGTCCGCGCCGGCGGCCGTGGCGGCGAGCCGGGCGGCCTCGCCCTCCAGCAGCGTGCGTACGGTGCCGAGTTGCCCGGCCTCGGCCTCCGTCGGCTCGTGCACGAAGGCACCCTGGGCGGGTCTGAGGTCCACCCAGCCCTCGGTGCTCAGCCGTTGCAGCGCCTCGCGCACCGGCTGCCGCGAGACGCCGAGGTGCCGGGCGAGTTCGCTCTCGACGAGGTGCCGGCCGGGCGGCAGGGCGCGGCTGGTGATGAGGTCGAGCAGCGCCTCGTGGACCCGGTCGCGCAGCGGCCCGGGCCGCGCCGGCATCGCGCCCCGCGGCAGTTCCGTCGACAACGTCGGCTCCCTTCCGGAACCAGTGGTGGCCGGCCCACCCCTTGTGACGCTCAGGGGCAGCGGATCACCTGTCCCGCGTACGACAGATTGCCGCCGAAACCGAAGAGGAGCACCGGGTCGCCGGTGGTCAGTTCGCCGCGCTCGACGAGCTTGGAGAGGGCGAGCGGGATGCTGGCGGCGGAGGTGTTGCCGGACTCGGTGACGTCCCGGGCGACGACGGCGTTGACGGCGCCGATCTTCTCGGCGAGCGGTTCGATGATGCGCAGGTTGGCCTGGTGCAGCACGACTCCGGCGAGGTCCGCGGGCGCGATGCCGGAGCGTTCGCACACCTGGCGGGCGATGGCCGGGAGACGGGTGGTCGCCCAGCGGTAGACGCTCTGGCCCTCCTGGGCGAAGCGCGGCGGGGTGCCCTCGATGCGTACGGCGTGCCCCATCTCGGGTACGGAACCCCACAGCACGGGCCCGATGCCGGGCCGCGCGTCCGCTCCGTCGGCCCCGGCGGGCCTTTCGACGTCGGCCTCGACGACGGCCGCGCCGGCCCCGTCGCCGACCAGGACGCAGGTCGTACGGTCCGTCCAGTCCGTGACCTCGGACATCTTGTCGGCGCCGATGACCAGCGCACGGGTGGCGGCGCCCGCGCGGACGGCGTGGTCGGCGGTGGCCAGCGCGTGCGGGAACCCGGCGCAGACGACGTTGACGTCCATCGCGGCCGGCGAGGGGATGCCGAGGCGGGCGGCGACGCGGGCGGCGGTGTTCGGGGACCGGTCGATCGCCGTGGAGGTGGCGACGACGACGAGGTCGACGGTCTCGGGGCCGTGCCCGGCCGCGGCGAGGGCCTTGGCGGCGGCGTGCGCGGCGAGTTCGTCGACCGGCTCGTCGGGCCCGGCGATGTGCCGGGTGCGGATGCCCACCCGGCTGCGGATCCACTCGTCACTGGTGTCGACCATGCCCGCCAGGTCCTCGTTGGTGAGGATCCCGGCGGGCTGGTAATGGCCGACGGCGGTGAGGCGTGAGCCGTGCGTCATGGTGGTCCCCCTGGTGCGTGGGTGGCGGATCCACCAGTCTGATCAGTGACTCACGGGTACGGCGGCAGGTGAAACGACAGGAAAGCGGGAGGCGGATTGTCGGCTTCCGTCAGTGCCCGGCACCCGGGCCGCAAAGCGTTCGTTCACCCGGTGGAGTCACCCGGTGAACAGTTGCGTCGCCTTGCGCACCAGTTCGTACAGACCGTAGGCGAGCGGGGCGCCCACCCACAGCCAGGAGAGGGCGATCAGCGGGCGGCGGTCAGGCGGCGGACTGCTCTCGCCGGTCATCGGCGGCCTCCTTGCCGGATACGGGGACGTGGTGACGGGGGTGGACGGGGCGGACGAGTTCGTTGGCGACGAAGCCGACGACGAGCAGCCCGATCATGATGAGGAAGGACAGGGTGTAGAGGTCGGCGCCGTGCTTGCCCGCGTCCTCCTGGTGGTCGGCGATCCAGTTGACGATCAGCGGGCCGAGGACGCCGGCCAGGGACCAGGCGGTGAGCAGCCGGCCGTGGATGGCGCCGACCTGGTAGGTGCCGAAGAGGTCCTTCAGATAGGCGGGGGCGGTCGAGAAGCCGCCGCCGTAGAAGGAGAGGACGACCAGCGCGCACAGCACGAACAGCGGCTTGGAGTCGTCGCCGAACAGGGCGATCAGTGCGTACATCACGGCGCCGACGCCGAGGTAGACGCGGTAGATGTTCTTCCGGCCGATCAGGTCGGAGGTGGTGGACCAGCCGATGCGGCCCGCCATGTTGGCCGCGGACAGCAGGGCGACGAAGCCGGCCGCCGCGGAGACGGAGACGGGGGTCGACGAGCCCGCGAAGAAGTCCGTGATCATCGGCGCGGCCTTCTCCAGGATGCCGATGCCGGCGGTCACGTTGGTGACCAGCACCACCCACAGCAGCCAGAACTGCGGGGTGCGGACGGCGCTGCGGGCGGAGACGCGCACGGGGGCTGCGGCCGGGGCCTCGGCTCCGGCCGTCTCCTCCCCGGCCGCCGGGGTGACGGGGGTGCGCTCGCGCGGCACCCGGACGAGAAGGACACCGAGGGTCATGAAGACGGCGTACGCCAGTCCGTGCACGAGGAACGCGAGGGCGATGCCCCCGCTGTCGGTGCCGAAGGACTCCAGCATCTGCGCCGACCAGGGCGAGGCGATCAGCGCGCCGCCGCCGAAGCCCATGATGGCGATGCCGGTGGCCATGCCGGGGCGGTCCGGGAACCACTTGATGAGGGTGGAGACCGGGGAGATGTATCCGATGCCGAGGCCGATGCCGCCGACGAAGCCGTAGCCGAGGACGATCAGCCAGTACTGCTCGGTGGCGGCGCCGAGGGCGGACAGCAGGAAGCCGGAGGAGAAGCAGACCAGGGCGACGGTCATGGCCCAGCGGGGCCCGTTGCGCTCGACGAGCGTGCCGCCGAAGGCGGCGGACAGGCCGAGCATCACGATGCCGAGCTGGAAGGGGAGGGCGCTCTGGGTGCCGGAGAGGTCCAGGGCGGATTCGAGCGGCGGCTTGAACACGCTCCAGGCGTAGGCCTGGCCGATGGAGAGGTGAACGGCGAGGGCGGCCGGGGGAACGAGCCAGCGGCTCCAGCCGGGGGGTGCGACAGGGGGGCTCATGGATCAAGAACGGTAGGGACGCGGAGGGTAGTTGAGAAGGCAACGGTCTGCGCGTATGCGGTGAACGGTACGGTGCGCGCGACGAACGGTTCCTGTGGGGCGGTGAGCGGTCGCAGCGGTGCGGCTCGACCGCATTCTCCGGCCGACAGGAGCCCGGGGGCTCCGCCCCTGGACCCCGGGTTCCCGCTCGGTGGGTTCGGTTCGTTGGCGGGTGCGGCCGCGTCGTGGCTGGTCGCGCAGTTCCCCGCGCCCCTGAAAAACCTGGGGCGCCCCCTGGCTTCGAAGGGGCCCAGGGCTGTGTCCATCCGCGGCTCCACCGCACGAGGCACGAGCAGCCACGCCCTGAAGAGGCCCGGAGCTGTGTCCACCCGCGGCTCCACCGCACGGGGCGCGAGTGGCCGCGCTCTGAAGGGGCGCGGGGCTGTGTCCATCCGCGGCTCCGCCGCGCGGAGCGCGAGCAGCCGCGCCCTGAAGGGGCGCGGGGAACTGCGCGACCAGCCCCCACCCGCCCGCGCCCCCCGAAACCCCCGTCAGCCGCTCGGCCGTCTCCCACAGGCGCCGGGCGATCTCGGGGTCGGTCGCGTCCCGGTTGAGGCGGGCCTCGACCACCGGCCCCCGTGTCTCGAAGAAAGAGCCCGGCCCGAAGAACTGACCGCCCCGTACCTCGGGGTCCGTCGCCGCCCGCAACTGCGGCAACGCACCCTGCTCGACCGGCTGTGTGACCAGCAGACCACCCCGCGCGATCATCCGCCCCACCCTCCCCCGGTGCTCCCACGCCCGCGGCGTCAGATTCGTACGAGTGAGCCCCGGATGGGCGAGCACGCTCGCCACTGAGGACCCCACCCCCCGCAACCGCCGGTCGAGCTCCATCCCGAACACCGTCGCCGCGAGCTTCGACCGCCCGTACGCACGGGCCGCGTCGTAGTCCCGCTCCGACATCAGGTCGTCGAAGTCGAGGTGCGCGTTCTTGTGCGTGATGGAGCTGAGGCTCACCACCCGCGCGGCCGGCGCCGCCGAGAGACTGCCGAGCAGCAACCCGGTCAACGCGAAGTGCCCCAGCAGATTCGTACCGAAGTGCAGCTCGAAGCCGTCGGCAGACGTACGGCGCGGCCCCAGCAGCACCAGCCCCGCATTGTTGACCAGCAGGTCGATCACCGGATGGTCGGCCGCCAGCTTCGTGGCGAACGCCCGCACCGACGCGAGCGAGGCGAGATCCAGCTCCCGCACCTCGACGTCCCCGCCCATCCGGCGCGCGGCCTCCTCCCCGGCAGCGGTGTTCCGGACGGCGAGCACCACCCGGGCACCCCGCCGCGCCAGCTCGGTCGCGGTGACCAGCCCGAGGCCCGAGTTGGCCCCGCTCACGACGGCGACCCTGCCGTGCTGGTCGGGGATGCGGTCGGCGGTCCATCCGGTCATCTGCTGCTCCTGGTGGCATCGGTGCGTCGGCGTGTCGATGTGTCGGGTCGGCGGCGCGCCACGGCGCGCCGGCCCGGCCACGTTAGGAGCGGTGCGGGCCGGCTCGATGGTCCGCGTTTCCCTAGGTCCCCGGGACCTACCTTGCGCATTCAGGAGGGCGGCACACTTGCCGTATGAGCAGCCCGCACCCGTACGCCCGCGAACTCGGCGACTTCCTGCGCGCCCGTCGCGGCCGGATCGCCCCGCGCGACGTCGGTCTCGAGCCGGGCGGCCGGCGCAAGGTGACCGGGCTGCGGCGCGAGGAACTGGCGCTGCTGGCCGGGCTGAGCACCGACTACTACCAGCGGATGGAACAGGGCCGGGAGGTACGCCCGTCCGACGGCGTCCTGGACGCGCTGGCCGGCGCGCTCGGCCTCGACGACGCCGAACGCCGGCATCTGTTCACCCTGGCCCGCGCCGCCCGCCGGCCCGCGCCCGCCCCGCCGGACCGCGCCCCGGAACGCGTGCCGCAGCGCACCCGCCGGCTGCTGCGCGTCATGGACACCCCGGCCGTCGTCCTCGGCAGGCACCTGGACCTGCTCGACTGGAACGAGATGGCCGAGGCCCTGCTCGGCGACCCGTCCGGGCTCCCGCCCGACCGGCTCAACATGCTCCTGCTGCTGTTCGACGACGAACTGAACCACGGACGGCGCTGCCAGGACTGGGAGCGCCAGGCGCTGGACTACATCGGCATGCTCCGCACCGCCGTCGCCGCCGACCCCACGCATCCGCGCGCCACCGCGATCGTCGGCGAACTGAGCATCCGCAGCGCCGAGTTCCGGCGGCTGTGGGCCCGGCACGACGTGCGCGCGTCGGTCAGCGGCACGAAGACGTTCCGGGCGCCCGAGGTGGGGGACCTGGTCCTGGACTGGGACACGTATCCGCTGCCCGGCAGCCCCGGGCCGGTGATGCTGGTCTTCACCGCCGAGCCGGGCCCCGCCGCGGACCGGCTGCGGCTGCTGGCGTCCCTGCGCGCGACCCGCTCGGCCGGTGCGGGACGGGGGCGGGGTGATTGATCCGGCGCCCCGTGGCAACCTCTGTTCCAAGGGCCGCTTCGGCCGCCAGTACGACGCAGGGAACCGGGGCTGATCGGGACATGGGACGGGTCACGGAACGACGCAGGGTCATCCGCATCCGCGACGGGGCGGTCTCCGCCCGGCCGGACACGCTCGTCGCCGAGGAGCCACTGGAGATCCGGCTCAACGGCAGACAGCTCGCGATCACCATGCGCACCCCCGGCGACGACTTCGCGCTCGCCGCCGGGTTCCTGGTGAGCGAGGGGGTGCTGGGCGCGGGCGACGAGCTGCGGAACATCGTGTACTGCGCGGGCGCTACGGCGGAAGGTTCGAACACGTACAACGTCGTGGACGTCCAGACCGCGCCGGACGTCGTGATCCCCGACATCACCCTCGAACGCAACGTGTACACGACGTCGTCCTGCGGGCTCTGCGGCAAGGCGAGCCTGGACGCGGTCCGTACGACGGCCCGCTGGGCGATCGACGACGACGCCGGGGCCGCCGGGTCGTCGCCGATGCGGCTGGAGCCGGAGCTGCTGGCCGGCCTGCCGGACCGGCTCCGCGCCGCCCAGCGCGTCTTCGACCGCACCGGCGGGCTGCACGCGGCGGCGCTGTTCTCGGAGGACGGCGAGCTGCTGGACATACGGGAGGACGTGGGCCGGCACAACGCGGTCGACAAGCTGGTGGGCCGCGCGCTCCAGAACGACGCGCTGCCGTTGTCCCGCACGATCCTGATGGTCTCGGGGCGGGCGTCCTTCGAGCTGGCCCAGAAGGCGGTCATGGCCGGCATCCCGGTCCTGGCCGCGGTCTCGGCCCCGTCCTCCCTGGCGGTCGACCTGGCGGCGGAAACGGGCCTCACGCTGATCGGTTTCCTCCGCGGCACGTCCATGAACGTGTACGCCGGCGACCACCGGCTCGCCCTGGGGGCAGCGACACCCCGGGTCTGAGGGCGCCCCCTGCTTTTCAGGGGGCGCGGGGAACCGCGCGACAAGCCACAACCGGGCGGGCGGAGGCGAGAACAGCCCGGGCCGGTGATGTCCTCCGTGCACCACCGACCCGGCCGGCGGCGAACCGCCACCTACTTCAGCGTTCCGCACGCCGCAACCGTCACTGCCCCGCCCGTCGCAACCGCGCCCCACCCGCCAGCACCGCTCCCGCCAGCGCCTCCGCCGCGGGCCGAGCCGCCCCCGCCCGCTCCGCGTGCACCAGCACGAAGTCCACCTCCCCCAGCACCGGCAGCCCTACCCGCTCCGGCACCCGCACCAACCCCGGCGGCACCAGACCCCGCGAGTGCGCCATCACGCCGAGCCCCGCCCGCGCCGCCGCCACCAGCCCGTTCAGGCTCGCGCTCGTACACGTGATCCGCCAGGCCCGCCCCGCCCGCTCCAGCGCCCGCAGCGCCAGCTCCCGGGTGATCCCCGGCGGCGGATAGACGATCAGCGGCACCGGCCGCGCCGGATCCAGCCGGAACCGCTCCGCCCCGATCCACACCAGCTCGTCGTGGCGGACGAGCTGCCCCCGCGGGTCCCCGTCCCGCCGCTTGGCCAGCACCAGATCGAGCTGCCCGGCCGCGAGCCGCTCGTGCAGCGTGCCCGACAGCTCCACCGTCAGCTCCAGATCGACCTCGGGGTTCTCCCGCCGGAACCCCTCCAGGATCTCCGGCAGCCGGGTCAGGACGAAGTCCTCCGACGCCCCGAACCGCAGCCGCCCGCGCGGTCGCGCACCGCCGAAGTGTGCCGCCGCCTGCTCGTGCACCTCCAGGATCCGGCGCGCGAAGCCGAGCATCGCCTCGCCGTCCTCCGTCAGCTCCACGGAGTGGGTGTCCCGGGCGAACAGCGCCCGGCCGGTCGCGTCCTCGAGCCGGCGCACATGCTGGCTGACCGTCGACTGGCGCAGCCCGAGCCGCCGCGCGGCCTGCGTGAAGCTCAGCGTCCGCGCCACCGCGAGGAAGGTACGCAGCTGGGAGGGCTCGTACATGGCGGCCACCCTAGCCGTTCATCACGGAACACGAACACAGTAAGAGGGGCGTACGGGTTTCCCGATAGCCCTGGTGGGTCGGACCATGGAGACCTGGAAGAAGCGCACCCGGGCCCCGCGAGCGGACCCGGGCCCGCATCGCACACGACGTGGTGGAGCACAGTGAAACGCCTGCGATGGCCGCGATGGATGCCCGTCGACCCGTACATCGTCCTGCTGCTGGCGACGGTGGGGCTCGCGGCCCTCGTCCCGGCGCGCGACACCGCCGCCGACGCGGTCTCCGGCGCCTCCACGGCCGCGATCGCCTTCCTCTTCTTCCTCTACGGGGCCCGGCTCTCCACCCGTGAGGCGATGGACGGGCTGCGCCACTGGCGGCTCCATGTCACCGTCCTGATCTGCACCTTCGTCGTCTTCCCGCTGCTCGGCCTGGCCGCGCGCGGGCTCGTGCCGGTGCTGCTGACGCACTCCCTCTACACCGGGCTGCTCTTCCTCACGCTCGTCCCGTCCACCATCCAGTCCTCGATCGCGTTCACCTCCATCGCCCGCGGCAACGTGCCCGCCGCGATCTGCGCGGGCTCCTTCTCCTCGCTCGCCGGGATCGTCGTCACGCCGTTGCTCGCGGCGGGGCTGCTCGGTGACAGCGGGGGCGGGTTCTCCGTGGACTCCCTGGTCAAGATCGTGCTTCAGCTTCTCGTGCCGTTCATGGCCGGGCAGGTGCTGCGGCGCTGGATCGGGGGGTTCGTGGCCCGGCACAAGAAGGTGCTGGGGCTCGTCGACCGGGGTTCGATCCTGCTGGTCGTCTACTCGGCGTTCAGCGAGGGCATGGTGCGGGGGATCTGGCACCAGGTGAGCCTGGCCCGGCTGGCCGGGCTGCTTGGGGTGGAGGCGGTGCTGCTCGCGGTGATGCTGGCGCTGACCTGGTACGGGGCGCGGGCGCTGGGGTTCGGGCGCGAGGACCGGATCGCGATCCAGTTCGCGGGGTCGAAGAAGTCGCTGGCGTCGGGGCTGCCGATGGCGAGTGTGCTGTTCGGGGCGCAGGCGTCGTTGGCGGTGTTGCCGCTGATGCTGTTCCACCAGATGCAGCTGATGGTGTGCGCGGTGATCGCCCGGCGGCGGGCGAGGGACGGCGACGCGCAACCACCGAGCGACCGCCCATCCGCCCCTACCCGAAAACCAACCCCTACTCCTCGGTAACCGTTCGCACTCGGTGCATGCCCCGGGCAGATCCCGTGGAGATTGCGGGCCCGGAACTTACCCCGACGTCAGGTTTCCGTCCCGCCCCGACCCATGTCAGCGCACTTTCTCGCGCTGACCAGCACGTTCCGTGAACGGCGCTCATATTTCAACCCACTCCCGCCCCGCCGCGCCGTGGGGTAGCTTTCACGCCCTGTCCGGGAGCGCACGAGGAGCGGGGTTTGCACGAGTTCACCAACCCTCCGCCGACGACGTCGCAGCCGCCCGTGGGCGGACTGGCCGACGTCGTCTTCGAGTATGCCCACGAGGACCCGTCGCGCATCGCCCTGGGCCGCAAGGGACCCGACGGCCGCTGGCGCGACGTCACCGCCGCCGAGTTCCGTGACGAGGTGCTGGCGCTGGCCAAGGGCCTGCTCGTGCAGGGCGTCCGCTTCGGCGACCGGGTCGCCATCATGTGCCCCACCCGCTACGAGTGGACCCTGTTCGACTTCGCGCTGTGGTCCATCGGCGCCGAGGTCGTCCCGGTCTATCCGACGTCCTCCGCCGAGCAGGTCTGCTGGATGCTGCACGACGCGCAGGTCAGCGCCGCGATGGTGGAGCACGAGGACCACGCGATGACGATCGCCACGGTCATCGACCGCCTCCCCCGGCTGCACCGGCTGTGGCAGCTGGACAGGGGAGCGGTGCAGGAGCTGTACGACGCGGGCGCGCATGTCGACGACGACACGGTCCACCGGCACCGGCAGGCGGTCACCCCCGACACGGTGGCCACGATCATCTACACCTCGGGCACCACCGGCCGCCCCAAGGGCTGCGTCCTCACCCACGGCAACCTGATGTTCGAGGCGGACACGGTGATCGAGCGCTGGGAGCCGGTGTTCCACTCCCGCCGCGGCGACCAGGCGTCGACCCTGCTGTTCCTGCCGCTGGCGCACGTCTTCGGGCGGATGGTGGAGGTCGCCGCGATCCGCGGCCGGGTCACGTTCGGCCACCAGCCCCAGCTCAGCGCCTCCGCGCTGCTGCCCGACCTGGCCGCGTTCCGGCCGACGTTCTTCCTGGCGGTGCCGTACATCTTCGAGAAGGTCTTCAACGCCGCCCGCCGCAAGGCCGAGAAGGAGGGCAGGGCGGGACCGTTCGAGAAGGCCGTGGAGGTGGCGGTCAGATACGCCGACGCCGTGGAGGCCAAGGCCTGGGGCATCGGGCCGGGGCCGACGGCGGGGCTGCGGATGCAGCACCAGGTCTTCGACAAGCTGGTCTACGCCAAGATCCGCGCCGCGATGGGCGGCAGGGTCCGGCACGCGATGTCCGGCGGCTCGGCGATGGACCGCCGTCTCGGGCTGTTCTTCGCGGGCGCGGGCGTCCAGATCTACGAGGGCTACGGGCTGACGGAGTCGACGGCGGCCGCGACCGCCAATCCGCCCGAGCGCACCCGCTACGGCACGGTCGGCCAGGCCATCCCGGGCATGTCCGTGCACATCGCGGAGGACGGCGAGGTCTGGCTGCGCGGCGACAACGTCTTCCAGGGCTACCTCAACAACGAGAAGGCCACCGACGAGGCGCTGCACGACGGCTGGCTGGCCACCGGCGACCTCGGCACCCTCGACGAGGACGGCTACCTCACCATCACCGGGCGCAAGAAGGAGATCCTGGTCACCTCCGGCGGCAAGAGCGTCTCGCCCGGGCCGCTGGAGGAGCGGGTGCGGGACCATCCGCTGGTCGCCCAGTGCCTGGTCGTCGGCAACGACCGGCCGTACGTGGCGGCGCTGGTCACCCTGGACCAGGAGGCGGTGGAGCACTGGTTGCAGATGCGCGGCAAGCCGCGGCTGGAGCCGGCCCGGCTGGTGCGCGACCCGGATCTGGAGACCGAGGTGCGGCGCGCGGTGGTCGCCGCCAACACGCAGGTCTCCCGGGCGGAGCAGATCCGTACGTTCCGCATCCTGGCGAACCAGTTCACCGAGGAGCACGGGCTGCTCACGCCCTCGCTGAAGCTGAAGCGCCGGGCGATCGAGAACGCCTACGAGGCCGTGGTGGAGGCGCTGTACCAGGCGTGAGGGAACCTTTCGCCTCGCCGTCCCCGCCCCGCTGCCCCTCCCCCTGTCCTTCCGTCCCTGCCCCCGGCCCCGGCACGGAGCAGACCTCCCGGAATGCATCACGGAGCGTGATCGTTGACGATGGGGTAAGCGGGCGGAGGAACGGGCAGGAGCACCCTCGTGTGTCCTGACGGGCGTCCCGCCCGCCGCACCCATCGACAACCTAAGGATAAGAGAGCTCGTGAGCAGCAAGGTCCCCCCGATCATCCTCAACAACGGCGTCGAGATGCCCCAGCTGGGCTTCGGCGTCTGGCAGGTGGCGGACGACGAGGCGGAGCGTGCCGTCGGCACCGCCCTTCAGGCGGGCTACCGCAGCATCGACACCGCCGCGATCTACGGCAACGAGGAGGGCACCGGCCGGGCGATCGCCTCCGCCGGGCTCCCCCGCGAGGAGCTCTTCGTCACCACCAAGCTGTGGAACGCCGACCAGGGCTACGACAGCACCCTGCGCGCTTTCGACACCTCCCTGAAGAAGCTCGGCCTGGAGTACGTGGATCTCTACCTGATCCACTGGCCGATGCCGGACCGGGGTCTGTTCGTCGACACCTACAAGGCGTTCGAGAAGCTGTACGAGGAGGGCCGCGCCAAGGCGATCGGCGTCTCCAACTTCCTGCCCGAGCATCTGACGACGCTGCTGGAGGCGACCTCGGTCGTCCCGGCGGTCAACCAGATCGAGCTGCACCCGCATTTGCAGCAGCGGGCGGCGCGCGAGGTCCACGCGGAGCAGGGCATCGCGACGGAGGCATGGTCCCCCCTCGGCTCCGGCAAGGGGCTGCTGGACGTGCCGGCGCTGGTGGCCATCGCGCGGAAGCACGGGCGGACGCCCGCGCAGGTGGTGCTGCGCTGGCATGTGCAGCTGGGCAACATCGTGATCCCGAAGTCCGTGACGCCGTCGCGGATCAAGGAGAACATCGAGGTCTTCGACTTCTCGCTGGACGACGAGGACCTGGGCGCGATCAGCGCGCTCAACGAGGACCGGCGGATCGGCTCCGACCCGGCCGACGTCAACGGCTGACAACCGTCGCGGAGCCGGGCTCCGTTCCTCCGGCCGGTAGGACGGAGGAACGGAGCCCGGCCGCTACGGGCCGCCTACGACAGCGGCGGGGAGGCGTTCTTCATCAGTTCCTGGAACTGGGCGGAGAACCAGTGGCCCGACAGCGGGGCGTCCGGAAGGGCGCCCGACATGCTGTTGCCGTTGCGTGCGTTGCCCGTGTACGTCGGGTCGCACATCCGGTCGAAGCCCTTGCCCTCGTCGTTGTCGACGGCCTGGCTCGCGCCGTCGGACTCACCCGGGGGCTTCATCCACACATAGGCGTCGATCCCGGCCTCGGGCGCCGCCTGCGGGCGCTCGCCCAGGCCGGCGCCGGACTGGTTGCACCAGTTGCCGACGTGGATGCGGCGGTCGATGCGCCCGCCCTCGACATACGTGTCGACACTGGTCTTGGCCCCCGGCCCGGTGGGCCGCTGGGAACCGCCCCAGCCGTTGCGGGAGGTGTCGATCAGCATGCCGATGTCGGAGTTGAAGCCGGCCGAGATCGCCTCCTCGCGGAAGGCCTGGGCGTACGACAGCTCGTCGACGTACCGGTTCCAGTCCACCCACTTGGACTGGCGCACGGAGGTGCCGTTGACGGTGTCGTCGATGGTGAAGTTCTCCTCCTTCAGCGCACTGTAGTTGGCGGTGTTGGTGATGAAGCCCTGCACGTCGTCGACGCTCGCGCCCTCACTGGTGGCCGCCTGCGCGAACAGCTGCGCCGTGGGACCGAAGTTGTCGTCCCAGCCGAGCCAGCCGTGGTGGCCTGCGTCCACGTAGTTGTAGACGTTGGGGATCGCGCCGAGCTGGGCCAGGGCGTAGCCGACGCCCTTCACGTAGTTGCCGTTGGCCTTCATCGTGTCGCACTGGGGCGTGGCGGTCGCCTTGCTCCCGGTGTTGGTGACGAGGTTGGGCAGCGAGTCGATCTCGATCGTGGCGACGATCCGCAGCGAGGCGTACTTGGCGTCGGAGAGGATGTCGGCGATCGGGTCGATGAAGTCCGACTTGTACTTGTCGATGTCGTCCGGGCCGAGCTCGCCGTTGGAGGCGAGGGCCGAGCAGTCGCGGCCGGGCAGGTCGTAGACGACCAGCTGGACGACCTCCTCACCGCTGCCCTTCTGCTCCAGCGCCGCGTCGAGGTGGTCGCGCAGGCCCATGCCTCCGTTGACGCCGTCGATGGCGGCGATGCGGTCCAGCCATACGCCGGTCGGCTCGTCGGCGACCCGGTCGCCGCCCGGTTCGGCGGCGGCGAGGGCGGACCACTCGGGGTTCACGTACACCTTGGCGCCGGCGTACGGGTTGTCGACGCGGTCCGACGGGTCGGTGGTGCCGCCGCCGTCGTCCCCGCCGCCCCCGTCGTCCCCGCCGCCGCTGCCGTCGTCGACGTTGCAGGTGGCGCCGTCGAGGGTGAAGCTGGTGGGCACGGCGTTGGAGCCGCTGTAGGTGCCCTGGAAGCCGAAGCTGGTCGAACCGCCGGTGGCCAGGGTGCCGTTGTAGCTCTCGTTGGCGGCGGTGACGGTGCTGCCGCTCTGGCTGACCTTGGCGTTCCAGCCGCTGGTGACCTTCTGGCTGCCGGCGTAGGACCACTTCAGCGACCAACTGGTCTTGGCGGCGCTGTTGTTCTTGACGGTGACGCTGGCGGTGAAGCCGGAGCCCCAGTCGTTCTGTATCTGGTAGTCGACGGAGCAGGGAACGGCCGCGGTGGCGGCGCCTGCGGTGGGTGCCATGAGGGCGGTGCCCGTCCCCCCGGCGACCAGCGCCAGGGCGGCGAACAACGCTGTTCTGGTACGGCTCATGAGTGCGGTTTTCCTTCTTCCTGTCGGGTGTTGTCCCGGTTGGGTCCGTGTGGTGCCGTGCGGGGTCATCCGTTCAGGGCGCGCAGTCGGTCGCGCGGCCCGGCTCCGTACGACGCGGGTGTGCCGTCGTAGTCGGAGATCAGGGAGGGACCCGAGGAGCGGTCCCAGGTGTTCCAGGGCCGGCCCGGGCAGGGCAGGTCCCGGTCGTCGAACCACTTCATGACCTGGTCGGTGAAGGAGTGCGCGCAGGTGTTCTCGCCGGTCTCCCCGGCCACCAGCGGCATTTCGGCCGCGACCGGGGCGGGGTTGATGCCGTGCGCCTCGACGCGGGCCAGGTCCCTGACCGCGTCGAGGCGGTGGGCGCCGCCGTACTCGGCCTCGACGTCGGAAAGGCCCGGCCGGCACTCCTCGTTGAGCGGGACGCGGACGGTGCCGGCGTCCCGGTCGGCGATCGCCTGGAGGGCGTCGTCGTCGACCGGGCCGTCCCGGATGCCGTGGCCCTGGACGCGACGGGACTCGCCGCCGGAGCGGTTCACTCCGAGCAGCCGCCGGCTCTGGCCGTCGGCGTCGGCGATCCCGTTGCCGGAGACGTGCGGTTCGGGCGGCACACCGTCCTCGCCGTCGTCCGGCGGGTCGGTGGGGCCGACCGGCGGATCGGTGGGATCCGTCGTGCCGCCGTCGGCGTCGCGGGCGGAGTGCTCCACCGTGCGGACGGGGGCGGCCGACGCCGTGACCACCGGAACCGTCACGCCCGCCGGGCGCACGACCGCGCCGGTCACAGCTAAAAGCAATGAACGCGGGGGGTGTCGCATGAGCGACTCCTTGCAGCTCGGTCGTGTCCGGGGCGGACGCGTCGACTGAATGGAATCGCTCCCACTGGTGTGGGGAAGGTAGCGCCAAGTCGTGGTGGAGGCCAAGGGGGTTGCGTCAGGAACACCGCGAAACCAGCCCCTCACCGTAGGTGAACTCCGCCGAAATCTTTTCGGCTCTTCACACGACTTGACCGCGAGGGCCCCTCTCCCCACTATGGGAGCGCTCCCACTGGTTCACAGCTTGTCGCTCCTCCCCCCACTTGCCAGAGCCGCAAGGAGGAACCAGCACGATGGAACCCTCACGCAGACGCAGACGCCGTACCGCACGGCGGCTGTGGACCGCCGTCGTGGCGGCCCTCGCCCTTCCGTTCGCCCTGCTGTCGGCGGGATCGACGGCCGCGCACGCGGCCTCGGTCCAGTGCGGCGTCGACTACAAGACCAACGACTGGGGCTCCGGCTTCACCGCCGACCTCACCCTCACCAACCGGGGTTCCGAAGCCCTGGACGGCTGGACCCTGACGTACTCCTACGCGGGCAACCAGAAGCTCAGCAACGGCTGGAACGGCACCTGGTCGCAGTCCGGGCGGTCGGTCACCGTCAAGAACGCCTCCTACAACGGCAAGGTCGCCGCCGGCGCCGCCGTCACCACGGGCGGGCAGTTCACCTACAGCGGCAGCAACGCCGCCCCCACCGACTTCGCCGTCAACGGCACCAGCTGCACCGGCGCGCACCAGCCGCCGGTGACCGTGCTGACCAGCCCGAGCGCCGGCGCGGTCTACTCGCAGGGCGACGCGGTCCCGCTCGCGGCCACGGCCGCCGCGGCCGACGGGGCCTCGATCTCGAAGATCGAGTTCTACGACGACACCACACTGCTCGGCACCGACACCAGCGCGCCCTTCACGTACGCGGCCTCGGGGCTGTCCGTGGGCAGCCACTCGCTGGTGGCGAAGGCGTACGACAGCCTCGGCGCGTCGGCCGAGTCGACCCCGGTCGGCATCACCGTCGCCTCCGGTCCCGCCATCGTCGCCTCGCCTTCCCAACTGGGCGTCCAGCAGGGCAAGTCGGGCACCTACCAGGTGAAGCTGTCGACGAAGCCCTCGGCCGACGTGACCGTGACGACCGCCCGCACCGACGGCAACAGCGGACTGACGCTCACCGGCGGCGACTCACTGACCTTCACCCCGTCGAACTGGGACACCGCGCAGAAAGTGACCGTCACCGCCGACGACTCCGGCACCGGCGCCGCCACCTTCACCTCGACGGCCACCGGCCACGCCAAGGCCACCGTGACCGTCACCGAACTCTCCGCCTCGACGGCGTACGACGCCCGCTTCCTGGACCTCTACGGGAAGATCACCGACCCGGCCAACGGCTACTTCTCCCCCGAGGGCATCCCGTACCACTCGGTGGAGACGCTGATCGTCGAGGCGCCCGACTACGGTCATGAGACCACGTCGGAGGCGTACAGCTATCTGCTGTGGCTCCAGGCGATGTACGGCAAGGTCACCGGCGACTGGTCCAAGTTCAACGGCGCCTGGGACATCATGGAGAAGTACATGATCCCCACCCACGCCGACCAGCCGACCAGCTCGTTCTACAACGCGTCCAAACCGGCCACCTACGCGCCCGAGTACGACACCCCGGACGAGTACCCGGCCGAGCTGGACACCGGCGTCTCGGTGGGCTCCGACCCGATCGCGGGCGAGCTGAAGAGCGCGTACGGCACGGACGACGTCTACGGGATGCACTGGATCCAGGACGTCGACAACGTCTACGGGTACGGCAACGCGCCCGGCAAGTGCGAGGCGGGCCCGACGGCCACCGGACCCTCGTACATCAACACCTTCCAGCGCGGACCGCAGGAGTCGGTCTGGGAGACGGTCCCGCAGCCGACCTGCGACGCCTTCACGTACGGCGGCAGGAACGGCTATCTGGACCTGTTCACCGGCGACGCCTCCTACGCCAAGCAGTGGAAGTACACCGACGCCCCCGACGCCGACGCGCGCGCCGTACAGGCCGCGTACTGGGCGGACGTGTGGGCCAAGGAGCAGGGCAAGGGCGGCGACGTCTCCGCGACCGTCGGCAAGGCCGCGAAGATGGGCGACTATCTGCGCTACGCGATGTACGACAAGTACTTCAAGAAGATCGGCAACTGTGTCGGCCCGTCGAGCTGTGCGGCCGGCACCGGCAAGGACGCCTCGGACTATCTGCTCTCCTGGTACTACGCCTGGGGCGGCGCCACCGACACCAGCGCCGGCTGGGCCTGGCGGATCGGCTCCAGCCATGTCCACGGCGGCTACCAGAACCCGCTGGCCGCGTACGCGCTCAGCTCCTACGCCGACCTGAAGCCCAAGTCGTCCACCGGCTCGGCCGACTGGTCCACGTCCCTCGGCCGGCAGCTGGAGTTCTACCGCTGGCTGCAATCGGACGAGGGCGCGATCGCGGGCGGCGCGACCAACAGCTGGCAGGGCAGGTACGCCACCCCGCCGAGCGGCACGTCCACGTTCTACGGCATGTACTACGACGAGGCTCCCGTGTACCACGACCCGCCGTCCAACCAGTGGTTCGGCTTCCAGGCGTGGTCGATGGAGCGCGTCGCCGAGTACTACCAGCAGACGGGCGACGCCGACGCCAAGGCGGTCCTCGACAAGTGGGTCGACTGGGCGCTGTCCGAGACCACGATCAACCCGGACGGCACCTACCGGATACCCTCCACGCTCCACTGGTCGGGACAGCCGGACACCTGGAGCGCCTCCAGCCCCGGCGACAACAGCGGCCTGCACGTCACCGTCGCGGACTACACCAACGACGTGGGCGTGGCCGCCGCGTACGCCAAGACGCTGACGTACTACGCCGCCAAGTCCGGTGACACGGAGGCGAAGACGACGGCGAAGGCCCTGCTCGACGGCGCGTGGGACAACTACCGGGACGACCTCGGCATCGCCGTCCCCGAGACCCGCGCCGACTACAACCGCTTCGGGGACAGTGTGTACGTCCCGAGCGGCTGGACCGGCACCATGCCCAACGGCGACGCGATCGACTCGTCGTCGACGTTCGCCTCGATCCGCTCCTTCTACCAGGACGACCCGGCGTGGTCGAAGGTCGAGAGCTATCTGGAGGGCGGCGCCGCGCCCGTGTTCACGTACCACCGGTTCTGGGCCCAGGCGGACATCGCGCTCGCGATGGGCTCGTACGCGGAACTCCTCGAATAGCCCCCGCCCGAGGTTCCGCGTACGGGGTCCCGTCGCCTGGGGACGGGACCCGCACCGGGCCGGGCGGCCCTCCGCGCACGCGGGCCGCCCGGCCGTCCGTTTCCCGTCCGCCCGGCGCGCGCCCGCCGGTGCTCAGTAGTTGCCGTTGGTGATCATGTCGCCGTCCTTGCCGTACACCGTGACGAGCCCGTTGTCGGACTCGTAGCAGCTGGTGAACGCCGAGGTGATCAGCTTGGCGTCGCCCGCGTTGGCACTCATGAAGCCGCCGGTGAAGTCGGTGAAGACCTCGGCCGAGTCGAGGATGTCGTTGCGCTTGTCGGTGCCGGTCACCTTGGTGACGTGCTGGACGGCGTCCTTCTCGCCGGCGGTGCCCTTCTTGGCGACGCAGGCCTTGAACTGGTCGGCCTGGCTGCCGGTCGCCTTCTCGTCGCTCTTGGCACCGCTCTTGTCGTCGTCCTTGGCGCCGGTGCCGCTCTTGTCGCTCTTATCGCCCTTGTCGCTCTTGGCGTCGCCGCCGCTCTTGGCCGCGTCGTCCTTCGCGGAGTCGTCCTTGGCCTGACTGCTGGAGGCGGTGCTCTTCTTGTCGTCGTCCCCGCCGCCCACGGCGGCGACGACGATGCCGAGGACCACGAAGAGGGCCAGCACGCCGAGACAGCTGAAGCCGACGATCTTGCCGGTGTTCCGGCGGGGCGGCTGCGGCATCGGCGGCGGGGTGCCCCAGCCGGGCTGCTGCGGGTACTGCGGCGGGTAGGGCGCCTGCTGCTGCGGGTTCTGCTGGTACACCGGCGGCTGCTGGTGCGGCGGGTACGGCGCCTGTGGCGCGTCCTGCGCGTGCTGCGGGTCCTGCGGGAACTGCGGGTTTTGCGGGTTCATGGTCCCCCCATGGTGAGGCTGTGGTGCATGTGGATGACTCGTGTAAGGAGGACATGGTTGCGGAAACGAGACGTACATCACTCTTACGCGTCAAAGGGGGTCGAGGTCTCGTTCCCGCACTGGGCGCGCGGGCCCCGGCCGGGCGCGGCGGCTCAGTAGCGCTCTCGGTAGGCCTTCAGGACGTCCCGCGTGCGGGCGGCCGAGGCGGCGTGGGCGGACATGTGGTCCAGGACTTCGAGGTGGGTGGCGACCTCCTGGCGGTTGTCCAGGTAGAGCGCGCCCGTGAGGTACTCGCTGTAGACCATGTCGGGCAGTTCCGGCTGGGCGAAGCGGAACAGGGTGAAGGACGTGTACGTGCCGGGATGCGGGCCGGACGCGAACTCGGCGACCTGGAGCGTGATCCGGTCGTTCTCGGAGGCCTCGAGAAGCCGGTCCAGCTGGTTCCGCATCACCTCGGGCCGCACGCTGACCGGCCGCAGCAGTGCCGTTTCGTCCATGATGACCCACAGATGGGGGGCGTCCTCGCGGGCGAGCAGCTTCTGCCGGTGCATCCGCAGCGACACATGCCGTTCGACGTCCTGGGGGCTGGTCTGCCCGATCGTGCCGGCCTCCATGACGGCCCGCGCGTAGTCCTCCGTCTGGAGCAGTCCGGGCGCGAAGTGCGGCTCGTAGGAGCGGATGACGCGTGCCGCGCCCTCCAGGCTGACGTGCATGCTGAACCAGTCGGGCAGCACGTCGTGGTACCGCTGCCACCAGCCGGGTTCATTGGCGGCCTCGACCAGCGCGACGAACGCGGCGACCTCGTGCTCCGGGACGCCGTACGTGGTGAGCAGCACCTGGACGTACGGGATCTTCAGCGTCACCTCGGCCATTTCCATGCGCCGCACGGTGGCCGGGGCGACCCGCAGTACCTGTGCGGCCACCTCCCGGCGCAGTCCGGCCGCCTCGCGCAGCTCCTGAAGCCGTCGGCCGAGCACGACCTGGCCCACGGTGGGCGCGGCCCGCCGTTCGCTCACGCCACGCCTCCCCACGTGCCGAAGTGTGCGCGCGGTGTGGCGTTCCCCTGAATCCGCCTCCACCGCTTCCCGCATGAGATCATGTCATCCGATCGGAATGCCAGTCCTCTGAGGTACTTGGCCGTCCCGGAGGACGGGCGTACACCTGTGAATTCCTGAAGAGGAGCGAGGTCATGGCGGTCGAACCCCTGTCGCAGGAGGAGATCGATCACCGGCTGGCGGAGCTGCCCGGCTGGTCGCTGACGGACGGCCGGCTCACCCGGTCCTACCGCCTCGGCTCCCATTTCGCGGCGACCGCGATGGTCGTGCACATCGCCCAGGTCCAGGAGGAGTTGAACCACCACTCCGACCTCACCCTGGGGTACGACACGGTCGCGCTGACCGTGCACACGCACAGCGCGGGCGGCGCCGTCACCGCGCTCGACTTCGGCCTCGCCCGCCGGGTGGCGGACCTCGCGCCCGCGCACGGCGCGCACTGACCCGACCGGGCGCGCCGAGGGGGAGGCCGGGGATGCTCGACTACGACCAGGAGGCCGAGCGGTACGACGACCTGCGCGGCGGCGAGCCCCGTGCGGCGGCCGCCGCCGAGGCCGTGCTCGCGCTGCTGCCGGACGGGGCGCGCACGCTCCTGGACGCGGCGTGCGGCACGGGCATCGTCACCCGCCGCCTCGCCGCGGCCCGGCCGGGCACGCGGGTGGTGGGGGCCGATCTCTCCCTGGAGATGGCCCGCCGGGCGGCCGCGCGGCTGCCCGGCGCGGTGGTGCGCGCCGACGCCCGACGGCTGCCGTTCCCCGACGGCCGCTTCGACGCGGTCACCACGGTGTGGCTGCTGCATCTCGCCCCGCACGCGGACGGGGTACGGGCCATGGTCGCCGAGTGCGCCCGGGTGCTGGCGCCGGGCGGGGTGTGGGTGACGACGGTCGACAAGGCCGCCGCGCACAACGTGGGCAGCGACATCGACGCGGTGATGGCCTCGCGGCCGCACAGTGAGCCGCGGGACGCGGCGGACGACGTCGCGGCGTACGCCGCCGGGGCCGGGCTGGTGCCCGCCGGGCGGGGCGAGTTCCGGGGGCAGGGACGCAGCCCCCGTCGGGCGCTCGCGGATCTGCGCCGGGGGTGGTTCGTGACGCTTCCGCCGGGGGACCCGGCGGCGGCCCCGTACGCGGCACGGCTCGCCGCGCTGCCCGACCAGGACCGGGCCCGCCCGGCCCCACGGTTCGCCTTACGGGCGTTCCGTCGGCCGGGGGGCGCCTGATGGCTCGGGGGTTCGCGTTGTCCCGGCGGGTGCGGGTGATTCGTGGTTGCCCGCGCAGTTCCCCGCGCCCCTAACGGCGCCTAGCAGCTCGGGAGTTCGGGTTGTCTCGCGGGTGCGGGTGGAGGGTGGTTGCCCGCGCAGTTCCCCGCGCTCCTAACGGCCATCGGTGGTTGCTCGCGCCCACGCGGCGCAGCCGCACGTCGACACAGCCCCCCGGCTTTTCAGGGGCGCGGGGAACTGCGCGACAAGCCACAGCCGACCCGCACCCGCCGACGCACCCGAACCCCCGAGCTATGACGCGCTCTTCCCACCCCCGTCCTCCTCGTCGACGATCTCCGCGTCCACCACACCCTCCTCCGAACCGCCGGAGGCGGACGCGGACGCGGACGCGGAGTCGGAGCCAGAGTCGGAGGGGGCCGTCCCCTGATACATCGCCTGCCCGAGCCGCTGGCTCACCTGGGCCACCTTCTCCACCCCCGCCCGGAGGGCACTGACATCCGGCTCGCCGGCCAGCAACCCCTTCAGCTCCCCCACCGCGGACTCCACGTCCGCCTTCACGTCCCCGGGGACCCGCTCCCCGTTCTCCCGCAGGAAAGCCTCCGTCCGGTACACGAGCTGTTCCGCCTGGTTCCGCGTCTCCACCGCCTCCCGCCGCCGGCGGTCGTCCTCCGCGTAAGTCTCCGCGTCCCGCATCATGCGGTCGATGTCGTCCTTCGGCAGGGCGGAGCCGCCGGTGACCGTCATCTTCTGCTCGCGTCCGGTCGCGAGATCCTTCGCCGAGACGTGCATGATCCCGTTCGCGTCGATGTCGAAGGCGACCTCGATCTGCGGGATGCCGCGCGGGGACGGCGGCAGTCCGGTGAGGTCGAAGACGCCGAGCTTCTTGTTGTACGCGGCGATCTCGCGTTCGCCCTGGTAGACCTGGATGCCCACGGAGGGCTGGTTGTCGGCGGCGGTGGTGAAGATCTCCGAACGCCGGGTCGGAATGGTCGTGTTGCGCTCGATGAGCTTGGTCATGATGCCGCCCTTGGTCTCGATGCCCAGGGACAGCGGGGTGACGTCGAGGAGGAGGACGTCCTTGACGTCACCGCGGATGACGCCCGCCTGGAGCGCCGCGCCGACGGCGACGACCTCGTCGGGGTTGACGCCCTTGTGCGGGTCCTTGCCGGTGAGTTCCCTGACCAGTTCGGTGACGGCCGGCATCCGGGTCGAGCCGCCGACGAGGATGACGTGGTCGATCGCGGAGAGCTTCACCCCGGCGTCCCTGACGGCCTGGTGGAAGGGCTGCTTGCAGCGCTCCAGGAGGTCCGCGGTGAGCTCCTGGAACTGGGCGCGGGTGAGCTTCTCCTCCAGGTGCAGCGGGCCGGCCGCGGAGGCGGTGACGTAGGGGAGGTTGATGGTCGTCTCGGAGGAGCTGGACAGCTCGATCTTGGCCTTCTCGGCGGCCTCGCGCAGCCGTTGGACCGCCATCTTGTCGGCGGCGAGGTCGACGCCGTGGTGGGCCTTGAACCGGGTGACGAGGTGGTCCACGACCCGCTGGTCCCAGTCGTCGCCGCCCAGGTGCGTGTCGCCGTTGGTGGCCTTGACCTCGATGACGCCGTCGCCCATCTCCAGGAGCGACACGTCGAAGGTGCCGCCGCCGAGGTCGAAGACGAGGACGGTCTGCTCGTTCTCCTTGTCCAGGCCGTACGCCAGCGCCGCCGCCGTCGGCTCGTTGATGATCCGCAGCACGTTCAGGCCGGCGATCTCACCGGCCTCCTTGGTGGCCTGCCGCTGGGTGTCGTCGAAGTAGGCGGGCACGGTGATCACCGCGTCCGTGACGTCCTCGCCGAGATACGCCTCCGTGTCGCGGCGTAGCTTTTGCAGCACGCGGGCGGAGAGTTCCTGCGCCCGGTAGCGGGTGCCGTCCACCGAGCCCTGCTCCGGGAAGCGCCAGTGCGCGTCGCCCATGTACCGCTTGACGGAGCGCGCGGTGCGCTCGACGTTCGTCACGGCCTGCCGTTTGGCGACCTCGCCGACCAGTACCTCGCCGTTCTTGGCGAAGGCGACGACCGAGGGGGTGGTCCTGGCGCCCTCCGCGTTGGCGACGACCGTGGGATCACCGCCCTCCAGGACCGCCACCACCGAGTTCGTCGTCCCGAGATCGATCCCGACCGCACGCGCCATCGTCGTACCCCTTCTCGACCGGATTCCGCCCCTGCCCGTTCTCCGAGGTGCCCTGTACTCCAGCACAAAACTTGAGCGGACTGTTGTCAATCCCTCTTTCGGCCCCCGTCGCCCACCGGGTTCCGGGTACCCCCGGGACGACGAAAGCCGCGCCCCCCGGGTGCGGGGACGCGGCTCGTCGTTCGCGTACGGACCGTCAGGCGAGCTTCGCCGTCAGGGTGATCTCGGTGCCGGCCAGGGCCTGGCTGACCGGGCAGTTCTTCTTGGCGTCCTCGGCAGCGGCGGTGAACGCGTCGGCGTCCAGGCCGGGGACGGTGCCCTCGACGGTCAGGTGGATGCCGGTGATGCCCGTGCCCGGCTGGAAGGTGACGTCGGCCTTCGTCTCGATCCTGGTGGGCGGGGTGCCTGCGCCGGCCAGGCCGTGCGACAGCGCCATGGAGAAGCAGCTCGAGTGGGCGGCGGCGATCAGCTCTTCGGGGCTGGTCTTGCCATTGGCCTGCTCGGCGCGCGACGGCCACGACACCGGCTGCTGGCCGATGCCGGAGGAGTCGAAGGTGACGACGCCGTTGCCCTCGAGCAGGTTGCCTTCCCAGACGGTGTGCGCGGTGCGCGTGGTTGCCACTGTGCGTCCTTCTTTCGAATGTTGTGCGAGGTGGTTCCCGGCACGGGTACCGGCCCCATCCGATCACATTCCCGCCCGGCGCACCCGCTCGTTCAGGCCGCCCGCTCGCCGGCGTCGTCGCCGCCCTCCCCGCCGGTGACCGCGGGAGTGCGGTCGGCGGGCCGGGGCACGACCGTGCCCGGCTCGGGGTCGACGGGGATCTGCGGGCCGTCGCACTCGCGCAGCCAGCGCGCGAGCACCCGGTGCACCTCCTCCGCGCCGGTCAGCTCGGCGCCGTCCGCGACGGGCGGGCTGAACTCCAGCGGCGACAGCAGGAACGGCCGCCCCTGCGCGCCCCCGAGCCCGCCGTGCGAGCCGATCTGCTCCTCGAAGGCGAGCACCTCGCCGTCGGCCGGGTCGTACCAGGAGTTGACCATGATGTCGGCGGTGTGCGGGAAGGAGTGCGTGCGCCGTACGGCGTCGGCGGCGCCGGGGCCGAAGTCGGCGAGCGGCCCGGGGTGCGCGTCGCTCAGCTCGTCCACCGGCACCTCGGCGCCGTGCGCGGCGAGCACCACCCCGCCGTGCTCCTCGCTGCGCACCAGCAGGAAGCCGATGCCGGGGTGGTTGGCCAGGGTGGACAGCAGCGCCGGGTGGCGGCGGTCGATCTCCTCCTTGCTCATCCGGTGCGGCACGTCCGGGAAGGAGACGAGGCCGAGGTTGCCGGAGGCGAGCACGACGGGTTCGGCGGCGGAGCGGGGCGCGGGCACGGAGCGGCGGTCCGGGCGGGCGTGGCCGCAGGCGGTGTGCCGGTGCCGGTCGCCGCCCTCCTCCACCGGGCGGCGCAGCGCGGCCCGTACGGCGGAGCGGGCCTCGGCGCCGCTGTGGGTGCGCTGCGCCCGGCGCGGCACGGGCAGTCCGCAGCCCGCCCGGACCAGATCGCCGAGGCCGAGTCCGTAGCGGGTCTGGAAGGTCTCGCCCGGGCTCTGGCCGTGGTCGGACAGGACGACGATCCGGTACGGGCGCGGCGCCATCTCGGCGACGTGCGCGATCAGCGCGAGCGCGCGGTCGAGCCGGGCGAGCACCTTCTCGGCGTCCCGGCTGTGCGGTCCGGAGTGGTGGGCGACCTCGTCGTAGGCGACCAGGTCGGCGTAGACGGCGGTACGGCCGGCCAGCATGTCGCCCATCACGGCGGCGACGACGACGTCCCGTTCGACGACGGTCGCGAAGGCGCGGATGAACGGGTAGAGCCCGCCGCGGCCGACCCGGGGCCGCTGCTTGCGCAGGCGGGCGCGGGTGGACTGGACGATCTCGCGGCACACCTCGGCGGCGAAGGACAGGGCGGTGCGGACGGCGTTGGCGGGGTCGGAGAAGTAGGCGAAGTAGCCCGCGCGGGACCGGTTCGCCCGGCCGCGGCGCCGGATGGCTATCGACAGCACCAGGGCCTGTTCGCCGGCGCCGCCGCTGAAGAGGTTGCCGCGGCTGGCGCCGTCGACGACGAGCAGTCCGCCGTGGCCGGTCCGCTCCTCGGCCCGGCGCTGGAGTTCGGCGGCGCTGGTGGGCCGGTTGGCGACGACGGTCTCGCCGGTGTCCTTCTCGTACCAGCGGAAGGCGGGGACGTCGTGGTTGGAGCCGTGCAGGATGCCGAGCTGGCTGGCGCCGGTCTGGCTGGACCAGTCGGTGCGCCAGGGGATCAGGCGGTGGGTCGGGGCGGCGGTGGCGGTGCCCTGGGCGGGGGCGGTGCCGGGGACGGTGGCGGGGGTGACGACGGCGTCGTCGGCGGTCTTCTCGTCGTGGCCGGGCGTGGTCGCCGTGCCCATGGCCACGCCCAGCCAGGCGGCGACGGTGGGCATCAGCCCCTTGAGCACGGCGTCCGTCAGGACGTCGTGGCCGACGCCGTCGAGCTGGAGGAAGACGGTGCCCGGGGAGGACGGCCCGGACCGCGCCGCCGTGCGCCGTCGGCGGCGGTCGGCGAGCCGGTACAGGCGTCTGCGGTACGCGTCGTCGTCCCGTACGGCGAGGGTGGCGCCGGTCGCGGAGGCGACGGCGGACATCACGGCGGCGACCACGACCGCCGTCTCCGGGGCGGCCTCGCCCCGGCCCGAGGGGTTGAGGCGGAGGGCGACGAGGAGGAGGGAGCCGTTGAGGAAGAAGACGAGCAGGCCGAGGACGAGGGCCGGGACGAGGAGGAGGAGCCGGACTAGGAGGGGCCAGGCGAGGGCGGAGAGCAGGCCGAACACGCCGGCGCCGGCGGCGGCGGTGACGGCGATGCGGGTGGCGCTGTCGCCGGTGTCGGACTGGAGCTGGAAGTCGGGGAGGAGGCCGGCGAGGACGAGCATGGTGAGGGTGGAGACGGCCCATACGGCGATGCTCCGCAGGGCCCCGCGGAACAGGCTCCGCCAGCGCTTGTTCCGCACGTCCACCTACCTCGCTCCGTCCGGGCCACGATTCGCCCGCGCCCGTCGCCCAGCGTGCCATACGTACGGTTTTCGCCCCCGCGGAGGGGCTCCGCCCGTACCCCGGGCGCCTGAGAGCTCGGGTCGGTGGGTTCGTTGGCGGCTGCGGGTGGGTGGGGGCTTGTCGCGCAGTTCCCCGCGCCCCTAAAAGCCAGGGGGCACCCTCTGCTTTCAAGGGGCGCGGGGAACTGCGCGATCAGCCACACGCGACCCGCAACCGCCAACGAACCCACCCACCCGGCCTCTCAGGCGCCCGGGGTCCAAGGGGCGGAGCCTCTTGCTAACGGCCGTCGTAGCCCGCCGTCGGCATGGACAGGCGGCGATGCACGCGAGCCTTGGCGTCCGCGTCGTACGCGGGCTCCGCCCGGCCGACCGTCTCCATCCGCACCCCCCGCCGCGCGCACTCCGCCGCGAACTCCTCCACCGACGCCAGCGCCCGCTCCAGCACCCGCCGGCTCGGCGCGACGAACAGGTCGACATGGCCCGACTCGACGTCCGACCACAGCGCCCCGTGGTCGGGGCGCAGCCCGCGGACGAGGAGTTCGCGCGTGACCACGTACCCCCGCTCCGCCGCCCACCGCGCGCACATCGCGTGCTGGCTGCGGGAGTCCACGAGGAAGGGGTCCGCGTCGAGTTCCTCCAGCGGCGTCAGACTGGCGATCGCCGCGACTCTCAGCGGCACGCCGCCCTCCTCCGTCGCGCATGGAACCGGGGAGCCGGGGCACGGCACTTCCGGAGCGGTACGCGGATCTCCCATGGTGTCCCCCCCTCACCTCAGGGTTTCGCCGCCGACCCTACCGCTGCACGTAGGCTCGGGGGGAGTCGCTCGAAGGGAGCAAAGGGAGTGCCGGTGGAGATCACCTGGTGGGGCCATGCCACCTGCACGGTCGAGGACTCCGGCACGCGCGTGCTGACCGACCCCCTCTTCGCCCGCCGGCTCGCGCATCTGCGCCGCCGCCGGGGCGCCCCGCCCCCGCCGGCCGCCGCGCTGGCGGACCTGGCGCTCGTCTCCCATCTGCACGCCGACCATCTGCACGTCCCCTCCCTGGCCCGGCTGGCACCCGGCACCCGGGTGCTGCTGCCGCGCGGTGCCGTACGTCAGGTGCCCTCGCTGCGCCGGCTCAGGCATCTGCGGCTCACCGAGGTCGCGCCCGGCGACGAGACGCGGGTGGGCGGGCTGCTGGTGCGGACGGTGCCGGCCCGGCACGACGGCCGCCGGCTGCCGTTCGGGCCGCACCGCTCCCCCGCGCTCGGATTCGTCGTCGAGGGCGCGGCCCGTACGTACTTCGCCGGGGACACCGGGCTGTTCGAGTCGATGGCGAAGGAGGTCGGGCCGGTCGACGTGGCGCTGCTGCCGGTCGGCGGCTGGGGCCCGTACCTGGGCGAGGAGCACCTCGACGCGGACCGGGCGGCGCAGGCGCTGGCCCGGCTGGAGCCGCGCAGCGCGGTGCCGGTGCACTACGGCACGTACTGGCCGATCGGCATGGACGCGGTGCGCCCCCACGAGTTCCACACGCCCGGCGCGGAGTTCGTGCGCCGGGCGGCGGTGCACGCGCCGGAGGTGGCGGTGCATCTGCTGCGGCACGGCGAGAGCGTGCGGACCGGCGGGCCGGAGGGCGCCGCGTGAAGGCGCTCGCCCTGGTGCCCTCGATGCTGCCGGCGGCCCCCACACAGCAGGCGTTCGGCTATCCCTCACTGTTCCTGCTGGTGCTGATCGGGGCGCTGGTGCCGGTCGTGCCGACCGGGGCGCTGGTCAGTACGGCGGCGGTCGTCGCCTTCCACCAGAGCGCGCCGCTGGCGCTGCTGCTGGTCTTCCTGGTGGCCTCGCTCGCCGCGTTCCTCGGGGACGTGACGCTGTACTGGCTGGGGCGGCGGGGGATGCGTTCGAAGAACGGGTCGCGGTGGCTGGAGGCGATACGGGCGCGGGCGCCGGAGGAGCGGCTGGCGGGGGCGCAGGAGAAGCTGGGCGAACACGAGGTCGTGGTGCTGACGTTGTCGCGGCTGGTGCCGGCCGGGCGGATACCGGTGATGTTGGCGTGTCTGATGGCCAAGATGCCGATGCGGACGTTCGTGCGGGGGGATGTGCCGGCGTGTGTGGCGTGGGCGGTGACGTATCAGCTGATCGGGATTCTGGGCGGCTCGTTGTTCGCCGAGCCGTGGGAAGGTGTGCTGGCGGCGGTGCTGTTGACGGTGACGATCAGTGTCGCGCCGAGTCTGTGGCGGCGGGTGAGGCGGGCTGCCGCCGGCTGAGCAAGGGTGTTTCGCCCCCGCCGCCCCTACCCTTCCCGTCCCCGGGGGAAAGCCCCCGGACCCCTTAAAAGATCGCGCAGTTCCCCGCGCCCCTCATCTCAGTACCGCTGAGCCCCCGACCGGGAGGTCCCACAGGTCCTCGCGGGCGCGGTCCGTGCGGGACCAGGCCGCGCGGACCCGTTCCAGAGGTTCGAGCACCGGCTCGGGGGACAGTACGAACGTGCCCCAGTGCATGGGGGCCATCCGCCGCGCGCCCACGTCGAGCGCGGCCTGCACCGCCTCCTCCGGGTCGCAGTGGACGTCCCGCAGCCACCACCGGGGGTCGTACGCGCCGATGGGGAGCAGCGCCAGGTCGATCCCGGGGTAGCGGCGGCCGATCGCGCGGAACCAGTGGCCGTAGCCGGTGTCGCCGGCGAAGTACACCCGTCGGCCGTCGGGCGCGGTGAGGACCCAGCCGCCCCACAGCGTGCGGCAGGTGTCGGTGAGGCTGCGCTTGGACCAGTGGTGGGCGGGGACGAAGTCGAAGCGCACCCCGCCGAGTTCGGCCGCCTCCCACCAGTCCAGCTCGGTGACCCGGGTGAAGCGGCGGCGCCGGAACCAGCGGGCGAGGCCGGCCGGTACGAAGACCGGGGTGTCGCGCGGGAGCCGCCGCAGCGTGGGCGCGTCGAGGTGGTCGTAGTGGTTGTGGCTGATGACGACGGCGTCGACGTGCGGCAGGCTGCTCCAGGCGACGCCGACGGGGGTGATCCTGGCGGGGGTGCCGAGGATGCGGCGCGACCAGACGGGGTCGGTGAGCACGGTGAGGCCGCCGATCCGCACCACCCAGCTGGCGTGCCCGGCCCAGGTGACGGCGACGGTGTCGGCGTCCACCGCGGGCAGCGGCCGCGGGTCGTACGGCAGCAGCGGGATGTCCTTCAGCGCCTCGGGGCGGGGCCGTATCGCGCCCTCGCGGACGAGCCTGGCGTAGGCCCCGGGCCCCGGCAGGGGCGCGGTGAGCCGGTCGGCGAAGGAGCGCGGCCAGCGGCGCGGTTCGCCGAGGGGGCGCGGGTCGGTGGCGGGCGGCGGGGCGAGGGTGGTGCGGGGGCCGGCGGCCGGGGACACCGGACCGCGGACGGGGAGGGAGGCGGCGGCGTCCGCCGGGGCAACGGATCTGGTGGTCGGCTCGGACTGCTGCGTCATCGAGGGGCTCCCATCGCTGGGCTTCGTCGCGTCGTTCGTCGTGGTGGTCAGTCGTCGCCGTGCACGGGAGGGGGGCGGCCGGGCGGGCACTCCCCGCGCAGGTCGTCGAAGACCTCGCGCAGCCGGATCAACGCGCGTCGCACGTGCGGCAATTCCGTGAAGTCCGCTGCGGCGGCCGCCGCGTCGAGGCAGCGCAGCCGTTCCTCGGGGCCGGTGCCGAGCAGCGGGCCGGTGGACAGGCGTACCCGCAGGGCGCCGAGGTCGTCGCCGAACCGGTGGCCGCCCGGCACGGGACTGCCGAGCCGGGCGGTGAGGAACTCCTCCAGTTCCTGGGCGTCGCCGACGCCGTGCGCGGCGAGCGCGGGGCGCAGCGGTTCGAGGTCGGCGTACAGCTGGCGTCCGGCGGCCGGGGGCCGGGCCAGGGCGCCGGCGCCGACCACCGCGTCGTGCGCGGCGGCGGCCACGCGCGCGTGCGCCCGTACGGCGGCGGTGAGGCGCCCGGTGACGTCGGCGGGCTCGGCCAGCGCGTGGGCGGCCGCGGCGGCGACCGGGTCGGCGACGCGGGCGCCGAGCGCGGTGAGGACGTCCAGGACGCGGGCGTGCAGTCCGGCGCCGTCGGCGGTGGCGGGGAAGCGGGCGACGGCGGCGGGCCAGCCGGGTGGCAGGAAGGGGCCGGCCAGGTCGGTGAGGACGGTGACCCGGTCGGGGAGCATCTCGGCGGGGCTGAACTGGACGGCCTGGTGCGGCCGGTGCAGGGTGTCGCGCCAGGTCTCGTCGCTGATCAGGTACAGCCGCTCGGCGGCGGCCGCCTCCACGGTCTCGTGCACGAGTTCGGGCGGGGCGACGGTGCCGGTGGGGTCGTCGGCGGCCGACAGGACCAGGATGCGGGGGTCGCCGCCCTCGGCGCGGACCCGGCGGACGGTTTCGAGGAGCGCGTAGGGGTCGGGGACGCCGCCGCCCTCGGCGGGTATCGGCACATGGAAGACGGATCTGCCGAGCGCGCGGGCGAGCGGTGTCCACCAGGCGGCGCACGGCCGGGGCACGAGCACGTCGCCGCCGAGCGCGGCGGTGAGGGCGACGAGCAGGGCGGGCGCGCCGGGCGCGGCGGCCAGCCGGGCGGGGCCGGCGGGCAGCCGGCGGCGGCCGAAGTAGCCGGCGGCGGCGTCGAGGAGGTCGGGCGTGCCGCCCGCGGGGGGTTCGCCGTCGGCGCGTTCGGCGGCGGCGCAGAGCGCGGCGGCCAGGCTCGGCAGGACGGGCAGTCCCTGGTCCGGCAGGGGCGGCCCGTACCGGACGGGGCCGTGCCCCTCGGGATCCGTCCGCCCCATGGCTGCCTCCGCGCGGTGGTGCCGGGCCCGGGGTCCCGGGCGTGCCCTGCCGTCCTCCTGGGGTGCCGTACGGTGCCGACGGTGCCCATGGGCTCTGAGTACCCCGAGTCACGCCGGGTCATGGGTGCCGCCCTGGGTCGCAGCCGTCGCATGCTCATCGGCGCGGGTCGGCGAGGCGCCGGCGCAGCCGGTGGACGGCGGCGCCGAACGCGCCCGCCATGAGGAGGGCGCCGGCGGCCATCGCCGGCACGGAGTCGGTGAACGCGCCACCGCGCCCGGCCTCCACGCCGTGCTGCACCCCGGCCGACGGCGCCTCGGTGGCGGGGGCGGCCGGACGGTGACTCGGCGCCGACGCGGAGGGCCGCGGCCGGGCGGCGGCGCCGGTGTCCGTGTCATCGGCGCCCGTACCGCTCCCGGTACCGGTGCCGGGTACGGCGGCGGGCGGCTCCTGCGCGAGCTGGGGGTCCACGCCGGGGTCGCCGGGGTCGGCTCCCTCGGCCTCGCCCCCGTCCAGCCCGAAGGAGGTGCTCCACTGCTCCTGGGCCCCGCCGGGAGCCGCGGGGCACGCCCCGTCGACGGACCACTCACCCGGCTCCGGTACGGCGTCGGGGGCGTCGTCGGCCGGGACCTGGGCGGTGCCCGTGTAGGTGAGGGCGGCGGTGCCGGTGGCGTCGACGCGGTGCAGCATGACCCTGCCCTCCTCGAACCCGCGCGAGGTGGCCTCGATGGAGGCGGGCGGAGCGTCTCCGACGGCGTCACAGGAGACGGAGACGGTCACGGTGCCGCCGGGGGTGGCGGCGCCGGGTTCGACCCGCGCGGCGGGATCGGCCGCCGCGGACACGCCCGGCGCGGCGAGTCCCAGGGCGGCCCCGGCCAGGGCGACGGCGGTGAGAACACGGGGGGCAGAGCGACGCATGGGCGAACTCCTCGGACGGACGTCAAGCCTCACGTCCCATGACAGCCCCGCCCCGCTCAGCGCGCCCGGGGCCACCGCCCATTAGCGCGACAAACGGCTCCGCCCGGGTGAACGCGGGCGCGGGCGCCCTCAAGGGGCGCGCCGCGCGAGCAATCACGACATGCCCGCACCCGCCGACGAACGGAACTCCCCGAGCCACCGGGCGCCCAAGGCTCACGCCTCCCGGAGTATCTGCTCCCGCAATCGCGCACAGCACCGGCTGATCAGCCGGGACACGTGCATCTGCGAAATGCCGAGCTGCTCGGCGATCCGGCTCTGTGTCATGTCCCCGAAGAACCGCATGTACAGAATGGCCCGCTCCCGCTCGGGGAGCGCGGCGAGCCGCGGTTTGACCGCTTCGCGGTCGACCACCGTGTCGAGCGCGGGGTCGGCCGACCCGAGCGCGTCGCTCAGCGAGTACCCGTCGTCGCTGCCCGGCAGCTCCGCGTCGAGGGACAGCGCGGTGAAGCTCTCCAGCGCCTCGAGCCCCGTCTTGACGTCCTCCTCGCTCATGTGGGCGTGCTCGGCGATCTCGGCGATGGTGGGCCGGCGGCCGGAGACCGTCTGGGACAGGTCCTGGCAGGCGAACCGCACCCGGTTGCGCAGGTCCTGGACGCGCCGCGGCACATGCAGCGTCCACATGTGGTCGCGGAAGTGCCGCTTGATCTCGCCGGTGACGGTGGGCACCGCGTAGCTCTCGAACGCGTTGCCGAGCTCGGGGTCGTACCGGTCGACGGCCTTGACGAGGCCGAGCGCGGCGACCTGGCGCAGGTCCTCGTAGCTCTCGCCGCGGCTGCGGAACCGTCCGGCGAGTCGTTCGGCCATGGGCAGCCAGGCCTCGACGATCCGGGCGCGCAGCGCGTCGCGTTCGGGGCCCTGGGGAAGTGCGGCGAGTCGGCGGAAGTCGGCGGAGGTGTCGGGGGCGTCGTCGTGGGGGTGGTGTTTCGCGCTTGCCTGGGTACGCATGGTGCTCGCAGCTCCCTGGGAGTGCTGTGCGGTGGACGTTCACCGGGGAGCGCGCCGGCCGACGGGTCCGGACACACCCGTGACGACGGTCGCCGCTCCCACGGACGTGCCTCCTGTCCGAAGCACTGAGACTGCGCCTGCCCGAGCGCCTGGGGAGCAAACGCCCCGGAGAACACAAGCGGCACCTGTGGTTCCGCGGGTTTTACCCCGTTTCGGGGACACGTACCTGGTGGCCCGGCGGATGGGGCTGGCCGGCCGCCCGCCGGGGCCCGCGCAGACTTTCCCCGACTGTTGCCCTGCCTTGCCCGGCCTTTGCCGGGACGGTAGGGACCCTTGGGGTCTCCTGGGTCCCCTCCGTCACACACCACCCGCCGGCGCTCCGGTCACCGCACCCGCGTACCGGTGCCGAGGGGGCCGCCGGTGCCCTCGGCGGCCGCGGTCGGGCCGGACGGAACGGCCGCGGCGGAGGCGACGGCCGCGCCGTCGGCCGGGTCGGCGGCCGGCGCCGCCGGGAACACGAGGTCTTCGTACCGGTCGAGGGCCATGAGTACGCCCAGCATCACGAGCGGGATGATCACAGCGAGCACCACCATGGTTCGTCCTCCTCGAAGGACCCCAGTGGAATACCGCGCGGGGACTGCCGTGCCGGGTCACCACAACGCGCACCGCCAAACACGTCCGGGCAGGTCGGCGGCGTGGCGGCGCCGGAGACCGGGGCGCGGGCGGCCCCTTGCGGAACGGTCCCCGAACGGCCGTGTCGGTCCCGCCTCACCGGGTACGCGGGCACAACCCCCGAGAGTTGGAGTGCAGACATGCAGCGAGGCAGCGACAGGCTGAGCGTCCACCGGGACGACGAGATGAAGCACGAATTGCAGGGCATGCTGCGGTCCGGCCACCCGACGCGGAGCGAGGAGTGGCACGACCCGGAGCCCACCGCCGACGACGACCCCGAGGTCGCCGGCGGCCCGGTGGCTCCCGGCACGACCGGGTCGCTGGAGAGCGTGCGCTACGAGCTGGCCCGTCGGCTGGGCCGTACGGCGTTCCCCGCGGGGCCCGCCGAGCTGATCCGGGCGCTGCGCCGCGACAACGCCCCGGACGCGTTGATCGCGCCCCTGGAGGGGTTGCCGCACAAGGCGCGCTACGCCAACGCGCAGGAGCTCGCCGAGGCGGTCGTCGAGGCGGCCGAGGGCGGCGGCGGACAGCCATGACGGCGGTACTGGTCCGGGAGGTGATGACCCCCGGCGTCGTCGCGGTGCTGCCGGACGCCCCGCTCGTCGAGGCCGCGCGGCTCATGCGGGCCCAGGACGTGGGCGAGGTGCTGGTGGCCGAGGGGGGACAGCTGATCGGCGTCCTGACCGACCGCGACATCGCCCTGCGGGCCGTGGCCGACGGCGCGGACCCGCTGACGGTGCTCGCCCAGGCGGTGTGCACGCCCCGCCCGGTGGTCGTCGGACCGAACGACGACGTCACCGACGCGGTACGGCTGATGCGGCGGCACGCGGTACGGCGGCTGCCGGTCGTCCAGGACGGGCGAGCGGTGGGGATGGTGAGCCTCGGGGACGTGGCGCTCGCCCGGGACCCGGGCTCCGCGCTCGCCGACATCAGCCGCGCCGTACCGGAGCCGGACCGGGCGGCCATGTACGGAACCAGGCACGAAGAGGAGAAGTGACCACGATGCGCATCGCATTCCTGACCGCCCCCGAGGGAGTAGAGCAGGTCGAGCTGACCGAGCCCTGGCAGGCGGTGACCGACGCCGGGCACGAACCCGTGCTCGTGTCGACGAAGTCCGGGGAGGTCCAGGCGTTCAACCACCTCGACAAGGCGGACACCTTCCCCGTGGAGGAGGTGACCGGTGAGGTGCCGGCGGAGTCCTTCGACGCGCTGGTGCTGCCGGGCGGCGTCGCCAACCCGGACGCGCTGCGGATGGACGAGAAGGCGGTGGCGTTCGTCCGCGCCTTCTTCGACCAGGGCCGGCCGGTCGCGGCGATCTGCCACGCCCCCTGGACGCTGATCGAGGCCGACGTCGTCTCCGGCCGCACCCTGACGTCGTGGCCGAGCCTGCGGACGGACCTGCGCAACGCGGGGGCCACGTGGGTCGACGAGCAGGTGAAGGTCTGCGACGGCGGCCCGAACGTGCTGGTCACGAGCCGCAAGCCGGACGATCTGAAGGCGTTCTGCGAGACGTTCCTGAAGGAGTTCGACAAGGCGGCGCGGAAGTCGTAGCGGACGTCGTCACAGCGGCCGTGCGCGCGGCACCCGGGGCGGTGGCCGGCACCGGAGAGATCCGGTGCCGGCCACCGCCTCCGCCGTGCGTGCCGGCCACCGCCTCCGCCGTGTGTGCCGGCCACGTCTCCGCGGCGTCAGTGCGGTGCCGCGCCGTCCGCGCAGCCGCGTTCCCGGGCGCCCTCCCGGGTGCGGCCGGCGGAGACCAGCCGGCGCGGATGGCGGCGCAGATACTCGCCCTCCAGCTGCGCCATGCGCTCGTTGTGGGCGCGCAGCGCGTCGTCCGAGCCGTGCAGCAGGGTGTCGTGGCGTGTGCGGTGGATGGTCTCCAGCTCCTTCATGAGCTGGTCCTCACTGAATCGGTCCGGGGCGACTCCGGTCGTCGCGGTGTCCCGCTCGTCGTGTTCGTTCATGCCGTGCGGGTACCCGCTCCGGACGCAATACCTCCGAGCGGCACCCGGGAGGGAGCCATGGATCTCGCCTTTCTGCATCCCTTGTACGAACAGCCCGGCCCCTGGGCCTCCGTGTACGTGGACACCTCGCGGCACACGGAGTCGACGCCGCACGAACGCCATCTGACCGCCCAGGCCCTCTCCCAGGAGCTGGCCGGCCAGGGTGCGGACGAGGCGACCTGCCAGGCGGTGCGGTCGGCCGTCGAGGAGCTGCGGCACTCGTCGGAGCCGCACGGCAGGGCGCTGTTCGCGCGCGGTGGCGAGGTGGTGCTCGATCCGCCGCTGGCCGAGCGGCCGGCCGGCGGTTCCTCCGCCCGCTGGGCCCCGCTGCCGCGGACGACGCCACTGCTGGAGCTGGCCGGTGAGGATCCGGTGTGCGTGGTGGCGTACATCGACCGCCGGGGCGCCGACTTCGAGCTGCGCGGGGCGCTGGGCCGCGAGGACGCCGGGTCGGTGACCGGGCGGCAGTGGCCGATCCACCGGACGCGTTCGGTGGACTGGTCCGAGCGGCACTTCCAGCTCGCGGTGGAGAACACCTGGGAGCACAACGCGGGGGAGGTCGCCGAGGCGCTGGCGGCGTGCCGGGAGGAGACCGGGGCGGATCTGGTGATCCTCGTCGGTGACGACCGGGAGCGGCGCAGTGTGCACGAGCGGCTGCCGCAGGGTGTGCGGGAGCGGACGGTGGAGGCGTCGCACGGGCCGGGCAGCCGGCTCCTCGACGAGGACGTCGAACGCATCCGCGCGGAGCATGTACGGCACCGGGCGGAGGAGGACCTGGAGCGGTTCCTGGCGGCGCGGGCGCCGGACGAGGAGGGGCGGGCGCTGGCCGTCGAGGGGGTGCCGGCGGTGATCGAGGCCGCCCGGGAGCACCGCATCGACGAGTTGCTGGTCCGGCCGGACGGGGCGGACGCGCACCAGGAGGTGTGGATCGGGGAGGACGCGGATCAGGTGGCCGTGCGGCGGACGGAGCTGAAGACGCTGGGTGAGCAGCATTCGTGGGCCGCGCGGGCGGACGACGCGTTGGTGCGGGCGGCCGTGATGACGGGCGCGCCCGCGATCTCGGTCTCCCCGGCGGAACCGGAGACCCCGACGGAAGCCCCCGTCGGCGGCCTCGGCGCCCTCCTCCGCTGGAAGTAACCCCCACGTTTCCGACCCCCGAAGAGATCGCGCGGTTCCCCGCGCCCCTGTCAGGGGCGCGGGGCTGTGTCACCATGCGGCTCCGCCGCGTGGGCGCGCAACGGGGCGAAGCCCCGTCCGGGGTCAAAGGGGCGGAGCCCCTTGAGGACGGGACGGGCAGGGGCGGCGGGGGCGGGAAAACCCTCCCCGCACCCGCCATACACACAACCTCCCCCGCCGGGTAGGCGGTTCGCATGAGCCCTGATGTCGATCTGACCGTCCGGCCCCCGGGCCGTCACCTCCTCCGGGACCGCCTGCTCGCAGCCGACCGCCGCCTGTTCGAAGCCATCGCCACCCGCCACTGGCCCGGCGCCGATGCCACCCTCCCCCGCCTCACCCACCTCGCCGACCACGGCGTGCTCTGGCTCGCCACAGCCGCCGCCCTCACCGCCACCCGCACCCCCCGCGGCCGCCGCGCCGCCGCCCGCGGCCTCGCCTCCCTCGCCCTCGCCTCCGCCACGATCAACACCCTCGGCAAACGCTCGGTCCGCCGCACCCGCCCGGTTCTCGACCCCGTCCCGCTCTCCCGCCGGCTCAAGCAGCAGCCGTTCACCACCTCCTTCCCCTCCGGCCACTCCGCCTCGGCCGCCGCCTTCGCCGCCGGCGTGGCGCTGGAGTCGCGCGGCCTGGGCGCGGCGGTGGCGCCGCTGGCGACCGCGGTCGCGGTCTCCCGCGTGTACACCGGAGTGCACTACCCCAGCGATGTCCTCGCCGGCGCCGCCCTGGGCGTCGGCGCCGCCTTCGCCGTACGCGGTCTGGTGCCCACCCGCGACCAGCTCCCCGCCCCCGGCCGGCCCCGCGCGGACGCGCCCGCGCTGCCCGCCGGCGAGGGCCTGGTGATCGTCGCCAACCGCGCCTCGGGCACCTCGGACCGCGTCCGGGACCTCATGGAGCTGTTGCCGCGCGCCGAGACGGTGGAGTGCGAACCGTCGGAGGTCGCCGACGAGTTGGAGAAGGCGGCGGCCCGCGCCCGGGTGCTCGGCGTGTGCGGTGGCGACGGCACGGTGAACGCCGCCGCCCAGGTCGCCGTCCGCCACGCGCTGCCGCTGGCGGTCGTGCCCGGCGGCACCCTCAACCACTTCGCCCAGGACCTGTGCATCGAGGACGTCCGCGATCTGGCCCGCGCCCTGGAGCGCGGCGACGCCGTCCGCGTCGACGTGGGCCGCTGGTCGACGCCGGAGCGGGACGGCGTCTTCGTCAACACCCTCAGCCTGGGCGTCTACCCGGAGCTGGTGCGCGAGCGGGAGCGCTGGTCGCACCGGATCGGCGCCTGGCCGGCCGGACTGCTCGCCGCGCTGAAGGTGCTGCGCGCCGACCGGCACCCGTTGCAGGCCGAGATCCGGGGCCGTGCGCACCCGCTGTGGCTGCTGTTCGCGGGCAACGGCACCTACCACCGGCTGGGCCTCGCGCCCGGCCGCCGCTACGACCTGGCGGACGGCAAGCTCGACGTGCGGGTCGTGCACGGCGGCCGGCGCCCCGCGCTGCGGCTGCTGTCCGCGGCCGCCGCCGGCCCGCTCACCCGCTCCCCCGCGCACGCCGCCGTACGGGTGCGGCGGCTGCGCCTCGACGGGGTCGCGCCGGGCACATTGCTCGCGTACGACGGCGAGGTCACCGAGGTGGCGGGCACGGTCACGCTGTTCAAGCAGCCGGAGGCCCTGACGGTCTACCGCCCGCTCTCCTGAACCCAATTGATTCCACTATTCAAGACAACTCGTCTCACCATGCGGTGAGCGGCATACGGTGTCACGTACCGTCCCGCGGCCTCGGCGCCGCGGGGCGGCACGTCGTGTACCCGTACGTCCGTACGTCGTGAAGGGGAGAGACGCCATGTCGAAACCGCGGGAGACCGCCGTCTACACGCACGGCCACCACGAGTCCGTGCTGCGCTCGCACACCTGGCGGACCGCCGCCAACTCGGCGGGCTACCTGCTGGGGTCGCTCAAGCCCCACATGAAGATCCTGGACATCGGCTGCGGCCCCGGCACCATCACCGCGGACCTGGCGGAACGGGTCCCCGACGGCCATGTCACCGGCGTCGACCGCGCCCCGGAGATCGTGGCGAGGGCCAGGGCCGCGGCGGCCGAACGCGGCCTGGACAACACCGACTTCGCGGTCGCGGACGTCCACGCCCTGGACTACCCGGACGACACGTTCTGCGTGGTCCACGCGCACCAGGTGCTCCAGCACGTCGGCGACCCGGTCCAGGCGCTGCGCGAGATGGTGCGGGTCACCAGGCCCGGCGGGTTCATCGCCGTACGGGACTCCGACTACGCGGCGATGACCTGGTACCCGCTGGTGCCCGGTCTGGACGACTGGCTGGATCTGTACCGCCGGGTGGCCCGCGCCAACGGGGGCGAGCCGGACGCCGGGCGGCGGCTGTACTCCTGGGCCCTGGCGGCCGGGCTCACCGACGTGACCGCCACGTCGAGCACCTGGACGTTCGCCACCGAGGAGGAGCGGGCCTGGTGGAGCGGACTGTGGGCGGACCGCACCGTCGCCTCCGCGTACGCCGACCGCGCCACCTCGGGCGGTCACGCGACCGAGGAGGAGCTGCGGGCGGTCTCGGAGGCGTGGCGGGAGTGGGGGCGCAGCACCGACGGCTGGTTCGCCGTTCTGCACGCGGAAATTCTGGCCCGCAAGGAAGTCTGAACGGGGAGTTAGGGGCAATAAGAACCGCAGGAGGTACAACAATCATGGTTCCCATTCTGCTGGTTCTTCTGCTGGCCCTCATTCTCTTCGGTGCCGGCTTCGCGGTGAAAATCCTCTGGTGGATCGCGCTCGTGGTTCTGGTGGTCTGGCTGCTGGGATTCCTGGTGCGCGGTACGAGTTCCTCCGGCTCCCGTGGCCGATGGTATAGGTGGTAACGGAAAGTGCGACCGAGCCCCCGCGGGAATTCCCGCGGGGGCTCGGTCGTGCGGGAACGGCGGTTCAGTCGCGCGGCAGCAGCGGGCCGAGCGGCCCGAGATCCAGGTTGAGGTCCTCGGGCCGCAGGCCGTAGCGGTCGCGCAGCTCGGCCATCCGGTCCTCGAGCAGCATCAGCGTCAGCCCGATGCGCTCCTCCTGGTCCTCGGTGAGGTCCCCGGTGTCGAACCGGCGCACCGCCTGCCGCTCCATGAGCTGGCGCAGCAGCTCGACGACGGTCAGCACCAGCTTGACGAGGTCGCGCTCGACGGTGTCGGGCTCCAGCTCCATCCGGCGGCGCGGCCGCCCGTCGCGCGCGGGCACCGGGTCGGCCCCATCGTGGGAGCCGCCGCCGATCCCGCCGCCGATCCCGCCGCTGCGCCGGCCGCTGCGCCGGCCGCCGGTCTCGCCACCGCTGTCCCTGTCGGTCATGGTCATTCGGCCTCCGGCCAGGGCGAGGGGACGTTCTCGTTGACGGAGCTGATCAGGGCGTTGAGATCGATGCGCACGAGGTCGACGTCGGCGATGCGCAGGGTGATGTCCCCGGTGATCACCACGCCGCCCGCGAGCAGCCGGTCGAGCAGGTCGACCAGCGCGATCTCCCGGCGTTCGACGACCGTCACGTCCGCTCCCCCGTGCTCTCGTCGGCGAGCCCGGTGAACGAGTACGCCGCCCACGGCCCGGTCAGTTCGACGCGAATTCCGGCGGTGTCGTCCTTCGTGCGGTCGACCAGCGTCACGAATTCCTCGGAACGCGCCCGCGGCACGAGATAGGCGGCATTCAGCACGTTACGGCCCGAGGCCCCGGAAAGCTGGGGGTTCTGCGGGGCGTGCAGCCGGGAATCCTCGGCCTGCGCGGAAAGTTTTTCGTGCAGTCGGCGGGCGAATTCCTCGACCTTCTGCCACTGTTCCTCGCGGGCCGTGGTGCGCATACGGCGCTGCCGCAGGTAATCCCGTCCGGACCTGGCCTTCGGGGCCGGAGTTCCGGTGCCGGCCTCCGCGGCCGCGCCCCCGTCACCGCCCGCGTCCTCGTCCGGGTTCTCCATGAAGATCTTGACGCCCCATTCGACGCGGCCGTCCAGCCGGTCGAGGGCGTGCCGGAACGCGTCCTCGCGCTTCTCCATCATCACGCGGACGGCGCTGTCGTCGCGGAACACGGTGGCCATGCGCAGCGGCAGCGGGGTGGTGACGCCGGTGAGCGCGTCGATGACGTTCTGGTGGGCGCGGGCCGTGGCCGTGAGCCAGTCCAGGTCCTCCAGCCGGGTCCGCAGCGCCTCCTCGGCGAAGTCGGACTCCGGGACCTGGCTGACGACGGCGATCAGGCCGTGGTGCTCCAGCTGGCGCGCCGGAGCGCCCGCCACCCCCCTCAGCTCGGCCTGGAGGGGGGCGGTGAGGGGGCGGCAGACGGCGTAGACGTACCGCAGCGCGGTCATGGGGACTCCTCCCTGCGGGGGGTGCGGGGGGCGGCACCCTCGGCGAGCTCCTGCTCCCCGCCGTGAGTACCACCCTCCAGCCGCTCCAGTCGGGCGCGCAGCTCGGCGTTCTCCCGCCGCAGCTCGTCGTGGCGGGCACGGGAGGACAGCGCCGGGTCGCTCTCCCACCAGTCGATGCCCATCTCCTTGGCCTTGTCGACGGAGGCGACGACGAGGCGCAGCTTGATGGTGAGCAGTTCGATGTCGAGCAGGTTGATCTTGATGTCGCCCGCGATCACCACACCCTTGTCGAGCACCCGTTCGAGGATGTCGGCCAGGTTGGCGCCGCTCGAGGGGCCCCCGTAGGGGTCGGGGAATCTCGCGGGGGTCGTCATCGCCGGCTCCCGGAGGCGAGGCGCTCGTCCTCGGGCTCGGCCTCACCCTCGGGCTCGTACTCGGGTTCGACCTCGTCGGTCTCCTCCTCGTAGCCCTCCTCGGGCTCCCGGTCCTCGGCGTCCCCGGCGTCCTCGGCGTCCTCCGTGCCTTCCTCGTCGTACCCGGCGTCGTCCTCCTCGTACTCGGCCTCGGGCTCCTCCTCGTAGGCGCCCTCCTCCTCGTCCTCGTAGCCCTCCTCGGGCTCACCGGCGGAGTCCTCCGGCTCCTCCGACCCGGACTCGGACCGGGACTCGTCGGCGCCCTCGTAACCGTCCTCCGGTTCCTCCTCGCCCTCGGCCCGCTGGTCGGCCTCCTCCTCGGCGACCGCGTCCTCGTGGCTGCGCACGACCTCGCCGTCACGGATCTCGCCGCGCCAGCCGTCCGAGGCCTCGCCCTTGAGGGTGAGGAAGCGGACGTAGTTCTTCAGGTCGAGCCGGGCCCGGCGGCCCTGGGCGCGCCAGATGTTGCCGGTCTTCTCGAACAGCCCCTTGGGGTAGTACTCGATGACCAGCAGCACCCGGGTGAGGTTCTCCGCGAGCGAGTGGAAGGAGACGACGCCCTTGGTGGTGCCCTTGGCGCCCTCCGAAGACCAGGAGATCCGGTCGTCGGGCACCTGTTCGGTCGTCTTCGCCTTCCAGCTGCGGTTGGACCAGAACACCTTCAGCTGCCAGTCGGAGCTGGTGTCGTCGGCGCGGTTCGCGCTCTTGACGCCCTTGGCGAAGGTGCTGAAGTCCTGGTACTGCGTCCACTGGTCGTAGGCGGTGCGCAGCGGCACGCCCACGTCGACGGACTCCAGGATGACGGTGGGCTTCTGGCCCGCTCCGCCGCCCTTGCGCTTGCCCTTGCCTCCGGTGAGGTTCTTGAACGCGTCGGTGACGCTGTCCTTGGCCCGGCCGGCGCCCACCTCCAGGGCGGAGCGCAGCGGCCCCTTGCCCTCGGCGAGCTTGCGGCCGCCGTCCAGGGCGAGCCGGGCCAAGCCGGGGCTGTTGCCCTCGGCGATGTCGTTGAGCTTCCCGGTCGTCTCGCCGAGCTTGCGGCCGAGTCCGGCCAGCGCGCGCTCGGCCTGGGCGCCGAGATAGCCCTGGAGTTCGCTCTTGAGGCGGTCGACCGCCTCGCTCCGGGCGACCCCGGAGAGGCCCCCCGTCGCCTTCCCGGCCGCGGATCCCACGGTGTCGGCCATGGTCACCGCCTCCCTTCACCGGACTGACCGCCGGTGGCACGGCGTGCGGCGCCCTTGGCCGCGGTGGTCTTCTTCGCGGGCGCGGCCTTCTTGGCGGGCGCCTGCTTCGCGGTGCGCGCGGTCTTCTTCGCCGCGCCCGCGGCGCCTCCGGCGCCCTCGGCCGTCCGCTTGGCGGGCGCCTTCTTGGCCGCCTTCCGCGCGGGGGCCTTCTTCGCGGGCCGGCGGCGCGGGGTCTCGTCCCGGTCGTCGCCGGACTGCTCGTCGGAGCCCGGGTCCGCGCGCTCGTCGCGGTCCTCGGCGGGCCCGCTGTCCTCCCGGCCCCGCCCCTCGGACTCCTCGTCGTCCTCCCGGCCGCCGCCGCCCGTACCGGGCAGGTCCGTGGCCTTGGAGGCGACACCGGAGACCTGGTCGCGGAGCTGACCGGTGCGGTTGTGCAGCCGGTCGGCGATGCCGGAGATCTGCCGTTCGACGAGCGCGCCGGAGGCGGCCTTGCCGACCCCGCGCAGATCGGTCCGCAACTGGTCGCCGATCTCCTTGAACTGCGGGTTGTTCTTCAGCTGCTGATTCACCAGATCGGCCACCGCGCGCGGGCTGAGCTGCATCTTCTTGCCCGCGACAAGCGTGCCGACGGCAAACGCCATCTTCATCTTCTTGGTACGTCCAAGGACGTACCCGGCCCCTACGGCGAGGCCCAGAGCCACTCGGTTCATCATGCCGTCCCGTTGTCTGTCGACGATGTACGGCCCATGCCGATCTCCATGCGGTCCAGAAGCGCGTCCTCCTGCGTGTCGAACTCGTCCTCAGTGATCTCGCCCGCCTCCAGCCGCTGCTCCAGCCGGCCGAGCTCGGCCCGGATGTTCGCCGGGTCGTAGTACTGGCGCTCGGCCTCGGCGACCACCTGTCTGATCGCCCAGAGGCTGCCGCGCGCGGGCGCGAACGGCAGCAGCAGGACTTCGCTGAGCAGTCCCATGGCTCACTCCTCGGCCGCCACCGTGCCGGTCGGCGTCGCGGCGGGCTCGGCGGGGCCGGGCTCGACGAAGCTGTAGGGCGGCAGCGGCCCGTTGACCCGCAGTTCGAGGTGCGGGTTGTTCTTGCGGACCTCCTCGACGGCCTCCACGAAGCGCGCGGAGGCGTCGCGGGGCACCAGGAAGGAGACGTTGGCGAGCCAGCCGGTGGACTCGGGTCCCGGGCTGACCGCCTCGGCGGCCGGCTCCAGCTGCCGCTGGACCTCGCCGGCGTCGATGGCCTCCAGGCGTTGCACGGCCTGCGCGACCATCTCGCCGAGCCGCAGCTTGTCCTCGTAACTGCCGCCGCCGGAGCGTCGGTTGGACTCGGCGAGGGCGCGCAGGTCCGGGTTCTCGGACATCACCCGGTGCAGTACCGCCTCCTCGTCGTGGCTGGCCTTGACGTTGTACTCGACGCGGCCGTCCAGGGCGGTCAGCCGCTCCCGGTAGTGCTCGGCGCGCTCGTCGAGCACCTGGGCGACGGCGTCGTCGTCCGGGGCGAGGCTGCCGAAGCGCATCGGCAGCACCGAACCGCCCGCGCCCGCCTCGCTGAGAACGGTCTGGTGGGCGAGCAGGTCCCTGCGCTTGGGGCGCAGCCCCTCGGGGGCGTCGCTGACGATGGCCGTCAGTCCGCCGCCCGTCACGGTCCTGAGCGGGCGCGGCGGGTCGCCGACGCCGGCCAGTTCCTCCGGGAGCGAAGGGTGCGAGCCCGCGGCGATGCCGTAGACGTACGTGCTCACTCCGACTCCTCCTTCTTGCGCGCGGGGGCGGACCTGCGGGCCCGCGGCCGCGACTCGCTCTTGCCCTCGTCGCCCCGGCTCTCGTCACGGGCCTGGCTGAAGGCGTCGGATATGGTCTGCGCGGCGCCGGAGAGGGCGCCCTTGGACTTGCCGCGCGCGCCGGACTCGGTCATCTCGCCGACGAGTTCGGGCAGGCCGGTGCTCTTGTTGGGGCCCGACTCCAGGTCGAGCCGGTTGCAGGCCTCGGCGAAGCGCAGATAGGTGTCGACGCTGGCCACGACGACCCGGACGTCGATCTTCAGGATCTCGATACCGACGAGGGACACACGGACGAACGCGTCGATCACCAATCCCCGGTCGAGGACGAGCTCAAGGACGTCGTAGAGGCCGCTGGAGCCGCCTCCACCTCCGGACTGCTGGGCCGGAACTACGGTCATACCGGTGATGCCTCCTTCTGTGACGTTTCGTGTCCGCGGGGAAGCGCGGTCGCTCAGCCGCCCGACCGCCGGTCGGCCCGGCCCCGCTCGTAACGGCGGACCCGCCGGTAACCGGCCAGGTCCCCGTCGGCCGTGAGCTCCACCTCGTAACTGGCGAGCAGGCTCATCGTGTCGGGGACCCGGGACAGCTCGAGGACCTCGATCTCGAGGCTCCAGCCGTCGTCCGTGCGTGTGAACGACGACACGGATTCGGCCTCCAGGCCGGTGAGCTCCACGAACTGGGCGCTTCCCTTGCGCACGACTTCCATGGGTGTCATGGATTTTCTTTTGTCGGGCTCTTCGGATGAATCTCGTGAATTCGATGCATGGGATGTGTTCGACATGGCCACCTCGTAAGGCGCATGCCCCACGTCTCTCTCGCAAACCTGTACGGGCGGTTTTGAGACAGGGAGATTGTGGAGAGTGCGGTCAGCGAAGGGCGTCGAGCCGGCGGCGGGCCGGGCCCAGGGCGCGGCCCGTGCGCAGCAGCCCGCGCCAGGGGTCGGTACGGGCCTGGTCGGCGGCGTCGGCGAGGGTCCAGCGGCGGGCGTGCAGACCGGGGTCGTCGAGCTGGTCCCAGGACAGCGGCGCGGCGACGGGGGCGCCGGGCCGGGCGCGGACGCTCCAGGGGGCGACGGCGGTCTGCGCGTAGGCGTTGCGCTGCACGTCAAGGTAGAGCCGGTCGCCCCGGTCCTTCTTGCGGGCGGCGGTGGTGAGCCGGCCGGGGTGGGCGGTGGCGAGCGTGTCGGCGACGTCCCGGGCGAACGCGCGCACCTCGTCGTAGCCGTGCCGCCCGTTGAGCGGGACGACGACGTGCAGCCCCCGGGAACCGGTGGTCATGAGCGCGGAGGGGAGCCCGAGCGCGTCGAGCAGTTCCCCGAGGTGGTGGGCGGCCTCCCGGACCAGGGCGAAGTCGTCCTCGCCCGACGGGTCCAGGTCGAAGACCAGCCGGTCGGGGCGGTCGAGGTGGCCGGTCCGGGAGAGCCAGCGGTGCAGGGTGAGGCTCGCCTGGTCGGCGAGGTACACCAGGGTGGCAGTGTCCTGGCACACCGGGTGGCAGACGGTGCCGCCCTCCTTGGCCACCTCGACCCGTGCGATCCAGTCGGGGTAGTGCGCGGAGACGTTCTTCTGCATGAAGCGCGGCCCGCCGACGCCGTCCGGGTACCGCTCCAGCATCAGCGGCCGGTCGCGCAGCTGCGGCAGCAGGTACGGGGCGACGGCCCGGTAGTACGCGACCAGATCGGCCTTGGTGTACTCCGGGCCGTCCCCGTCGTCCGGCGGCGGGAACAGCACCTTGTCCGGCCGGTGGATCTCCAGGGTGCGCCGCCCCGCCCGTACGCTCCGCCCGCCGCTCATGTCAGCGCACCACGGCCTGTTCCACCAGCAGCCGGGCCGCCGCCGCGATCGACTCCGCGTCGATGCCCGCCGCGTGCAGCTGCTCCTCCGGTGTCGCGGAACCCGGCATGTTGCGCACCGCGAGCCGGACCAGGCGGGGTACGGGGCGGCCGTCGCCGAAGGCGTCGAGGACCGCGTCCCCGATTCCGCCCTCCTCGTGGTGGTCCTCGACGGTGATCAGGCAGCCGGTCTGCTCGGCGGCCTCGCGCAGGGTGCGCCGGTCGACGGGCTTGACCGAGTACAGGTCGACGACGCGGACCTTGATGCCGGCCTCGGCCAGCGTGTCGGCGGCGGCCAGCGCCTCGTGCACGGTGACGCCGGCGGCGACCAGGGTGAGCCGGTCCTCGTCGGAGGAGCGCAGCACCTTGCTGCCACCGACCGGGAACTCCTCGTCGGGCCCGTAGAGCACGGGGGCCTCGCCGCGCGAGGTGCGCAGATAGCGGATGCCGTCGAGTCCGGCCATGGCGGCGGTGAGCTTGGCGGTCTGGTTGGCGTCGCACGGGTACAGCACCGTCGAGCCGTACACGGACCGGAACATCGCCAGGTCCTCCAGGCCCATCTGCGAGGGCCCGTCCTGGCCGATGGAGACGCCCGCGTGCGAGCCGTTGACGCAGATCCCGGCGCCGCTGATGGAGGCCATGCGGACGAAGTCGTAGGCGCGGGAGAGGAAGGCCGCGAAGGTCGACGCGTACGGCACCCAGCCGCGGGTGGCGACACCGACCGCGGCGGCGATCAGCTGCTGCTCGGCGATGTAGCACTCGATGTACCGCTCGGGGTGCTCCTTGGCGAAGAACTCCGCGCGGGTGGAGTCGCCGACCTCGCCGTCCAGGGCGACGACGTCGCCGCGGGCGGTGCCGAGTGCGGCGAGCGCCTCGCCGAAGGCGTTGCGGGTGGCGACCTCGTCGCCCTTGTCGTAGCGGGGCAGCTCCGGGGTGCCGGTGGGCACGGAGTGCAGCGCGCGGGCCTCGGGCGGCGCCTGCACCGTGACCCGCAGATCGCGGACGCCGCCGAGCTCCTCGATGGCCTCGTCGGCGTCCTTCACCGGCTTGCCGTGCAGGCCCTCGCGGTCCTCGGTGGCCTCGACGCCCTTGCCCTTGAGGGTGCGGGCGAGGATCACCGTGGGCTGCCCGGTGGTGGAGCGGGCCTCGCCGAAGGCGCGGTCGACGGCCTCCACGTCGTGCCCCTCGACCTCCACGGTGTGCCACCCGAAGGCCTTGAAGCGGCGGGCGTAGGCGTCCAGGTCGTGCCCGTGCCGGGTGGCGCCGCGCTGGCCGAGCCGGTTGACGTCGACGATCGCGGTGAGGTTGGCCAGGTTCTCGTAGCCGGCGTGCTCGGCGGCCTCCCAGACGGAGCCCTCGGCGAGTTCGCTGTCGCCGCACAGCACCCACACCCGGTAGTCGGCGTGGTCGAGCCGCTTGCCGGCGAGCGCGATGCCGACGCCGACCGGGAGCCCCTGGCCGAGCGAGCCGGTCGCGGTCTCCACCCAGGGCAGCTGCCGGGGCGTCGGGTGCCCTTCGAGGCGGCTGCCCTGCTTGCGGAAGGTGAGCAGTTCCTCGTCGTCGACGACGCCGACGGCCTTGTACGCGGCGTAGAGCAGCGGCGAGGCGTGGCCCTTGGAGAGCACGAAGCGGTCGTTGGCGGGGTGCTGGGGGCGCTCGAAGTCATAGCGCAGGTGGTGGGCGAGCAGGACGGCCATCAGATCGGCGGCCGACATCGAGGACGTGGGGTGCCCGGAGCCGGCGGCGGCCGCGGCACGCACACTGTCGACGCGCAACTGCTGCGCGAGCTCGGTCAGTTGCTCGTTGTTCATGACGTCTTCTCGCTCCCGTTCTTCGCGTTCTTGCTGCTTTTCCCGCTGCCGTTCTTGCCGTTCCTCGGCTTCTCCGGGGCCCCGGGCATCCGGGCCAGCTCCGGCGAGTCGGTGTCCAGGGGCACCGACCAGGACCGTACGAGGCCCAACTGGACGCCCTGGCGCGGCAGTACGGCGTCCAGGAGCCAGTCGGCGGCGACCCGGATCCGGTTGCCGGGCATCGCGGCGAGGTGGTAGCCGCGGGTGACCGCGCCGGCCGGCAGGCCGGACAGCGGGATGCCGAGCGGGTTGGCGGCGGCCTTGACCCCGCCGAGGTCGACGACGAAGCCGAGGTCACGGTGGCGGTAGGGGCGCGGGTCGCCCTGGCCGAAGGAGGCGGCGATGTTGTGGGCGCAGATCTTGCCCTGCCGCCAGGCGTGCTGGGCGGTCATCGGGTAGAACGTGCCCGGGTCCTCCAGATTGGGCACGGCGGCCGCGTCGCCGCAGGCGAACACCTCGGGCCGGCCCGGCACTTGGAGCGTGGGCTCGACCAGCAGCCGGCCGCGCTCCAGGGTGAGCCCGGTGGACTCGGCGAGCGGGTCGGGGCGGACGCCGACGCACCACACCAGGGTGCGGGTGTCGACGAACTCGCCGTCGGTGAGCAGCACGCCCTCGGAGGTGGCCTCCTTCACGGAGGTGCCCATCCGCACGTCGACACCGCGTTCGCGCAGCACCTTGTCGGCGGTGCGGGAGAGCCGTTCGTCCAGCTCGGGCAGGACCTTCTTCGCCACGTCGAGGAGCAGCCAGCGCGGGCGCATCCCGGAGCGCAGCGGGTGCTCCTTCACCAGTTGATCGGTGAACATCTGCCCCTGCGCGGCGACCTCGGTGCCGGTGTAGCCGGCGCCGACCACCACGAATGTGCAGCGCGCGGTGCAGGCCTCGGGATCGTCGGAGGCGGCGGCCAGCTCGACCTGGCGGGTGATGTGGTCGCGCAGATAGAGGGCCTCGGGCAGGCCCCGGAAGCCGTGCGCGTGCTCGGCGATGCCGGGGATGGGCAGCAGTTTGTTGACGCTGCCGGCGGCGAGCACCAGCCGGTCGTAGCCGAGCGAGCCCTCGTCGCCCTCGGGGTTGGTGTAGTGCACCGTACGGGCGTCGAGGTCGATGCCGTCGGCCTCGCCGAGCACCAGTTTCACCTTCGGCAGGGTGCCGGAGAGGGAGACGGTGACCCGGCGGGCCTCCAGGATGCCGGCGGACACCTGGGGCAGCAGGGGGAGGTAGAGGAAGTAGTCCGTCGGGTTGAGCAGGGTGATGTCGGCCTTGCCCCGGGCCAGCTTGGACAGCGTGCGGGCGGTCTGGTAGCCGGCGAATCCGGCTCCGATGATCAGAATGCGGGGTCGGCTCACGATTCGCCTCCGGCGGTGGTCGGCATGGGCTGGTGCCCCGTGGTGTAGGTGTCCGGTGCTCGAACTTTCCGCGTCCCCCTGGTCAGGGCGGCCAAACGTGGCCCGGCCGGGGCGGGGCCGTGTCGGCGGTACGCGGGGCCGTGTTCGGCGGTACGCGGGGCGCGTTTCGCGGTATGCGGGGCGGTTACCCGAACGGACGACCGACCCCACCCCCGTCGCGGAGGTATCCCATGCCCGAGTACGGCTATTTCCTCTCCTGCGAGGAGCACGGTCCCGCGGATCTGATCGACCAGGCGCGGATGGCCGAGCAGGCCGGTTTCCAGGCGCTGTGGATCTCGGACCACTACCACCCGTGGCACGACGCGCAGGGCCAGAGCCCGTTCGTGTGGTCGGTGATCGGGGCGCTCTCCGAGGCGGTGTCGCTGCCCGTCCAGACGGCGGTGACCTGCCCGACGGTCCGCACGCACCCGGCGGTCGTCGCGCAGGCGGCGGCGACCAGCGCGGTGATGACGGGGGGACGGTTCCGGCTGGGCGTCGGCACGGGCGAGGCGCTCAACGAGCACATCCTCGGCGACGCGTGGCCGCCGGCGCACGTACGGATGGAGATGCTGGAGGAGTCCATCCAGGTGATGCGGCGGCTGTTCACCGGCGAGGAGGTCAGCCACCACGGCACGCACTACACCGTGGAGAACGCCCGCCTGTACACGGTCCCCGACGAGCCGGTGCCCATCGACATCTCCGGCTTCGGCCCGGCGGCCACGTCACTCGCCTCCCGGGTGGGCGACGGCTACATCACGATGATGCCGGACGAGTCGATGGTCGAGCAGTTCCGCAAGGGCGGCGGCGGCGCCAAGCCGGTGAGCGGCGGCACGAAGGTCTGCTACGGCACCGACAAGGACGAGGCGGTCCGCACGGTCCGCGACCTGTGGTTCAACGAACAACTCCCCGGCGAGATGGGCCAGGTGCTCCCCTCCCCGAAACACTATGAGCAGCTCAAACCGCTGGTGACGGAGGACATGGTCCGCGAGAACCGCGTCTGCGGCGACAACCCCGACGAACACGTCCAGGCCCTGACCGCCTTCGCCGACGCCGGCTTCGACCGCGTCTACGTCAACCAGATAGGCCCCGACCAACGGGGCTTCTTCGACTTCTACCGCACGAAGGTGCTGCCGCGGCTCACGTGACACAGCCCCCGGGCCAAGGACGGGAAGGGCAGGGGCGGCGGGGGCGAAAACACCCAACTACCCTGACCCCCATGGAGATTATGGGAGCCACGCTGCGCATCTGCGTAGACGACCTGGAAACGTCGATCCCCTTCTACGAGAGGATCGCCTCCGCCCCCGCCCTCCGCTTCGAACGCGGAGGCGTCAAGGTCGCCGCCATAGGATTCTTCCTCCTCATGAGCGGCCCCCAGGCAGAGCTGGACATCCTCCGCAAGGTCACCGCGACCATCGCGGTCAAGGACGTGGAGGAGGCCCACCACGACCTCTCCGCCCTCGGCGCCCAGATCATCGCCGGCCCCGTCCCCACCCCCGCGGGGCGCAACATGATCGTCCGCCACCCCGACGGCTCGATCTTCGAGTACGTGGACCGCACCGCGACGTCCTGACCCACCCGACCGGACCTCAGCCGCCGTCGCCGCCCGCCCGCATCCGGAAGTCGTAGCGCGCGGGCAGCGACTCCCCCTCGCCCGCGACCCGCCCCCACAGCTCACCCAGCGCCTCCTCCCCCTCCCGCAGATCGGCCACCTCCACCCCGCCGTCGAACACGGCCCGCGCCCCCGCCCGGTCCCCCTCCGCGAGCAGCAGCCGCGCCCCGAGCAGCCGGAACCGCCCCCGCTCGCGCACCCGCTCCGGAAGCCGCTCCCAGACCCCCCGGGCATCCGCCACGCGCCCCACCCCCAGCAGGGCCTCGAGCACCTCCCGCCCCACAGCCGCGACGACGGCCTCATCGGCACCGCGCTCCCCGCACAGCTCGTCGAACGCCTCCGCATACCGCCCCGCGGCCCGCTCCCCGTCCCCCGCCACCCGGTCGGCGACGGCGAGACACCGCAGCGACGGCCACCGCACGGCCCCGCACCGCAGCGCCCGCTCCCAACTGCGCACGGCCTGCGCCCGGTCACCCGCGTGCCACTGGGCGACGCCGAGGTGGTACTCGGTCAACGGCCGCGCGGGCGCGGTCTCCAGCATGTCCCGCCAGTGCGCACCGACGAGACTCTCCCCGGGCACCTCCGCCTCCGGAAGCACCCCCGACCGCAACAACCGCACCCACGGTTCCTGCGCCTCACCCAGCGTGCTCTCCTCGAACGGCGTGCCCGGCAACTTCTCCCCCGCGCACAGCACTTCGAGCGCACCCCACCCGGATCCGACGGCGAGCACCTCGCCGGGCTCGGTGTCGGCGCAGGGCAGCCACGCCTCGTACGCCGCCGCGACGCGCGCGTGCGGCAGCACCGCGTCGAGCCGCCGCTCCACCTCCGCCCGGGCCCCGGACCAGTCGGCGCCGTGCACGGCGTCCGCGTCGGCCGCGAGCGGCCCGTACGCCTCCAGCCAGCTGAACTCGCCCCGCTCGTCGAGGCGTACGTGCTCCAGCTGGGTGCGGGCCAGGCCCGCCTGGATCTCGCAGTAGCCGCCGGTGCCGGGTTCGGTGAGCCACTCCTGCCAGCGCCGGCCGCCGGGCCTGGCGCCCCAGACGAACAGCTTGCGGCCGCGCAGCGCGGCGGTGGAGGTCTGCACGAGGCCGCGTCCGGTGTCGTCGAGCGCGGCGATCCAGCGGCGGGCGTCCTCGGGCAGCTCGTAGAAGTAGTCCGCCGCGTGGGGGCTGTTGAGCGGGTACGAGCGGTCGGCGCCCGCCCACTCGGGCACGGGCACCCGGCGCAGCCGACGCTCATAACCGAAGTGCCACGCCTGGTCGGCCGGTGCGAGGACCCGGCACTCCTCCGGGACGGCGATGTTGGACCACCAGTACACGGGCGCGGGGCGGTCGTGCGGATTGCGGACGCGGACGCCGGCGTAGAGGAAGTCCGAGCCGTCCGGCAGCCACAGGTCGACCTGGAACGGCAGGTCGCGCAGCCGTTCCCACTCCCACAGCCGCAGCATCTCGCCGCCGTCGGGGGCGGTGACGCGGGCGGCGTGCAGGGGCGCGCAGGAGAGGGTGGTGTGGCCGGTCGCGCCGATGTTCCACTCGATGCCGCCGGAGTACCAGGCGCCGTTGAGCGCGAAGTTGGCGGGCTGGAACACCGGGTTGCGGTAGAGGAGTTCGCGCCCGGTGCGCAGGTGCAGGAGGGAGACGACGCGGCCGCCGAGGCCGGGCAGGACAGTGGCGCGCAGCCGGTCGTTCTCCAGGACGAGTGCGTCGAGCGTGCGCGGTGCGCGTTGTCTGTCGTAGCCGTCCCGGAGGGGGGCGGGCAGGACGCTGTCGAGGGGGGCGTAGCGGATCTGCCGGGCCATGTCGCGGGGCGCCCCTTCGAGGTCCCGTTCGTCGACGTGGTGGGCCTCGTCGAGCGGGGTGAGGGGCGGCAGCGGGTTGGCGGGGCCGAGGTCGGCGGCGGGCAGGGTCACTGCGGCACGTCGGATCGTCGTCACCCGGTCATGGAACCCGCCCGTCGGCGCCCGGACCAGGGGGCGTTCCGGTCAGGATTGGGCAAAGGCGGCCCCGGCCCGCGCCTTCTCGGCGGTGAGGGCCCAGCGTTCGTGGTCGCGCCAGGCGCCGTCGATGAACAGGAAGTCGGGCGAGTAGCCCTCCAGACGGAAGCCGCAGCGGCGGGCGAGCGCGATGGAGGCGGCGTTGCCGGGCTGCACGTTGATCTCCAGGCGGTGCAGGCCGAGGGTGGTGAAGGCGTGCGCGACGACGAGGTTCAGGCCCTCGGTCATCAGGCCGCGGCCGGCGGCGTGGGCGAAGGCGCCGTAGCCGAGGGCGCCGCTGAGGAAGGCGCCGTGGACGATGTTGTTGATGTTGATGTAACCGGCGAGGGTGTGGTCGGCGCGGTCGCAGACGAGGAAACCGGCCTTGGCGGGGTCGTCGATGAGGCGGCCGGCGTAGGCGCGGTAGGCGGAAGTGGTGTCGGGTGGGAACAGCCAGGGGCGGTGCAACGCCCTGCTCTCCCGGACACGTCCGGTGAACTCGGCGGCGTCGTCGTAGGAGAACGGCCGTATCCCCACGCGGTCGCCTTCGGCGAGATAACGAACGGTCACGTGTTCACTGTACGACGCGGCGTGCACCGCCCAAGTTTCTTCGCCCCCGCCGCCCCTTCCCGTCCCAACCCGGGGGCAAGCCCCCGGACCCCCAAAAGATTGCGCAGTTCCCCGCGCCCCTGTCAGGGGCGCGGGGAACTGCGCAACGGGGCGAAGCCCCGTACGGGGTCCAAGGGGCGGAGCCCCTTGACGGGATGGGACGGGTAGGGGCGGCGGGGGCGAGGAAAACCCGGATCACGTGCCCCGCAACCCCAGCCGCCGGACCCCCCGCAACCCGAAAACTTCCCCGTACAACCCCAGCTCCGCCTCCAACGCCCGCACCGTCGTCTCCGCACGACGAAACCCGTGCCCCTCCCCCTCGAACGTCAGATACGCATACCGCACCCCCCGCCCCGCCATCCGCTCCAGCAACCGCTCGCACTGCTCCGGCGGACAGATCACGTCGTCGAGCCCCTGCATCAGCAGGAACGGCACCGTGATCCCGTCCGCCCGCTCCACCGGCGAGCGCTCCGTGTACGCCGCGGCCCCCACCGGCCCCACCAGCCCCTCCAGATACCGCGACTCGAAGTCGTGCGTGCCGCCGTCCGCCCAGCCGAGAAGATCCAGCACCGGATAGCGGATCACCCCGCACGCGTACACGTCCGTCGTCGCCAGCGACACCGCCGCCGTCCAGCCCCCCGCGCTGCCGCCCCGCACGGCGAGCCGCCCCCGGTCGGCGGTGCCCTCCTCGGCCAGGGCGAGGGCGACGGCAGCGCAGTCCTCGACGTCGACGACGCCCCACTGCTCCCGCAGCCGCTCGCGGTACTCCCGCCCGTACCCCGTCGAACCGCCGTAGTCGACCTCGGCGACCCCGATGCCGCGCGAGGTGAAGTAGGCGATCTCCAGGTCGAGGACGACGGGCGCCCTGCTGGTGGGACCGCCGTGCGCCCACACCACGTACGGCGGCAGCTCACCGCCGGGCGCGGTGTGCCCCGGGTTGTGCGGCGGATAGAGGCGGGCGTGGATGTCCCGCCCGGCGGGCCCGGTGAAGGTGCGGAGCTGCGGCTCGGGGTAGTAGGCGGGGTCGACGGGATCATGGGACGCGGCGCCGATGACACGGGCGTGCCCGGTGCGCGCGTCGAGTTCGATCACCGCGGGCGCGCTGCGCGGGCCCGCGCCGACGCCGACGATCCGGCTGCCGTGCACGGCGAGCGTGGGGGGGTACTCGTTCCAGGGCCCGGCGGCGTCGACGACCTCGCCGGTCCCCGGGTCGAGGATGCCGAGCGCGCTGGTGCCCCGCCCGTGCAGGACGGCGACCGGTCCGTCCGCCAGCGGGGCGAACCAGCGCTGCCCCAGCGTCCACAGGGGGCCGCCGAACTCCTCCTGGCGCGGGCAGAGCGGGTGGTGGCGCCCGGCCTCGTCGAGCCGGTACGGGTTCCACCAGCCGCTGCGGTCGGAGACATAGAGCAGGGTGCCGTCGGCGGCCCAGTCCGCCTGGGCGACGGCCTCCCCGGGGCCCCCGGCGACCGTGCGGGGGTCGTGCAGGAGGCCGTCGTCGCCGACGTCCGCGACGAGGAGTTCGGTGCCGTCCCACGGCATTTGGGGGTGGTCCCAGGCGAGCCAGGCCGCGCGGCGCCCGTCGGGCGAGAGGCGGGGGCCGGTGACGAACCGGTGCCGGGCGGGGGTGAGTTCGCGCACTGCGGCGCGGTCCTCGGCGGCGGAGCCGTCCAGCGGTACGGCGACGGCCACCCGCCGTACGTCGGAAGGCCCCTCGCCGGTGAACTCCTCCAGGACGCACCACACTTCGCCCCGCTCGACACGCATCACGGGGTCCACCCAGCGCAGCCCGCCGCCGACCGGCGAGAGCGGGGTGAGCGGGCGCGGCACGGCGCCGGGGGCGTCGGGCTCGTGGGCGTACAGCCGCTGGTCCGCGCCCTCGCTGAACACCACCAGCGGGCCCTCGAGGCGCATGACCCCGGCCCAGGGGTGGCCGCCGTACTCGTGGACCCGGCTGCGCACGTTCCAGGGCGCGGGCAGTACGGACTCCTCGGTGCCGTCGGCGGTGCGCCGTACGAGGGTGCGGCGGCCGCCCTCGGTGGGGCGGGGCTCGGTCCACCAGGGCTCGTCGCCGACGAAGCCGACGTGGTCCGGCCGGCCGTCGTGCGCGGCGGCCGTGGCCGCGTCGATCGGCGAGGGCCAGGTCCCGTAGGGGAGGGTGTGCACCATGGTCGCGGCTCTCCTCAGGCGGTGCGCAGGAAGCGGTCGAGGACGTGGACGCCGAAGTGCAGCGCCTCGACGGGGACGCGTTCGTCGACGCCGTGGAACATCGCCTGGTAGTCGAAGCCCTCGGGGAGTCTGAGCGGGGCGAACCCGTAGCCGGTGATGCCGAGCCGGGAGAACTGCTTGGCGTCGGTGCCGCCCGACATGCAGTACGGGACGACGTGTCCTTCGGGCGCGAACTCCTCCACTGCGGCGCGCATCTTCGCGTACGTGGGCGAGTCGACGGGGGCTTGCAGGGCGACCTCGCGGTGCTCGAACTCCCAGTCGACGTCGGGGCCGGTGAGCTGGTCGAGGGTGGTGCGGAACTCGTCCTCGCCGCCGGGCAGGAACCTTCCGTCCACGTGGGCGACGGCCTCGCCGGGGATGACGTTGACCTTGTAACCGGCTTCCAGCATGGTCGGGTTGGCGCTGTTGCGGACGGTGGCCTCGACGAGGGCGGCGGCGGGGCCGAGCTTCTCCAGGAGGGCGTCCACCTCGGCGGCGGCGTCCTCCGTGCCGCTCGGGTCGGTCCCGGCACCGCTCAGGCTTGTCTCGATGCCGTGCAGCGCGGCCAGTTCGGTGAGGGCGGCGCGGACGGTCGGGGTGAGCCGCATCGGCCAGCGGTGCTCGCCGATGCGGGTGACGGCCGCGGCGAGCCGGGTGACCGCGTTGTCGTGGTTGACCTTGGAGCCGTGCCCCGCGCGCCCGCGCGCGGTGAGCCTGAGCCAGCCGGTGCCGCGCTCCCCCGCCGCGATGGGGTAGAGGTGACGCCCGGAGCCGTCGTGGAAGGTGTACGCGCCGGACTCGCCGATGGCTTCCGTACAGCCCTCGAACAGGCCGGGGTGGTGGTCGGCGAGGAAGCCGGAGCCGTCCACCGCGCTCGCCTCCTCGTCGGCGGTGAACGCGATGACGAGGTCGCGCCGGGGGCGTACGCCCGCGCGCATCCAGTCGCGGACGACGGCGAGGATCATCGCGTCCATGTTCTTCATGTCGACGGCGCCGCGCCCCCAGACCACGCCGTCGCGCACCTCGCCGGAGAACGGGTGCACGCTCCAGTCGTCCGCCCGCGCGGGGACGACGTCGAGATGACCGTGGACGAGCAGGGCGGGGGCGGAGGGGTCGGTGCCCGCGAGGCGCGCGACGACGTTGGCGCGCCCCGGGGTGCGCTCCAGGAGCGCCGGTTCGAGGCCGGCGTCGGCGAGCTGTGCCGCCGCGTACTCGGCGGCGGGCCGCTCACGGCAGTCGCCGCCGCCCCGGTTGGTGGTGTCGATACGGATGAGCTCGGAGGTGAACCGGACGACTTCGTCCAACGCCCGCTGACCCACCGTGTGTTCGACGTCAGCCATATTGCTCCTCCACGGCGGCCGAGGCGATCGTGGTGACCGCCTTGAAGGTGCGGATGCCCTCGTACATGGTGGCGCTGGTGTACGCCACCTTGCGCTCGCCGATGCGGTCGACGCCCGGGACGACGGTGGTGGCGGCGGCGAGGTGCTCGGCGTCGAACTCCAGCGCGACGGTGAACGGTCCGTCGTGCGCGGGCGCGTGGCGGACGGCGAGGGCGGCCGCCTCCTTGGCGGCGGCGCGGATGTCGGCGGCGGTGCGGGCGGGGGTGCGGCAGACGGCCGCGTACCGGGAGACGTGGTCCTTGACGGCGACCTTCAGCGCCTCGGGCGCGTAGCCGAGGGCGTCCTCGCAGGCCACGTCGTCGCCGGTGACGAGCACGACGGGGACGCCGTACTCGGCGGCGACATGCGCGTTGAGCAGGCCCTCGCTGGCGCGTACGTCGTTCAGCCAGACGCCGGTGATCTGGTTGGCGAGGTAGGTGTGGGCGAGGACGCCCTCCATGCCGGCGCCGGCGTGGTAGCCGAGGAAGGCGATGCCGTCCACGTCTCCGTGCTGGACACCTTCGACCATGGAGAGGGACTTGTGGCGGCCGGTGAGCATCTCGACGCGGTCGTCCAGCTGTTCGAGGAGGAGGTTGCGCATGCTCCAGTGGGCCTCGTTGATGAGGACCTCGTCGGCACCGCCCTCGAAGAACCCCTGGACGGCGGCGTTGACGTCGCCGGTGAACAGGGTGCGGCAGCGTTCCCACTGGGCGGTGCCGGGCAGCACGTCCGCGGGCCAGGTCACCCCGGTGGCGCCCTCCATGTCGGCGCTGAGGAGGATCTTCATGCCGAAACGGTACGCGTTCTGTCCTTCTTTTTCGCCGCCCCTACCCTTCCCGTCCCTCCGGGGGCAAGCCCCCGGACCCCCAAAAAGATTGCGCAGTTCCCCGCGCCCCTGTCAGGGGCGCGGGGAACTGCGCACGGGGCGAAGCCCCGTCCGGGGTCCAAGGGGCGGAGCCCCTTGAGGGGACGGGAAGGGTAGGGGCGGCGGGGGCGAGAAAACGTCCCGCGAACCCTCAGTCCTCATGCCCCAGGTGCAGGTCCCGCTCCGTCCGGCCGCCCCCGGCCATCCGCAACACCGTGGCCACCGGCGGGTACCCCGCCGCGATCACCGTGTACTCCCCCGACGAGAGGTCCACGAACCGGAACACCCCGTCCGCCCCCGTCGTCACCGAGTCCACCACGTTCCCCGCCGCATCCAGCAACGTCACCCTCGCATCCTCCACCGGCCGCCCGCCCCCGGCCCGCACGGTCCCCCGCAACACCGCCCCACCCGCGAGCTCGACGTCCTGCCGGGTCTCCCGGGACGCGTGCACGGTGACCGGCAGCGCCGCCGGCCGGAAGGCGGGCGCGCTCGCCGCGAGCGTGTACTCGCCGGCCACCAGCTCGGTGATCAGATAGCCGCCCTCCGCCGCACTCCGTGTCGTCGCGACGACCTCCCCGTGCGCGTTGGTGAGCGTCACCGTCGCGTCCCGCACCGGCGTCCCGTCGGCGGTGAGCACACTGCCCGCCAGCCGCCCCGCACCCCCGAGCACCACATCGAGTTCGACCGGCCGTTCGCCGACCGTCACGGACACCGCCTGCGGCTGGTGCCCGCCGGCCGCCGCGATCAGCACGTACGCCCCCGGCCCGGGCGTGGCCAGCGCGTACCGTCCGTCCTCCCCGCTCGCCCCGCGCCCGATCTGCGCACCGGTGACGTCGATGAGGGTGAGCGCCGCACGCGGCACGACGGTGCCGTCGGGATGCTGCACGCTGCCGCAGACGGGCACCCCGGCACCGTAGGAGAGACGGGCCGGCGGGACCTGCCCGGTGGTGGGGGCGTCGGTGGGGGTGGGGTGGGACACCAGCGGTTTCTCCTTGAGGAAGCAGGCGATGAGCAGCCCGAGGACGAGGACCGGCACCAGATAGAGGAAGATGCGCGGCATCGCGTCGGCGTAGGCGCGCACGTACGCGTCGCGCAGTGCGGGCGGGAGCGTGCGCACGAGTTGCGGGGTGAGCGACTCGGGGTCCGGCAGCCCGCGGCCCGCGTTCCGCGGTAGCCGGTCGCGCAGGGCGTCGCCGAGCCGCTGGGCGAAGAGCGTGCCGAAGACGGCGGCGCCGACGCTGCCGCCGATCTGCCGGAAGTAGTTGTTGGCGCTGGTCGCGGTGCCGAGGTCGGCGGGGCGCACGGCGTTCTGCACGGCGAGGACGAGCACGGGCATCACCATGCCGATGCCCGTGCCGAGAACGGCCATCCAGATGCTGTAGTGCAGCCGGGGCGTGTCGGTGCCGAGCCCGGACAGCAGCCACATGCCGACGGCGGACAGCGCGCTGCCGAGCAGCGGGTACGGCTTGTAGCGGCCGGTGCGGCTGATGAGCTGCCCGCAGACGATGGAGGCGCCGACGATCCCGGCCATCATCGGCAGCATCAGCAGCCCGGACTCGGTGGCCGAGACCCCGTCGACCATTTGCAGGAAGCTCGGCAGATAGCTGGCCGCGCCGAACAGGGCGACGCCGATGACCAGTCCGACCAGCGCGGTGACGTTGAACACCGAGTCCCGGAACAGCCGCAGCGGGATGAGGGGTTCGGCGGCGAACCGCTCCGCGATCAGGAAGAGCACGGTCGCCACGACCGCCCCCGCGCCGAGCCCGAGGACGACACGGGAGCCCCACGCGTACTCGGTGCCGCCCCAGCTCGTCAGCAGCACGAGGCAGGTGGAGGCGGCGGCCAGCAGCAGCGCCCCCGGCACGTCGAGCCGGGCCCGGCGCTCGGGCTTGGGCAGCTTGAGGACGACGGCGACGACGGCGAGGGTGACCAGACCGAACGGCACGTTGATGTAGAAGCACCAGCGCCAGGAGAGGTGGTCGGTGAAGTAACCGCCGAGCAGCGGCCCGGCCACCGAGGCGAGCCCGAACACGGCGCCGATCGCGCCCATGTAGCGGCCGCGTTCACGGGGCGGCACGATGTCCGCGATGATCGCCTGCACGCCGATCATCAGCCCGCCGGCGCCGACGCCCTGGACCGCCCGGTAGGCGATCATCTGGTCCATGCTCCCGGCCCGGCCGGCCAGCGCGGAGCCGACCACGAAGACCAGGATGGCGAACTGGAAGACGCCCTTGCGCCCGAAGAGGTCACCGGCCTTGCCGTAGACGGGCAGTCCGATGGTCGCGGTGAGCAGATACGCCGTGACGGCCCAGGACATCTTGTCCAGCCCGTGCAGCTCGCCGACGATCTTCGGCAGCGCGGTGGCGACGATCATCTGGTCCAGCGCGGCGAGCAGCAGCGCGAGCATCAGCCCGAGGAAGACCAGCCGGACCCGGCGCGGGGTGAGCGGGGCGTCCGGGGGCGGAAGCGGTGGCTCGGGGGCGCGCGGGGGCGCGAGTTCCACGTCCTCCTGCGCCAGAGTGATCCCACCCACGAAACGCTCCCCTCACCGCACCCTCCGCGCCCTGCCCGCGCCCCCACACAACTCCGCCCAACCACACGGAGTTACGGCACGAGAACCAGCAACGAGAAGATCCACCCGATCCGGTGAGGGGCACGGGACTGTGTCGATCCGCGGCTCCGCCGCGTGGGCACGACCAGCCGCCTCAAGGGCAGGGAGCTACCCCCTACTTCTCCGTCTCCGCGGCGAGCCGCGCGAGCACCGCGTCATAGATGCGACCCAGCCCCTTCGGCGCGAACGTCTTCTCGAAGAACCCGCCGATACCCCCCGCCCCGTTCCACGTCGTCGTGACGACGACCCGCGCCCGCCCCTCACCCGCCGGCGTCACCCGCCACGTCGTCACCATGGACGAGTTGCGGTCCTTCTCGACCAGCTCCCCGTCCGTCGGCTCGCTGACCTCCAGCAGGCAGTCGCGCACCCGCTTGCTCGTGGCCTGGAGCTTCCAGTGGACGAGGGTGCCCTCGCCGTCGCCGCCCTCGCGCACCTCGTACTCGCTGAAGTGCTCGGGCAGCAGCTTCGCGCGCGTGCCGGTGTAGTCGGCCAGGGAGTCGAACACCTTCTCCGCGTCCGCAGCGATGACCCGCTCGGTGGTGGCCTCGACCTGCGCCATGACGTTCCTCTTCCTGTACATGTGACGGGGGTACGGCCAATCCCACCACACCCGGAGCCGCGGGCGGACGCGGACCGGGACCGTACGCGCCCGCGCTCCGGCGCACGCGCCGTCCGCCACGCCGGACGGGAGCGCGAATCCACCGGAAAAGCCCCAGGCCGGGACCACCTCCTTCGAATATCGAACACACGAACGACCCCGCTCCCCCGATCAAGGGAACGTATGTTCTATTCTGTGGACGCAGCACTACCCGAGGAGGCGCCATGCGCTGGGAGAACCTCACCCGCGATCCCACCGGGGACCGCGCCCGCGACGCCGCGCTGTTCCACGCGGACGCGGTGACCACACGCACGTTCGACACCCCCGAGTTCCGCGGGATCACGTTCCACGAGGTGCGCGCCCGTTCGATCGTGAACCGGGTACCGGGCGCCTCGCGCATGCCGTTCGAATGGACGGTCAACCCGTACCGGGGCTGCGCGCACGCGTGCGTGTACTGCTTCGCCCGCAAGACGCACAGCTATCTGGACCTCGACACGGGAATCGGCTTCGACTCGCAGATCGTGGTGAAGGTCAACGCGCCCGAGCTGCTGCGCCGGCAGCTGGCCTCGCCGCGCTGGGGCGGCGAGCACATCGCGATGGGCACCAATGTCGACTGCTACCAGCGGGCCGAGGGGCGCTACCGGCTGATGCCGGGGGTCATCGCCGCCCTGCGCGACCGCGCCAACCCGTTCTCGATCCTCACCAAGGGCACGCTGATCCTGCGCGACCTGGAGCTGCTGAAGCAGGCGTCCGAGGTCACCGACGTCGGCATCTCGGTCTCCGTGGGATTCACCGACCCCGCGCTGTGGCGCACGGTCGAGCCGGGCACCCCGGCTCCGGAACGGCGTCTGGAGGTCGTGCGGGTGCTGGGCGAGCACGGCATCGGCTGCGGGGTCCTGATGGCCCCCGTCATCCCGTTCCTCGGCGACCGTCCCGACCAGCTGCGGGCCACCGTACGGGCGATCGCCGCGGCCGGGGCGACCTCGGTGACGCCCCTGGTGCTGCATCTGCGCCCAGGGGCGCGCGAGTGGTTCATGGCCTGGCTGGAGCACCACCACCCGCACCTCGTGCGCCGTTACGAGCGCCTGTACGCCGCGGGCGCCTACGCTCCGACCTGGTATCAGCGCCGGATCACCCGTCAGGTGCACGAGCTGGCGCGGGAGTACGGGATCGGCCCCACGCGCGCGGGAATGCCGCGCCGGATCCGGCCCGCCGAGTCCGCCGAGCCCGCGTCCGAACCGGCCCTCGACCCCACGGTGGTCCCCGGTCCCACCCAGCTCTCTTTGCTCTGAGCCGACGACGCCGGCAGCCGGGCGGACGGTGCGCGGGCGGGAGACAGCCGAGCGAAGGGCAGACAGGCGAAGGGCACCCGGGCGAACGGCGGACAGGCGGGCGGCAGCCGGGCGCTTCCCGCGGCCCGATCGGCTGAAATTCCGCGGAACGGGTTCCTCCGGGCGTGCTTCCCGGGACGATGCGGCGAGGACCGTGCCCCGGCCTGGGGGCGCGGATCCCGCGTCCTGCCCCACGTTCTGGGAGGCCCGGCATGAGAAGAACCGCAGCGGTGCTGTGCGGTGCGGCGGTCGTGATGGCGGGGCTGCCGGCCGGCGCCCTGGCCGCGGCGAGCGCCGCCCCGCGCGCCGTGACGACCGCCGGCGCGAGCGCCACCGGCACGGCGAAGCTCGCGTGGAAGAAGTGCGCCACCGGCGACTACCCGACCCTCCAGTGCGCGACCCTCGAGGTGCCGCTCGACCACGCGAAGCCGAACGGGCGGAAGATCACCCTCGCCCTGTCCCGCGTCCCGCACACCGCGCGCACCTACCAGGGCCCGCTGCTGGTCAACCCGGGCGGGCCGGGCGGCAGCGGGCGGAGTCTCGCCGGGTTCGTCGCCTCCTCGCTGCCGAAGGCGGTGGCGGCGCAGTACGACGTGATCGGCTTCGACCCGCGCGGCGTGGGCGCGAGCGAGCCGGCGCTGGACTGCGCGCCGGGGCACTTCGATCCCGTGCGCCCCGACACCGTGCCGCGCACGCCCGCGCTCGAGCGGGCGAACCTCGACCGCGCACGCTCCTTCGCGCGGGCGTGCGGCGCCAAGTACAAGAAGCTGCTGCCGTATCTCGACACGGTCAGCGCCGCGCGCGACATGGACGCGATGCGCCGGGCGCTCGGCGCGAAGAAGATCAACTATTTCGGGTACTCGTACGGCACCTATCTGGGCGCCGTCTACGCCAAGCTGTACCCGCAGCGGGTCCGGCGGCTGGTGCTGGACTCGATCGTGGACCCCAGGGGCGTCTGGTACGACGACAACCTCCAGCAGGACTACGCCTTCAACGACCGGCACCGGGCGTTCCTGGCCTGGATCGCCGAGCACGACGAGACGTACGGGCTCGGCACCGACCCCGCCCGGGTCGAGACCGAGTGGTACGCGATGCGGGCGGCGGTCGCCGCGCACCCGGCCGGGGGCAAGGTCGGCGCCGCCGAGCTGGAGGACACGTTCATCCCGGGCGGCTACTACGACGGCTACTGGCCCTACCTGGCCGGGGCGTTCGCGGCGTACGTCCACGACAAGGACGCGGACGCGCTGGTCGACGCGTACCGGACCTTCGGCGCGGTGGACGCCGCGGGCGACAACGGCTACAGCGTCTACACCTCCGTCCAGTGCCGTGACGCGGGCTGGCCGCGGGACTGGGAGCGGTGGCGCGAGGACAGCTGGGCGGTGTACTCCAAGGCGCCGTTCATGGTCTGGAACAACGCCTGGTACAACGCCCCGTGCGCGTTCTGGCCGACACGGGCGAAGCAGCCGGTCGACGTGGCCAACGACAAGCTCCCGCCGGTGCTGCTGTTCCAGGCCACCGACGACGCGGCCACGCCGTACGAGGGCGGGGTGACGATGCATCACCTGCTGCGCGGTTCCCGCCTCGTCGTCGAGGAGGGCGGCGGGAACCACGGCATCACCCTGAGCGGCAACGCCTGCCTGGACGACCGTCTGGCGGCGTACCTGCGCACCGGCAAGGTGCCGCACGGCCGCGGCGAGGCCGACGCGACCTGCGCCGCGCTCCCCGCGCCGAAGCCGCTGCCGGCCGAGACGACCTCCGAGGCGTCCAAGACATCCAAGACATCCACGACGTCCAAGACACAGAAGACGCCGAAGACACCCAAGGCATCCGAGGCGGCCTCGAAGCCCTCGCGCGGCGCGGCACTGCACGGGCTGCTCGGCTTCCGGGGCTGAGCCCGGCCGTCGCGGAACCGGCGGTGGCCGGGCTGCGGGACGCGTTGTCGGACCCATGGTCCACCATGGACCCATGAGCCAGCCGACCCGCCTCCCGGCCCCCGCCGGGGTCGCCCCCGCCGCCCAGTACAGCCATGTCGTCGCCGCCACCGGACGGTTCGTGGCCGTCTCGGGCCAGCTCGCGCTGGACGAGGACGGCACGCTCGTCGGCGAGGGCGACGCGGGGGCGCAGGCCCGTCAGGTCTTCGAGAACCTGCGCCGCTGCCTGTCGGCCGCCGGGGCGACGTTCGACGACGTGGTGAAGCTGACCTTCTTCGTCACGGACATGGCGCACATGCCCGCGATCCGCGCGGCCCGCGCCGCCCACATACCCGACGACCGGCTGCCGGCCGCCTCCGCGATACAGGTCGCCGCGCTGGTGCGTCCCGAGTTCCTGATGGAGATCGAGGCGCTCGCGGTCGTGGCTTCGTAGGCCGTCTCCCGTCCCCGCGCGTGCCGTTGGCGCCCGTCGGCCGGGGCGTTCACCGGGCGCCCGGGATGCGTGCCAGGGCCCGGACGACCGCCTCGGCCAGGGCCGGGTGGGCCAGGGCCTCGCGCAGGACGGAGACGGCGCGGGGGTCGCCGAGGGTGCCCAGGCCCTCGACGCAGGCCAGGGCGACACGGCGGTACGGGTCGTGCGGGCGCAGCCGGCGGCGCAGCGTGGTGATCAGCGCCGGTACGGCCTCGGGGGCGCGCAGTTCCGTCAGCAGGCGCACGGGGTGCAGGGCGTAGGCGACGCGGAGTTCGTTGGTGGCGAGGGCGGCGGCCGCGCGGGCGGTGCGCGGGTCGCCGAGGCGGGCCAGGGCGTGGGCGGCCGAGGCGCAGCGGGGCGGGTCGCGGTGGTTGAGCAGGAGGACGAGCGATTCGAAGGCACGGCGGTCGCCGGCCAGGCCGAGGCGGAAGGCGGCGAGTTCCCGGGCCCACAACGGGCGGCCGGGTGCGGTGAGGACGGCCGCGAGGTCGTCGGGGTCCTCGGTCGTCACCAGGCGCTCGAACTCCGGGCCGCCGCCCGCCTCGCGCCGTAAGCGCTCCGTGAGTGATCGCAACTCTTCGTCCATGGACGAGAGAGTAGGCGCGGTGCCGCGCACGTGGGACGCGGATCAGGAACAAGCGCGACCCAGCGACCCAGCGGCCCGCCAACCCGCCAACCCGGCGACCCGCCAACGCGGCAACCCGGCAACCCGGCAACCCCCAAGGCCTGGCGCGCTCGTTACCGGTGAGTTAATCTCAGACGAGCGAGTCACCACTCGCATGGCTTCTCGTTTTTCCGGTACTCGTCGGACTCCGCATGGCGGCTTGGTGACGCAGCCGTCGTGCGGGCGGAGCAACCGGTTCGGTGCCCGTCCTCTGCGCGGGCACCGCGGTGCGACCCGGCCTGGGGACAGGGCCGGTCGGACACCGCCGTCGCGCGGGCGTGCACACGCCCCGGGGCGGCGCCGGGCGTGCGCGCCCGGACCCGGCACCACCCGCACCTCTCCGCACAGCACCTTCCTTCCGCACGCACTCGGTGCGCCGTCGGGCGTACCCGGGCGTGTTCCCCGTCGTCACCCACCTTCCTGGAGTCCCGCGATGGCCACTCCCCTCTCCGACACCTCCCTGTCCCCGCTCCGCACCGTCGCCGTCGTCGGCCTCGGCACCATGGGCACCGGCATCGCCGAGGTCCTCGCCCAGGCCGGCCGCGAGGTCGTCGGCATCGACATCAGCGAGGCCGCGGCCACCCGGGCCGTCGCCGCCCTGGAGGCCGCCACCGCCCGTTCCGTGGCGCGCGGCCGGCTCACCGAGGAGCGGCGCGGCGACGTCCTCGCGCGCTTCCGCACCTTCACCGACCTCCAGGCGGCGGGCGACGCCGATCTGGTGATCGAGGTGGTTCCGGAGTCGTACGAGATCAAGCAGCAGGTGTTCCGGGAGCTCGACGCGGTCGTGCGCCCGGAGACGATCCTGGCGACCGGCACCAACGCGCTCTCCGTCACCCGGCTCGCCGCCGAGTCCGCGCACCCCGAGCGCGTGCTCGGCCTGCACTTCTTCAACCCGGCCCCGGCGATGCGGCTGGTCGAGGTGGTCTCCTCGGTGCTCACTGCCCCCGCGGCCGTCGCCGCCGTCACCGACCTCGCGCTGGACCTGGGCAAGGAGCCGGTCGCGGTCGGCGACCGCCCCGGCTTCGTCGCGGACGGACTGCTGTTCGGGTACCTCAACCAGGCCGCCGCGATGTACGAGGCGAAGTACGCCTCCCGCGAGGACATCGACGCCGCGATGAAGCTGGGCTGCGGCCTGCCGATGGGCCCGCTCGCGCTGCTCGACCTGATCGGCGTGGACACCGCGCGTACGGTCCTGGAGGCGATGTACGCCGCCTCGCGCGACCGGCTGCACGCCCCCGCGCCCGTCCTGCGCCAGCTCAGCGAGGCGGGGCTGACCGGCCGCAAGTCGGGCCGCGGCTTCTACACCTACGAGGCGCCCGGCAGCGGCACGGTCGTACGGGACGCGCTGACCCCGCTGGCCGGCGGCCCGGCCACCGGCACCGCCCGCCCCGTCCGCGCGGTGGGTGTGGCCGGCAGCGGCACCATGGCGTCCGGGATCGCCGAGGTGTTCGCCAAGGCCGGTTACGACGTCGTCCTCGCCGCCCGCACCGAGGAGAAGGCGGCAGCCGCGCGGGCCAGGATCGGCACGTCGCTCTCCCGCTCGGTGGACAAGGGCCGGATGACGGTGGAGGCGGCCGCAGCGGCCCTGGACCGGATCACCCCGGCCGACTCCCTGGACGCCTTCGCGGACGTCGACCTCGCGGTGGAGGCGGTGACCGAGGACCTGGAGGTCAAGAAGCAGCTCTTCACCACGCTGGACAAGGTGTGCAAGCCGGGCGCGGTGCTGGCCACCACCACCTCCTCGCTGCCGGTCGTCGCCTGCGCCCGCGCCACCTCGCGCCCGCAGTCCGTGATCGGCATGCACTTCTTCAACCCGGCCCCGGCGATGAAGCTGGTCGAGGTGGTCCGCACGGTGCTGACCTCGGACGAGACGCACGCCACCGTCCGCGAGGTCTGCGCGCATCTGCGCAAGCACCCGGTGGACTGCGGCGACCGGGCCGGCTTCATCGTCAACGCGCTGCTGTTCCCTTATCTGAACAACGCGGTGAAGATGGTGCAGGAGCACTACGCGACGCTCGACGACATCGACGCCGCGATGAAGCTGGGCGGCGGCTACCCGATGGGCCCGTTCGAACTGCTCGACGTGGTGGGGCTGGATGTGTCCCTGGCCATCGAGAAGGTCCTGCACCGCGAGTTCCGCGACCCGGGCCTGGCGCCCGCGCCGCTCCTGGAGCATCTGGTGGCCGCGGGCTGCCTCGGCCGCAAGACGGGCCGCGGCTTCCGCGAACATGCCCGGCGCTGACCGGCCGCAGCGTGAGCGGCCGGAGCGTGAGCGGCCGGAGCGTGAGCGGCCGGAGCGTGAGCGGCCGGAGCGTGAGCGGCCGGGGCGTGAGCGATCGGAGGCCGTGCGGCCCGGCGCGGGTGGCACGGAGTGCCCCGACGGCCGGTTCCCGGCGGGACGGGAGTGGGGCGGACTGCTCGATCCGGCCGCCCCGTCCCGGCCCCCGCACCCGCCTCCCGGAGGGCCGGTAAACCGGGGACATGCCCACCAAGCTGCGCACATGCAGTACGTTCGGGGCATGCCCCAGTCCGCCAAGTCCTCACGTATCGCCGCCTCGACCGACGCGCCGGAGAGCGCCGCCGGCAGCCGCGCCGCCGCCCAGCGGCTGAAGATGCGCCGCGAGTTGGCCGCGGCGGCCATGGAGCTCTTCTCCACGAAGGGGTACGAAGCGACCACGGTCGACGAGATCGCGGCGGCCGCCGGGGTCGCCCGCCGGACCTTCTTCCGGCACTTCCGCTCCAAGGAAGAGGCGATCTTCCCCGATCACGACGACACCCTGGTCCGCGCCGAGGCGGTGCTCAACGCCGCTCCCGCGCACGAGCACCCGCTCGACACGGTGTGCCGCGGCATCAAGGAAGTCATGCGGATGTACGCGGCCCAGCCGGAGATCTCGGTGGCCCGCTACCGACTGACCCGCGAGGTGCCGACGCTGCGGGAGGCGGAGATCGCGTCGGTCGCCCGCTACGAGCGGCTGTTCACGCGCTATCTGCTGGGCCACTTCGACGAGCGGGCGCACGCGGACGACGGATACGACGACCCGCTGCTGGCGGAGGTCGCGGCGTCGGCGGTGGTCACCGCCCACAACCACGTACTGCGCCGCTGGCTGCGGGCGGACGGCAAGGGCGACGTGGAGTCGCAGCTCGACCACGCGTTCGCGATCGTCCGGCGGACGTTCGGCACGGGGATCGGCGCCGGCCGCGACACGGCGCCGCCCGCGGCTCCCCCGGCGACCACGGCCGCGCAGGGCGAGGTCCTGGTCACGGTGGCCCGCACGGACGCCCCCCTCGACGAGGTCATGCGCACGATCGAAGCGGCCCTCCAGGCCCGCCGCTGACACCCCACGACCACTGGGCACCCGGCGCCGGGGTGACCGTCACGGCGGCTCCGCTCACCGGCGCCCGCCGGGCGCCGCTGCGCCCACCCGCGCCGCAGTAGGGGCGCGGGGAACTGCGCGACCAGCCACGACGCACCCGCACCCGACAACGCACCCCACGGGGGTCCGGGGGCGGAGCCCCCGGGGGACGGGAACGGGCAGGGGCGGCGGGGGCGAGAAACCCGCGCACGCGAACCCGCACCCCCCGCTGCCCACTCCCCCGCCCCCTCTGATCGATCATCGCTCACCTGAGCGCAGAAAAATTCACCTGAGACCATTTCTTGGCACTCCGTGCCTTGCGCCCTGGCACACCGTGCCATACGTTGGACATGTCCGAGCGACCGCGCACGGCGGCAACCCCCGCCACGCCGGCCTGTCCCCGGCGGCCCCGCCGCCCGCCCGGACGCCTGCGTCACAGGCTCACTTCGCACACTCCGCACCCCCTCGCACCCCCGCGCCACCCGCGCACACCCACACCCCTCGCCGAACCGACGGCACCCCTCCCCCAGAACGCCATCTCGCCGGAGGCACACCGTGAAGGAAATCCTGGACGCGATCCAGTCGGGGACGGCCACGTCCGCCGACTACGCCGCACTCCCGCTCCCCGACTCGTACCGCGCGATGACCGTGCACAAGGACGAGACGGACATGTTCGAGGGCCTCGACACCCGCGACAAGGACCCCCGCAAGTCGCTCCACCTGGACGACGTCCCGCTCCCCGAACTCGGCCCGGGCGAGGCCCTGGTCGCCGTGATGGCCTCCTCGGTCAACTACAACTCGGTGTGGACGTCGATCTTCGAGCCGCTCTCCACCTTCGCCTTCCTGGAGCGCTACGGCCGCGTCAGCGAGCTCACCAAGCGCCACGACCTGCCGTACCACGTCATCGGCTCCGACCTCGCCGGCGTCGTCCTGCGCACCGGCCCCGGCGTCAACTCCTGGAAGCCCGGCGACGAGGTCGTCGCGCACTGCCTGTCGGTGGAACTGGAGTCCTCCGACGGCCACAACGACACGATGCTCGACCCCGAGCAGCGCATCTGGGGCTTCGAGACCAACTTCGGCGGCCTCGCCGAGGTCGCGCTCGTCAAGTCCAACCAGCTGATGCCCAAGCCGGACCACCTCAGCTGGGAGGAGGCCGCCGCCCCCGGCCTCGTCAACTCCACCGCCTACCGGCAGCTCGTCTCCCGCAACGGCGCCGGCATGAAGCAGGGCGACAACGTGCTCATCTGGGGCGCGAGCGGCGGACTCGGCTCCTACGCCACGCAGTTCGCGCTGGCCGGCGGCGCCACCCCGGTCTGTGTCGTCTCCTCGCCGCAGAAGGCGGAGATCTGCCGGTCCATGGGTGCCGAGGCGATCATCGACCGCAATGCCGAGGACTACCGGTTCTGGAAGGACGAGCACACCCAGGACCCCAAGGAGTGGAAGCGGTTCGGTAAGCGCATCCGCGAACTCACCGGCGGCGAGGACATCGACATCGTCTTCGAGCACCCCGGCCGCGAGACCTTCGGTGCCAGCGTCTACGTCACCCGCAAGGGCGGCACCATCACCACCTGCGCCTCGACCTCGGGCTATCTGCACCAGTACGACAACCGCTATCTGTGGATGTCCCTGAAGCGGATCATCGGCTCGCACTTCGCCAACTACCGCGAGGCCTGGGAGGCCAACCGGCTCATCGCGAAGGGGAAGATCCACCCGACGCTGTCCAAGGTGTACCCGCTGGAGGACACCGGCCAGGCGGCGTACGACGTGCACCGCAACCTCCACCAGGGCAAGGTCGGCGTGCTGTGCCTGGCGCCCGAGGAGGGGCTCGGCGTGCGCGACGAGGAGAAGCGCGCCCGGCACGCCGATGCCATCAACCGCTTCCGGAACATCTAGGAGGCGCACATGAGTGAACGTCACAAGGACCGGCCGTGGCTCATGCGCACGTACGCCGGTCACTCCACCGCCGAGGCGTCCAACGCGCTGTACCGGCGCAACCTCGCCAAGGGCCAGACCGGACTGTCGGTCGCGTTCGACCTGCCGACGCAGACCGGCTACGACCCCGACCACGTCCTCGCCCGCGGCGAGGTGGGCCGGGTCGGGGTGCCGGTCGCGCACCTCGGTGACATGCGCCGGCTGTTCCAGGACATCCCGCTGGAGCAGATGAACACCTCGATGACGATCAACGCCACCGCGATGTGGCTGCTGGCGCTCTACCAGGTCGTCGCGGAGGAACAGGGCGCGGACGTCACCAAGCTCCAGGGCACGACGCAGAACGACATCGTCAAGGAGTACCTGTCCCGGGGGACGCACGTCTTCCCGCCGGGCCCCTCCCTCCGGCTGACGACGGACATGATCGCGTACACCGTGTCCCACCTGCCCAAGTGGAACCCCATCAACATCTGTAGCTACCACCTCCAGGAGGCGGGCGCCACGCCGGTGCAGGAGATCGCGTACGCGATGTCCACCGCGATCGCCGTCCTGGACGCGGTGCGCGACGGCGGCCAGGTGCCGCAGGAGCGCATGGGCGACGTCGTCGGCCGGATCTCCTTCTTCGTGAACGCGGGCGTCCGCTTCGTCGAGGAGATGTGCAAGATGCGGGCCTTCACCCGCATCTGGGACCGCGTCACCCGTGAGCGGTACGGCATCGAGGACCCCAAGCACCGCCGTTTCCGGTACGGAGTCCAGGTCAACTCCCTGGGGCTGACCGAGGCCCAGCCGGAGAACAACGTCCAGCGGATCGTGCTGGAGATGCTGGCGGTGACCCTTTCCAAGGACGCACGCGCGCGTGCCGTGCAGCTCCCCGCCTGGAACGAGGCGCTGGGGCTGCCCCGGCCCTGGGACCAGCAGTGGTCGCTGCGCATCCAGCAGGTGCTGGCGCACGAGAGCGACCTGCTGGAGTACGAGGACCTCTTCGAGGGGTCGACGGTGATCGGCGCGAAGGTCGACGAGCTGGTCGGGGCGGCGTCCGCGGAGATCGAGCGGATCCAGGAGATGGGCGGGGCGATGGCCGCCGTCGAGTCGGGTTACCTCAAGTCGCAGCTGGTCGCCTCGCACGCCGAGCGGCGGGCCCGGATCGAGTCGGGCGAGGAGAAGATCGTCGGCGTCAACGCCTTCGAGGGCACCGAGCCCAGCCCGCTCACCGCCGATCTGGACACCGCGGTCCAGACGGTGGACCCGGCGGTGGAGGCCCGGGTCGTCGCCGCGCTCCGGCAGTGGCGGGACACCCGTTACCAGCCGCCGTTCAACCACACACGCCCCTGCAAGGCGCTGGAGAAGCTGCGGGAGGCCGCCAAGGGCACCGACAACCTCATGGCGGCCACCCTGGAGTGCGCCCGCGCCGGGGTGACGACCGGCGAGTGGGCCGGGGCGCTGCGCGAGGTGTTCGGCGAGTTCCGGGCGCCGACCGGGGTCTCGTCCGCCCCGGTCGCGGTCGCGGCGGAGGAGGGCTCGGCCCTGTCGCGGGTGCGCCGCCGGGTCGAGCTGACCGCGCGTGACCTCGGCGTCGGCAAGCTGCGGTTCCTGGTCGGCAAGCCCGGCCTGGACGGGCACTCCAACGGGGCCGAGCAGATCGCCGTACGGGCCCGGGACGCCGGCTTCGAGGTGGTGTACCAGGGCATCCGGCTCACCCCCGAGCAGATCGTGGACGCGGCCCTCGCCGAGGACGTGCACGCGGTGGGCCTGTCCGCCCTCTCCGGTTCGCACGCGCGACTCGTGCCGGACGTCCTTGAGCGGCTGCGCGCGGCCGGCGCGGCCGACATCCCGGTGATCGCCGGCGGGATCATCCCGCACGCCGACGCCGAGAAACTGCGGGCCGCGGGAGTGGCCGCGGTCTTCACCCCGAAGGACTTCGACATCACCGGGATCATCGGCCGTATCGTCGACGAGATCCGGCACGCGAACCAGCTCGAACCCCTGCTCGAACCACAGCCCGAGCCCCGGCCCGACCCCCTGGAGGTCCCCGCATGACGACCGTCAACCGGCTCCGCCCCCGCCGCTCCTGCCTGGCCGTTCCCGGAAGCAATCCCCGCTTCCTGGAGAAGGCGCAGGGCCTCCCGGCGGACCAGGTCTTCCTGGATCTGGAGGACGCGTGCGCCCCGCTGGCCAAGCCCGACGCGCGGCACACCATCGTGAAGTTCCTCAACGAGGGCGACTGGACGGGCAAGACCCGGGTGGTGCGGGTCAACGACTGGACGACGGAGTGGACGTACCGCGATGTCGTGACGGTGGTGGAGGGCGCGGGCCCGAACCTGGACTGCATCATGCTCCCGAAGGTCCAGGACGCGGCGCAGATCGTCGCGCTCGACCTCCTCCTGACCCAGATCGAGAAGACGATGGGCTTCGAGGTCGGCCGTATCGGCATCGAGGCGCAGATCGAGAACGCGCGGGGCCTGAACAACGTCAACGCGATCGCCGAGGCGTCCCCGCGCATCGAGACGATCATCTTCGGTCCGGCCGACTTCATGGCGTCCATCAACATGAAGTCCCTGGTCGTGGGCGAGCAGCCGCCCGGTTACCCGGCGGACGCCTACCACTTCATCCTGATGAAGATCCTGATGGCGGCCCGCGCCAACGACCTCCAGGCGATCGACGGCCCCTACCTCCAGATCCGCAACGTCGACGGCTACCGCGAGGTCGCGCGGCGCGCCGCGGCCCTCGGTTTCGACGGCAAGTGGGTGCTGCACCCGGGCCAGGTCGAGGCGTCCAACGAGATCTTCTCGCCCTCCCAGGAGGACTACGACCACGCCGAGCTGATCCTGGACGCGTACGACTACTACACGTCCGAGGCGGGCGGCAAGAAGGGCTCCGCGATGCTCGGCGACGAGATGATCGACGAGGCCAGCCGCAAGATGGCGCTGGTCGTCTCCGGCAAGGGGCGGGCGGCCGGCATGACCCGCACGTCGAAGTTCGAGACGCCCACCGACTAGAAAGGCCTCAGCGCGATGCAGTTCGGACGCACTTTCGAGGAGTTCGAGGTCGGCGCGGTCTACAAGCACTGGCCCGGCAAGACGGTCACCGAGTATGACGACCACATGTTCTGCCTGCTCACCATGAACCACCACCCGCTCCACCTGGACGCGCACTACGCCGAGGAGACCACCGACTTCGGCAGGAACGTGGTGGTCGGCAACTACATCTACTCACTCCTGCTGGGCATGTCCGTCCCGGACGTGTCCGGCAAGGCGATCGCCAACCTGGAGATCGAGTCGCTCCGGCACGTGGCGCCGACCTTCCACGGCGACACGCTCTACGGCGAGACGACCGTGCTGGACAAGCGGCCCTCGAAGTCGAAGAACGACCGCGGCATCGTGCACGTCGAGACCAGGGGCTACAAGCAGGACGGCACCCTGGTGTGCGTCTTCCGCCGCAAGGTGATGGTGCCCACCGGGACGTACATCAAGGAGCGCGGCGGCGAGCAGCCCGGCCGCCCGGTACTGAAGGAACAGGGGAAGTAGCCATGGCGCGACTCGCCCGGACCGCCGGTCTCACCGACGTCCAGCAGGAGATCCTCTCCACCGTCAGGGACTTTGTCGACAAGGAGATCATCCCGGTCGCCACCGAGCTGGAGCACCGCGACGAGTACCCGCAGAGAATCGTCGACGGCCTCAAGGAGCTGGGCCTCTTCGGGCTGATGATCGACGAGGAGTACGGGGGGCTGGGCGAGTCGCTGCTCACGTACGCGCTGTGCGTGGAGGAGATCGCCCGCGGCTGGATGTCGGTCTCCGGCATCATCAACACGCACTTCATCGTGGCGTACATGCTCAAGCAGCACGGCACGCGGGAGCAGAAGGAGTACTTCCTGCCGAAGATGGCGCTGGGCGAGACCCGCGGCGCCTTCTCGATGTCGGAGCCGGGGCTGGGCTCCGACGTGTCGGCGATCACGTCGAAGGCTGTCAAGGACGGGGAGGAGTACGTCCTGAACGGCCAGAAGATGTGGCTCACCAACGGCGGCTCGTCCACGCTGGTGGCCGTTCTCGTCCGGAGTGACGAAGGCCACCCCGAGGGCACGGCCCCGCACAAGTCGATGACGACGTTCCTGGTGGAGAAGGAGCCCGGCTTCGGCGAGGTCCGTCCCGGTCTGACCATTCCGGGCAAGATCGAGAAGATGGGCTACAAGGGCGTCGACACCACCGAGCTGATCATGGACGGCCTGCGGGTGCCGGCCGACCGCGTGCTCGGCGGGGTCACCGGCCGGGGCTTCTACCAGATGATGGACGGCGTCGAGGTGGGCCGGGTCAACGTCGCCGCCCGCGGCTGCGGGGTCGCCCAGCGGGCCTTCGAGCTGGGGATCGACTACGCGCAGCAGCGGCACACGTTCGGCAAGCCGATCGCCCACCACCAGGCCATCCAGTTCAAACTGGCGGAGATGGCCACCAAGGTGGAGGCCGCGCATGCGATGATGGTGAACGCGGCACGCAAAAAGGATTCGGGGGAACGAAACGATCTCGAGGCGGGAATGGCGAAGTACCTCGCCTCGGAGTACTGCAAGGAGGTCGTGGAGGACGCCTTCCGGATCCACGGCGGCTACGGCTTCTCCAAGGAGTACGAGATCGAGCGGCTCTACCGGGAGGCACCGATGCTGCTGATCGGTGAGGGTACCGCCGAAATCCAGAAAATGATCATCGGGCGCAGGCTGCTCGAGGAGTATCGATTCCAGGGCTGATGCCAGGATGATTGTCCGGGTTGGGGGTGTTTTCTTGGGGAAGAGGATCACACCCCGTCAACCCTTCTCGGCCGCCGACTCGGCTTCCCGGCTTACCCAGTTGTGACCCTGAGCCGCTACGATCGCCGGAAAGCCGCCGTCCCCCTCACGCAGCGCGGCATTCATCCGCTACGAAGGTCATCCATGCCCCACAGCCAAACCTCTGCACCTCGCGACAGCCTGGTCGGCACACGCCTCGCGCGCGGAGCATCGCCGTGGCTCCTCCCGACCGTTGCCACCGCAGCCCTCAGCCTCGCCCGGTCGCGCCGCTCCGGCGCCGCCCGGGCCGTGGCGGTGCCCGCCACCGCTCTCGCGGCGGGCATGCTGTGGTTCTTCCGGGACCCCGAGCGGGAGATCGCTCCCGGCAGGGTCATCTCTCCCGCCGACGGTGTGGTGCAGAGCATCATGCCGTGGAAGGACGGGCGCACCCGCGTCGCGATTTTCATGAGCCCGCTGAACGTGCACGTGAACCGGGCCCCGCTGGCCGGCACGGTGACGTCCGTCGAGCACATCCCCGGCGGCTTCGTTCCCGCTTTCAACAAGGAGAGCGAGAACAACGAGCGGGTGGTCTGGCACTTCGACACCGAGCTCGGTGACATCGAGATGATCCAGATCGCCGGTGCCGTCGCCCGTCGGATCGTCCCCTACCTGCCGCAGGGCACCAAGGTCGAGCAGGGCGAGCGGATCGGGCTGATCCGGTTCGGCTCGCGCGTCGACATCTATCTGCCCGAGGGCGTCGAGGTGGCCGTCGAGGTCGGACAGAAGACCGTGGCTGGGGTGACTCGCATTGACCGTGATTGACCCGCAGACCCAGGCCGGCTGGGTGCCGGAGGCCGCCGACGTGGACGACGAGGAGGAGATGCCCCTCTCGCTGCGCCTGTCGATAGCGGACACGCTCACCCTCGGCAACGCCACGTGCGGCTTCATGGCGGTGTACTTCACCACCACCGGCATCCTGATTCCGCACCTCACGGGCAGCGACGAGTCGGCGGGCATGGCCCGCCACAGCGCGGCGACCGCGGTGATCCTGATGCTGTGCGCGGCCGTCTTCGACCTGTTCGACGGTCTCGTCGCCCGCAAGCTGCGCTCCTCTCCGATGGGCGCGGAGCTGGACAACCTCTCCGACCTCATCAGCTTCGGGCTCGCGCCGGCGTACTTCGTGCTGGTGTACGGCATGGTCGCCGACGACGCGCACCAGAGAGTGGCCGCGGTCGGTGGCATCGTGGTGTTGCTGGCGGTGGTGCTGCGGCTCGCGCGGTTCTCGTGCGTGACGCTGAAGGACGGCATGTTCCAGGGCATGCCCTCGCCGTTCGGGGCGCTCACGGTCGTCTCCATCGTCCTGCTCGAGCTGCCGTTCTTCGCGACGCTGCTGGCGATTCTGGGTACGGCGTGGCTGATGGTGAGCCGGGTCGAGTACCCGAAGCCGAGGGGGCGCCTGGCGGGTGCCATGCTGGGCTGGATCGTGCTGTCGATGGGGCTGCTGGCGGGGTGGGCGTTCGATGCGCCGAGCGGGCAGTTGCTGTTGCAGACGGGGTGTGCGTTGCAGCTCGTGATGGGGGCGGTGATTCCGTTGTTCGCGACGGCTCGCCGGGTGAACAACTTCCGCGACAACCGCCGCGAGGCGCGTGCGGCCCAGCTCCCGTAGCCTCCGGCTTCACACCACATCGAAGGGCCCCGTACCCCACCGGTACGGGGCCCTTTCCGTACCCTCTTTTCCTCGCCCCCGCCGCCCCTACCCGTCCCGTCCTTACAAGGGGCTCCGCCCCTTTGACCCCGGGAGAGCTCGGTTGGCGTGGGTTCGTTGGGGAGTGCGGGTGAGTGGGTGGTTGCTCGCGCAGTTCCCCGCGCCCCTAAAGACTTAAAAGCAGGGGGCGCCCCACTGCTTTTGCTTTAGGGGCGCGGGGAACTGCGCGACAAGCCACGTCGAACCCGCACCCGCCCACGAACCTCACCACCCGAGCTCTCCCGGGGTCAAAGGGGCGGAGCCCCTTGTTAAGGACGGGAAGGGTAGGGGCGGCGGGGGCGAAAAAGGTTTTGGTCAGGCCAAGCCCTGGTCGTGGGCGACGCGCTCCGCGAGCCGCTCGAGCAGCGGCCCCGCTTCGGCGACGCAACGGCCCACATCCGGTTCGAGGGACGTCAGCGCGTACGCCCGCGAGATACCCACCCCCGCCAACGCCTCCGGCGACAACGCCAACCGTCCGCACACCGCCACCACCCCCCGCCCGGCCCCCCGCGCCGCCGCAGCCACCCCCACCGGTGCCTTCCCGTGCAACGTCTGGGCGTCCAGCGCCCCCTCCCCCGTGATCACCAAGGACGCCCGCTCCACCGCCGCCCCGAACCCCAGCACCTCCAGCATCACCTCGATACCCGCCCGGAACCGCGCCCCCAACAACAACGCCCCGTACCCCACCCCACCCGCGGCTCCCGCCCCCGGCGCCCCGGCGCACGCGACGGCGCGCGTACCGACCGCTTCCTCCAGCACCCGCACGAACCGTGCGAGCCCCGCGTCCAGCGCGGCGACGTCGTCCGGCGAGGCCCCCTTCTGCGGCCCGTACACCGCCGCCGCCCCCGTCGGCCCGGTCAGCGGATTGTCGACGTCACTGGCGAGCACGAGGTCGACGGAGGCGAGCCGCAGGTCGAGCCCCGAGAGGTCGGCGGCGGCGACCCCGGCCAGCCCGCCGCCCCCCGGCGCCACCGGCTCCCCCGCCGCGTCCAGGAAGCGCGCCCCCAGCGCGGTCAGCATCCCCGCGCCCCCGTCGGTGCTCGCGCTCCCGCCCACCCCGAAGACGATCGTGCGCGCCCCCGTGTCCAGCGCGGCGCGCAGCAGCTCCCCGCTGCCGTACGTGGACGCGGTGAGCGGCGCGAGGACGCCCCCGGGCAGCCGCCGCGACCCGCCGGCCTCGGCCATCTCCACCACCGCGGTCGTGCCGCGCAGCGCGAAGGCCGCGGTCACCTCTTGGCCGAGCGGTCCGGCGACCCGTACCTCCCGGCGCGCGAAGCCGGCCGCGACCGCCGCGGCAACGGTCCCGTCGCCGCCGTCGGCCACGGGCAGCGACTCCACCTCCAGCTCCGGTGCGACCCGGCGCAGTCCCGCCGTCACGCGCTCGGCGACCTCCACGGCCGTCAGCGACCCCTTGAACTTGTCCGCGGCGATGAGCACCCCGCGTCCGCCGGCCACCGCACCGTTCGTCACCCTGGTATCCCCTTGTGTCCGCAAGCGCTTTCTCAGCCCGTGTGGGCGACCCTATCCACGGCGGCCCCGCCCCGTCATGCCCCCGACCGCGCTCCGGACGACCCTGACAACACGCTGTGCACGCGCCGGGCGGCCCCCGGCGGTGGTTACCCTGCCTGGATGAGCACTCTGGACTACGCCACGTACATCGCCGGCCTGCCGCGCGTCCTGGTGGGGGCCGCCGCGCTCTTCCGGGACGCGGAGGGGCGGGTGCTGCTGGTCGAGCCGAACTACCGGGAGGGCTGGGCGCTGCCGGGCGGCACGGTCGAGTCGGACGACGGGGAGAGTCCGCGGCAGGGCGCGCGGCGCGAGACGGCCGAGGAGATCGGTCTGGACCGCACGCTCGGCCGGCTGCTCGCGGTGGACTGGGTGTCCGGCACCGCGGACCGTCCGCCCGTGGTCGCGTATCTGTACGACGGCGGGGTGCTCACCGACGAGGAGCTCGCGGCGGTCCGGTTGCAGGAGTCGGAGCTGCTGTCCTGGCGGCTGGTGCCGCGCGCGGAGCTCGCCGACCACCTCCTGGGCGAACTGGGCCGCCGCGTCCTCGCCGCCCTCGACGTACTGGAGAGCGGCGGGCACATGGCGGAACTGGAGGACGGCCACCGGGCGGACCCGGTCGACGAGGTGAGCCCCGCCCTCTGAGCGGGGCCGCTGAGCAGGGCCGCTGAACGGGGCTACGCCAGTTCCCGCAGCAGGCGCGGCAGCGCGGTGCCGATGGGTTCGCGCACGACCTCGTCGGCGATGCCGTCGTACGGCGTGGGCTCGGCGTTGACGACGACGAGCCGGGCGCCGTGCTCGGCGGCCACCTGGGCGAGCCCCGCCGCCGGGTGCACCTGGAGGCTGGAGCCGACGGCGAAGAAGAGCGTGCATGCCTTGGCGATGGCCGCCGCCTCGGCCAGGACGGAGGGGTCCAGCGGCTCGCCGAACATCACCGTCGCCGGTCGCAGGACGCCACCGCACTCCAGGCAGGGCGGATCGTCCTCACCGGCGTCGATCCGGGCGAGCGCGTCCTCCATCGCGCCCTTGGTACCGCACTTGGCGCACACCACGCGGCGCGCGCTGCCGTGCAGTTCGAGGACCTTGCGGGCGGGCATCCCGGCGCGCTGGTGCAACCCGTCCACGTTCTGCGTGAGCACCCGTACCGGCACCCCGGAGCGCTCCAGTTCGACCACGGCCCGGTGTGCCGCGTTGGGCTCCGGGCGCAGTGCCCCGGTCCGCCGCCGCAGCTGCCAGGAGCGCCGCCGTACGTCGGGGTCGCCCATGTAGTGCTCGTAGGTCACGAGCTTCTCGGCCTCGGGGTCCTGCCGCCACAGCCCGGCCGGGCCGCGGTAGTCGGGGATGCCTGAGTCGGTGGAGATCCCGGCGCCGCTCAGGAGCGCGACGAGGGGCGTGGTCGTCATGCGGTCGAGGGTAAGGCGGGCGCGCGGGCCGGTGCGACCGTATATTCGGCCTGCCACGGGCATATTCGGCCGCCCGCCGACGGCCTCAGAACAGCCCCGCCCCCTCCGCCCCGCTCTCGAACGCCAGCAGGCGCTTCTTGCGGTCGATGCCGCCGCCGTACCCCGTCATGCTGCCGTTGGCCCCCACCACGCGGTGGCACGGGACGACGATGCCGATCGGATTCCGGCCGTTGGCCAGCCCGACCGCGCGGGAGGCGCCGGGGCTGCCCAGCTCGGCGGCCAGTTCGCCGTACGAGCGGGTCTCGCCGTAGGGGATACGGCGCAGCTCGTCCCAGACCCGCCGCTGGAACGGCGTGCCGTGCATGCGCAGGTCCAGGGTGAACTCCTTCAGCTCGCCCGCGAAGTACGCCGCGAGCTGTTCCGCCGCGGCCGCGAAGGGGGTGTCGTCGGGGGTGCCGAAGCTCTCCTCGGGCGGGCGGTGGCGCTGTTCGGTCATGTAGAGGCCGCACAGGACGCCGTCGTCGGCGACGAGGGTGAGCGGGCCGTAGGGGCTGTCGATCACGGTGTGCTGTTTCACGGTCACAGGTGTTCCTTCGACGGGTCCGTGAGCCACTGGCGGACGGACCAACGGTGGTCAGACGGGCAGGAAGTTGATCGGATGGTCGTCCGTCGCCCACAGGTACTGGACGGCGTACGCCCGCCAGGGGCGCCAGGCCGCCGCGCGGGCGGTGAGCGCGGCCGGGGTGGCCGGCAGGCCGAGGTCGCGGGCCGCGCGGCGGATACCGAGGTCGGTGACGGGGAAGGCGTCGGGATCGCCGAGGGCGCGCATGGCGATGACGTCGACCGTCCAGGGGCCGAGTCCGGGCAGGGCCAGGAGCTGCGCGCGGGACTCGGCCCAGTCGCTCTCGACGCCCAGGTGGAGTCTGCCCTCGGCGAGTTCGCGGACGAGGGTGGTGAAGGTGGTGCGGCGGGTGCGGGGCATGGCGAGCGTCTCGGGGTCGAGGGCGGCCAGTGCCTCGGGCGCCGGGAAGAGGTGGGTGAGGCCGCCCTCGGGGTCCTCGACCGGCTCGCCGTGCGCGGTGACGAGACGGGCCGCGTGGGTGCGGGCGGCGGCGGTGGAGACCTGCTGGCCGAGGACCGCGCGCAGCGCGAACTCGGCCTCGTCGACGGTGCGCGGCACGCGCCGGCCGGGTGCCTTGTCGACCAGCGGCGCGAGCAGCGGGTCGGTGCGGAGCTGGTCGTCGACGGCGACGGGGTCGGCGTCGAGGTCGAGCATGCGGCGGCAGCGGCTGATGGCGACGGGCAGGTCCCGCAGGTCGCTCAGGGTGAGCCGGCAGGCGATGTGGTCGGGGCGCGGGGTGAGGGCGACGACGCCGTGGCCGTACGGGAGGCGCAGGGTGCGGCGGTAGGCGCCCTCGCGCCACTCCTCCACGCCGGGTACGGCGGTGGCGGCGAGGTGGCCGAAGAGGTTGTCGGGGTTGAGCGGGGCGCGGAACGGCAGTCGCAGGGAGAGTGCGCCGGGGGCGGTCACCGTCCGGCGCGGGCGCCGGGCGCGCAGCTCGCTCGGGGAGAGCGCGAAGACCTCGCGCACGGTGTCGTTGAAGGCGCGGATGGAGGAGAACCCGGCGGCGAAGGCGAGGTCGGCCATCGGCAGGGCGGTGGTCTCGATGAGCAGCCGGGCGGTCTGCGCGCGCTGGGCGCGGGCCAGGGCGAGCGGCCCGGCGCCCAGCTCGGCGAGGAGCTGGCGTTCGATCTGCCGGGTGCTGTAGCCGAGCCGGGCGGCGAGGCCGGGGACGCCCTCGCGGTCGACGACGCCGTCGGCGATCAGCCGCATGGCGCGGGCGACGGCGTCGGCGCGCTGGTTCCACTGCGGGGAGCCGGGGGTGGTGTCGGGGCGGCAGCGTTTGCAGGCGCGGAAACCGGCCTGCTGGCAGGCGGCGGCGCTGGGGTAGAAGGTCATGTTCTCGGGGCGGGGGGACACGGCCGGGCAGCTCGGCCGGCAGTAGATCCCCGTGGTCAGGACCGCGGTGAAGAACCAGCCGTCGAAGCGCGCGTCCTTGGAACGGACGGCGCGGACGCAGCCTTCGGTGTCTGTGTGCATCGCGTTCCGCATGCCTCAAGTCTCGGGCATGCGGAGGCCTCCGGCTGGCGGGAATCCGACATGGAGGTGGGCGGGGGGTGCGGGGCGGGTGGGGGTGGCTGTGGGGTTCTTTCGCCCCCGCCGCCCCTACCCTCCCCCAAGCTCTCAACTTCGTTCGAGCAGGGGGGACCACCATCGTCCCCCGGGGGCTGCGCCCCCGGACCCTCCTACGGAGCTTCGCTCCGTTTTGCGCAGTTCCCCGCGCCCCTGAACAGCTCAGGCGAACTTCGTCGCCGTCGGTCGGCGCGACAGGCGCATCGCCTCGTCCACGTCCGTCAGCGGGCGGAGGCGGTAGGTGTAGCTGTAGTCGCGGTCGGCGAAGAGTTTGTACTCGTCGTGGGTCTGGGCGCCCCAGCTGTTGTCGCCGCCGACGCCCATCTGCCGGTGGTTGACCCGCAGGACGACCTCCTCGCGCGGGGTGAGCTGGTAGTCGTGGCGGGCCCCGACGGACAGGTCCTCGGGGGTGAAGTGCGAGGCGTTGACTTCGAGGAGCGCGTCGCCGGTGACGAGGAGCCCGGTGCCGTCGCGGCCGGTGAGCGCGGCCCAGCGGATGTCGGTCCGGTTGCCGTTCTCCTGGGGGCGGATGTACGGGGTCCACTGGTCGGAGACGGTCCCGGAGTGCACGCCGACGTCGGTGCCGTCGTTGCGGTCCCAGTGGTTCTCCTCGGGGCCGCGCCCGTAATAGCGCAGGTATTCGAGGCGGCCCGGCAGGAAGAGCATGCTGCCGACCTCGGGGAGGTACGGCAGGCTCGACGCTCCCGGGTGCAGGGTGTGGTCGACCTTGATCTCGCCGTTGCCGAAGACGGTGTACGTGGTGGTGTACGCGGACTCCACGGTGGTGGGCAGGGTGCCGGTGACCTTGATCTCGACGGCCTTGTCGCGCAGGGCCCGGACGGCGACACCGGTGACCTCGCGGCGGGCGCCGGCGTCGCGCCAGGTCTGGTTGCGGGTGTGCTGGCCGTTGCCCTTGTCGTTGTCGGTGGGCGCCCGCCAGAAGTTGGGTACGGGGCCGTCGGTGAGGAGGCGGTGCCCCGCGGCCTCGTAGGAGGTGAGGGTGCCGGTCTTCTTGTCGAGGGTGACGGAGAAGGCGCGGCCCCGGACGGTGACCGAGCCGTCGTCCTCGTCGTGGCGCAGGGACGGCACGCTCTCCAGCGGGACGGGGGTCACCTTCGGGCTGCCCGCGTCGACGGGTATCTGCTCGCGGGCGACCTCGAAGCCGGCCTTGGCCCACGGGGTGTGCTCCCGGGTGGTGAAGGACAGCTCCAGGAAGTACTCCGCACCGGGCGCCGGGTCCTCCGGGAGGGGTACGGGCACGGTGATCCGCTTCTTCGACAGCGGCTCCACGTCGAGCTGGGCGCGGGTGAGCCTGCCGTGCCGTACGGTCCGGCCGTCGGCGACGAGTGACCAACTGCCGTCGAACTCGCGGAGGTTGGTGAACAGATACTCGTTGGTGAGGGTGAGTGCGCCGTCGGTGAGGGTGTCGTCGCCGGAGGACGGGGCGGCGTGGACGGCCTGCTGGACGCGTTTGATCTCGGCGGCCTTGCCGGTGTGGCCGCGGTCGGCGGTGACGATGCCGTCGGCACAGAAGTTGCCGTCGTTGGGACTGTCGCCCCAGTCGCCGCCGTAGGCCGGGAAGGTCCGCTCGCGTGGTCGCTTCTCGGTGTGCCCGACGGTGGCGGCGTCGAACCAGAAGCGCACGCCGTCGTCGCCGGGTTTCCGCGCGTCGGAGGCGAGTTCGGCGGCGGTCAGGGGACGGGCGTAGATGCGCGCGCGGCGGATCGTGCCGCTGAACTCGCGCAGCGCGTTGTCCATGTCCGTCGCGAGGGAGACGGGGGTGACGGTGCTGTCGGGGCGTGCGGTGGTGGAGCGGGTGGCCTTCACCGCGCCGTCGACGTACAGGGTGAGTGTGCCGGCGTCGGCGTCGAAGACGCCCGCGAGGTGGTGTTCGGTGCCGGTCCAGTCGTCGGGCAGTTTCCAGCTCGCGCTGATCCACTGGCCGCCGGAGTGGATGAAGAACTCCATGTTGTCATTGGTCTGCTTGAGCGCGTACTGGGTGTCGCCCTTGACCAGGATCGGCTGGTGGTCGCCGGTGTAGCGCGGGGTGACCCAGGCCTCCAGGGTCAGCGAGCCGGTGAGGTCGAGGCGGTCGTCGCGGGCGAAGACGGTGCCGCCGCTGACGCCCTTGTCGCGGTCGAAACCACCCTGCGGGGCGAGGACTTCGCCGCGCAGCGCGCCGGGTCCGGTCTCGGTGAGCAGAATGCGGGCGGGGGTGCGCCAGTTGAGGCCCTGGTCGACGAAGTCCCAGATCCAGCCGCCCTGGAGGACGTCGTGGGAGCGGACGGTGTCCCAGTACTTCTTGAAGTTGCCGTTGGAGTTCCCCATCGCATGGCAGTACTCGATCATGACGTACGGCCGGGTGTCGGAGGTGTCCGCGGCGCGTTCGGCGACCCGGGCGGGGCTCTCGTACATCGCCGAGCGGATGTCGCTGATCCCGGGGCGGTCGTCGCCCTCGTACTGGATGACGCGGGTCGTGTCGTAGGAGCGGATCCAGTCGTGCATGGCGACGAAGGTGCTGCCGCCGCCGGCCTCGTTGCCGAGGGACCAGATGACCACGGAGGCGTGGTTCTTGTCGCGGTGGACCATGTTGCGGGCGCGGGCCACGCACGCCTCGGTCCAGTCGGCGTGGTCGCCGGGGTACTCGTCGCGGATGCCGTGGGTCTCCAGGTTGGTCTCGCCGACGAGGTAGAGCCCGTATTCGTCGGCGAGTTCGAGCCACACCGGGTTGTTCGGGTAGTGCGAGGTGCGGACGGAGTTCATGTTCATCCGCTTGATGATCGTGACGTCCTTGACCATGTCCGCGCGGGTGAGGGCGGTGCCGCGGTCGGGGTGCATCTCGTGCCGGTTGGTGCCGCGGATGGAGACGGGCTTGCCGTTGATGCGCATGAGCCCGTCCTTGAGGGCGAACTCGCGCAGTCCGACGCGGTGGGAGAGGGTCTCGACCACCTTCCCGGCGGGGTCGCGCAGGCGCAGGACGGCGGTGTAGAGGTACGGGTGCTCGGCGGACCACAGCCGGGGGTCGGGCACGGCCCGGGAGGCGGTCACCGTGACGTCCTCGCCGGCGCCCGCGGAGTCCAGGTCGGCGGACTGGTTCAGCGGCCGGGACCAGACGGCGTGCCCGCGGTCGTCGTAGAGCTGCGTCTCGACGGTGTACCGGCCGCCGTCCCCGTCGCCGTAGGCGCGCACGCCGGCGGTGACCTTGAGCTCGGCGCTGGTGTACCCGTCGCCGAGCGGGGTCTCCAGCTTGAAGTCCCGCAGGTGCACGGTGGGGGTGGAGTAGAGGTAGACCGAGCGGAAGATGCCGCTCAGCCGGATCATGTCCTGGTCCTCCAGCCAGTCGCCGTCGCTGTAGCGGTAGACCTCGACGGCGATCTGGTTGGTGCCGGGCTTCAGGTGGTCGGTGATGTCGTACTCGGCGGGGGTGTACGAGTCCTCGTGGTAGCCGACGAGCCGGCCGTTGATCCACACGTAGTGCGCGGACTTGACGCCCTCGAAGTGCAGGAAGGTGCGCCGGCCCGACCAGTCGCGGGGCACGGTGAAGGTGCGTCTGTACTGGCCGACGGGGTTGTAGCGGGTGGGTGCGGCGGGCGGCTGCGGTTCCTCGCCCCGGCCGTTGGGGCCCCACCAGGGGTAGGTGATGTTGACGTAGATGGGGGCGTCGTAGCCGTGGGTCTGCCAGGCGGAGGGGACGGGGAGGGTGTCCCAGGAGCGGTCGTCGAGGTCGGTGCGGTGGAAGTCGGGGTCCCGGTCCTCGGGGCGGTCGCTGTGCGCGAACTTCCAGGTGCCGTCGAGGCTGAGCCGGTACGGGGAGCGGGTGCGGTCGGCGGCGAGGGCCTGCCGGAGGTCACCGTAGGGCATGAGGGTGGTGTGCGGGGGCTCGGTGCCCACCTGGAAGGTGGCGATGTTCCCGTTCCACTCCGGGGTGGCGGCGGTGTCCCCGGCCGCCGTCGTCCGGCCGGTGGCGAGGGCGGCGGCGGGGGTGGCGGAGAGGGCGAGACCGCCGAGGACGGCGGCGGTGCCCTCCAGGAGTCGGCGGCGGCTGACGACCGCCCGGTGGGGGCCCGCGGGCCGGTCGGCGGATGGCGTGGTGGGGTGCGGCATGACCGTGGCCTTCCTCGGTGCGACAGGGTGCGTACTGCGCTGACTGAGGTGCGTCTGGTTCTGTTCGCTGTTGTCGGTAAAACCAACTTGGCTGGTCACACTAGAACCAGGCGTAGGGCTTGATCAATGCTGTTGTCGGAATCTGTTGGTTTAGTCGTCGGCCCGACGGCTGCCGTGAGTTCCGCCGGATGCCATCAGCCGCGCCGGATGCCATCAGCGGCGCCGGATGCCGTCAGCCGCGCCAGATGCCGTCAGCCGCGCCAGATGTTGTCGAACGCCGCCTTCTCGATGCTGCGCCGCTGGCGTACCGCCTCCAGTTCGGCCACCGCGTGGTGGACGGCGGCCAGGACGGTGACGAGCGACTCGTCGGCGAGGCTGCCGAAGTCCTCGGCCGGTTCGTCGTGGATGCCGAGGGCGGCGGCGAGCCCGGCGAGGACGGGGTCGCCGGCCCGCCAGCGGACGGCGGCGCGGCGCCGGGCGGGCGAGTCCACCAGGGCGGTACGGCCGGTGCGCACCGGGATCCACGGGTGCCGCTGCCGGACCAGCAGGCCGTCCGCCTCCAGACCGGAGTGGTACGCCGCCGCCAGCCCGTTGCCCCGGCGCCACAGCCAGTCCTCGACCGACTCGTGCGGCACCTCGCGCCGCAGGGAGGCCCCGGCCGCGCGCAGCAGCGCGTCCTCCGGCTCGGCCGGGTCCGCCGGGGCCGCCGCGTCCACCGGGTCCGCCGGGTTCTCCGGGTCCTTCGGGGGCTCTGGGTCCTTCGGGTCCTTCGGGTCCTTCAAGGCTTCCGGGGCCTTCGGGGCCGCGCCGGGCACGATGCGGTCGCCGTCCAGGACGAGGGCACCGGCGCGCAGCAGGTCGACCAGCTCGGCGCCGGCGAGGGCGAGCGAGAGGTCGCCCTGCCCGACCGGGTGGGCGGACGGGACGTCCAGGCTGACGATCAGCAGGTCCCGGGGTGTGGTCATGAGGGGCATCCCGTTCCGTACGGTTCAGCTGAGCCGGGCGGCGAACGCGTCGTACGCCCGTTCGTCCAGGAGGACGAACCGGACCTCTTCGGCCTCCGTCCGCACGGACCGTACCGTCTCCACGGCGATCCGGGCGGCGTCCTCGACCGGCCAGCCGTAGATACCGGCGGAGACGGCCGGGAACGCGACCGTGCGCGCACCGAGTTCGTCGGCGACGCGCAGGGACTCGCGGTAGCAGGAGGCGAGGAGTGCGGAGCGGTCCTCGTCGGGCGAGTAGCGGGGGCCGACCGTGTGGATCACCCAGCGGGCGTCCAGGTCACCGGCGGTGGTGGCGACGGCCTGGCCGGTCGGCAGCCCCCGGCCGTACTTCGCCGCGCGTAGCGCCCGGCAGTCGGCGAGGATCGCGGGTCCGCCCCGGCGGTGGATGGCGCCGTCGACCCCGCCGCCGCCGAGCAGCGAGGAGTTGGCCGCGTTGACGAGTGCGTCGGCGGACTGGCGGGTGAGGTCGCCGCGGATCACGGTCAGGGTCGTCATCGGTGCTGCTGTCTCCTTTCGCGAACCGGCCCGGTCAGGTCTGACGCAGCCGGCGCCACACCGCCTTCGCCGCGTTGTGGCCGGACATGCCGTGCACACCGGGGCCCGGTGGGGTCGCCGAGGAGCAGAGGAAGACGGCCGGGTGCGGAGTGGCGTACGGGAACAGGGACAGCTTGGGGCGCAGCAGCAGCCGGAGTCCGGCGACGGAACCGGTGGCGATGTCGCCGCCCACGTAGTTGGCGTTGCGCACGGCCAGTTCGGGCGGCCCGGCGGTGGCGCGGGCGAGGACGCGGTCCCGGAAGCCGGGGGCGAACCGCTCCAGTCGGCGTTCGATCGCGTCGGTGAGGTCGCCGGTCCAGCCGTGCGGCACATGGCCGTACGCCCAGAAGACCTGTTTTCCCTCGGGGGCCCGGGTGGGGTCGACGACGCCGGGCTGCACGGTGATGAGGAAGGGCGCGTCGGGGGCGCGGCCCGTGCCGGCGGCGTGCAGGGCGGTGTCGATGTCGCCGCTGGTGGGGCCGATCTGTACGGTGCCGGCGGTGCGCGCCTCCTCCGCGGTCCAGGGCACCGGGCCGTCCAGCGCGTAGTCGATCTTGAAGACGCCGGGGCCGTAGCGGTAGTTGTCGTAAGTCCGGCCGAGGCCGGCGATGCGGGCCAGGGCGGTGGGCGAGGTGTCGAAGACGTAGGCGCGGGCCGGCGGCAGGTCGTCGAGCCGCTTGACCTCGTAGTCGGTGTGCAGGGTGCCGCCGAGTGCGGTGAGGTACCCGGCGAGCGCGTCGGAGATGGCCTGGGAGCCGCCGCGGGCGACGGGCCAGCCCCGGGCGTGCGCCGCCAGGGCGAAGACCAGGCCGACGGCGGAGGTGGCGAAGCCGCCGAGGGGTGCCATGACATGGGCGACGAGCCCGGCGAACAGGCCCTTGGCCCGCTCGTCGCGGAAGCGGCGCAGCAGCCAGGTGGACGGCGGCAGTCCGACCAGGCCGAACCGGGCGAGGGTGACCGGGTCGCGGGGCAGCGCGGTGGCCGGCAGCGACATGAAGTCCTTCGCCAGGGTGTCCCACTTGTCGAGGAACGGGGCGACGAGCCTGCGGTAGGTGCCCGCGTCGCGCGGGCCGAAGGAGGCGGCCGTCTCGGCGACGGACCGGGCGAGCACGGCCGCCGTGCCGTCGGGGAACGGGTGCGCCATGGGCAGCTCCGGCTGGAGCCACTCCAGGCCGTACCGCTGAAGGGGCAGCGCCCGGAACGCGGGCGAGTTGATGCCGAGCGGATGGGCGGCGGAACAGGGGTCGTGCCGGAAGCCGGGGAGGGTCAGCTCCTCGGTGCGCGCTCCCCCGCCGACGGTCTCCCTGGCCTCGAACACGGCCACCGAGAACCCCCGGCGGGCCAGCTCCACGGCGGCCGTCAGTCCGTTCGGGCCCGCTCCCACCACGACCGCATCGAGCATTGACGGCACCTTCGGACTCCTTCGCCGGCCGACGGCCACTGAGGCATCAGGATATGCCGCACCTCCGGCGGCGCCGGGGCGCGGGTGGGAGGGCGGCCGTGCTCACCGGGCGCCGCCCAGCAGTTCCACCACCCTGCGGGCCGTGGCGCCGTCGCGCGCGGTGCTGAACGGCAGGGCATTGCCGCCGGTGATACGGAACGGCACACCGGCGCGTGTGAGGTGGGTGCCGCCCGCCTCCTCGACCAGGAGCAGCCCGGCGGCGTGGTCCCAGGCGGCCTCCCAGGTGAACGCCGTGGCGTCCAGCTCGCCGCGGGCCACCGCCAGGTACTCGAGGCCCGCCGAGCCGCAGGGCCGGGGCCGGACGCCCTCGGTGCGCAGGCCGAGCAGCGCCTCCTTCTGCGCGTCGGTGGTGTAGTCGGGGTGCGAGGTGGCCACCTCCAGAGCGCCGGCCGGGTCCGGGGAGCCGGCGCTGAGCCGGGTGCCGTCGAGGAACGCGCCCCGGCCGCGCAGCGCGGTGGCGAACTGCTCGCGGGCGGGCGCGTACGTCCAGGAGGCGAGGAGTTCGCCGCCCCGGGCCAGCGCGACCAGCGTGCAGAAGCCGGTGTCGCCGTGGACGAACTGGCGGGTGCCGTCCACCGGGTCGACGACCCACACCGGGGCCTCGCCGCGTATCGCCTCGTACACGCGCGGGTCGGCGTGGACCGCCTCCTCGCCCACCACCACGGAGCCGGGCAGCAGCCGGGCCAGCTCCTCGGTGAGATACGCCTCGGCATTGCGGTCGGCGTCGGTGACCAGGTCGTGCGGGCCGGTCTTCTCGTCGACCTCGTGGGCCTCCAGGCGGCGGAAGCGCGGCATGATCTCGGTGGCGGCCGCCCTGCGGACCGCCGTCTCGACGTCGTCGGCGTGCCGGGTGAGGAACTCGTCGATGGTTCCCGTGCTGATGTCCATGCTCTCGATCATGGCTCCATGAGAGCACGCGCCACTGACATTCCCGTCCCGCCCGGTGCACAGCGGGCGGAATCGGGGTGAATTCCGGGGTGCGGGGCACCCGGCGCCGCCCGCCCCCGTGTGCCGTCGGCGCCGCCCCTCCCGGCTCCCCCTCAGCGCCCCGCCGCGTACCCCTGCATCCCCCGCGGGTTGGCCGCCGCGGAGAGCACGCCGGTCTCCGGGTCCCGGGCGACCGCGCTCAGCCGGCCCTCCGACCACGCCTCCCCCACCAGCACGTCGTGCCCGCGCCGCCGCAGCTCCGCGACGACCGCAGGGTCCGTGCGCGACTCCACGGTGAGCGCGCCGGGCCGCATTCCGCGCGGGAAGAAGGAGCCGGGGAAGCTGTCGTTGTGCCAGTTGGGGGCGTCGATCGCGCCCTGGAGGTCGAGGCCGCCGCGTATCCGGCCGCGCAGCGCCACGGCGAGGAAGAAGTGGGTCCCCCACTGGTCCTGCTGGTCGCCGCCGGGCGTCCCGAACGCCATGACCGGCACCCCGTCGCGCAGCGCCAGGGACGGGCTGAGCGTGGTGCGCGGGCGGCGACCCGGGGTGAGGGAGCCCGGCAGCCCCTCGTCGAGCCAGGTCATCTGCAACCGGGTGCCGAGCGGGAACCCCAGTTCGGGCACGACCGGGTTGGATTGCAGCCAGCCGCCGCTGGGGGTCGCCGCGATCATGTTGCCCCAGCGGTCAACGACGTCGAGGTGGCAGGTGTCGCCCCGGGTCGAACCGTCACCGGCCACCGTCGGCTCTCCGTCCGCGCCCGCCGGTTCGCCCGGCACGGGCGACAGCGGGCTCTTGGCGACGGTCGGCTCTCCCACGCCGAGCGCGTCGTGTCCCGGCTCGGCGGAGGCGAGCCCGAGCGCGTACCGGCTCAGCCGGGGTGTCCGCCCGCCGGGCGCGCCCGGCCGCAGCTCGTACGAGGCCGCCGCCCCGATCAGCGCCCGCCGCTCCGCGTTGTACGGAGCGGACAGCAGCTCCTCCAGGGGTACGGCGGCGGCGTCGCCGTACCAGGCCTCGCGGTCGGCCATGGCGAGCTTGCAGCCCTCGACGAGGAGGTGGACGTAGTCCGCGGAGGCGTACGGCGGCAGTTCGGACGGGAGCAGGGCGAGCTGCTGGAGCAGCACCGGGCCCTGGCTCCAGGGCCCGGCCTTGCACACGGTCCAGCCGTTCCAGTCGTACGTCGCGGGCCGCTCCCACGTGGCGGACCAGGAGGCGAGGTCGGCCGCGGTGAGCGTCCCGGTGTGGTGCGTGCCGCTGGTGTCCAGGGTGGGCCGCGCGGACTGCCGGACCAGTGCCTCGGCGACGAACCCGGTGCGCCACACCTCGCGCGCCGCGTCGATCTCCGCCTCCCGGCCGCCCGCCCCGGCGACCTCGGCGAGCAGCCGTTTCCAGGTGGCGGCGAGGGCGGGGTTGCGGAAGAGCCGGCCGGGGCGCGGCGGCTCGCCGTCCGGCAGATACACGGCGGCCGAGGAGGTCCACTCCGTCTCGAACAGCTCCCGTACGGTCTCCACGGTCCCGCCGACGCGCTCGACGGGGGCGTGCCCGTGTTCGGCGTACCCGATGGCGTACGTGAGGACGTCGGCGAGCGGCTTGGTGCCGTGGTCGCGCAGGAGCAGCATCCAGGCGTCGAAGGCGCCGGGCACGGCGGCGGCCAGCGGACCGGTGCCGGGGACGAGGTCCAGGCCGAGGGAGCGGTAGTGGGCGATCGTGGCGCCGGCGGGCGCCACGCCCTGGCCGCACAGCACCCGTACCGGTCCCCCGGCCGGGGCGACGAGCGCCGGGAGTTCCCCGGCGGGCCCGTTGAGGTGCGGCTCGACGACGTGCAGGACGAAACCGGCGGCGACGGCCGCGTCGAAGGCGTTGCCGCCGTCCTCCAGTACGGCCATGGCGCAGCCGGAGGCGAGCCAGTGGGTGGAGGACACCATGCCGAAGGTGCCCTGGAGGGTGGGCCGGGTCGTGAACATAGGGCCTCTCACCTCGTTGTTTACGTGTCGCGGCCCGATTGATGGGCACTCAGGACAGGTCCTGGGGAGAATCTGGGGAGTTCGCGCCGACGGCCTCCTCCCCCCGCTCCCCCAGAAGGCTATCGATCGCCCTGCGCCCCTTCTTCCCCGCCTCCGGCATGAAGTGGGCGTAGTGGTCGAGGGTGATGGTCGGCGACGAGTGCCCCAACCACTTGGAGAGGGTCACGACCGACTCGCCTGCCTCGTGGACGAGGGACGCGTACGTGTGCCTCAGCACGTGGGAGCCGTCATTGAGCGTTCTCGGCGTTGCCTCTCCAGGGGCTGTTGCATGATTGCGTTTTTTCCGAAGTGCCGTGCTGACCCTTCCTTGGAGGGGACGTCCCGGTTCGGGCGAGGGTGGACGCAGTGCAGGCACGGTCTCAGTGATCATGTGAGTGTCGAAGTCCCATGAACACCTGGCGAGTCCGTGCCTGCTCCTGCATCTTCTCCCATGCCACCGCGCTGGCCCAACTGGGCCGGACTGCCGCGCCGGTCCCGCTGGCGGACGCGGTCGCACTGTCCGGTTTCCTGGACCTGGTGCCCGATCCGCGAGGCGTCCGTGGCCGCCGTTACCGGTTGTCCGCCCTGGTCGCCGCGGCCGCGGCGAGTGTCCTGGCCGGTGCCCGCTCGCTCACCGCGATCACGGAATGGATCAGCGACGTCCCCGCGTGGGCCTGCCAGGTTCTGGGCTTCCCCGTCGACCCGCTCTCCGGCACCGTGTCGGTCCCGCACCCCCACACCCTGCGCCGTCTGCTCGTCCAGCTCGACGGCGACGCCCTGGACCGCGCGATCGGCAACTTCCTCACCGCCCGCGCAGCCCCGGCCGGCCCCGGACCGCGGGCGATCGCCGTCGACGGCAAGGCCCTGCGCGGCTCACGCACCGCTACCACCACCTACGTCACCCTGCTCGCCGCGATGGACCACACCGGCCACGTCCTGGCCCAGCGCCAGGTAGCTGACAAGAGCAACGAGATCCCCGCCTTCCGGCCCCTGCTGGACAGCGTCGACCTGACCGACACGGTCATCACCGCCGACGCGCTGCACACCCAGCACGCTCACGGCACCTACCTTCGCGAGCGTGGTGCCCACTACATCGCCCAGGTCAAGGCCAACCATCCCGGTCTGTTCGACCGCGTCCGCCGCCTGCCCTGGCGCGAGATCACGCTCGGCCACTACGACCGCACGCGGGCCCACCACCGCCTGGAGATCCGGCGGCTGAAGACCGCTGCCTTCGCCCACCTGGACTACCCAGACGCACGCCAGGCCCTGCACGTCGTGCGCTGGAGGGCGGACTTCACCACCGGCAGGCTCACCATCGAGCGCGTCTACCTGATCACCAGCCTGCCGCCCGGCGCGGCTACCGGCGCACAGCTCGCCGACTGGATCCGAGGACACTGGAAGATCGAAAACCTCCTGCACCACGTCCGCGACCGCACGTTCCGCGAGGACGACTCCAAGATCCATGCCGGCCATCTCCCGCGCATCATGGCCGGCCTGCGCAACCTCGCCATCGGCGCCCACCGTCAGGACGGCCACACCAACATCGCCGCCGCCCTACGCCACACCTCTCGCGACTGGCGAAGGCCCCTGACCACCCTCGGCATCACCGGATCAACCCGGACAGACGTCGATCACGCGAAGGACCCTGCCTCCGCCACACCGCCCGAAACCACCTGCGGCCCCTCACCGCCCTCGGCCTGGCATGACGAACCCGGACACAAGATCACTTCTCAAAGACCCTGGTTCCGGGGCAAGGGTCTGCGCGGATGGCGTCGGCGTCACAACCGCTTCCGCAGGAGCCGCCGGCATTTGAGGGTGGCCATGGCACGTTCACCGAGGCTGCGGATCTTGGCGTGATCGAAGCTCCATTGCAGCACCACTCGGATCGCAGTTGTCGTCCGTGCTGTCATCGCCCTCGAACTCGCTACCTGATCAAGATGGAAAGGGCTCACGGTCTTCCACTCGGATCACGGGGCGTCGAAAACTCCATGATCTTGGAAGCCGCGCCTGTCACGCTCTGAGGGCGCCGCCCACCTGATAGATCGACATGAACCGGGCGTCACACAACTACGCCGAAGCCCTGAACCACAGGGCCGTCTGGTGCGTTGTGGGATTACATTGAGCTTCTTAACGACTGTGGGGTGTGATCTACCGGGTGACGCAGGGGCTTTTACTCGGTCAACTCGATGCCGCCTTTCACTCGGACAAGGGTTCGCTGACGAAGTTCATTGACTCTGACCTACTATGGAGGGTTCCATGCCTAGAGTTACAACAGATGAGCAACGAGCCGCCGCCGTCCGTACCTTCTACGGCCTCGACGGAAGCGACCCCATCCTGGCCCCGAAATACCTGCCGAGCAAGCGAGTGCCGCAAGGCGCCTCCCGATTCGAAAGCAGCATGCGGAGCCGGCTGGACCATCTCGCCAGGGAGAGTGATGAGCGTTATGCGGGGCCACTTGAGGCGGCCGCGTTGCGAGAGGCGCAGCTACCCCTGAAAGAACGGGGCGACGGATGGTGTATTGACAGAGCCGCGGCGAGCACAGAAGCGGAAGCCAAGGCAGTCGCCTTAGACCTGCAAAAAGCCGACGCCGTCCGTACCTTCTACGGCCTCGACGGAAGCGACCCCATCCTGGCCCGGGGATACCTGCCGAGCGAGTACGCGCCGCAAGGCGCCTCCGAATCCGAGATAAGCACGCGGTCGCGGCTGGCCTCCCTCGCTAAAACTAAGACTAAGCATAATGCGGGGCCGTATGAGGCGGCCGCTTTGCAACAGGCGCAAATACCCGTGAAACAGGTCGAGAGCGGCAGGTGGATCATTGACAAAGACCTGGCGGGCAAAGAATCGCAAGTCAAGGCAGAAGCCATAGACCGGCAAAACGCCGCCGCCGTCCGTACCTTCTACGGCCTCGACGGAAGCGAACCCATCCTGGACAAAGGATCCCTACCGGGCCGGAGAATGCCGCGAGACGCCTCCGAATTCGAGATAAGCACGCGGAATCGGCTGTACTACCTCACTAGAGAGAGTGACGGGAGTAAGGCGGGGCCACATGAGGCGGCCGCGTTGCAAGACGCGCTAATTCCCGTGAAACAGGTCGAGGGCGGCAAATGGCTCATTGATAAAGACGCCTTGAATCAACAACAGCAGTACCCGCAGAATCCGGTGAGTATGTACGGTTACGATCCGGCGCAGGGGGCCAGCAGTTAGGTTGCTGCGTTGTCTCAGGGAATGGAACAGATGTCGGTCACCGCATCTGCGGATGCATCCTTGCCTGCTGCCAACTGGTCCACCTGGGACACTCCTGCTACACAGGAGTCGGCTTACGGGGTCAGTGATTTCTCCGGCGGGGGCGGGTATCCAACGAATCCGATAACAGCCGAGTCATACCTTCCCAGTAATTTTGGGTATTCTCATGCGGGGCCGTCGTCGCATGCCGGGTCGTCGTCGTATGTCGGGTCGTCGTCGTATGTCGAACGACCGCCGTCTCGGGTTGCTGATAGGCCGAGTAAGCGGGGGCGGAGGAAGTAGGCCGCCATAAGTTAGGCGCCAGTGAGCCTTTTCCAACCTGCTGCGACCGTCGGGCGGTTGGCGTGACAAATGAGTGAAGCCCCTGGTAGACGGGTTCACGACCAAGATCACCCGTTCCGTCAGAGGCTTCGCATGCTTGTCTACCCGTCCGGATTGGACCTGTCCAGCTCGCATCTTCGCTTCCTCACCACGCGTCTGCGGGAACGCCGCCGTGCGATCGGCAGCCGGTGGCGCCGGCCGACAGGCCCTGCTCGCGCTCGCTCACCTGCGTCACGGCCACCCGTACGCCCAGCTCGCAGCCGGGTTCGGCATCGGAACCACGACCGCCTACCGATACATCACCGAGGCTGTGGAGGTCCTGGCCGCGCTGTCTCCTGGCCTGGCCGAAGCAGCACGAACCGCATCGTCGAGGGCGTTCGTCCTGCTGGACGGGACGCTGCTGCCGACCGGCCGGACCGCCGCGGACCGGCCCTTCTACTCCGGCAGGCACAAGAAGCACGGTATGAACGTGCAGATCCTCACGGATCCGGCGGGTCGGCTGCTGTGGGCCTCACCGGCCCTGCCGGGCGCGATCCACGACGTCCGCGCCGCCCGCGAGTACGGAATCATCGACGCTCTGGCCGAGGCCGACGTCACGTGCTGGGCGGACAAGGGTTACTGAGGAGCTGGAGGCACCGTCCGTGTCCCCTGCTGGGGCCGCTGGGAGAAGCTCTCCACAGGTCAGCAGGCCGTCAACCGGTCCCACGCGAGGATCCGAGCCCTCGTCGAACCCGCCATCGCCTCCCTGAAGACCTGGCGCCTCCTGCGCAAACTCCCCTGCTCGACCACCCGCATCACTCACCTCGTCCAGGCAGTACCAACCGCCCGCCCCCGGAACGCGCCCAAGCCCTGGCACGCACGCCGACGACAGGGAAAGTCACCGTGCGGCGCATCAGAACCTGCGGACGGCCGCCTCACCGAGAGGGGGCGCCCGCAACCCTGATCACCGAAAACGACATCACGAGTCCACGCTCATGACTCTTGATGCCACCACGGCACCTCAGGATCGGCCTGAGCAGCGTTCGGCAAATATCCCGGCACGTCCCTCTCGTCAACCGGCCCGTCCTCCACCGGGCTTGTCCCCAAGCCATGGAACGGAGCAGGATCTTCTGCGGCTCGACCAGCTGTGCCTTGACTCATCCACCTTTCCACATTTGAGTTGCCACCCCTGCGCCTGAAGTGATACTTGGACGCCTCGCCTTCTTCCTTGATTGCCTCCATATGGTCTGCCTTTTGCCGCATCCTTTCACGCTTCTTGTCCCCATCCCTGCGATGACGGACCGCCGACCTGCGCTTGACACCGTCTGGGCTGCCGAGCTGGTGGAGTGTTTGGGGATCAACGCCAATCATTGCCTGTCCAGCCAATGCAGGATTCGCAGCCGGGTCAGGAGCGCGTGAGGCGGCAGCAGCTCCGTGGGCCGGGGCTTTCCCCTTGGAGTCGTGCCCTGAACTGTCGCCCTGATAGGGCTGACCGCCACTGGCAACGCCAAAGGGGTCCCAGCCATGCATCGCCTCCGCAAGGGCGGCCGGGTCATCTATATCGCCGAAACTCGGAGCCACAGAGGGGGCCACAGGTGAGACATTGTCGTCCCAAGGAGCAACGCCAGGGGACAAAGGAGAGACGCCTTCCTCCGGATCGCCATATGCGTAGTACGGATTTGCGTAGGCGTTGTAGGCGTTGTACGGATCCTGGTCTTGCGACGACGGCCTGCTGCGGTGACGCCGACCGGACGGGGAACGCTGGATGGAGGTGGCCGACGCAGGAGAGGATACGGTGTTCTGCGTCGCGCCCTCAGCGCCCTGCACATGCCGTTCTTCACGGCCGAGTAGATGCCCCAAAGCAGCGTTGCCAATGGGAAGCTGGCCCCGAGCCATCAGCATCGCGGCGGCTTGTTCACGCTCTCCATCGGAAATTCCGCCTTTGGCCAACCGCTGCACCATCTGCGGCAGAGCAGCAGCCGGGACACTTCGGCGCGGCGGCACGGCCCCCGGCGCCCGACCATCGTGAGCCCTCACGCTGGGTCCTCCACTCTCGAGTCTGTGTCTTTGGGTGTGTCGGACCCTAACACTGGTCACCTTGCGACTTCGAAGCTCAACGAACATGCGGTGGCCCGTGCCTGACGCCGCATCCTCTCTCATCCCGCCGGTGCTGGTGAGGCTGGGTCCGCTGGATGCCGGTCAAGTCGCTGGCCTGCGGCCCTTCTGGAGCGGGTGCCCGACCCGCGGGCGAGGCGGGGCCGCTGGTACTCGCTGACCGCGATCCTCCTGGTCTGTGCCCGCGCGGCCGTCTCCGGAATGAGGAGTGTGGACGAGATCGCCGAGTGGGCGGCACGGGCCTCGGACACCGTGCTGACGGCCGTCGGAGTCCGCCGGCATCCGCTCAGGTGGCGCCGTGCCCCCCTCGCGGGCCACGATCCGCCGCATGCGCGCGGCCGTCGACGGTGACGCCCAGGACCAAGTGGTCGGCGCCGACCTCACCGCCCGGAACCCCGCGGGAACAGTCTCGGAGAAACGACAGGTGATCGCCGTCGACTGCGAGTCACCGCGAGGATCGGCCCGCCTGTCCGCCGGCCGCAGACACCTGCTCTCCGCCCTCACTCACCACCGGGCCCGGACCCCCGCCCAGGCCGAGATCGGAACCAAGACGAACGAGACCGCGCACTTGCGGCCCCTGCTCGAACCGCTGGACCTGACCGGCGCCGTCGTCACCCTCGACGCCCCGCACTCGGTCGAGGCGAACGTCACCTGGCTGGTCGAGACGAAGAACGCCCACTACATCGCCGTGATCAAGCGAAATCAGCCGACCGCCCACTGGCAGCTCGCCGCCCTGCCCTGGCCTGCCCGGACGTCGCCGTCCAGCACACCGCTTCCCCTGCCGGACACGGTCGCCGGGAGCCCCGCTCGATCAAGACCTGCGGCATCGCCGACGAACTCGGCGGGATCGTCTTCCCCCCTCCCCCACGGCCGAACTCGCCGCCGTCCGCGGCCACCGGGCCGTCGAGGCCCCGCACCACGTGAGAGACATGACCTACGCCGAGGACGCCTCCACCCTCCACACCGGCACCGCACCCCGCGCCATGGCCGCCTTCCGCAGCCTCGCCATCGGCCTGTTCAAAACCCCTCGGAGCCGTCACATCGGTGGGCCGGGTGGTGAACATGCGGTCTGAACACCTCACTGATGACGGGGGGTACCGGGGGTTCTGCATGGCCCGCGTGCCGAGGGGTACTGCGTAACGTCCCACCGCATACCGGAGCCCCCCGCCGGACGAGGAGCCCCCACCGACACGAGCAGCCGACACGAGCAGCGGGAAGGAATGAGCCGCGGATGGCGAAACTGAGCCCGGTCGATCTCCAGCAGGCCCTCAAGGGCGCCGATTATCCGGCCACGGGCGAGGACCTGGCACGGCTGGCCCGGGACAACGGGGCCGACAGCGCGCTCGTGGACGCGCTCGCGGCACACGGCAAGGACGAATTCGACGGCCCGAACAAGGTCAGCCGCACCGTTTTCGGTTCCGACTGACCCGCGCGTCCGGGTCCGACCGACAGGGGCCTCTCATGTCCATGCAGTACGGCAACTCCTCCTCCGAACCGGGGTCCGCCCGCCGGGTGCCCGATCCGCGGCCCACCGGCCGGACGGTGGACACCGCCGGTCTCGTTCCGCCGGGCGAGACCCCGCCGGCCGAGGACGGCATCTCGGGAACACTGCCCCGTGACACGGAGTACAACCCGCCGCGCGGCTGGGCCAAGGCGCCGCTGGCGATCATCCTGCTGCTGGTGCTGCTGTTCGCCGCCGGGTTCATCGGCTACGCGATCGGGGTCTGAGCACCCGCGGCCCGGCCGCGCTCGGTCAGCCGGCCTTCTTCCAGGCCGTGGTGCCGAGCCGTCCCGTGTTGCCGAGGTCCAGGCCGCCGTCGACGGTCAGCACCGTGGTGGCGGCGCCCTTGACCGGGGCGATCCGCAGACAGGGGGCGTTCACGGCGGTCGTAGTGGGGTCGGTGACGGTGTTGCGCCACACCAGCGAGGTGGTGGCGGACTCCCCGCGCGCCAGGGAGACCGGGTGCGGGCCGGGGTCGTCCAGGGTGGTGATCTCCCCCGGCCCCTTCAGGACCTTCACGTCGTCGAGGGGTTGGCGGTCCCCGTCGAGCACGGTGAGAACGGGGTAGCCGCCGAGCCGGTAGACCGCCTTGCCGCAGTTGGTCAGCCGTACGGTCATCGCGCGCAGCCCCATGGCCGCGTCGACGGGCCCCGGCTCGATGCGCACCCCGGAGGCGGGGCAGGCGGTGCTGGTGGGCGTCGGGGAGCGGGCCGGCTCGCCCGGCAGGGCGCCGGTCTCCACCTCGCCGGGGGTCACGGCGGGCACCGCGGGGGTCGTCGCCGGGGTCACGTCCGGGCGGCGGTCGGGGTCGCTCTCCCGGTCCAGCTCCGCCGACAGCCCGCACCCGGCGGCCAGCAGGGAGACGGCGAGGAGGCCGGCGGTGCTTCGGAGACGGCGGTGAACGGTCACGGCGTGATCATGCCACGCGGCCCGGACCGGCGGGCGCCCATGGCCAGTCGCGGCAACCGGCAGCAACACGCCGGCCTTGGCCGCCACGGTGACCGAAGCAGCACGCCGCCCGTCGGCCGCGGTAATCGAAGGAGCACGCCGACCGTCGGCCACGGTGACCGAAGCAGCACGCCGCCCGTCGGCCACGGTAACCGCGAGTAGCACGCCGACCGTCGGCCACGGTGACCGGAAACAGCGGGCCCCCGGTCGGTCACAGTGACCGCACAGGCACGGAGCGAGTTCGGCCTTTCCCCGCACAGGGAGTCGTGTGAGACTGTGCCTCCCGTCCGCAGTGCGGACCCCTCCGCACCCTCCCCCACGAGAAGTGCCCGTGCGCTCACTTCCCCTGCCCCTCGCGCTCACCGCGCGACTGCTGCCGGTCGCCGTGCTCGCCTCGGCGGGCTGGGCACTGTCCTCCGGTCCCCTCGCCTCCGCGTCCGACTCGGACTCCGGCCACACCGCCGCGGAGCGGTCGCCGGACGCCGGGAACCCGGCCGGGAAGCAGGACGGCGACGGCTCCTCCGCCTCCCCCGCGGCCAAGGCGTACGACTCGGCGCCCGCGCCCTGCGGCAGCATCGCCGAGAAGACCGTCAAGTCCCTTGTGCCGGGCGCCAAGACGGCCGGCAAGGAGATAGCGTCCACGGACGAGACGGTCCGCCGCACCTGCTCCTGGAACGCCCTCAAGGGCTTCGACTACCGCTGGCTCGACGTCTCCTTCGAGATCACGGACTCCGTGAAGGCCGCGCGGACGGCGTACGAGGACCGTACGAAGGAGAAGAGCGGCGGCGGCGCGGTGCCCGGGCTCGGTGACGCGGGCTACTCCGTCGTCAACCTCACCACCGACAAGAAGCAGCAGACCCGCGAGGGCGTGGTGGTGGCCCGGGTGTCCAACGCGCTGGTGGTCGTCACCTACAACGGCAGCGACTTCGAGACGAAGAAGGCGCCGGGCACCGACGAGATCAACAAGGGCGCGATCAAGGCCGCCAAGGAGGCGGTGGCGGCGCTGGGGAAGGGCTGAGAGCAGCCGCGACCGGCGCTCGCTCAAGCGGAGTTGACGGCGGGAATCACCCTGTCCCCGTACGCGTCGATGACGGCCTCCTGGGCGTCGTGCATGGCGTAGAGGGCGAACTGGTCGACGCCCAGGTCCCGCAGGGCGCGCAGTTTCCCGATGTGCGCCGCCACCGGGCCGAGGACGCAGAACCGGTCGACGATGTCGTCCGGCACGAACGCGGTGTCCGGGTTGTCGGCGCGGCCGTGGTGGGAGTAGTCGTAGCCCTCACGGGACGTGATGTAGTCGGTGAGCGCGTCGGGCACGGCGGCGGAGTGTTCCCCGTAGCGGGCGACGAGGTCGGCGACGTGGTTGCCGACCATGCCGCCGAACCACCGGCACTGTTCCCGCGCGTGGGCGAGCGCCTCGGGCGAGTCGTCGGCGGTGACGTACGCGGGGGCGGCGACGCACACCGTCACCTCGCCGGGGTCGCGCCCGGCCGCCGCGGCGGCGTCCTTCACGGTCCGCACCATGGAGGCGGTGAGGTAGGGGTCGGCGAGCTGGAGGATGAACCCGTCGGCCTCCTCCCCCGCCATCCGCAGCGCCTTCGGCCCGTACGCGGCCATCCACACCGGAAGTCGCGCCCCCGGCCGGACCCACGGGAACCGGACGACCGTGCCGCCGCCGAGGTCGGCCTCCTCGCCCCGCGCCAGCGCCCGGATCACCTTCATCGCCCCGCTGATCCGCGCCAGGGTGTGGGGCTTCCGGCCCGCGACGCGCATCGCGGAGTCGCCGCGGCCGATCCCGCACACCGTGCGGTTGCCGAACATGTCGTTGAGGGTGGCGAAGGTGGAGGCGGTCACCTCCCAGGTACGGGTGCCGGGGTTGGTGACCATCGGGCCGACGGTCAGGGTCTCGGTGTGCGCCAGGATCTGGCTGTGGATGACGAACGGTTCCTGCCAGAGCACGGCCGAGTCGAAGGTCCAGCCGTAGGTGAAGCCGTTGCGCTCGGCGCGCCGCATCAGGTCGACGACGCGCGAGGCGGGCGGGTCGGTCTGGAGGACGAGTCCGAAGTCCATGCGCGCGTCATCCGTGCGTCCGTCATCCATGCGCCACTCCTGGAAGGGTCCGGGTCGCTGACGGCGGCCGTCAGCCGAGGTACTGACAGGTGCCGCGCGGGAGGTATCTGCCGTGACCCGCTCGGCCGGTGAACTCCCCCGCTGTGACGACCGGTTCGCCCCGCGAGAGCACGGTCTCGACCCGGCCGGTGATCAGCCGCCCCTCGTACGCCGAGTAGTCGACGTTCATGTGGTGGCTCGCGGCGGAGAGGACCTGCTCGGCGCCCGGGTCGTAGACGACGAGGTCGGCGTCGGAGCCGGGGGCGATCGTGCCCTTCCTCGGGTAGAGGCCGAACATGCGGGCCGGGGCGGCGCAGGCGAGCTCGATCCAGCGGCGGCGGGAGATGTGCCCGTCCACGACGGCCTGGTGGAGGAGGTCCATGCGGTTCTCCACCCCCGGCAGCCCGTTGGGGATCTTCGAGAAGTCGCCGCGGCCCAGCTCCTTCTGGCCGGTGAAGCAGAACGGGCAGTGGTCGGTGGAGACGACCTGGAGGTCGTCGGTGCGCAGCCCCTTCCACAGCGCCGCCTGGTGCTCGCGCGGGCGCAGCGGGGTGCTGCACACGTACTTGGCGCCCTCGAACTCCGGCTCGGCGAGGTTGTCGGTGGACAGGAACAGGTACTGCGGGCAGGTCTCGCCGAAGACGGGCAGCCCGTCGTCGCGGGCCCTGGCCAGCTCGGCGAGCGCCTCCCGCGCCGAGACGTGCACGACGTACAGGGGCGCCCCGGCGACCTGGGCGAGCCGGATGGCCCGGTGGGTGGCCTCGGCCTCGAGCAGGGCCTTGCGGACCTCGCCGTGGAAGCGGGGGTCGGTGTCGCCGCGGGCGAGGGCCTGTTCGACGAGGACGTCGATGGCGATGCCGTTCTCGGCGTGCATCATGATGAGCCCGCCGTTGCCGGCGGCGCGCTGCATGGCCCGCAGGATCTCGCCGTCGTCGGAGTAGAAGACCCCCGGATACGCCATGAACTGCTTGAACGAGGTCACCCCGTCGCGGTCGACGAGGCGGTCCATCTCCTTGAGCGTCCCGTCGTGGACGTCCGAGACGATCATGTGGAAGCCGTAGTCGATCGCGCAGTTGCCCTCCGCCTTGGCGTGCCAGGCGTCCAGGCCCTCGCGCAGGGTGCCGCCGACGCTCTGGATGGCGAAGTCGACGATGGTGGTGGTGCCGCCCCAGGCGGCGGCCCGGGTGCCGGTCTCGAAGGTGTCCGAGGCGTAGGTGCCGCCGAAGGGCATCTCCATGTGGGTGTGGCCGTCGACGCCGCCCGGGACGACGTACTTCCCGGTGGCGTCGACGGTGCGCTCGGCGGTGAACGCCTCGGCGGCCGGGCTGCCGGTCGTGGCGAGGGCGGCGATGCGGCCGTCCTCGATCAGGACGTCGGCGTGGAGTTCGTCGGAGGCGGTGACGACGAGGCCGCCACGGACGACGGTACGGCTGCTCATGCTGCCTGCCTCTCCTGTCCGGCTAGTGGGCGCTCCGCAGCGCGCGCAGAAGGATCTCCGCGCCCTCCTCCGCCTCGGCGGCGGTGAGGGTCATGGGCGGGGCGATGCGCAGGGCGCTGGTGTTGTGGCCGCCGCCCTTGCCGACGAGGAGTCCGCCCTCGCGTGCGGCCTCCAGTACGGCGGCCGCGGCGGCCGGGTCCGCCTCGTCGGTGCCGGGGCGGACCAGTTCGACGCCGATCATCAGCCCGCGTCCGCGCACCTCCCGAACGGCCGGGTTGTCCGCGGTGCCGTCCCGCAGCCGCTCCAGGAGCAGCCCGCCCACCCGCCGGGCGTTGCCCTGTAGATCGTGTTCCAGCAGGTAGGAGAGGTTGGCGAGGCCGGCCGCCATGGTGATCTGGGTGCCGCCGAAGGTGGAGATGCTGTTGGCGTCGAGGCAGTTCATGAGCTCGGCGCGGGCCACCACGCCGCCGATGGACATGCCGTTGCCGATGCCCTTGGCGAAGGTCACCATGTCCGGCGGGCCGCTCTCGGCGTGCGCCTGCCAGCCCCAGAAGTGGTCGCCGGTGCGGCCCCAGCCGGTCTGCACCTCGTCGGCGATCCACAGGACGCCGCGCTCGCGCAGCACCTCGCGGAAGGCCGCGTACAGCCCGTCGGGCGGGGAGGTGAAGCCGCCGACGCCCTGCACCGGTTCGGCGATCAGGGCGGCCGGCGGGCGGGTGTGGCCGAGCAGGTCCTTCAGGTCCTCGACGCAGGCCGTGACGAACTCGGCGTCGCCCAGGTGCGCGTAGGGGCCGCGGGTGCGGACGCCGCCGTGGACGTAGAGCGTCTGGAGCGGGGAGAGGGAGGTGGGCGACCAGCCGCGGTTGCCGGTGATGCCGACCGTGGAGAAGGAGCGGCCGTGGTAGCTGTTGCGCATCGCCAGCAGGGTGTTGCTGCGCCGGTATGTGGTGGCGAGCAGCAACGCGGTGTCGTTGGCCTCGGTGCCGGAGGTGGTGAAGAAGACGCGGGCGTCCGGGATGCCGCTCAACTCGGCGATCTTCTCGGCGAGTTCGACCATCGGGCGGTTGAGGTAGAGCGTGGAGGAGTGCAGGATGCGGCCGGCCTGCTCGCTCACCGCCTTGGTGACCTCGGGCAGGGCGTGCGCGGTCATGGTGGTGAGGATGCCGCCGAAGAAGTCGAGGTACCTGGTGCCGTCGGCGTCCCAGACGTGCCGGCCCTCGCCGTGGGTGATCTCCAGCGGGGTGTCGTAGTAGAGGGCGAGCCACTCGGGGAGTACGGCGCGGTGGCGGGCGTGGAGGTCGTCGGTCACGGCTGCACCAGTCCTTCGTACGCGTCGGGGCGGCGGTCGCGGTAGAACGCCCACTGTTGCCGTACCGCGTCGATCTGCCCGAAGTCGAGGTCGCGGACGAGGAGTTGCTCCTCGGTGTCACTGGCGGCCCCGCCGACGAGCTGTCCGCGCGGGTCGACGAAGTAGGAGGTGCCGTAGAAGTCGTTGTCGCCGTACTCCTCCTGGCCCACGCGGTTGATCGCGGCGACGAAGTACGCGTTGGCGACGGCCGCCGCGGGCTGCTCCAGCTGCCACAGGTACGAGGAGAGGCCGCGGTGGGTGGCGGACGGGTTGTAGACCAACTGCGCCCCGTTCAGCCCGAGTTGCCGCCAGCCCTCGGGGAAGTGCCGGTCGTAGCAGATGTAGACGCCGATCCTGCCGACGGCGGTGTCGAAGACGGGCCAGCCGGCGTTGCCGGGCCGGAAGTAGTACTTCTCCCAGAACCCCTCGACCTGCGGGATGTGGTGCTTGCGGTACTTGCCGAGGTAGGTGCCGTCGGCGTCGATCACGGCGGCGGTGTTGTAGTAGAACCCCGGCTGCTCGACCTCGAACACGGGCACGACGAGCACCATCCCCGTCTCGCGCGCCAGCTGCCGCATCCGGGTGACGGTTGGCCCGTCCGGCACGGGTTCCGCCCAGCGGTAGTGCTCGGGCTCCTGCACCTGACAGAAGTACGGAGCGTTGAACACCTCCTGGAACCCGATCACCCGAGCCCCCTGCCGGGCGGCCTCCCGGGCATGCTCCTCGTGCTTGGCGATCATGGATTCGCCCTCACCGGTCCAGCTCGCCTGAACCAGCGCGGCGCGCACGACATGACCCACGTGCCACACCTCCACAGACCCTCTACGCCCGTAGACACGACCACGGAACGACGACGGTAGGCCTCCGGCGCCCCCTTGCCAAGGTGCCGCGCCCCGCGGGTACCGCGCCAGGCAACCAACCCGCACCCACCGATCCACGGAACCCCCGCCCGCCCAGGGGCGCGGGGCTGTGTCGATCTGCGGCTCCGCCGCGGGGCGCGACCAGCCACACACAACCCGCACCCGCCGGACGGCAGAACCCCCTCCCCCCTGGGCGCCCCATGCATAACAGCGGAGCGCACGGGCACTCGCCGTGCCGACCGGCACCCAGAGCTATGGCGTCCCCAGACCGACCGGGAAGCCAGGGAACGGAAGGCCATGACCAGCGGCTTCACCAGCCCGGAGGGCTTCGGTTCGGACCCCTTCGCAGAGTTCTTCGCCCGCTTCTTCGGCGGTGCCCGCCCCGGCCCCCGGCAGATCGACATCGGGCGGCTGCTCAGCCAGCCGGCCCGGGAGCTGGTCGCGGGGGCCGCCACCTACGCCGCCGAGCACGGCAGCCGGGACCTGGACACCCAGCACCTGCTCCGCGCCGCGCTGGCGGTCGAGCCGACCCGGCGCATGCTCAGCCGCGCCGGGGCCGACCCCGACAACCTGGCGACGGAGATCGACGAGCGCTCCGGCCCCGTCCACGGCGCCGGCGAGGGCCCGCCGCCCACCTCCGTCGCCCTGACCCCGGCGGTCAAGCGCGCCCTCCTCGACGCGCACGACATGGCCCGGGCGAGCGGCGCCGGCTACATCGGCCCCGAGCACGTGCTCAGCGCGCTCGCCGCCAATCCGGACTCCGCCGCCGGGCACATCCTCAATTCGCTGCGGTTCGGCGGCCCCGGCGGCCCGCTGCCGGCCGAGTCGCCGGAGGCCGTCGCGCAGGCCCGCCCCGAGCGGCCCCGGAGCACCGGCACCCCCACCCTGGACAAGTACGGCCGTGATCTCACCGACCTCGCCCGCCAGGGCCGCGTCGACCCGGTGATCGGGCGGGACGAGGAAATCGAGCAGACGATCGAGGTGCTGTCCCGGCGCGGCAAGAACAACCCGGTGCTCATCGGCGACGCGGGCGTCGGCAAGACCGCCATCGTGGAGGGGCTGGCCCAGCGCATCGCCGAGGGGGACGTGCCGGACATCCTGCTCGGCCGCCGGGTGGTCGCCCTCGACCTCACCGGCGTGGTGGCCGGCACCCGCTACCGGGGCGACTTCGAGGAACGGCTCAACACCATCGTCGACGAGGTCCGCACCCACTCCGACCAGCTCATCGTCTTCATCGACGAGCTGCACACCGTGGTCGGCGCCGGGGGCGGCGGCGAGGGCGGTTCGATGGACGCCGGCAACATCCTCAAGCCCGCCCTGGCCCGTGGTGAACTGCACATCGTCGGCGCCACCACGCTGGAGGAGTTCCGGCGCATCGAGAAGGACGCGGCACTCGCCCGCCGCTTCCAGCCGATCCTGGTGCCCGAGCCGTCCGTGCCGGACGCCGTCGAGATCCTGCGCGGACTGCGCGACCGCTACGAGGCCCACCACCAGGTCCGCTACACCGACGAGGCGCTGGTCGCCGCCGTCGAGCTCTCCGACCGCTACCTCACCGACCGGCACCTGCCCGACAAGGCGATCGACCTCATGGACCAGGCCGGCGCCCGCGTACGGCTGCGCTCGCGCACCAAGGGCACCGACGCCCGCGCCCTGGAACGCGAGCTGGAGCAACTGGTCCGGGACAAGGACCAGGCGGTCGCCGACGAACAGTACGAGCAGGCCACCCAGCTGCGCGACCGCATCGCCGAGCTGAAGGAGCGCATCGGCGACGGGAGCCAGGAGCAGGCCGTCGACGACGGGCAGCACCTGGTGGTCACCACCGAGGCCATCGCGGAGGTCGTCTCCCGGCAGACCGGCATCCCCGTCGCCAGTCTCACCCAGGAGGAGAAGGACCGGCTGCTCGGCCTGGAGCAGCATCTGCACGAGCGGGTGGTCGGGCAGGACGAGGCGGTCCGCGCGGTCTCCGAGGCCGTACTGCGCTCCCGGGCCGGGCTCGCCAGTCCCGACCGGCCCATCGGCAGCTTCCTCTTTCTCGGCCCGACCGGCGTCGGCAAGACCGAGCTGGCCCGGGCGCTCGCGGAGGCGCTGTTCGGCAGCGAGGAGCGGATGGTGCGCCTGGACATGAGCGAGTACCAGGAGCGGCACACCGTCAGCCGGCTCGTCGGCGCCCCGCCCGGCTACGTCGGCCACGAGGAGGCCGGGCAGCTCACCGAGGTCGTACGGCGCCACCCGTACTCGCTGCTGCTGCTCGACGAGGTGGAGAAGGCGCACCCGGACGTCTTCAACATCCTGCTCCAGGTGCTCGACGACGGCCGGCTCACCGACTCCCACGGCCGCACGGTCAACTTCTCCAACACCGTCATCGTGATGACCAGCAACCTCGGCTCGGAGGCCATCACCCGGCGCGGCGCCGGACTCGGCTTCACGGCGGGCGGCGCGGAGGCCGCCGAGGAGGCGCGGCGGGAGCAGATCCTGCGGCCGCTGCGGGAGCACTTCCGGCCCGAGTTCCTCAACCGGATCGACGAGGTCGTCGTCTTCCGGCAGCTCACCGAGGAACAGCTCCGCCGCATCACCGACCTGCTGCTCGACCAGACCCGGCGGCGGCTGCGGGCGCAGGACATCGACGTCGACTTCACCGACGCGGCGGTCGACCTGCTGGCCCGGCGCGGCTACCAGCCGGAGTACGGGGCGCGGCCGCTGCGACGCACGATCCAGCGGGAGGTCGACAACCAGTTGTCGCGCTTCCTGCTGGACGGGAGGGTGACGGCGGGGCACCGGGTGCGGGTGGACGCGGAGGAGGGGGAGCTGGTGTTCGACGCGGAGCGGTGAGCGGGTGTTCGACGCGGAGCGGTGAGCGGTTTCGTCTCCCGCTCACGCACCCGTTCACTGGACGCTTCATGGGGTGCCGGGCGCGGCGGGCCCGGCACCCGTCCGACTCAGCTCGTCGGCCGTACCACCCTCGCCGAACCCCCTCCCCTGCGGACCTTCTCCGCAGCCGCCAGCCACGCGCCGTCGGGCAGGCGCTGGACACCCGTCGCCGCGCCGATCTCCGGGTTCAGGGAGAACGCGTGGCCGAGCGCCTCAAGGCGGGCCCGCTGCGCGCTGTCGTACAGGCCCGGTTCCAGCTCCGTCTTCGCCGCGTTGCGCTGACTGGCGCGGGGCGCGGCGATCGCGTCGACCAGCGGCATGCCCCGGTCGACGAAGTTGGTCAGGGTCTGGAGCACGGTGGTGATGATGGTCGCGCCGCCCGGTGAGCCGAGCGCGACGACCGGCCGGTCGTGCTTGTCGAGCACGATCGTCGGGGAGATCGACGAGCGCGGCCGCTTGCCGGGGCCCGGCAGGTTCGGGTCGTGGACCGCCGGGTTGGCGGGGGCGAAGGAGAAGTCCGTCAGCTCGTTGTTGAGCAGGAAACCGCGGCCGGGGACGGTGATGCCGCTGCCGCCCGTCTGTTCGATGGTGAGGGTGTAGGAGACGACGTTGCCCCACTTGTCGGCGACCGTGAGGTGGGTGGTGTTCTCGCCCTCGTACGTCGTCGGGGCGGCCGTACCGCCCGCGCCGCAGGCGGCGGGGTGACGCGGGTCGCCGGGGGCGAGCGGGCTGGTGAGGACCGCGTCGTCCTTGATCAGGCAGGCGCGCGAGTCGGCGTACTTCTGCGAGAGGAGACCCTTGGTGGGGACGTCCTCGAAGGCGGGGTCGCCGACCCAGCGGCCCCGGTCGGCGAAGGCGATGCGGCTCGCCTCGATGTAGTGGTGCAGGTACTGCGTCTCGCTCGCCTTGGAGAGGTCGGTCCGCTCCAGGATGTTGAGCGCTTCGCCGACGGTGGTGCCGCCGGAGGAGGACGGGGCGATGGAGTAGACGCCGAGGCCCCGGTAGTCGGTCTTCGTGGGGGCCTGGAGCTTGGCGCGGTAGGCGGCCAGGTCCTTGCGGGTCAGCTTGCCGGGGCGGGCGTTGTAGCCGGTGGCCGGGTCGATGGGCGGCTTGGCGGCGGTGGCGACGATGTCCGCGCCGAGGTCGCCGTGGTAGATCGCGCCGACGCCCTCGCGGGCCAGCTCGCGGTAGGTGCGGGCGAGGTCGGGATTCCTGAAGGTGGAGCCGACGGCGGGCAGTTCGCCGCCGGGCAGGAACAGCTTCGCGGTGGCGGGGAAGTACCGGAACCGGGTCTCGTTGGACGCGGTCTGGGAGCGGAACGTCTCGTCGACGGTGAAGCCGCGGCGGGCGAGGCGTTCGGCGGGCTTCAGGACCGTGCCGAGCCGTTCGCTGCCCCACCGGTCAAGGGCGGTGGCCCAGGTGGCGGGGGTGCCGGGGGTGCCGACGCTCAGTCCGCTGGTGACGGCGTCCGCGAAGGCGAGCGGCTTGCCGTTCTCGACGAAGAGATCCTTGTCGGCGGTGAGCGGCGCGGTCTCACGGCCGTCGACCGTGTGCACCGTGCGGGAACGGGCGTCGTAGTAGACGAAGTAGCCGCCTCCGCCGATGCCGGCGGAGTAGGGCTCGGTGACGCCGAGGGCGGCGGCGGTGGCGACGGCCGCGTCGACCGCGTTGCCGCCCTTTCTGAGCACCTCGATGCCGGCCGCCGAGGCGTCCGCGTCGACGCTGGCCACGGCACCGCCGTAGCCGACGGCGACCGGGACCTTCGCCGGTGTGGCGCCGGCGGTGGCGGCCGGGCCCGGCGGCGCGGACGGGGGCGCGGCGGCCCCCACCGACACCACCGCGGCCGAGACCGCGAGTACCGCCCAATTCCGTGCGACGGGACGACGCATGCGTACCTCCAGTCAAGAACCGTCCGCGCAGCGTAACGCCGTAGCGGCATGACCGCGACAAGGCATGGGCTGCGCGGGGCTGTGGTGGGCGGATCGGTTACCGCGTGAGGAGTTCGGCCAGCATGGCGCTGGTCGCTTGGTCAGCCGGCAGGAACGCCTCGAGTCGTAGTTCGGCGACGGTGACGTCGACAGCGGTGCCGAAATGGGTGAGCGTGGTGATGAGCGTCAGCTCCCTGTCGTCGGCCGGATCATGTGCCCGGAGGCGCAGCGGTACGGCGAAGCCGAGGTGGTGCGGTGACTCGCGCGAACGTGGTGGTGCCAGGTCGGTGAGTTCGGCGGCCAGGCGCTGGAGTTGGTCGTCCGGATTGCGCACGCTCTCGTCCCGGACGCGGTCGATGATGTGCCACGCCCACTCGTCGAGGTTGACGATGCGTGGCGCGAGGCCCTGCGGATGCAGCAACACCCGGGGGACGCTCACCGGCGGCAGGAGCAGATGCGGTGCCGCGCCGGCGGTGAGCGAGTGGAACGCGGCGTTGGCCGAGACGAGGTCACCATGCCGGTCGACGACCACCGCCGGGTACGGCAGGTGGCCGTGCAGGATCCGTTCGAGTGCGGTGCGAATCGGTTCGAGCCGCGGGTCGTCCAGGCGGGTCTGCGGGTAGACCGGTGCGAATCCGGCCTTGAGGAGCAGTTCATTGCGCTCGCGGATCGGCACCTCCAGGGATTCGGCCAGCCGGATGATCATCGATCGGCCGGGGGTCGACCGTCCGCTCTCGATGAAGCTGACGTGCCTCTGCGTGGTACCGGCACGCGTGGCCAGTTCCAGCTGGCTGACGCGCCGCCGAGTGCGCCACTCACGCAACGCGCCGGCGAGCCCGCCTTCGGTCGATTCGACGATCACTCCTCTTGTGTAACCCGCTGGGCCGCCGATCCGCGATTCCCTGCGGGGAATTGCCGCGCGACGGCCGGCGGCAGCACGGTCGTCGCCGTACGCCGAGCTTTCGCGACCGAGGGGAACAACCATGGCCGACATCGACATCCACGACCTCACCGACCGCTACGTCGCCGTGTGGAACGAACCCGATGCGGAGCGACGCCGCGCCGCGATTCGCGAGCTGTGGTCCGCCGATGCGGTCCATGTGGTGCGGCCTCCCCAGGAGATCCTGGACGCGGCCGAAGGGCTGGGCTTCGACCGTCCCGTTCTGGAGGCACGCGGGCACCACGCGTTGGAGTTCCGGGTGACGCGCGCCCACAAGGAGTTCGTCGCGCCGGGCACCTTCGTCTTCCGGTCGCGCGGCAACACCGGCAGGCTCCACGATGTCGTCAAGTTCAACTGGGAGATGGCGCCCCGGGACGGTGGTGAGGTCGCCGGCGTCGGGCTGGAGATCCTCGTGCTCGGCCCCGACGGCCGCATCGTCAGCGACTACCAGTTCATCGAAGGATGACCGCGGTGGCGCCCATGCTCCCGTCGAGGGTGCGCAGTTACCACGTCGGCACCGGCGGCGGTATCGACGGCCTGTCGCTGCGCACGCACGAACCACGCACACCCGGGGAGGGAGAGGTCGCGGTCGCGGTCCACGCCACCTCGCTCAGCTTCCGCGAACTCCTGGTGCTACGAGGGCAGTACGTGCTGCCCGTCGATCCGGGCGTCATACCGGTCTCGGACGGTGCCGGCGAGGTCGTCGCCGTCGGGCCGGATGTCCGGCGGGTGCGCCCGGGCGACCGCGTCACCGCCGCACTGTTCCCGCGGTGGCTGGACGGCCCGCTGGAACCGGCATACCTGCCGCAACTGGGTGGCTCGCTCGACGGAATGCTGACCGAACTGGCCGTCCTCCCCGAGGACGCCCTCGTGCCCGTCCCGGACCACCTCTCCTACGCCGAGGCGGCGACTCTTCCCTGCGCCGCCGTCACGGCATGGAACGCCCTGACCGGCGACGGCCGCGGAATCCAGCGCGGACAGACCGTGCTGGCCACCGGCTCCGGCGGCGTATCGCTGTTCACGGTGCAGTTCGCCACACTCCTGGGCGCGAGAGTAATCGCCACGACAAGCCGCGCGGACAAGGAACAGCGCCTTCGCGATCTCGGAGCCGACGAGGTCATCAACTACCGCGACATCCCGGACTGGCACACCGCGGCCCGCGAACTCACCGCCGGACGAGGGGTCGACCGCGTGGTCGACACCGCCGGAACGCTGGAGCAGTCGCTGAAGTCGGTCGCCGTCGACGGACATATCGCCTTCGTGGGGTCCGTCTCCGGCAACTGGCCGCCGGTCGACCCTCGTCTGCTGTTCGGCGCCGCCGCCACGGTCCGGGCGTTGGCCGTCGGCAGTCGCGCTCAGTTCACCTCGACGAACGACGTCATCACCGCGCATCGGCTCCGACCAGTCCTCGACCGGGTGTTCCCGTTCGAGGAAGCCATGGCAGCGTACCGGTACTACGAATCGGCGAGCCCGTTCGGAAAGGTAATCATCAAGATCAGGTAGTCGGCGGGCGAAGGCCAGGGTCAGGATCGTCTGCCACCACGAGCACCCGTATGACCGGCGGCCTTGCAACGGCTCGTGAGGCAGGGGGAATTCACGGATGCGGCAGCAGACGCAGGGCTTTCTCGGCGATCAGGTCGGGGGCCGGTCCCGCGTCCAAGGAGGCGCCGCTCTCGTCCGGTTCGAGCGGTTCGAGCGCGGCCAGCTGCGAGTCGAGCAGCAGCTCGGGCATGAAGTGGCCGGTGCGGTGCGCGAGCCGTCGCGCCAACAGGTCGTGACCCGCCGTCAGATGCAGGAAGAAGACGTCGGGACAGGCCGACCGCAGGGTGTCCCGGTAGCGCCGCCGCAGCGCCGAGCAGGCGACGACGCAGCCGGTACCGGCCGCGTCGCCTGCGTGCAGCCGCCGGCCGACGGCCTCCAGCCAGGGCTGACGGTCCGCGTCGTCGAGCGGGACGCCGGCCGCCATCTTGGCGATGTTCTCCGGCGGGTGGACGTCGTCGGCGTCCACGAAGGGAACCCCCAGCCGCTCGGCGAGCAGCCGGGCCACCGTGGTCTTGCCGGTTCCGGAGACGCCGAGGACCACGAGGCACGGGGAGCGGCGCTCGGTGCTGACGGCCATCAGGTGCGTTCCTGTCCCGGCCGTCAGATGTCGTTCGGCGGGGCCGCGGGGTCGTGGAGCAGGGCCTCGCGCCGCCGCAGGCTGTCCGCGGGCTGCTGGCGTGGGGGCGGTCCCGCTGAGCCGGCCGGGTACTCCTCCAGCGGCACCAGGTCCTTCTCCCAGGCGGACAGGACGGGTTCGAGGACCCGCCACGCCTCCTCGGCCTCGTCGCCCCGGATGGACAGGGCCGGGTCCCCCTCCAGGACGTCCAGCAGGAGCCGTCCGTAGGGGGGCAGGCCCGGTGGTTCCATCCGCGCGGTGAGCGCGAGCGGGGCGAGTTCGTCGGTGTGGGCGCCGATGCCCGTCAGGTCCAGGGCCAGGCCTTCCGGTTCGAGGTTGAAGCGCAGCACGTTCGGCAGTGCCTCCCCGCTGTGCCCGAACGGCAGATGGGGCACGGGGCGGAAGCGGACCGCGACCTCCTTGCGGTCCGCCGCGAGCGCTTTGCCGCTGCGGAGGCGGAACCTCGTGCCGGACCAGCGCCAGCTGTCCAGTTCCAGCTCCACCTCGGCGAAGGTCTCCGTGCGGCGCTGTGGGTCCACGCCGTCCTCGTCGACGTAGGCGGGCAGGTCGTGGTCGCCGATCCGGCCGGGCAGATAGCGCGCACGGCGTGTGCGGTGCACGACGTCGTACTCGGTCAGCAGCCGCACGGACCGCAGGACGTCGACCTTCCGGTCGCGCAGATCGCGCTCGCCGAGGGTGACCGGCGGTTCCATGGCCACCAGGCAGAGCAGTTGCAGAAGGTGGTTCTGGACCATGTCCTTGAGCGCCCCGACGTGGTCGTAGTAGCCGGCCCTGCCCTCCAGTGCCAGCGTCTCGTCCCAGACGATCTCGATCTCGGCGATGTGGGTGCTGTTCCAGATGGGTTCCAGTACGCGGTTGGCCAGGCGGCTGCCGAGGACGTTCTGCACGGTCGTCATGGCCAGGAAGTGGTCGACGCGGAACACCGCCTGCTCCGGTACGAGGTCGGCGAGCAGCCGGTTCAGCTCCTGCGCACCGGCCAGGTCCTCCCCGAACGGCTTCTCCAGCACGATCCTGCTGCCGGCCGGCAGGCCCGCCTCGTGCAGGGCCGTGATCACGGGCGGGAAGAGGGCCGGGGGGAGGGCGAGATAGACGGCGACGGGGCCGTCCCCCGCGACGGCCGCGGCGTCGTCGGCGGGATCGGTGACATCGGCCCGTACGTAGCGGGCGGCGGCCGTGATCGCCTCCTTGGCTCCGGCCGGACCGGACGGGTCGTGCCGCTCGAACTGGGCGGCCATCCATTCCCGGTACCGCTCGGTGTCCCAGTCCTCCCTGCTCGCGCCGGTCACTTCCCACCGCTCGCCGAGGTGCCCCGCCGCATGCAGGGCGGCCAGCGCGGGCAGCAGGTAACGCCCCGTGAGGTCGCCCGTCGCGCCGAAGACGGCCAGCCGGTCGATCATCGCTGCCCGCCTGCCTTCGCTCGGGCCAGGTTCACGCCACTGGCGATGACGCCGATGTGGCTGAACGCCTGCGGGAAGTTGCCCATGAACTCTCCTGTAGAGGGGTTGATCTGCTCCGACAGCAGCCCCAGCGGGCTGCTGCGGGCACAGAGCGAGGCATACAGTTCTTCGGCCTCCGCGATCCGGCCCTGCCCGATCAGGTTGTCGACCAGCCAGAAACTGCACAGCACGAAGGCGCCCTCGTCACCGGCCAGGCCGTCGGGGGACTCCTCGTGGACGTAGCGGTAGAGCAGCCCGCCGCCCGCGGACAGTCGCTCGGAGACGGCCTTGGTGGTCGCCACCATCCGCGGGTGGTCGGCCGGCAGCACCTGGCGCAGCGGGAGCGCGAGCAGGCTCGCGTCCAGTACGCCGCCACCGTCCAGGTGGGCGCTGAGGGTCTGGGCCTTCTCGTCCCACGACTGCTCCAGGACGAGCCGGCGCAACTCGTCGGCGGAGGCCCGCCACTCGGCGATCCGCCCGGGCAGACCGAGCCGTTCACCGATCCGCGCGGCCCGGTCCAGGGCCACCTGGCACAGCCCGGCCGAGTACGTGAACACCCGGCCCTCGCTGCGCACCTCCCAGATTCCCTGGTCCGGCTGGCGCCAGGCCCGCTCCGCGGTGTCGGCGAGCCCCGCGAGGCTCGCCCACAGCGCGGGCTGGATCTCACCGCCGGAGCGCAGCCACTGGTGGGCGCAGTCCAGGATCTCGCCGTAGACGTCGTGCTGGCGCTGGTCGGCGGCGCCGTTGCCCCAGCGCACCGGCGCGGAGCGCTGGTAGCCCTCCAGTTCCGCGTCCTCGACCTCGTCCGGCACCGGCCCGCCCCTCAGGTCGTACATGATCCGGGGCCGCCGGCTGTACTCGAAGGCGTCGAGGACCCAGCCGAGGAAGGCGTCGGCCTCGCCGCGGAAGCCGATGCGGCGCAGCGCGAACACGGCGTAGGCCGCGTCGCGGATCCAGGCGTAGCGGTAGTCCCAGTTGCGGATGCCGCCGATCGGCGCGGGCAGGGAGGAGGTGGGGGCCGCGACCAGTGAGCCGTTGGCCCAGTCGTCGCACAGCTTCAACGTGATCGCGGCTCGTCTGACCAGGGGTTCCTCGGGACCGCCGTAGTCGAAGTGCCGCATCCAGCGGTGCCAGGCGTCGGCGGTCGCCCGCAGCATCCCGTCGGTGTCGAAACGGTGGTGGCGGTGGAAGCGGCCCCAGGACAGTACGAGATCGAGGCGGTCGCCCTGCCGCAGGTCGTGGGTGCTGTGCAGGCCGGTGAGGGGACGGTTGGAGCGCAGGTGGAGCCGGAGGTCCGGCCGCCTGGACGGGCGCACCTCCAGTCCGCTGAACAAGGCGCGCACCTGGGCGCCGCCCCGGGGTTCCACCTCCGCCCGCAGGCGGACGGTGCCGGCCAACACCACCGCCGACCGCACGAGTTCGGCCCGGTCGGCCGGTGCGTCGTCGGTCAGGTCGGCGCCGGAGCGCAGGGTCAGCGCGTCGGTAACGCGCACCAGGCCGGTGCGGCCGCGCAGTTCGGTCACCAGGACGCCGGTGTCCGGTTCGTAGCGCTGCCGCGCCTCCACCAGCTCCTCGGGGGCCAGGGTGAAGTGGCCGCCTCGGGCATGGTCCAGCAGGCCGCAGAACAGCGGCTCGGCGTCGAACCGGGGCAGGCACATCCAGGGGATGGAGCCGTCCAGGCCCACCAGTGCGGTGGTCGTTCCGTCCCCGATGAGGCCGAGGTCCTCCAGCGGCAGATAGCCCGCACGGCCGCGGACCGGCCGGAACGGTGGATCGGGATCGTGCATGCCGTCTCGCTTCCGCAGCGCCGGGCAGATCGTCCTGTCAACGCGGGTCCGCTAGAAGGTGATCATCACCTTGATGACGTCTTCGAGCTTCTTGTCGGAGACCTCGAAAGCCCGTTCCATGTCATCGAAGTGGAACTCGTGGGTCGTCAGGTGCGAGGTGTCGACACGCTTGGTCTCCAGCACCCGCAGAAGTCGTTCCATCCGCAGTCTTCCGCCGGGACACAGTCCTGTGGCGATGGTCTTGTCCGCCATGCCCACGCCCCATTCGACGCGTGGGATGCGCACGAACTCGCCTTCGCCGAAATAGCCGGTGTTGGAGATCGTGCCGCCGGGCTTGGTGATCTTGACCGCGGTCTGGAACGTCACGTCCGCGCCGAGCGCCTCGATCGCGGTGTCGACGCCCTGTCCCCCGGTCAGTTCGAGGACCCGCTGGACGACGTCCTCGCTGGTGAAATCGACGATCTCGTCGGCGCCGTACAGCTGCGCGAGCTTCTGCCGGCTCGGGACCGACTCGACGCCGATGACGAGGCCGGCGCCGCGGAGCCGGGCCCCCACCGTCGCCATCATGCCGACCGGCCCCTGGGCGAGAACGGCCACGGTGCCACCGATCGGGATGTTGCCGTGTTCGGCGCCCATGAATCCGGTGGAGAGCATGTCGGCGCAGTAGACCGCGTCCGCGTCCGTGATGCCGTCGGGGATCCTGGCGAGATTGGCATCGGCGTCGTTCACGTGAAAGTACTCGGCGAACACCCCGTCCTTGGAATTCGCGAACTTGAAGCCCCCGAGCGGACCGCCGGACTGCGAGGGGTGGCCGTTCTGCGACGCCAGGTCGCCCCAGTCGGGGGTGATGGCGCCGACGAGCACGCGGTCGCCGGGCCGGAAGTCCCGCACCTCGCTGCCGACGGCGTCCACGACGCCGACCGCCTCGTGTCCCAGTGTCAGGTTCTCCCGTGGGCCGATGCCGCCCTGGACCGTATGGGAGTCGGAGGTGCAGATCAGGGCCCTGGTCGTGCGCACGACGGCGTCGGCCGGACCCGGCTGCGGAACGGGTTTCTCCATGAAACCCACCCGCCCGATCTCCTTCATCACGAATGCCTTCACGTGCCGCGTCCTCCTGCCGGTGCGCCGCTGTCACATGAGCGGCGGCGAGGACCGAGTGGGCTCACTCCGCGCCGGGAAGGTCGTCGCCCGCGCCGCTCACGCCTCCACGGTCACGGGGGCGGCGCCGCACCGCGATACGGCCGCCCGCGCAGTGCTGCTTTCCGGTGAATACAGGGACCACTCGGCGCAACGGCACTCACCACCGGGCCCGGGCGCGCGGGCTCAGCTCTCACCGCCGCGGACCACCAGGACCGGACAGACGGCGTGCTGAACGCAGTGCTGCGCCACCGATCCCAGCAGCAGCCCCGAGAAGCCGCCGAGACCTCGGCTGCCCACCACGAGCACGGCCACGTCTCGCGACGCGTCGATCAGCACACTGGCCGCGGTGCCGTAGCGCGCCTCGGCCCGCACCTCGACCGGCGGCGACGATCCCAGGGTCTCCTCGACGGCCTCGACGAGTTCGCTGTGCGCCCGGCTCTTCAGAGCTGCTTCGTCCGTGCTGGACGGGGGGAGCCAGGCGCGCGCGCCGTAGAAATGCGGAATGTTCCAGGCGGCCACCGCCTCCACCACTCCACGGGTGAGTTCCGCCTGGCGTGCGGCCCAGCGAAGGGCCTGCCTCGACGATTGCGAACCGTCCACCCCGACCACGATGCGGTCCGTCTTTCCCTGCTGGTCAGCCATGATTCCTCCTCGGTGCGACGGCGAGCGGGCGGCCACTGGGGCCCGCAGTCCGCCGCCGCGGGGCCTGGCCCCCCAGACTCACGCGTACGGCGTCACCCGCGCAGTCCGGCAGGTCCAGACGGGGGCGGGGCCCGGCCCCCGTCTGGACCTGCCGGACTGTGCACGGGGGGCCATCGGCAGGAGGCTTGAGGCCAGGCCCTTGGGTGGACGACCGCTCTCACCTGTTCCGGCCGCGGCCGGCCGTCGCACAGGAGCTTCGGTTCTCCGGTCACGTCCCCATCCCCCCCGGAGTGTGAATGGCATGGCCCGGAATCGCTGTCTGATCCTCAGCTCGCCCGCCGACGTCTGGCGCCTGCTGTCCGACGGCCGCCGCTACGGCGAGTGGGTGACCGGCACCCAGCAGGTTCTTGCGGCGGACCCGCACTGGCCAGAGGTGGGCGCCCGCCTGAAGGTCCGGGTCGGCGTCGGTCCCCTGGTCCTCGACGACACCTGCGTCGTCCGCATCTGCGAGCCACGACACCGACTGGAGCTGGAAGCGAGGGCGGACCCCTTCGGCTCGGCCCGCATCGCGATGAGGCTGATCCCCTGGGGCGAGAGCACACTGTTCACGCTCGACTGGCACCCGCTTCGAGGTCCCGGCACCCGGATGCACGGACTCCCCGTGGACTACGTCGTCAAGGTCCGCAACGGCATGATGCTGAGGAAACTGGCTCGGCTCGCGGTGCGCGAGCGGCGTGTGCTCGCACTGGAGGAATGAGTCCGGTGTCTGTGCCGGCCGCGACCATGGCGAAGGGTGCCCGTTGGTTCGTGTGGACGCCGAACTGCTGTGCCTGGCGGTCGCCCGGGCCCTCCTGGACCTTCCCTCGGCACGGCACTGGATCCGCTTCGCCCCCGCCCGACTGAACCACCGATCGCAGGCGCGAGCCTTGAGCGAGGCCACCGGGGGCCTCCTCGCTCAGCGTGCCCCCGTATTCATGCCATGTCGTCCTGGCCTGTGCGGCTCACGTCGTCGCTCCCGGCCGCATTCTCGGCGGCAGCGGTGAGGCGCCCGGCCGTGTCCAGGGTTTCTCGAATGTGCTGGGCGAGGGTGCGCCGGTCGGGGTCGTTGACCCAGCGTTCGTAGGCGACCTTGAACGCGGCGATCCCCATTTCCGCGGAGAGCGCCGCGGTGGTGGTGTCCACCCCGCGTTCACGCAGCGCCCGGGTGAGTGTCGCGGCGAGTGCCGCGAGCTTGGCCAGTTCGCGTTCCTGGAGTTCGGGGTTGGCGGCGATGACGGTCTGGCGTTGCCGTACCAGGTCCTCGCGCTCTTCGAAGACGGGAACGGCTTCGATCAGGGCGTGGGTGACCACCTCCAGCGGCGGGAGCGGGTCGGGGGCGGTGGCCGTGGCGTGCGCGAGGACGTCAGCGAGGGCGTTGGGCTGGAAGAGGACTTCCCGTTTGTCGGCGAAGTGCCGGTAGAAGGTGCGTTCGGTGACCTCGGCCCGGGCAGCGATCTCCGCCACGGTGGTGGCCTCGAAGCCCTTGTCGTTGTAGAGCTCCAGCGCCGCCTTCTCCAGGCGGCCCCGTGCGTCGGGTTTCCATCGGCTCATGCCGCGATCCTACCCCGCGATGACAGAGCCTGACATTAGCGTGATGACAGAGTCTGACATCGGGTGTACTGTGATGTCAGGATCTGACATCAGGGGTCCTCCGCCGCTGGTGGGGACCCGTAGCAGGAAGGCGCACACCATGCGCGTATTCGTCACCGGAGCCTCCGGCCACGTCGGCTCCGCCGTCGTCCCAGAACTCCTCGCAGCGGGACATCAAGTCCTGGGCCTGGCCCGCTCGGACAGGTCCGCCGCCGCGTTGACGGCTGCCGGTGCCGAGGTGCACCGAGGCGACCTCGACGATCTCGACGGCCTCGCCGCGGCCGCCGCCGCGGCCGACGGGGTCATCCACCTGGCCTTCAAGCACGACGCCATGTTCGCCGGCGACTTCGACGGCGCGGTCGCGGCGGATGTGCGCGCCGTCGAGGCGCTCGGGGACGCGCTCGCCGGCACCGGCAAACCCCTGGTGGCCACGTCGGGCACAGTGCTGTTCGCCTTCGCGGGACGCAAGGACACCCTCACCGAGGTCGACACGCTCGACGCGGGGCCGCGCATCGACGCCGAGAACGCGGTGGTCGCGCTCGCCGGACGCGGCATCCGCTCGTCCGTCGTCCGGCTCACTCCGACCGTGCACAGCACGCTCGACCGCAACGGCTTCATCCCGGGCTTCGTCTCCATCGCCCGGTCGAAGGGCGTCGCCGCCCATGTCGGCGACGGGGCCAACCGCTGGCCCGCCGTGCACACGCTGGATGCGGCACGCCTGTACCGGCTGGCGCTGGAATCCGCGCCGGCGGGGTCACGGCTGCACGCCGTCGGCGATGAGGGGATCACCTTCCGGGAGATCACCGATGCCATCGGCCGGGGGCTGAACCTGCCCGTGGTCAGCATCCCGCCGACGGAGGCCGAGGCCCACTTCGCCTTCCTGAGCGCCCACGCCCAGGCCGACAACCCGTCCTCGAGCACGCTGACCCAGGACCTCCTCGGCTGGAAGCCCGTCCAGCCCGGCCTCCTCGACGACCTCGGCCAGGACCACTACTTCGACGCCCCGGCGACCACCGCGAACTGAGCCCGCCACCCTCTCCGTCCCGCCCCGTTTCAGGCGCGGGGCTGGTCCACAGCCGCCCCGGCTCGAAGACAGGGAGTGCGGCGACCGCCTCGCCGCACCGACCGTCCGACCACTCTCCCGTGCCCTTGACGCAGACCCCACCCAGAAGGAAGAGCCATGCCCCGCTCCCGTCCCGCGATCGACAGCGAACTGTCCGCAGCACTCCAGGCCATTGCGATCGGCCCGAACGGCGTCTTCGACCTGACCGACCTCCCCGCCACCCGCCAGGCCGTCCGCGCGCTCGCCGAATCCATCGCCGCCACCCTCCCCGACGAGCCCACCGTCACCACCCACGAGATCCAGGTGCCGCGCGCCGAAGGCCCCGACGTCCCCCTCGTCCTGCTGCGTCCGCGGAACGCGCCCGGACCGCTGCCGGTCCTCGTGTGGTTCCACGGCGGTGGGCAGGTGCTCGGCTTCGCCGCGCAGGACACCCCCTGGCTCAAGCCGCTGTCCGCGGCACTCGGCTGCGCCATTGTCAGCGTCGACTACCGGCTGGCCCCGGAAACCCCCGCGCCCGGCGCCGCCGAGGACGGATACACCGCCTACCGGTGGATCAGCGACAACGCCCCCGGTCTCGGCCTCGACCCCACCCGGATCGGCCTGGCCGGCCAGAGCGGAGGCGGAGGCATCGCCGCCGCCACCGCCCTGCTGATCCGCGACCGCGGCGCAGCAAGCCCCCTGTTCCAGCTGCTGATGTACCCGATGCTCGATGACCGCAACACCACCGACTCCAGCCGTGAGATCACCGACATCGGCATCTGGGACCGCTCGACCAACCTCCTTGCCTGGCAGGCGATCCTCGGAGACCGGGCCGGCACCGAAGACGTCACGCCCTACAGCGCCGCCGCCCGGGCCACCGACCTCGCCGGCCTGCCCCCGACCTTCATCGGCGTCGGTGAACTCGACGTCTTCCGCGACGAGAACCTCGACTACGCCGCGGGCCTGCGCGCCCACGGCGTCCCCGTCGAGCTGCACCTCTACCCCGGTGCCTACCACGCCTTCGACATGTTCGCCCCGCAGTCCCACCTCGCGGCGAGCTTCCACCGCACCATGAACGAATACGTCGTCCGGCACTTCACGAAGGCCCGGGCAACGTCGACCGCTCGGTAACCGGCGGGTCGGACCGCCCGCGTCCTGTGCGGAATCCCGACAGCGCCTCGCAGCACATACGCAGTTGTCCCCGGCACCGGTGAAAGGAGCACCGGCCGTACGCGAGGCGGTGGAGCCGGGGCCTCGGTCGCCGTCACAGGGTGACGACTATCTTTCCCTGAGTGTGGCCGAGTTCGGACTCCCGGTGCGCCTCGGCGATCCTCTCCAAGGGGTAGGTCGCGGCGAGGTGGGGCACGAACAGGCCCCGGCCGCCCAGTGCCGCACCCTCCGCGAGCACGGCGGAGTCGTTCTCCGCATAGACGTGCCGTACTCCGAGTCCGCTCGCGCGGGCCGCGTCCGCGACCGTCACGACGCGCCCCGCGTCCCCGGCGATGGCGACGAGATCAGGGAGCGATCCGGAGGCTGCGGTGTCGAGGACGGCGTCCACACCGGCGGGGGCCAGTTCGCGGACCCGATCGGCCAGTCCTTCTCCGTATGTGGTGGGCAGCGCCCCCAGCGTGCGCAGGTAGGCGTGTTTGCCCGTGCTCGACGTGCCGATGACGGTGGCGCCGCGCGCCGCCGCCATGGCCACGGCGGCGCTGCCCACACCGCCGGCGGCTCCTTCGATCAGCAGCGTGCGGCCGGACAGGTCGCCCAGCTCGTTCAGCCCCCGGCCCGCGGTGGCGACGGCCAGGCCGGCGCCGGCGGCCTGCTCCAGGGTCCATGCCTCCGGCACCGTGGCCCAGGCGGTCAGCGTGGCGTACTGCGCGCTCGCTCCCCATATCCCGCCGAGGCCGAACACCCGGTCACCGAGGGCGACCCCGGTGACGCCCTCGCCGACCTCGTCCACCAGACCGGCGGCGTCGCGACCGGGGACCGCCGGGAAGTCGACCGGGAACTGGGCGCGTACACCCCCTGAACGCAGCTTCCAGTCGACGGGGTTCACACTGGCGGCGGTGACCTGGATGCGGATCTCGCCGGGACCGGCATGCGGTTGCGGGACGTCTTCGATGACGAGCACGTCGGCGGGACCGTAGTCGTGGTAGCGGGCAGCACGCATGGATACTCCTTGATCACACAGTTACTTGCTTCGGAAACTAACTTAGAGTCGATTGGTTTCCGTGGCAAGTAACTGAAAGAAATTTACTGTGGAAAGTACCTTCGCGCTACGATCAGGCGCGTGGAAGCGAACCATGAGCTTGCCGCCGCCGAGGCGGAGACCTGGGAGTCACTCCTGTCGGTGCTCCTCTGGCTCCCCGCGGCGCTGGACGGACAGCTCAAACAACAGGGCCTGAGTCACCACGAGTTCCTGATCCTGTGGTGCCTGACCCGGCATCGGGACCGTACACACACCATGAGTTCACTCGCCGAACTGTCCCGGGTCACCCCGTCGCACCTGTCCCGCATCGCGTCCCGGCTGGAGCGGCAGGGCTGGCTCGTACGCGAGCAGAACCCGTCGGACGCCCGGATCACGATCGCCTCGCTGACCGAGGCGGGGGCGCTCAAGTACGCGGAGGCGGCGCCCGCCTACTACGCGGCCCTGCGCCGGCACGTCTTCGAGCTGCTCACCGAGGAGCAGGCTCGTCAACTTGGCGGGATCACCGCGCAGATCGCGCAGTCCCTCGATCCCCGCTCCGGCTAGGGCCTGTCGTTCGGATCAGGTCGCAGGGGACCGACGGTGCCGTTTCAGCGCCGGCCGCCGACCTGCACGGGCCTCGCGGCCGACGGTGGCACCCGGTGGGCGGCCGGCGGGCTGACAGCACGAGGACGCCGGGGGCCCGGCCCGTCCGGCGTGCAGCTGACCTTCTTCTCGTCGGCGGACGACCCGTCGTGCGTGTCGGTTCCGCCGCGCGAGCAGTGATCCTCGGCTGCCGCCGGACAAGGCCGGCCGGGTGCGGTGCGCTGCTCCCCCTGGTGACGCGTGCCGTTCGATCGACGGACCGACAGCCGTGCGGGGTCAGCCTACTCGCTGCCGGCGCGGGCCTCCCGTACGGGCGCGGGCCGTGGCGCGCGCGGGATGTGCGCGGGGTGTGCGCGGGCGTGCGCCGGCCCGGGGTGGAGTGGGGCGCGGGGTGGGTGCTCCAGGGCGCGGGGTGGGGCTCGGGGGTCACGCCACTTCCGCGTAGACCTGGGACAGTTCGGGCGCGCCGGTCACCGCCCAGTCCTGGCCGTCCGTCACCACGTCGATCTCCCGGCCGGTGGCGAGCAGGACCACCGGGTGCCCCGACCTCAGCTCCCAGACCGCGCCGGGCACCGTCCGCACGATGACCGTGCCGAGGTACAGCCCCGCGTCGTTGCCCAGCCAGGGCAGCAGTTCCTCGTCGTCCCGCCAGCGCGGGACCAGTTGGTCGAGCGCCGCCAGCGAGTCCGCCGTGTCGTCCAGTTCGACCCCCGCCCGCTCGGCCTGCGCGCGCAGCAGTTCGCACTCGGCCAGCAGTGCGGCGATCCCCTCACCGCCGGAGCTGTCGGGGTCGCCGGCGGTGAGCACCGCACCCCCGAGGGCCGTCGCACCGTGGCTCTTGCGCCAGTTGCCCAGAAAAGGGATGTTCATATGTCCAATGTGGCATCGTCCCCGCGCCGTGCACCAGAAGCGCGCGGTACCGGTGTGTTCATCCGCGGTTCATTGACGATTCGCCTCCTCCTCCCTAGCTTCAAGAGGCATCTGGTGTCCCGTCAGTTCCTCTTTCCGTTCCCCCTGTCGTTTTCTTACTTTCGAGAGGAGCCCCTGGTGCGCCTGCGTCTCGGGTGGGTGGCCGCGGCCCTGGGGGTGTGCGCGGGGGTCCTGCTGCCCGGCGCGCCCGCGCGGGCGGCGGCGGGGACGGCCACGGGCCCGGGCGCCGGTTCCGGCGCCGTGTCGCTCGCGCGGCTGTTCGACAACGTGGCCGTCAGCGACGACGCCCGGCCGGACGCCGCGGACTTCGACGGGGCCGGGCGTTCGCTGTCGGCGCGGGATCTGACGGCGGCCGGCTGGACGCCGGGGCGCGTACTGACCGTCCAGGGCGCCCGGCTGACCTGGCCCCGTACCGCCCCGGGCGCGCCGGACAACGTACGGGCCGCCGGGCAGTCGGTACGGCTGCGGGGCCGCGGCGACGCGCTCGCGTTCCTCGTCGCCGGCACCGGGGCCGAGGGCGCCGACGCCGGCGGCTCCGGCACGGTGCGGTACGCCGACGGCTCGCGCTCCGCCTACCGGCTGACCGCCCCCGACTGGCGCACCGGCCCCCTCGCCACCAAGGCCGTCGCGCTGCCGCACCTCAACACGCCCGCCGGTCCGCTCGCCGAGCGGGCGCGGCTCTATGTGGTGACGGTGCCGCTCGTACGCGGCCGGGCGGTGGCGTCGGTCGCGTTGCCGCGCGACCGCGACCTGCATGTCTTCGCGCTGTCGGTGCGGTCCGCCGGGCGCGGCTGGACGGGCAGCTGGGCCGCCGCGACCTCGGGGTACACCTCGGTCGGCCCGTGGACCGACCGCACCCTGCGGCTCGTCGTGCACACCTCCGTGGGCGGGCCGCGGGCGCGGCTGCGGTTCGACAACACCTTCGCCCCGTCGCCGGTGCGGATCGGCGGGGCGACGGTGGCGGTGCGGGGTTCCGGGGCGGCGGCGGCCGGGACGCCGGTGCCGCTGTCCTTCGGCGGGGCACGGGGCGTGACGGTGCCGGCGGGCGCGCAGGCGGTCAGCGACCCGGTTCCGTTCGCGGTGCCCGCCGACGCCGACCTGCTGGTCAGCTTCCAGCTGCCGGGGACGGTCACGGCGGCGCCCGTGCACCGGCTCGCGCTCCAGCGGTCGTACCTCAGCGAGCCGGGCGACCACACGCGGGACGGCGGCCCGGAGGCGTACACCTCGACGCTGACGACCTGGCCGTTCCTCACCGGCGTCGACGTGGGCGGCGGCACCGGCGGCGACGCGGGCAAGGGCACCGGCGGCGGCCCGGGCACGGTGGTGGCGCTCGGGGACTCGATCACCGACGGCGAGAAGTCCGGCACGGACACCAACCGGCGCTGGCCCAACGTGCTGGCCGGCCGGCTGCTGGACCAGCGCGCGGTCCCCCACTACGGGGTGCTCGACGAGGGGATCTCCGCGAACCGCGTGGTCACCGACCGCTATCCGGGCGACGGGGTCTCCACCGACACCGGCGGGGTGAGCGCACCGCACCGGCTGGACCGTGACGTACTGGCGCAGACGTCGGTACGGACCGCCGTGGTGTTCGAGGGCGTCAACGACGTCCGCTGGGGCGCCACGGCGGACCAGGTGATCGCCGGGCTGCGCGAGCTGGCCGACCGGGCGCACGCGCGCGGGGTCCGGATGCTGGCCGCGACGATCGCCCCGTGCGAGGGCGAGGCGCTGTGCACCGCCGGCGCGGACGCACGGCGCGCGGCGGTCAACGCCTGGCTGCGCCAAGCCGACGGCACGTTCGACGGCGTCCTCGACTTCGACGCCGTCCTGCGCGACCCCGGCCGTCCGACGCGGCTGCGGCCGGAGTACGACAGCGGCGACCATCTGCACCCCGGCCCGGCGGGCCTCGCCGCGCTGGCGGACTCGGTGGACCTGCGGCTGCTGTGAGGCGGGGCCGGCACCGGGCGGGCGTGCGGTTGGCCGGTGTCGGCCCGTGCGGTTGACCGGGGCCGGCCCGTGCGGGCGGCTCAGACGTCCAGGTCCACCACCACCGGCGCGTGGTCCGAGGCGCCCTTGCCCTTGCGCTCCTCGCGGTCCACGTACGCGTCCTGGACGGCCTTGGCGAACGGTTCGTTGCCGTACACCAGGTCGATCCGCATGCCGCGGTTCTTGGGGAAGCAGAGCTGGCGGTAGTCCCAGTAGGTGTACGGGTGGTCGTACTTCAGCGGGCGCGGGACCACGTCCGTCAGACCCGCCCCGCGCAGGGAGGCGAGCGCGGCGCGCTCGGCGGGGGTGACGTGGGTGGAGCCCTCGAAGGCGGCGCGGTCGTAGACGTCGTCGTCGGTGGGGGCCACGTTGTAGTCGCCGAGGACGGCGAACGGGCGGTCGCCCGCCGCGTCCCCGGCGATCGCCGCGCGCAGCGCCTCGAACCACTGGAGCTTGTAGGCGTAGTGCGGGTGGTCGACCTCGCGGCCGTTGGGCACGTAGACCGACCAGACGCGGACCGGGCCGCAGGTCGCGGAGACCGCGCGGGGCTCCTGGACGCCGTCGTACCCGGGATCGCCGGGGAGGCCCTTGACGACGTCCGTCAGGCCGACGCGGGAGACCACCGCCACGCCGTTCCACCGGCCGGTCGCGTGCACCGCGGACTCGTAGCCCAGCTCGCGCAGCGCGTCGGACGGGAACTGTTCCTCGGTGGTCTTGGTCTCCTGGACGCACAGCACGTCCGTCCCGCTGCTCTCCAGCCAGGCGAGCAGCCGGGGCAGCCGAGCGGTGATCGAGTTCACGTTCCAGGTCGCGATGCGCATGCCCTACAAACTACCGGGCGGGTCCGACAACGCGGCCGGGCCCGGCTTCGCCGGGCGCTCAGAGCTCGGCGGAGCCGCCGGAGCCGAGCCGCAGGTGCTCGGCGCCGCCGAGGCCGCCGATCATGCCGTCGTAGACCGGGCGGGCGAGGTCGGTCAGGAGCGCGTCGTGGATGTCGTACGCGCGCTGCGGCTTCACCTCGCGGACGTAGTCGATGACGTCGGCGATCTTGTTCCAGGGGGCCATCACCGGCAGCATCAGCGTCTCGACGGGGTGGTCGGGGACGGTGAGCGCGTCGCCGGGGTGGAAGACGGCGCCGCCGTCGATCAGGTAGCCGACGTTGGTGATCCGCGGGATGTCGGGGTGGATCACGGCGTGCAGCTCGCCGTGGACCTGGACGTCGAAGCCGGCGGCGGTGAACGTGTCGCCGTGGCCCACGGTGTGGACGCGGCCGGGGAACGCTGCGGAGAGCTTCTCGGCGACCGACTTCAGGGTCCAGATCCGGGCCTCGGGGTTGGCCTCGAGACCGGCCCGCAGCCGGCCCTCGTCGAAGTGGTCCATGTGCTCGTGCGTGACCAGGATCGCGTCCGCGCCGACCGCGGCGTCCTCCTCGCTGAGCATGCCGGGGTCGATGACGAGGGTGCGTCCGTCCTTCTCGAGGCGGACACAGGAGTGCGTCTTCTTGGTGAGCTTCATGGTTCCATCCTGCCCCCGGCGCGGCGGTGGCGGAGCACGTCAGGGTGGTGCTTCCGCTGCCCGGATCGTGGCCGGACCCCGGGATCACTCGGGGGTGGTCTCCTCGCGGATCACCTGCTGGGCCACCCGGAAGGCGCCCTGGGCGGCGGGGATGCCGCAGTAGACGGCGGTCTGCAACAGCACCTCCTTGATCTCGGCGGGGGTCAGCCCGTTGCGCAGGGCGGCGCGGACGTGCGCGCCGAGCTCCTCGGTGTGCCCGCCGGCGATCAGCGCGGCGAGCGTGACGCAGCTGCGCGCACGGCGGTCGAGTCCCGGCCGGTCCCAGATCTCGCCCCACGCGTACCGGGTGACGAGCTCCTGGAAGTCGCCGGAGAACTCGTCCGCCGCAGCCAGTGCCTGGTCCACGTGCGCGTCGCCGAGCACCTCGCGGCGCACCTTGATCCCGGCGTCGTACGGGTCGGGCCGGCCCACCGGCTCGGGCTGGGCGGCGGCCGGGGCGATCGCGGCCAGCGGCGTGGTCCCCGGCCCGACGACCGGCGCCGGGGGCACCGGGACGGCCGGGAGCGGGATCTGGCCGGTGGTGGTGTCGAACACCGGCTGCTGCCACGCGCTGGAGAAGTGGCGTACGAGCAGGTCGGTGACGGCGCCGGGCTGTTCGACCGGGACGAGGTGGGAGGCGCCGGGGACGACCGCGAGCCGGGCGTCGGGGATGCCGGCGACCAGGGTGCGGGCCTCGGCCGGCCCGGTGACCTGGTCCTCGGAGCCGGCCAGGACGAGCGTGGGCACGCCGATGCGGCCGAGTTCGCCGCGCACGTCGAACGCGGCGAGGGCCTCGCAGGCGGCGATGTAGCAGCCGGGGTCGGTGGTGCGGACCATCTGCACCGCCCACTCGGTGATCGCGGGCTGCGCGGCGGCGAACCCGCCGGTGAACCAGCGCTCGGGCGAGGTACGGGCGATCGGGTCGAGCCCGTTGCTGCGGACGATCACCCCGCGCTGGCGGAACTCGTCCGCCGTGCCGAACCGGGGCGAGGCGGCGATCAGTACGAGGGAGGCGAGCCGCTCGGGGTGGCGCAGCGCCAGTTCGAGGCCGACGGCGCCGCCGAACGCGCAGCCCGCGTAGCCGAACCGCTGCACGCCGAGCGCGTCGAGCGTGGCCAGCAGCCGCCGGGCGAGATCACCGACGGCCCCGGCCGGATGCGCGGGCGCGCCCCCGTGCCCGGGCAGATCGAACCGGAGCACCCGCCACTGCTGGGCCAGTTCGGGGATCTGGCGGTCCCACATGTGCCATGTGGTGCCGAGGGACGGTCCCAGGATCAGGACCGGGGCGTCTTCCGGCCCGTCAAAGCGGTATTGCAGCGTTTCGATCTTGGCTTCGCTCACCGGTTCACACCTTTGTCGTCACGATCTCTCACACGTCCCCTGCGAGACCTCCCCATGCCTGCGCCGCGGGAAGCAGGTCCGCCACGTCCGGCTTCACGTACCGCTCCTCCGTCGTCTTCACGTTCGTGTGCCCAACCCGCCTGGTGAGCAGGTCATCGGCCACCCCGTTGTCCGCGGGGCACGTGAGGCAAGACGCCCGAGCATCGTACAGAGGCCCCCTGGGGAGGCCGTTGCCGTCCATGAGGGCGTTCGGGGCGCCCGCCCGGCGCCCGTCGCTCCACGGCGCCTCGCACATGTGTCCTACCTCACCAACGGGGCCGCCGGGCAACCCGTGCGGCACCGGGGCCTTCTCCCTGTCGTGAAGATCCTCGCCAGGCGGCCCCGCCTGTTCGTACTTTTGACCCTGGCCGTGGTGGCGGTGGTGACGGCGACCGTCGTCGTGATCGTCCGGGCGAACCGGATGGAGACGCTCTCCCCGCGCACGGAACGTGATCGGGCGGCGTCCGGAGCACGAATACCGTCGGGGCAGGTCGACTGCCGGAAAGCCAAGTGCATCGCACTCACGTTCGACGGCAACCCGGGCGAACCCACCGACCGGGTGATGGACCTCCTCAAGGAGTACAAGGCGCCCTCGACGTTCTTCCTCGAGGGCCGTCGCATCCACCGGTTCCCGGACGTGGTGCGGCGGATGGCCCGGGACGGCCACGAGATCGGGGACCACACCTGGACCCACCCGGTGCTGACCGATGCGTCCGACGCGCAGATCCGCGACGAGCTGCGCCGTACGGCAGGGGCCATCTCCCGCCTCACCGGCAGCGAGCCGACGCTGATGCGCCCGCCCCAGGGCCGCACCGACGACCGCGTCTCCGAAATCTGCAAGGAACTGGGGATGGCGGAGGTGCTGTGGACGGTGACCGCGAAGGACTACGCCACGGACGACACCGCGCTGATCACCCGGCGCGTCCTCGAGGGCGCCGACCGGGACGGGATCATCCTGCTCCACCCGCTGCACAAGGGCACCGTCCCGGCCATGCCGTCCATCCTGCGGGCGCTCAGCAAGCAGGGCTACACCTTCGTGACCGTCTCCCAGCTGCTCGCTCCGGGCAAGGCCGAACCGGGGAAGATCTACAAGTGACGTCCCAGCCCGACAGCGGGGGCGTGTGAGTCCGTGAGCAGACAGCGCTGGTCCGGGCTGGGGCTCCCCGTCGCCGCCGTACGGGCGGACCCTGCGAGGGCCGTTCTCGTCCATGTTGCCGCGGGCCCGCGGCCGGACCCGCCGCCCGCCGGGTGGCGGGGTGGCGGCCGGGGGCAGAGGGTCACGAGGGGCGGGATGCGAGGATGGGACCCATGGACGTACGAGCCAGGAACCATGTGACGGTGACAGGCCGGGCGGACGGGCCGGTGCTCGTGCTGGCCCACGGATTCGGCTGCGACCAGAACATGTGGCGTCTGGTGGTGCCGGTCCTGGAGCGCGACTTCCGGGTGGTCCTCTTCGACCACGTGGGGGCGGGCCGCTCGGACATGTCGGCCTGGAGCGAGGCCCGCTACGCCCGCCTCGACGGATACGCGCAGGACGTCCTGGACGTCTGCCGCGAGCTGGACGCGGGCCCGGTGGTCTTCGTGGGGCATTCGGTGAGCGCCATGATGGGCGTGCTGGCCGCCGCGCAGGAGCCCGAGCACTTCGCCGGCCTGGTGCTGCTGACCCCCTCGCCGTGCTACATCGACGATCCGGCCACCGGCTACCGGGGCGGGTTCAGCACCGAGGACATCGACGAGCTGTTGGAGTCACTGGACTCCAACTACCTGGGCTGGTCGGCGGCGATGGCCCCGGTGATCATGGGCAACGCGGAGCGTCCGGAGCTGGGCCAGGAGCTGACCAACAGCTTCTGCCGCACCGACCCGAAGATCGCCCGGGTCTTCGCCCGGGTCACCTTCCTGTCCGACAACCGCGACGACCTCGCGCGGGTCACGCTCCCCACCTTGATCGCGCAGTGCTCCCACGACGCGATCGCCCCGCCGGAGGTGGGGTCCTTCGTCCACTCCCGGATCGCGGGCAGCGAGCTGGTCACCCTGGCCGCGACCGGGCACTGCCCGCAGCTGAGCGCGCCCGAGGCGACCGCCGCGGCGATCGCCTCCTTCGCCGCCGGGATCGCCCGGTGATGTGCGAGGCCGACGACGGCCACCCCGGCGGGACGGGCCGCGACGGCGAACCGGAGGACGAGCGGGCACTGTTCTCCGCGCTGCTGGAGGACAGTGCCGAGGACCTGTACGAGAACGCGCCGTGCGGATATCTCTCCACACTGCTGGACGGCCAGATCGTCAAGGTCAACAAGACGCTGCTGGACTGGCTCGGCCACCGCCGCGAAGACCTGGTCGGGCGCAAACGGTTCTCCGACCTGCTCACGGTGGGCGGCCGGCTCTACCACGAGACCCACTTCGCGCCGCTGCTGTCCATGCAGGGCGAGGTCGGCGGCATCGCGCTGGAGATGAGGACCGCCGACGGCTCCCGCCTGCCGGTCCTGGTGACCTCCACCGTCAAGACCGGCCAGGACGGGCAGCCACTGCTGATCCGCACCACTGTCACCGACGCCCGCGACCGGCGCGCCTACGAGACGGAGCTGCTGCGCGCCCGGCAGGAGGTCGACCGGGAGCGCGACCGCCTCCAGACCCTGGCCACCACATTGCAGCGCACCCTGCTGCCCCCGGTTCTGGACGACGTACCCGGCCTGGACGTCGCCGCCTACTACCACATCGCCTCCGTCGACGAGGTCGGCGGCGACTTCTACGATCTGTTCCCCCTCGCCCACGGCACCTGGGGCCTGTTCCTCGGTGATGTGTGCGGCAAGGGCGCCGCCGCGGCCGCGATCACCTCGCTCGCCCGCTACACGCTGCGCGCCGCCGCCGTCTACGACTCCGATCCCGCCGCCGTGCTCGGCAATCTGAACACCGTACTGAACCACGAGTACAGCGGCACCGACCCGCGGTTCTGCACGGTGATCTTCGGACTGCTCACCCCCGTCGACGACGAGGGGGCCTTCCAGGTCACCCTGGCCAGCGGCGGCCATCCGCCGGCCATCCTGATGCGTGCCGACGGGAGCGCCGATGAGCTGCCCACCCCCGGCGGCCAGCTCATCGGCGCCCTGGCGGACGCCCACATCGCCACCACCACCGTCCGCCTGGAGGCCGGCGACACCCTGCTGCTCTACACCGACGGCCTCACCGAGGCCCACACCGACCGATCCGGCGGCCGGTACGGCGACGAAGCACTTGTGGACTTCGCGCGCTCGCTGGCCCCCACCACCGCCTCGGACACCGTCCAAGCCCTCGGCGACCTGCTCGGCACCCTTGGCGCCGGCGTGGACGACGACACCGCTGTCCTTGCGATCAACGTGCCCCGATCCCCCAGTGAAGAGCAGCAGTGAGCTCCCTGACCGTACACACCCGCACCGGCGCCGGCGGACCCGTCATCGAACTGACCGGCGACCTCGACCACCACAGCGCTCCCCAGGCCCGGGAGGCCCTGGAACGCCTGGACCTGCACGCGGGCCAGCAGTTGATCATGGACCTGGGTGGTCTCACCTTCTGCGACTCAAGCGGCATCACCGTACTGATCGCCGCCCGCAACCACGCCCTCCGGATGAGCGCGGACATCGCCCTGGCCGCCGTCCCCGACCGCGTCCAGCGCATCTTCCGCATCGTCGGCCTGGAACAGGTCTTCACCACCCACGCCACCGCCCAGGAGGCGGCAGCCGCCTGGAGCGGACCGTGAGGTCGGGCCCCGTCCCGCCGTCACGGTAGGGCGCCGAGTCCGGTGAGCGCGCCGATCGGGTCGAGGTCGGGGGTACCGCGGGGCCACCAGTCCTCCGTTCCGGGTTCCGACTCGTAGGCGTACCAGAGGTGGTCGCGGCCGAGGCGGAGCTGGACGTGGCCGGCGGGGTGGGTGAGCCGGTTGCGCCAGGGGCGGAAGGCGGGCAGGTCGGCGGCGAGGAGCAGCGGGCGGGCCCGGTCGAAGCGGCCCGCCGGCGGGTCCCACGGCTCCTCCAGGACGGCGAGCCCCTCCGGTCCGCCCTGCCGCCAGGCGGCGACCGCACGGGCCAGGTCGGCGGTCGTACGGCCGGTGGCGGCGGCGAGCGAGGCGTAGAGGGCGCGGGTGGTGGCGGTGAGGCCGGAGCCGGGGCGGGCGGCGGCGAGGCGGACGGCGTCCTGCCACAGGGTCAGCTCGGCCACGGGGTCACGTCCCGTGGTGAGCAGGGCGTGGGCGCGGGCGGCCGCGTCGGTGGCGAGCTGGTCGAGGGCGAGCGGGTCCGGGCCGCCGGGGGCGGCGGGGTGGGCCGGTGGCTGCTCGGGGTGCGGGAGCGGGGGCAGCGGGGCGGGGAGCGGCGGGAGGGTGCGCGGGGCGAGGGCGTCGCGGGCGCGGACGCCGGGCAGGGCGGCCGTGTCGTGCGCGTTCTGTGCGGCGCGGGCCGCGCGGGCGGCGCTGCGGCGGGAGAGGGCGTCGAGGAGTGTGCGTTCACCGCGGCCGCGGAGTAGGAGCAGGACGAAGGGGTCCTCGTCGAGCAGGCGTGCGGTCTGGTAGCAGAGGGCGGCGGCGTGCTTGCAGGGGTGGCCGCGGTCCGGGCAGCTGCACAGCGGTTCGAGGTCACCGGGGCCGGGGAGCAGGGGGACGCCGCAGTCCGCGAGCGAGTGCGGCATCTCCTTGTCGAGGAGGGCGGCGATGTGGCCGGGGCGTTCCACGGCGGCATCCAGGAAGCGGTCCCAGTCGGCGTCGGAGAGGGTGCGGAGGCGGACCTGGGTGCGGTAGGGGCGGGGGCGGCTGCCGCGGACGTAGGCCAGGACCTGGCCGGGGGTGACGGTGATGGCGTCGACGTTGCCCTGGGCGGCGTAGGCGCGGCCGCGGGTGAGGCGGGCGGGGTCGAGGGCTCCCGCCTCCAGGGCGGTGAGCCAGGCGTTGCCCCACCAGGTGGTGGCGAACGGCTCGCCTGTGGCTCCGCCGGTTCGGGCGGGGAAGGTGGCGAACGTTCGCCGGAGGTCGCCGTCTCGGGAGGGGGCGGCCATGGTGCCGGGGGTGCGGGGGGGCCGGGGGGGCTCGGTGCGTGCGCGGGTGCGGGTGTGTCGGGGCTGGTCGCGCCGTTCCGCGCGCCCCTGGCAGTGGGCGGGGGTGAAGGGGTGGCATCGGGTGTGGGGCCCTTGGGCGCCGGGGAGCTCGGCAGGTTCGGTGCGTCGGCGGG